>CAZKAT010000003.1:0-283198 GCA_964551135.1 uncultured Gammaproteobacteria bacterium | reverse complement strand
CACCACCAGACCCAGAGGCGGTATGTATGCAAACGCATGGGATGTCGTGTGCAGCTTATGCAGCGATGATGAGTAACATGAATACAACGCCACCACCACCAGATCCAGAGGCGGTATGCATGCAAACGTACGGAATGTCATGTGCAGCTTATGCTCAATTAATGACCGGCATGCATTAACTTTGTTGTTGATTATTGATTAGGTTTTAGTAAATGTGTTTCTATTGATTTTATAGCTTCATGTAAATTGCTGCTTTGTTCTGGATCGACGCCAGTTCCAGACATGATTTGAGTAACTAGCTGGCTGCCAATTCTGCCATTGGCTGCTATAGAGTTATTCAACAAGATTTCTCTCAGTAAGAATGTCTGTGTAACAGGGTTATAAGCAGCATGTATTGTAAAATCGCTTGGGTTTGGATGCGAAGTTGTAATTTCTATTTTAGGATCTGGTATAGAAGTGTATTCTTTAATAGCTTCTCCTAAAAGTGTTGTGAAAATTTCTATGTTTTTCTGCTCTCTTGTCTTATTAGTAGCCATTATTCCGTTTACTGATGCACTGCAACGCTCACTGTAAGATAGCTTTGGAGCTTGAACAGCATTTGTTGTTTCAGGAGGTTTAGAAACTGTTTTATTTGGTTCAGTAACTGTTTCTACAGAGGCAGTGCTCACTGGTGTGGTTTTAGGTTTATCTTTTACTGTAGGAGTTTCTGTTGTAACAACTTTTTCAGCTGGTGTTTTTTCTGGTTTAGGATTTGCTTTTACAGCAGGTGTTGCAAGTACTTTGCCTTCTTCTCTTTTTTGGCTTTCAGTATTTATTCGAACAATAGCTGTTGGATTTGGAATAGTTGTAGCATGTCCTCTGCTATTTGCAATAGCTACACCGCCTACGCCAAAAGTAAGGCTGCTTAAACTTGCTACTGTAGTTTTAGGGTGCTTCATAGCCCATTTCTTTATTCCTGATAAAAGACCTGTTTTAGTTGTAGCTTTATCATTGCTATTAATCTCATCAGGAGCAAGTGAACCATTAGTTAAGTCTTTAATTCTTTGTTCTACTTTTAAAATTTCTTCTTGTACTTCAGTGAGTTTATGGAATTCTTGTGAATCTTTAGCTAATTGAACTCCTGATTGTGCAGCACTAGCAATAGATGCGGTGGCAGCGCCAAGGCTATTCTTTAATGCCTCAAGTGCTGCTTGATCATGCTTAATATACCAATCTCTCTTGAGTATTTCAATGAAATCTTCAGGGAAATTTTCAGACCTGACATATTGTAATATGCTGTGAAAATGATTGAGTAAATGATCAAGGATTATTTCTTTAGGTTCTAATCCTGCATAGCCTCCATAAGGATGTAGCTCTTCTATAGCACTAAAATATTCTTTGCAAGAACTTTCTATTCTTGTGAGATCTTTTGAAAAAATTGTTTCGAGGTGTTGTTTTAATTGAGATCGTTGTTGTATAGATGGCTCTTCTCTTCTATCAATATCTCCGTTTAAAATATAATAATGATCTTCAAGAAGAAGTTCTAAAGTTTCTGGATCAACACGGCTAATTCCCATCGCTCGGATAATTTCCGAATTTTCTTCTGACCAATGTTTATTTAAAATATATTTCTTTTCATGATTAGGATCAGGAATTATTAAAGAAGAAACTGTCTCAATTCCGCTAAGCTCATAAAGTTCTTCTAGGTACTGTTTTATCCTAGAGTCTTGTCCTTTCATCTCAATATCGATTGGAGGATTAAGAGGATTAATAAGAGTGCCGTCTCCAAGCTTTGAAATGCTGCCAATTGATTCATCTATTACAACATCATTATTAGGATTATGAATATTTAAATCTCTACCATTATCAGGAGGAACATGAGTTTTACCTAAATTGAGTGCTGAATCAGCATCTGGTGCCCACTTAGCATCAACTAAATCACTATCAGTGGGAGTCTCATGAACTGGTAGTAATTCAGCATTACCATCATTTAGTCCTGCTCCACGTTTATGAAACAATGTAGTCCTATCAGAAACTTCTGAACCAACCTGTGAATAACTTCCTGCTGCATCTAACACAAAAAAATTCTCCTGAAATTAATCAATATAACAATACATTATATCATTTAAAGAGGGTTTTTGTTAACATTTTGTTCCGTAAAAATGCAAGATCATTTTGAGCTGATTTTCATGCCTTTTAAGCCTTATAAAGCCATGAAATGACTAAAATCTATAGTCTTATCCAACCTTGTCCAAAACTTATAATCATGGCATTAATTATGATATGCCTTTAGATTTTGAACTAGATGATACTCAGAAGGATCTGCAAAGATTAGCTAAGGATTTTGCAGAGAATGAGATTAAGCCTCAGGCCGAGCATCATGATCGCGAAGCAAAGTTTCCTCTTGAGATTGCGAAGAAAGCTTTTGAAGTTGGATTAATGAATCCTGGTTTTCCTGAATATGTAGGTGGTATGGGACTTGGTATCACTGAAGAAGTAATTATGGCAGAAGAGATCGGTGTTGCTTGTACAGGAATCTCTACTGCACTCTACGCTAACATGCTTGCGTCTGCTCCGCTCTTAGTGGTGGATGATCACGAGATTAATAAGAGATTTTTGGGACCAATGATGGAAGAATTACAATTCGCTTCCTATTGTGTAACCGAGCCAGGATGCGGTTCTGACGTGGCTAATGTTAAGACGACTGCTAAGAAAGTTGGCGATGAATATATTATTAATGGTAACAAGCAATGGATTACTGGTGCTAAGTACGCTAAGTGGTTCTATGTACTTGCATCTACAGATGCATCAGCGGGACATAAAGGTCTATCGTGTTTCGTAGTGCCGGCAGATTTGCCAGGTGTAACAGTTAATAAGAAAGAAGACATGATGGGTCAGAGAGCAAGTTCTACTCATGCAGTGACTTTTGAAGATGTGAAAATTCCTGTTGCAAATCGTCTTAGCGCTGAGGGCGAAGGATTTAAGATCTCTATGAAAGCCTTCGACAAAACCCGTCCAGGAGTGGCGGCTGGAGCTACTGCGATTATTAGAGCTGCGCTTGAGAACTCTAAACAATACGCAATGGAACGTACTTCTTTCGGTGTGCCGATTGCAATGCACCAAGCTATTAGTTTTATGATCGCTGATATGGCAATGGACTATGAAGCTGCAAGATTGTTAGTTTTACGTTGCGCTAATATGATCGATAGACATGAACGTAATACTAAGTACGCTGCTTTTGCTAAAGGCTTTGCTGCAGATGCTGCAATGAAAGCTGCTACTAATGCAGTGCAGATCTTTGGTGGTTATGGTTATTCACGTGAGTATCCAGTAGAGAAGTTAATGCGCGATGCGAAGATCTATCAGATCTATGAAGGTACTTCACAAATCCAAAGATTGATTATTGCTAAAGAAATATTTTTGAGAAGTGCTTAGATATTAAGGCTTTGTTGTTTCGGCTACTTTAGATTCTAAGCTATGTAGTACAAGTTCAGCTATACCATGCTCGCCAACATTCCATAAAGCTAATAATCCATTATTGATTAAATCTACTGTTGATTTGGCTTCTGGTGCTACTTCTTTTCCTTCACTAAGTAATTGAAGATGTAGTTGTAATGTAGAGATCTCTTTAGCTTGTCTTCTTGCTCTTGGTTCTGCAGATGCAATTTCATCAGCAAGCTCTCTTAAGTACTCAGGATCTTGAAAAGCAGAATGTTCAATCAATGTAGGTAATTGAGTTTTAAGAGCTTCTACTCTTTTCGTGAAATCTTTATAAGTACCACCGGTAGTAGGCAGGGCAGCTTTCGTCATTAATGGTCTTGCTTCTTCTCCATGTGGGGCAAGAGTAGTAGAAGTAGAAGCTGTTAAATCAACATTTTCTGGTTCGTTGGTATGCAATATCACAGGAGTTCTTTGAAATCTTTCGGCGAAGGAAGTAGGGGTAACATTAGGTTTACCTTCTCTATGGTTATTACTCATTAATGCTGCTAATCTTGTTGACATAACTCTTATCGTACCAACCAAGATAAGAATAGTCAATATAGCAGAATAATATGTCGAAATTAATATCTTGTGATACTTATTATGCTAAGATTAGCCCTACCTTATATATATGACTACCCTAACTACTACTAAGAAATCTCTCATTGGCATGGGTTTGGCCGAGCTTGAAGAATACGTAGTGTCTTTAGGTTTAGAGAAATTTAGAGCTAAGCAGATTCATAAGTGGATATATTCCAAGTGGGTAAGAGATTACGAGCAGATGACTGATCTGTCGAAGAAAGCGAAAGAAACTTTAGCCGCTAATATAGCTATCGGTTCACTTAAATTACTTACTAGAGAGATCAGTAAGGATGGTACTGAGAAATATTTATTTGCGACAGAAGCAGGCGACAAGATAGAGTCAGTGCTTATGTATTTCGGTGACCTAGAAGAAGAGGATGGTCGCTATAGTGCTTGTATTAGTTCTCAAGTAGGTTGCGCTGTTGGATGTCCCTTCTGTGCTACTGGTACTTTAGGCTTCAAGAAAAATTTAACATCTGATGAAATTATTGAGCAAGTGCTTTACATGCAGAACCTTAATGGTCATCGTATTTCTAATATAGTCTATATGGGTCAGGGAGAGCCTCTCAACAATTACGATTCAGTAGTAGAGTCTGTAGATAAAATGCGTAACCAGGTAGGCATTGGCGTAAGGCATATAACTATCTCTACCAGTGGTGTTGCACCAAAGATCGAAAAGCTTGCTGATGAAGATTTGCAAATTACTTTAGCTTTGTCGCTGCATGATCCTATTGATGAAGGAAGAGATTACTTAGTGCCGATTAATCGTAAATGGCCAGTCTCAGAAGTAATTCAAGCGATGAAAAATTACGTAGCTAAAACTAATAGACGAGTGACTATTGAGTATGTGATGCTTGAAGATGTTAATGATTCTTTGGATAAAGCGAAAGCTCTAGGTAATTTAGTGAAAGATTTGCATTGCAATATAAATCTCATCCCATATAATCAAACCAACGTTAATGATCCATTCACTAGATCTAATCCGCGTAGGGTAGAAGAGTTTAGTCGAGTTTTAGAGAAGTATTGCGCTGGTAAGACTATTACTGTACGTAAAGAACGTGGTCATGATATTAATGCAGCATGTGGACAGTTGGCGGCTTCTATTAATTAATCATCACGAATATCGGTATTAATTTAAGAGAACCAGTGCCCGTTAGCGTCATTGCGAGGAACAAACGAAGTGAGTGACGAAGCAATCCACTCTAAAGCCTTAATCATTCACGCTTAGGAGTGGATCGCCACGTCGCGCTACGCGCTCCTCGCGATGACGTATTACGGGTACTCGTTCTCTTAAGTTGATGATGTGAGATAAGCTCACTGGCCTGATCTTAATATTAATGAGACAATGTTTCTGAATGTCTGGTTTAAAGGATAAAATACGAATAAATTTTAATTATGAGAACTTTGCTTTTAGAGTGCAGAGTTTTTTCAAGCAGAAACGATTCAAATATTTTCTTATAGCTTTATCAGTTATCGTAGTTGCTGCAGCTTCGACCTTACTTTATTTAGAAATTAAGGGCACCGATAATAATTATCCGCAAGTAAGCGAATTACGTTATAAGGAACTCGATAAAGTTCTGCAGGAGGCTATTAAATATTCTAAAGACAATCCAGTGAAGGCTATTCGTTTACTGGAAAGCTATGGTACTTTACCCAAGCTCTTAGATAATCGTAAGAATTATATTCTTAGTAGGCTATATGAAGATATAAATGAACCAGCGATGGCGTTTATTAGAGCTTATGATATTAGTTCTGATTATTTAACTCAATATAGTCGCTATCATAGGGCTAAACTAGCTGAGAAGATAGGTCTAGAGGGAGTTGTGGTTCAGGATCTGGATTACCTAGCAGAGAAATTCCCTAAGAACCCAAAATATCTCTATGATCTCGCTAAATCATATTCGCGTCAGAGTCTTTTAGAAGATGCTAGTAAGACCTTCTTGCTGATACAAGAATCTTTTCCTAAGTCTGAATATGCATTAGGTGCTGATTATTACCTCGCTAATTTAACTTCGGATAAGGAAGAGAAATTCTCTCGCTTCAAACATTATTTACAAGAAAGACCTAAGGGTAATTTGGCGTATTTGATTTCTGATCAAATCTTGCGCTTCGATCCAGAAGATCAAGCAAAATTCTCTGAGATGACTAATTATATGGCTCTTAGTTATTATTATCAAGAAGACTATGAGAAGGCTCTGAAGTTCTTTAACACTGAGTTTGATAATGCTGATCTTTATCTACAACCTTATGTAAAAACATTGATGGAACTTGGAGACACTAAAGCTGCCAGAGATTTATTGTTGCGCAAGCTGCCAGAAGTACATGATGCTAAATTAGCTTCTGAGTTATTGGATTTGTCTCTTACTCTTACTCCTGAACTTGCAGAGGTAGAATTACTCAATATGCTCAAGAATCAGATGCCTATTATTAAGGACAAGATTCTTTGGGAGATTGCTGAGAGAACGGAATTCAAGGATGACTACAGAGCTGTTTATCAGGAATTCCCTGATAGCCATTATGCTGCAGAAAGTCTTGCTCAAGTGTTTTGGCAAGAATATGAACATGAGAATTATCGTAAAGCAATAGAGATTTATAAGTATCATTGGACTAAATATCCTCAAGCCAAATCACATCCTCTAGTAGCTTTCTGGGCAGCTAAAGCTTATAAGCAAATGAACGAAGAGGATAGTGCGAAAGCTGCTTTCCAAAACTTAATCATAGACCACCCGCGTGATTACTACAGCTATAGGGCGCAACAAATAATGGACGGCAATAGTAAATGGTATAAGGTTCCTAGTGCTAATCAATTCATTAGTATCCCTAATTGGACTTGGCCAGAAGTTTATAAACCTAGTGCTATTAAAGATATGTATGGTGCTGATATTCTGGAACTCTGTGATATTGGAGAATATCGTTTCATATTGGATTTAGAGGAAACTGGTGATATTAAGCTTGATAGTGATTTCAAGATGTGGCTCTATGCTAAGGATGAAGATTTCTATAAAGCTATTACTACGGCATATTCGTCTTTAAGTCCAAATGCTGCTGTTAACTATGAGGACTTAAAGTTTCATTATGCCTATCCTCTACCATATGCTGACTTGATTTCAGATGCAGTTAGTGAACATCTGAAGATTGATCCAATGCTTGCACAAGCATTGATTAAGCAAGAGTCACATTACCAAAGGGATATTGTTAGTAAAGCAGGTGCAGTTGGTTTGATGCAGCTAATGCCTTACACTGCTCGTGCACTGGCTAAGTCTATGAAGATGAGACCACCAAGAGCAAATGATTTGATGGAACCAGAAAACAATATTAGGTTAGGTGTCATCTATATGGAAGAAGTATTTGATAAATTCGATAATAATATGATCTATGCAATTGCATCTTATAATGCAGGTCCTACTGCAGTAGAAAGTTGGGTACGTAAAAATCCTGATATGGATCCTGATATCTTTGTTGAAAATATTCCATATAATGAAACCAAAAATTATGTCAAAAAAGTTTTAAGCAATTTTTGGATTTATAAGCAGCTCTATTCTTGATTGGTAGTTATGTTGAGTTGATAGATGGCGTTATTACTTATACTATAGCTATAAGGGAATAAAACTTATAAATATTCATGGACTCACTGACAAACTTATTACCAGATCTAGAACCAAGCTTACAGGTAGTTGGTCTTTTATTTCTCTTAAGTTTTTTACCAGTAATGGTTGTTACCATGACACCGTTTCTGCGAATTATTTTAGTCTTGTCACTTTTAAGACAAGCATTAGGTACACAAAATGCTCCACCAACTTTAGTCTTAGTGGGGCTGAGCTTAGTGCTTACTGGATATGTTTTAGGTCCAGAGTTAAATCGCATTAATACCGAAGCCTTAGTTCCTCTTGCAAATAATCAAATCCAATTAACTGGTGCTTTAGACCGTACTTATAAAAACCTCTCTGGTCATATGCTTAGAAATGTAGATGTAAAAGATCTTAAGTTCTTTTATACTCTTAGTCGCGAGCCTTTCCCTAAAAATGTTGAGGATGTAAAGTTTAGAGAGCTTGGCACAGCTTATCTTCTAGGAGAATTGCGCAAAGCCTTTCAGATAGCGTTCTTGGTGTTTATACCTTTCTTAGTCATTGACTTGATTATAGCCAATATTTTACTTGCACTGGGGATGATAATGTTATCGCCTACTATAGTTTCATTACCATTTAAGATCATGATATTCGTGGCGATAGATGGTTGGGATTTAATCATAAAAGGATTAGCACAAAGCTTTAATTAGAATTATGGATTGGATGCCACAAGCAATAAGAGAAGGAATTTTTACGATATTGTTCATATCGGGTCCTTTGGTGGTTTTGGCTGCTGCTTTAGGATTAGCTGTAGGAGTACTGCAAGCTGCAACTCAAGTTCAGGAACAAACCTTAGGCTCTGCTGTTAAAGTTATAGGTTTATTTATTGCTTTAATAATCTTTGGATTCTATATGTTTCAGTATATGAGTAGGTATGCTACAGATAGCATTAATAAAGCATTTAAACTGGTACCAACTCTTACTGCTAAGGTTCTTCCAAGGCGTAATTTCTTAGAGACCCCAATACAGGATACTGAGAAGCAGATACAGTTACCTACTGTCACCGAAGGTCCTTCAGGTGGTTCTGGCGGAGCATCTAAGATAGCTGAAGCTGTAAATGAACCTGAAGTAGAAAATATTAATGAAAATCTGAAAATTAATAATAAGATTGCTCCACCTCCTTCTCAAACTAAACCTTTCCCTGATGTAGATAAACTTAAAGCACAAAAATTAACACAAACAGGCTCAAGTACTACTCCAGCTAAATCAACACCGACGCCAGCTAAACCTGTGCAAACAACAACTGCACCAGTAGCAACTAAAGCAGCTCCTGCTACAGCGAAACCAGCAACAACAGTAACTCCAGTAGCGCCTAAGCCAGCACCGGCTAAGGTTGTTACACCAGCTCCTGCTAAGCCTGCTCCAGTTGCGCCACCGCCTGTTGTTGTACCAGAAGAACCTAAGCCACCAGTGGTAAGAATTCCTCGACCTGCAATAACAGGAAGATTAGATAAATTGAAAGAAGAAGCAGTGAGGTAAAAACTTGGATCTCTTTGTTAATTTATTCAAGCATAATCTCTTTGAACAAATGGGTGCTGCTGTTATTGGCTTGGGGCTGGTAATGGTGCGTATCTTAGCTTTTATGCATTTTGCACCGATCTTTTCTCATAAGAGTGTTCCTGCTACTGCGCGTATTGGCATGACTATACTATTGACGGCAATGCTCTCTAGTAGAGCCTTTGCCACACCTATGCCAGCAGAGGGATTCTCATTATTATTTGCTATCCTGGTAAATTTTGCTTTAGGTTTTGTAATGGGTTTTATGTCTAATATTTTATTTACCATTGTTGTTGCTGGTGGTGAAATGATGGATGCAGCAATGGGCTTTTCATCTGCACAGATGTTTGATCCCAGCTTAGGTGGTCAGACTACTATTCTTGGTAGATTTATGAGCATGCTTTCAGTGGTAGTATTTTTTGCTGTAGGTGGACCAGAGATGTTGCTTCAAGGTTTGAGTAATAGCTTTGAGTCCTTTTCTATATTTGATCCGAACATTAAGCTCAATATTCCGAAAATAATACATTTGACCGGAGATATTATTCGTATGGGTTTTGTTATAGTTAGTCCAGTAGTTTTGACTATTCTCGTCAATGACTTGATTCTAGGGCTCTTGTCTAGAGCTTCACCGCAGATTAATGCCTTCCAAATAAGTTTTACTATTAAGCCGGTATTAGGAGTTATTATTCTATTGCTGATTCTACCTATGTTCTTTACTACGGTTGCTAATTTATTTACCTCAGCATCAAGGCTGTATTAACCCATCCTTAACCTAGATATATACTAATAACTATAATGTTTCGATGGGGCTTAAATTTGCTTATTATTTCTGTGCTACTTATGACTAGTGCTAGAAAAGCTCATGCATCTTACGTGACACAACCAAATACTTCTGCAATATTGTTAGTGGGTATTACTGGTGATGAACTTGCAGATCAAGAAAGAAAAGTTTTAACTAATAAAAGAGTAATTGAAATCCCTTATTCTGATACTTGGCAAAAAAGTATTGTTAATAATCAAGCTAATGAAGTTATACTCAAACAAAATACTGGTTTTGTTGGACTTTATACTCCTGCAGGTTTCTTGGTTAGACCATTAGAAACTCAAGAAGGTAATCCTTATTTTAAAAATAATCCTCAAACTCCTGTTGCTCAGAGGATAGGTCATCAATTAGAGTACCAGAGATATGGTTATTCTACAGGTGGTCGCATTGATCCTTATCAGCCTAAGGCTGACTATTATGAACCTCGTGACAATATGCGTTTAGCTGCAGGTTATGGTTATAACACTCATATAGATCAACCTAAAACTCAGAAGAGAACTGTTATCGGTGATCTTTTTAATTTCGTGCCAATAGATGTAGTAACACCATTTAATTATCCTGGAACCTATGATCAGTTAGGTATCTCTTCTGCTTATACACTTGGCGTTTTACCTCATATAGGAGGTGCTGTTGCAGCAGTGCGTAGAGCTAAGGGTGATAAAGCTAACTATGATTATTATAAACAGCAATATCCTCCTGATCATGCTGATATGCCTCCTGTTTATGATTACTATAATCCAGCAGAACCAACTAATCCTATTACTACTAATCCTAATTTTATGCGCTCTGAGTCTATGCCACAATCATTTCAGAGAGACTATCCTAACTACGGTAATAACGGGCAGTAATCGATTACAACGCTAAATTTGCTAATTCATCAGCACGCACGTTCTTTTCTCTGCGTACATGAGTGAATTTTATAGCTTTGAAATTACTTAGTAGTTTTTGTATTTGATCGTAGATAATTTTTATTTCAGGATTTTTTACTTTGTATTCTTTATTGAGTTGTTTAATCATTAACTCACTATCAGCCATCACTTGAATATTGCTATAACCTAGACTAATAGCTTTTTTGAGTCCCTCAAGCAATGCTGTATATTCGGCAATATTATTAGTAGCTATGCCTATGGCTTTAGATATAGTTGCGATTTCTTTGTTGTTTGCTAGAAGAGATACTCCAATAGAAGCCCTACCAGGATTGCCTTTGGAAGCCCCATCTGTATATATGGTTAAGAGATTATCGCTAATTGTTATGCTTTTACTTTTTTTTTAGTGCTTGAGATCTGCTCTATATCAAGATCAGCAAGAGAATCCATCACCATATCTGCTTTATCTTGTATGAATTCTAAATCCATCTCTGGAGATATAATTCCTGTTAACACTAAGATAGTCTTAGCACCAGCAGCTTTAGCGATACCTAGATCATGTGGTGAATCTGTGATCATAATGGTGTTTTCAGGTTTGACGCTAATACGCTGGCAGAGCTCATTATAAAGTTCCGTGGTTTTAACATTACCCGCTTGAGTAGCCTCTATATGCTTATTAATTTTGAATTTTTCTAGACTTAGTTTAGTGTTCTCCACTCCGTCGGAAGTATAAACAGCTAGCTTTAAACCAGTTTCTGCTAATTGTTTGATTGTATCGAGGGCTCCAGGAAAACTTTCACTGAGTTCTACTACACTTAACTCTTGTTCTGCTTCTGCGATAGCTGCATCTACAGTGTTAAATGCCATAGACCAATTGTAATTAGGATTAGCTTCATTTTGAATTATATATAAGGCTGTCGCTAATGCTAATCTGACGCATGAAAGCGGCATAGAACAAGGTCCATAAGGATCGATAGTTTCATCATCCTCGTCTACTCCCATGGCACGAATACAAGCAATGCGAATTTTCTCTAATGCTTCAGATGTCTCAGCAGAAAGTTCTGCAATCTTTTGCGCTCTATAGGCTATAACTCTAAGCCAAACCTTGTGAAAATTATTAAAAACGCCATCTTTATCTAGTATTATTGCGTCAACATTGGAGAACTTAGTCATAGGGTAATATTATCATGGAAATGTTAGTTCTAGGCATAGAAACCAGTTGTGATGAGACCGCTATAGCTATAGTGAAAGATGGCCGTACTGTTATAGCCAATCAAGTCTTAACGCAAATTTTTAAACATCAAGCTTGGGGTGGAGTAATTCCTGAAGTCGCTTCACGCTTGCATCTTGAGTATATTAATGATTTACTAGCTGAGGCTTTTAAAGAAGCCAAGCTTAGTATGAGTGACATAGATGTCATAGCTGTGACATCAGGTCCAGGACTTACTGGTTCTTTAATGGTGGGTGCGAATGTCGCTAAAGTTTTATCGTGGGTGCATAATAAACCTTTACTAGAAATTAATCATCTCTATGGTCATGTCTGCGCAAATTTTATTGATACTAATTTAGAGCCGCCCTTTGTTTGTATGTTGGCTAGTGGTGGACACACACAAGTTATCGAAATGAATTCATATACTGAAATGAAAATTTTAGGTGAAACCATAGATGATGCTGCAGGAGAGGCTTTTGATAAGGTAGCAAGACTAATGGGCTTAGCATATCCAGGTGGCCCACATTTGGATAAGCTTGCACAGCAAGCTGATAGTGGGATTATTAGTGATTATCGTTTCCCGGTTTCTCGTGTTCCGGGATTAGATTTTAGTTTCTCTGGAATCAAGACGGCTGTATTAAGACTAAAAGAGAAGATTGGTGAAGAATTATGGGAGCGCGATAAAGCTCAGATAGCAAGAGCCTTTCAAGAAACTATAGCTAAGACATTCTTGCTAAGAATAGAACAAGCTATAGAGTTAACTGGTATTAAACGTGTAGTCTTAGCTGGAGGTGTCTCTGCTAACAGCGCAGTGCGTAAAGCTTTCACCGAAAAATTCATCGCGCCTGATTATGAGTTAGTAATTCCTTCACTGAAATACTGCACTGACAATGCAGCAATGATAGCGAGTGCAGGATATTTTCAATCGCAAGTCCTAGACTTAAAGGTTAAGGATTATGGATTTGAAGTTTATTCTAGAGTTTAGGAAAACTGAAAGGCTAAGAAATTGTAAAACCCTAGGTGCTTTCGGCTAAGTGGCTTGTTTATTGGATTTTTAGAGTTAGGAAGGAAATAAATTGTATAAAGACCACTTGAAAATGATAGGCTGATTAAGTTAATATAGATTGATAGATTATTATCGTTATAATTAGAAAACTAGGTACAAATATTGACATCAGTACAAAGAACAGACGGAACATCATTTGACTTGGCGACTTGTCCTGAGCGTTTGGGTCGTCATCTTAGTCGTTATGACAGAGTATCTTTTGATGAAGCTTTGGACCTTAAGCCGGGACACAATGTTAAAGGTAGAGATGTGCAGGTTAATATGCTTGCACCTTTAGGAGATACTCTTAAGACAAAATTCATATCGCAGTGGAATTGGTTAAAGGCTAATTGTTCCGAAGCTGTAATAATTGATGATGATCCAAATCATAAAATTCTCTACTTATTAATTCCACAAAGAGTAGTGGATGCAACTGATCCAAGACAATTTCACGAGTACGCAGAAACCCTAGCTAATGATCCTGAGCTTCAGGATATAGTGAAGCGCGAACTTGGCTTAGAGAAAGTAGGATTAATAAATTTGATGATTGATTCTACAGATGCTAATGGAAGTACTGAACCGTTAGGGATGTTATACAAGCCTTATGCATGCATAGGAGGAGCTCGAAAGTTAGAAGTATTAGGTGCAGCAGGGGATAACAATGCAACTCAAGATGAATTGCGGACATTAGCGCGCGAGGATGTAGATATCAGAGAAATGCTTAGAGAATCAGATGCAAGAAGAATATCCTCAACAGAAACAGGGAAATCAAAATGGGTAGTAAACACTCACTATTTGTCTAGAAAATTGAATCCTAATAGTTGGAATAAAGTTCAACGTACTTTGGCTACCAATGGAGCATTGTATGTTAATCGTATAAACGATCCCAGAGCTACACTGCAAGAAAGATGGTTTGATTTAGAACCTATAAAAGGTGAGAATCCAGTGAGATTGCTACCAGATTACACAACGCCAAGTGTTTTAGGATATGCTCGAAATTATTTGCTGTCGAATAATAATACGGCTACTTTTATAGACAATAGGGAGCATGTACCTCCACTGGATAATCTATTATTAGATGACTTGGATCGTGAAGTGAAACAGTTAGAAGCAAGGCTGCCCGCTAATGTAGAATCTGCGTCTGCGCATAATGCTCAGAGAATCTAGCATCATTCAATAAGAATCCTAAGATTTTGTATTATTTAGTTTTTAATATTGGCAAAGGTGTGGCAGATTTTATTCGTCCGATAGCTGGTTTTGGCTTTGGTGTATTAGTAATTGCCTTAACTGTAGTCATTGGTCTTGCCGTCGTTGAACTTGGTGTCGCTGCTAGTTTTCTCATCATTAGATCTGCTGATTTATTGCCCTTAGAAGTATTCGTAGTTGATGAAGCTTTTGCCATCGCTGCTGGGCTACCAGGCGTAATTTTTGCTGTCGTTGCTGCACTAGCTGGAGTAGAACCATGTCCAGCACTTGCTTGTAGAGGACGTGCATATGATCTAATTCTTGGTACAGACCAAGAGTTTCCATTGCTTGGTTTAGTTTCTAACTGTACGGCTCGCACTTGGGCACGTAATGCTTCAGGTTGATCTTCCACTTTTAATAAAATTGGTTGGGTATTTTTCAGTACTTGTTCAGTTTTCTTACCGAAGTTAAAGAAGTTCTTCATACTTCTGCTAACCATTTCCATAAATGTTATTGGTTCAGCTATGATTGCAGGTTCGTTTGCTTGCAGAGCATCCAGATAGAACATCTTGCCTACAGAGTTGAGAGCAAGGTTCAAGTATGACCAGAACAAGGTATCTTTGCCAGCATACTTACTCTTAATATTCGCTGCCGAGCCTGCCATCATCAAGTAACCACTAGCAGCATATCTGCCTCTACCCTCTGCTAAGTGTTTTGGTTTAATTTTCTCACCTTCCACCGTCATCCCGAAACCATCACGAATAGTAGCAAAGGCTTTGATTCCAGTGATCATATACAAAACACTACAAGTGGACATTGCTAAACCAGAAACTATGCCGAGTTCACCTTTCTTGCTTGGATCCAGCAAGCCAAGTGGGTTTCGTGCAATCTTAGCTAGAGTTGAAGTGAAGGTATCCCAATTGGTTCGTAGATAATCAGAAGTATTTTCATAAGCAACTTTACCATGAATAGTTTCAAGTGCTGGCAATGCATTATAAGCTCCAATCCAGAGACCTCTATAATTAGTCATCTCTTTTAGTGGAGCTATTAATGAGGTGAGAGCATCACCTATCTGTGCTCCAGCAAGTAGAGGTTTACCAGCTTGCAAAGCATCTCTTGCACCAGTGGCACCACCAATGACACCGATTGCTAGTCTTGCAAAATGTCCAGCCCAATCTTCAGCAAATTTACGTAAGTGATTTTTTTCTGGTAAAACCTTTACCATTATTGCAGCTGAAAAACAGAGACCTGCTGCAACAAGATTACATAGCTTACGCATATCACCCAACATTGAGCCAATACTGCGAGTACTTTCCTTTTGAGCTTCTGCAATAGTCTTAAGATGATTACCATTTTCATTATTGTTTTTATGAACAGTCTTCAGATCAATTCGTTGTTCTTCGCTGTTAATTTCTGTTGTTGTAGGATTGGCCTTAGTAACAGTCTCATCAGGGCCAGTTCCTCTAGAAACTACATGAGTCTCGCTAGCAGAAGATGGATTTATTTCCGGAGGCCAAGAAATCATATTTCGTATTTACTTTTCTTAACTATTTATTCATTATTAAGCTATATTGTATCAACAGATTGATATCGCTTGCCAAATATTATGTTCAAATTCTTGAAATTCGTCATATCTAGATATTGTTAGGTAAGAGTACCTAGTTAGTAGCTTCTTCCGGCGCCTTGTAGTTTTTGTCTAGTCTTTTTAGCATGTCTTTGGCTTTATCATTACCAAGTTTGGCTGCTAGTTGCATATTTTCCCAGGCTTTATCTTGTTCTCCCATCTCTTTATAAACTAGAGCTAGGTTTAAGTAATAATCATCCTTCAATTTAGGATTACTAAGAACTTTAAGTGCTTGAGCTTTATTAAGATAGTCAAGTGCGGTTTGGTTATTTTTAGAACCAATATAAATATTGGAGATTTCGATACATCTTCTCAGAGTGTAATCTTCGAGTTTATTAGTAGGGACCTCAGCTTTCTTGTTCTTTTGCTTATACTTAGAATCTCTAAGATATTTTAGACCAGTTTCTAAGATTGAGAACTCTTGAGCTGTGTCATTACGACGCTGACTAGCATTAATGAAAAAGTCTTGATCAAGCTTCAATGATTGAGCTTTATCAATAAGCTTCACAATCAAGGTGTTTCTATCATGAACATTTAGAATATCAATCAATTCTATAAACTTAAGACCAAAGCTTTGTGGGATAGCCTCAAGCTCTGTGTCAATAAACTTATCTGCTTCATTATATTTACCAGACTTAACAAGAACATAGAATATTAAGCTATCTACTTCCTTATCTTTTTTCTTGATACGTTTTTTTGTTTTCTCTAAAATTTCTTGGGCTCTAGCAACTTTATATTCCTTCAATAACTGCTCAGCTTTTTTCAGGTTAGAACTCTTGAAACTCAATAAATCATAAAGTCCTATAGCACCTACCAAAAACAGGATCAAAACCAGAGTTACTATTATACGTTCGGTCTTAGGGCTCATAAGTTCAAGCCTTATTATAACAGGCGAATACTATACACTCTCTGCCTTTCGTTGTATCCTAGAGCTATGTCTGATAAACTGGCTCCCAAAGCAATTGCTTATATACTCATATTGCGCTGGACTATTGCTCTGATATTTTTCTTTAATGGTTTCCCTAAATTATCAGATCCAAGCTTCGGAGCTAATGCCGATAGTTTTTTTCATAGTTTAAGAGACGATATAATATTTGCGCCTTATAAACCTATTTTTAATAATGTAATTCTTCCTAATGTTTTTATTATCGCTAGCTTTGTTAAATATGCTGAAGTGACTATTGCAGCGATATTTTTTATCGGTTGGCCTCTTAGATTAGCGACATTAACTGCAACTTTTTTACATCTTAATTACCTTTGTATCGCAAGCTTTCCTACTTTTATTTATCTCAATATTTTAATGATAGTTGCTGAATGGGTTTGCTTAAGTACTTTTGAGAAGAGCGACTAAGGTGTATAGGATTCTTTTATTACTACTCTGTTTAAGCTTCTCTTCTTGTAGCTTGAACCCAAATGATAACTCTAAGCAAATATTGAGATTAACTCATCTCGGTGCTGATCCTAAGACCTTTAATCCTTGGATCTCTAGTGATGCTTCTAGCACCCTGTTTGCTTCCATGATGTTTCATGGACTGATTATTACTGATCCAGATACTGACGAAGCTCTGCCGCATATGGCTGAAAGTTTCAAACTAGAAGATGGTGGTAAGACTATTATTGTCAAACTCAGGGAGGGACTGCGTTGGAGCGATAATGAACAGATCACAGCAGAAGATGTAGAGTATACCTGGAACACCTTAATTAGGGATGAAGTAGCAGTTAGTTCACTGAAAGATATACTAACAATAGAAGGTCAATTCCCTCAAGTTCAAGCTCTAGATGAACACACTGTAATATTTAAAACCACTAAAGTGTTTGCACCTTTCCTAAAAACTATCGGTATTGAGATAGCTCCGAAACATGATATAGAGAAATTTTTTCGTGAGCATCATGCAACTAGTCTTGAAGAAAAACAACAAGCTTTTAATCAATACCTCAGTGTTGATACTGATCCCGCTAAGATCGTTTGCTCAGGAGCTTTTAGGCTGCATAAGATACAGAGTGGTGAGAGAATAGAATTAAGACCTAACGCTAATTTTTTCCTTAAAGATGAAAATGGTAACTCGTTACCATATCTCGATAAAATTATTTATTCTTATGTCAGAGATAGTGCTGCAGATACTTTTAAGTTTCTTGCAGGTGAATCTTATATGCTAGATGTATCACCGCAAAACGCTGCCCTTATTAAAGGTCTAGAGCGGAAATATAACTTCACATTATACGATACAGGACCCAGTACTGGAACCAATTTCATTTGGTTTAATCTGAGTAAGAATATCCCTGAGCCTAAATATTCTTGGTTTAATAATGCTGAATTTAGAAGAGCTATTTCTTATGCTATTGACAGAGAAAATATCATTAACAATGTTTTTCAAGGATTAGGAGAAGCTCATTTCACTGCCGAGTCACTTAAGTCGCCATATTTAAATACTCAAATCAAAGGACACCGTAGGGATATTAATCGTGCTAAGGAAATACTCATGGCTAATGGCTTTCACTTCAATAATAATTCTGATAGTAATGAGCTGGAACTATTAGACGCAAACAATAATAGAGTTGAGTTTAATTTATTCACTAATGCCGGTAATCAAGAGCGAGAGTTGATGTCAGTGATCATAGTGAATAATCTTAAAGAACTTGGAATCAAAGTTAATTTCAAGTTACTTGAGTTTAATAATTTTGTGGCGCGTTTAATGCAAGGTAAGGACTATGATGCTGGTATCATTGGACTCACTGGTGGTAACGAACCTAATAGCGGAGCTAATGTTTGGAAGAGTGATGGTCGCATGCATATGTTTGATGTGAAAAAATTTCAAGATCATTCCATTACTAGAGATTGGGAATTAGAGATTAACAATATTCTTACTCAGGGAGTTCAGGTTATAGAATTTAATCAACGTAAGGCCTACTACGATAAATTGCAGGACATAGTTTACGAGTATAATCCCTTCATTTATATTGCTTCGCCAAAGGTTTTGGTAGCGGTAAATAATAAGGTTAAAGGTGTCAGAATAACTAAATATCAAGGGGTTATCCCTTATATTTATAAGCTTAGGATTGCTGAAAATCAATAGTCAATACACAATATGCTAAAATGTATAGCGTAATCAGTATTTTGTAAAGGACTCAAAAATCCTTTACTTATTTTTGTTACTAATAGATAGCTATGCTTGGAGTAAATTTCAACTTAAAAGAAACCATATACAGTGCCTTAGCCGGAGCTAAGGAAGAAGCTCTTGGTAAACTTCCTTTGTATAACTATCTTGCTACAGAATTCAGAAGATATCAAGCTAGACAAAAACTTAAAGGTCCTAAATCAGATGCCAATACTGTTGATGAATACGAATACAAAAAAGCTGTAAGGCATATAGATGCAGAAGTTGGTGGTACTTTAAACCCTTTCAAATGGCTTTGGGGTTTAATTCAAACTATACTCGGTAACACACATGAAGAAAGGGTAGTAGCTAGTATTAAGAATTTGGAAAACTATGGCAATCAATATGATGCTTATAGATTTGTTAATGATGCTCAAGAATTTTTATTAGAGAAGATAGAGAAAAGAATTTCTACTATAGAAGGTCTTAGTTCCAAGCTTATTGGAACTAGTAGGACTAAGGTTAATCATGATCCAATACTAACAGCTCTTAAATCTGCAATTCAAGTTTGGCTTGAACCCTTCGATAAAATTATTAATGGAGAAGTAGCTGAAATTGCTAAGCCTAGTGAGGGCGATATTAAGTTTCTAATGAATATCAGAGATCGCATACAATACAGTTCCAAAGCACGATACATAGAAGATATGTTGCCTAAATATAATCAAATGATTACTGAAGGTCAGAGGGCATTATATAGTAATCACGGCACAAGTTCATATCAACCAAGAGCTCATAATCGTAAGCTTGGTCAGCATTTAGCTAAGACAGCAGGGTGATCGTCATTCTGAGCATTAAGTTGATGCCATGCTCAGGATGACGACGGTAACCCTTTCTCTAATAATGATTCTAATTCTGTTTTCAAATCCCAATAATTTTTCCTTGCTAGAGATTCTGCTGTAATTGATTTCTTTACACCAATCACTAGCAGACCAAGAGCATTAAGCTTCTCAGCTTTAATTGGATCTAGGCGATATAAACGATATACTTCTCTCAAACGTCTTTTAATAAGGTTACGATCTACAGCTCGTTTAGAATAGGTTTTAGTGATACTAAAACCAACTAATGGCAATTGATTTTTACAATAGTCTCTTGTTTTAGTCAGAGTAACTCGTAAGTTCTGAGACGAGATAGTTTTACCTTTCTCAAAGGCTTGCTGGAAAAGACCAGAATATTTAAGTCTCTCTTTTCTAGCTAGCATTGTAGATTTGTTTGAAATTGTCCATAACGGGGTTATGGGAGTTAATTACATTGCGATCTTAGCGCGGCCTTTGTTTCTTCTTCTGGATAATACGGCACGACCGCCTGGCGTGGCCATTCTTGCACGAAAACCACTGGTTCTCTTGCGTTTTCTCTGCGATCCACGTAAAGTCATTTTCATAGCAGGATAAATGTTAGCATATTCAGTATTAATTAAAAATGAAAGACGATAAACTAACCGAGATCATGTTTAAGTCCTTAAATAAGGACCCTAAATTAGCCAGTTTTGAAGAATGGCATAAAGCCGGTGATTGGGCTATAGAAATGCGTTTTTTCCCGCATGCACTTAGCTGTTATCAAATGGCAGCAGAATTAAATAAGGACGAAAACACCATGATGAAGATTAGTGATGTAGTCGACCGTATCACTAATGTTTTGGAGTTTGTACCTCCACTACTTAAAGCTCCCTTAGAAGAAATTCGTTTAAGTAATCCTTTAGATCCATCTAAATGGCTTGCTATCTCTAATTCATTACTTAAAGAAACTACAGCGAAACTTAGTGCAGGTAAAGCAGTAGAGCCTAGCTTAGTAATAGCTTCGACTTTTGCTTTAAGCTTCGGTGCTTATTGTGCTTGCCGTTCAGGAAATGAAATAGAACCTATTAATGAATTGTTGAAGGATCTCACTACTACTGTTGATATGAGAGGCTGGACTAGTCCTAAACTTAACCTTAAAGAATTAGCGAGATCTAAAGAGACCGTGAAGATAGTTGCACTTGGTGACAATGTTACTCTTGGCTTGCAAAGTAATTGGGAGATTAAGTTTCATGAAACTTACCATTACCTTTGGTTACATGATTTGAAACTCAATACTTCACTTGCAAACAATGCCATCTCCGGAGCAGGAGTTCTGGATCTAGCTCTCTATCTTGGACGTGATGCTATTTACTATAAGCCTGATATAGTGCTTATCAATTATGGTTTGAATGATGCTTGGCTGGGTAAAGAGATACTCCTGTCTTATGAGAATCTGTTAGAGTCTTGTATCAGAATTCTGCAAGGCAATAAAATTCAAGTTGTTTTAATCAGTCCGATACCGCAGATTCCTTCTGCATGTCCGCTAGATCAAAGACCAACTGATATAGATTTAAATGAAGCAGAAATGGAAGCTTATGCTCAAGCATGCAAGCGCATTGCTATTCGTACTGGTTGTGTGTTTGCTGATGCTTATAGCAAGTTCCCGTCATCAGAGCATGAACGTAAGCAATATCTCGTCAATGGATTCAATATGCCTAATCTCGCTGGTCAAAAGCTGATAAAATCAGCGCTAGATGGTATCACTAATTAAAAACCAAGTAACAATTGATTCCATGAGTAACGGGCCTTATGCCATCGCTCATGATGAGAAGCTTGGTGTAGTCTTTGTTGAGAATCTTTGTCCTGGTGATATTGCTGAGATTGAGATCTACGATCAACGTAAGGATTTTTCTTTTGGCAATGCTATTGAAGTCATAGAATCTAGTCCCTTGCGCATGGATAAGCCTCCCTGCGCCATTCATAAGATCTGCGGTTCATGCCAATGGCAACATATCGATTATAAAGAGCAATTAAAATTCAAGAAACAGAATCTTATTGATTTGATGACTAAAGCTGGAATCAATTATGCAGAAGTCCCAGATCTCATAGGCATGGATGATCCTTGGAACTATCGTAATAAAATTATTTATCCAGTGGATACAGTAGCGAGTACTGGCAGATTAATAGCAGGTTATTTCAAGCGCAACACTAATGAACTAATTAATGTCAAATACTGTCCTATACAATATTCTATTTTTGATGAGATCATGGCTTTTACTAAGGATCTTTGCAGTAAGCGTGGTATCACCAAAGCTAGACTGAGACATATATTGATGCGCTCTAATATAGATCAGTCTGAGATATTATTATCATTGATAGTACGTAGAAAGAATCTAAATCATG
This sequence comes from uncultured Gammaproteobacteria bacterium, assembly GCA_964551135.1. Taxonomy (GTDB): domain Bacteria; phylum Cyanobacteriota; class Vampirovibrionia; order LMEP-6097; family LMEP-6097; genus CAYPGT01. The sequence goes on along the minus strand of CAZKAT010000003.1, from coordinate 260,950 downwards.
AAGAACAAAAACTTCTAATTAAAATATTGAAAGAGATACGCAGCAAATTCCCAGTAATTAAAGCTATCAGTCTTAATTACAATGATCTAAGTACTAATGTAATTCTTGGAAACAAGACAGAAGTAATAGATGAGCGAGCTTATATACAAGAGAAATTTGCAGATATAGAGTTGCGCATTTCGACTGCGAGCTTCTTTCAAGTCAATACTCAACAATTCTTGAAGATTATAAATCTACTGAAAACTTTTATTGATAAACCTAATGCTCGTATCCTTGATCTTTACTGTGGTATTGGTACTATTTCCCTATCATTAGCGAAGGCTTTCCCTGAACTTGATATAACAGGAGTAGAGATAGTTGCAGAAGCGGTAGAGGATGCTAAAACTAATGCGATATTAAACAATATTCCTCAAGCTAAGTTTATACTTGGTAAAGCTGAGGATGTAGTAGACGTTCAGCTTTATGATACAGTCATAGTCAATCCTCCACGTAAGGGTTGTACTAACCAGGTCTTAGATGTTTTAGGAAAAATTGATAGCCCTAAAATTATCTATGTTAGTTGCAATCCTGCTACTCTCATTAGGGATATGAAATATTTAGAACAATACGGCTATAAGCTAAGCTTTATCCAGCCAGTAGACATGTTTCCACATAGTTTTCATTTTGAGACAGTAGCGGTATTGATTAAATAACACCCCTAAAAACTGATAATTTGACAGTATTATTTGAAAATTTCTGATAAAATATTGAAATTAAGCGAAAGCTTAAGAAAAAATAAATCTCATCTGACCAATCAATGGTAATTGCCAAACCAACACGTGCGTCTTCTGATAAGTTACAAAGTAACCCCGAAGCTTCACATTTAGAAATGAAAGCTCCAGCAATTTCTAATATAAAAACTAATGCTGCTATAAATACAAATCTAGAACTAACGAAACCAGAATTACATCACGCTAATAGGAATACAGAAAAACCTAAAACTCCTATCACTATTGAAAGAGCTAATCAGTTAAGTAAGCGAACGGTTAGTTCTATGTTAGGAGATCTGAGAAAGTTTTGTAATTTAGCTGCAGCAGCTTTTTGTGCATCAGCAGCTATCATGGTAAAAATTTTACCTGAGAGTAGTCCTATAAGAAAATCAGTAGAGAATGGAGCTAGTGGTTTTGCTAGGTTAGCGATTGGTGTTATAAGTGGTGCTACTGGTGCAGTAGATGCAATCAAGTCTGGTAAGCATTTACTGGCTGGCGCGCAGATTGGAGATGCTATAACTTCTGTTGTTTCTCCTATTAATGACATGACTAATCATCGCGGCCTATGGATAGGAGCTTACAATGCATTACCAGCACTTGAAACTATCCATGGCAAGGTAACTTATACTAATTTTCAAGACTATCTTAAAACTAATTGGACTGCACTTCAGTCTATTTCAGCAAAATTTCTAAAAAACCCATTGGGTCTATTTGATCCTCAACAAAAAGGTGAGCTTGGTGTTATTTCTGGAATAGCGATGTCAGTTTCTAGTCTCTTGTATATGTTAACTGGATTAAAGTTTTTTGCTACTACGCGCAATGTTTTAGGTATGACAGTAGAAGGTGAAAAATTAAAAAGTAAACATCTAGCTGAAGGTAGAGGTAGATATGCTGCGAGTGGTTACTTGATGATGGCAGGCTCAGCAGCGAATATCATGAGCCAATATTCTAAATCCAATTCAGGCCTTTGGTCCTATGTAAATTTATTCTTTAATGCACTTGGTAAAGATCGTTACCAAGCTGCTCTGCGAGCTAATGAACCAGCTAAGATTAATTCACCAATAACATTTAAAGATATGGTTGTGAGTAGTTTGAGCAACATGTTCCGTTTTGGAAAAGAAACAGAAGCAGTGTTAAATATAGCTAGACCAATGCTAGTGAAGATAGAGGATCAACCAATAGCAGTTCAAAAACAAGTTCAAGCAGCGACTAAGAATGGAGTATCGAATAATCTAGGATCAATGAGCAGGGTAAAAGCAAGTCCTAGTGTGCGTACTGCGGTGCCAGTGATGAATAAGGTTGCTAGTAAGGTAGAAGTGGTTGCTCCGAAGGTAGCGAAAGCGCCAATGATTCATCATAAGGTACCTAAAGCAAATCTTATAGGATTAGACCATGTAAGGACTAGGGCTAGTAATGAACTGAATGTAAGAGAAGCTAAACCAGCATTCCAGCCAAAACCAATTAATATTCCTACAATTTCAATAAGACCAACGGCTATAGCTAACTCAGAGAAACCATTGAGTGTGCAACCAACAGGTTCTTCAATACCCTCACCAAAAACTTCTCAGACGAAAGTTGGTTAACTAACTAATCTGAAGCTTGCTCTAGGTCCGTATTCAGCTGGATCTTCATCTAACTCAGGATGAAAATTTCTTATCGTAATATCATTGTGTCCATCTGACGAAGGTCTAACTATAAGCCTACGATTTACTTGATCAAGTAAATCCTCTAGCTTACAGTCTTTACTAGGCCCAGTACCTTGAGAAACTAATATTAATTCTCTTTTATGATTACCTTCGGAACCCTTCCATATCCATTGTGCATCTCTAAGCATTGCTTCAATTTGAGGAGGAGTTTCTGGATCTAAGTAAGTATCGAATACTTTATCTACAGAGCCAACTGGTGAGAAAGAAACCAGTCTGTCACCAGGTTTTTTTCCTAAGTTCCGATATAAAGGTTCACCTCTACTGTCCTTGCCTGCTGAGTCTTCTAATTGTTTCAAGGCACCTTTCACTGTATCCTCATTTTCACCAAACTGATCTAATACTATATTGCTATAAGCAACAACAGCATCTGGACATCCATTTAGGACTCTTGAGCATACTCTTAAATCACCAAAATCCGAAAGAAATTTTATATGTTGACTATTGATCAAATCTTCTCTTTTTTTATCGCCATAGAATACATTTGCATCAAGAAACTTAAGAACTCTTGATCCTCCATAAACACTTAATTTATTAGCTTTGGAGCCCAAATATCTTGTCTTAAGGTCCGGTATTATGAAATTTTTAGCACCGCAACCTTGGCTAATAATTCCTAAGAGTAAAATTATTTCGTACTTTTTAAGATCTTTGTCATTATAAATCTCAGGAGAAACTACACCATATATATCACCATTATAAGAACCATCAATCAATGAAGATTCCTCGGTGCTAAGAAAATCTTTTTTTGCTGGTAGCACTCCAAACTTAATATAAGGATAGACTTTATCAAATAATCTTAATCGCTCTTGAGAAGATAAGTTTGATTCTGTAGCAGGTAATTCTGATACTTCTTTACGCAACTCGTCTTTAACAAATGGATTACTATCGAGAGCTAATGAGATTTGTCTTATATCAGCTGATCTTCCATCTTGGTCTATTGGTTTTACCCTTGTTGTGATAGTGGTACCAGGTTGAAAATGTTTTGAATTAGTTTCTTGAAAATCAACTATAGGATTAATACCAGTATGTCGTATAATTTCATCCTGGCTTTGCCATATATTTCTATCTTGATTTCTTTGTGGTGGTACTGGCTGCATTCTTCTTTGAAAATTAAAGCACTATTAATACATACAGATTCTAGCATAGGACAAAGAATCTTATATTGACCAACAGTGATTTTATATATTTTTTAATCATTATAGCATAATTAAGACTTCGAATTTATAACAATATCACTTGTCATCTCTTTCTCAATAAAATCCGTACAGACTAATCCATTCTGAAAAGTCTGATTATCCATGACTCGCTTATGAAAAGGAATAGTAGACTCTATGCCAGTAATAGTAAATTCGTCTAAGCAGCGCTGCATTCTCTTAACAGCTTGATTGCGAGTCCTTCCCCAAACTATAAGTTTACCCATCAAGGAATCATAGTTAGGCGGCATAAAGTAATCTGTATAGCAATGGGTATCTACCCTCACTCCTAAACCTCCAGGTGGCATGAATCCAGTGATATGGCCAGGGCAAGGCATGAAGTTACGAGTTGAGTCTTCAGCGTTAATTCTACATTCAATCGAATGGCCAGAGATCTTTATATCTTCTTGAGTGAAATCAAACTTCTCACCTTGTGCTACTCTGAGTTGCCATTGCACTAAGTCAAACCCTGTCACCATCTCAGTTACGCAGTGTTCTACTTGTATACGAGTGTTCATCTCAATGAAATAGTATTCCTTAGTATCAGGAACGAAAATATATTCAATAGTGCCCGCGCCTTCATAGTTAACGGATTTAGCGGCTCTGATTGCATCGGCCCCCATACGTTGACGTAGTTCTGGATCTATTACTGGTGAAGGTGCTTCTTCGATAAGCTTTTGGTGACGACGTTGTACACTACAGTCACGCTCTCCCATATGCACGCAGTTACCGTGACTATCAGCGAATACCTGCAACTCGATATGTTTCATGCGAGTAATAAATTTCTCAATATAGACACCAGCGTTACCAAATGCATTCTGTGCTTCAGTTTGTGCTTGAATAAAATTCTTTTCTAACTCAGCTCTGTCCTTACAGACACGCATACCGCGTCCACCACCACCAGCAGTGGCTTTGATGATGACTGGGTAGCCAATCTTAGTTTCAACGATCTTAATTGCAGCTTCGATAGTTTCTACTAGACCGTCAGAACCAGGTACTACTGGAACTCCAGCAGCCATAACAGTTTCACGAGCAGTAGCTTTATCACCCATCTTGCGAATTGCATCAGAACTAGGACCAATGAATTTAATATTATGTTCGTTGCAAACATCAACGAAGTGCGCATTCTCAGAAAGGAAGCCATAGCCTGGATGTATAGCATCCGCTCCTGAAGTAAGAGTGGCGCTAATGATAGCTGGTATATGCAGATAACTTTTAGATGAGAGAGCTGGACCAATGCAGTAAGCTTCGTCTGCCATGGTCACATGCATACTATCTTCATCTGCTTCTGAGTAAATAGCTACGGTTTTGATGCCGAGTTCTTTACAAGCTCTGATAACCCGCAGAGCAATTTCTCCACGGTTAGCTATTAGGACTTTTTTTATTTTAGTCATGGTCTTTTAATAACTTTACTATTTTACATCTTTAACTCTTTGGCTTTTGTTATTGCTATAATTATTAATTATGAAAACAATGCGCAAATTAGTCCTTAGTTTATTAGTTATTACTATGTTATTACCCAATTATGCAAATGCAGGGGTAGTGAAAGAGTTAGTAGAAGTAGATGAAACTCAGAGAATGCTTGATGAGCAAGAAAGAATTCGCAAACAAGAAGAATATAGAAGAGAAGCAATGGAGCAGCAGCAGGCTAAAGCGCCAGAACCAGAACCCGTAGTAGAAGAAGCTCCTATAGTGCAAGAAACTAAGGTTGTTGAGCAAACTGAAACTGTTGAAACAGTGACTAATACTGAAGGTCCAGCTTGCAGTACTTGCAGTGCTTGTGATTTTGTAGAGAATGTTTTAGGTGTTATTGTTGGAGTGCCTGTCGGTGCTGTTATGGGTTTAGTTAGAGGATCTGTTGCTAAAGGTACTGACCTTGCTGGATCATATAGTGATGGACTTGGTAATGGTGTAGTTGGCACAGCCGTCGGTGTTCCTACCGGAGCTGTAGTTGGTGGAGTTACTGGTGCTGTTACTGGTCTATTAGATGGTGCTGTTACTGGTGCTGTTGAAGGCTGGCATAATCCATTCACTAAGAAAAACTTTGTACTTGATGGTCCTTACTTAGACTACAATCCATACGATTTAGGTGCTGAATAGCCTATCCGCAAAGTCCCATCTGCTGCGTTATGCTCGTCCCTCGAACTGCTCATTGACGTCTAGTCAACTCCGCGTTCTCGGGACTCGCATGCCTTGCATCTGGGAGCTTTTCGAATAGGCTATAAAGGTTTACGGCGCAACGTGCTTCTTCATTAAGCTTCGTACAACCTTTAAGTCATATTCTTCGGATAATAATTCTTTCTTAAGAGCTTCTGCAACTTTGCTTGCAAAGTGTTTGTCTTTCGTTGAATAAAGATCCACAGCACAAGCGCGATACTCGGGCCAAGTGTGAATGCTGAAGTGAAAATCTTTGGTAACTACGGTAGCTGTAACACCCTGTGGTTCAAATTGAATATAGTTGTCATTACATGCTTCTAGGTCAAGATTACAAAGTACTCTATCTATAGCAGCTTTAAGTTCCTCAGCTTTAGCAAGGGTAGTTTTGTCTGCTTTATAGAAATCAACGATAATGTGGGTTTTAATCATAATGAGAAGCAATAATCTTAGCAAATTCAGATTGAGAGCTGCTTTTCACTTGTTAATTATGAAAATACTATTTAAAAGCACATAAATATAGCTATTTTTGATAAAATTCAACCCTATGTCTAATTCACAGAAAACTACTAAATCTTATACTCAAAAGGAAATCAACCGTAAATGGAGAGTAATAGACGCTGAGGGTAAGATTCTGGGCCGTTTATCTACTGAGATTGCTAATGCACTTAGAGGTAAGGATAAACCAGAGTTTACTCCAAACCAAGATATTGGTGATTTCGTGGTAGTAATTAACGCTGAGAAGTTTAAAGTAAGTGGTGATAAAGAGAACCAAAAATTATATTACAGACACAGTCAACGTCCAGGTAGTATCAAGTCAGAGACTCTTGCTAGTCTCCGTGAAAGAAGACCTGAAGAAGTTATTCGTAGAGCAGTAGAAGGTATGTTGCCTGGTAATAAACTAAGTGATCAGCTAATCAATAAACTAAAAATCTATGCAGGAGCAGAACATCCACATGCAGCTCAATTAGCAGCTTAAGTTATACTCGAGAAGGAAATTATTTATAAAATGAAAAAATCACAAGAAAACCAAATTACTACCGGCAAAAGAAAAAGAGCTATTGCACGTATCAGACTTAAATCTGGCGAAGGTAAGGTTATAGTTAATGGTAAAGATAGCTTCGAAGGTTATTTCGGTGCTAGAGAAAGTCTTAAGAAGAAGATCATGAGCCCAATTGAGCTTACTGGTAATATCGATAAGCTTGATATTTTTGTTAATGTACAAGGTGGTGGTAAAGCTGGACAAGCAGATGCTGTGGCAGCTGCAATAGCTAAAGCTCTTGCTACTCATAAAGACACTAACCGTAAGAACCTTAAATCAGCTGGTATGCTCAGTAGAGATTCTAGAATCAAGGAATCTAAGAAGTACGGTCGTAAGAAAGCTAGAAAACGCTTCCAGTTCTCTAAGAGATAGAATTTTATATTTCTTTGTAATTATAGTCGCCCTCCCTCAGGATGACGGAATCAATGTCTCGACTAAAGCTTTACAGATCCTGTAGTCTTACTCAACTCATCAACCTTAGTCTTAAGCTTACGCAATTCTTCTTGTTGTTTAGGTAATCTAGCGATAGCCCTTTGGCGGCGGAAGAATTCGCCATAGGCGATAGCTGGTGCTCCTAGCACTGGCATGAAAGGATCTACATCAGAGTTAGCAGCACTGAAGGCTCCTACTACAGCATCGTTACCGATCTCTACACCATCACCGCAACCAGAAGCTCCTGCCATGGTAACCCTATCACCGATACGAGCACTACCTGCAATCCCGGTCTGGGAGATTATTAGAACATCTTTGCCAATTTGTACGTTATGAGCGATTTGGCATAGATTATCAATCTTAGAACCTTCGCCAATAATTGTAGCTCCAATAGTACCCCTGTCTATACAAGTGTTAGCACCGATTTCTACATCATCATGAATGATTACGTTGCCGATTGAATTAACTTTATGTTGTACCTGTCTATCCATAGAGAAATTAAAATTTTGCTTTTGCATTTTCTCAAGATTAGTAGGTTCTTCGGTGATGTAACTATAACCATCAGCGCCGATAACGCTATTAGGGTGAATTATTACTCGATTATGAATCTCAACGTAATCTTCAATCACTACACCTGATCTAATTAAACAATTATCACCAATGCTAGAATGTGCTCCAATAGTGACTCGTGGATGAATTATGGTCCCTGCTCCAATAATACTGTTAGGTCCAATAAAAGTTAGAGCCCCGATACTTGCACTAGAACTGATTTGAGCACTTGAATCAATAATTGCACTAGGATGAATTCCTGGCGCCGGTTTGAAACGTGCTTTCTCGAAATGACTTACGAGTTTTTGTAAAGCATATTTAGGTCTAGGATGAATAATGAAATTTAGCTTATCGCTCTTACGAGATTCTTTATATGCTTGAAACTCTTTGTCCTGTTCAAGTTCACTTGCAATTAAAAATGTTTGCGCTTGAGATTCCTGTAGAAATTTTCCTGCCTTGCTAAATTTCCCTGGAAACACTAGGGCAAGTTGTTTTGCTGATGCAAGTTTGGGGCTTGCAGCAAGAGATTCTATTTCAAAATTCTCGTCTCCTTGAACTGTAGCTTCTACTATTAAGGCTAGCTCCTTAAGCTTCATGTCTTCGGCTTAGTTTCTACTGTGCCTTCTACTCTAGTCTCTATCTTAGCTTCCGCTTTTCTTGCAGCTTCAAGTCTAGTTAAAAATACTGCTGTGATATCTTCGATAGGAGATTGTACATAACCTTTTTCAATTACCAGGTCTATGCCTTTTTCTTTTGCGATATCTTGTAATTGTTTCGATATGCTTCTATTGATCTGAGTGTTATAAAACTCCTTCTCGTCTTGAATCTTCTCTACCTCGTCATCGACAACATCTTGAATAGAGTTCTTTTTCTTCTCTATTTCAGCTTGATTACCTTTGGCTTCTAATTCTTTTAATTCCTTCTCAGCCGTTTCTAGAATGCGTTTGAAACCAGCTTCTGCCGAGTCAATTTTTTGATTAGCTTCTTGTACTAATGAATATTGTTGGTAGATTTGAACTATATCCAAGCTTACTACTTTTGCAAAGATAGTATTGCTTAAGGAGCCAAGTAATGTTAATGCTAATAATTTTCTTTTCATTGCTTTAAACCTAATTTCTATTTAGCTGTAGTAGTAGCAGGAGGATTTAGTTTTTTTAAGACTAAGTCACTGACATCTGTTCCACCATAGAGTACAGCTTCTTCTGTAAGGATTAAGTCATATTTATTTTCTTTGGCAACTGCATCAATAGCTTGTTTGATACTAGTTTCAACTTCTTCGCTTCTCTTGTTTGACTCCGCTTCTAATTTCTTAGCTTCAGGCTCTATCTCTAAACGCATTTGCTCAGCCATCATTTGTAATTCGGTTTGAGTTTTATTCTCGCTTCTCGCTTTTTCTAATGCTGCTTTTTTCTCTAAGATCTTTTTGTTAAGATCTGTTTCTGATTTGGCCAAATCTTGCATCAATTTCTGAGCCTTAGGATAGCTTTGGATAATTTTATTAGAGTTAATAGTAACTACCTTAATATCTACTGCCATACACGGCGTAGTTAAGCTTGTTACCAAAGCCATTGTTAATACTAATTGAGGGATTTTTCTAATTATTACTTGCATGGAGCTAATTATAGTATAAGGAAGCCTGAAATACATGTAAGTCTTTACCTTTTTACCTTATTTAGCTATTTTCGAATGCGATACAATGTCTTTCTAAAAGATCAGTTTTATGAAAAGATTAAGTTTAATTGTAGTATTGTTAGCCCTGACCCTGAGCTCTTGTTCTAATAACAAAGTGAGCACTGGTGCTAATGCTGGTCCTAAAGTGACAGTTTACTTTACTAAAGCCAGTGATGAATTAGGTGTAGTTTTAATACCAGTAGTAAGAAATGTGCCTAAGGGTAAATCGGCTTATGAAGTTGCTATGCAGGAGTTATTCTTAGGGCCTACTCTTGATGAAAGAGAAAAATTAGACCTTAGAACAGAAGTTCCAGAAGGGACTAGGTTAATTAAACTTGATGAGAGCCCTAAAGAAGTGAAATTAAATATTAGTTCACAATTTATGTTTGGCGGTGGTTCAGAAACTATGCAAGTGAGATTTAGACAATTAAGAGAAACAGCATTAACTTTAGCGAAAGGAAGACCAGTTTTTCTTTATATAGATGGTGAGAGAGCTAAGACCATTGGTGGTGAAGGCTTAGAAGTGCCGCAACCCTTAGGTAAAAAATTAGAATAAACTTGAACTTAAAATTAGCTGGAATTTTTAAACTTGATAATCTAGATGCAACTCTAGATTTAGCTAGGCAATTAGCTTTGAAGCTTATTGAGTCCAATGATAGTTGTGCTCTTTTGTTTTATGGTGGAATGGGTGCTGGTAAGACTACTTTTATTAGAGAGCTAGCCTTGGCATTAGGTATAGAAGAAAAAATTACCAGTCCAACTTTTATTGGACTCAATGAATATCATTTAACTGGTTTGAGTTTTTATCATTTTGATTTATATCAAGTACAAGCTAGTTTTGAAGATTTGTCAGAGATCATGTCTAACAAGGACCAAAAAATAATTTTGGCAATAGAGTGGGCAGAAAAACTTAATCCTATGCAATTGACTCTATTAGGGAAGAATCTTAAGACTTTGAAATTAGAATTTAATGTTATTGATGATGATAAGAGAGAGTTGCAGATTAGTTAAGCCTACAATATTACTTCATCTTCTACTCTCCAAGCAGGATCTACAATACAAATGAATTTCAGCTCTGTTTCACTGGTGCATTTTATGTATTGTTTTGAGTTAGGTGGAATGTAAACGGTATCTCCAACATTAAGGATTTGACTTTCGTCATTGATATGCATTAATCCCTGACCTTCTAGTATGTAATAAATTTCTGAAGTCTTGAGTGCATGAGCATATGAGGTTTTGCCTGGTTCGACAATAGCATGCGCTAGGCTGTATCTTAATGCCAAATCGGCTTTGTCAGGGTGTAATATCTCTCTTAATCTGGTATTATCCCCTGCAATAAATTCTTCACAGTCTAGTAACTTGCGTATAAACATGAATTAAGTTTACTATAAAACTATGAACCTTAATTCATTAGAGTTTTGGCAGGGACTCAATCCAAGCTTGAATATAGAAAAACATTCTTCTAAGACTTTTCTTCCAGTTCCAAACAATGCTACCAAATTACATGAATTAATAATTAAAGAAGGCTATATCCAATTAAATAATATAGATAAGGCTGAAAATTATCCTCCATTAGTTGCAAGCATAAAGAATTTAGTGGCAAACGATTTACTTCCAGTCTTTGCTTTTGTTTATGATGAGTTTTGGTTATTACAAGCTCAATTTAAAAATATTCTTAGTGAGTTTATTGGCAAGGATTATAAAATGCTGCCAGCGTTTTGGGCTTGGCATGTAGATCCTACGAAAGAAGAAGCGGGTTGGGAGCCGCATAGGGATAGAGATAGGCATGCGTTGGATGATGATGGTTCGCCTTTAGCAGTAACAATGTGGTTACCACTTAATGAAGCTAATCCAATGAATGGCTGTATTTATTTGGTGCCTGCTAATCGCGATAGAGCTTATGGTACTGAGCGAGAGAGTAATTATGATTTTGAATATTCTGCGATAAGAGCTTTACCTGCTAAGCCTGGCGATGCTTTAATTTGGAATCATGCTATTTTGCATTGGGGAGCTAGAGCCTCTGATAGAGCTACTGAACCACGCATGAGCATTGCTTTTGAGTTTCAGCGAGGTGACATTAAACCAATGAAAGACATTCAAATAGATCCTATAAATTTACCAAGCTTTGAACAAAGATTAGATCTTATCGCTAAACAAATTATTCAATATACTCATATGTATAATTTTAAAAAGGAAATGTTAGAGTTTGCCAAGACAAGATTAGTTAAGCCTTAGTAGCTTTTAATGCTAATAATGCTTCCTTGCGAGCTCCCTCATGATTGACTATTGGTGCAGGGTAGGCATCTGTATCTAGTTCTGGGATCCACTTGCGAATATAATTGCTATTAGGGTCAAATTTCTCTGCTTGAGTATAAGGATTAAATATTCTAAAGAAAGGACTTGCATCAACACCGCTCCCAGCTACCCATTGCCAGCCCATGGTGTTATTCGCTAAATCAGCATCTACTAACGTATCCCAAAACCATGCTGCTCCTTCGCGCCAGTCTATAAGTAAATCTTTAACTAGAAATGATGCTACTATCATGCGTACACGATTATGCATCCATCCAGTTTGCCAGAGTTCACGCATACCTGCATCTACTATAGGATAGCCTGTCATACCTTGCTGCCATTTTTTTAACAGAGCTTTATTTTTCTTCCAAGGAAATTTATTAAACTCAGGTTTAAAATTTTGTTCAGTGCTATAGGGGAAATGATGCATTATATAGTAAGCAAACTCTCGCCATATAAGCTGTCTAAGATAGGGTTCGCTGTCTTTAATATTTCTTAATTCATGCCAGATACGATATGGACTGATTTCTCCAAAACATAGATGTGGAGAGAGTTTTGAAGTGCCTTCTGTATCTGGTCTATCTCTTTGTTCGTTGTATTGGGCAACTTGTTTAGTAAATTTTCGTAAAGCTTTCTGTGCAACAGATTCACCTATAGAAAAGTGTTGTAGTATTGATTCTTGCCAAGCATGATCTGGACTCTTTAATAGTTGAAGTTCATCAATAGTTAGAGTCTTGATTGATTTAAGATTGATGTCTATATTGAGTTTTATTCGAGAAGATAGTTGCTTAGGATATTCTTGTTCTAAGTGATTATCTAGTAAGTTCAAGCAATGTTTGTAGAACGGAGTAAATACCTTAAAAGGCAATCCCTGTTTGTTTTTTATAGAATTTATATCTAATATTAATGAGCCATTGAAAACTTTAGATTCTATTTTTAATTGTGAAATAATTTTTTCATCTCTAATCGCTAGGGATGGTTCATAACGCCTATTCCAAATGATTTCATCAGCGTTGCTTGTTTTTATTAGGTCTTGAATTATTTTTAGACTGTTTCCTCGGTGGATAATTAATTGTGAGCCTAATTTATTTAAATCTCTATTTAATGAATTAAGTGAATGATGTAGCCATAATTTACTGGCAGCCCCAAGTTGCCAAGTAGTAGTTTCGTCTAAGATATATATGGGTATAAGAGGTTTGTTAGTTCTAGCGGCATAGTTAATAATTGGATTGTCTAATAACCGCAAGTCGTTTTTAAACCAAATTAATAAGGGTTTTGGCACGTTTATAACTATACAATAGACTTTCAAAATAAATATCAAATGAAAGTTTTAATTACAGGAGCTAATGGTTATATCGGACAAAGACTCATCTTGTCCCTATTAGCTCAAGAGCATCAAGTTGTTTGTTTAATAAGAGATCCAGGTCGTTTTGATAAATCTAAGTTTCTTGGTGTTGAAAATATTTCAGTTATTCAGGGTGATTTGCTTGATGGTAAATCTCTAAGCAAGTTTGCTAATGATATAGATATTGCATTTTACTTAGTCCATTCTATGAGTTCTAAAAATCGCAAGGATTTCCAAGAGATGGAAACAGATTGTGCGCGAAATTTTGTTCAAGCTTGCACTGGGTCTAATATTAAGCAAGTGATATATCTTAGTGGCATCAGTAATGATGATGAACTTTCTAAGCATTTAAGTTCCAGAAAAAATGTAGAAGATATATTGCGGCAGGGCAAGATTCCTTTAACTGTACTTAGGGCAGCAATTATAATTGGTTCTGGCAGTGCATCCTTTGAAATCATTAGAGATTTGGTTGAGAAATTGCCAATCATGATAGCCCCTAAATGGCTTCAAACCAGGTGCCAACCTATTGCAATCAGAAATGTAATTCAATATCTCATAGGTGTAATGCTTCATGAAGCTGCTTTTGATAAGGTATTTGATATAGGTGGGCCCGACGTACTTAGCTATAAAGAAATGCTTTTAATTTATGCTAAAGTACGTAATTTAAAACGTTGGATTATTACTGTGCCATTAATGACTCCGCGTCTATCTTCCTATTGGTTACATTTTGTTACTTCTACAAATTACACTTTAGCTCGTACTCTTGTTAGTAGTATGAAAAACGAAGTGATATGTAAAAATCTTGGCATTGAGAAGATTGTTCCTATAGTATGTTTGGGTTATGAAGAGGCTTTAAAGAAAACAATTTATCATATTGATAAGAATGAAATTCTATCGAGTTGGAAAGATGCTCTTAATCTTAAAGCTGACGCTAAACTCGTTGATACCCAGCTTATTGATGTACCGCAATTTGGTTGTCTGACAGATATACGTGAGAAAACATTTACTCGTGATATAGATGAAGTTCAAGACAACATTTGGTCTATAGGTGGACAGCGTGGTTGGTATTACTTAAATTGGGCATGGAAGATTAGAGGGCATCTTGATAAGTTAGTTGGTGGAGTGGGGCTGCGTAGGGGACGTAGAGATGCTAATAGTCTTAGACCTGGTGATGCAGTAGATTTTTGGAGAGTTTTGCATGTAAGTCAGAACAGTCGCCATTTGATACTCTATGCTGAAATGAAACTTCCTGGAGAAGCATGGTTAGAATTTAAGCTTAGTCGTAAAGCAGGAGTAAATTATTTAACCCAAAAAGCTACCTTCAGACCACTAGGACTACTTGGAAGATTATATTGGTATGCTTTGGTACCCATACATGGAATACTTTTTGATGGCATGGCTAAAAGTATTATTAATTATAATGAATTACCGCAGGCAAATCCGCTTGCCCAAGCCCACTGGAAGTTATAACCACCAAGCCAGCCTGTGACATCAACACACTCACCGATGAAATATAAGCCAGGAATTTTTTTGGCTTCCATGGTTTTGGAATTGAGTTCGTTAGTATCTATGCCACCTGATGTGACTTCAGCCTTAGCATAGCCTTCGGTTCCAGTTGGTGTGATTTGCCATGATTCTAATCTACTAGCAATCTTCTCCAAGCTTTCATTAGCATATTCTGCCAGTGGTTTCTCTAAGTCATATTCATTCGTAAGATAGTCAATGAAATTATCCGGGAATATGGTTCCTCGATTGATTTTGGCAAATTCAGCTTGCCCTGCTTTGAACTTAATCTCTTTTAAAATATTTTTCAATTTACGTTTCTCTTGTTTTTTATTTTCTAGCAAGAATTTTTTTAGATCTAAATCAGGGCAGAGATTAATACTAATACTATCTCCTTGTTTCCAATAACTAGAGATCTGTAAGATAGCTGGTCCGCTTAAGCCTTTATGAGTGAATAGAATATTCTCTCTAAAAGACCTTTTACCAAGTGAAACTACAGCATCAAAGCTCAGTCCTGCTAGATCTTTAAATATAGACTCTTTAGATGTGAAGGGAACTAATACTGGTTTCAGTTCTGTAATATTTAATCCAAATTGCTTCGCTACTTTATAGCCTAAATCAGTTGCGCCGATTTGCGGTATGGATAGACCGCCTGTTGCTATGACTAAAGTTTTAGCTTCAAATTTTCCTTGACTAGTAAGAATCTTGAAACCAGACTGGATTTCTTGTACTTGGCAATCATTAATGATCATTACTTTACTAAGCTTGGCTTCTTTATAAAGCATGTCTATTATTTCAGTTGACTTGCCATCACAGAAGAGTTGCCCGAGCTTCTTCTCGTGGTATTTAATCTGATGCTTTTCTACTAATGCAATGAAATCTTGCGGAGTAAAATTAGCTAATGCTGACTTGCAGAAATGGGGATTGTTAGAAATATAATTCTCTGGACTTGCATAAATATTCGTAAAATTGCATCTGCCGCCACCTGAGATACGGATCTTTTCCCCAATCTTCTTAGAATGATCAAGCAGTAGAACTTTGAGTCCACGCTTGCCTGCGGTAATTGCTGCCATAAATCCAGCAGCTCCAGCTCCAATAATTATTGCATCATAAGTCAAGCTCATTCCAAATAAAAAGTCCCTTTCGGGACCTGAATTAAAAGCTTGTTTTTAGTGATAGGATTAATTATAGCAAATTTTTTGGCTCTATGCAATAGGTATGCCCTATAAGCTTGATTAACTATATTTAATAAAAAGCGAGTTTATGTTGAAAATGACGCGGACGCGTGCGACGTCAAGGTGCGTCAAAATATTCTGCTCAATCCAGCAAACAATTGTATTCCAGTATCAGGTTGAATGCCATTTAGATCACTGATAATTGGGAAACCAATTAAGAAATTAGCAACCGTATAGTCATTGATAGCTGCTCTCAATCCAGGGCTAAGAAACATCACTAAACCACCATGTCCATTGTCTTTAATACCTTGATACTCAACTTTTTCTTGCCAAATACCATTCAATTCAAGTACTGCAGCAGGTTTGATGTTTTGTCCGAATAATTGATGTGATTGAAAATTATAAGTTATTGCGCTATTGAAACTAACAACGTCTCCAACGGTAGTTTGTTGTATGCCTTGAGTTGAAAGTCTATAAATGGTACTAGTATCTAAAGAAAAATTATTTATAGGTAAGCTGAAAGCCAGTCCCATAATAGGATCCCAAGAACCAGTACCAGGTTGCTCATCAGCGCCAAGCCTGAATCCTTCCATGTCACGCTCATTAGTTTGTCCTGTAGGCATCTTGATTCCAGCAAGCAAAGCAGCTTGCAGTCTATTGCTTATTCCTGTTTTATCACATCTAACACCACAAAGTTTTGCGCCGTTGAGAAAACGATATTTAGCTAATAAAGTCATATCACCGAAACCTATAGAGTTGCCACCATTAATGATGCTGTTATCCTCTTCGTGAGTTTTAAGTCCATTAAGGAATCTATAAGGGTAACTGAGACTAATAGTTAAATCATCAGTGAGACCATAAGCCACACTTGCAGTCAGTAGCATTTCAGAATCATGTGAATGAGCATGGGTGTGAGTTAGGTTGAGCCTAGCGTAATCTGCTCCTGATAATTGATCTACATTCTGAAAACGCAGACTAGTATTGAGAGCTACTTTGCCCTTCGGTAAAGTATAAGCAGGCATGGTGATAATTGGTCCACCTACACCGTAATTACCAAGGACCTCGCAGCCGCAGGAGCAGGCTTTAGCAGTCTGATTTATCACAGTTAAATATGAAAGAATAAAAAATAGTATGATTTTATTGTACATACAACGGTTTTATCGTAACATTCTTAATAGAGTTTGTAAAAAATGCCAGAACTCCCTGAAGTAGAAACTGTTTGTTGTGGAATTAGACCTCATCTAGAAGCTGCTTCTATAGTGGCTTCTAAGGTATTGAATCCAAAATTGCGCATTGGTATTCCAGTGAATTTTTCTAAGTTAATCAATGGTAAACAAATACTTCAAGTCAAACGCAAAGCCAAATATATTCTTATACATCTTGAGGATGATTTAGTAATAATTATTCATTTGGGCATGAGCGGACGTCTAACTGTCTCGGATGATAAGGCTGAGCTGAATTACTATCATAAGCAAAAACTTTACAAGAAGCATGATCATGTGTTAATAGAGTTGTCTAATGGTAAGTTGTTGGTTTATAACGACACGCGTAAGTTTGGGATAGTGACTGTGCTCAACAAGAAGCAGTTCTCTGAATTTAAGTTTTTTCAGAAGCTTGGCATAGAACCTTTGTCTAAGGAATTTAATGCTAAAGCTCTGTATGAAATATTTAAAGCAAGAAATAAATCTGTTAAGTCTGTGATAATGGACGCTAGTATTGTTGTTGGTGTTGGTAATATCTATGCTTGTGAAAGTCTATTCTCTGCTGGCATTAGTCCCTTACGTATGGCTAATAAGGTTACTAAGCAAGAAGCTGCTAAATTATATAAAACTATTGTTGATACTTTAGAACGTGCTATAGAAGCCGGTGGTTCTACTATTAGTGATTATGCTAAAGCTGATGGCGAGGCTGGATATTTTCAGCATAATTTCTTAGTCTATGATCGCGAAGAACAGCCTTGTAAGAAATGTAAAACTAAAATTCTACGTATCAGACAAAACGGTCGTAGTAGTTACTATTGCGAGAAGTGTCAAAATAGATAATTTACCCTATAAATCTCATATTTTAAGCAAATCTTAGTATAAATAGTGTAAAATATACTTATAATGGCTCAAAACCAAAATCTAAGATTACAAGTACCCATTTCCTCTAAGACCAAGAAGGCCCTAGAGAAGAAGGCTGAAGATGAAGGTTTCTCATCGGCTAATGATTTAGTAAGATTAATGATTCATAGGTTCCTTTTAGGTGATTTTAATTTTCAAATGGTGCAAAGCTCTAAGCCGTATCCAATGCTTGATTTAGAAACAGAGAAGAGACTCTATCAAAGTCTTCAGGAAATTAAGAATGGTGATTATGATTTAGTTGATCTTAAAAAGAATCCTAGTGCGTTTCTTGATTTATATAAAGAGTAATAGTGCATTTAATTAAACAATCCAAGATCTTCAAAAAATCCGTTGAAAAGCTAATTAAACAGAGAAGAATTAGTTTGGAGAAAATTAATAGAATAGTTGTCAAATTAAGCTCTGATCCTTTTGATCAGAGTCTTAAAACGCACAAAGTTACTACTAGAACTCTAGGATTGAGGTATAGCTCTAGGGTTGATGGTGATTTGAGAATCATTTGGTCCTTCGATGAAGACAATAATTTAATCATTCATCTTTTAGATATAGGTGGACATTCAGGCGCAAAAAGTGTTTACTAATTATGTTTTTATTGCTTTGATTCGTTCTCTCATTATCGGTTTAACGACATTGAAGAAATGAGGATTTTTTGTCCTTGCAGTACCAAGTGCAATGTCGATTTCGTAATCAATTTCCAATTTATTGGTAAAGGCGTTATGGAAAGCTTTTATCGCTTCAACATTGTCGCTAAATATATTACATGATTGTAATGGAAATAAAAAGAATCTAACTTCTTTATATCGTTCTCCTAATGTAAGCTTTGTATTGTCTGCAAAAATTTTGCCCAGATAGGCTGCTATCGCAATTAATGTTTCTTGGTCTGTAACATCCTTAATAAGTTTTGATAATTTTGTATCAAATATATTATCAATTGGTGTTGCAGCAAAGGTTCCTGGATTTATGCTACAACCATCAGCAATTTTACTTATTTGAGTGATTAGTTCATCTAATGTTAGTATAGTTTTATCATCACCTGGCCAAGCAATTTCTATCGGTAAATGATAATCTCTGTTACTAGTTCTTTGATTTTCTTGAAATTGTAATTGAACTACTTCTGATATTGTTTGCAATAAATTTTTGACTGTACTTTGATTTTGTTCTTCTACCCAGGTTTTATCGTTTTGGATAGCTGTATCACCCTCATTAGTTGAACTTAAAGTGCAACAGCTAATTGCTTTACCATAAAAAGATATTGCTAAACCGTAGAATTTTGATGGCATCAACCAGCTATCTTAAATCCTTGCTCTTTAAGGCGCTTAATTATTGCCTCTTCTGCTCTTGTGACTTGAGCGTTATTCTGATGATCACGGCTATTGAAAGCAAGTTCAAAACTGGAACCTGAAAATAAGGTCTGATCGTTAAATAATGAAAACGACAATGGATGGCGAGATCCTGTCTGATCTGTCCAATTTCTAAGATCAATTTTTAATCCTGTATTCTCGCCTACTTCTGGTACAAAACCTAAAGCAACTGTATCAACGAAAAGATCCCGATCATTCCGAAAATTTAAATTAGGAGCGATATCCACTATTCGTTCAGATATTTTTTTAGCTTTATTTGAATTGTTATCATTGAATCCATCTATTAATTTACTTAACCATGACTCATAAAGATTAACTTCCTTTGGAGTCATTTTGGTATGCAATAATTGCCCTGCTCTTCTGAGTAATTCTCTTTCTCGTCCTGCCTCGCTAACTTTTCTATTAGATACATCTTGACTAAACCCACGAACGAATTTAATTCCTTCCGCTTTTGTTTGGTCAAGCAGGCTCTTTAATCCCGAAGCTAGCTTATCTGCCCGTTCTTCAATTCTAATCATGCAATAATTATAACTTAATCCCTGAGCTGTAAATCGAAAATTATCACTTGAGATTCTTCTTCAAATCATCATAAAAATTCTGATGAGAGCCTATTGCCATAAGAGTCAGGATCAACTTCCCTTCATCAAAGGTATAAGCTATTAAGGTCAATTGATTGACCATTTTAAATTTATGAACTTTGTATCCCTTGAGGTCGCCTTTCTTTTCTTCACCAATATTTGGCTCCTCAATAATAAACATTATTGCTTTATCCAAATCTTTTTTTTGATTAGGGTTAAGTTTCTTAACTGCTTTTCTGAATTTTGCTTTCTGTAATATTTCCACAATTAACCAAACTTATATTCAGTAAGTTCACTATCATCTTCTTGCATCGCAAGCAAAATATCTTTGATAAATTCATATGGTAAGTCTGGATTGTCCTCGACAATCTTTCCTACCTTAGACCAGTATTCTATTTGCCCAGGAACTGATCTACAGGAGATCTCTGCATAACGTTTCGCTTCCTCGACTAATTTATCTGATAGTTTCACTGCTTTTGCCATAATAGTTAAATTATACCCAAAAGCTACTAAAAGAAACTTTTAGTTGTATTAAATAACCTTATTTATGATTGTAGCGCATACAGATGT
Organism: uncultured Gammaproteobacteria bacterium; assembly: GCA_964551135.1. Lineage (GTDB taxonomy): Bacteria > Cyanobacteriota > Vampirovibrionia > LMEP-6097 > LMEP-6097 > CAYPGT01. The sequence continues at coordinate 240,513 of CAZKAT010000003.1, read as the reverse complement.
AAGTAAAGTTAATTCTGTTTCACGTTTAAATAATAACTATTTTATGCTATTATCTTTGCATTATGAATAATGTTCAAGGAAATAGAAATCTACGTATATTAAATGAGTGTGCAGAAGGGTTTCCTTCTCGGGTTGCTAAAGAAATGACCTCTGTTTTAAAGGGTATAGCACAATTTTCTGATAAATATGCTGCAGAGCATAAAGATAAATATGGAGAATTAGCTCCTGCAGAATGGGAGCAAGCTAGACAGACCCTAGAATCTTTAAGAAAAGTTGGAGAGGGTCTTGCAGAGGCAAAAGGTTTAATTGATAGCGTAATGAATAGTGTAGAGGGAGTTGCAAGACCAAAAGAAGATCCATCAGCTTCTCATTTACAAAGAGCTATTGAGACGGATTTGAGATCGAGAGCTGAAAAATTGTTTGGCATAGTATCCTGATAAACTTAATCTATGTCTAAGAAACTAGATCGCTCTAAATTACCATCCAGATTTATTACTTCAGTTCACGGCTGTGAGGGTCGTTTGACCATGTTGAAGAATCTTAAGACTGATGCTTACCCAGAGGGTATTGGTGCAGAGGTGGAAGAGAGACCTTTTATTTGTGTGGTGGATTGCGGTAACGAAAGTGCGCCATGTAATATTGATCTGCCGCGTCAGGCAGAAATAGTAAAAGATGCTGTGCGTGCCTCTGGTGGTATGCCTTTTGGGATACATACTATCACTGTCACTGATGGTATTGCCATGGGACATCAAGGAATGAAATCCTCTCTTGTTTCACGCGAAGTTATTGCTGACTCAGTAGAAGTTTCTGTGCGTGGACATTGTTATGATGCGATAGTCGGTATCGCTGGCTGTGACAAGTCTTTACCAGGAATGATGATGAGTATGGTGCGTCTGAATGTGCCAAGTGTGTTTATGTATGGAGGAAGTATTCTTCCAGGACGTTATAACGATAAAGATGTAACTATAGTAGATGTGTTTGAAGCAGTCGGTAAGTGCGATGCTGGACAAATGTCTGAAGCTGAACTTAAGGAACTTACTGCAGTAGCTTGTCCTTCTGCAGGTGCTTGTGGCGGACAGTTCACCGCAAATACTATGGCTTGTGTATCAGAGGCTATAGGACTCGCTCTGCCAGGCTCTTCTGCACCACCTGCTCCTTATGAAGATAGAAACAAACATTGTAAGCTTGCAGGTGCGGCAGTGATGGAAGCTCTTGCACTAAATATTAGACCGCGTGACATAGTGACGCGCAAATCTCTTGAAAACGCAGCGACTATAGTAGCTGCTACAGGCGGTTCTACTAATGCAGCTTTGCATCTGCCGGCTATTGCTCATGAAGCTGGTATCGAGTTCACTATGGATGATGTCGGAGAAGTTTTCAAACGTACTCCTTATATCACTTCACTTAAACCGGGTGGTAAATATGTCGCTAAGGATTTATACGAGCTCGGTGGTATTCAAGTAGTGATTAAAGAGCTATTGGATAACGGTTATATTCATGGAGATTGCATCACTGTGAACGGTAAGACTATTGCTCAAAATGCTGCAGACTATAGTTTCCCTAAACATGATCAAGATCTGCTATATAGATGCAAGGCTCCTATTAGTTCTACTGGTGGAGTGGTTACTCTGAAAGGCAATCTAGCAGAGGAAGGGGCGATAGTGAAAGTAGCAGGTTTGAACTCTTTAGAGCATACTGGACCAGCTAGAGTTTTTGATTGTGAGGAAGATGCATTCAAGGCAGTTGAGAAACATAATTATAAAGAAGGCGATGTAATTGTTATTCGCTATGAAGGTCCTAAGGGAGGTCCAGGTATGCGTGAAATGCTGGCAACAACTGCAGCTATCTATGGTCAAGGTATGGGAGATAAGGTTGCACTTATCACAGATGGCAGATTCTCTGGTGGTACTCGTGGTCTTTGTGTTGGGCATGTAGGACCAGAAGCATCTAGTGGTGGTGCTATAGGTTTATTGCAAGATGGCGATATGATTACTATCAATGCTCGCACTGGTGAACTTAGTGTAGCTCTCTCTGATGCTGAACTATCTAAGCGCAAGGCAGCTTGGAAACCAAGAGTGAATGATTATCAATCTGGCACACTTTGGAAATATGCTCAGTTAGTGGGTCCTGCATACTTAGGCGCAGTAACGCATCCAGGAGCTAAGGCAGAGACTCATGTCTATGCTGATATTGGACTAGAGAAAGTGAAGAATTAACTCTTAATCTCAAGTTAACTTATAAATGCGCTACTTGTTAATGGAGTATGTTTAATGAGTATTGTTAGTGGTGCTGATAATATTTCTAATAACTTTTTGCCTAATACTAAAATTAGGCAGCTAGATAGTCCTGAGAAAAAAGATCTTGCACTACAAAATTTGGGTGATCAATTCAGAGATAATCCAAATTTTGGTCAAAATGCAAACGCCCCAGAATTTTCTTTACTTGCCCAAGCTAGTAATAGTTTAGCTTATTGGCAAACTAGTGCTCAGAGTTTATTAGCACAAGTTGATGCTAAAACAATGGTAAATAATTCATTGCAGGCAAATGGTTTTACTAAGGAGCAAGCTAGTATAGCTGAGAAAGTATTGAATCGTATCCCTCCTGCTAATCAAGCTAATGCTATACAACTAGCTCTAGGATTGACTAAGGATACTGACCCCCTAAAAAGCTTAGCTGATGATAAGAATATACTAGCGGATAAAAGTGGTTTAAGTCCAGATGAAGCTGATCAAGCTAGAAAGGATATCATTAAAGCTGGATTCGAACATTTACAAGAGACTAATGGAGTAGATTTGAAAAATTCGTTGTCGGTTCTGGCTCGAGTTTCTGGTGCTGATGGCAATATAGACGCAAAGGACTTAAAAAGAGTTAAAGATCAACTGACTCAGAATATACGCGACAATCCTAGAACAGCGGAAGGACAAGAAGCTAATTCAAGAAGAGAAGCAATTTTACAGAAAGCTATTAAAGATGCAGCCCCTGAAAAGGTACGAGCTGCAATAGATCAAAAGCTTGCACAAAGCACACTCGCACAATGGTTCCCTAAGGCAGCCCAGAAGCGAGCTGATAAAGCATATGCTAAGGCTCTTAAGGCTATTAATGATTGGGAACCAGGTGATACTGGTGGACGTGGTAAGAAAAATAAAATTGAAAGAGAAGTCTATGCACAGATGAATAAGACTTATAAGCAGAATTATTCTAAATCAGAAGCTGAAATGATGAAAGGTATTTCTAAAGAAATAGGAACTAAATTGAATAAGAAGTTTACTCCAACAGCCCTCAGTGATCTTAATAGACTCGCCAGTTTAATTCAAGCTAGTGGCATTGAATTATATAAACCAGTGCAACCTCTTAGGATTGATGATCTTAAGGAACTTGAAAAACTTAAGAATCTAGATGTTTCAATTAGCTAAACTTAAAGTAAGCCTAATTAAAGTTAAACATTGCTATACGTTCGACTTGTAAGGCTGGCCTCGGGATAGACAGATTAGAATGATTCTCTGCCGGATCAGTGATGGTTTTTACAGTACCATCTCTGCTAATCATTCTTAATTGTTTGTTGCCGCCATCAAGTATATAAAGATTATCCTTAGGATCTAGAGCTAATGCTCCTGGATATCTAAATAGAGCTTGGTGCTCTTTACCATCTTGATAACCAGAAGTAGTAGAACCTGCAACAGTACTTACTTTTCCGTACTTGTCTATTTTTCTTATAAGATGGTTTCTCTGATCAGAAACAAATAGATTATCATTGTGATCTATTACTAGTCCTACGGGAAAATTAAATCCAGCAAGTGAACCTTTACCATCTTGATCGCCAATTGTTTGTGCGCCAGCAAAAGTGCTTACGATACCAGTTTCTGGATTGATTTTTCTAATGGCATTATTTCCAGAATCTGCTACGAAAATATTGCCAAGTGAGTCAATAGCTACAGCATAAGGATTTCTGAATTGTGCTTCTGCACATGAACCATCCTTGAATGAAGCAGTATTACTACCAGCATAAATACTTAAATTACCAGTTGTATCCAGTTTAAAAATCTTAGACTCTTTAACCCCAGCTATGTAGGTATTGCCTTGTTGGTCTTTGGCGATACTATTTGTAGAAAATATCTTAGGCAGAACCAGAGCTTCAGCTTCGCTCTCTAAAGCCTTGCTTGGTAAACAAGTACCAAGTAGAATTGCAATAATAAATAAGCTAGTTCCCCTCATGGTACTCTTATCGACATAATTCGTTAAGAGTCAGTTAAGAAATTATAGAAAAAAAGAGATTGCTATAATATTCATTAATGGCACAAATAGCTAAATCTAGGGAAGAGAACGTTTCAGGCGATCTTTTTGTTGATAGCTCTTGTATTGATTGTGATACTTGTCGCTGGATGTCACCAGATTTATTTAAAGAAATTAATGGACAGTCAGCTGTTTATAAACAGCCTGAAACAACAGAGCAAAAATTTAAAGCTATGCAAGCTTTGATCTCATGTCCAACGGCATCTATTGGCTATCAGACCAGGGATATTGATATTAAAGTTGTGCAAGAGAGTTTCCCTATCCTTATTGATGATAACGTCTATCATTGCGGTTATCACTCAGAGAAATCATATGGTGCGGCAAGTTATTTCATACAAAGAGCTGCTGGCAATGTTTTGGTAGATTCTCCTAGATTTACCCCTGCTCTAGTCAAGCGCTTAGAGGAAATGGGGGGAATTAAGTATATGTTTTTAACTCATAAGGATGACGTTGCTGACCATCAAAAATTCCACGATCATTTTGGTGCTATAAGAATTATTCATAATAAAGAATTATGCTCATCAATCCCTGCTGCTGAGATAGTTTTAGAGCATGATTTCCATAGTAAGATAGACGATGCTGAAGATGAATTAGTTATGATTCATACTCCTGGCCATACAGAAGGACACACCGTACTGAATTATAAACGTAAGTTTTTGTTTTCTGGAGATCACCTTGCTTATTCTGCAAGAATGAATCAGCTTTATGCCTTTAGAAAGCATTGCTGGTATTCTTGGAATAAACAGATAGAATCTGTAGAGAAACTAATCGAATACTACTGGGAATGGCTACTACCAGGTCATGGCAGAAGAATTAAAGCACATCCAGAGGCTTTTAAAATACACATAGAGAAGTGTGTTGAATGGATGAAAGAGCAGTAATTTAACCGAATCTTCCTTGTTGTGCCCAACGGTTGATATGTTTGATATCTACACCTGTTTTGCTTGCAAGCTCATCTGGCAATACTCTTTGACCAAATTTAATTGCTGACTTAACTTTTTGAAACATTTCTTCATCCTTGTCCCAACAGTCTTTACAAACAGCAGAACTAACTTGTCCAGATATTAAAGCACCGCACAGTTCACATTTAGCTAATTTTTTATCGCGCAACATTGACATTATCCCTTACCTCACTTTAAGGTTTATACCCAGTGAACCCCCTTTATAACAAGATAAGTTTAAATATCATTAATTGGCGTCTTGGTTAAAATTAGGTTATGTGAACTAAAATAGCCAGTATGAGTATTAAAATTCTAGTAACCTTATTAATATGGAGTTTAATTTTTAGTATGGAAGCAATAAATGCAGAACAATTTGCTAAAGCTACTTTTGCTGGTGGTTGTTTTTGGTGTGTAGAAAGTACTTTCTCGAAATTGCCTGGGGTAAAGAAAGTTATCTCAGGATATATTGGTGGACATACTGAGAATCCTAGTTATGAAGAAGTATCGCGGGGGACAACCGGACATATAGAAGCAATTGAAATCACTTATAATCCTAAGGAGATTAGTTATGAGAAATTGCTAGATGTATATTGGAAGGATATTGATCCGACTGATGCTGGAGGACAGTTTGCAGATCGTGGATCACAGTATAAACCAGCGGTGTTTTATCATAGTATGGAGCAGAAGCTTGCAGCCGAAAATTCTAAAACCAAATTAGATAAGTCAGGTGTATTCTCTAAGCCAGTGCAAGTCGCAATATTGCCTGCTACTAAATTTTATCCTGCAGAAGAGTATCATCAGGAATATTACAAGAAAAATCCAGTGCATTATAATTTATATAGAGCTGGCTCTGGACGAGAAAAATTCTTAGAAAAAACTTGGGGAGATCTGAAGAAAAAGCTAACGCCTTTGCAATATAAGGTGACTAAGGAAAACGCTACTGAACCAGCTTTTAATAATGAATATTGGAATAATAAAGAAGAAGGTCTCTATGTTGATGTGATTACTGGTGAGCCTTTGTTTAGTTCTAAGGATAAGTTCGACTCTGGTTGTGGCTGGCCATCATTTACTAAGCCATTAGCTGAAGAAAATATTATTAATAAACAAGATCATAGCCATTTTATGACAAGAGTAGAAGTTAGATCTAAAAACTCTGATTCGCATTTGGGTCATGTATTTAATGATGGACCAGCACCAACTGGTATGAGGTATTGTATAAACTCTGCGGCTTTAAGATTCATTCCTAAGAATAAACTCAAAGAAGAGGGATATGAAGAATATTTAAAACAGTTTTAGTTATCGCCGCTAAGTCTTCCTAGCTTAATCCAGCGTTTAATGTGTTTTGGATCAACATCAGTTCTTTGAGAGAGATCTTCAGGTGTAACTCTTTCACCATACTTAAGAGACTTCTTAACCCGATCAAAAAGTTCTTGATCATAATCAAAACAAGCGCTACAAACCCCAGAAGGTGGTTTTTCTGCTAATAGTGCATTACATATATCACACTTGTTTAATTTTCTATCGGCAGAGTTATTCATATACTATTAATTCCCAAATATTTGTGTAGTAAAACCACAAACTTGATTATACAAGAGACTTAATGTAAAAGCAAACAAGGCCTCAGATTTGTCCAGTTTTAAGCATCACTAAAGTACAAGCTTCTATAACGTTAATACTAGCATTTTCTAAAGTTTTATAAATTTCAGGATTTTCAGCACCGGGATTAAAAATTATTCTTTTAGGTTTAATACGAACTAAGTCTGAAATTAAAGCGGAGGATATTTGTGGCCCGACATACATCGTTATAGTATTTATTTCTTCTGTGACTTTATCTAGAGATTCCTTGACTGCTATGTTTTCTATTGTTTTTAATTTTGGATGTATTGGAATTACATTGAAACCATGTTCAGCTAAAAGCATTAATGCTTTATAAGAATACCTATCTGCTTTATCAGATGCTCCTAAGACAACATAGTTTTCTTTCATATCTAATAATTATAGCGCTGCTAGTAATTTAGAGTATATCTATGAATTAGGTTTTTTGGGTTTTCTGTAATTATTAGAAGGTGCTCTTGGAGCTGTACCTGAGCTAAAACCTTTAGAGCTTGGCTTAGAGCTAAAGCTTGGTTTAGAACCAAAGCTAGAGCTTGATTTAGCATTAGATCTTGAACCAGAACCAGATTTAGATCTAGATTGAGAACCTGATCTAGAGCCAAAGCCTGACCTAGAACTTGATCCAGATCTTGGACCAAAGCTTTTGCGATCTTTGCTTCCCTTGTAACCATTAGATTTGCCTTTAGAATCTCTTCTTTGGCTAGAATATTTTTCTGGACCGAATTCAACAGTCTCATCAAAGTCACCAACTTCCTGGTCCATGAGTTTTTTAAGAAGTGTTGCAGTAATTTCTTCTACGCTTTGACCTTCTTCTTTCCATTCTTCAATGTATTTCAAATATTTCTTTTGTAAGCGAGCTCCTAGGTGATCATCTTGCAAGCTGCTAGTGAATAGTTTTAATTTGGCTGCTTCTAAGTCTTCGATTGCAGGCACTTTAGCACTTTCAACTTTGAGATTATTGAATTTAGCGATTCGTCTTAAATGTTCAACTTCTTTACCTACAACGAAAGAAAATGCCATCCCAGTTTTACCAGCTCTACCTGTTCTACCAATACGATGTACGTAATCTTGGCTATCACGAGGTAAGTCAAAATTAAATACTGCTTCAATATTATTTACGTCAATCCCTCTTGCTGCCACATCTGTAGCTATAAGAAGTTGGATTTGTTCTTTTCTAAAACCATTCATTACAGAGTCTCTTTTTCTCTGATCCATATCACCATGTAATCCAGCAGCGTTATACTTCTTAGATCTAAGCATAGTGCTGAGATCATCAACCATTGCTTTGGTATTACAAAAAATTAGCGCTGATTTTACATCATAGAAAGCTAGAACTCTTTTAAGAGCTTCAACTTTACTTCTGTTATTGATTTCAAAATATATTTGATTAATTTGTACACTTTGTTCTTTATCGCTAACAACATTGATATGCTCAGGTTTGTTTTGATATTTTTGTGTAAGTTTAAGTATGTCGCGAGACATGGTCGCTGAGAACATTACCGTTTGTCTTGTTTTAGGTGTATCTTGAAGTATAGTTTCTATATCTTCTCTGAATCCCATATCAAGCATCTGGTCAGCTTCGTCTAAAGTTAGGAATTGAAGATTCTGCAGCTTGAGAGAACCACGTCTCATATGGTCCATGATACGTCCCGGAGTTCCTACTACTATTTGCACCCCCTGCTTGAGTGCTTTTAATTGGGTACTAATGTTTTGTCCACCATAAATAGCAACTACCGATAGATCTTTATGATATTTCATTAGTTGGGTGAACTGATCAGTTACTTGAACCACCAACTCACGCGTTGGGCAAAGTACTAATGCTTGTATATTGTTGTTCTCAGCATCTATTTTCTCAATAATAGGTATTGCAAAGGCTGCAGTTTTACCGGTTCCGGTGCCTGCTTGCCCAATAATGTCCTTGCTATGTAAGAGTAGAGGGATTGTTTTAGACTGAATTTCTGTCGCATAGACGAAACCCATCTCCTCTACGGCTTTTAGAGTCGGTTCTGATAATTTAAGTTTAGCAAATTGTGTCAAGCGGTTAATCATAGCAGATCTTAACCTTAGATGCGTCTTTACGCAAGAAGCTTATATTCTTTTAATGTAGGGGCAAGGCTAAATAAGCTTTTTCGGTGCTGGAATGGATTGCTTCGTCAGAAACTAAATGGGTAAGTAAAGAATATAGGTATGAAACTGGAACAACTCAGCTCTCAGTCATTTTGGCAAGATTTTGCAGGTGAGGCTTTTCATATTAGTAATGAAGCAAAGCCTATAACAGTTAAACCAGCTAAACCTAAAGCAGAAATACTTGAAGAAACCCAAAAATTATTTAAGCTTGAAGGCTATGCACATCTATATCAGCAGTTAGATTTAGAACTAAGTTCGTATATTAGTCTCTTGAAAAAAATGTTTGACGCTGATATTCCACCGGTCTTTGCTTTTGTTTATGATGAGTTTTGGGAATTACAGGCTAGGCTCAGGTTCATTGTAGAAAGCTTTCTAGGAGAAGGTTCTAAGCTGATGCCAACAGTGTGGATTTGGTATGTAGATCCAGCTAGAGAACGAGAAATCCTGCAAGAAGAAAATAAAGAACTTGTTACTAGAACTTTATACTCAGGATTTTACGGACCGCATAGAGACAAGGGTAAGAAAGGCTTATATCCAGATGGTAGTCCTAAGATTTTATCGTTTTGGTTACCGCTTACAGAAGCGAATTCTCTAAATAGCTGTATCTATTTAATCCCTGCTAACAGAGATCCTACCTATAATACTGAAGAGGAAGAGAGTTGGTTATTTAAGCGTCCAGATATTCGTGCCTTACCTGCAAAGCCTGGTGATATATTGTTTTGGAATGAAGCTGTAGTACATTGGGGATCTAGACCTGCCCCTGAACGTAAAGTACCACCAAGGATAAGTATCGGTTTTGAATATATCAGTAAAGATTGTCTTGAGAAGTGTACGCACTTTGATATTGATACTTTGCCTGATTTTAAAACCCGTTTGGAGATTATTGCTCTGCAGTTTAAGCTCTATATTACTTCCGAAGGATTTCCTTCTATTTTAATTGACTTCATTAAAGCACATGATAGGTTAGTGAGATCAGGGAAGGAAGAGTTTTAGCTGTGAACTCGTCTGCGCATACTATATAATTCCGCCTGATTTGTAGTTGTGGTCGGGATGTCAAGTATAAGAACATTGCCCTTAAGGCCTGCTTGTAAAGTAAACTGTGCTTGTCCATTGCCTAGCTTCTTTTTTAGTTTTGCTGGGAAATAGCCAACTTCACCACAGGTATCAATTTTAATTACATACTTATTATTATCCAATTTAATAGCCTGAGGTTGTATTCTCAAGGGGAGCCTTGTAGGTTGTGAGTTAATGGTAGATTGTGAACTAGGGACTTTGATTGCTTTGACTCTTTTAGAACCATCAGCATTATGATCAAAGCCAAACATAGTCTTAAAATTGTGCTTGAACATTGGAATTTTATCGCTATAAAATTGATGAATTGAATCTAGTTCTTTATGTATATGATGTTCAATAAAATCCTTAGCTTGAGCGGATAGATTTTCCGTCCATAGTTTAATGGTTTCACTAAAACTAGTAATTGCAGAAATTATAGGTTCTGTACGTCCTTCCTGAAAGTCTTTGGCTGCTGCTGGTAGTTTTGGATTCTTAATATCAGTACCTACTGTATAACGTAGTTGAATTAAATGATTTAATGTGCAGAGTAGTTCAGAAAATTGTCGCCAAGCAGAGCTTGTTAAGGCATTATTTATAATAGCTTCATTTAATTCAGATCCTAGTTGTGTATATAATGGTTCACATATTGTAGTTCTATAGCTTCTTCCACCAGGATAAGTAAAAGTATCTTCATCTCTATCGTAATTGATATCTTTAATTGACCAGAGTGAGTTATGAAGAGCTTTAGCTTGATCTTCAAAAGCTTCTAATCTAGTTCCTAGATCTGGACGGTTAATAAATGATTCTCGAAGAGCTGTAATAGACTTAATTTGATCATAAAATAATATTCGATCATCAATCGCTTGAATCATTAAGAAAATAGTAGCATATCTATTTTAGATAATCAATTCTATCTTAACGAATCATCACCAAATTTTTCTATAATCTCTTGGCAAAGTTCTTCAGTCTTACATACAATAAAAAAATTCATTACACCATTGCCGGTATAGCCTATAGCTTTGTAACCGGCGTCTGTCTTTTGTACTAGTCGAATATGTCCAGGACTAAATTTATGTCTCGCACACTCGCATACACCGAGCACTAGCTTGGCTCCCTGGGCTTCAATCCAGTTCATGCTTTTCTTGAGTTCTTTCGGGACTGTTTTGTGTTTAGCGCGTGCCATTGTTTTATTGGTTTAAAGTAAATTTTTCAAATCCTTATAAACATTTTCTTTACCCACTTCAGGACTTGAGATTTAAATTCTGCTTCCACTTTATGCTTGTTTGGATTTACAAGTTACAGGTTCACTATTCCAAAATTCTAAATCAGATGCAAACTTCAATGCTTCTAGCTCTGATATAGCTGGTTTGATAGATTGTTTCTTCAGCAGTGATTTTACTTCCTTGTAATAATCGCCGAAAGGAATTAGCATCACTAGCTGACCTGAAGGTGTTTTGATACCTTTACCATCTTTATTTATTACAAAAATATCTTTGCCATTAGTAATCAACTTGAATTCTGATAAATGATTTTTGAGTTCAGGGTAATGTGCTCTAAGGTAATTTAAAGTCTTCCTTACAGCTTGGACACTAGTTCCTTGCTCTAGCATTGATTTGATTGCTCTACATTCAACGAGATTCACAAAGCTAAAATATTTAGTTGCTCTTTTACTGTGACTTGCAAATATCGGTTTAACTAGGCCTGTTTCTGCCCAATATAGAATCTGTCTAGAACTTATTCCAGTTAATTTAATTACCTGTGAACTAGTGTATAAGCCTGTCATATAGTAGTTATACTACATATATGTTAATAATCTACACATGTGTAGATTAAGTATATTTTAGCCACAATATATCCACAAATAGTCATATTTATTCATAAAATACTATTGGTTAAGATATATTGATTAGTCATACCAAATAAAATTAGATTATTCTTTTGATAAGCGCCTCTTGTGTGTTATTATTGTAACCATTATGACGACAATTAACACTAAGTTTATAAAAACAGCTATTGGTAATCATTTGAAAGGATTAGATTCTCCAAAATTAGTTTCATTGGCACCTGGAACAAGGAGAAAATTTCTTGTTGAACTAGCTCGACCTAAGCAAGAATCTGATCCAATAAAAATTAAGGTCATAGCTGATCCGCTCTTACAAGATCTACTAGGTACAAAGCAGTCTGGTTTAGAAATATTGAAAAAGTGGGATGGATCATCAGATTTAGATAAGGAAAGAGGAGATGGAATAGGCAGTTTCCCAGATGAGGCAGCTATGGGTGGAAATGTTGATGCTTTGAAACTTTATAATGGATTGGGTGGTGATCTAAGCGCGAGGAACAGTGTATGGAGGGAGCGTTCACCGGCAAGTCTTGCTGCTGAAAATAATAAAACCCAAGTTCTTAGATTTTTAAAGAGTATAGGAATTAATTTAACAGAACAAGATCAAGGAGGTATGACCCCTCTACAAAGGGCTCAGCAATCAGAACTCCTAGATAAACCGGCTAGGCGTTCTATCGGATATCTTGCAAGCAGAGCAGTTAAAGTTTAAAATCCATTGATAAGTATATTTTAAACCTCAAGATACGCCATGATGCCTTCGGCGGCTTTGCGTCCTTCGTAGATAGCAGTTACTACTAGGTCAGCACCTCTGACCATATCGCCACCAGCAAAAATCTTAGGATTAGAAGTTTGGAAAGAATAAATAGGATCTTTATTAGTTTCTACTAGTCCACTGGCATTAGTGTTCACTGAGAACTCTTGAAACCAGTCTGGAGGATCAGCTTGAAAGCCAAAAGAAATAATCACACTATCTGCTTCTAATATCTCTTCGCTACCTGGAATAATCTCCGGTCTGCGTCTACCTTTTGCATCTGGTTCACCGAGCTTAGTCATAGCAACTCTAACACCGGTGACTCCATTCTTATCACCAAGGATTTCGAGCGGTTGTCTATTCCATAAGAAATGTATACCTTCTTCCTTAGCATTCTCAATTTCCTTACGTGAACCTGGCATATTAGCTTCATCACGACGATAAACACAGCTTACGCTGCTAGCACCCTGGCGTATTGCAGTCCTAGTGCAGTCCATAGCAGTATCGCCACCACCAAGTACCAGAACTTTCTTACCCTTAAGTGAAATATTATTTTCGTTAGGATAATCTAACTCTTGATTAATATTATTTACTAAATAATCTATCGCTTGATAAATTCCAGGCATATTAGGATTCAGGTCTATTCCTTCTAAAGGTTTGGGAGCACCCATGCCTAGAAACACGGCATCGTGTTTACTCAGTAAATCATTGAAACTGATATCCTTACCAATCTCTGTGTTTAGTACAAACTTAATTCCCATACCTTCCATAATTTCTCTTCGTCTCAAGATTACAGACTTCTCTAATTTAAAAGCTGGAATACCAAATGTTAACAGCCCACCTATCTCCGGATACTTGTCATAGACTATAGGCTGAATGCCGTTCCTGATGAGGATATCAGCGCAACCAAGTCCTGCTGGTCCAGCACCAACTACAGCTACTGTTTTACCAGTTCTGATTTTCATTGGGTTGATTTGAGGACGCCAACCTTGATTAATAGCTTCATCAGTAATATATTTCTCAATGCTACCTATAGTCACTGCACCAAATCCATCATTGAGAGTGCAAGCACCTTCACAGAGTCTATCTTGCGGGCAAACACGTCCGCAAATTTCTGGAAGTGTATTAGTTGAATTAGATAGCTCTGCTGCTTCAAATAAATTACCGTTCTCGATTAGCTTCAACCATTCAGGTATATGATTAGCTACAGGACATTTCCACTTACAGTAAGGATTGCCGCAATCCAGACAGCGACCTGCTTGTGATTGAATTTCTTGTCCATGGTAGTGACCATAGATCTCTCTAAAATTGAAAACACGATCACTAGCAGGAACTTTCTCTGGTTCTTTTCTCTCTACTTCAAGGAATTGATTTATACTACTCATGCTTTGTCTCCCGCAAAACTAAGTTGCTCTTTCACTTGAGTTAATAGTTCAGCTCCTGATACTACTGATCCTTTAGGCATCACTAGACGAAACTGTGATAATTTCTCTGGGAAGTTCTTGAGAATCTTAGCTCCCCAGCTACTAGAAGTCTCAGTAACAAACTCTTCTATCAAATGCTTTAAGTAAGCTTGATAATCTTGCATATCAGCAGAGTCTAAACTAACTACTTCTACGGTTTCATCATTGTATTTATTTATAAAATCATTCTCTTCATCTAATACGAAGGCTAAGCCACCTGTCATACCTGCACCAAAATTAATACCAGTCTTGCCTAGAGCTACAATGACTCCATTAGTCATATACTCACAACAGTGATCACCACTGCCTTCTATCACTGCCACAGCTCCTGAGTTACGCACAGCGAAACGTTCTGCTGCTTGCCCAGAAGCAAATAATTTACCTCCAGTAGCACCGTAGAGACAAGTGTTACCAAGTATAGGCGTATCTCTGCTTATAAACTCACTAGCCTTAGGTGGATAAACCACTATCTTACCGCCGCCCATGCCCTTGCCGACATAGTCATTTGCGTCACCTTCAAGAATTAAATGTAGACCATTAATATTCCAAGCACCGAAACTCTGTCCAGCTACTCCGTTGAACTTAAATACTAGAGGATTATTCTTTAATCCATTATCACCGTAGAGCTTAGCGATTTCACCTGAGACTCTTGCTCCTATTGATCTGTTGATGTTTTTAATATCATATTCAAACACCCCACCTGCCTGATTCTTAATACAAGAGAGGGTATCTTCTACCATACGTTCAGCTAATAGAGCTTTGTCGTAAGGAATATTTCGCTCTAGCTCACAATATTGAGCTTTACCTTGAGATTCTTTTGGCTCACTTAATAATATTTCTAGTGAGAGATTCTTCTGCTTCTCAGTTTCGCCTGAAATGATTTCTAGTAGCTCAGTTCGTCCTATGATATCTGTTAGTTTCTCTGCTCCAAGATAGGCAAGCCATTCACGAACCTCCATAGCAATGAAACTGAAATAATTCACTAACATTTCTGGCAGCCCCTTAAAATGCTTCTCTCTTAAAACTGGGTTCTGTGTAGCGATTCCTGTGGCACAATTATTCAAATGGCAAATACGCAAATATTTACAGCCAAGCGCTACTAAAGGAGCAGTTCCAAATCCAAATGATTCAGCACCAAGTATGGCTGCTTTAATCACATCTAAACCAGTCTTAAGCCCGCCATCCACTTGGAGGCGAACTTTATCGCGTAAATTATTAGCACGAAGAATCTGATGAGCTTCAGTCAAACCTAATTCCCAAGGGATTCCTGCGTAACGAATTGAGGTAATAGGGCTAGCTCCAGTTCCGCCATCATGTCCAGCGATAGTAATAGAGTCAGCGTAAGTCTTAGCTACTCCTGCTGCAACAGTACCAACTCCAGATTCAGCAACTAATTTAACAGAGACTTCTGCTTGAGGGTTGATTTGTTTAAGATCGAATATTAACTGAGCGAGGTCTTCAATAGAATAAATATCATGATGTGGTGGTGGGGAGATTAATGTTGTACCTGCTTTAGTGTGACGTAATTTAGCTATATAAGCATCTACTTTAGAAGCAGCTAATTGTCCGCCCTCACCTGGTTTAGCTCCCTGAGCGACTTTTATCTGCAAGACATCAGCATTAACTAGATAACCAGGTGTTACACCGAAACGTGCAGAAGCTACTTGTTTAATTCTTGAATTCTTGTCGGTGCCATATCTTATAGGATCTTCACCACCCTCGCCAGAGTTAGAGTAAGCGCCAATACGATTCATGGCGATAGCAAGTGCTTCGTGTGCTTCAGGGGAGATGGCACCAATAGACATCGCTGCACTGCAGAAACGTGGGAATATTTTCTCGATAGGTTCTACTTGATCTAAGTTGATAGCAGTCTTATTAGGCTTAAGTTTTAGCATATCGCGCAAAGCCATAATAGGACGCTTGTTTACCAGATCAGCGAACTTTTTATACTCAGAGAAATCATTAATACGAGCTGCAGATTGTAGAGTCATTACTACATCAGGATTAAAAGCATGATACTCACCATATGGGTTGTATTTCATTAAACCACCTGGGTTAATTGATTTATTACTGTTCCAAGCTTGATCGGCTAAGATACGTTGATCTTTCTCTAAATCCTTGAAAGTTGCTCCTTGAATGCGACTGATAGTGCCAGGAAAACAAAGTTCTATTACTTCTTCATGCAGACCTATTGCTTCAAACAATTGCGCTCCACGATAACTATTAATAGTAGAGATACCCATCTTAGAAAGTATTTTATAGAGTCCCTTACAAATAGCTTCTCTATAGGTTTGCATTAGTTCTACGGTATTCTGGCAATGAATCTCATGATGCTCTGCCATATCATAAAGCACTTGATACGCGAGGTAAGGATAGACAGCAGTAGCTCCAAATCCTATTAAGGCAGCGAAATGATGTGGGTCTCTTGCTGTTGCAGTTTCAATGATTAAGTTTGCATCACAGCGTAAGCCTTTCCTACAGAGTCTTGCATTAACTGCTCCAGTAGCGAGTAAGGCATGTATAGGTATGCGCTTTCTTCTGATGCCACGATCTGAAAGTACTAGAATAACTTTACCGTTACGTACCGCTTTCTCAGCTTGATCACAAATCTTATTAAGTGCAATAACTAAATTACTATCCTTAGGATAAGTTAGATCTATGCGTTCATAGGCAAAATTAATGTCATCAGGTTGAATCAAAGATTTAAAAGTATATTTAGAAAGTATAGGCGCGCCTATATCAATCCTAATAGCGTTTTCAGGTACTTCTATAAATGGATTAACTTCCTTGCCGAGGCAAGTGTTAAGCGACATTACTGCTTTCTCGCGAATAGGATCTATAGGAGGGTTAGTGACTTGCGCGAACTGTTGTCTGAAATATTCATAGAGTGAACGTGTATCCTTGGATAGAACTGGAATCGGTGTGTCATCACCCATGGAAGCAGTTAACTCCTGAGCGGTATTAGCGATAGCACCAAGTACATGCTCACGTTCTTCCAATGTCAAACCAAATTGCTTTTCATAGGTTTCCAGTTCATGCGGGAAGAAAGCATCACAACCAGGGCGTTCTTCTTCAGGTATAGGATTGAGATAGTGAGCATATTCGCTAAGCCATTGCTTGTAAGGGTTCTTCTTCGTTATCTCGCGATCTACATCTGCAGGCAGTAATAATTTACCTGTATTCATATCAAGCGCAATCATCTCTCCAGGCTTCAACCTGCCCTTAGAAACTATTTCACTTGGATCGTAATCATAGACACCTATCTCTGAAGCTACTGTTAGATGACGATCTTTAGTTATAAGATATCTTGCTGGTCTTAGTCCATTGCGATCTAGCGAACAAGCAGCATAGCGACCATCACTTAGAACCAAGGCAGCAGGACCATCCCAAGGATCCATATGTAATGAATAATATTCATAGAATGCTTTAAGGTCTGGATCTATTAATTTAGAATTTTGCCAAGCTGGAGGAATAAGGATCTTCACTGCTTGTAGTAAATCTACGCCAGTCATTAATAAACCTTCAAGCATATTGTCAAGGCTCATAGAATCCGAGCCATGCTTAGAAACTAATGGTAACAATTCTTGTATATTTTCAATTAATGGAGTTGAATATTTCGATTCTCTAGATATAGACCAATTACGATTGCCTCTAATAGTATTGATCTCACCATTGTGGGCTAACATTCTAAAAGGCTGTGCCAGAGACCATTTCGGGAAAGTGTTAGTCGAGAATCTTTGGTGATATAAACATAGTGAAGTTTCTAATCTGGGGTCTTTAAGATCCAGGAAAAACTCTCCTAAATTATGAGGCATAATCATGCCTTTATAAGAAAGCATACGACAAGATAGACTTGCAATATAGAATGTTTCGTCTTTCACTTCTAGGGCTAGCTCAGTACGGCGTCTCGCTTTATATAGATGTCTTTCAAAGCTCTGCTCGTCCATAGTTGCAGGAGCATTCACAAAGACTTGCACGAAATGCGGAATGCTCTCTAAAGCACTTTTGCCGCAAGCTTCAGGGTTAATAGGTAATGGACGTTGCCATACCATCTCGAGTTTTTCTTGGCGTAATTCTTTTTCTAATCTTGCTAAAGCATTAGCTGCAAGTAGTTTGTCTTGACTAAGGAAAATACTTCCTACTGCATAGAGTGGACTAAGTTTGATAGCTGCATCACTTGCTAAAGTTCTAAGAAAAGCATCTGGCTTTTTCATCAAGATACCGCAGCCATCACCAGTCTTACCA
The DNA here is from genome assembly GCA_964551135.1 of uncultured Gammaproteobacteria bacterium. Lineage (GTDB taxonomy): Bacteria > Cyanobacteriota > Vampirovibrionia > LMEP-6097 > LMEP-6097 > CAYPGT01. The sequence continues at coordinate 222,189 of CAZKAT010000003.1, read as the reverse complement.
TCGGGTGCAATCGCGCCACGATGTGATAAACGAGATAGAGAATAAATAGCAGTTTCTAATAACCAATGCGATGGTTTATTGTCCATCTGCGCCATTAAACCAAAGCCACAGCTCGCTTTCTCTTCTTTAATATTGTGAACCCTTTGCTGCACTTAGAAGATTATGACATTTTGGCAACTAATAAGTAAAGTCATAGAATAATATATAGTATTAAATATTATTATCAATTCTTGAGCTTAATTATCTATCCACATCCGGAAGAATCACATCTAGTGATGAGAATATAGCTACTACGTCAGCCACAGGGCAACCTTCTGCAAGTACTGGTACGAAGCTAGTTGGGAACCAGCTTGGTGAACGCCATTTAAGTCTATAAGGTACTTGAGTACCGTCGGAGATTAGGTGTACACCCATCTCACCACGCGGTGATTCAACACACTCATAACTTTCTCCAGCAGGGCATTTGAAGCCTGGTAATAATTTCTTAGCTTTAAGTTCAGTTTCGTTTTGAGCTTGCTCGCCGCCAGGTAGCGCACGAATCTTCTCGATAGCTTGCAGAATAATTTTGCAACTTTCTCTAATCTCTTGCACTCTGCACTTGTAACGTGCAAACACATCACCTTCTGTGTGAGTGATAACATTAAAATCAAACTCAGAATATAGTGAGTAAGGCTTATTGCGACGTACATCATAGTTCACACCAGAAGCACGAATATTAGGACCAGTTAGTCCGTAATCTAGACCTTTAACTGGATCGATCTTACCAATGCCCTTGGTTCTGATAGCAACGATAGGGTTGTTAGTAATAAGGTCTTCGTATTCATCGGTATAACCTAAAAGCTTGTCCTTGATTAGGCTCTCAAGCTTAGAATACCAACCTACTGGTACATCCATATGCACACCACCGATACGCATATAATTAAACATCATACGTTGACCAGAGATCTCTTCAAGTAATGAAAGTATAGATTCACGATCGCGAAACGCATAGAAAGGAAATCCCATCATCGCTCCAAGGTCAAGCATGAAGATTCCGAGTGACAATTGATGCGAGCAAATACGATTAAGCTCAGCGGTAATGATACGTAGATATTCAGCACGTTTAGGTACTTTGAGGTCAGCGATTTTCTCTACTGACATTACATAGGCATGTGAATCAGACATACCAGCAAGGTAGTCTACACGATCTACTAATGCTTGATATTGAATATAATTGCGATTCTGCGCTAGCCATTCCATGCCACGATGTAGATAACCAATAATAGGCTCACACTTATTAATGATCTCGCCTGTAGTCGTAATCTTAAGTCTTAATACACCATGAGTAGAAGGATGCTGCGGACCCATATTGATCACAAGATCTTCTGTCTTAAGTCCACTGCTAATGTCTTGGTCTGTAATTGCTGCCATGATTCATATTCTATACTAACAGCAAAATCCTGTAAGTGGCTGAGTGTTTGAGTGTCTGGGTGGCTGAGGGCTTATCCTCAGACACTCGGTCACCCAGTCACCTTATATTTGTTATATAATCTCCTCATGTACGAGACGATTACTAAATCTCGCCCGGAGCTAGATAATATTACGGCTCAGCAGCGTTATCAGCAATATCCAAGTCCTGATATTGATCTGATCGCAGCACCTTGGGGTTTTGGTGGTACTGATAATCTAGCGCAAGAAGGCGCGCATTCTTTATTAGCAGAAGAAGAACTTATTAAGAAGCTCAGAGCTGTTGGACCCGAGGTTAATGAAATTTATCCTCCATCACTGGGTCCGTTTGAGATTCATGAACAACCACAGCGCGTCAGAAACTTAGATGCAGTTCTTACTGTGAATAATTGGTTAGCTGATACGGTGAAGAACTCTGTTAAGTCCGGGCATCTCCCTATTGTTTTAGGTGGTGATGGTTCTCTCTGTATGGGTAGTGTAGCTGGTTTGATAGAACATTATGGTAAGGACAACATCGGTATCATTTGGCTTAGTAATCACTTGTGTAATAGTTCACCTCGTGTGACTAAGAGTTGGAATGCTAATCGCATGGTGTTTACGGTGATGACTTTTGAGGGTGAAGCAAAGCATGCGGACTTCATCTCTCTAATGCGTTTCAGAGAACTAGGTTCCCCAGGGCATCCTATGATGAGTAAGAACAACATAGTTCATATTGGTATTAATCATAAATCAGCGCAAGAAATTGCTAGTCATAAATTCTTCACTATGGAAGATGTAGAAGAGTTAGGCATACGTCAAATTATCAAGTTTGCAATAGAACATTTGAAACACTTAGAAAAGATTCATGTCATTTGGGATGTCAACGCTCTTGATCTTAGTGGTGTTAGTAATTATTCTTTAGGACAACTTGAATATCGTGAAGCACTAACTATCGCTCGTGAAATGGATGTAGCCTTACGTCGTCAAGGCAAGCTTAGCTCTATTGATGTGGTAGAACATTGTCCAAGCCGTGAAGCCTGGGATAAGCGTGGGGAAACTGCCCAGTGGGTTATGGACATTATTACCAATATTTTTGGTGAGAATATTTTTAATGCAGCTAGGAAATATTAAAAAAGAATCCTAAATCAAGCTATTTTCTCTATTTAAGGGCACCTTAAATGCTATTATGTTTATATGATTGATAATACTCATATTCGAGTTATTCAAATAAGAGATGATAATATCTGCTCTCGTGTTTATACAAAACAGGAAAACTGTGAATTTGAACCTGATTCCGAAGAACTAGTGAAGGAGCGTAATCAAAAAAATCTAAATACACTTCTTACTGCTAAGAATATCCAAGACTCAACTTTAATAATAGTTGATAAATTAACACCCAGCAGAACACTTGCACAAGTTAGAGTTGACAATCAAATTGCTAAAATCCATCGAGACGTTATGACAAAAGTTCAACAAGAAAATCCTGATACTAAAGTTGGATTCATTGTACGAACTGTTTCCAATCAAAAATTTAAAAAAGGAAAGATTGGTCAATATCCAGCTATAGAGAAGCTACATGATATAGGTTATAGCAATATGGATAGGCTTTTTATTGGTAACAAGAATCCTATACCTGCAATATGTTTTGATGAAGCCCCTCTTGCATTAGCTGATAGGATTCCTGTTGACTATCAAATAAGAAAATTATTAGATCATTTTGATGCTGCCATACGTAGTGATGGTAAGGGTTTTGTGTTAATTGGGAATGATAAACAAGGTCCTGAATCAAAGGAACTTCATGAAGCTACATATATTTTAGATGACCCTTACTCTCCAAAAAGCTTTGATAGACTAAAAGAAATAATCGAATCCATAGAAGATCCTTGGGAGAAAACAACAAGAGAAATTAGAGGCTGTTTTGAGAAATGTGATTTAGCTACAATGATTATAAAACAGCAATATCCTAAAAATACCCCTTATTATGGTAACAATACTTTTGAAAAAGCCATTGAACTTTTAAAAAAGCTTCAAGCAAGAGGTGTTAATCTTGCTGAAATTCGAAGTAGTACCAATGGTACATTGTTAGATCAGGTTTGTACCTTCAAAATGGTTCAATGGTTAGTTTCACAAGGAGTTGATCCAACAATAAAAAATAGATCAGGTAAAACTCCAGCTGATAATTTTAGAGAACTGAGTTTAGAAAGTTTATCTGGCGAAGCTAGTGCTTATACTCGTATAGCAAACTGGCTTGATGCCCAGGTTTCTGCAATAAAATAATGTTGTTGCTTTATTGCAGTACATAAATATTGATCTCTCATAACCAATCCTTAACTTAGCTCTGGTCTAATAGCCCTGTGAGCGAAGTTGACAACAACTTAAAGATTAATACCTCAGCTTCTAATTTGCAGATATCGCAATTAGAGAAGCTGGAGCAAGACTTGCATGGTAAATTACAAGAGCGCAAGCAATCCTTGTCACAGACCGGTATCGTTGCTGATATAGCAGAAGATACTCAAGTTCAAACTATACAAAAAGCTTTATCCCAAGTGCAAGAAGCTAGGGCCCAAATCGATCCTAGAGTTACTAATCATTTAGCTAGAGCTGGACAATTTGGTAATGTAGAGCAGCCAGAGGCTCAAGAAGTTACAGGAGAATCAGTTAATGCTAGAGAAGCTGCACAAATCAAGGCTATAAGATCAGTATCTGGCATGGAACTTAGTCCTGGCCAGCAGTTTGCTTCTCTTTCTGGACGTGAACCAAGCTATAACAGCTATATGAGAGACAATATTCAAGGTTTGTTTGCCTTGACAGCTCTTAGAGGTTGATTTAATTACTTAGATAAGATATTCTTGATAAGAGTGAATATCTTTGGATTAGGAAGAGATCATAATACAGAGCTTTCAAGAAGAGAGGCGATAATTCCTATTGCTACTTCAGCTTTAACAGCTTTTCTCCCTACTTGGCCTAGGACAAGAGCTATAACCCAAGGTAATTTATTAGCTAGTTCAACTTCTTCTGTTGCTGATTTAGCAGTAAAATCAGTAAATCCAAATACTGGGTTTATGACTGCCTTACACGATGCTGCTGGTATGAATCCAGGGATTTCAGGCTATCAGCAAAGAGAGTTGTCAACAAGAATAGCGCAAATTGCTGCTGATGTCACAATACCTGAGCAAGTCGCCTTAGCACATGCAGCAGAATGTAGAATCGCAGCAACTGCTGGATTGCAATTACCAGATCTAAACAATATTTCTAGAACAATAGACACAGTCCTTGATAGAAGTTCTATAGATTCAACAGCTAATGCAGGTGAGGATGTTTTTGTAGATAATAATGACAATGCCGCGTCTTCCACATCTGCTAATGAACTGGATCTTAAGGTAGATGATGAAGCTGATCTTAGTGAAAAAAAAGCCATAATATCCTCTGATTACAGTAGCGAAGATACTCGCAACAATAGGAGAGATTTATTAAGAAGTTTGTCTGGAGATCCAAAATTAGAACTTTCTACTTAATCTCAAAATATTTTCAACAAACCCTTGACATTTGTATTTACCTAATGCTAGCATTGATTCTGTAAATACGTTAAGCGTTACTCAACTCTAGGTATTTACACCCATTAAAGTCGTAATATAGATTTACTTTACTTAATAGTTTTGCTATAATTTAAGGTAAAGTGATTGAATACAATATGAATCCAACACTAACTAGTCAATCTAGTGAGCTTAGCTCATTTGGTGCTGCCTCTCGCTTTAGGCAGGCCAAGATAGATCCCCGTGAAGACGGCAATACTGTATCTGTGAATGCAGCAGCAGAGCTTGAGGCAGGACAGAGAGAAATTGCAGAAACTCAAGAATTAACTAATGCAGAGTTTGATTTACTGGCAGATATTCGTAACGTCGACGAGTTCACTCCTTCTGCTATTGGAAATATCCAAGATAAGGATAAGAACAAGGACGAAGAGAAGCGTCGTAAACGCAGAGAGAGACGCATAGGTGTTACTCGTAAAGTTGATTCGAATGAAGATGATTATGATGAAGAGGATGTTTATGGTTTCCTTGGATATTTAGATAGGCTCTGGAAACGTCTTGCTGAGCTGGTTCAAGATGTAAGTGACGAGTTCGATAATTGGAATAAGTGGTTCAAAAAAGAGAAAAGAAAACCACCTGTACTTGAAAGATCAAGAGTAACTTATATCAGAGATGAGTATCAAGTGAACCGTAGTCCACACTTATGGAAGTCTGATCCTAATCGTAATTGGGTTTTAGGATTCGGTCATACTAAGGTTAACAATATAGTGTCTTCTATTCTCTACAAATATCAGAACGAAACTATTTCTAAAGATGCTTAGGTTAAGAACAAATTAACAATTTAACTATCAAAACCCATAATCCCTTAACTATATACATGTACAACACATGGCAAACCGATTACTTAGCAACCTACATAAATCAGCAGCTGATCTCACTGAGAGCAGTTTTGTAAGTGGCATCCGCGCAAAAATTCAAGAAATTGGCAGTAAAATGCCAGATTTCACAAGTCGCGTGGATGTCACTGGGCATTTTAAACTTAAACAAATTAAACAGAATCTTCTAAAAAGACTCGACAAAAAACGCAGTAAATTTAAGTTAGCTTTAGAAGCATTGGGTTGGGGAACTCTAGCAGATCTTTTAGAATCAGCATTTTGTGGTCAAGAGCTTGACGTTTGGGTCTAGCTTTGTGGCGCAGCGCGCAATGACTTATTCGGTCTATGTTCTTGTCTCGGTCTTGCGATAGCAAGAGTGTCATCTGGAACATTTTTAGTTATAACTGAACCTGCAGCGATATTGCTACCTTCACCAATCTCTACTGGTGAGACTAATACAGAATTAGCTCCGGTAGAAGCATTGGCTTTAATTACACATTGATGTTTTTCACCAGTGCGATGATCGTAATTAGCTATCACTGTTCCAGCTCCAATGTTCACACCGGTTTTGAGTTTAGCGTCACCGATATAGCTTAAATGTGCTGCTGCACAGTTGTTGCCGAGTGTCGAGTTTTTCACTTCCACGAAACTTCCTACTCTGACATTGTCCGAGATATCAGATCCATCTCTAATATGCGCAAATGGTCCTATATTAGAGTTCTCTCCAATGCAGCTACTGGTGATATGTGATTGTAATACTGTAGTACCATCTCCTATCTCAGAAGGTCCATAGATGGTAGTATTGGGACCGATTAAACAATTGCGTCCGATGATAACTTTACGGTGAATATAAGTCCCTGGCATGATTACAGTATCGTGACCAATATCAGCATCAGAGCTAATCATTGTTGTAGCTGGATCAACTATAGTGACACCATTTTTCATTAGCTCATGCAGAGTTGCTTCGTTCTTAAGTTTCCAAACTAATGCTAAATCCTCACGGGTATTGACTCCTAGCACTTCATATGGATTGTCGAGTGCAACAGTGCCTATAGCTTGACCTTGTGAGTATGCCCAAGCTACTAGATCAGTTAAGTAATATTCTTCTTGAGAGTTGTCACTCTTTAGTGCATCGAGTCCAGGCGCTATGGTACTCCATTCGAAGCAATAAACTCCTGCATTGACTTCTGTGATAGTGCGTTCTGCTTCACTACAATCTTTATCTTCTTTAATCGCAATTACTTGTTTGTTCTTACGAATAATTCTGCCGTAACCATGAGGATGTTCAAGATTACAAGTGAGAAAACTAAAATCCATTATATTGTCTTGATGATATTGCAAAAGTTTATCGAGGGTCTCTGAGCGGATCAGTGGTGAATCACCGTTCACCACCATTACTGTCCCTTCGTAGTCTTTTAAAGTTTCACGTACACACATTAAGGCATGTCCAGTGCCAAGTTGTTCTTTCTGGATAACTGTTGTGACTGGATAAGCATGCAAGAAACCTTCTAAATCAGCAGCTTTGTAGCCACAGACAACAATGATTTCTTCATCAGGTATTTCAGCAAGGCTCTCCAGAACCCAGGATAAGATTGGCTTGTCAAAGACTTTATGTAAGACTTTTGGTGTCTTAGACTTAAGCCTAGTGCCCCTTCCTGCTGCAAGTACAATGGTTTTAACCATGCTCGCTATCATAACATGGTGGCAGAGTGACTGAGTGACCGGGTGTCTGAGTCCTTGAGATCTTATTCTCAGTCACATAGTCACTCTGCCACCCAGCCACTCTTAATACTTTCTTCGTTATTAATATTTATTTAATCTCGTCAAGACTAGACATGAACCCCTAGACTTGGTATCATCGTAAGAACCGACAATAAATAGTCAGTCAACATCTTTCCAAGCTTCTGTATCAAACTTGGTTTTAAAGCTGAAGGCACCGCTTTTAATAGCCCTGCCAGATCTTGAGTAAAAATCTGTTAGTACGTTTTAAATTTTTAAGAAGTCAATAGTTTGACCTTTAGTTTAACGCGTTTGAGCGAGGAAAAAGATTATGATAGCACCATTAGTATTAGCAGGAGGAGCAGCAGCAGCAGCGTTGTATGGAGCTTCGGCAATGCCTTCAGTGGTTAGTCGTCATGAGATGAATGATAGTCTTGCTACAAAATTTGGAAAATGGCTTCATGGATCTGCACCTACAGGTGAAGCAGCAAGAGCGATTGGTAATGCTTTGGCTAAGAGTGAAGCTAACAATTCAGTAGCAATATAGTTTTATTAGGAGTTTACACAGCTAGAGCTAAGTTTTCTGACTTGGTTCTATTGGTTTCTGAGTTAGCAACTTTAAGATTTTCAATTTGAGTTGAAGCTTTTGCTTTGACTTGATTAGGATCTATCCCCAATTCTTCAAGTTTAGTATTTAAATGTTTATCGAGCTTTTCAGCTTCAAGTTTAGCTTCATGATCTTTAACTATATTTTCTATCTTCGCAGCCTTCTCAGCATATTGTTTATTTCCATCTTTCACTAGATCATAGACTTCAAAAGGTACTAAGAAACTATGTTTAGTGAGTAACCATAATGTCTTAAACCAATTACCTTCAAATTGTTCAGATCCTTCTTTCGCTACTGACTTATTCTTTTGTATGTCTACATCATACATATTCTTGATCTTAGGATCGAAAATTCTCCACTCATAAATAAATGGTAGTGGGAATCTGGTGTATATATTTTTGGTAAGGAATTTAATTGCTGGTTTAGTAAGAGTTTCCATAAGGTTTGCAAATGGCTTGAGTATCTTGTAACTCAAATAACTCCATTCTTCACTGATTCTGTTGTCTTTAGCGATACGCTGTACCCCAGACTTAAGGAAGGTTATAGGTACTTCAGTAACGATACGCAATATAGTAGATAAGCTAAATCCATTGATGAAGGGTAAACGATCAGAGAGTACTGATGCAAGAGCATCACAGGTATATTGAACGAAAGGCAAGAAGGTTTTGTCTTGAACTGAATTCTCGAAGCAAGCATCAAAGTTTTTACCTTCAGCATGAATATTAGTTGATGAACTAATTACCGTGGTATTCAATCTATTAAATGTATTCCATAATATATTTAGGAAGCCTCTCATAGGACTACCTTTAACATCTGCAAAACCTGCTTGCTGAGTCTTTTTGGGCAGTAATAACATGGAAGCTAAGAATGAACCACCAATAGAAGTAAAGAACCATGGATAATTAACTTTAGGTTGTGTTTTTAGTACTTTACCGTCTTCTTTGAGTATAGGATTGCCCTGAGAGTCTTTAACTACTTGACCATCTTCTATGCCTAGAGAGTACTTGAGAATAGTGTCTAAGCCAGGTTTAATATTAGTTTTGAAATAGTTACTAATTTGACGTGCAATAGGTATAAATGGGCGTTTGGAGATTTCTTCTGCCAGGATTTGCTCTTCTGGTGTAGAGTGATGCTTTGCTGAACTCTTGTTTACATTTTGGTCTCGTGTTGCTGTTCGTGACAGGAACACAGTTTGCATAGCTAGAAGTTGTGATGATATCTCTGAAGGTAAGTGTGGGAGTGTGATTCCCAAGATTTTGGTCTTACCGTTAAAGAGCCTTTCAGTCACTGTGTTAGTCATGTCACAGAGGAAGCGCGAACACAAATCATCAAATGTTGTTTTATAGATAGATTCTTCCATGGTGACATGACTATCTTTTATAAAATTACTGATCACTGATGGTAAATATGAACCAGTGGTAATACGCGTCATTGTTTTGATGAAATCGAAAAATAATCCAACAAACAAAGAGCGCTCCTCAAGGGTGGGAGCGCTCTTTGCTTTAGAACTATTAGAGATCGTCTTTTCTTCAGTCTTAGCACGATCGGAGTTAGTCAGGGCCGTACTAGATTTACCAGTACCCGAGCTAAACGAGTTTATTTTTGGTTGGATTGTTTTGAGCACGGTATCTGTTAATACGCTTCGCTTATAATTCTAAAATAACATGACGTGTTTATGCTTTAAATCCTTCTCATATTGACAAATTTAAAAGTGATTATATATTTTGTTCTTACTTAATAATTCATTATTTCTTAAACTGTATATAGTAGGCTGATTTTTAGGGGTTTTTACCAGTCCAATTTGAGTAAAATTTAGGGGTATTTGCTCAAAGCAACCCAATAATTCATAATCTTCACCCCCATACAAAGCTAAAGATAAGTCAGTATTATTGTCTCTTGGAATAAGGTCTAAATCTAGCTCTATATCCACCTGGCTTTGCTCAGCTATGTCATAAAGAGCTTGCGCAAGCCCATCGCTAGTATCCATTAAAGCTCCGCGCTTATTATTAAGAAAAATCCCTTGCGCTTCTTTGAGGCGAGGTTCGGGGCGGAGATGATATTTTTGTCCAGCTGGGCTTGGAGCTAAACCTGATAGTTGTTCTTTTAAGAACTGTGCACTATTACCAAACTTACCAGTAACGCAAACCTTGTCTCCAGGCTGTGCTGTGCTGCGTAGTAAGGGATGGACAGCTTTGCCAATAATAGAGATGGAAATAAAAGTATCAGTATTAGATGCTGTAATATCTCCACCTATAACTTGAGGCTTACCAAATTTCTCAGCACATTCATTAAGACCGGTGTAAAACCCTCTCACCCAGGCTTCTTTATCGAGAATCTGCTTGCTTAATGAGAGCCCCACCAATACCCAGAGTGGTTCTCCTGCCATAGCAGCTATATCTGAAATATTGACGGCAAGTGCTTTCCAGCCAATATCTTCGGGGCTGAAATAATCTTGGGAAAAATGTACACCCTCCACAAAATTATCCACTGCAAATAAATAATTAGTGCCAGAAATATTAATCACAGCGCAATCGTCACCAATCAAGGAAGGATTAGGCGTCATAGATTTGATGAGGTTTATGAGGATTGTTTCAAGCACTCTAATAGATGATAGCGTGGCATCTTATTTCTTGAAGTTTATTTTGATATAATATTAGATCGTGTAAATATGAATTTGATCTTAGAGAAAAGATTTTGGCGAAATCCCATAGAAGCAAGGTTTGAGTTAAGACCCCTGGAGGAATCTACTAGTACATCTTTAGATCCAAGTACTCTAATATCATCGACAAGTTCATTAGCTTCTAAGCAAACAAAAACCAAAGGCAAGAGAGGATATAGACAAGCTTATAAGACACCGCAATTTTTAAAAAGATTAAACCTTGCTAGTAAGATGCAACTAAGAACTGCTTATCAACAACTATGGCTTGATAATTTTGAACCTGTTGCTCTAGAACTAAAATTCACTAATGAAGATGAACAAGAAGAAACTATACATTGTGCAACTAAGGCTATAGTGAGTTTTCCAGGTTCTGGATTATCTACGACTCTTGCTGCAAGAGCTCTTAAGTCATGGCGTGATGGAGAGACAATTTTAATACTAGGCGAACATGAGCATAATAAATTCAAGATTGCTCAGATGATGTTAGATCTTGCAGCTAATGAAGATGAAAAGAAAAGAATAAAAGCAGATTTAACTTTAAATTATCGGGAAAAGAAAAAAATTACTATTCTTAGTCCTGAAGCTTTTTTACCGAAAGTGAAGCAAAAAGATCCTTTCGAAATTTTAAACCCCGATATAAAAAGTATTTTTATTGATGAAGTGAATACCTGTGCTGGTGATCCTCGCAAGCCTGGTAGAGCTAAGGCAATTGTTGATCTGCTTAGGCACACTAAGTCGACACAAGAGAATCCAACTCAGATTTTTGCTGTTAGTTCAATACCAAGAGTGATTAGTGAGAAAAATAAAAATCATGCAGAGATGCACGAGAATCAAATATATTTTATGAAATTGTTTCCACAAGGTCATGTTATTGAAGGACAAAATTATCAAGAATTAAGAAGAATGGGTTACGTAAGAGAAGTTGACTTACAACCATTGCAAATAGAGGTAAATGGACTTCCAATTGTTAAATATGCTCAATTGTTTGCAACTGTCCATGATAAGAAAATTAAAACAACTACTATTGATACTTCCTCAGCTATTTATAGATTAGCTAAGGATATTACTACAGATAGGTTTGGTAAAACTAGGATTATTGCTCATGATCCTGAAGCGGCAGATGCTTTAGCAAAAGTTCTATGTATTTTAGGTAAGAAGGCAGGCATAGCTGTTGCTGGCGATCGTAAAGGGTTTTATGAATTAATAGATGCTTCTGAATTAAATGAAGATCAGAGAGCTAAATTACAAAAATTAATTATTAGAGATCACGTAGGTAATGAAGAAACCTACCATTTAAAATTAAAGTCTCAATCTGAAAGTCAAATATTGAATTCATTTGAGGCAGATCCCGATTCAAATATAATTATCTATTGTCAGATTCTTAATGGTAATGATAGCCCGACGGTAGATACTCTTATAATTTTTAATACAACTCGTTGGGAACCCAATATGCTTAGAGCATTGGGACATACTGCTGCTAATTCTGCTTCATCTAAGCCTCTAAAAGTAATACATTGTGATTTTATCAATGGTACAAGAACTGAGCAAAGTATAGGTTTGGCATTGAGAGATATATTAAATACCAAAGCACCCTGGTGGAGATTTGCAACTAATGTGAATGTTAATTTACCAAGTGTTGCTAGTGTGAGTGTAAAAGAACCTGAAACCCCGATGCAAACAGATATTCATTTAGAAGAAGCTGTTGAAACTGTAAATTTAAATCAACATCGTGCCTGGGTGCAAGAAGGCTTGGAACCTATATATTGGTTGCTTAAGCCTGTAGCAAGAAGTAGTTATGATCCCGAAGGACAAAAACAATATTCAATACAGTTGAAAAATCATTTTATAAGGCAAGGTAAGGCATTAGATGAAGATGTACTTTATGGAAAGAAAAAAGATCCAGAACATTTTGCCGAGATTCTTGCATTTAACCAAAAGCTTCTAGCAAGACTGTGTCGTGGTCATCATATTTATTCCAATCCGGAAGCTTATCAAATTCATGTAGCTAGTATTGCACCAAGCTTAGTTAAATTAGAAGCTAAACATCAAGGCTTTGCAGAGAAACTAGTTGAAAGCTTCTATACAAGGGCCTTAGCAGTTAACACTGTTGTTCCAAATGAAGCTTGGCTAGCAAGATTAGATCAATTATTAGGTCTGCATGAAAGATCAACCCAAGCTGCTAAAGTTCAATATAGATCAAGGAAGTTTGCTGAGGTTTTAACTAAACTTTATGGTCAGGATTTTTTCTGCTTCCCTAAAAACGTTGAAACAGCTCTTCAAGTTTTTAATGGACAAACTATAAATAGATTTCTGTTAACTTATTTATTACAGTCTTGTAATCCAAATATTGATGAATTAGAGAAAGTTAAAACTGATTTTTCTGGAATGTTTACAACTAAGAGCTCAAGATCTTTTGTGAGTTTACAAGCAGCGATATTGGCAAAATATCCACAAGCTCCAGATGAGATGGATAAACATGAATTTTTTACTCAAGCTCTTTATAAGGAATTAGGAATAGATTTAACTAGTTTAGTAAGAGCAGCTATTGACATAAGTCAAGATTCTGAGCAAGTCATTAGAGCTGAAAATGAATTGCAGAGTGATATTCAGATGTTCTTAGAAGAAGCTGAAACTACATTATTTAGTCAAGAAAAGTCTCTAATAAATGATGATGTTAAATTCCAAGATGAAATCAAACGCTTAATTAATAGTCATTTAGATTCAATTACTCAAGAAGTTCTATTTAATCAATTGATTAATAAGATTTGGGGAGATGGAGCAATTAGAGAATCTGTTAGTTCTTTAAGTCATCGTAAATTAGCAATAAGACCTGATGCATTAACTACCGAAGTTATAGGAATTAAAGCTGATCCTAAGTTTGAGTCAGTAGATTTGCTTGCAGCTAATGAAAATTGGCTCCGATTTATTACTGCTAGAACAAACTATTTAGCGGATCTGGATTTACCAGATTTAACTGGCTTGCAACTTGGTCTTAAAGCTCGCTTAATGACTACAATTAAACGCTTTGCTGAAGCTATGAAGTTAACTGATTTAACTACCAGACAGTTGAATTTGCTTTGTGGTATTGATATACCTCGTGATGAGAGTGAGCAACAATTGCTAAGAGATTTTATTGAATTTATTGGTGCTAATCAAGATAGGGCTACTATGCCAATTATTAATAAAGAGGAATTAATTGCAGCAATTAAAAAACATTCTGATATAGCCTTTATTACAAAAAAAGACTTTAGAAGAGATGATATTGAAACAATAAACTATGTTGAAAATTTAGGAAATAATATAGGATTGAATTTAAATGAGATGGCTAGATATCTTCAATTGGAAGACCCGCAAGAATTCTATCAAAAAGCTTTTGAGATAATTTCTGCTGATTGCCAAAGAGATAATGTCTCCCAATTTCATATGGTAACTTTTACGGATGAGCAAAAGAAAGCAATGTGGAGTAGAAATATTTTAAAAATAGTATGGGGTGATGCATATAAATATATTGATAAGAATAAAAGACAACAAGATATTGCAACTATTATTGATTTAGCACCATCATCAGGATATAAAAGTACATTTTATATATATGAAAATAAAGTAGTTTTTCGAATGGAAAATCTTGATAAATTTGGAATGATTACAACTATTAGTGCTGATTACAAGTCTAATGTTTGGCGATTATCCGGATCAGAGTCTGTTTCCAAAATGACATTGAAAGATATGATGAAGATGATAAAACCTGCCAAAAAATAAGGAATTAAATTTCCTTTCTAGTTATCAAATTCAATTGCAGATTTAGCTTTTAAGAGTTGAGTAGTTGTATAAAGTTAAATTAAATATGATAATATTTTAACTATGCCAGGATTAGGAATAGGAAAAAGATTGGTAAATTGGGGATCCAGTTATTTGCCTGCACCAGCGGCAGCTGCAGCAGCAATGCAAAGAAATCAAGAAGTCTACAATGCAAGAATAGATAGAGAGAAACGGAGAGTTGGAGCAACGGCATTAAATATTTCTACAGAAACTGAGGGACCAAATAGTAATAATGAAAAAGTTGCTTTTACTGTAACAGTTAATGATAGACAGCCTGAAGATTATTGGATGGATGGTAAAGATTTACTTGCCGTATCTGACAGGAAATTAATTGCAATTCTATTAGAAGCTGGAACAAAGGATAGGGCAACTATAGAACGGTTACAGAAAGCCTTCAATAATGACAAGGACATTTTATCAAAACTTATATGGTTAAGAAAACTAGTTGGAGAATCAGAACATTTCCATTTGTATCCAAGATGTCCAATGGCAAAAATAAAAATAGATCATAAAAAAGAAAAAGCTTGTTTTGAAACAAACTTAGATGAATTAATTGCTGAAGTTAAAAAAGCAGTTCTATATTATTCAACGTACTGCTCAGTCTGAATTTTTACTAGCAGTCTCAAACTCTATTGCACATTCAGCACCAACTAATAAAATTTCTATTGTGTAATAAATCCATAACATTAGCATTACTAAAGATCCCATTGAACCATAGAAATCAATAATCATACTTAATGAGAGATATAGGGCAATTACATACTTGCCTATCTCAAATAGTATGATACCTACAGCGGTACCAACAAGAGCTGATACCCACTTGATTCTACGACTTGGTAAAAATTTATAGATGGCTAAAAAGATCCCACCTAAAACTACTGTAGAAGCCAGATTGTTAAGTGTATGAAAAAAAGCGACATCAGGTAAACCAAATTGCAAGGTTAGTTTATTGAGAGTGAAATTTATTATTAAAGTTATAAAGATTGATAGACAAGTAATGGATACCACAAGTAGTGAAACAATTTGTTTCTCAATGAAAGTTATAAATTTGCTTTTTTCATTTTCAAATTTTACTTTATAAATTCTATTGAGAGCAGATTTCAATTCGGTGAAAATTTTTGCAGAGGCATAGAAAAGGATTAAGAAGCTGATTATAGAATTAGTTAAATGGAAATTCGCTGAATTGTTAAAGATATTTTGGATAGCTATAATAACTTCAGGACCGGTGAAGTCTTGCATCCATTCAAGTAAGAGTTTCTCTACATTGTCTTGATTGAAAATTATAGTTGCTAAATTGAGGCTGAGAAACATGAGTGCAGGAAAGGAAAATAAAGTATAGAAGGCTATAGCTGCAGCTCTACCTGAATTATCATTAAAGAACCAATTCTGAGTAATTCTTGTAAAAAACTTTGATTTTTTTGGTGTTGACATTATTTAACAGATTACTAGTCTGTTGCTATCATTATAGCTATGCGTGCTATTTATCCAGGCAGTTTTGATCCACTTACCTTAGGGCATTTAGATATTATTAAACGAGCTTCTAAAATTTTTGATCAAGTATTGGTATTGATATCAGAGAATCCTGATAAATCTGGTCATATTAAGATTGCAGATCGTATCAAGCTTATTAAAGAAGCGACTAAGGATCTCGACAATATAAAAGTCAGCTCCCATCTAGGTTTGACGGTGGATTATGCTAAGAAGCATAAATATAATGTTCTTGTTAGAGGTATTAGAGCGGCTTCGGATTTTGAGACTGAACTAGAGATGTCTCAAATTAACCATAGTCTCTCTAATGGTTTAGAGACGATATTTCTTATGACCAGTCCAGAATATTCTTTTATTAGAGCTAGTAGAGTTTGGGAATTGGTAGAGTTTGGTGGAGATTTAGGTCTCTTAGTGCCGAATAATGTTAAGAAGTTCCTAATACGTAAAATACCTCAGGGGTGAAATACATATTAGAAAGGACTTTACATTAAGGTTAATTACAGATAAAATATATAGAGCTATTAATCAGGAATTTTGTTCCTGAAATTTGAGGAGAATTTGTGGATATTTACGAAAAAATTGATGAGATAGGAGAATACATTGACCAGGCGAAAGTTATTCCAATCATCAATCAAAAACTCCTTGACGTAGATTATCTTATGAAGTCACTTGAAGAGCTTTATGCTTCTGTCCCAGCCGAGGTTAAGCAAGCAAAAGAATTTATATCTAAATTAAAAGAACGTGAAGAAGAATTAGAAAGACACGCTAAAGAATTAATGGAAAGAACTAAGGCTGAATGTGAGCGTTTAATGACTATTGCTCAAACTGAGTCTAGGAGATTGATTGATAATCACGAGATTAGATCTATGGCGGAAGAACAAGCACGTCATATTCAAACTCAAGTTATAGAACAAATAGAATACATGCGTAATGAAGCCGCAGTAGAGATAGAACAAATTAGAAGAGAGTCATTGGATAAGGCTCGTGAGCTAGAAGATGCTGCAGTTAAGCAATCTAGAAAAGTTAGAATAGAAGCAGATCAATATGCTGATGAAGTTTTATCACATATAGAATCTACGCTTGCCCAAATTCAAGCGATTGGTAAGAACAGTCGTAAATACTTTGTAAATCATAGAGAGCAGGATATACTCGAACGCTCTAGCATGAACTAATTCTTAAATAATTGTTTGAGTCTGCAATATACAAGCTGATTTGCTAGTATTTTATGTGCGCTAAGCGGATACTAGCTCGGTGTATGGAGCTTGCGGAAGTGGCTCAGTGGTAGAGCATTTCCTTGCCAAGGAAAGGGTCGTGAGTTCGAATCTCATCTTCCGCTCCATTTTCTTACAGAATCCTTTTGTAAGAAACAAAAAATTTCCTATGGAAATTTTTTGGGAGTTCGAATCTCAAGGCGACTTCGTCGCCTATTTCCGGGTCTCTGGTTCTCAATTTGAGTTATCCAGTGAGCGCTCCGGAAGAATCCGCTCCATTTTCTCTTAAGTAAGGCAGCCCGAAAGAATTGAAGGCAGGACGGGCTTTAAAGGGTTCTGTGCTTTCAAAAAGGTAAATAAAAAATGACAACAGAAAATTTAGTAGATTTAGACAAGGAGTTTGCAAGGTTATTAGACAAGACCCAAGCAGCTTCTACTTTCCAAGTAGGCCAAATTATCCAAGGTAAGGTAATTCAGTTTGAAAAGGAAGGTGCGCTAATAGATACTGGCACTAAGGCTGAAGCGTTTCTACCTTACAAAGAAGTTAGTAATAGAGAAGATCATCTCAAGCCAGAAGATGTAATTCAGGTTGGTAACGACTACGAGTTTTATGTATTGAAAGAAGCTGGAGACAAGAATCCTCTTTTAGTTTCTTATAAGAGAGTTGCTCAAGCACGTGGATGGGTACGTTTAGAAGAGTTGAGAACTAAGGATGAAAGCATTGAAGGAGAGGTTGTTGCTCTTGTTAAAGGTGGAATTGTTGTAGAGTCTTATGGTGTTAGAGGTTTCATTCCTGCTTCGCAATTGCGTTTGCGCGGAGAAGCTAACAATGCTAAAGGTTCTAAGATTGAGTTTAAGATTCTTGAGTTAGATAAGCGTAAAGGTAAACTTATTTGTTCTCAGAAGATTGCATTAGAAGACGAGAAGTCTGGCTTAAGAGATAAAGCTATCAACGAATTAGAGATAGGACAAGTGATTTCTGGTGAAGTTGTGAGAGTTGCTGAGTTTGGAGCATTCATTGATATCGGTGGTATAGATGGTTTACTTCCAGTCTCTGAGATCTCTTGGAGACGTATTGCTCACCCTCGTGAAGTAGTGAGTAACGGTGATAAGATCTCTGTTAAGATCCTCAAGATTGATAAAGCTACTAAGAAGATTTCACTTAGCTATAAGCGTCTTCAACCAGATCCTTGGACTGAGATTGAAGGTAAGTTTGCTGAAGGCATGATCGTTAAAGGTAGAGTTGTGAAGCTTGCTGTGTTTGGTGTATTCGTAGAAATATATCCAGGTGTAGAAGCGCTTCTTCCAGTGTCAGAGATTACTGATGATGAGGAAGATCCAGCACCAGATCATTACCTCAAGCCTGAAGATGAAGTAGAAGTTCTTATTAAGAAGTTCTCTCCATATGAAAGACGTATAAGCCTATCCCTTAAAGACGTAACTCGCGGCTAAGCCAATCCATAAATCGTCCATAACTTTGTTATGCTCGTCCCTCGGACTGCTCATTTATGTCGAATAAACTCCGCGTCCTCGGGACTCGCATGCCTCGTTCTGGACGATTTCTGAACAGGCTTAATAAGTTAGGTATGAGTTTGTATATTTAATTTTGTAGCTAAGAAACTATCTTCGAATATTTTTTTATTACTATCTATAGAGCGTATTTCTGATAATCGCTCCTTACTGATACTTGGTTTAAATTTCTTTGCAACTCCTACTTGTGCGACCAGCAGATCACTATAGTCGATTTCCAAAGAGTTAGGCTTAATTGCCAAACTCCTGAATCCCATATTACCACCGCGAAATGCTGCTCGCATCTTGAACCCCCAAATAAGAATCTATAAAAAAGGACTCGCTGCAAAACGAAGTTTTGCTAGTCGGGTCCTTGAAAACAAGTCGGAACCACGCGAAGCGTGTGTTCCGCAAAGAGTGAAAAATAAATTTTCCTGAATTTTTAACATATCTATGTAGGACTAGTCAATGGCATGGGCTTTCTGTAAGTTACCCCATACTGCCCAAGCTCTCTCTTCGTAATCAGTAAGCACGTTTACAGGTGCTTTCTTATGCGCAAAAGCTTTCTGCTTGTATTCTTCTAAAATACTTTTAGGAGCTTGCGCCCAACTTAACTTATATAATGCTTTCTCAAAAACCGGTGGATACTGCAATAAACTCGTGTTTAATGTACCCTTAACTCTCTCACCCAATAATAATTCAGACATCCCAATCCCCCCTAGAAAAATCCCTTGTCTTATCTTTATGCCCAATTTTGAGGAGTTTATAACAACTTAGTTCTTATATAAGCAAACAACTCTATCTAACTTAAGTCCTTGATCTTCTTTCAAGAATGCTGAGTTGTAGCAGCTAGTTCTAGGGATGTCGTCATTGATAATTAACTCTACGCTGAAACCTGTTTCTTCAGCTTCTTGAGCAATAATCTCTGCAGTAATAATTTTATATGGTCCAGCTTTGGTCTTCTTAATTACATCTCCAACTACATAGAATGCCCATCTACCAGGTTTAAGAACCTTATAAGCTTCTTCTAAATGTTGACGCATGCCAGTTCTATATTTATCTTCGACAGCTGTATGTAGGGTTTGTTTGTGAACATCTTTGAAATTAAATCCTAAGAACCATTCTCTGAGCCAATTATCCCAAGCATAAGTCTGTGCAGTGAAATAAGGTGGGCTAGTAACTATCAGATCTACAGTATCATGTAGAGTCACAGGTAAGTCCATTGCTGATCCAAGAATTGCTCTGCCTGGATGTGGATTAGCTCCAGCAGAGAGAAGTTTCTCTGAGCGTTTGATTAGGCAGGTTTTAAGATCTCTATCAGGTTTCTCTAAGCCATGCTGTTTAGAATATTTAGCGACATAATTAGGAGCCATACTGTAACTATGAGAACAAGGCACTGAGAGGCTTAGCTCAGATGAACCATGAATGATACCAATCATTACTCCTACCCAGTATTGAGCGTAATTAGCGTTTTTGGATTTTTTCAATTGTTCATATTTAGGGGCATCTAAGTAACTTAGATGTCTGAATGAATAGTCTTGGTTAATAGCTTCTCTGAAACCTAGGATTTGTTTTAGAACATTGTCATGATAGAAGACTTTTACTTCAGCGGGAACAGCTTGTATGGTGGCTTTACTTGGTTTGATAAATTCTAGATTTTCTAAGTAAGCAACTGCATCGTCATGATTGATTTGGAGAGTTTTAGCTGCGGTGAGTGCATAAGCTTCTGGAGCTACATCTAACCCAATGCCATGGCGATGATTTAAACAAGCTTGTAAGGCTGTAGTACCTTTCCCTGAGAATGGGTCTAGGACAGTGTCACCATGGTTGCTGAAATTTTGAATAAAATAATCTGTTAAGGCAGGAGGGAAAGAGCCTGATCTAGAAGCCATGCCATGAAGGCTATGACCCCAATTGCGCTTCTTCTGTTTCCAGGAATCATTGAGAAAATAACTGCTAGTAAGATAACGGTTTTTACGTAATTCTATATGTTGTTCATCAATAAGCTCAGCTAGACCTGTTCTCAGTAATGATTTATTCTTTTTCTTAAGTTGCGTTTGAGCCACTTGTAATTAGTCGTAGTTTGGGCCCGAACTGTTCCTGGGAACAATTTTCAACTATCCTTTGGCTTATTAAATAAAGGTTTAATAAATTCTCTGTACTTAGCTCTTATAACATTACGCTTAATTTTTAAGGTTGGAGTAAGTTCTCCACCTTCGATAGTTAATTCGTTATCAAGTATATGGAAAGCTTTCACTTGCTCATAACGACCTAAATTGTGATTTAGTCTAGTAATTTCTAGTTCTATTAAACTATTTACTTCAGGAATTTCAGAAAGTTTTTTACCTGGATCTATTTCTATCTTCTTGTGTTTTAAATATTCTTTTACTTGATATTCATTCAGTACCAATAAAGCTGCCAAGTACTTTTCTTGATCACCAAGTATGACTACTTGATTGAGATAAGGACTTTGGAGTAATATATCTTCTACTCTTTGTGGGGTTATATTCTTACCACCAGCGGTAATAATGAGGTCTTTTTTGCGTCCAGTGATAGAGAGGTAACCATCATCATCAAAGCTTCCTAAATCTCCTGTATGGAACCAGCCTTCACTGTCAATAGCTTCTTTTGTTTCTTCTGGTTTCTTGTAATATTCTTTAAATACTGAATCACCACGGCAGAGTATCTCTCCATCATCAGCAATTTTCACTTCAAAATGTGTGAATGGAATACCAACTGTTCCGGGTTTATTAGCCCAAGGTGGATTAACAGTAATCGGAGCAGAAGTTTCAGTTAAACCGTATCCCTCTACTACAGAGAATCCTAGGGCAAGGAAGAAGTAAGCTAGTTCTTTAGAGAAAGGTGCGCCACCTACTACAAACACTTTTAGTTGAGGAGCAATTTTATCTTTGACTTTAGAAAGTATCATTTTTTGAGCAATACTATGTTTGAGTTCTAAGCTCCAATCAATTTCTTCCTTGGCTATTTTTTTCTTAACATACTCTACTCCTAGTTCCATAGCTTTCTCAAAAGCTTTTCTGCTAATAGGATCCATTTGACTTACGCCCAGCATAATCTTCGCGTGCATTTTCTCAAGTATGCGTGGTACTACGTTCATCATATTGCACTCAGATTCAATCAATAATTTAGGTAAAGCTTCTACTGATTCACAGTAAGTAAACACTACGACCTGATCTATACCATAAATCTCTGATGCTACTCTCTCAAATATATGTGCAAGAGGCAAGAATGAAAGCATATTTGTATTCTCATCAAGTGGCACATATTGATAAAATGACAAAGCCGCTACCAGAAAATTTCTATGACTAAGTACCACTCCCTTAGGTTCACCTGTGGTTCCTGAAGTGTAAATGATACTAGCAAGATCATCCAAACCTACTTCTGGAATTAGTTTCTCAATTAATTGCGGATCTTTTTTAAGTTCAACAGCCCCTATTCTTCTCAATTCATCAAGGACAAGAATTTTATGATCATTCACAGGAATATCTCCCTTATCATCCATGACGATTACATAGTGCAGATGCGGTAATCTTGACCAAGCAGAGCGAAGTTTTTGTAATTGAATTTTATTGCGAACAATAATTACTTGTAATTCAGCATGATTAACTATGTATTCAATAGTGTCGCTGGTAGAATTGTGGTACATAGGGACAGTACAAGCACCAAGACTCAATATCCCAAAATCACATGGCAGCCAATGATGACAAGTTTCAGAAATTAATCCGACTTTATCGCCTTTCTTAATGCCAAGTTTTCTTAAGCCAGCAGCAATTTCTTCGACTTTGGTTTTAATTTCTTTCCAAGTGGTGTCAACTAATGGTCTATGAGGATGCACCTTATGACGCATTAAAACTTTTTTCAAGTTTGCCTCAGCTCTTTTGAAAAATAAATCAGCTAGGTTTTTATATTTCATTGATGTGCTTAATCCTTTATTAATATACCCCTAGGCTAAGTAGCACTCGCATTTATGAGATAATATGAATAACATAATTAGCAGGGATCTAGAAGGAATAATAAGCGTCATTATTCTTAGGGCAAGTTTTGTCCTCAATTGCTTAATGAATACCTACAAATACTTAGCAAGAAATTCCCAAGGTCATACCAAGTCTGGAGCTATAGACGCTAATAGTATTGAACTGGCTAAATTTTCATTACGTAAACAGGGTCTCTGGGTAATTAATATTAATTATTCAGGAGCGAAGAAGAGTGAGACTGCTAAGGATAAAGTACAAGCTAACCCTGGTTTCTTTGAGAAGAAAATTTCTCTTAAAGACATGGTTATTTTTTCAAGACAGTTTGCTTCAATGATTGAAGCTGGTATTGCCATGCTTAGGGTAATTACCGTTCTTATCGAACAAACAGAAAACCCCAAACTGTCTAAAATGCTTGAAGAAGTGAAAGTAGATATTGAGCAAGGTGTGCCTCTATCTGAATCTCTAGCTAAGTTTCCTGAAGCTTTTGATCGTTTGTATGTAGCAATGGTTAAGGCTGGTGAGGCTGGTGGTGTACTGGATAAGGTTCTCAATCGCTTAGCGGGTTTCCTTGAAGCTAGAAGTAAACTAACTCATAAAGTTAAAACAGCAATGACCTATCCTGTTACGGTTTTGATCATTGCTACAGTAGTAGTTTGGGTGATGTTAACTTTCATATTACCTAAGTTCTCTGCTATTTTCGAAGGTACTGGTAATAAGCTTCCAGCATTTACCCAAGCTTTAATTGATGTCAGTAATTTCTTGCGTTCACCTTGGGTTATAGTGCTTGGTGTCATAGTTTGGTTTACCATGAATGCTGTTAAGTCATGGTATGCAACCGAGTCAGGAAGATTTACTCTTGATTCATTCTTGTTAAAGGTTCCTGTGTTTGGAGATATATTTAGAAAAGTTGCTGTAGCAAGATTCACTAGAACTTTTGGAACGCTGGTAGAATCTGGAGTGCCTATTATTACAGCTTTAGAAGTGGTGAAAGAATCTGCTGGTAATGCAGTATTAGAGAAGGTTGTAGATGATGTGAAGCACGAAGCTGAGGAAGGTGGTGCCATATCAACACAGCTCGGTAAGTCTGATATATTCCCACCTATGGTGACACAGATGGTTGCTATCGGTGAAGAGTCTGGTGAATTAGAGAACATGCTTAGTAAAATTGCAGACTTCTATGATGATGAAGTAGACTCTGCTGTAGAATCTCTAACCGCGCTTATGGAGCCGATTTTCATAGTAGTACTCGGTGGTATCGTTGGTACTATTCTCGTTGCGATGTACTTGCCGATATTTGACGTTATTAAGACGATTCAGTAGAAGTTTCTTAACCTCTAGGGGTTAAATGACCCCCTTGAGCTCATAGTTTAGTTTCAATAACTTTGATTTGTCATCTGAAATTGGCTTGGAATAAGGTTTTACAAATAATTTCTCAGAGGTTTATTGACCCCTTTCAATTAATACAGAGATTTTGCATAATGAATTTCTATGTATATAGCTGAACATGAGATTTGGTACTTTGAATTATCAGAAAAGTTTCGAGCAGAAACTTTTAGACATGCCGGATATGTTTGTTGTACTCCTTTTTGTATTATGGTTCTTAATTGCTTATTAACTGGCTTTAAACATTATGACCATAGGAATTTATGCGTTATAATTTCTTCTATGCTGGCATACTGTGGTTATAAATTTATAGCGAAGTCATATGCTTTGGTTTCTAGGGTTGATTGGAGTAAATATTATGCTGAACATAGATGAAATAGTTACAATAGTTTTCTTGATGTTAGGAATGGCAATAATTATGTATATTCCCTTCGGTATTACTCGGAGTGCAAAGAAAGATGCAGAAAAGCATATTAAGGAACTTGGCTTACCGCCAGAGACTATAAAACAATTTTTATTCTAAATACTTCTCACTGGTACTTTCGCTTCTTTCATCGCTGCTTTAATCTCTGCAATAGTAAGTTCTTTATAGTGTAGTAATGAAGCTAGTAATGCTGCATCAGCACCGGATTTAAACGCTTCAATTATATCTTCTACAGATCCAGCTCCACCACTAGCTATGATTGGTATATCTACTAGTGCTGCTGCTTGGCTCGTGATTCCCAGGTCATAGCCAGCTTTAGTACCGTCTGCATCCATACTGGTTAATAATATTTCACCGGCACCTAAGTCGTAGACCTGCTTAATCCATTCAAGTGCGTCAAGTCCAGTGTTCTCTCTACCACCTCTGACAAATACCTCCCACTTATTAAGACTAGTTTGTTTTACATCGACTGCGATCACTATACATTGAGAACCAAATCTTTCAGCAGCTTCTTTAACTAATTTAGGATTGCGAACTGCTCCAGAATTAATTCCTACCTTATCAGCGCCAGCTTTAAGTAAATTAGCTACATCTTCTACGCTGCTAACACCACCACCTACAGTTAAGGGTATGAATATTTTCTTGGCTGTGGCTTCGATAATTTTATAAGTAGCTTTGCGTTCTTCATGGCTAGCGGTAATATCCAGAAAACAAATCTCATCAGCACCTTGTTGATAATACAACGCTGCTAACTCTACTGGATCACCTGCATCACGAATTTCAACAAAGTTAGTGCCTTTGACTACCCTTCCCTTGTCTACATCCAAACATGGAATTATGCGCTTGCTAAGCATTACTAGGATTATAACAAGTTAGGGTATAAAATGAAGGTATGTCTCCTCTTGAATCGATATTACGTTCTACTATTAAAGCTTTCTCAAGTTTATATTTTCATTTAATCTATGATCCTAAGCAAAAGAGTCGCAAGTACCATGCTGTATCAGGTAAAGTACTTGGTAACGAAGAACTTTCTAATATGATAGACGCGAGCCTTGATATGTGGCTAACTACTGGTAGGTTTAATGATCAGTTTGAAGAGAAACTCGCTAAGTTTATCGGTGCAAGATTTGCTCTTACTACTAACTCAGGCTCTTCTGCTAACTTACTTGCTATCACAGCATTAACTTCTCCGAAACTTAAAGAAAGAGCTTTGCAGCCTGGTGATGAAGTGATAACTGTTGCAGCTGGTTTCCCGACGACGGTTAACCCTATTATACAAAACAATCTAGTACCGGTTTTTGTGGATGTGGAACTTGGTACTAATAATATTAATGCTAGCCAGATTGAATCAGCTATTAGTTCTAAGACCAAAGCTATTTTCGTGGCACATACTCTAGGAAATGTTTATGAACTCGATAAAATTCAAGCTATTTGCAAGAAGCATAATTTATGGTTGGTAGAAGACAATTGTGATGCACTTGGTTCTAAGTATCTAGGACAAAATACCGGAACCTTCGGTGATATATCTACTATGAGTTTCTACCCAGCACATCATATTACTATGGGTGAGGGCGGGGCTTTAATCACCAATGATCCATTATTGCGTAAGATCATTATGTCTTTTAGAGATTGGGGTAGAGATTGCTGGTGTCCTGGTGGTCGCGACAATACTTGTAATAATCGTTTCGGATTCAGTCTGGGAGCCTTGCCTGAAGGTTATGATCATAAGTATATTTATTCACACATTGGTTATAATCTCAAAATTACTGACTGGCAAGCTGCCTGCGGCTTAGCACAATTAGATAGATTAGAAAGTTTTATTGCAGCAAGAAAAAGCAACTTCGATATTCTAAGTGCAGGACTGAAAGATTTGGAAGAATATTTAATATTACCTCATGCTGTAGAGAATGCTGAGCCGAGTTGGTTTGGTTTCCCGATTACAGTTAAAGCTACTGCACCTTTTAACAAGATAGAGTTAGCTAGATATTTAGAAGAGAATAATATTGGTACTAGACAATTGTTTGCAGGTAATATTCTCAGACAACCAGCTTATTTGGATAGGAATTTTAAACTGAGAATTCGTGATTCTGAGCTATTAGACAGTAAGGATCTTAGTGATAAACATTATGCAATGCTGCCTAATTCAGATATAGTCATGAAACAAACCTTCTGGATTGGTGTTTGGCCAGGCTTACGCAGAGATGAGCTTGAGTATATGATTAAAACCATTCATGAGTTTTGTAAGAAATCTAAGTTGAAAATATAAGAAATTTTGGCTATAATTAATGTACGTACATAGTATTGTTATTGTAAATATTTTGTATGTATAACCTAATGGAGTTATTCTATGCGCAAAGAATATAACTTAAAAAACATGAAACTGAGGACTAACCCCTATGCTAGTAAGCTCAAGAAAAGTGTGACTATTAGGTTAGATGTGGACGTTATTGACTATTTTAAAAATTTATCTCAAGAATTAGATACGCCATATCAAACCTTGCTAAACGATTACCTAAAGAACTGCAAAGATCAAAAATTAATCCCGAAAACTATATGGAAGAAAACTGCTTAGTTAATAAGTCTCCCCTATTTAACCTAGTAACTAAGCCTAATTTCGGCTACCTCAAGTGGAATATTTAGTAATGTAACTCCCCCATAATTGAGGTAAAACATGGAAAAAACCAAACTTGGATTAACCAAGCAGTTAATTTTAACTGCAGGCCCCTATATTGATTATAGGGAAGTGGAGTATGCTGCAGATGCTGCACAGAATGGCTGGAATAATCACCATAGCGATTATATAAATCGTCTCGAGAAATTTTTTAAGAATTATATTGGTGTTACTCAGGGCTTCGCTACTTCTAGTTGTACAGGTGCTTTGCATGTGGCTCTTAAGGCGCGTGGTATTGGTCCTGGTGATGAGGTTATAGTGCCTGAGACTACTTGGATCGCCACTGCAGCTGCTGTAGTTTATGTAGGAGCTACTCCAGTCTTTGCTGATATAGAAGCAGATAGTTGGGTGTTAGATTCTAGTAAGCTTGAGCGTTACATTACGCCTCGTACTAAGGCTATTATTCCTGTACATCTATATGGTCAGCCTGTAGTCATGGAGCCGATTTGGGAGCTTGCTGAGAAATATGGTTTATTTATTCTTGAAGATGCAGCACCTTCTATTGGAACTATTTATAAGGGTAAGAAAACTGGTAGCCTGGGTCATGCTGCAGCGTTTAGCTTCCAAGGTGCTAAAGCAATAGTAACTGGTGAAGGTGGTTTCTTAGTAACTAATGATGAAGATCTAAAAAACAAAGCTTGGTTCTATAATGATCATGGTAGAGATTCTAAGCGTGCTCTTTATAATATTGAGATCGGACATAAGTATAAGATGTCGAATGTTCAAGCTGCAATTGGGCTTGCGCAGATGGAGAAGGTAGAAGAGGTAGTAGCTAAGAAACGTCAAATCTTCTCATGGTATCAAGAAAGATTAGCTGATATACCAGAGCTGGCTCTTAATATTGAGAGACCAGATACTCGTAATATTTACTGGATGAGTTCTATAGTACTCAATAATTCTATTAAGTTCTCACGTGATGAATTTATGGGCAAGCTTAAAGAACGTAACATAGACTCACGTCCAATGTTTTATCCTATGAGTTCTTTCCCTATGTTTGAATCTTGTGAGTCTAAGAATCCTGTTGCTTACTCGGTTCCATTAAGAGGTATTAACCTTCCTAGCGGTCATGAAAGAACTGAAGCAGAGATAGATTATGTTTGCTCGCATATTAGAGACTTGCTAGATAAGGGTATTGGTAAATGCTCTGTTAAACAACCTCATGGCTATTTAGAGTTTAGAGATAGAGTAGAAGCTAAGATTCAAGGGTATAAAGACTCTCCAGCATTAAGTATTGAACTCAAGCAAGAGGGTAAAGTTATCGGTCATCTTAAGCCTGTTACTAAAGCAAGTTTGGATAATGCTGATGATATTAAGCTCCTAGCTAAGTGGCGTGATGCTGCTCAGGATGCGTTTCCTGCTCAGTTTAAGGTTACTGAAGAGGGTACTAAGACTTGGCTTGATAAGGGAGTATTGCAAACTAAGGATAGATTATTATTCTGGGTTACTGATACTAATGGTAAGCGTCTTGGGCATGTAGGATTGTTCAGATTTAACTTCAGTAAAAAATTCTGTGAGCTTGATAATATAGTGCGTGGTGAAGCTGGGGTGCCTGGTTTAATCGAAGCTGCTTGTCAAGGTTTAATAGATTTATGTAAACAAGAACTAGGTCAAAGCGATATCTATTTAAGAGTGTTTTCTAATAATCCAAGAGCTATCGCTCTCTACGAAAGGCTTGGTATGAAAGAGATACAACGTAGTCCTTTGCGTAAGCTTGTTGAAGGTACTACTGTTAAGTGGATAGATGTGATCAAGTCTCCTTATGAAGCTATAGAGAGATATTTTGTAACAATGAAGCTCTAATGCATACAACGACGGATATTGAAACTATAAAAGACATTCGCCGTTCCATAGTTAGAATGGTTCATAACGCGAAGGTGTCTCATATTGGTGCTGCCTATTCAATGATAGAGATTCTTTATATTCTTTACTTTAAAGTAATGAATATAGATCCTAAACAACCACAAGCTTCTAATAGAGATAAATTTATACTTAGTAAGGGGCATGGCAGTGCGGGACTCTATGCCACACTGGCTCACAGGGGATACTTCCCTATCGAAGATCTTATGACTTATTGTCTGAATGATGGTAAGTTGCCTGGACACTTAGATAAAGATGCAGCTCCTGGAGTGGAAGTTTCTGCTGGTTCCTTAGGACATGGATTTCCAGTGGCTTTGGGGATGGCGCTCGCTAATAAGAGATCTGCTAATTCAGGACAAGTCTATTGTATTATCGGTGATGGTGAGTGTAATGAAGGTTCTATTTGGGAGTCTGCAATGCTTGCTCCATCTCTTGAGCTGGATAATTTTACTGTGATAGTGGATTTTAATAAGATACAGTCTTTTGGTAATACTAACGATATTATTGATCAAACTAATATGGCAGAACGCTGGAGAGCTTTTGGTTGGGATGTCCATGAGATTAATGGACATGATCTAGAAGCTGTGGAGCAATCCCTGAGAACGGGTCACCAGCATGCTAAGCCCAAAGCTATAATCGCTCATACTGTTAAGGGGCGTGGTGTAAGTTTTATGGAGGATAAATTACAGTGGCATTATAGTTCCCCTTCTGATGAACAGTTACATTTAGCATTAAAGGAGTTAGAGTAATGCGCGCAACATTCGTAAACACTCTAATAGAACTTGCTCGCAAAGACGATAAGATCTTTTTGGTGACTGCTGATATGGGTTATGCAGTATTAGAACCTTTTGCAAAAGAATTTCCTAGTAGATTTATTAATTCTGGTATTACTGAGCAGGCGACTATAAGTCTATGTGCTGGCTTGGCTCTATCTGGTTACAAGCCTTATGTCTACAGTATTACACCATTTGTTACTATGCGTTGTTTTGAACAAGTTCGTGTTGACGTTGCCTATATGAATACTAATGTGAAGATCATTGGTATAGGAGCAGGATTTGAATATGGTGCTGCTGGAGCTACCCACCACGCTATAGAAGATATAGCCGTAATGCGTGCCTTGCCTAACATGGTAGTCTGCTGTCCAGGTGACAATATTGAAGCTAAGGCTATCCTGCAGCAGAGTGCAGAATATATTGGTCCAATGTATATTCGTATTGGTAAGAATAAAGAAGCTTTTTATCATCAACCTGAAACCCTGATAGAGATTGGGAAAGCAGCTATGTTGAATCAAGGTAAGGATATCGCTATCATCACTACTAGTAACACTTTAAGCATTGGTAAGAAATACTTACAAGATATGCAAGCCCAAGGGAAGAATCCATATCTTATTAGCATGCACACAATTAAGCCTCTAGATACTGCTATTATTCATAAGCTAATTAATGAAGGCTGTGAAATCTATACTCTTGAAGAGCATAATATTATTGGTGGCTTAGGTTCAGCTGTTGCTGAAGTGATCGCAGAAAGCGGTCAGGCAGTGAAATTTAAGCGCATTGGTGTGCCTGATGAGTATACGCATAATATTGGTAATCAGGAGTATCATAGAGCTAAATATGGCTTGAATGATTTTATTGCAAGTTAAAGTTTGCTATTAAACTATTACAAGTACAATAAGGTCCTAAATGATACAGAGACAAGCTTTGAGCTTGGAAACTTTGTTTTTCAACAGCCTTAATATCACCAAAACCAATGGTTATATGAGGATCAAAATTATTCCTTGAATACTTGCTTAGGTAATTTAATGGCCAGTGTGCTGCTTGAGGGTAGTTGATTTGATCGTTATTAGCAAAAACACTTTTATCATTTTCATCTACTGCAAGAGCATAAGGTTTAAGTAAAGTAATAGCGTCTTGATGTAAGTCTATGAGATGATTTGAACGTTTAATACCAATGCCACTGACTAATTCATTATCAGTTTGGCTATAGAAAACATGATCGATTTCAAGCTCTATATTTTGATATTTTGGGGCAAGTGTTGCAAGCTTGCTAGCAAGTTCTTTTTCATTATTGGGATCTATAACAGCCATAGCTAAACTAATATGAGGCATAGCCTTCTTCCGGCTAAGTATTAATTCTCTGGATTCTAGTCTAGAATTGAGTTCTAGAGCATAATCTATGAGATTATTTGGTGGAATTAAAACAATATCTACGGCTTTCATTTATATAACCGATAAGAAATTCAAGAAGTCCTGTACTTCTCGGCTATATTGATCAGGGATGCGAGTAGTGAAGTAGTGGCTACCAATATAAGCATTATTCCAATGAAAAACTCCGGTAAGGAGACCAAATAAATATCTATAATCTATAAGAATTTCACAACGTGGTGTTATATCGGAAACAGACTCCCCGATTCTGTAATCTTCATTAGCAGGATTGGTATTGACTGTATGCCAACCATTGGATAATTTAAAACAATAGTAGTGATCTTGAGTAACTTCACTCTTACGTAAAGCATTGCGGTAAGCAGCTTTGATTAATTTATGGAAAGCTATAGCTTCTTCTGGAATATTAATGTAATGTTCGTACGTTAATTTATTGTTTTTTATTTCTTCAATTCTCGCATTATAAAGAGCAGAAGAATATTTCTTGGTACGCTCTAGTGATGGTTTAAGTGAAACTGTATCTATTACAGCATCTCCACCGTCAGCAAGTATTACGGCTGACTGGTCGAAGTCTCTAACTTCTGTCTGGTCGGCGACACCTCTATGTTGATTTAAAGGCGTTAGTGAACCTCCTAAGATATACTTACCTGCAAAGGGAACAATTTTCTTAGCTTTTAGATGAGCAACCATTTTTTTGTATCTATCGAAATAAATTTGTTTACGTTTCTCTGATTGTTCTTCAAGTTCGGCTTTATCTCTGTAAAAAGTCTGAGGATAAGCGCTTGCACCTGTATAAGCAACCAAAGCTATATCTATTTTGGGTGCCAAGTTTTTGACTATATTGATATGATCCGAGTTATAAACGCAATCGTTCATATTAACTACACAATGATCTTTATATTTCACTATTAATGCGCTATCTACATCATTAATGCTACCTGTCTCATTAGGAATAATGTGTAAAATAGTGTCGCCAATAGATTTTTGCTCTGATATGAGTTCTGGTACGAAGTCATCATTTTTCATTTTATTGTATAAATAGTTAGGTTGAAAATTAGCAATAATAATAGGTTTAGTGCCATATTGTGTAAAATAAGCTTCTAAAATAGCAGGATCATAATGATCTGGATGGATATGTGAGATATAAATTAAATCTACATCTCCAATCTTCTTTAGCGGATTACTCAGTTTAGGGAAATGATACCAACTGCCTTCATAGATACCTTCTGTAAACCAAGGATCACAAAGAATCTTAACATCAGGTGTAGTGATAACGACACAAGCAGAGTAAATATAACGAACTGAAATGCCATCTATTATGGTTGCAGACATAATTATATGATACTACATTTCTGCTGCCACATATCTTCTATTGCTGCTTCAAATTTCTTTACATAGTCATCAGAATTAAGATTAACTTTCATTTCTGATTTTAGATTAGTTCTGTACGTTTTGAGTCTTTCAATATCACTAGCTAGCTCTATTGCTTTATTTATATATTCATTCATATCATGAGCAATTAATTCTTCATGTTTGATTGCTTTAAGAAAGGTTGAAGCTTGCCTACTAATCCATTTATTTCCATATAGAGTTATTACTGGAATTCCCATGCGTAGAGTTTCTATAGTAGTAGTGCCACCACCATATGGGGTGCTGTCTAGCGCTATATCAATGTTAGAGAAGCTTTGAAGATACTTAGGTCTTTCTAAGGAAGCGTTCATTATGAGGCGATCTTTCTCAATTCCTTGTTCTTGGAATTGTTGAATTAGATAATTTTGATTACATTCAGAACTAAGAGCTCTTGCATCTAAGTATAGTTTTGAATTTTCTACACCTTTGAGAATCTCTGCCCAATAAGCAATCATTTTAGTAGAGATCTTGTGGGCATTATT
This sequence comes from uncultured Gammaproteobacteria bacterium, assembly GCA_964551135.1. GTDB lineage: Bacteria > Cyanobacteriota > Vampirovibrionia > LMEP-6097 > LMEP-6097 > CAYPGT01. The sequence goes on along the minus strand of CAZKAT010000003.1, from coordinate 188,963 downwards.
CATTGATCCAAAAGTAATATAGCCATTCTTGAGATAAGGTAATTCAGTAATATCATTAGGAATATTATATAAATCAGCATGCATATGACAGCCTGGTAATTTATAAACTTTCTCTGTAAAGTATTGGTCTTCATCATTGGGTACTAGGGTATCATCACTTATAATGTAATCGATTTCAGGTATGCCTAAAGTACCAAAATATCCTAAAAATGAGATCTGTAATGGTGCTGGTTTGCGTTTAAATATGCGCAAACGGTCACCACTAGTAAATCCTGAGAGATCGAATAATATATCAATATTATCCTCTATTATTTGTTTGCAGCAATTTTCATCGTTCATTTTTTTGATAAATCTAAAATCATTTGCAAATGATTTAAAATCATTTGTTACATCATCGATAATATCATCGGCATAGTACATGAATATATCGAATCTATCCTTGTTTAGTTTTTTGAAGATTTCATACATATTAGTACTTACTGGATGTGTACGGAAATCAGCAGAAACAAATCCTAACCTTAATTTACTTTTATTCGGTTGTAGTTGATTAGCGAAATCGATATTTAAATTTGGTGTTTGGGTGAGATATTTATTGTAATATTCTTGAGATAGTTCATAAAGCTCTTTAGGAGTTGATTCTGCTAACTTATGAACGAAGAAAATTAGACTAGTGAAATAAACAGTGTTTTGAGGAGCTAATTCACAAGCTTTTTTGCAGTATTCATAAGCTTTATCGGCCATGCCAATAGTATTGGTTATGTAGGCTGCATCTTTGTATAATTCATGATTGTTTTTGATTAATTTAAGAGCTTCTTCAATATAGAAGAGCGCAAGTAGTTGCTGCTCATCTTTTGCAAGGATTCTAGCAATGCGATGATAAGGTAGCCCATTATTTATATCTAGCTTAAGACAATTCTTATAGGATTCAATAGCATCACCCAAATTCATAGTTTTTTCATAAGCTAAACCTAAATAATAATGGTATCTAGCATTCTTTATATATTGAGAATCCTTAGATAGTTTTTTGAGAAGTATAAGGGCTTCTCGCGCTCTAGTACGGTTGATTAATGAAAATGCTTCATCCAGTTTTTTAGTTTGGATCATTTAAGCTTCTCCTGACAAGTGATCTGCCACATATCTCTTATAGCCTGCTCAAATTTTGGTACGTATTTATCAATATTTAGTTCCGAATTTTGCATATCAGTTCTTAAATTAATTCTATAAGATCTAAGCCTTTTTGTGTCTGCTGCTAATTCTTTGGTTTTGGCTAAATAATCATTAATATCATTGGCAATCAATTCAGGATGTCCAGATGTTTTTAAGAACCCTGTAGACTGTCTGCTGACCCATCTATCGCCGTTAATGGTTATTACTGGTACGCCCATCATTAGACTTTCTATGGTGGTAGTACCACCGCCATACGGAAACGGATCCAGTAAAATATCTATGTCATTATAACTTTTCAGGAAGTCTTGTCTTGGTCCAGATGATCTCAATATTATTCGTGAGCTATCAATGCCATGACGACCAAAGATACCTAAGAGATAACTTTGGTTATGCTTGCTTCCTAATACTAAAGCATCAAATAGAATTTTTGAATTAGGGATTTCTCGAAGTAATTTAGTCCACATAGCTATGACATCAGCTGAAATTTTATGAAAGGAATTAGTTGAACCAAAAGTTATATAACTATTTCTATCATAAGGTAATTCTGTAGCGGGTTCTGGTAGATCATAGAGATCGCAATGGCAGTAACAATCTGGGATTCTATAAATTGTCTCAGTGAAATATTGCTCTTCTTCAGTTCTGATAAGATTAGCATCAGAAATTAAGAAATCTATCTCTGGCATAGCAAGTGTTCCAAAGTAGCCAATATGTGTAATTTGAACTGGAGCAGGTTGAAGTTTAAATATCCCTAGTCTTGCTCCTTTAGTGAATCCCGAAAGGTCAAACAATATATCGACTTTGTCATTAGCAATCAATTCAGCAGCTTGAATATCTTCAAGCTTATCAATTACTATAAATCTATCTACTAATGCTTTAACTCTTTCTGTAATACCGTCTTGAAGTTCATTGGCTGAATAAATATAGAGTTCAAAGTTATCACGATTGATTTTTTCTAAGACTTTTATTAAATAAGCACTTACTGGATGCTGGCAGATATCAGCAGAAACGAATCCTAGTCTTAGTTTAGTCTTATTAATATCAAGCCTAGCTTTAATATCTATATTCAGATTTCCTTTTGTTGGTTGAACAAAACGTTCATAAAACTGCTTGGCATAGTCATAGAAATCTTGAAATCCTTTCTTTGGATCTTTATGAATATTGAAAATTATGCTGCTGAGATAAATGCTATTGTCAGGATCAAGTTTATTAGCAATCTGATAATGTTCAAGAGCCATTTCGTATAGCCCAAGTTTTTTACTAGTGAATCCAATATTGTTATGGATATCAACATTGTTAGCATCATATTCAAGAGCTTTAAAGAAATATGGTAAAGCTTCGTAATCTTTATTGCCCTTAGCTAAGACTCTACCAATACAATCATAAACATGTGCTTGTTTAGGATTCAGTTCTAATGATTTTCTGAAAGCATTTATAGCATTGTCATAGTGATTACTTTTTTCATAGGCATAGCCCAATCTTGCCCATATTTCATAATCATTTGAATTGATTTTTAAAGATTTTCCTAGATATTCAATTGCTCCTGCATAATCTTTTTGTTCAAGGAGTACTTGCCCAATAATATTAAGTGCTTGAATTTCATTAGGATTGTTTCTCAGAACTTTTCTTAAAAGCAATACAGCATCGCTGAGTTTAGATTGATTAATAAACTCAAGAGATTTTCGAATGTTACTGTTGGCAATTTTGACCATATTGCAATTGCAATGCCTTGATTGAAAATCAAGGTCACTAATCACAACCTACCACTGCTTAAAATATTTCCACTAGATATATATATGTAACTGCATCCATCATTTAGACTAGATCTAACAGATGAAGAAATATCATTGCTTGAACCATTAGTCATAGATCTTTGGAAATTATATAGGGCATGATAAAAACATGTCACAGAGCTTCACTAGCTCTCTTAAGAGATCCTTTGAATTAATAAATAAAGCGAGCCTAAAAGAGGCTTTGATTTTGCTGCGTTCAATGACTCAAGACTATCCAGACCGAGAAGAGCCTTTGATTGTATTAGGTGAACTTTTACTGCAGCATGATGATTCATTGAATGAAGCTATTCAATGCTTGCAAAAATCATTATTGATTAACAAGAGTAATCCCTTAGTGCATTTATATTTAGGGCTTGCTCATGAAAGACTTAAGGATTATATAGCAGCTTTTGAATCCTATCGTAATGCTTTAAGACTTGATGAAAACTATAGTGATGCATTGCATAGCATTGGTAGATTATTAAAAATGGACAAGCAAAACATTGCGGCTTTGTATTACATGGAAAAAGCTTATAAATCCTTATCGAATGATTTGGTTATTAATGGTGATCTAGCTTTTACTTGTAATAGTATGGGACTTTCTGCAGAAGCCATTCGTTACTATACTAAATGTTTGGAACTTGATCCTAAGAATAAAAATCATCTTAGTAGTATGATTTTTCTTTATCATAAAGATCCAACTAAGACTCTGGAAGATTTATATGAATTAAGCCAGAAATATTATGAGCTCTATATTAATAATCAGAATGATATTCTCAAAATAGATCATTCGCAAAGATATGATTCTAGTAAGACTGTTCTCAAAGTAGGTTTCGTTTCAGGTGATTTTCATACTCATCCAGTAGCTTACAATCTACTTTCTGTATTTGAAAGATTGAATAAACAGAATTTTGAAATTTATTTATATTATAACGATGAAAATTATGATTCTATCACTGAGAAATTTCAAAATCTCGCAAATAAATTTGTAGATATTAAGAATTTAACTCACATAGATGCAGCTAAGACAATAGCTGAAGATAGTGTTGATATTCTTTTTGATTTATCAGGATTTACCTTGGGAGAGCGACTGGAGATATTTAAGCACAAACCTGCACCAGTACAGGTATCTCATTTGGGTTTCTTTGGGACTTTAGGCATTCCAGAAATAGATTTCTTATTAGCTGATGACTGTGTTGTACGAGCAGAAGAAGAGAAATTTTATACTGAGCAGATATATAAATTTGCTTCTAGTTATAATCATTGTGATCTCTATGGCATACCAGACCATAGTTCAGAGTCACCTTGTGAGCAGAATGGTTATATTACCTTTGGTTCTTTTAATACTTTCCATAAGATCTCAAGAGACGTTATTGATACCTGGATAGAGCTTATGCTCAAGACTGATAACTCAAGGATTCTTTTTGATTCTAGATCAATGCAAGCAGAAACAGACATTCGATATTATAAGGATCTATTTGTTCAAAAGGGTGTAGATGCAGGGCGTTTATTGTTTAGAGCTAATATAGAAAGGAAGGATTTCCTGAATAGCTATAATGATGTCGATATCTCTCTTGATCCTTTCCCTTATACTGGCGGAACTACTACTCTTGAAAGCTTATTAATGGGAGTTCCTCTGGTAACAATTATGGGTGATAAATGGTCTGCTAGACTTTCAAGCACCACTCTTTTGGCTATTAAACATGATGAACTAATCGCTAAAGACCGGGAAGAATATTTGGTTAAATTGATTGAACTAGCTAATGATAAAGATAGGATTATTAATTATAGAAAAAATCTTAGGCAAGATATGCTTAATTCAGATTTGCAGATAGATAAATATGTCGCTAATTTTGAGAAGGCTCTAAAAGATATTTGGCAAATTAAGTGTGCTCAGCAGAACCCATAATCACTTATATCGACTTAAATTTCATTGTTATGGTTCCACGCCTTCGGCGCGGTTGTCCTGCGGACGGCTAAATACAATAAATCTTTAAAATCCTAATTTAAAGCCGCGCGCAGCGCAACCGCCGCGCAGCGGCGGAACCCACCCCATCCTGATTTGAGGGATAATAAAGTATAATTATTCGATTAAATAAGTAGTTATCAGCAGAAATGTTATAGAATATAACAAATATGTCTACTGATACTATTGTGAACACCGTAAATAATAATTCTAAAACAGCTAAGTATGATGTTTCGATCTTTATACCTGTTTATAACGAAGAGGATAATCTTATTCTTTTGCAGGATAAGATTAGTGAAGCACTAAATCAACAAGCTTTTACCTATGAGATTATCTATGTAGATGATGGTAGCAAGGATGCAAGTTATTCTATTCTTAAGCAAATTGCTAGTAAAAATTATAATGTCAAAGTCATTAAGTTTAGAAGGAATTTTGGACAAACTGCGGCTATGTCTGCTGGTATAGATGTTGCTGAAGGTAAGGTTCTAATTCCTATGGATTCTGACTTACAAAACGATCCAAGTGATGTACCTAATCTCTTGAATAAAATTAACGAAGGCTATGATGTAGTAAGTGGTTGGCGTAAAAATCGCAAGGATACTTTTATTAATCGTAAATTGCCTTCAATGATTGCAAATAAACTTATCTCCTGGTTATCAGGAGTTAATCTACACGACTACGGTTGTACACTTAAGGCTTATAGAGCTGAAGTTCTCAAAGATATAAGATTATATGGTGAATTGCACCGTTTTATTCCTATTTGTGCAAGCTGGGTCGGTGCCAAGGTTACCGAGATTCCTGTCAAGCATCATGAAAGACAATTTGGGCAGTCTAAATATGGAATCAATAGAACTTTTAAGGTTATTCTTGATCTGATATTAATGAAGTTCTTGACAGATTACATTACCAAGCCAATTTATTTCTTTGGAGGAATTTCATTTCTATCACTGCTACTTTCAGCAGCAAGCTTTGTTTGGGCGATTGTGCTAAAAATCACTAATAATGTAGATTTAGATGGTACTCCATTGCCACTCTTAGGCGCAATGTTTTTTACTGTGGCGATACAGATCTTTATGATGGGCATTCTTGCTGACCTGATTATGAGAACTTACTATGAATCGCAAAACAAAAGTACTTATGCAGTGGAAGAAACTATCAATCTTTAAATGTTTAAAGAAAGTAGCTATTCTGCTAGTCAGTATTCAGCTTTCAGTATTGAATGTCTTTGCGCAAACATATAAGACTGGTATTAGTTATGAGATACCTAAATCTCAGGCTATACAGCTTAGAGTTACCCAGATTCCTACGGAATATCCATGGATAGAGAGAGAACCTGATTGGTCAGTAAAGCTACCAGAAATTGGCAGTAATATCATTGCAGAAAATATTGAAGATATAAGGTTAACGGATTCTTATGGTGGCAGTTTCACTATTCCAGCTGGCAGTAAATTCTATGCTAAATTAACTAACTCAACTAAGCCCAAAAGCTTTTGGCGTAAGGGACAGGTAGAAATTAGTTTTTATAAACTTGAAATTAATGGTAATAAACCTATTGATTTATCACAATTAGAATTTAATTCCAAAGACAAGGTCAATGTAGTTGGTGACAGTTTGAAGAATATAGCTACCACTGGAGCTTTAACTGTTGCAGGGGCTATTGCTCTTCCTTTAATGGTGTTTAATATTTCCTCTATGGCAGGCATTAGTATGATGTCCAATCCTTATGCATTGGGTGGGGCTGCTGCCATAGGAGCTGGTATTGGATTAGTCTATGGCATTAAGCGTCAAGGCAAGGCATTTATCATTGAACCTGGCACTGAGCTTGCTTTGAAGATAGATGATCCTTGGCTTATTAGTAAGCAGATCGATAATGGTCAAGAGCTTGGCTTGGCTGAAGTGAAGCCACTACCCATTAATGATAAATTTAAACTGGAAATTATTGGTGTCAAGAAAGCCAAGGATGAGTTTAATGATACTTGCCTCAAAATTTCAATAACCTATGATAATAAAACTGGTGAAGAACTTAGATACACATCATTTCAATTAGTGGATAGTATGGGTAAGGAATATGAGCCTTCTATTTCAAGTTTTGATGCCGAGGTCTTTGGTCAATTGCCTAAACAAGGGACGCTTAATTTATATTTTGCAAGTGATTTCCCTAATACTATTCATTACCTTAAAGTTGTGAGATATCATGATCGCAAAGTTTTAGCAGAAGAAAAGATTGTATTAAAAAAATAAAGAGAGACCTGAACCTTGCGAATCGGTCTCTCGTCTCCCTTATACTTTTATTCAATTGTGCTGTGTTTCTTTGTGTGACAGTTCTATGAGAACTGCTCTTCAGTTCTGCTCCTTTTTTTTCACTGTGTTTACACAAGCTCGTTAGAGCTTTAACACATTACGTCATAATTTTAAGAACTTTATTTACTGTCTAAGATTAGGGTAGTAAATTTAATGCTAATTGTGGCGTAGCATTAGCTTGAGTAAGCATTGTTGCAGCAGCTTGTTGTAAAATCTGATGCTTCAATAAATTGCTGCTCTCCGAAGCTACATCAACATCTCGAATTCTTGATCTTGATGCAGAAGCATTTTCAATAGCTACATCTAGATATTCGCCTTTAGACTCTAATGAGTTTTGTGCAGCACCTAGATATGATCTCATTCTTGATAAATTGTCGATCATATAATCGATTCCAGTTAAAGCTGAAGTAGTTGCAGTAGTACCTCCACCTTGAGCATTAACAGTACCACCAACGTGTAATGTGTTCAATGCAAATGAAGAACTTTCTCCTATGCTTCCACCGGTAGTAGAAGTTATGTCAATATTTACACCTGTTGCTGTTGAGCCACCTGCAAGTGTAATAGAGGTAGTTTCACCATTATTGGCACCTGTTTGTAATGTTTTAGAGGTTGCACCTTTAATAATAGCAACACCATTAAACTTAGTTGCTTTAGCTATATCATCAATAGTAGTAATTCTTTCATTAATCTCTCTTTGGATAGCATCTTTTTCATCTGAACTATTAGTTCCATTAGTTGCTTGAACTGTAAGTTCACGAATTCTTTGTACGTTGTCTTGAACAATAGAAAGGGCTCCCTCTGCCGTTTGTATTAGAGAGATACCGTCACCAACGTTTTGTTTTGCCTTTTGTAAACCTCTTATCTCTGAAGTTAACCCTTCGCTGATACTAAGACCTGCAGCGTCATCGCCAGCTCTGTTAATTCTCAAACCTGTTGAAAGTTTTTCTATAGATTTTTGCATTTCAAATGCATTTTTGCCCAATGCTCTTTGTGCAAATAAACTTTGTGTGTTTGTATTAACTATAATTGGCATAGTAAGTCTCCTTTAATTAAGTTGGAACGTATTGTGTTCCTGACAAATATATATATCGGCTATATGGTCTAGATTCTTTAGCTTAATTGCAAGAAAATTAGAAATCTTTTTAAGAATTTTGAATGATAAAAACAAAAAAGAGATCCAATTAAGGATCCCTCTTTTAATAAAGCTAATGATTTAATCAATCGATAACTTTTTTATATTTTATGGTAATAGATTTAGAGCCAACTGTGGAGTTGCATTAGCTTGAGTAAGCATTGTTGCAGCTGCTTGTTGTAGGATCTGATGCTTCAATAGATTGCTACTTTCAGCAGCCACATCTACATCTTTGATCCTTGATCTAGCTGCAGAAGTGTTCTCAACCGCTACATCTAGATATTCACTTTTAGATTCTAGTGAGTTTTGCTTCGCACCAATATATGATCTCATTCTAGATATATTGTTGATCATGCTGTCTAAATTATCTAAGGATCCAGTTAAGCTTGTAGTTGAACCATCTTTAGCTAGTACGTTACCGCTGCCACCTACGTGTATGGTATTAAGAGCAATTGCTCCTTCTCCTAAACTTCCTGCAGTGGTCACACTGACTGATACATTAACACCGTCAGCTGTTGAACCTGAGGCAAAGTCTAAAGTAGTAGTCTCAGCGTTATTAGCTCCAGTTTGTAGAGTGAAGTCTGCTGCTCCTCCAAGTAAGGCTACACCATTAAATTTAACTTGTGAGCCAAGATCAGTAATAGATTGTACTCGTTCGTTAATCTCTCTTTGGATAGCATCTTTTTCATCGTTGCCGTTAGTTCCATTGGTTGCCTGAACAAATAATTCACGAACTCTTTGTAAGTTGTCTTGAACTATTCCTAGGGCACCCTCTGCTGTTTGCAGTAATGAAATACCATCGCCGACGTTTTGCTTAGCTTTTTGCAAGCCTCTGATATCTGAAGTCATGCCTTCGCTGATACTCAGTCCGGCAGCATCGTCACCAGCTCTATTGATTCTTGAGCCAGTAGATAACTTTTCTATAGACTTCTGCATTTCAAAAGCATTTTTACCTAATGCTCTTTGTGCAAATAAGCTGCTAGTATTTGTGTTCACTATGATTGACATGATTTTCTCCTCAATACTGCAGAATAACCATCTGTGCAGTTATATACTTATATCGGCCATTTAACCTAGAACCTTTAGGGGATAGATCAAAAAAAATTAATTTTTTTTGACTAAAGTTGAAAAGTTGAGAGTATTAAAAAAATAAGGGCTCATTGAGCCCTTATTTTGTATCTACCTTGGGGGTAAAATTTCTTACTTATCTATTGCCTAGTAAGTTTAATGCTATCTGAGGTGTTGCATTAGCCTGAGTTAGCATTGTGGCAGCAGCTTGTTGTAAGATTTGATGTTTCAATAAGTTACTACTTTCAGAGGCTACATCTACATCTCGAATTCTTGATCTAGATGAAGAAGCGTTTTCTATTGCTACATCTAAGTATTCAGTTTTGGACTCTAATGAGTTTTGAACTGCACCTAAGTATGATCTCATTCTTGATAAATTATCAATCATCTCGTCCACGCCTGTTAAAGCTGAGCTTGTAACAGTCGTTGTCGTACCATCTTGAGCATTAACTGTACCACCTACATGTAGTGCACTTAGAGCGAAGCTGGCGCTTTCTCCAAGGCTTCCTGCTGAAGTGGTATCTATATCGATATTAATACCTGCTGCAGTAGCACCTGTGAGTACAATTGAAGTTGTCTCACCGCCATTAGCACCAGTTTGCAATGATAAAGTACTTGCGTTCTTGATAATGGCTACACCATTGAACTTAGTTCCACTGGCGATATCATCAATAGTTGTAACTCTTTCATTGATTTCTCTTTGAATAGCGTCTTTTTCATCTGAACTATTAGTTCCATTAGTTGCTTGGACTACTAATTCGCGAATTCTTTGTACGTTGTCTTGAACAATTGATAAAGCTCCCTCAGCCGTCTGTACTAGAGAAATACCGTCCCCAGCATTTTGCTTAGCTTTTTGTAAACCTCTTATCTCAGAAGTTAAGCCTTCACTGATACTTAGACCAGCAGCATCATCACCAGCGCGGTTGATTCTTAGACCGGTAGAAAGTTTTTCTATGGATTTTTGCATTCCCATAGCATTTTGTCCCAGTGCTCTTTGTGCAAATAAACTTTGCGTGTTTGTATTAACTATGATTGGCATAATTTAGCTCCTTTGATCGTTTTGCCAGCAAAGCAACTAGTCTGGATTACCGTACCTAGTCATTTGACTGACAAGGGTATATATCGGCTATCCAGACTAGATTCTTTAGCTTTTTTATCAAAAAAACTAATTTTTTTATACTAGTACGTTAGATTGTATGATTATATCTAATATTTAGATATTGCTAAGGTAATAAATTTAACGCTAGTTGCGGCGTAGCATTAGCTTGAGTAAGCATTGTTGCAGCAGCCTGTTGTAAGATCTGATGTTTTAATAGATTACTACTTTCAGCAGCCACATCTACGTCTTTAATTCTTGATCTTGATGCAGAAGAGTTTTCTATTGCTACATCTAGATATTCACTCTTAGACTCTAATGAGTTTTGAGCAGCACCAAGATATGATCTCATTCTTGATAGGTTATCAATCATTTTATCGATTCCCGTTAAAGCTGATGAAGTTACTGTAGAAGTACTTGCATCTTGAGCATTAACAGTACCGCCTACATGCAGAGCACTTAAGGCAAATGAAGCACCTTCTCCAAGACTTCCTGCTGAAGTTGTATCTACGTCAATCTGTACACCTGCAGCTGTTGCTCCTGTAAGAACGATTGAGGTCGTCTCACCGTTATTCGCACCCGTTTGTAAAGTTTTAGTAGTACCACCGTTAATAATAGCTACACCATTGAATTTAGTAGATTTGGCAATATCTTCGATCGTTGTAACTCTTTCATTAATCTCTCTTTGAATAGCATCTTTTTCATCTGCGCTATTCGTACCATTCGTTGCTTGAACTGTTAGTTCACGAATTCTTTGTACATTGTCTTGAACTATTCCTAAGGCTCCCTCAGCCGTTTGTATTAGAGAAATACCGTCGCCAACGTTTTGTTTAGCCTTTTGTAAACCTCTTATTTCTGAGGTTAAGCCTTCACTGATACTAAGACCAGCAGCGTCATCACCAGCTCTATTAATTCTTGAGCCTGTTGAAAGTTTTTCTATAGATTTCTGCATTTCAAAAGCATTTTTACCTAATGCTCTTTGTGCAAATAAACTACTAGTGTTTGTGTTAACGATGATTGACATGATTTCTCCCTTGGCTATTAACCCGTTAGTGTCGAACTTAGTGGCATCCCTTCCACTTGGTTGGACTCTTATATTTATCGGTCATATGACCTAGAAACTTTAATGTTTTTTGTAAAAATATCAACTATTTATACTATTAAGAAAAATTATTCTACGCTAAAAAGACAAAAGAGTGAATTTCTTCACTCTTTTGTCTTTTTATATTTTTACCTTCCTATGGTAATAAATTTAGAGCAAGTTGCGGCGTAGCATTAGCTTGAGTAAGCATTGTTGCTGCAGCTTGTTGTAGAATTTGATGCTTTAATAAGTTACTACTTTCAGCAGCCACATCCACATCCTTAATTCTTGATCTAGATGCTGAAGTATTCTCTACAGCCACATCTAAATACTCACCTTTAGACTCTAATGAGTTTTGTTTTGCACCTAGATATGATCTCATTCTTGATAAGTTATCAATAACCTTGTCCACATCTGTTAAGGTCGCAGTTACGTTAGTTGTAGGACCTTCAAGAGAGTCAACACCAGTTGCTGTGCTTAGGTGCAATCTCTTAAGTGAAAAGTTAGCTGTTGAAATACCCTCGACTAATGAACCAAAGTCAGAAGAGTTACCAGCTCTAGCTTGAGCTACATCTATATCAATACCAGTCCCAGTGCTTTGTCCAGCTCTTAATGAAAGAGTAGTGGTTTCACTGTTATTAGCACCTGTTTGCAATGATATATCAGAAGTAGATGCTGTGTTGTTATAAATGATATCAATACCATTGAATTTGGTAGATTTAGCAATAGAATCAATGGTGCTAACTCTTTCGTTTATCTCCCTTTGTATCGCATTTGCTTCGTCTGCTGAGTTAGTACCGTTAGTACCTTGCACTAATAGCTCACGAATTCTTTGCATATTGTCTTGAACGATGCCTAGTGCACCTTCAGCCGTTTGTATTAAAGAGATACCGTCGCCGACGTTTTGTTTAGCTTTTTGTAAACCTCTAATATCGGAGGTCATGCCTTCACTGATACTAAGACCAGCAGCATCGTCGCCAGCTCTATTAATTCTTGAGCCAGTAGAAAGCTTTTCTATAGATTTTTGCATTTCAAAAGCATTTTTACCTAATGCTCTTTGTGCAAATAAACTACTTGTATTAGTATTAACTATAATAGACATTATTATCCTCCATGTAATCTAAATTATTTAGCCTAAGCTATACAACTTAGTTAAGCTACTCTATCGGCCATATGACCTAGAAACTTGAGCGTTAAATGAAAAATTTTTGAAAAATGCTAAAATCACTCTCATGTCTACACAAACCACTTTAGAAGGCAAAAAAGCACCAGCAATTAAGCTTAAAGATGATAAGGACCAGATTGTTAGTCTTAAAGATTTTGAAGGTTCATATGTGCTTGTTTACTTTTATCCTAAGGATCTTACTCCGGGATGTACTACCGAAGCTTGTAGTTTTAGAGACAATATGACTCAGTTGAAAAAGCTTGGAGTGCAAGTTTTAGGTATTAGTTGTGATAAAGTAACAACTCATCAAAAATTTAAAGAAAAATATGAGCTTAATTTTCCTCTGCTTGCTGATATTGATAAAGAAGTAGTAGAGAAATATGGTGTTTGGGTTGAGAAATCTATGTATGGTAAGAAATACATGGGTATTCAGAGAGATTCATTCTTGATTAATCCTAAGGGAGTCATAGTTAAGCATTACGTTAAAATTAAGCCTGCAGAACATGTGGCAGAAATTATAAATGACGTTAAGGAATTGAGAAAGCAGTCTTAAGCTCAATCTATGGCGAGTTTTCCAATAGAAGTTGAGATTCTTATTAAGCCAAGTGGTTTTTTTAGAGGTCGGAGATTGGCCTTAATAGAGCTTTTGGCATTAGGATTTAGTAATAAAACTATATCTGAAGAAGCAAATATTTCGATTAAAAGTGTGGAGAGGATTTTAGCTGAGTTAAATACTAAACTTGGTAATAAAGCTACTAAAGCAGCTGATGATCTGAGAAAAAATTTTAATCCAAGAGTTAGATTATTGTTTAGTTTAATAGCGGAGGATATTTGTGATATATATAGCACCGCAAATCCTCGATTAGTCGAGGAACTTAGCGATCAGTTAAAGCAAACTCTCATTTTAAGTTGTATTGGCTTCTCTAATAAAGCCATTGCAGATTTTTATAAGATAGGTGAGAAAGCTATAGAACTGAGATTTACTCAGCTTTTTGACTATTTTGGTGTGGATACTAAATCTCTATCGATAGAGAATCCTCGCGTTGGTTTATTTATTAGTGCTTATTGCAGAGCTAACATTAATAAGATGCAAATCAAACGACTTTACCGTGAGACGCAAGCTGAGCGACTTGAGGAGATTTGGGCTAAGCCTGATAAATTTATTGCTGGATTAGAAGCAGCATATAAGATTATTGGTTAAAGTCGCCTTCATGGCTCGCATTGACGAAATTTAATTTCGTACTTTGATAAAAAACTCTGATAGCAAAGCCACACACTCTTCTTCCATAATTCCACTAGTCACTTTTAAATTGTTAGTGATTAGGTTATAACGTGAACCTAATGCACCAGATTTAATATCATAAGCGCCAAAAACCACTTCGGAAATATGTGCTTGTAAAATAGCACCAGCACACATGGCACAGGGTTCTAAGTTTATATAAATAGTAGAGTCTGATAAATTCCAGCCTTGACGAGTTTTGGCTGCTTGTTCTAGGGCATTAATTTCTGCATGTCCAAGGATTGAAGTATCGCGTTCTCTAGTATTAATAGCTTGAGCGATAATTTCCCCATTGGCTACTATTATGGCTGCTACTGGAACCTCATTATTGGGTACTGTTTTAGCGAGTTCTAAAACTCTTGCCATGTAATGATGATGGTTCATTAGACTTTTTTATAGACCCTTGGGTTAGAATAATACTATAAATGTCTCAAACTATTAGTACAAGCTTGCAAGGTATTCTTAACCCGGTGATTTCTGAAATAGAAATCTTAGATAAGCGTTTAATTGATGATATTAGCCCAAGTTCTAGAGCTCTATGTGGCATATTGCAAGAAATATTTAAAGCTGGTGGTAAGAGACTTAGACCAGCTTTGAGTTTTCTTATGACCAAAGCTCTTGGTGAGAAAATAAATGAAAATATTTATTTAATTGCAGAAATCAGTGAATTGATTCATACTGCAAGCTTGGTTCATGATGACATCATCGATAATTCGATGATTCGTCGTGGTCAGCCTACTACTAATAGTAAGTGGGATAATGCTATCACTGTTATTAGCGGAGATTTTATGTTTGCTAGAGCAGCAGTGAATCTCGGTAAGGTAGCCAATAACGATGTTACAGCCTTGTTTGCTAAAGTGCTTGAAGATCTCTGTGATGGTGAGATTCGCCAAGTAGAGAAAAAATTCTCCACAGAGCTTGATTGGGATTATTACTATTCTAAAAGTTATAAGAAGACAGCTTCCTTGTTTGAAGCTAGTACTAAGGCTCCAGCTTTGGCACTTGGTCTTGATGCAGGGTTGATTGAGGCTTGTGCTAATTACGGTAAATATTTGGGTTTAGCTTTCCAAATAGTTGATGACATTCTTGACTATAGTTCTGATACTTTGACTCTCGGCAAGCCTAGCTGCGCTGATCTTAAGGAAGGCCAAATTACTATTCCTGTACTTTATACTCTTGAAACTTTGCAAAAGGATAATAATCTTATTTACCTTGAGCTGGTAAATAAGATAGAAAACTTGGCTCAGCAACCTGATAATGACAAATTAAGCCAAGAAATCTTTGCAATGGTCAAAGAATCAGGTGGAATGGAGAAAAGCCGCGCTAAGGCTAAAGAATTAGTCATGCAATCAATCAACTCACTTAGCATTCTTAATGATTCAGCATATAAAAGTGCCCTGAATGATCTAGCCATGTTTACCCTGGATAGGGAAAAGTAGTATAATTGATCGCGACGAAGAGATGCTTGTTATTT
The DNA here is from genome assembly GCA_964551135.1 of uncultured Gammaproteobacteria bacterium. Lineage (GTDB taxonomy): Bacteria > Cyanobacteriota > Vampirovibrionia > LMEP-6097 > LMEP-6097 > CAYPGT01. The sequence goes on along the minus strand of CAZKAT010000003.1, from coordinate 173,465 downwards.
CTTCAAATTAAGGAAAAAGGACAACTTAAAAAAATGCAAAAAAATAAACTGTACATAGCAAATGTAAACTACGACGTAACTGAAGATCAACTTCACAGTCTGTTTGCTGCGAACCACAACGTAACTGAAACTAAGCTAATTGAAGGCAAAGGATTCGGATTCGTAACGTTTGCGAGCGATGAAGATGCTGAAAAAGCACTAGAGGCTTTCAATGGTCAAGAATTCCAAGGAAGAGCTCTTAAGATCGACTACGCTAGACCACGTACCAGCACAGGCGGCGGTGGCGGTGGCTACGGCGGAGGCGGCTACGGTGGTGGCGGTGGCAGACCAAGAAATAATAATTTCAGCAGAAGATAAATTTTATTCTAATGATTTTAAAAGAAAGACCAGGGCGTAATCCCTGGTCTTTTGTTTTTAATCCTGTCCTAGAAGTCCCATCTGCTGTGTTATGCTTCGCGTCTCGGATGCTCATTGACGGATAGTCAACTCCGCATCCTCGACGCTCGCATGCCTTGCATCTGGGAGCTTCTAGAACAGGATTAATTTTGTATGTGATAGTCTAATTCAGCTCAGTGAGCACAAACTCTGAGAGTATGGCATTGAAGTCTTCACTAAAATAATTATATGAACTTGCAAAAGCTATAGTGTCTCTTGCACCATAGAAATCAAACATCATGTCATTAATTAAATCTTCATCAAAATCTAAATAACTGGTATCAAATACCACATTAATAGATACAGGTCCACAATCTGCCACCTTGTCGATAATATCGTCTCTTCTGAATAGTAATTCTGATATAGAGTCTTTGATGTATGAATCACTTAATTCTTCGTATTGAGACCAGTTTTTCTTAGAGAAATTTTCTTCTTCGCCAGCACCTACTACTGCATAGCAAATTGACTGATTCATTCTGCCGCAGATATAAAGATCCTTAATAACTAGGATTTCTGTTAATAATTCTTCAATGCTTGAGTTTGCCATAATGAGGTTTCCTTGGATATAACATTGACAAAAGCAGGAGCAGGCAAACTCAGATTTCCGGACTAGACCATTTAGACTATAGTTGCTTATCTTGAGAATCAATTGCTACAATTCATATCTATGTCTAAAAATTATTTATTTACATCAGAGTCAGTCAGTGAAGGCCACCCAGATAAAATTTGTGATCAAATATCGGATGCCGTTTTGGATGCCATATTAACTGAGGATTCGCAAGCAAGAGTTGCCTGTGAGGTATTCTGTACTACTGGTTTAATTATCGTTGGCGGTGAGATTACCACGGAAGCTTATGCACCTATTAGTGAAATAGCACGTAATAAAGTCCGTGAGATTGGCTATCACCAGAAATCAGGTGGTGGTTTTGATGCAGACAATTGCGCAGTAATGGTTACTCTAGATCAACAGAGTCCTGATATCTCTGCTGGTGTAACTACTGCCAAAGAAGCTCGCGATAAGGTTTCTCAAGATCCAGCTGATTTAGTTGGTGCTGGTGACCAAGGGTTGATGTTTGGTTTTGCTTGTGATGAGACTTCTGAGTACATGCCGCTTGCTATCACTTTATCTCATCAATTAATGAAGAAACTTGCTGACGTAAGAAAAAATGATCCTGATATTCATTACCTTAGACCAGATTCTAAGGCGCAAGTAACTCTTGCTTATGAAAATGGTAAAGCTGTAAGAGTGGATACTGTGTTGATTTCAACTCAACATGATCCTATTGTTAAAGGTGAAACTGACAACAATAAAATCCAAGCTATTATTGCAAAAGATCTCAAGGACAAAGTTGTAGATGCAGTATTTAAGAATTATCCTATTAAACCTGATGCTCAAACTAAGTTCCTCTTCAATCCATCTGGTAGATTCGTTACTGGTGGACCTCAAGGAGATGCGGGACTCACTGGTCGTAAGATTATTGTAGATACTTACGGTGGTTATGCACGTCATGGTGGCGGAGCATTCTCCGGTAAAGATCCTACTAAAGTAGATAGGTCTGCAGCTTATGCTGCAAGATATGCTGCTAAAAATATTGTGGCAGCAGGACTCGCTACTAAGTGTGAAATCCAATTGTCATATGCTATTGGTGTGGCTCACCCAACAAGTATTCATGTGGAAACTTTTGGTACTGGTGTGATTGCTGATGAAGAGATTACTGAACTGGTGAAGAAGGTTTTTGATTTCAGACCATACTCTATTATCAAGAACTTCAAACTAAGAGAAATGCCAAAACTTAATGGTGGACGTTTTTATCAAGATGTGGCTGCTTATGGTCATTTTGGTAGACCTGATTTAGACTTACCTTGGGAGAAGCTTGATAAGGTTGATGAACTAAAAAAGTCTTGTAAGGGCTTAGAACTGGCTTCAAAAGTCCGGTAACTATCCTAGTTTTAAAGATTAGTTTTTAGGGCAGATAACTTTTAGGTACTCTCCCATGACAGCTTTTAATATCAATGCCCTTAAAAGTTTTCTGCGTGAAAATTATGCACGCAATTTAGTATTTAAAACAGACAATATTGAAATTATTCTAGTTTGTTGGCTTCCTGGTCAAGGTGCTGATACTCATGGACACGGTAATTCAGATGCTATGACTTTTATTCTTGAAGGAGAGATGGATCACGTTACTGAGTATGAAGATGGGAAAGTTTCTACGGGCACTCTTAAAGCTGGTGATCTAGAGTATATTTCGCCCAAAACTAGACACAGTGTGAAGAATAACACTAATAAGAAATTAGTAACTTTGCATATTTATTCTCCACCATTATCTCAGCAAGAATATAGCGATACTCTTGGCTATGCTAATGCTGCTAATATACAGAAGCTCAATCTTAATGATGGTGATGGCGATTGCTTCGCAGCAACTACTCCTAAGAAACCTCGAAACATTGCAATTATAGGAGGTGGTTTTAGTGGAACTCTAATCGCTACTCAGTTGATGAGAAAGTTCCAGGAAAATGTTAACGAAAATATACAGATCATAATGATAGAGCGGGCTTCAAGGTTTTCAAGAGGCTTTGCTTATTCTACTAATAGTCCTCAGCATTTACTCAATGTTCCTGCTGGAGGTATGAGTGCTTTCCCAGATCAACCAGAACATTTTTATCAATGGGCTAATAATAGAGATCCGCAAATCCAGAAAGATACTTTTGTGCCAAGAATGTTATACGGAGAATATTTAGAAGGTGTTCTCAATGATGCAGAAAGAAACAAATCTAATAGTATTAGTTTTACTAGAATCAATGATGAAGCGGGTTCTATTGAAATGAATGATGATGGCTCTGCGACGGTATTTCTATCTAGCGGCATTCAGTTTAAAGCTCATCATATAATTTTAGCGGTGGGCAATTATCCACCGAAGAATGTTAAGGTTAAAAAAGTTAGTTTTTACAATAGTCCTCTTTATCAAAAAGATCCTTGGTCAGGTCAAGTTGATAAGATTGTTTCATTAAATGCCCCAGTAATGCTCATTGGTACTGGTCTAACGATGATGGATAAGGCGATTGAGCTCAATGGTAAAGGATTGACTGCGCCTATCTATGCTGTCTCTAGACATGGTCTTTATCCAGCGACTCATAATCTTAATTACAAGAAGATTGATTATCCTTTAGATTGGAATTTAGCCAAGGATGTATCTCTTAGGGCTTTACTCAGAGAGTTCCGCCAAGCAGTGAAAGCTATTGAGTTTCAAGGTGGTGATTGGAGACAGGTATTCGATTCGATTAGACCTCATACACAAAACCTTTGGTCTAATTTCTCCGACAAGGATAAAAATCGTTTCTTTAGATTTATTAGACCATATTGGGATATGCACAGACACCGTTGTCCACCAGTTGCTGCAGCGAAGTTCAATGAGATGATTGCATCAGGACAATTAAAGATTATTGCAGGACGAGTGCATGATTTCTTAGAAGCTGATGATATGGTTACTGTTCATGTTAAAGCACGAAATAATCAAGAGACATTGGAATATAAAGTTGCAAAAGTAATTAATTGCACTGGTTCAGAGCTTGACTTCTGTCAGATTGAAGATCCATTGATTATTGATTTGTTTACTAAGGGTTTAATTAAAGCAGACAAGATGTCTTTAGGATTGGATGCTAATGAGCAAGGAGCACTCAAGGATGCAGAAGGAAATGTTCAGGGAGTTCTATATACTCTTGGACCACCATTGAAAGGACAGCTTTGGGAAACTACTGCAGTACCTGAGATTAGAAAACAAGCAGAAGGTCTTGCACAAAGTATTTTAGAGAAATGTAATAGTATGAGTGCATTTATTAAGAGGTAGATTTTTAGACTAAAAAACCATTAATCTATCACAATGATTAATGTATTAACGGGTCTTTTCTGTTAGAATCCTTAACGGTTCAGTCCTCGTGGTGGAACTGGTAGACACGCTACTTTGAGGTGGTAGTGGCTTCGGCTGTAGGAGTTCAAATCTCCTCGAGGACACCATTTTCTATGGTTATGGTAGGATTTTTTGATATCATCCTGTAACGCCGCTTCGCGGCTACAGGATTCGTCTCCTCGAGGACACCATTTTCTATGGTTATGGTAGGATTTTTTGATATCATCCTGTAACGCCGCTTCGCGGCTACAGGATTCGTCTCCTCGAGGACACCATTTTTTGGGTATAACAAATATAATGAAGTCTCGTTTTTTAGTTTTTGCATTAATGATTGTGACTTTAAGCTCATGCGCTAATCCTTTTAAATATGCTGCTAATGATTGGGTGCAAGTGACAGAAGTGAAGGGTGATAATCCTAAAAAGATTTACGTCGATAAAAATCGTATTGAGTGCAAAGACGGTAAGTGTAGTGCTTGGGTGAAAATGGTTTTTGATATGGAAGAAGCAATCCAGTTTAGTGGTAAGAAACCAGGAGAGGTCTCAGGTACGATGATGGTAGGTAGAGTAGATTCAAGTGTAGATTATGATTGTGCAAGACAAGTCGCATTAATTAACTCCTATCAACTTTATGATAGATCTAATAAGCTCATAGATTCTAAATGGGTTCAGAACGAATATGAATATGCTAAAGAAGGTACTATTCAGGGTGATATATTAAAATACGTTTGTCCGTAGTTTAAGGTTAATTTTATTCTAAAAATGATAGAATATCTGAGTTCCATGCTTGGATAGCTCAGTGGTAGAGCACTTCATTGGTAATGAAGAGGTCGGCAGTTCAATCCTGCTTTCAAGCACCATTATATACTTACTAAATCTTTAGTCTCGTCAAATAGCTTATTAATAAACTCTTGGTCAATATACAGAGTAATTTTTTGCTTAGCTAAATTATTCTGCAATTCTTGATTGCTTTTCAAAAGATATTTAATCTCTTCATCCCCTTTAGATTCCATTCCTAGCAGGAATCTAGCAAGCTCAATGATAGTATTTTGCTCTTGAGTAGCTTTATCCTTATATGAAGCTTGATTGGCGATAATCTCTGTCACCTTCTGAGGTAAACCCCAATCGAGTAGTACAGCAGCGGAAATATCTAAGTGACTCATCTCGAAAGTTTTTCTTTCTTTTTCAATACGTTCCTGATAATTAGTTATGGATCTACACTCAGAGTAACTATCTGGATAGAAATGACTCAAAACAAAAACTCCATAAGATTGCATTAGTGCTGCTATGAAGATTTCGTCACAGTAATATTTATCCTTATTAAGTTTTTTAGCTATAGACTTAGCTGCTATAGCAAGGAATACACCTTCAAACCATAATTTTTTATCAACGGTAACGTTACGCAAGGCTGTCAATATCGCAATATTCTTTAAAATTCCAAACCCTAAGATATCAATTATTTCTGTTAAAGATTCTAGTTTACGAAAACTGCCTATTGCAGCTGAATTGGCATATTTAAAAGCATTAGCAAATAACACTTGATCTAAAGTAACCAGTTTGAGAATATCATCTCGAGTGGTTTTAGGATCATCAATAATACTTAATAACTTGGTAACTGCTGGCGAACTTGCCGGCAAACTATCTAGCTTTTTGCCTATATTAGAGGACTTTAACACCGTCATACCCTTACTCCCTACCATGCTTATAGACAGCTTTATTTAAGGCAGAGTTAAGGATTATTTATTTTCTAATCAATTAATAACAAAATTTACTATAAGGAACAAGTTTGTTAATAACGCGTCTATATGAAATTGAAGATGAACTTTAAATCAGTAGTTTTTTGTGTTGTACTTTTGCTCTTAAGTCAGGGCTTGGTAAAGGCTAAGCCCAATGTTACGGCTGATACTTCGGAAGTTTTGGTGGGAACTTGGGATATCTTAGATGCAAATGATGCTTTGATAGATTCTATAGAAGTGACTATTGTTGTAGCTAAGAACAACACTGCTCGATTCAGTTATAAGCAATTGTCGCTTACTAGTGACACTAATTCACTAGAAGGGTTTTTAACTAAAGATACGGTGATTTTTGATTTGATTAATTTAGGTCAGACGCAAACTTACGTAGCTCAGATTGATTTTGATTTAGCAGGTGGTCCAGGTTTTGAGATTAAGACTAAGCTTGCTGATTGTGTCGTAGGTGTGGATGCTAGTTCTGTTATAAAGAAATTTAGAGATAGATTGGCAGATGATTCAGCACGTTGTGATGGATCTAGTTTTAATGATTCTGCTGTCGCTAATATTAAGTTTGTGAAACGTGGTGTTAGTGCAGCTTTAGTGCCTAGCTCTAATGCTATATCAACGGATATTCTGGATGATGAAACTAAGGTAAGTAACAGAGTAGAAGCTGCTTGGTCTGTGCATGATAGTGGTAAGGATTCTATCCACAGAAGATTAGTAATTAAAGACATCACTAGTACTTACTTGGGTTACAAGTTTACTTATAGATTATTGAATAATACAACTAAGCTTTCTAATCTAAGTCAGGCTGATTTTGAGACTGCTGATAGAATAGGTTTTATAGTAAATAATTATATGATTATCAATCCGACGATTTTTGCTAAACGAGATGAGTTATTTATTCTTAAGCTCGATTCTACTTTAGGGCAAGGTTCAGGAAGAGAACTACGTAGCGATAATGGTGACTGCTTCCCATTTAAGGTTAATGTGATAGGTAAAATGGCCTGTACACCTAATGACTCAAGTCTTAAAAAGTTCAGTAGTTCTACAAGAATTGATGGCAGAAAGGCTGCAAAAATAGACACTAATCTAGTTATTATTTTCTAGCTAATACCTAACAAAAACCTTAACTTTCCTGTATTTTTACTCGAAAAATACTAAAATTAAGACCTTGGTTAGTAAATAGTAAAATAAATGAGCAACAATATTTCTAAAGCTAAAAAAGATATCCTTGTGCTAAAGTTCGGCGGCACATCAGTTGCAGATCCTGAATGTATTGAACGTATTTCTAAGATTGCTATTAGAGAAGCAGAGAATTATAACGTTATTGTAGTAGTTTCAGCGATGGGTAAGACTACAAATGGCTTAGTAGATTTGGCTAACCAAGTTTGTCCAGGTTGTCGTGGGCGTGAACTTGATATGTTACTTGCAACAGGTGAGCTAGTGTCTATGGCGCTTACAGCGATGTCTATTCAGAGGCTTGGTCATGCAGCGGTATCACTTACAGGTTGGCAAGCAGGATGTATTACTGAGCAAGCACATAATCGAGCAAGGATTGCAGAGATTAAGCGAGATAGAATTGATAAACATTTAGATCAAGGTGAAATAGTGGTAGTAGCTGGGTTTCAGGGAATTACTGAAGATGGTGAAGTGACTACTCTTGGACGTGGTGGTTCTGATACTTCTGCTGTGGCTCTGGCTGCGGCTTTCGATGCGAAACGTTGTGATATTTATACTGATGTTGATGGAGTGTTCACTACTGATCCGCGTTTAGTGAAGGAAGCTACCAAGCTTGATTTCATAAGTTATGAAGAGATGATAGAGCTAGCGAGTTTGGGGGCAAAAGTTCTGCACCCGCGTTCTGTAGAATTAGCTAAGAAATATAATGTAGATCTTCGTGTGAGAAATACTTTTAACTCTGCGAATAAGGGGACTGCTGTAGTAAGTATAAAAAGGATGAAAGAAATGGAATTAACCAAAGCCGTTAGTGGAGTAGCATTGGATACTAAGCAAGCAAGAATTGGCATACTTGGTGTAGCTGATAGACCTGGTATAGCTAGTAAAGTATTTGGTGAGCTTGGCAAAAGAAAGATTAATGTGGATATGATTATTCAATCTGTGTCACGTGATGGCATTAATGATATAGCTTTCACTGTGCCGACTGAGGATGCTGATCTAGCTAAAGCTAGTTGCGAAGAGATTTTGCAAGATATCGAAGGTACTAAAGTTATTGCTGATAAGAATATAGCTAAAGTATCAATAGTGGGAGCTGGCATGCTTAATAGACCAGGAGTGGCTTCTACGTTATTCACGGCTCTTTCAGATGCTAAGATTAATATACAGATGATATCTACTAGTGAGATTAAGATTAGTTGTATTATTAAACTAGAAGACGCAGACAAAGCTGTAAACGTTATACATAAAGCATTTGAGCTAGAGAAATCTTCTGAGCCCATTATCGTATAGCTTAGAAGGAAATTATGGATTTAAAAGATTTAGTAGAGACTGTAGGTTATATCGGAATTTTTGCAATGATATTTCTAGAGTCGGGAGTATTTTTTGGCTTCTTCTTACCTGGTGACAGTCTACTCTTCACTGCTGGCTTCTTAGCTTCTCAAGGACACTTGTCATTGTCTATATTAATTCCCGGATGTTTTCTTGCTGCAATTTTAGGATTGCAAGTAGGTTATCTCTTTGGGCGTAAAGTTGGACCAAAATTATTTAGCAAAACTGATTCGCTGTTTTTTCATAAGAGCCACTTAATAAAGGCTCAGGCATTTTATGAAAAGCATGGTGCTAAAACTATAGTGCTTGGTAGATTCATACCTATAGTCAGAACTTTTGCTCCGATAGTAGCTGGAGTTGGTTCTATGCATTATCCTACCTTTATTCGTTATAACATTATTGGAGCGGCACTCTGGGCTATTGGTGTTACTTTTGCAGGCTATTCCCTAGGTAATTTGATTCCAGATGTAGATAAATATTTATTACCTATTATACTTTTGATTTGTTTTGTTTCAGCTGCACCTCCGCTTATTCATATACTAAAAGATCCTGAGAGCAGAGCTTCTATTAAGAGCTTTTTTACGAAGCTCGGTAAGAAGTAGACCTCTAACATGCTATGATTAACGAAACATAAACAACAGTTACAATAGAGCTTATGGCAAATACTACAGATAAAGTTTCATTAGATATAAAAGAAATTCAAGCAATACTCCCGCATAGATATCCTTTCGTGATGATAGATAGGGTGCTTGAATTACTACCTGGTAAGTCTGCTGTTGGTTACAAAAATATTTCAGTAAATGAACCACAGTTTATGGGACACTTCCCTGAGATTCCTATTATGCCTGGTGTGCTTCAGCTTGAGGCCGCTGCGCAGCTTTCTTGTCTTGTTATGCTTTTATTACCTGAATATCGTTACGGTTATTTAGGAATTTTTACTGGGTTAGATGCGGTTAAGTTTCGTCGTATGGTAGTGCCTGGTGATCAACTTAAATTAACTGTTGAATTGAAGAAGTTTAGATTTCCTTTTGGTAAATTTGATTTCCGTGGGGAAGTAGATGGTGAGCTCACTGTTGAAGGTACTTTGGGCTTTGCAATGAGTGCTAAAGAGAACTTGAAATAATACTCGTGAACTTATCTGACTTTACCTAGAAGCTAATATAAAGTAGCATATACTAGGGATGAATTATCCTTTCCTATAAACATTATGAGTACCAAAGCTATAGACTTAGATTTATTGAACCGCTTTCACCCGAGGCAGCATTTTGCTACTCGTTCAGCTTTAACACAAGCCGCAAAGTTTGTTGTATTAGCTGCAGTTTGGATTACTATAGTTTTCGGTGCGGCAGCTGGTGGGGGAGTGACCTTCGCTTGGTTACTGCCGATCCTTATTACTGATTATTTACCTGGTTTAACTCACATAGATGCAAGTACTGCTATTAAGATCGCTGAGATTGTGGCTTACCTCGCACCTACAGTAACTATTGCAACTGTAATTCCTGTAAACGCTATGTTTATGGTGCTTTGCGAGCGTAAGTTTCTAGCCTTATTAACAGTGAGAATTGGACCGGATAAAGTTGGTCCTAATGGTTTCTTGCAGACCTTTGCTGATGCACTTAAATTATTGTTCAAGGAAGACATCACTCCGAAAGGTGCTGATGCATTGCTTTTCACTCTAGCTCCTGCGTTGTTCTTTGCACCGGCGATGGTGGTATTTCTACCTTTACTTTCTGTAGCTTCTAATAATGCTGGGGTCTTTGTTACTACTGATCTTGATATTGGTTTGATATTTATTTTAGGACTAGTATCGCTTGGAACTATGTCCATAGTTATGGGTGGTTGGGCTTCTAATAATAAATATTCGCTGATAGGTGGCTTGAGATCTGCTTCACAAGCGGTTGCTTATGAGATTCCATTAGTTTTAGCAATGATTGCTCTTGTACTTATTTCTGGTTCTGCTAACTTAGTTGAGATCTCTGATCGTCAAGCAGGTGGAATATTGAACTGGAATATTTTTGGCAATGGTCATTTACCTCAAGTCTGGAATCTCTTTGCTAATGCAGGTTCTAGTTTCCTTGAGGGCTTTGTACCATTATTGTTTACGCTTCTATGTGTAGTATTGTTTATAATTTTTATTACTGCTTCTACAGCAGAAGTGAATCGTATTCCGTTTGACTTACCGGAAGCTGAGTCAGAGCTGGTTTCTGGATATAACACAGAATATACGGGAATGAAATTTGCTCTATTTTTCCTTGCTGAGTACACTAACTTGTTCATCGCATCAGGTGTAGCTGCTGTACTCTTCTTAGGTGGATCACATCTACCTATCAGTGTTGAAACAGAGAATGCTCTCTATGCTTCATTGGCTAAAGTTAGTCTTAATCTGCCAGTGATTGGCAATCTTAATGGTTTATTAGTAGATTTAAACTTCGTTTGGATTTTAACATCAGCAGTATTTATTCTTAAGATATATTTGATGTTCTTAGTTGCGATCTGGATTAGAGCTACATTGCCACGTTTAAGACAAGATCAGCTTATGGAGTTTGGTTGGAAATTCTTGATTCCATTGACATTAGCTATAATTTTCTTAGTGGCTTTGTGTTTAGAGTATTTGGGGTAAATAAGTAAAGGATAAAAGATAAAATATGGCAACATTGATTAAAATACTAGAGACAGCTTCTAAACCAGTCACCAAGACAGTTGATGGGCTCTATAATATCTTCCTTGGTATGTATACGGTGTTTAAACATACTGGACGTGATCCTATCACTTCTAGTTACCCTAATAAAATGCCTGAACTTTATTCACGCTCTCGTCATAGATTAGCTCTGAATGTTGATCCTGATACCGGTGAACATCTTTGTATTGCTTGTAAACAATGCGAGAGAGTTTGTCCTGATGCTTGTATCTCTGTTATTGCTCATGACACTGTTAAAGCTAAGTCATCGCAGTTCTATATAGATCATGGACTTTGTATGTTCTGTGGTTTATGTACCGAAGTATGCCCAACAGACTGTATTATTAACACGGTGGATTTTGAGATGTCAGAAGAGACGCGTGAGGATCTAGTTTATGACATTAATAGATTAACTCTTACTCAAGATCAATCTAGGAAGTACTTCCAGATGAAAGGTTACAGGACTAAGCGTCAAAAAGAAGAGGACAAACTTCAAGCTGATCCATCTAAGAAAGCACCAGCAGAAGGCGGTATCTCTCATAAGGCTATTAAGGCAGCATTGGAAGCTTGTGGTATTGCAGCTAAAGCAGAATAAGGAATATATTTATGGCAACACTTAATGTATTATACGGAACAGAATCAGGTAACTCAGAGAAGTTAGCTACGAGTATAGAACTTACTGCTAAAGAGTTGGTTAAGCAGGCTGGTGATGCTCTTAAGTTTGATGTAATTCGCAAGAGCCTGAAAGATGTCAAAGTTGCTGATCTGGCTACTATGGAACATGTCGTAATTGTTATATCTACTTGGGGTGAAGGTGATCCTCCAGGACCAGCGGATAAATTTTGTAAGGAGTTGTACTCAGCTTCTAGTCCAAATCTAGCTAACACGAAATATGCAGTCCTGGCGATGGGTGATAGAGGTTATCAAGACTTCTGTGGTTGTGGTCGCAGAGTAGATGAAAGCATTAAGAAGCTTGGAGCTACTCAGTTACTAGAGCGTAAAGATATGGATTTAGACTATTCTGCACATTTTGAGAAATGGGAAGTGGAGTTCTTTACTAAGGTTGCTCCGATGTTGAAGGGCTAACTCCAAAAAAGCTTAACTGCAATTATCATCAAGAATACTGCGATGATTATTCTGAATTGCTCTTGAGGAATTTTATCTACGATCTTTTTGCCGAGGCTTACTCCTATAAAAGAAAACAAGATGCAAATTATAACATTGGTATAGCTCATCCCTAATAAATTACCGATGCCTTGCTTCTCGTAGAAATAAGTCAGTAAGCGAGATGTATCAATAATGGCTAAGAGTAGAGCTGAGTTTGCTAAGTAGATTTCTTTTGGTAGATTAAACGCAGCAAGAAACGCACTTCTAATAGCACCACCCATACCAAAGATTCCTGCAATGAATCCTGAAAGCGCTCCGCCGATTACTCCAGTACGTTTGTTGAAGCTAATTTGGAATGAAGGATTTTTCAGAAGGAAAACAGAATATGCTAAAAGGAAAACAGCAATTAATTTAGTAAGAATATATTCGTCAACCAGAAAAACAACCTTAGCTCCGATAATAGATGTAACTATTCCACTGATACCAAAAGTCAGTACTAATTTGAGATCAAATCCAGTTCTGAAGTAGAGTAAGCGCCATACGGCATTAAACCAATGAATTATAGTAACAAATATCAGTGCATCACTAAGTGGATGGAATATTAGTATAACTGGTAGCATTAATGTAGAAGTACCAAAGCCAGTGATAGTGCCTGTAGTGCTAGCAAAGAGAATTAAAACGAGTAAAGCGATAAGAGACATAGCTATATAATAGCTGATATCATTTAAATTATGTCTCTCAACTATAGATCACTATTATTAGTCGTTTTATTCACATCAGTACTTTTCAGTTTTAAGCTTGGTTCTTATGCACTTGTTGATATGGATGAACCTAGGTATCCGCAAGCAGCTAGAGAGATGATCGCTAAGAAAGAATATATTATTCCTCAGTTTGCAGGAAAGCCTCGTTACGATAAACCTATATTGTTTTATTGGTCTGAAATTCTTTCTATAAAAGCATTTGGTGATAATGAATTATCCGCAAGGTTGCCATCTGCTATTTCAGCTTTGGCTCTTGTGATCCTATCATTTTTTATTGGTTCTACAACAGGTGTGGCTATGCTTAGTGCGCTTGTGCTTGCTACTTCGATAGAATTTTTCGTTATGGCACGACTTTCTGTGACTGATATGTTATTAAATCTTTGTATATCATCTACTTTGATAATATTTTTCTTGACTTACTCTCGTAAGAGGCATCCTACAAAACGAAGTTTTGTTAGTGATGCCGCTTTAAAAAAGATTGGAACCACGCGAAGCGTGTGTTCCGAAAAGGAGGATAATATTAGTTTTTCTAGTAAACCTAGTAATGATAAGTTTTTATTGCTTTCAGCTGTGTCAGCCGCTCTAGGAGTGCTTTGTAAGGGTCCTGTGGCGTTGATTCTTCCAGGACTAATAATCTTCTTTTATTTACTAGCTAATAAAGATTTACTTGGATATTGTAAGAGAGTATGGAGTTTATTGCTTGTTTGGATTTTAATATTTTTAGTTTTGGTTCTCCCATGGTATATAGCTGTGCACTATGCTACAGCAGGAGAGTTTACCAAAGCATTTTTCTTGGAGCACAATCTTAATCGTTATACTAGCGTAGTCTCTGGTCATAAAGCAGCCTGGTGGTTTTATGTTCCTACTTTTATTATAGGGTTTATGCCTTGGGCACTATTTTTACCTAAAGCTTTTACTGATTGGTTTAAAAATAAGGCTCAAGTATCTTATGAAAATGACTTGGTGAAATTTTCTTTGATATGGTTTACTACTGTAATAGTGTTTTACTCTCTTGCTAGTACTAAGCTTATTAATTATATTTTGCCTTGTTACTTGCCACTAGCTATAATTGTTGCTATTTATCTGAAAAAATCCCTTACTCAAAAAACTATTACTATAATTATTGCGGTCTGGGGTATTGCCTTATTGGCTAGTGTACTATTAGTATTAATGCCGCTCAGTGAACGTCTTAGTGGTGGGATTCGTAAATTTTCTTCTATGCTTCCTGCTGAAACTAATCTTTATACTGTTAATATCGAGAGACCTAGTGTTACTTATTATGGACATCTACCAGCTAAGCGCATTAAATCCTCTAAGCTTGTGACTAAACTCAATAATGATGAAGAATTGTACTTTGTGATTAAGACTAATGATCTTAAGGAAATCCAAGTAGCTAAGGATAACTATCAGATTATGTTCCAAGATCATAAATATAGTTTTGGAAAGAGTTAAGCTGCAGCAGCGATAAGCTCATTCATCTTAGCCACATTAGTGTGTACTGAAGTAGCAGATGCTTTTAATGCTGTAAGCTCAGTATCATTTAGTTTTAGTTCAAGTATCTCTTCTATACCATTAGAACCTAACTTAGCGGGTACACCAACGAAAACACCTTTAATACCATATTGTCCAGTAAGCATACATGAACTTGGAAGGATTTGTTTCTTATCGTTTAATATAGCGTCTATCATTTCTACAGCAGAAGATGCAGGTGCATAGAATGCTGAACCTGTACCAAGTAAGTTTACTATCTCGATACCACCTTTCTGAGTACGCTCGATAATAGATTGAATTTTATCAGCTGGAAGTAAATCAGGGAGAGGGATACCAGCTACTGTAGTATATCTTGCTACAGGTACCATATCATCACCATGACCACCCATTACGCAAGGTTGGATATTTTTCACAGATACATTTAAAGCTTCTGCAATAAAGAATGCCATACGAGCACTGTCTAATACTCCCGCCATGCCGATAATTTTATTATTAGGTACACCTTTAGCACTTAGTATTTGATGCGTAAGTTGGGTCATTGCATCTACCGGATTAGATACCACTATGTAAATTGCATTAGGAGAGTATTTGTAAGCTGCTTCGATACAAGCTTTGACGATTTGTGAGTTCTTTACTAGAAGATCATCTCTGCTCATACCTGGTTTACGAGCAAGACCCGCGGTCATTAGTACCACATCAGAATCTGCGCTCAGTGCATAATCATCACCACCAAAAATTGTTCTATCATGTGATTCAACTGGTCTAGCTTCCATTAGATCTAGAGCTTTACCAGCTGCTACTCCACCCATCACATCCACCATCACTACGTTGGCGATATTTTTTTCGGCAAGTCTCTGCGCTGCTGTTGCGCCTACGTTACCTGCACCTATAACTGTTACTTTTGGTTGTTTCATACTTTATAGTTTATACCCAGGTCTGGGAATTATTAATATGTCTTACGCCCTTCGGGCGTAAGACATATTAATGAAGCTAATGGATATGCTAAATGGTTGAAAATCTAAGGATTTATAAGTCTAAATTCTATTGAATGGCTAATATGTAAAACGCCCGAAGGGCGTAAGACATATTAGCCTTAGGAAGGAGGAGTCTTATTATATGATTAAGTTATACTATCTTACTAATTATGAATCAATTACAAACATCACTTGATCTTGGTAAAGCACATTCTAATCTTAAAACTGCTCAACTCTATGAATTCGCATTAAGCAAAGGTGAGGCTAAGCTCTCAGACAAGGGAGCTTTGGTGACTAGTACTGGCGAGCATACTGGTAGAGCAGCTAGCGACAAGTTTATTGTTGAAGATGCGACGACTAAGAACACAGTTGGTTGGGGTGATATTAATAGACCAATTTCTGAAGCGGCTTTTATAAGATTACGTGAACAAGTTATAAAGCATTTGCAATCGCAAGAATTATTTGTGCAAGATTGTATTGCTGGTGCTGATCCTAAGAATTGTGTCTACGTTAGAGTCATCACAGAGACTGCGTTTCATAGCTTATTTATTCGTAATATGCTGTCAGTGGTAAACACTAATTCTGCGCGTTTGAGTTATGGAGATGAGATTATAGAAAAATTTAATCCAGAATATACGGTTTACCATGCTCCCTGTCTTAAAGCTGATCCGACAAAAGAAAAGGAACTTCATTCTGATACTTTTATCATTGTGAATTATAGAACTAAGGAAGTGATTATTGCTGGTACGGCTTATGCAGGTGAGATCAAGAAGTCTGTTTTCTCAATATTGAATTTTATTTATCCACAACGTGGCATTATGCCTATGCATTGTTCAGCAAATACCAATGCACAAGGTGAGATTTCTATATTCTTTGGACTCTCAGGTACTGGCAAAACCACTCTCTCAGCTGATCCTGAGAGGTTATTAATAGGTGATGATGAACATGGTTGGTCTGATGAAGGTGTCTTTAATTTTGAAGATGGTTGTTATGCTAAGTCAATTGGACTTACTGCTAAGACTGAGCCTGAGATCTATAATGCTTCTCGTCGCTTTGGCACTACGGTAGAGAATGTAGTAATGAATGAAAACAGAGAGTTAGATTATTTCGATAAATCTATTACTGAGAATGGGCGTATCTCGTATCCGCTATATTTTATTCCTAATTCTAAGTTCGATCGCTTTGTACGCAAGAATCCTAAAAACATCATTATGCTTACTTGCGATGCTTTCGGAGTATTGCCAGCTGTCGCTAAACTCAGTCCTGACGAGGCTTCTGAGCAATTTCAATTAGGCTATACTGCACGTATTCCTGGTACTGAGATGGGAGTAGTTGAACCTAAGGCAGTATTTAGTCCTTGCTTTGGTGCACCGTTTATGCCACTTCCTTCTAAAGTTTATGGTGATCTACTTAAGGAGAAAATCTCCCATGCCAAAGTTAATTGCTGGCTAGTTAATACGGGCTGGGCTGGTGGTAGCTATGGACAAGGAAAGCGTATGAGCATAGATCTAACTCGTTCTATTATTCATGGTATTAATTCTGGTGCACTTGCTAAAGAAGAATGTGTGAAACACCCTATCCTAGGATTACAAATACCTAAATCTATAGAGCTTCCCGAAGTCTCTTGGAAAGATCAAGCTGAATATCAAAAAATAGCTAGGAAGCTTTTGGACTTGTTTTCAGCGCAGAGACTTTCTTTAGTAACAAATTCCAAAGCATAATACATAATCCAATTATTCCGCTATAAATACAAAGCTTGTGAAGTAGTGGTATATCAATAATTTTTAATAAGTGGTTGGACTCAGAGAAGGGATAAAATGGTTTGATATCGTGGTGCATAATACTATCTAAAAAGATATGACTATAAGCACCAAATATACTTGCAAACACAATCGCAGACCAAGTTATCTTCTTTTCTAGTATTTTAAAAGTAAGTTTTGTGAGAATAATGGTGAGCAAAATAACTAATGTTGCTCCGAGATAAGTATGAAGGAATCTATGTACAGGTCCATCTTGCTGTAACAAGAAATAAAGAGATTCTAAATCGATAATTAATTGAGAAATTGCAAATGAAGTAATAGAAAATTGTTTACTAAATATTGATTTAGCAACTAAGGCAGGGCCAAAATGATATGGGGTAAAAGGCATAAATTAACCTAAGTTGTTGGTTATCGTTTTGTCTGGTTTAGATATTGGAGCAAAAACATCATTAATATTAGTAATCGAATAACCTGGATAGCTTCCTGAATTAATTTTTTTAATAAAAGTATCCAGAGTCATTACAGCCCCCTGTAATAAATCCAAGAACAATTTATTTCTGCCTGTTGAACTTTCTTCAAGAACAACAACAGGTTTATTGGGGTTAATCCGATCAGTATAATCAGGTTCTTGGTAAATTCTTGGATCTAGCTTCTGGTCTGGTGTAGTAATGAGCTCATTTTTATTAAGCGCTTTTTCTAAAAGTTGCGCTAATTCTTTTTTTGAATTTGTTAACTGCCCATATTTTCTTCCAATTTCATTGTTCCATAAATCCATATTTTTTTCTTCTGGACTTTGGTTACGTTTAAGATCCCCTTCAAGCTCATTTAATTGACCTAAACTATTAGCAATGAGGTCTCCAAATTTTTGAGTAAACACTCCGCTAACATAAGCATGACGAAATGCATCAACATCATTATTGACAAATTTACCACTCGCAAAATCCCATAAACCTTCAGGAGTTTGCGGTAAAGGTCTAATATTGTCACTAAAGTAATCGTAAGCTTCGTCCTCAGCTATTTCTTTTATTAGTTGTAGTTTTCTCATTTTTAATTCTCCAATTTGAAGTAAACTTACCTAGTTAATTATACCAAGGTATAATTGATAATGAAATTTGATGTCTAACTATTTTTCAATTTAATTGGTAATGGTTTTGGGTTGGGATCAAGACTAAAAATATAGTGATTAGGCTAATTAATAATTAATTATGCGTTTGAATTCATATTTTCATGAATTCAGGGGTATAATTAAATTATGCTGTCTGACTTAGAATTAAGAGAAATTTTTCATTTTTGCTTCCTAGAGCAATTGCTAAAGATTTCTGATCCTACTATTTATATTCTTAAAGGTGGAGTTAATTTGCGTTTTTACTACAAGAGTCCTCGCTATTCTGAAGATATGGATATAGATGTACTAGCTGGTAGTGTAGCAACTCTAAAGAAAAATGGCTATAAAATTCTTAACGATGATACTTTCATAAGAAAATTAAAAACTTATGGTATTCGAGATGTATTAATTAATGATCCGGCTAAGGCAAAGCAAACAGAGACTACCCAAAGATTCCGTTTCAGAATAATTAACCAATCTGGTGATGAACTAGCAACTAAGATAGAGTTTTCCAGAAGAAAAAAAGATCTTAAACTTTATTTGCATTCACTGGAAAGAATAGATACTGAAATAAGTAGACAATACAATAGGCTTTCTTACTTAGCTCAGCATTATGATGCAAGCACTGCTCTTGCTCAAAAGATTGAAGCACTTGCCGGAAGAAAAGAAGTTCAAGCACGTGATGCTTTTGATATTTTCATATTGGATATTGGTGGGCATACTAAAAACTTTAAGTCAAAGCAAATGGCCAAGGAGGTTCTAGCTAAAGCAGAAGAAGCCTTGCTTTCAATTAATTATAAAGATTATGAAGGCAAGGTTCTAGAATTTCTTGCTAAGGAAGATCGAGAAAAATTTTCAGGAGAGGAGATTTGGAGGGAGATACAAGATAGGGTAATGAATCTAATAAGCAAATGAAAGTTAACATATTAAACTCAGAAGATTTCATTTTTTTTAGAACCAGAGATTATGCTCTGCTTAACGGTTTAAGTATTTCTGCTGCAACTGAGCATCTTAAAAGATTGGAAGCGAAAGCTCTAACTGTTAAATTAACCAGAGGGGTTTGGGCTAATACTAGGCATTCTTATTTTAGTCCAATTGCTGCGATTCCTTATTTATTAAATAACGAGCAGGGTTACGTTTCGTTCTTATCAGCACTTAATCGCCATGGAATTATTTCTCAAATTCCTCAGAGTATTCAAGTCGCTAGTACCGGTAGACCAAGAAAACTAAAAACTTTAATTGCAAATTATGAGTTTATACAACTCAATCCTAGTCTATTTTTAGATGGGATTAATTGGTCACCTTCTAATTCTAAAATTAGTTACTTAATAGCAAGTCCAGAGAAAGCTTTACTTGATACTCTTTATCTGTCAACTCGCAAAGGTAATAGATTTGCTTCTTTACCAGAATTAGATTTAAGCCAAAATTTTAATAAGAGAAAATTTAAGGAATTACTGAATAAGTGTGTAACTGATAAACGGATCAGAAGTGCTATTTCGTCGAAGTTTGAGAAATTGGTAATTATAGAATAAATATTTAAGTAGTCGCGGTTGCAACTTTCTTGCTAATACTTGCCGTCAGCTCATTCAGCCCCTCGGCATCTAACGCAGAAACCACTTGAGGACTGTAGCTCGCATATTTATCTAATAGATCAGAGATATAGTTTTGTTTATCATTCTCTGACCAAGGTTTCTCTTTTAATAAATCTGCTTTATTGAAAACATAAATCTTAGGAATGTCTTTGCTATCTAATAGTTCGTCTAGTATTTCTTCTACTACTCTGATCTTGAGATGAATATTAGCATCATTGATATCAATTACATGCAGAATTAAATCAGCATCTACTATTTCAGCTAAGGTTGTCTTAAATGCTTTGATCAAATCAGGAGGTAGGTCTTGGATGAAACCAATGGTATCAGCAATCATTAACTTGCTACCCCAACTACCGTCAGTGCTAGCTAAGAATAATTCTCCTACTTTAGAATCTAAGGTTGCAAAAAGTTCATTAGCAATATAGACGTCCTTCTTCTTTGTCAAAGCCTTTACTAGAGTGCTTTTGCCAGCATTGGTATAACCAGCTAGAGCTATAGTTTGTTGGTGACGTTCTCTACGAGTGTTACGTTGACGTTTCTGTATATCACCATATGTTTTGATCTTCTCTTCGACTAATTGTAAGCGCTTCTTTAAGTGACGTTTCATGATCTCGGTATTGGTCTCACCTATACCTACTCCACCGATACCACCTGCTTGACGAGAAAGCTCGAGTCCCATGCCAAATATTCTTGGACCCATATGCTTAATACTTGCTAGTTCTATTTGTAGTTTCGCTTCTGCTGTAGTTGCATGTTTATCAAAAATCTTTAATATTAAATCTACTCTATCCCAGACTTTGATTTTTTTAGGAGTCCCGACTCTTCCAAGCTCTTTCAAACGCTCGATTTCCAGTTCAGTGAGATATTCTTCTAAATTGAATATTTGTTTGGGCTTAAGTATATTGTTTAAAATTACTAAGTCTACATTCTCTCCGCCGCCAGCTTCCTTGAATAATACTTCTACCTTGCCGCGACCTACATAAGTGTTGTAATCTGGCTTAGAGCGCTTTTGATAAGTCTTAAGTATGCTCACTCCGCCATAAGTCTTCACTAAGCTATCTAATTCTTCTAATCTTAAAGTGTATTCTGCAGGATCTGTTCCTAAATCAACAATATCTATTAATATGGCACGTTCTTTCAAGCTGCTTGCATTCCATGCATCTGTTTACTTACTTCTAAAATACGCTTAGCAACTTCTTCTAACTTAGCTTCAGCTAGACCGCAAGTAGGGATGCGTAAGAATTGTCCAGATATAAGAGGCGCATATAATCTATTCTCAAGTAATTTTTTATAGAATACTTCTGCAAAGGTAGAGTTCTGATATTTATGATTATCAATCATTAGCGAAATAAAAAATCCACTATCAGGTCTAATTAGCCTGTATTGCTCTTCTAGTTTGCCTTTCATTGCTTCAATAAAATAATCACGACGTTTGTTTATTAACCTAGAAGTTTCTTTCTGGAATTCATGAATATTAGCAAGTTTGTTTTTATCCTCAAGTATATTGATGGCGATCTCTTGTCCAATTCTAGAAGCATTACTAAAAGTACCTCTAACGCAGCCACCACCAATATCCTTCCAAGAACGAGCCGCTTCTTCGTCACTAGTAAGTAAGGTTGCAGAACCGATCCTTGCACCATACATAGCAAAGCTCTTAGACACAGTGCCAGCAATGATAAGTTTGAATTTAGTGCTATCGATTTTCTTAAATAAATTAGGAACGAAGCTTAATCTACAATAATCCTTTCCATCTGGTCCAAAGTCTATATAAGCAGTATCAAGGATAATAATTATCTCTCTATCATTGTATTTGGATAATATTTCACCAATCTCATTCCAGGCATTCACTCCAAAGTCCTTGCCGAGAGGGTTATCAAAAGGAGTATTCATTACTAGAATAATACGAGCATCAGATTTAAAGGCGATAAGGTTTTTAATAGTAGTTTCAAAAGCAACTAAATTAAAATTGTCCTCAGCATCTAAAATATCAAAATTAATTAATGGTTTACGTTTGATAGCAAGTGTAATACTGTCGTAACCAGCCCAGTGTGGACTATGAGTAATGATCTGATCATTTTCACTAGTGCATGCCAGTAATGAAGTCGCTATAGCGTTAGTGCCACCAGAAGTAACTATCTCAGAACGATAAATACCTTGATCTTGAAGAGCCTTACAAATATTCTTTCCAAGAAATTCTTCACTAAGTTTTTCAGCTAAACCTGAGATCCCTGGACTTGGAGCATATTCAAAATTAATACTTAGAGAAGAGAGTTCTTTAGCAGTTTCTAGAACAGCTTCTGGTACTATAACCTTACCTTTGTCATCAGCAGCTGAACCAATAATCGCTGTCAGCTTATCTGGTGAACTGTCTTTGGATGCCATCTGAATTAGCCCCATGATTGGGTCTTTAGTGACTCTGGCTTCTGTTTCGTAAAATGACATAACGCATAATAGCTTAGCATATTGTAAAATCTAAAGTGTGATGGAGAGTTCATTAAAAAAAATCAAAGACTTATATTATTACTCGTCCTTAAGTGTGTTTGTGCAATGGTTCTCTAATATATTTTTTGTAAATCCTTATTTTCATATTTTTAAAAAAACTACTATTGAATATACTGGTAAAGCTCCTGATCCTAAACAAAACTATATCTTTGTGTCTAATCATCGTTCTTACGATGATCCTCCCTTACTCGGACATTCGGTTCGTTATCCAGTAGCTTTTATTGCTAAGAAAGAATTATTTGCTAATCCATTCTTACGTTTATTTATGATCCTTACTAGCACTATTTCTATTGATAGAGAGAGTGCTGAATCGCAAACTTTTAAAGCTGCTAAGAAAGCTTTGCAAACATTCGGAGTTTTTAAAGCTTGGGGTGTAGGTGTGTTTATCGAAGGTACTCGTTCTGTTAATCCTGAAATGCTTGGTAAGCCGAACAAGGGACCTATATTTCTTGCAAGATTGGCAAAGGTGCCTTTAGTTCCAATAGGAATAACTTATAAGAGCCCTAAAGAGATAGTTGTAAAAATTGGTGAGCCTTATGAAATAGATTACAAAGGAGATCTTATGGATCAAGCTTGGGAGTGCTTGGAGAAGATATCTAAACTCTGTGATTATAAAATGCCTACGAGAACTAATTAAATAGTGTTGTCATTGCATCATAGCGACGTGAAACTAAGTCCCAATCAATGATTCCGGAGAATACTTCTATGTATTTAGGCTTACCTTCTTTACCAAAATCAATTAGATAAGCATGCTCATAAACATCTAATGCAAGTATCGGCATCACGAAGTTAGGGAAGTTAGCACTATGATCAGCTAAACCGTAGTTAAGTACTTTACCATTAAGTAAATTAAGTGCTGTTACTGACCAACCTGTAACTTGATCTGCAATGCCAGTTAAATTTGTGAAGTACTTATCAAAACTACCATAACTAGCTTCGATAGCTTTATTCAAAGCTCCAGAGCGATTAGTTTTAGAAGTAGTCATATTAGAGAAATAAATATCATGAAGTGCCATACCATTAAGT
This sequence comes from uncultured Gammaproteobacteria bacterium, assembly GCA_964551135.1. Lineage (GTDB taxonomy): Bacteria > Cyanobacteriota > Vampirovibrionia > LMEP-6097 > LMEP-6097 > CAYPGT01. Next base: position 149,892 of record CAZKAT010000003.1, on the reverse strand, counting down.
GCAAACGCTAAATTCTTCATCGAAGTTTCATTGATATCACCTGCACGCATCTCTGCTTCTGCGGCATTGACCTTAGTAATGTAACCTTCGTAGAGACCTAAGTGTGCTTGAATATTTTCAGCACTGAGTCCAAGTTTATCGTTCTTAGTTAGAGCTGAGAAATCCTTCTTAGTATATTTAGTGCCGTCGTAGACCGGAAATAAGCTGCTGTCATTGCCATGAGATAGGCTCAGAGCCTTAGCTTTAACTGCTGGCGCGCATGCTGTAAGACCAGTGAGCCCGACTGCTGCTGCTGTTACTCCTAATCCTGCTAAAAATGTTCTACGGTCAATTTTATGTGTGTCCATAAACACTATTATAGCTTGATGCTTGCTAAAGAGGTAAATGCCTAATTTTACTTAGGATTTTGTTTAAGCTAGATCAAAGAAAGAATCTCAACTATTTATTAGCAAGGGCAGGAGTTGAGTTAGGAGTTGCTGTTGCCGGTTGAGCTTGTCCTGCTCCTCCTAACATTTCCATTAATGCTTTTAAACCTGCTTCCATATCTTGTGGACTCATTTCTGCTCCAGCTGTAGCTTGAGTTGTTTGAGCAGGGGCAGTTACTGTTGTACTTGGTGCTTGTTGTGGTGGTGTAGCTTGTCCAATAGCACCAGTATTAATAGCCATAGTCTGGGGCATTGGAGTTACAGATTGATTACTCGCTTGTTCTCCGCCACCTAATAATTTAAGTAATTCGTTTAAGTCCGCTTCACTTGCTTGAGGACTAGCTGTTGGAGCTGCTTGTGTAGGCGTTTGCTGAGTGGCTAATTTTTCAGTAGGTGTTACTAATTTCCCTATTAAGGTTCCACCTAGTGCTTTAAGCGTTGCATTGATAGCATCTAGAACATTTGAAGTCAGTTGAGATAAATTAGCCTCGAACATATTTGTTCTGAATTCATTGAGTTTGAGTCCAGTGTCAGTTAAAAATTTCACAAGATCATAATTTGCTGGTTGTGATGTTTGTAAAGGTTGTATTGCTATTGTTGGCGCTGATGTTTGTAATAAATTTGCATTACCTGCTCTTTGTGTTTCTGCTTGAGCTGGGTTTATTTGCGGAACGGTTTGTACTGCTGCCGCTGGTGCTGTTGGTTGTTTAACTTCTGGAGCTTGTCCGCCGCCGAAAAGACCACCCAATAAACTCATGATATTACCCATAATAATAAACCTCTAAATCAAAGAATAGCACATTACATATTTATATGTCAAGCTCTATTGATTAATTCTTAGAAAACCACGCCACTATCGTACCTTTTAGGTGTTCTGCACCGGTCAAATATTTATCACTAGAAGCTGCCAGCATTTCTGCTGCACGTAGATCGTAGGCATACCTTTCATTATCCAAACTCGAATTATGCCTATATTGTGCCAAATAATATTTGCAGGTTTTTACTGAAATATTATTATCGGTGGATAAGCCAAAGCCTCTACATATTAAAGGACGAGCATGGTAGATAGAACATTTGCCGCCCTCAAGAAATGGACAAGAGAATTTGTAATTGTATGGATTTTCAGAACCTCGAAAATCATTCTCTGCTAGTTCTTTATCTATTAATGTTAATCGTTTACCGTATTTTTTTTCATAATCCTGTTGAATTAATTCAGAACGTTCTTGAATTTTTTCTAATGGATAATTATTGTCTTTCATCCATTGCTCTAGAAATTTAAACTCAGTTAAAGTCATAACTGGGAAAGTATTAGAACAACAGTCACTGCACTTGAAATAATCGCAAGTGCTGTTTAAGAGTCCAGCTTTGCGTTCTACTTCTTTCTGAATGGCATCAGCTTCAGTAAGAATTTTATCCCAATTATTTAGTACTTGATCAGGCGGATAGAATGTCGTATTAGCTTGTGATTTAATATGAGCAGCTTGCTCCACTGGTTTGTAAATATCTCTATATTTTAAAAGAGCAGCTTCCGCTTGAGCAGCATCACCTATGGTTCTATAGAAAAAGGTTCTAAGATAGACTTGCTCTAATTCATTCTCTTTATTGAGTTCATCGTTTTCTGTTAATGGTATAGCTTGAGTTAGCTCTTCTTCTAATCTTTTATATTCATTGCTAATTTTATTCTCAAGAATATATTTCCCATAGTAAAAAACTATTTCTGGCAATATGGGTTTAAGTGCCCATAAATCACTAGTGAGTGGAATGCTGCTGATATTTTTAGAAATGGCATCATATAAATCAATAATATGTGCTGAGATTTTCTTGGAGATTTTTTTGCGGATATTTAATTCTTGAGAGCTGAAGGGAAATATATCCTGGTTTGTTACTGGCTTATTGCTTTGAATTAAATTTAGGATTTTTATAGCTTTGATTTGGTAACTGGATATTAAGCTTGGATCCTCGGACAATAGAGTCTCTAAAGCGTCGTAGCGTCCTAATAAAAATAGCCCCAGAATTTTTAAATAATTTTCTGGATAGTTAGGATTTTTGTTTTGCTCACTATAGTCTTTTAATTTTTGGCTGAATTCATTTTTATCAAATGAATTCAAGCCAGATTCTCTTGGATTGATAGAGTCTAAGGAGCGCACTTCATAAATAATATATTAAATCATTTTATTTTGGCCCATTAGTCGTTAGTTTGGCCTTGGCCCATAGTCAAATATAAGTTAAAATTAATCCTGATATGTCAGCCCACTCCGTCTGTACAGTTTGCGGAGTCAAACTTACAGCTAAAAATAAAATCTCGTACCGCCCTAACTCATGTAGAGATTGTGAGTTGGAACGTAAACGTCTCTATTCATTAAAGCGTAAAGAAGATAATCAGAAGCGCTCTAAGTCCACTTCTAAATCAGTAGCATCTAAGAAAGCTAAAAAAACTAGTGTTAAGGCTAAACCTAAGAAAGCACTTGTTAAGTCTAAGAAAGCACCCGCTAAAAAAATCCTAAGCAAAACCAGGGCTAAAGATCAACAGAAAAGAGAGCGCGAACGTGAGAAGTTGCGTTTACAGAAAGAAAGAGAACGCGAGAAGCTTCTTAAGCAACGTGAGCGTGAAAGACTTCAGAAAGAACGTGAAAGAGAACGTATTCTTAAGCAACGCGAACGTGAAAAATTACAAAGAGAGAAGGAGCATCAGCGTGAGCTCCAAAGACGTGAGCGTGAAAAAGAACAGCTTAAGAAAGATCGTGAGCGTGAGAAATTATTTAAGCTTAAAGAGAAGCAGAGACTTAAGGAAGAACTTAAGAAAGATCGTGAACAGAAGCGTTTAGAGCGTGAAAACGAAAAAGAGCAGAAACGTTTAGAGCGTGAAAGAGAAAAAGAACAAAAGAGATTTGAGAAAGAAGAAGCTAAACGTATAGCTGATGAAGACAAGAAAGAAAAAGCCAGAAGGAAAAAGCTTCTGGATATGAACATTATTACGGATGTACCTGATTATGCTCTTGCTGCTACTTCTAGTAAAGTTAAAACTAGAAGATTTGGTAAGAAGATAAGTAATAAAGCTCAGATCGTTGAAGCTGATAAGACAGCTTTGGAAGATGCTAAAGCTTCTAAACTTGTTGTTCCTTTTAACCCTCGAGATGGTGTGACTGGTGAAATACTCAGAGCGCCTTCTGATACTCCTTGGGAAGGATCTAATTTTAAAATCGTTGGTGGTACCTTTGTGAATCATACAGACAATGATGTCGAAGAGAGCAGAGGGCCTACCGAGGATGAAGTAAAAGCTATTATTGAAAGAATTAGATTAGAGCATAAAACTAGAAAAGAATAAGTGGGAACTCTGGCATGATAGTGGCGTCCTTCTTGTATAAGGCCCTTTTATGCGCAGAATCAAAACACTCACCATAGCATTAATAATATTATCTGGCATGGCTAGGCCTGCGCTAACTAATTCTTTTACCCCTACTCCCTATAAGATTCAAGAACAAGAATTAATAGCAGCAGTTTCATTAGCGAAGACTCCATTTATTGCAGCTAAACCATCTGATGATGATGACGATTGGAGTGATGATGATTGGGATGATGAAGACAATGGATTCTATGGTGACGATGAAGAAGAGGAAGATACTCCAGTTGTTAAGAAACAAGTAACAACTCCAGTTAAAACGACCGCACCTGTTGTAACCGTAAGTCCTGCTAAGCCAACAACAACATCAAGCCCAGCTAAAACTACAACAACTACGACAACAACGCCAGCTAAGACAACAACGCCAGCTAAGACAACAACAACAACTACTACTATACCAACTGCGACTCAAACTACATTAGCAGCTAAGTCAGCAGAGGATGCAGCAAAAATAGATGCTGATTTAAAAGCTAAAGCTCAACGTGATTTAGAGAAGACAGAAGCACAGAAAAGAACAAATTATGTCAAATTAGCTAACACTTTTGATAGAACACCAGAAGATTTTGCTAGATTATATTCACAATATGGTGATTTACTTGCAGGTTTAAATCCAGAGAATCCTAAAGATCTTAAAGAGATTGAGAAGTTAATAGAAATAGTTGGAATTCCTAAAAGAGAGAGAACGATTAAAAAGGAAGCTACTCTAAAACAAGCTCCTAGTGAGGATCCTATAGTTAATTTCTCTGCAAGAAATATAGCTACAAGAGATGCTTTTGCAACTTTGGCAAGAGTATCAGGTAAAAGTATAACTGTCAGCGGATCTGTTCAAGATAGAGATACTATCTCTGTTGTTGAAATCAATAATCAACCCTTTACTAAAGCATTTTTAAGTTTAGTTGATGCTGCTGATGTAGATTTCCGTAGAAGTGGTGATAATTACACAATACTTAAAAAACAAGGTGGTAAAGGAACTAGTCTTATTGCGGGTTTTGATACTTCTGATATAGATTTAACATTACCGCTGGAAGAGCGATATGCAGACTTAACTTATGATAACGAAGATTTATCAAGTATCATTAAAGACCTTGCTAATACTTATGGTGTGGATGTGGTAATGACTGCTAATCCTACTGATAGAATTACTCTGAAAGTTAGAGGAGTAAATATAGATGATGCTTTTGAATTATTGTTTGCAGGCAGCCAATTTAATTACACTAAGAAGGGAGAGACCTATGTTGTTTACAGTTCTACTAATAAGAACTTCTCACTTGATAGTAGAACTGTACTCTTCCCTCTTAAATACTTGGAAGCACAAGAAGCTAATAAGCTGTTACCAGCGGAATTAAAAAACTTAGTACAAGTTAGCTCTAATCAGAACGCCTTTATTGCAGATGGTTCTAAGCAACAGTTAACTCAGCTCTATGATTTTATTAGAACTATTGACAAGCCGATCCCACAAGTAGAACTTGTTGTGAAATTAGTAGAAATATCTAAAGACTTCACGCAATCACACAATCTCTATCAGACTCCATTCACTATAGGTAAGATTGGTAATGTTACTGCTGCTGGATCTGGGACTACGGCACCATCAACTGGCTTTAATGTAAATTTAGGATCAAAATACATGGGGATTTTTGCTAATAATCCTACTTTCTCCCAAACTAATAACAATGCACAAATCAAAGTTAATCAGAGACTTTTGGTAACTAGTGGTAAGAGTGCGAAGATTAATTTTGACCAAGATATAAACGTAGTTTTAAATAAAGCTGGTGCTATTGGAACTGGTTCTATTGCAGCTCAACAGCAATCTATTAACAGAGTAACGGCTGGTAACTCAATGGATATCACTCCTATAGTAGGTGGTGGTGGAGTAGTAACTGTTAAGGTTGAAGTTGAAGTATCGGTTAACGGTACTATAGATCCAACTACTGGTGTACCTCAGCAAACCGTTAGAAGAAGAATATCTTCTGAGATTCAAATTGTTAATCATGAAACTATTGCTATTGGTGGATTGTTTGATGATAGAAAAGGTTACACGAGAAATAATGAAATTCCAGTATTGAGTAAGATACCTATTATTGGAAGCTTATTTGGTAATAATTCAAGAAATAAAAACTTAAGAGAACTTTTAATACTTATCACTCCTAATATTAGAACAGGAGATGAAGTTGAAGAGGTCTATTTACAAGCAGCTGGAGCAACATATTAATGAGAAAATTTATACCATTAGTTATAGTTGTTTGTTTCTTGTCTTTAGCTCAACCGGCTAAAAGTTTTCTGGAGTTTGAGAAGTTTCTTATTCCATTTAAAAAGAAACATATTCAAACAGTAAAAATTATTAATCATCCAGATGCACCAGTAGAGATATTGGAGGCTAAAGTTGCTGATAAAGGTTCTGAGAAAACTAAGACACTCACCGGTATTTTTAATGACTTCAGTGTGAAGGTTAAGAATATTGGTGATAAGGATATTATGGCTTATAGAGTTGCTTGGACTCTGAAGCTCCCGTTCCAGAACTGGGTTGATCAAAGAACTGAGGTGAATAGTATTGATGTCCTTCCGGTTGGTAAAGAGCAATCCATACACTTTAAAAAAGATAAGTTTTTTAGAGATGATGCTTATTACTATGTTGAAATCATGAGAGTGCAGTTTACTGATGAATCAATATGGGAAGCTCCTGAAATTGAAGAAACGCAAACACGTGAGGATAAGGTTAAGGAAGAAATAGAATCTATTGAAGAGAAGTCTATAAAAGAAATGACTCTTGAAGAAATTAAGCAGAAGCTGCAGATCACTAATGGTGCTGAACTAGCTAAGTAAGTTAGAATTACAATATGCCTCCTGAAGAAGAAGTTATAGACGCAGAGTCAAGTACTTTAAATAAGAACATGGGCCCTTTGGACCATTTGCGTCATCTGCTTAATATTGGCTGGAGTCCGAATACACCTTTAATAGTTAAGTTTGTTGAGAAGCATGGACTTGATGATGATGTTCGAGAGTTAGTAAAAGAAATTCAAAAAAATAAGAATACTAATGCACAATAATTACGTTCTCAATGAAGAATTACTAAAGTATTTTATTCAGTATTTGGAAGAGAGTACTAATAAGTCAGCAGGTACTATAGCTAATATTAATAGAGATATTAAAGCTTTTATAGACTATCTTAAAGACAATGATGATGCCAGTGTTCAAGCTAAATTTATTACTCGATATATAAATGAATTAGAAGAAAAATATATGGAATCAAGTTTTGTTTCTAAGTTAAGTAGTTTACGTCAATTTATTAATTGGTTGAACTTGGACAATAACCCTTTTTGGAAGCTTAAGTTCTCCTTTAATCATGATGCTTTTAGTTATTATAAAGAGAACGAAATTTTTGATAGATTTGGAACAGAATTTAATTATGAACAGTTAATAGTTCAGGTAATTTATGAATTGTATCTTTCACAAGATGAACTAACTGCTTTGAATCTGGAAAATTATAATTTAGCGAGTAATAGTTTTAATTATCGAGCTACTAGATTGGAGATTTCTGATAGTCTAGCTAAGCAAATGAAAGAATATTTAAAAGAATACAGACCAAAAATGCTTCCAGAAACTCAATCTATGACTATGAAAGATCCATTATTTATAGAAACAGATATTCCTAAGATTTTGCAAAATTATGAATTGAAACATAGTTACCTTAAACGCAGTAGGATTATGAATCTTTTAGACCAAGGTTTAAGCTTGGAGCAAATCGAAGAGAAGCTTGCTATTAAGCTAAGTAATTTTTATAGACCATTTGTTAAAGAACAAGATTATAGACTTGCGAAGGCATATAAGGACTTCCATCCAAGGGCTGGACTTTAATTTTTACTGGTAATCTCTAAAGCTTTCTCTAGTGTTTTAATTTTAGATTCAAGCTGTTTTACTTGATCTTTAAGTACTTCATTATTGAGTTTCTGTTCATCGCTAGAACCGGTCAGCACTGAGGATTTACTCTTGGTTTTTGTGATTCTGCCTATAAATAAACCTAGAACTAAAGCTACTAAGATTGGCAAGTAAGAATTTATGAAAATATAGATATAGTCAGGCATAAAGTAAAGTTTAGCGTTTTTAGGTTCTTATGAATCTTATAAAATCAAACTAATTAAGGGTAATCGCTTAATGTTTTATCTTAAGTATCTGCTACAATAGTATTTATGAAAACGAGTTGGCTATCAACACCATTTTTAGCCTATATGGCAGGAGCAAGTTTAATGCCAGCTTGGGTTGATGATACAGTGGTTCCTAAATCTCCTACTAATATTGTTAATCAGAAAGACTTACATCTATCTGAAAATATGTCACTAAAACAAAAGTATGAAATTCAACTTGAAAATTTACAAAATAAATTAAATCAAATTGAAAAGTCTGCTGATATAGATGGAGCTTTATTAGAGTTTTGTCTGTCAAAGGAATTGGCAAGTTTTGCTGTATTAGCAGATCAGCGTAGTATTCCACCAGAGAATAATTTTATTTGGAAAAAATTAAATAATTTATTTTTAGGTTCGAAAAAATTTTCGTCTGTGAATTTGGATTTGAAAAACAATTCTCTAAATTCTAATATAAAATCCTATAGATTTTTACAGCATTGTGCATTGGGTGTTCAAAAAGGATTAGAAATAAGTCCTCCCTTTGCTCCAAATCCACTTCCTATCAGTATTGAAAAGCAGTCAAGTCCTATACCTAAACGTGGGGAGCCATCATTAAAAAACTTATGGCGACAACCTGTAGATGTGATACCAGCACCTTTACCTGATGAACCGGGTTATGAGGAACCAAGATCAACAGCACCCAGAGGTAAAACATTGCCTGATTTTTTGTATTATCAAGGCGACTTCGCCTAGATTTTTGAAATAGTTTTAGTTAACTATGTTATAGCCCATTCTTGCACCAGCAGCAGCACCTTTACCAACTCCTACTACGGCACCCACAACTATACCTAGAGGAATAGTAAGTGGAGCAGCAAGAATTTTTAATGGCATATTTGGTGTTGGAATTAATGGATCAGTTACACCATCGACAGCACCTTTAACTATACCGGTTGGTAAACCAACTACAGCACCCAGAGGCGCACCTAGTACAACTGCAAGAGTTCCACCAACGATTTGACCAAATATATTAGCCTGTGCAGGTTGGCTAGAAAGAACTAGCGCAAATAAAGCTATGATTAATGTTATTTTTTTCATGATATATTCATTATACCACAAATAATTTGAATTGAAACTATTGGAAGGGTAATTATGGAGATCTAATCCTAGATTTTGCTATAATTGCAACTTATGTTAACAGCGAACCTTCCAATTCGTCCTACTCCTCAATTTTCTGGCGGTATTGGTGGAACTCTGCCTACTAGCCCTTATCCTTATGAGCTTAAGTATGCTTTCTATCACTCAGTACGAGATATTGCAGAATTAGTACCGATGGTAATGAGTGTTTGGGGTGTAAATAGTAAAGAGGCAACTGATCAACTGAAAGAACTAGATGCTCTAATTAGAACATTAGGTGACCCTGATACAAAAATATTTTTCTATCGCTCGGAGCAAGGCATTGAGAGTAATTATAGAGTTTGTTTTGATAATCCAAAATTTAACCATGATTTAGATCCAGTGGGTCACTGGAATCAACACAAAAAAAATGAAGAGAAAAAACTTTTTCCAGAAGAAACAGAAATTTTAAAACTGAAAGAAGTTCAAAATCTTTTGGTTAGATTTAGAGATGCTGTGCATCAAGTTCATGGTGAAGAAAGGTTAAAGCAAGCAGAACAATTATTACCAGAGCTAGCAGATAATTTACATAGGATACTTATTCGTTCATAAAGTTATAAAATGGGGCAGCTGATGGGAGTATAGTCTGCGAAAAACGCTTTGCGCTTTTCTTGCCTGCTTCGGGGGTCTAGCTTACTCATTTATAGACGACGGTTCTCAATGTCCCCTCGTCCACTCATGCCGGTAGACATGTGACAACCGTAGTTAGATCACATACAGTTGTCTCTTTATATACCTACGGTAATTAAAATGGGGCAGCTGATGGGAGTTGAACCCACGAATGCCGGTACCACAAACCGGAGCCTTAACCACTTGGCCACAGCTGCCATCGCAAAAAACATAGTAGCATAATTCGAAGCCTATCGCTTAGCGTTTAATATTCAATGTTTTTTAAGGTTTTAAAGCAATAACTAACTGTAATCGAATCTCAATCTACGAACTTCTTTTAGCAGAGTCTCAATCTCATAAGGCTTAGGTATATAGACATCTGCACCAGAAGCAAGGAAGTTTTGATAACCAGGGATTTCAGTGGCTACTAAAATCTTCATTCCTATTTCAGCTTTATATTTATTAAGATCTTCACATAGAGGTATAAAATTCTGGTGACCTATATGGCTAGCTTCAAGAATCAAAATTCTTGGTTGAAACTCCGCTACTTCATTAATAATATGATCTAAGCCCGCAGATACCATAGCTTCATTACCTTCTAGTGAAAGAGTCTCTTGTATTAATTCTGCAAAATCGGCATCATCTTCAAGTATTAATACTCTTTTGTTTTTGGAGCCAGGATCTTTTTTGTTTTTTATAGCTTGCTCTATGATATCTGTTCCAGAAAGGAAATTTCTATCAATTTTAGAACAGTAACCAATACTTAGCTCAAGTAAACCCTCTCTGCGTCTGACTTTGTTAGGAGCAGAAGAGATGATGTAGTTATTAGTGTAATCTGATTGATTGTAGTGATCGCTAAGAGTCTTCTTGAAATTGACTTGAATATTATGGATTATAGTATCTAGGGAATTAGAATCACTGATAATTAAGAAACTATCTCTACCCAAGTAACCAATAAAATGATCAGAGCTCTTGATTGTACTGAGAGTATTTTGCATGACTTTAGCAGCTGCTCTGATAACATCATCACCTTTGGAAACCCCATACATTGTGTTGTAACTCTGAAAATATCTGATATCTACATGCACTACAACCCAGTCGCTAAGATGCTTGCGGCAATGTTCTATGACTGTATAAGTTTTATTAATACTAGGTAGATTGGTTAATTGAGATAGTTCCAATACTTTCTTACGTCTTAGAATGGAGAAGAACTTAAGAAATAATTCTTCAGCACTTAGATCTTTACTAATAACTTCATCAGCACCAAGTTTGAGATACTCAAAAATCTTGTCTTTGTTTTGGTTCTTGGTTATAACTAACTTGAATGGTTGGCATGATCTAGAACGATAAGGTTCTTCAGGATTAAACGCTTCTTCCTCTATTAAAAGTATCTCTGGTCTGAACTTTCTAATAATTTCTTTGAAACCTTTAGTTTGAATGGTTTCTGCAAGCTCAATGTTTTCTTCACCGCAAAACTTTCTTAGTTCTTCATTATAGACAATACTAGGCTCGTTACTCTTACCAAGAACATGCAGTATATGATCCTTGGGAATTAATCCCACCATATTTCACCACCCTTATGAGCTGTTAATGGAAGATATACAGAGAATGTAGTTTTACCCTTGGTGCTACTAAGCTTTAATTCACCACCTTGTATCTTAGTAAGAGAACGACTAATATACAATCCTAGTCCAGTACCTTCAGTAACTCTAGTAAGAGGATTATCGAGTCTACTAAACTTAGTGAAGATTTTTTGTTGGTTTTCAGCTTCAATCCCAATCCCATAGTCAGTTATATCTATTCTAACCATGTCTTGATAGTTGAGTTTATCGACTCTGATGCTGATGTCTATAATCTTAGATTCAGGTGAATATTTAAAAGCATTATCAATTAGATTAGTTAAGATCTGTTCTAGTCTATCCTTATCTACCCAAACTTCTGGTAAATCTTTAGGACAATCCATCTTCACTTCATGGGAGAACTTATGCTTAGAACCAACAACTTCAGCGACATAGTCTACTATTGGTAAAAGTTTTACTGGATGAATAGTTAATTGTAATTTTTTACTTTCTAGTCTTGATACTGCAAGTAAATCTTCAACTAAGCGAGAAAGTCTATCAGCTTGGTTTTGAATAATACGAATATATTTATCGCGTTTCTCTTTTTCTAGTTCTTTTTTGGTACTAAGTAAAGTAGAAGCAAACCCTTTGATACTAGTGATTGGAGTTCTTAATTCATGCGATACAGTACTAATGAATTCTGATTGAGCTCTATCTAAGTTTTTATTATAGTTTTCGATAACAAAAAACATTAAACATCCGACAGCTTCCCCTTCTTTACCAAGAATGCCTGTCTGTCTTACAGCTAATTTGATTTGTTTACCATCCTTAGTAAATAAAGTCACCACATGCTCAGTAACAGCATCGGGATCTTGAATATTACAAGCATCTTGTACTTGATATAGTTCTTTTACGTCCTTCCCCATAACTTCTGCTTCAGTCCAGCCAGTAACTTCCTGCATTTTGCTACTAAAGCGTATAACTTTATTGTTCAAATCATGTGCCACAAAACCATTCTTAGTAGCTCTATCAATGCTACTTATAATCTCTTCGGGATTATTAACTTCTGTTTCGGAAAATTGATTCATAGTCGTCGTCACAATGCGAGTATTATAGCGTATTACTAAATAGCAGTTGATTTTGCTTTTATATTTGTGCTATTCTTGCACTTATGTTGAAGACATCAAGACTTGCAATAAACATTCCTTTTAAGATTAATATTGAAGACTTGACTCGTGGTGTATTAACTAAATCTAAGCAAGATGATACTAAGCCTTCTGAGCGGATAAGAGATGAGTTTAATCTACATACACTAGAACAGGGATTTCTAGCTAAGTTGCCTGTGGAAGAAATTGCAGGAAACATAAATAGACAAATAGATAATATAGCTACTATGAGAGTTGCTACTGATAATGGACAAGGTGAATTACGTTCTGGAACAGTTTCTTTCTCTAGAGGAGGAGGATTTATGGAGGGACAAATCGATATAGAAAGACTTGATGATAGTCATGCAAGAGTTCAACTCTATTTTCCTCAAGCCGAAGATATTTTTGGAATTGATCATCCAGAATTAAAATTCTTACTAGATTATGTTATTAGACAAGATGGTAAATTAGATTCTAAGAAGGTTAAGTTATTGAATCTTGAAGCTTATGAAGCTTCGAGTCAACGATTGTTAGACTTTCATATGAATGGATTTCCTGATGGACACTTTGATGCCGTAAATAGGAGAGAGGTTTACCAGGATGAAGAAGTGCCTATCACTGAACTTTTAGTTACGGATAAAATTGGTAATGAGACTCATACTTATAGTCAGTCTGGATATAAGTTAATTGCAGTTTAATCATTTCTCTATCAAATAATTATTTATAGCTAGTGCATCTAATCCACTCTTATAAAAAGTATTCAAAGCATCTGAAGCTGTTGTTACTATTGGTTCACCACGGAGATTATAAGAAGTATTAATAAGCACTGGTATGCCAGAAAGCTTCTCATAAGCTTTAAGTAGATCATAGAACTTAGCATTAGTCTCTCTGTTGACGGTTTGTGCTCTTCCAGAGCCATCAACGTGAGTGATAGCTTCTAGCAGCTTCCCTTGTTTCACCGGGCAAATAGCAAGCATATACTTATACATAGAAGTCTTAGTTGGATGCTTTAGATCAAAGTATTGATCAGCGGCTTCTTCTATTACTGCTGGAGCAAAGGGTCTAAAAGCTTCTCTAAATTTAATCTTGAGGTTAACAGTATCTCTCATCTCTGCTTTAGCTGCAGAAGCAATAATACTGCGAGCACCAAGTGATCTAGGTCCCCATTCAAATCTACCCTGGCACCAACCAATTACTTTTTCTGAATTCAGTATTTCTGCAAGCCTTGTTAGTAATTCTTCAAAACTATTAAATCTAGTTACTTTAGTGAGTCCACGAGCTTTAATCTCTTGTTCTACTTCAGCATCAGTGATTTCGGTACCCCAATAAGGATGTGTGAATCCAGAATCTACCTTAGGGTTATTCAGAAGAATATTATAAGCGTAGTAAGCAGCTCCTAGAGCGCTACCTGAGTCACCAGCTGCAGGTTGCACAAAGACATCCTCATAATTTAATTCTCTAAGTATTCTAGCGTTCGCTACACAATTAAGTGCTACTCCGCCAGAGAAACATAAATTTTTAGAGCCAGTAAGCTGCTTAGCTCTACGAGCTAGGGCTAGTACAGCATCTTCAGTAATAACTTGTAAGCTCTTAGCTATATCTGCATAGTGTTGGTCGCGTTCCTTGCTTTCAGGATCAACGAAGAACCTATCACCACGCTCACGAGGCTTACCTAAAAGTTTCTCTAGCTCTGCAGTGTAGCTCTTAGCTGGATCATATAAATATGCATAGAATTTTTCTACGTTGTAGAAGCTAGCATCATCATTTAACTGAAACATTTGCTTAATTTGCTCAACATACTTGGGCTTACCATATGAAGCCATGCCCATAACTTTATATTCACCTTCATTCACTTCAAAGCCAAGAAACGCAGTCAATGTCGAGTATAGTAAACCTATAGAGTTAGGAAATCTAATTTCTTCTAAGAGTTTAATTTTATTTCCCTGAGCGTGACCGATAGTTGTAGTAGCCCACTCACCTACTCCATCAATAGTCAGTATCGCTGCTTCATTATAGTCAGAACAGAAATAAGAACTACAAGCATGGGATAAGTGATGTTGAGAGAAGACAATTTTTTCTGGGGCTATGCCAGAAAGCTCTGCTAGTTTACCTTTCATCCATAATTTATCTGAGAACCAAGTGATCATGGATTTAACGAAGAACCAAAATGTTTTAGGGAAATACTTTAGGCAGCTAAGAAGAATGCGTTCGAATTTCAGTATAGGTTTCTCGTAAAATACTAAATAGTCTATGTCGTTAATACTTAGTTTTTGACCTAGTTCTTTGGATCCTTGTTCTAGACAGAACTCTAAGGCATGTTTAGGAAATTCAGAATCATTTTTAATACGACTAAATCTTTCTTCTTGCGCGCAGGCGATAATCTTACCGTCAATTATTAGCGCTGCTGCAGCATCGTGATAAAAAGCAGAAATTCCAATAATTTTCACTGTCATTAGTACATGTCCTTAGCCTGTGATTCGCTTACAGGTTTCCAGCCCGATAAAAATGTTTCCTTATCTGCAATATTAAATATAATTGCAAAGGGGACTAAAATAGTGAAATAAAAAATCAATAGAATAATCTGAAAAGCTGTTCTTAATACTTTATCGGCAAATGCCTTCCATAGTTTCCAGATTTTTTTTAATAACGCCATTTTTCCTCGAAATACCAGTATAATGCGTTTAGGTGGCTCAGGACAAGAATAAAGATAAGACTATAAAATTATATCTTTCACTATTAATAGTGATACTTGCTTTTGTAGCCATTATGAGATACTCCTTAATCCATCTTAATAAGCTGAAGGTGGACTATTATCCGCCTAATCTTAGCCTGGCTAAAGTTTTTACTGACAATATGCTGCTACAAAGAAATCAAACCATCACAATTTGGGGTAAGGCTCATCATGATAAAGAAATAAAAATAAAATTTAAAGATAAATCTTACACTGGCAAATCTGATGAAAATGATAATTGGAAAATTAATATAGGTGAGCATGATGCTGGCGGCCCTTATGAAATTAAAATTAAATCAGATAAAGAAGAGATTATTTTAGAGAATGTTCTTATAGGAGATCAATGGTTAGTACTTGGTGAATCTATAATTAATTTTCCTCTGAGTAAGACTAAAGATTTTACTAAGGAAATTAAAGCTGCTACTAGTCTAAACAATATTAGATATTATGATGCTGATCTTTCATCTGAAACAACTGGATTTAAAGAACTTAATCAGGAAGCACTTTGGCAGATTGTTGCACCACAAAATGTTACTGATATACCAGCGGTTCCTTATTACTTAGCTAAGCTTTTTAGTAAACGTTATCATGTGCCTGTCGGCATAATTAATGTCTCTGAGAATTATATCCCAATTAAAACTTTGCTTAGTCCAGAGACACTGGTTCAATTCCCAGAATTTCAAGATTCGTTAGTTGTTACTAACGTTCCTGACGACATAAAAAGTTCTGTTGAAGCAATTGTGACTCATGAAGAGAAACATGGTAAGCAAGAGGTCGCAGCGGAGAACCTTGACGCTGATGATGAAACACATGATGAGCTTGCAGCAACTGATATTCCAGTAGAACATCATTATAAATCTCTATTCAATACTAATTTAAACTTGAATGGTTCTACCCTTATTCAACTTGCTGTCGATAAGATTACTGAAGGTGATATTAGCTTATTCATTAATGAAGAATTGATAGGTAGTATTGATGAAGCCGAAACCTTACGGGTTTTCAATGTAGCAGCATCCTTGCTTAAGCCTAAATATAATAAAATAGAATTATTGATAACTGATGTTGATGATGTGGTGAAGCTTGCTCGTGAGCAACTGAATCTTCGCATTAATTTATCTTCTGGAACTAAGTCAGAGACAGTGCTTAAGCCAGGTTATAAATGGTCCTATCGTAAGACTCCTGATCTGACTACGCCTGGTTTGATTTATTATGAGAGAATAGAACCATTATTAGGTTTAAAATTCCAGGGATTAATGATTTATTCAGGAGATAGTGATTTGGATGATCCATATAACTATCAAAAGTTCTTAGCAGCTTTTATCAAAGAATTAAAGCAGAATTTCGTTAAAACTCGTATCTTATTTTTTGGTCTGCGTAATATTCCTGATTATAATCCTTATGTAGCTAATGTTCCCGCTCTGAAAGCTGCTCAAACTGAGATCTTGAATCCAGAAGCGGGTATTAGATTAATTGATATTAGTGATTTAGAGTTTAGTACTGCTGCAGAAGAGATGGCTACTAGGGCTGCTTTTCGATAAGCGGAACTAGAATGTCAACCATGTTTTCGTAGTATTTAGATTTATTGTGTCCATCATACTTACTTACAGGAATTTCCATTTCAGGAATGCCATTATAGATCTGCGTTGCATCAGCATAGCTAATATTAGCTTCTTGAAGTGCGCTTAGTAGTTTATTGCGTATTGGAGCATATTTTTCGCGTTCTTTTTCATTGTAACTAATTGGCACTATTAATAAATAAAGTTTGGCATTGTGTTTGCTGACCATATCATTGATTGATTTAAGAGCTTCTATATGTTTTCTGAAATAGTCATCATTATTATAGTAGTCTAAATGCCACTCAGTATAAGTCTTACCATCGATCAAGAAAGTTTTATCCTTAGACACATTTTTAACCCAGTCATATAAATATGAACTTTTAGATAGAGCTTGATCTAGTGGATTGGGTTTAGCCTCATTATAATGGCTCATTTTATATTTCATATAAGCTTGACCAATTTCAGGTATATGTTTAATAGCATTCCAAGCATAGTAAACTACGACATAGTCAAACTCTAAACCAGCTTGAATAGTATTGTTCAGAAGTACTACAGAGGTACCAACAGGATCTAGAGTCATAGTTCCAAAATTAATTACTTCGTACTGACCAGAATTGCTTGCGTTAAGTTTTCTCTCTAGTCTTTCGGTTAGTCTCTCTTCAAGATTAGTAACGCCTTGACCATATATATTAGAAGGTCCAATTACTAAGACTCTTTTGATAGCAGGGTTTTCTTTTTTGATAGTTCTTTCTTTATCTCTAAAACCCCAGCTATTGAGTTTGACATTGTTTAGTGACCATTTAGTATAAGACAATGAACCAGTGTTACCTAGTACTTTGGGATTGACGAAGCGATAATATAATTCAGCGCCTATTACAATTAATAAAACTGTTAATAGAAATACGCCTAGGTTCTTCTTAAGATCGTTCATGACCTAAATATAGCAAATTAAAATAGTGCGTAAACAAATGGCATAGTAGTTGTAACGGTATTGACTACTACTAAGAAGATTCCACATAGTACTAAAGCCAGTATCATTGGTGCTAGCCACCAGAATTTAGATTTAGAGATATAGATAAATAATTCATAGAGAGTTTTCAGGCCAGCAATTAGACCTTTATATAATTTAGAACAAGTATTAGTGATAGCTTTTAGCATGGCTTTTATTATAGTTGATCTATATCTATTCAAAAATAAGCAATATCCTTGAATAAAAATAATTACACATGGTAAAATCAGCAAGATAATGACTACTCTTCGCCAACATATTTATGGTACTTCTTCCAATAATTCAACAAATGGTAATAATATTCCAGCTTCTATAGCTCCGATTTCATCTGATATTCCAATTCGGAATTCTAAAGAGCTTAGTCAAAATCCCGCTGCTAAGGTTCAATCTGGTCAAATATTTGCGATTTCACGTTCTGCAATAGAAACAGGACTTTTAGCTTCAGTGAATACATGGCTGAACGCATTTCCTAAAGGCACTAAATTTGCAGCTTATTACAACAATCGACTTATTGCAAATCCAGTTGTTTCTTTAAAATTTGCTCCTGGTAAAACTGCAACACTAGACTATGGCGTAGAAAGTTCTGAATTCCATATTCAAAGATTTAAGGCTGATGGTTTGGGGGGAAACTTTCGTATTCAAGTAGTAGATATACCAGAAGTTAAAGTTGATGATGCATCTCGTGCTGCACTTAAAGCACTTGCTCAAGATCCTGCTAAGCTTTTAGAGCTTCAAAAACAAACAGTTCAGCAGATGCTTAGATTTATTGAACAGTCTGCAGAAGCGGCTCAGCCTGGTTATGAATTACATGATGATCTTAAGAAAATGGCAAATCAAGCACAGCTCGATCCAATAGTATTAGATGTTTTAAGATTTATTGCTCAATCGCGTTCTGATTATGGGGAGGGTGCCTTTATGGCTTCTGGGAAACATTTGGGTCTGAATCATGGTAGCTTAACTAGCGACTTATCACGTAATTTAAGTTTACATATAGAGCTGAAACAACAACTCAAAGAGGTTCTTGAGACATACACGCCTCAGCGAGATAATATTTAATACTGAGATAAATTTAAAAATCAAAATAAATAAACCGTACTTCCTGCTTTACTCCCATTACTAATATAAGAACCGAAGCAAGTAATAGGAAAGCTAATTTAAATTCTATGCGCCAGTTGCTGATGCTGTTTTTGATATTGAATTTTCTATTTAAGAGATGTAAGCATAAAGCTATAAATAGAATAGCAAGGCTTTGTTCTAGTAGAGGGTCAGCATTTATAGAATTAAGAGTGTCTAAGCTAATTAGTTTTGAAATATAATTACTAGCCTCGTTTAAGCTATGTGCTCTGAAGAAGACCCAAGCTAAGCAAACTAAATGAAAACAAATTATTTGTTGAATAAATATTCTCAGAGAGAATTTACTTTTATCTTCGATAAGTGGCAAGCTGAAATGCTCATGCAGAAGTTTCTCAACACTAAGATATAGTCCATGCAAGCCACCCCAAATTACAAAAGTCCAATTAGCTCCGTGCCATAAACCACCCAGTAGCATCGTGAGCATTAGGTTAATAAAAGTTCTAATTTCGCCCTTGCGATTACCACCAAGAGGAATATAGAGATAGTCTTTCAGCCAGCTTGATAAGGTGATATGCCATCTACGCCAGAACTCAGTTATAGACTGAGATAGATAAGGACCATTAAAGTTATCAGGAAGCTCAATACCAAACATAATGGCAAGTCCGAGTGCCATATCTACGTAACCGGAGAAATCACAATATATTTGTACAGCGAAAGCATAAATTCCGATCCAAGCGTTTAGGGAACTTAAGCTAGCAATATTATTAAAAGAACTATCCACAAAAATCGCTAAATTATCTGCGATAAGTAATTTCTTAGCTAAGCCCCAGGTAAATAGGTACAATCCAGAATTGATTGATTTGAAATTAGGTTTAATTGGGTGCATCACATGTGCCCAATCGGTTTTAATTCTTAGAATAGGACCAGCAATAAGATGCGGGAAAAAACTTACAAAGAATAAGAAGTCCTGAAACTTAGGAGGGAACGGATTCTGGCGTTTATAAGTGTCTACTAGACAGGCTATAGCTTCGAAGGTGTAGAAAGAAATGCCAAGAGGTAATGCCCACTTGAAATCAGCAGGTAAGCTATAACCAAAAGCTCCAGCAACGAAATGTAAGTATTTAAAACCAAACAGCAAGAGTAAATTAAAAACCAAAGATATAGTAAGTAATCTCTTGGCTTGAGGATCGTCTCCTGGAGCAGTTCTTAAAACATATATGCGCTTCAAAAATAGATAGTTAATGCTTACTGTTACTAGAAGCATTATCAAATAAGGTGGATACCAGAAAGAATAGAAAATAAGACTGGCAATTAAAAGTATGATCTTAATCCATCTGAGTGGACTAAGACTAGTCACTGCAAGTAAGCAGAGGAAAAATACAAAAAAGCTTGATGAATTAAATAGCATCTTATTTTCTATTGCGGAAACGCAGCAAGGTAATTATACAACTGATTCACCATTAACTTATGTCCCGTCTCATTAGGATGCGGGTCACCTGGCATAGCCCAGAGACTGCTTTGATCAGCGATGTCCTTGAATGAATCAAAGAAGTCTACAAACTCGAAGCCATTAGCTTGAGCAAGCCTAGCTACTTTCTCATGGATAAAAACAAAAGGATAGTCTTTAAGATTATGGATATCAGGAATCATTGTCACAATTACTCTGACGTGATTAGCTTGGGCATATTCTGCGAGTCTGGCGAAAGCCTTCTGCATTTCTATCCAACCAGGATAGTCATCTGCATAGATATCCTTATAATGTTGTTCAAAGCTTGTCTCTACTCCAAATTTACGTTTAAGCTGCTCAAGTCTTGACCATATAGTTACTGCAAGTTGAGAATTCTCTAGTAGCCAATTGCGTTTAGGGCTAGGTATAACCTCTGCATCTCTAATGAAAGAATTTAAGATGATGATATTTGGTTTAATTTGTTCTAGCTTAGAGAAGAAAAGTTCTATTTCTCTGGTGCTGTTGTAATTACCAATGCCAGCATTGTAAACTTCTACGGACTTCCCGCTATCTTTAAACTTAGTTTCTAAAAGTTCTGGATAGATTTTCTCTTCTGGTACACCCCAGCCGAAAGTAATAGAACTACCGAGCATTAGTATCTTGGTATCAGCTACTTTAGGCTCATCACCGCGCATGCCAAGAGAGTTGATTCTAATATCAACGTTTTGTAATTTAGCTGATTTATTAGGAATGTGTTCATGACCGAGTTTTGGATTGCTTGAGACGCGCTTAAGCTCGCGAGAATATTTCCACATCTCGATATCATAATTACGTCCGTCCTTATTCTTGAATACTAGAACGAATTCTAATATTAGAGCTAAGACTAGTATGGTAATTATAAAAACTACTATACTTTCTATTAATGATGGTTTGTGTGCTTCCATAATTGATTATCCAAAAATCCAATTCTTGATATCGTTAAATGTTGTAATAGCAATGATACTCAGTAGAAATATAAACCCTATTTGAATAGCACCTTCTTGCAATTTGCCATGAGGTTTTTTGCCAGTGATCGCTTCATAAGCCATGAATAATAGATGCCCACCGTCTAGTGCAGGTATAGGTAATATATTAATTACTGCAAGGTTTAGACTCAGTAGAATAGCAAACTCAAGTAAGAGTACGGCATTGGATTTAATATCGTGACTAATAATTTGCACTATTCCGACTATACCTTTCACTTCACCTAATTCTGTTGCCATGGGTGCAAGGTTCGGTATAACTAAGGCAAGTATTTTATGAACCAAAGCTGCCAGTAATCCAATCACTGAAAGTATCATAGCTATAGTAGTATCAGCAGTAAATTTAAATGCTTCCCAGATCCAGATTAAAGGATTAGGAGCGAATTTCTTGTATTCTTTCTGATGTCCAAGAATTATTCCAAGGGAACCTTTCGAGTGTAAGTGAATTGTTTTAGTTTGCACTGATTCAGTATCTCCTACCTTAGTAGGTCTTTCTATTACTAGATTCAAATCACTTTCACCTAGATCATGAATTGTTTTTTGTAATTCCTTGCCGTCTTGGATAGGAGTATTATTAACGGCTATAACCCTGTCACCAGGCTCTAATCCAGCATCTTTAGCGGTAGTATTAGATGCAACAAATCCACTGATAATATTATTAGCCGCTGCTCTAGGTAAACCAACCGAACCTGCCATCACTACTGCAAGCAAGAATGCAAACAGTATATTGAATACTATGCCACCACTGGCTACTATGGCGCGCTGATAAACAGGAAACTCTCTTAAAGGTTTATCCATGCTGTATTTTTTAATTGTTTCGGGATCTGTCTCATCTCCTAACTCAGGTATAGCAACGAAGCCTCCAATCAATGCCCAATAAAATTTAAACTGGGTATCCCACTTCTTGAATAGATCTATAGAAGGACCGAAGGGTAAGCCAATACCAAACACTGGTGTCTGAAAGCCAAAATATTTTGCTGCAAGAAAATGCCCAAACTCGTGAACTACTATAAGTAGAGTGATAGTTAAAATGCTGATAATGATAAATAAAAAATCCATGACTTAGAACATTATATGCTGCCGCTTACTTGCTATAGTAATTAAATCGTTATACCTATTATGATTTCGATGATTAAAACTTTACTATGGTAAGATAAACTTCTATGGATGCACGATTACTTAGATCACATTCAGATTCTACGCAAGGAGCAGGAGCTCCGGCCAGAAGGTCTTTTTTCGGCAGTTGGTGGAAAACAGCTAAAAATAGAACTGTAGGTCAGGATACTATTCCGGTTAAAGTAGTCCCTAGAGAGGAACTGGAGCAACTTGCTGTTCCGGAAATTCCAAAAGTCGAGGCTATTGAATTTACACATGAAGAAAGAGAACAGCTTCAAGCTGGAACAATGCCAGATAGTTTATTTATTGATGGAGAATTCGATCCAAGAAAAGGACCATCTTTATATAAGGAATTAATGAAAGATAGTTCAACAGTAGTAAATGCTTTAATAGATAAGTTAAAAACTTCTAGATATTCTGTTTTGATTCTACCTATGTACGAACATATAAAAATAAAAGAACAGTACATAGGAATGTGGGCACATACTTTAGCACAAGAGGACTTTAATCCAAGGCAACATTCTAAAGATATGAATACAATTGAAAATTTGTATAAGGCAAGTGTTTGGTTAGAGGAAATATTAAAGCGAAATTCAATTAATGAGCATAATATTCATATAGTCATTGATAACTTATTTAAAATAAGGAGAACTATTCCAGCCAAGATTGATATGTCGTTGGTGATATCAAGTATTTGACTTCTAATTGATCGAAAATAATTTAAAGAATCTTCTCTAATACCAATCTAGGACTGATTTTTCTCATAGTCTCATCATCCTTACGTTTGTGTTTAGCTTTAGTGCCGGTAATCTTTGCTGTGCTAATATACTCGAAGCCATAAGGTCCAGTGCGTGCTCCAGAAGTAGGACCATATAAGCCAATGATTTGAGCATTAGAACCATAGAGGGTTGCTGCTGCAATATGCAGAGGTCCAGTATCGACACCGATGACTATATCCATATCGCTAAAGAAATCTGGTAATTCTTTTAAACTTTTATTCACTACTAAATGAAATGGCACTCGCAACTGACAAATTATCGCTTCGATCTTTATTAGATCTTTAATTGTGCCTAAAATATAAATCTCAGTTTGAGGATCTCTCGTTTTAAGTTCTTGTATTAATTCGATCCAGTTCTCTGCTGGCCAGTGTTTAGTCTCCCAGGTAGTACAAGGAATAATACAAACTTTTTTATTTGCGTTTTTAATTTTTGATTTAGTCAATTCACCAAAGCTTGTTTTTAAGCAAGGTGAATTGAATCGTCCTGCTCTGTCTTCGATTGGCAGACCTCGCAATGATGTTGCTATAGCCAAATTCCTTTCAATGACATGCATTGAATCATCCATTGTATCACCAAGATCTACTTTAGCTCGATAGAAACATGAGGCTAATTTTTCTCTGGGATGACTAGATCCCATGACATTCGAAGAAATGAATCTTGCTATTACTGCAGTTTTAATTAAACCTTGTAAGTCTATTACTAAATCATAATTTTCTTTTTGTAATTTTTTGATAGTTGTAGTTAAAGTAGAAAGTTTTTTATCATTGAGTTCATGAATAACATTTATTGAAGTTTGAGATTTGATTATTTCTGAAAAGTTTTTATAAATCAACCAATCGATCTGAGCACGAGGATAAATCTCGGCTAAAGCATTGGCTGCAGGTATGGCATGGACGATGTCACCGAGGGAGCTTAGTTTTATTATGAGGATTTTCATGTAAACATTAAGATTTATATAACATATTATCCTGTTACTTGGTTTTACTGGGATAATAAGTGTATTACAGGATAATACTTTGAAAAAGAAAACAGTTATTTCCATTATAGGTCGTCCCAACGTGGGTAAAAGCACCCTGGTCAATAGACTAGCTGGTAAGCGTGTTGCGATTGTAGGAGAGCAGGCTGGTATTACTCGTGATCGTAATTACGTAGATTTTGATTGGGATGGTAAAGAGTTTACTATCATCGACACTGGTGGTTTGAGTTTTGATGGTAAGGATAACTTTGCTGAAGAAATTAACCAACAAGCTCTGAATGGCTTAGAGGAGGCTGATGCTCTGGTGTTCTTACTAGATGTCAGTACCGGTATCACTAAAGAAGATGATGCTATCGCTAATTTACTACGCAAGAGAACTACTAAACCAGTTTACGTTGCTATTAATAAAGTAGATAGTCCAGATAGAGAACCTTTAACTTATGAGTTTTATAAATTAGGTTTCAAGGATTTATATCCTATTAGTGCTCTGCATGGCTCTCATGGATTAAGTCAGATGCTTAGTGATATCGGTAATCGTCATGGTTCTATAGAGTCACAACCCAAGGAAGATGGAATTATTAGAGTTGCAGTAGTTGGTAAACCTAATGTTGGTAAGTCAAGTCTGTTTAATAAATTATTAGGTGAAGAACGTTCTATAGTTAGCCCGATCAGCGGCACTACTAGAGATGCTATTAACACTAGGCTTACAAGATATGGACAAGAGTTTGAGCTGATAGATACAGCTGGACTCAGACGTAAGTCTAAAGTTCAAGAAGAAGTCGAACGCTTCTCCAATATTCGTACCACTTACTCTATTGCTGCTTGTGATGTTGCAGTAATGATGATGGATGCAACGGAAGAAGAAATAGTCACAGACCAAGATCAGAGGATAGCTGCACTAATAGAAGAACGTGGTAAAGCTTGTGTGGTGCTTGTTAATAAGTGGGATATTCTTGACCCAGAGATTAAAGCCGATCCCGTTAAGATTCTTAAACATAAGGATAGAATAGACTACCAACTTAGGTTTGTTGATTATGCTCAGAAAGAATATGTTTCTGCCTTGACTGGTCAACGTACTGATAAATTATGGCAAATGATCATAGATGCTAATACTGAGCATAAGCGCAGAGTCTCTACTAGTCTATTAAACAAAGTTCTTGCTGATATCACTGTGGTTACCAGACCTCCAGTAGTAAAACAAAAAGCCATTAAAATGAAATATATTACTCAAGTGGATGTGGCTCCACCACAGTTCTTGATCTTTACTAACTATCCTGAGTTGATACCAGAATCTTATACTAGGTTTTTGGAGGGACAAATCAGACAGTACTTTGGTTTCAAAGGTACTCCTATCCGCATAACTTATAAGAAAGAAGGGGAGAAAGAATCTAAGGCTTAGCTTAAATGAATGAACTAGGTAAATTAAAAGAATTTTTCTCCAAAAGTTTTGATCATAAAACTCAAATCCTCATTCGTGTTGCTATTATCGGTGTCGTTATTGGTGTTGTTGCTGTCGCTTTTCGAATTTGTACTGAGAAGTTAGCAGATTTTTTATTTTATACCTATTCTTCTGGTGAACCATGGATAAAATGGGTTTTGTTGCCATTATTCTGTATGTTAGGTGGTTTGATTGCAAGTTTTGTTACTGTTCAATTTGCTCCTGATGCTAAGGGCAGTGGTATTCCACAAGTAAAATATGTACTAAATAGTACTGGCATAGATATTAAATTAAGAACTGTGTTGGTCAAATTTGTTGGTGGTGTTGTCGGTATTGCTTCTGGTCTATCACTTGGTAGAGAAGGTCCTACTATACAAATGGGTGCAGGACTAGCTTCCAAGATTAGTAAGTTATTAGGTGGTAAGCATCGTAAACGAGCTATAGCTAGTGGTGCTGGAGCTGGTTTAGCAGCTGCGTTTAATACTCCCATAGCAGGTGTTGTTTTTGTTATAGAAGAACTAGATAGAAATTTTTCTAGTATTGCTTTAGGTCCTGCGATAGTGGGCTCAGTAGCAGCGGCGTTTACTTGTAGAATGTTGTATGGTGATTTCTTTACTTTTCACTTTCAATCTACTTGTCCCGTTACGGTAATCACTTTGCCACTCTTTGTAGTTTTAGGAGTTTTATGCGCTATCTTTGGTACCTACTTTCAAAGATCGGCATTATTTTCTATAGATGTTTATAGAACTAAGTTAAAGCATATACCTTCTTGGGCTTGGGGTGCTGTTGCTGGCTTGATTACAGGGATTGTAGGTTTGTGGATTCCTCAAGCAATGGGAGGCGGGCATACTGCTTTAGAGGGTGTGCTTGCGGGTGCTTATAAATGGTCATTTATCCCGTTAATCTTTCTAGCTAAATATTTATTGTCAGTAGTAGCTTATGGTAGTGGTGTACCTGGTGGTATTTTTGCTCCAGCCTTGATTCTTGGTGCTTTACTGGGTTCTATGTTTGGTAATCTAGTAAATTTTTTGGCACCAGGTTTAAATGTGGATCCTTCTAGTTTTGCTTTTGTGGGTATGGGTGCTTTCTTTACAGCTATGGCAAGAGCTCCTATTACTAGTATTGTGATGCTCTTTGAATTGACCGGTAATTATGAATTAGTTTTGCCGCTTATGTTCGGTTGTATCATTGCTAACGTCAGTGCTGAGAAACTTAAACAAGGTAGTGTCTATGAAAACTTATTAGAGAAGGACGGCATTAATATTAAAGAATACAGTGCTTCCTATTTACAAAGCTTCAGTATTGGAGATGCAATGACTACTAAAGTAGATACTGTTCCTGAGACCATGACCTTGCAGAGCTTACATGAGCTATTTGATAAGAGTGATCATACTGGTTTCCCGGTCTTAGATACCCAGCAAAACTTAGTGGGCATTGTTACTCAAAGAGATTTGCATACTGCCTTTGATAATCATTTGTTATTGGATAGTCCGGTGTCAGAGATTATGAGCACGGATCTGAAATTGCTGAGTATCAATGATAATTTAAATAAGGCTATACTGAAGCTTTATGAATTTAAAATTGGTCGCTTATTAGTTGTCGATGAAAAAGACAATAAGCACTTGGTGGGTATCATTACTAGATCTGATGTTATTAATTTTGAAGCAAGTCAAGAGATGGACTACTGATGACGCACCCTGACGTCGCATGCGTCCGCGTCATTTTTAAAATAATACAATTGTTATAAAGTATATTAGAATTAGCTAAGTGCTTAATTTTCTTATTAAACGTTTTATAAGCTCAATCTTCCTTGTGATCTTCATCACTTTTATAACTTTTGCTTTAATGAAACTTGATTTCACTATTCCTGAGTTGAAACTTGATCTGAAAATTCCGTTCACTTCAGTGCAATTAGTTAAGTTCTATAGTCCTGCAACTCAAATCCAAACTGGAGACCCATTAGCTGATCTTAAGCTTAATCCACAGATCTCTGAAG
Source organism: uncultured Gammaproteobacteria bacterium (assembly GCA_964551135.1). Taxonomy (GTDB): domain Bacteria; phylum Cyanobacteriota; class Vampirovibrionia; order LMEP-6097; family LMEP-6097; genus CAYPGT01. Next base: position 122,319 of record CAZKAT010000003.1, on the reverse strand, counting down.
CGAAGATTGCTGCAGAAGCTAAGCGCTTGGGACTTGATAAAAGTTTTAGCGAGCAATATTTCACTTGGCTGAAGAATATTAGTAGAGGTGAGTTTGGACTGAGCCAGAATAATCAGAGAGTTATAGATCTAATTAAACCAGCTCTCTTTAATACCCTAGTAATGAATATTGTTGCTTTGTTTTTCACCTGGTTGATTGCGCTTCCCTTGGGCATTATTGCTGCGGTTAATAAGGATAAAGCTATAGACAATAATTTAAGATTCTTGATGTCGGTTTTTATGTCGGTGCCTGGATTTGTGCTGGCTATATTAATGCTACTTTTCACTCTTGCGACTGGTTGGTTCCCTATAGGTGGTTTAACTAGTAGCTTCTATGATGAACTGGGTTTCTTTGCTAAGCTCTTAGATTTAATTAGACATTTGTTTCTACCAGTATTAATTCTTACTGTTGGTGGATTAGTTGCTCTTCAGAGACAAATGCGCGCTAATTTATTAGATGTGCTTAATGAAGATTACATCCGTACGGCTAGAGCTAAAGGACTAAATGAAGATAAAGTAATTTATAAACATGCTTTGCGTAATGCTATTAATCCATTGGTAACTATTTTGGGTTATGAGTTCTCTAATTTATTTGCTGGTTCTGCACTTGTAGAGATGGTGCTTGCTTATCCTGGATTAGGTTACCTAACTCTTGAAGCAGCACGAAAGCTTGACATCAACTTGGTTCTAGCAAATCTATTACTCGGGAGCTTGATGTTAGTACTCGGAAATTTAATCGCAGATATTCTACTACTTAAAGTAGATCCGAGATTGCGAGCTACACAGCTTGAAGGTTAGATCCGTTCGTCATCCTGAGGGAGGGCGCAGCCCGACCGTAAGGATCCACTCTCATTAATAAATTCAGTGTTGTAGTGGATCCTTACGTCGTCGCCTTCGGCTCCTCCTCAGGATGACACACTATTGTATTAGTTACTCAACGTATTTTAGAAATCAATTTCACCCTAAAGATTGAACTTTATTATTGGCACAGAGGGCATAATTTAAGTATCGATGCAAGATCCAGTCTAGGGAGATTTATCCTATTAATCACAAGGAATCTGCATTGAAACCAATATTAGACAATAGAAAAAGGAGTGCCCCATAAACGAGTGTAAAGGAACTTGTTTATGGGGTGTTTTTTATTTACAACACAGATTTAGCTAATGTCACTGCTATATCCTCTATTACCGGTACATTAGTACCAGGGAAGGCAGTGGTAGTCGCCGTACTAAGCATAATGCTGCAATAAGGACAAGCAACACTGACCTTATTAGGTTGATGTTCATTTAACTCTTCTAAGCGCATGACGTTGATGTGATTACCTGGTGTCTCATACCAGATCTGTGCGCCGCCGCCGCCGCAACAAGTACTCTTAGATCCTTCATGTTCTATATGTTTGAGCTCTATACCAGGAATAGATTCCAGAATAAATCTTGGTGGATCAAATACTTGGTTATATCTACCTAAGTAACATGGATCATGGTAAGTGATAGTCTCTGTGACTTCTTTCTGAGGATTGAGTTTACCATTCTTGATTAAGTCAGCAAGTATCTCACTATGATGATAAACCTCTACTCCCTCTAGCCCAAATTCTGGATACTCATTCTTCAGAGTGTTGTAAACATGCGGACATTGAGTGATAACTTTCTTCACGTTGTAAGCCTTGAGTATTTCAATATTCTCTAAAACTAACTCTTGGAATAAGCCTTCATCGCCAGCGCGCCTTGCTGTATCACCAGAACTTTTCTCTTCGTTACCAAGTACAGCGAAACTTAATCCTGCTTTAGTAAATAGAGCAGCATTAGCTTTAGTTACAGCTTTATTTCTATCATCGTAAGCACCAGGGCTACCTACCCAATAGAGATACTCAAACTCAGCACCAGCACTAGCTAGCTTCACATCAATGCCTTGCTCTGACTTAATTTCAGCGATCCACTTCTCTCTATCTCTAGGATCTAAGCCCCATGGGTTGGATTTAGTGCGGATGTTTTTTAGTGTGGCTTGTAGATTACTAGGAGCCATATTGGATTGTAATAAACCTCTACGCATATCTACAATGGTGTCTACATGTTCAATTAACACAGGACACTCTTCCATACAGGCACGGCATGAAGTACAAGACCAAAGTACATCTTGATGAATATGACTATAAACATCATCTCTATCCTCTTTAGTGGCAAGAGCTCTAATGTTTAACATTAAAAATTTAGGCGATAATGGTTTGTCGGTATTTTGAGCAGGACATACTACATGACAACGACCACAACTAGTACAAGCTTCACCGTCTAGGAGGGACTTCCAAGAGAAATCATTATAAGTGAAAACTCCAGCAGTGAAATCCTCTTCATTGATCTCCTTACCTTTAGCTTCTGCATTCATCATGTCTAGTAAGCTGTATGGTGTATAAAGTTGTCCTCGTTTACGATCGGTGCGGAAGAACATGGTGAGAGGAGAAAGAAATATATGTGAAAACTTAGTAACAGGAATCAATGCAATAAAAGTAAAGGTTAATATACTGTGGAACCACCAGAGCACTCTATGACTAGCTTGTAAGTCCTCTACTCTCATATAGGAGAAGAACTTCGCTAGAGCCGCTCCTATAGGCGCGTAGTCCTCTATATGAGTAGTTGCAGCCATGCGGAAAGCCTCTAGCAAGAAACCAGTGATCACAAACAAACCTAAGAAAGTTAATTGAATCCAATCATTCTGAGTATTGTCTAGATTCTTAGATTTAAAAATATAACGGCGAATAGTAAACACTACTACGCCAATAAACAATAGTAATCCACCAAAATCAGCAGCAAAACTTACTATCTTATAGAATGTACCTTGGAAGAAATGAATTGTCTTAAATAAATGTTCTTGAACAGCGATAATATCTGTAACTATCCATAGAATAATAAAACCAAGGAAAACTAATACATGGGGTATACCACCAGTTTTCTTTGCGCGGATTTTTTTCTGTAAAAGCCCAAATGTTATTAAGGTTTTAAGACGTTCCTTTATATTGTTGAAACGATCTTCTCTTTTAATTGCTTTACCATTAAAAATTAGCTTTAGTTTCTTATAGAAACCATATAGAAAAAATCCTACAGCTACAGCAGCAAGTAAGTAGAAAAATATCTTTCCGAAGTTATGGTCGATATTCCACCATAATTCTCTAGTTTCCAAAAGCGGAAGCTCAGGTATGACAATCTCATTATCCACAACTTATATATTAGTCGAATATTGCTCATTTGGTAACCTTGCAAGATAAGAGTTATATTTGAAAATTTGGAGCTGGTGTTTCATCTTTTGGATTGTCATTATTATCTATGATGAATTTAATAAATTGAGCAATCTTTGTATCACCTTCACGTAATTTTTCATTGTTAAGTGATTCTTCTATATACTGAACTAAATTTATAGAGATTGGGTCCTTGGCGTCTTCCCATTTGAATTGATTAGCAATAATTGAAAGAATATTTCCATTGTTAAAAGTTCCACGGTTTACTATTTGATTGTTTTTGTCGATCTCCAATGAAGCTTTTCCTCTAAGTCCATTAATACAACAAGTAAAGTCTTGATAATTTAGCTTACTCAAAAAAGCCCTTAGAGGTTCGAATAGTTTCTTGGTATTATTCGCTGCTGCAAATAATGTTGCTAGGCTATCCAATTGTCCTTGATTAAAGTCTCTCTTTAGCCTGACAGTGAATACTTTTGAATCTGCAATTGTTTGAACAACTATACATTTTAATACATCACTGGTTTCTGGATTTATTGCTAGATTTATCAAAAAATCATTTGGTCTATCAGGAGCAAAATGTTTAGAATACAGTTCAATAGCAGTCGTTAATTGCATTAAATAAAAGCCAGGATAGTTATCTAATTTATTAGTAAATTCATCTAATTTATTAATAACTTCTTCTAATTTATTGCTGACTTGTTCTATCTTAAGCTTACCTGGATTTGCCTTAGCAAACTGGATAGCAGTAGTTAAAGTTGATTTAAGTAAATTAGTATCAAAAAGGTTGGCAATATTTTCATCATATACTTCATCTAATAAGTGAATAAAATCATCCTGAGTTTGAATTGGATTGGTTTGATCTAACTCATCTAAAACTTCCTGACTGGAAAGAATGGGATGAATTTCAGGAGAGTTATATAATTGATCGATTAAATGACGTATGATTATAGTATCTGTTTTAAGTGCTCTGATTTTCTCTTCTAAGTCTTCTTGAGGCTCTTCATCAGTATCTTCAATACCTATCGTTGCAACATCATAATTATCGTCGTCATCTTCATCTAAGTTACTTAATTGAAAAAAAAGCAATTTATACTCATCTAGTAAATTTTGTTCTTGTTCTAAGGAGTATTTTAGTAGATATTGACCTTTACTATTGGGATTGGAGCCTGGACTTAAGCCTATTAAATTTTCCGTGATTCTTTTTTTCTCGTTGGATTTATAATCTTCTATACCGTCGACAGAGGCATGGAATAAAGACTTAAATATAATAGGATCTTCAGAGAGTCTAGCTGATTGAGTTGTAGCCAAGAAATTTTTAGCAGTTTTGTCATCTTGGTCTGCTGCAAGATAGTTTTTAATTAAATCTACGATTATTCCTTGATTACTTCTGAGTATAAGGGTTGCTATCAGAATATTTGTTGGATCCATTGATGCTTCACTAAATCTACTAATCAAAAAATCTTGCAATAGTTTTGTACAAGTTTCAGTTTTAGTTTTGGCGTGATCTGAACTGTTACTGTCATTAAATTCTGCAACTCTTGTTTCAAATTCTGTAGCTAAAGCATGGAATTGCTGTTTGTACTCAAAGCTAGATTTATCTAATAAAGCTAACTCTGCTGCTTTGGTGTCCAGTTCAGCTAAAAATTTCTGAAAACTTTGTTTAAGTATTTTATCAATCTCTTTACGAGTACCAGGAATGGATTTGAACATTAATGCTAACGATTTTCTTGCAGCTTCTGGCTCTTTTGTTTGATTGTTTCCGGTATTAGGTGGGCTTGATGGATTGGTTCCTAAGATTCTTGCAACATGGCGATCATAGAATTGTTGAGTACTTTCTATATTAAAAGGAGGAGGAATATATATGCGATTAATTCGATCTTTCATAGTAGTTATTAGCTGCGATCCTGTGCGATTATCTTAATGAGACTAGCTAATAATAACATAACAGAATAATTGAGTGGCATTGTACTAGAATAATCTAGATAAATTGTCTAATAATCAAACTAAATCCAAATTTCTTGAAACTGCTAAAAAGCACACCATTATTTTTGATGGTGCTATGGGCACGAGTTTATTTAGTTATGATCTGACGGCTGAAGATTATGGTGGGGAGATATATGAAGGTTGCCCAGAACAATTAAATGTTCATCGTCCGGATATTATCCAAGAAATTCATACTAAGTTTTTTGAGGCTGGAGCTGATGTAGTAGAGACTAATACTTTTGGTTCTAGTAGATTAGTGCTTGGTGAGTATGGACTAGAAGATAAATCTTATGAGATTAGTAAACTTGCTGCTAGCCTAGCGCGAGAAGTCGCAGATAAATTTACAGCGCATGAACCTAATAAGCCAAGATTCGTAGCTGGTTCTATTGGACCTGGTACTAAATTAGTTAGCCTGGGCAATATTAGTTTTGATGAACTTTATGAAAGTTATAAACCACAAGTAGCTGGTCTAATAGATGGCGGTGTGGATTTAATCCTGATAGAAACTTGCCAGGATCCGCTCCAGATCAAGGCTTGCCTAAGTGCTTGTTTCGATGTGATGAGCCTGCCCCAGAAGTCCCATCTGCTGCGTTACGCTCGTCCTTCGGAGTCCTCATTGACGACTCAGTCAACTCTGGCTCCTCAGGACTCGCAAGCCTTGCATCTGGGAGCTTCTGGGGCAGGCTCAAGAATTCCGAATAGAATTCCTATTCAAGTACAGGTGACTGTAGAAACTATGGGAACGATGTTGGTTGGTTCTGATATCGCTTCAGTTCTTACTACTCTTAGTGCTTATCCTATAGATATCATTGGAATGAACTGCGCAACAGGACCTAAGGAGATGCGCGAGCATATCCGTTACCTTGCAGAGAATGCTCCGTTTATGGTGAGTTGCTTGCCGAATGCAGGTATTCCTGAGAATGTGGGTGGACATGCACACTTCCCTTTGGGACCAGAAGAGTTTTCTAATGAACTTACACGCTTTGTTGAGGATTTTGGTGTGGGTGTTGTAGGTGGCTGTTGTGGAACGACTTATGAGCATATAAGATTGCTTGCAGCTAAAGTTGCAAAGCTTCCTCAGCATGTGGAGCATAAGGCTCAAAGTGACGAAGCTATAGAATCAGTTTCCTCTATCTATAATTCAGTGCCTATGATTATGGAGCCACGCCCGCTGATTGTAGGAGAGCGTACTAATGCTAATGGTTCTAAATTATTTAGAGACTTACTTGGTGTGGGTGATTATGAAGGCATAGTCGATATTGCTAAAGATCAAGTCGCAGAAGGCGCCCATGTACTCGATGTCTGTACTGCCTATGTTGGGCGTGATGAAATGCATGACATGGTTGAAGTGATCAAGCGTATTAATACCCAGGTTAATATTCCGATCATGGTAGATAGCACTGAGTATCCGGTTTTGAAGGAAGCGCTGAAATATATTTCTGGTAAGCCTATTATCAATTCAGTTAACTTAGAAGATGGTGAAGAGCGTGTGGCACAGATAGCAGGTCTTGCACGACAATTTGGTGCAGCTTTAGTAGTATTAACTATAGATGAAGAAGGTATGGCTAAGACGGCGGAGAAGAAACTCGCTGTTGCAAGTCGTCTCTATGAAATGTTAGTGCATAAGTATGGATTAGATCCGCGTAATTTAATCTATGATACTTTAACTTTCACCTTGGGCTCTGGTGATGAAGAAATGCGTAATGCTGGAGTGGAGACAATTAAATCTATCCGCATGATCAAGGAAAAATATCCTGAAGTGAAAACTATCTTAGGCTTAAGTAATATTAGCTTTGGTCTGGATGCTAAGCTGAGACCAGCTTTGAACTCGGTATTCTTGCATGAGTGTATAGAAGCTGGACTTGATATGGCTATAGCTTCTGCTAAGAAGCTTTATCCTATTGCACAGTTAGATCCTAAGGTAAGAGATTATTGTTTGGATTTAGTTTATGATCGCAGACGTGAAGATTACGATCCTTTACATGCGCTGCTCGATTGTATCGCTGATATCAAGCATGATACTAGCGAAAATGCTAATCCCTATGAAGGCTTAGAAGTAGAAGAGATACTTGCGCGAAGAATCGTTGACGGTAATAAAACCAATATAGATAAGGATCTGGATGTGGCTATGGCTAAGGGACATAAACCACTCGATATCATTAATATATTTCTTATGAATGGTATGAAGATAGTCGGTGATAGATTCCGCTCTGGTGAGATGCAGTTACCGTTTGTACTTCAATCTGCTACTTGCATGAAGACTGCAGTGGCTCATTTGGAGAAGTTTATGACCAAAGCAGAAGGTGCTGGTAATAAGGGTTCTATAGTGCTTGCTACTGTTAGAGGCGATGTTCATGATATCGGCAAGAACTTAGTAGATATCATTCTTACTAATAATGGTTATAAGGTTTATAACCTTGGTATTAAACAACCTATAGACGAGATACTTAAAGCATTAGAAGAACATAAGGCTAATGTTATCGGTATGTCAGGTTTGCTAGTTAAGTCTACTCTCATCATGAAGCAGAATCTAGAAGCTATGAATGAACGTAATATTAGTATCCCAGTGATATTGGGTGGCTCTGCGTTGACTCGCCGTTACGTAGAAGAAGATTGCGCGCAAATTTATAAGGGGACTGTATTCTATGGTTTCGATGCGTTTACTGATTTGAGCTTGATGGAGAAGATTTGTGCTGGAGGTGATCTCGAGGCAGTGAAGAAAGAGTTCTATAAGACTAGAGCTGCGGTAAAAGATCCTGAGCAAGTTAATCCTGAAACTGAAGCTCCTTATGATGCAGTAGAAGACGGTAAGCTTCATGCTGATATATTTACTTACACTGAGAACCTATCTAATACTAGAGTCTTGGATAGCTCTGAAATACCTAAGGCACCTTTCTACGGTGATAAATTAATCGAGAATAATATTAATCTAGATGAAGTCTGGAAGTATTTAAATGTCGACGCGCTTATTATTGGTCAATGGCGCATGGGTAAAGGTAAACAGAGTGAAGCTGAGTATAAGAAGCAACGCGAGACTATTATTCTTCCAACCTTAGAGCGTGTTAAGGCTGAAGCTAAGTCAGCAGGGTATATTCATCCTAAAATAACTTATGGATATTATGCTTGCAAGATAGGTGCTAATAATCCTAATAAACTTATAGTTGATACTCCTAATGGCACCCAAGAGTTCATCTTCCCGCGTCAAACTAGTGGTGAACATTTATGTCTCAGTGACTACTTTAGAACTACTGGTAAAACTAACATGGTGGCTTTTCAAGTAGTGACTATCGGTCAGGAAGCTGCAAACTACGTAAGGAAATTATACGAATCAGGAGACTTCCAAGAGTATCTCTATCATTATGGTCTAGCCACAGAGACTACCGAAGCGCTTGCAGAATATTCTCATGCTCGAATCCGCCAAGAACTAGGAGTCTCTGCTGAAGATGATAAGGATTATTATAAGCTAATTCGTGGTAGCTACCATGGTCTGCGCTATAGCTTTGGTTATCCAGCCTGCCCGCGTATCGAAGATCAGAAGCAGGTCTTTGAGATGCTTAAGCCTGAGCGTATTGGTCTAGAACTCTCTGAAGAATGGCAAATACATCCTGAACACTCGACTTCAGCGATAATAGTCCATCATCCTGATGCTAAGTATTTTAATGTGAAGTGATTAAGCTGCTATCGCTGCTAATTCTGCAACTTTGTCTTTGGTTAATTTATTAGGAATAGTTTGAGCTTCATTTACAAGAGTGCCCATTGGTCCAATTGTAATTTTCATCTTGTCACCATCTTGTAAGGTAAATTTATCCTCAGGTATTATTCCTGTACCAGTTAACAGCGCAATTCCATCAGGAAAGTACTGTGATCTGAGCAAGTAATCTTTTAATTGTTTAAAGCTTGCTGCTAATTGACCCACTTGAGTTTCACCGTTGAATACTTCTTGATCACCTCTAAGAATTTTCAGCTCTACCTTCCAATCACGTTTGATTTCAGTCTCGTCTCTTTCAATTTTTGTAGGGTCATCATTAGCATCAGTCAATAATAGATACGGTCCGACTGCTACTGATCTATGGTAAACCTTGGCTTGAGGTAAATATAAAGGATTTTCTCCTTCTATATCTCTAGAACTCATATCATTACCTATGGTATATCCAGCGACCTTACCCTGAGAATTCAATACTATGGTAAATTCAGATTCAGGTACATTCCATTTAGCATCTTCTCTGATTCCAGCGACCTCACCTGATGCAGCTGCATCTTTAGCTAATTGTTTATAGAATATTTCTGGTCTTCCGTCTTTTTTACCATTATTAAGCATAGCCAAATGGACTTTATCATACGGACTTAAACCTTGGGCTGCACCAGATTCAGCGTTTCTTGCAACAACACTTCTTTTATAAGTAACACCAGCACAACCAATTTGCATATTATCAGGTAATGGTGTTTTTAATTTTACTTCTGCTGCAGATATTGTGTTAGCTGCTTCCTGTTGTGCCTTTTCAAGAGCCTTTCCCACTCTTGTTAATCTATCGTTCCAGTTGAGTAGTCTATCTATAGTTTTGATTGAGGCATTTTGAACTACTTGGTCTGTTATATCTGTTATTTTCCCAGATTCTTTGTCGACTACCCCGACTCTATTTCCACGTTGACGACCATCTTTGTATTCAAATTTAGCTATTAAAGGGTTTGTTGTTATCATTTCTTATCTCCTGTTCTTATTAACGAGAACTTATATTATTCAAGAGAAAATTTTAGCTAATAAATATTATTTTAACAATCTGTAATAAGTAAATCTATTACAGATAGCGCTTTTAAAGCCCTTAAATCTAATACACTAATAAGGTAATGAATTTTATAAACGACCTATTAGATATTCTGAAAGCTATATTCCAAGGAATTAAAGAAGGTCTTATGGACTTAGTGCAATGGTCTAAGCCAACGCGTGAAGCACCTGAAGAGAAGGAAGATACTAGCTGGAAAAAATATTATAAATATCCAGAGTGGAGATTCTGGGGAGTACAAGAAGTCACAGCTCAGATAGTTGTTGTTCTTATACTACTGATTCTTATTCGTGAAGCTGTTGGAGAGTTTAGATTTATACCTTCAGAGAGTATGGTTCCAACTATGAAAGTCGGTGATAAATTATTCGTCGAGAAGTTTTCTAAAATATTCCATAAGCAATATAATCGTGGCGATATTATAATCTTCTATCCACCCTTAGAAGCTACTGATGGTAAGGATGTACTGCATTATGATCCGCTAAGTATTTTTGCTAGATTGACTGGACTACCTTTCTTACCTCAACCAGAAGCTTATATTAAAAGAATTGTAGGAGTACCAGGAGATAAGGTTCAAGTTCGTAAGAACGAAGGGGTCTTTATCAATGGGCGTCATTTAGAAGAACCATATCATTTCGCTAGTATGAATTTTTTACCTGAATATGATACTGATGAACTAGAGATACCAGAAGGTTTCTACTATGTTCTTGGTGATAATCGCAATTATAGTTTTGATAGTCATTATTGGGGACTCTTGCCTAAGAATAGAGTTATAGGCAGGGCTGCATTCCTTATCTATAGATCTCTTTCTGAGAAGCCTTCAGTGAAATCTGCTACTAATGAATAATTTATTTCTACTATTAATTCCTATAGTCGCAGCGGTGATTCTCGGTTTGGATATAGGATCTTTTCCATTGATTAGTCCTGATGAGCCTCGCTATGCTGAGACTGCTCGTGAAATGCTTGAGAGAGCAGATTTCATTACACCTTATTGTGATTACTTGCCGCGTTTTGATAAGCCTATACTTTTCTATTGGTTTGAAGTTTTATCTCTGAAATTCTTTGGGCTCAATGAATTTGCTGCACGTTTACCGTCGGTATTAGCTGGAGCAGGAATGGTATGGTTAGCATTCTTGTTGGGAAATATTCAGGGCTTTGGTTTGGTAGCAGCAGCAATGATGCTTACTAGCTTGCAGATATTTTTATTTTCTAAGCTTGCTATCACTGATATGACGCTGGCGTTTTTTATTTCTGCTGCTATTGCTTTCTTTTATTTAGGCTATCGCGAGAGGCAAGAAATCCAGCAAAAATTTGCATTGAAAGAGAAACAAAGCTCAGCTTGGTTTTGGTTGTCTTTAGTAATGATGGCATTTGGCATGCTTTGTAAGGGACCAGTAGCCGTATTGCTACCACTAGTGGTAATTTTTATTTTCTTGGTTCTTGAAAAAGATTTATTTGATTTCTTGGCTGACACATGGATGGAGCTAAGTATTGGGTTTGGATTATTCTTGTTAATATCTGTGCCATGGTATATGGCGGTGCATTTTGCAACTGCAGGTAAATTTACTTATGAATTTTTTATGGGACATAATTTATCCAGGTATCTCAATGTTCTGACTAATCACGCTGGTCCAATCTGGTACTATATTCCAGTAATTATTGTTGGATTATTTCCATGGTCGTTCTTCTTGATACAAGCTTTATTCTCTAATGACCATTCTACGAAATTTAATCTTAGAGCAGAATCTGCAAAGGCAGCTCACCTTATGAGTTTTTGTTCTTTGTGGGCGACTATCATTTTATTATTTTTCAGTATATCTCAAACCAAGTTACCGACTTATATTATGCCAATTTATTTACCACTAATAGTTATTGTTGCTAAGTGGTGGTCAGAGAAATTTAAGACACTTAGAAGTAATGGTTATAAGAATATAGATGGTTTGATTGGTTTAGCTTTAATGGTTCTTACTGTGTTTATCGGAGCAGTACTTGGTTTATTCGTATTTAAGAAGAAATTATTAGAGATGAATTCTTCTTCTGTACTAGCGTGTATAGCAATAATTTCTTTTGTACTTATTGCAGCGGCTTTAGTTGCAATGACGGCAATGCTCTATAAAGCTAAAGTGGCTTTTGCGATTATTAGTGGAGTTAGTTTAGTTTGCTACTTGGTGAGCACTCATTATATTCTTCGTCCTTTTGCTATTTATAGAGATGCAGGAGCTAAAGCTTTCTCCTTGTCACTTAAACCTGAAGATAAATTAGTCACCTATAAAACTCATGCTACAGTTTTTAGTTTTTATGCTGAGAGACCAGTTGCTGAATTGGATAATAAGGGGTTATTTAAGTACTTAACTGATCCATCAGAGAAGGATACTAAGTATTTTGTAGCTAAATTTAGGTGTTTACCGGAGTTCGATAAGTACTTAACTAATCCTAGTGATAACAAAAACTTAGCAAAATTCTCTGAAACTAGGATTGCGATTGCTGAACCATTAGAGCTAACTAAAACTTCACTGAAAATGACGAAGTTCCAAAGCTCAGTTACTGAGGCTTCGTTAATCGGTACCAACGGTACTGTTTATGAAATGATCAAGAAAAATAAAGTTTATGCATATGGGAAGATTGCAAGTCATCAGTCCGAGGAGCCTATAACTGAACCAGTTTTAAAGCATTAGTTATACTTTCTTAAAATGAGCTTAGGCTTGCGTACTTTATTTTCAGTGAATAAATAAGCATCTAGAATTTTTTCTTTAGCTTGTTCTAGATCCGCTTCATTAGAGCCTTGCACAGTGAATAATAAATCACCTGGTTTAACTTTCTGAGAGATCTTAGCTTTAAACCAAACACCTGCACTATTATCGATGTCGTAAGTGCCACCAGCGGCAGGCTTATATGCAAGTTCATGAATCACTTGTCCAACTGTAAGTGCGTTGAGTTCTTTAACGTAAGCATCTTTCTCTGCTCTGCACTCAAGTTTAAACTTAGGCTCGTTAGCTTCTCTTACTTTACTAAGATCGCCACCTTGCGCTTCTATCCACTCTTGCATCTTTACATAAGCTTTACCAGAACGAATAGCATCTTCTACTTCTATAGTGCTTGCAATGCTACCAGCAAACTCCATCACTAAATCATAAAGATCATTTTTAACCTTGCCTTCAAGTAGATCTAAGGCTTCTATAAGTTCGGGACCATTACCGACAGCAGCTCCTAGAGGTTGATCCATATTGCTGATAATGGCTCTGGTATTGAGATTGAGCTTTTTGCCGATCTTGACCATTTGTTTCGCTAGTAGTTTGGCGTACTTCAAATCTTTCATAAAAGCACCTGAGCCAACTTTCACATCGAGAAGAATTATATCTGCTCCACCAGCGATCTTCTTGGACATCACACTAGAAGCTATTAGCGGAATAGATTCTACAGTAGCAGTTCTATCTCTAAGCGAATATAGTCTCTTATCAGCTGGCGCAAACTCCATAGTTTGACCTGCAAGTGCAATACCTACTTCTGATATTTGCTTTTCAAACTGTTTCATAGAAATGTCAGTCTTAAATCCTGGAATAGCTTCAAGCTTGTCGATAGTACCACCAGTATGTCCTAGTGATCTACCTGAGAATTTAGAAATCTTAAAACCGATAGAAGCTAGTATAGGAGCGAGAACTAAGGTTACTTTGTCACCCACGCCACCAGTACTATGCTTATCTACAAAACCTCTGCTATTAGGTACGTAAATACTTGCACATTCGTCATCATCACCATGACTATGATTATGCATTGGTGCTTCACGTTTCAGCGTTAGCACATGACCACTAAAAGCCATGGCGCGCGTAAGCTCAGTAGTCTCTTCATCATTTAAGCCATTTAAACAGACTGCCATTAACCAAGCTGATAATTGGTAATCAGGAATCTTATCCAGGTGATTAATTAGCCAAAATATTTCTTCGGTACTATGTGCTTGTCCTTGACGCTTAGCATCTATCAGTCGTATCACTTCGGGGCTAGCAATCTTCTCTTCCATTGTTTTGGTTTTGGTTTTAGTTTTGGTTAATGTCATTAGTATTAAGCACTAAGTGCAGCAGCTCCACCAACGATCTCAGAGATTTCCTGAGTGATACTTGCCTGGCGGGCTTTATTGTATGCTAGGGTAAGTTTTTTAATGACGTCTCTTGCATTATTAGTTGCATTGCTCATCGCTGTCATTCTTGCTGCAAGCTCACTTGTCGTCGACTCTTGTAAGCTTTGGTAAACTTTATTCTCTATATACATAGGTGTAAGTGTTTCTATTAAAGTAGCCATATCTGGATCATAGATCACGTAAGGTTCTGCTTTAACTTGGCTTGCCGAGCTAGTTTGAACTGGTAAGAAATCTACAACTTCTACTTCGCTATTAACTAGAGAAACAAATCTCGTAGTAATAAGTTCTACTTTATCTATAACACCTTGTAAATATAACTCTATTGCTTTATTAGCTATTAGAGTTGCTTCGCTAGTAGTTGGAAGAGAGTTTAAGTTAACGAATGACTCTATAAGTTCAACTCCTTGGCTCTTGTAGAAAGCTTTACTGAAAGCTGCCCTGGCTTTGCGTCCTACAGTGATAAGTTTTACTACCTTGCCTGCTTCTTTTAGAGCATGGATTTTTTTAATTGTAGTTTTAATAATGTTTGCGTTATAAGCACCACAAAGACCACGATCTGAGCTGATTACTAGTAACAATACTGTATTAATTTCAGTCTTGCTTCTGAGCATAGGATAGTTTGCTAGATCACTGGCATCTGCTGATGCTATTAATTTATTGAATAGTTCGGTAATCTTTGCAGAATAAGGTCTAGTAGAGAGTAGTTTCTTCTGCATTTTATTCACTTTTGCGGCAGCTACTAGCTTCATTGCCGAAGTGATTTTCATGGTCTTTTTAGTAGAACCTATCTTAACTCTGATTTCTTTTTGGTTGGCCATAACTTTATAAGTATAGCAGTCGGTAAAAATTAAAGAGGTGACTGGGTGTCTGGGTGAATGAGTGCCTGAATAATTCTATATTCTCAGTCACTCACCCCTCGGTCACTCAGGCACTTTTTCACTTTGTATTGACATTTCTCTAAAGCTTCTATTGCTTCTTCTTCTGAACAATTATTTAAGTGTTTAACTAATCCTATTGCTCTCTTCTTAAGTTTAATATTAGTAGCCTGTACATCCACCATTAAATTTCCTATAACTTTTCCAAGTTTAACCATTAATCCTGTGGAGATCATATTGAGAGTAATTTTCTGAGCGGTGCCAGCTTTAAGACGAGTGCTGCCTGCAAGTACCTCAGCGCCAGTATCTAAAAAGATATAATGTTCAGCATATTTAAAACTTAAAGCATCAGGATTATTAGCTATAGCAATTGTTTTAGCACCCTTTTCCTTAGCAGCTTTCAGAGCACCTATGACATAAGGTGCACCACCACTTGCACTAACAGCTACAAGTGTATCTTGGGGGTTCAGAGTCTCAGAGATGATCTTATAGCCTGCTGCTTCGTCATCTTCAGCACCTTCTACTGGATGCCGGATAGCTTTATCACCACCAGCAATTATTCCTTGAACCATGTCTGGATGTGAAGAGAATGTTGGTAGACACTCAGATGCATCGAGTACCCCCAAACGCCCACTAGTACCGGCTCCTATATAAAACAATCTTGGACCCTTGTAGATTGTTGGATGACCTGGATCATAAGGTTCTAATTCATCTTGAATTGCCTTAAATTGATTGTAAATTATATCGATGGCTTTAGCGATTTGAGTGGAAGCTTTATCTAAGGCTGTCCATACTGCTTTGTCTTCATTAATCCAAGTGCTTACAAACTCTTCAGTACTGAGCTTGTCAAGATTTTTGGTATTGGGGTTTTGACTCTCAGTGTTGGACATAGCTTAATTATATAGTAATTTCCCGCTTATAAGCTTTATGGAATCTTTTGAAACTCCAATATCTTTCCCAATATTTTTCCATTGTGATACAGCATCCTTAGTGGCTTCTATGATTTCTTGATAATTTTTTATGCTAAATTTTTTAGCAAGTTTGGTAAGTTCCTCTATTCCAGGATTTTTACCTTCACCGCAAACCATCATACTATGCTCGCCTCCGGGACCGTTTGAGTAAGTTAAATCATAAGCTGGAGATAGTTTCCAAGTGCCTTGTTCATCCATTAAAAAAGAGAAATTTTTACTATGATCGTCCCTGTTATGAGCTAGTACGTTAAATACAGTAATTCTATAAAGTTTGCTAAGTTCATTTGCATCTTTAGTGAGTAATAAAGTTGCTTTAAATAGATTCTCGTAATCTAGACTTGGATATCTATAATCGCTATGTAAAAGACCTGAGCTGCTATGAATGTGTAATCTTTTATCACCATTTCTATCAAAGCGTTTGGTACCGAAATAATTTGATTTCTTGGTGTTGAATAAATAAGTATCAGACATTTCTATGTTGGCTTTTTTTGCCATTAAACTGTAAGCATATTCAATTAATCCAAGGTCACTAAGATCCTGGTTGGCAGAGAATTTGATTAACCAATGTTCATAATCATTGTGTTTGATTTTTTCTGTTCGAGAATGAAGGATTTTTTTTCTGTCCTTATTAACTAATACGGTTATTTTCGGTCTGGCGCCGCCAATGGAACCGCTGAAAGAAAACAATTCATCAATTGATTCACTTCTGCTATCTTGTAATATTTCAAGTGAACTTTTATATAAATTATCCAAATCTAATTTCTCGTGTTTGTAATCATATATAGTTTGTTCTGGTTCATAACTTAAGGCACCCATTCCATGCTGCGCTACTATGGATAGTCTGTCCAAGGCTGAAAGATTTCCTGGATCAATACCTGAGTTTCTCAATTTGCGGTCTACTAATAATTGCCCCCAAGAATCTGGAAGACTATCATTGAAAACACCGTGTAAGCCACTAAATATTTGCTCTTTAGAAGATAGGGGTTTTGGTCCTAAGGGAAGTTTGAATGGTGATATTTCCAAATTCTCTTGAAGAAACTCTTTGTCATATTCAAACCAGATTTGTTGATCTTTGAGAGCCAGTCTACCTACAAAAAACTTTTTCTTCTCTGAAAAGATCAAATATACTTTTAATAATTGTAGAGGATTGATTTTCATTTGATTCTACCTCGTAGTTTTTTTGTAGGTTCTGCAATGATTTCATCTAAGGTTTTGATTGGTTTAGTATTCTCATCAAAAATATTTTCAAAATCACTTAATGAATTCAGAACCAGAGATATTTTTAAAAGTGACTCAAAAGATATTTGACCGGTTCTCTCAAATCTCTTCACGCTACCTAAGCTAACTCCTGATCTAGAGGCTAATCCTTCTTGAGTAAGATTTTGATTTAATCTAACTTGTTTGGCCTTAATGGCTATTTTTTCAAGAAGCTCTTGAGGAGTATATAAATTAAGAGGCAATATTTTATCCTTTATTGTTAATTATACCACTTAATAGCTAAAATATTAACCTTTGTTTACCAATAAACAACTTGCAAAATGCTCATTAGCCTTGTCTTCTAGCGCAGGCTTCACCCTACTACATTCAGCAACAGCAATAGGGCATCTAGTATGGAAAGGACAGCCCGAAGGTATGTCTGTTGGTTTGGGAACATCTCCTTCAAGTAAAATCTTCTCTCTGTCTCTTTGTCTAGGATCAGCTACGGGAGCAGAGCTTAAGAGAGCCTTAGTATAAGGATGTAAAGGATTAGCAAACAATTCTTCTTTAGTGGCGATCTCTACTATCTCACCTAAATACATCACCGCTACTCTATCTGCGATATATTTCACTACGCCAAGATTGTGAGCAATGAAGAGAAAGCTTATTCCTAATTCTGTCTGTAAACGTTTTAGCAGGCGTAATACCTTCCATTGAATAGAGACATCTAGAGCACTTACAGCTTCATCAGCGATAATAAACTTAGGATTGAGAGCTAGGGCTCTTGCTATACAGGCTCTTTGATTTTGACCACCAGAGCATTGATGTGGGAATTTATTTGCGATACTTTCGTCTAATTCTACTAGTTTCAGTAATTCATAAACTCTTGCTCTAATCTGTTCTTCGTTGCCACGCTTGTGCACTCTAAGTGGTTCAGCGATACTATCGTAAATCTTATAACGTGGATCAAGGCTGGAGAAAGGATTCTGGAATATCATTTGCATATCCTGACGTTTATCTCTTAATGCTTGTCCATTGAGTTTCAGAACATCTTCTCCTTGAAATATTACTTCGCCGTGATCTGCTTCTATAAGTTTCAGTATTAATCTAGCGGTGGTAGATTTGCCGCAACCAGATTCACCAACTATGGTTAGACACTCTCCTGGATAGATATCCAGGTTTAAATTAGTTACCGCTTTAAGTGTTTTGCTAGCTTTACCAAAGAAATTCTTCTCTAGTGCAAATTGCTTGCTTAGATTTTTGATTTGAACTAGTGGTGTCCTAGGCATTAATTTATAGATTTAATTACTTGATCTAAAATATCTTCTTGACCAATCGCCATAACATGTATGCCTTTAAGTGGCGTGGTTTTAATGTAAGAGACTAAATCTCGAGCCAATTCCAGACCTTGTTCTTGCTGAGCGGCTTTCCCTTGTTCAGATTTAGGATCTAGATCTCCAAGGGCTTTTTGCATAAGCTCTAGATGTAAGTCTGGAACGGTAACCCCGAAGATATTTTTATTCATGAAGTTAGCTTGAGCGAGGGTCTTTAGTGGAGTAATACCTAAGATAGTTTTAGAAGCAAGTTCATCGCCAATAGATTCCACGAATTTATCTATTTGTGATTTCTCAAAACAAATTTGAGTTTGGAAAAACTCTATTCCCATGTCTAAGCGTTTCAACATTGTTTCTTTTTGTGCTGCAAGGTTGGGTACTCCAGGATGAGCAGCAGCAGCCATGCAGAAATCTGGCACACCTTCTTTAAGTTCATTAGCATCTAAATCTTTCCCTGACTTAAGAGCCGTGACAGCTTGAATTAGATCTTCTGTACTTAAATCAAAACATTTCTCTTCTTTAATTGGTGCTAAAGGAGCATCACCCCGCAAGATCAATAAATTAGAAAGTCCTAAAGCAGCAGCACCTAGTAGATCAGATTGTAAAGCTAAACGATTGCGATCTCTACAGGTCATCTGCCAAATAGCATTAACACCAGCTTCTTTTTGTATTAAATAACTTAAGACTAGCGAGCACATCTTCATGGCAGCACCCGAGTTGTCGGTAATATTAATCGCTGAAACTAAGTTATTAATTTTCTTAGCGTTCTTTATAGCTTGCTCAGGATGAGAGCCTTTAGGTGGGTTGATCTCCGCGGTGATGATGAAATCTTTGGTTAAGAGGTCTTCTCTAAAGGACATTATGAGAGTTTATAGTAACATTGATCTGTTTAGGCTCTTCATAATGTCAAATAGACAACAGATAATAACCAAAGAAACTTTAAACTCAGGTCCAATTAATTAATTTTTTCCTATAGATATTTATAGATATTTTCTCCGCCAATCCTATAGAATAGAACTTATGAGTTTTTTTAGTAGATTTTCGAAGAACATTGGCATAGATTTAGGGACAGCAAACACACTTGTCTGCACTGAGCAGGGGATTATCCTAAGGGAGCCAAGTGTAGTAGCAGTGAGTCGCGATAGCGGCGAAGTTCTTGCTGTTGGTGAAGAGGCAAGAGCGATGCTTGGACGTACACCGAATCATATAATTGCTACTAGACCTTTAAGAGATGGAGTGATTGCTGATTTCCGTCACGCTGAAATGATGCTCAGATATTTTCTAGAGAAAGCTACTGGTAAAGGAGCTTTCAGACCACTTAGTAAACCAAGAATCGCTGTTGGTATTCCAAGCGGCATTACTGAAGTAGAAAGAAGAGCTGTGCGTGAAGCAGCAGAGAACGCTGGCGCTGGTCAAGTGTTTTTAATTGAAGAGCCGATGGCAGCAGCGATTGGTGCTGGACTTGCAGTAGCAGATCCTATCGGTAGTATGATCGTTGATATTGGTGGTGGTACTACTGAAGTAGCGGTGATATCGCTTTCTGGAATTGTTATTTCTGAAAGTATTAGAATCGCTGGTGATGAATTGAATGAATCTATAGTCACTTACATGAAGAAAGTTTATAACCTCTCTATCGGAGAGACTACTGCAGAGAACGTTAAGATCAAGCTAGGGTCAGCGTTTAAGATCAGTGATGCTTCTGATGCTGATCAGTTAGAAGTAAGAGGACTTAACTTACTTAATGGTCTTCCTAGAACAGTTCTTATTAGCAGACCAGAAGTTAGAGAAGCTATGTCAGAGCCTCTATCTTCTATTGTTGAATCAGTTAAGCGTACTCTAGAGCGAGTACCTCCAGAATTAGCTGCTGATGTCTATGACAGAGGAATAGTTTTAGCTGGTGGTGGTGCTTTACTACAAGGTTTAGATGAAATGATTAGTCATGAGACTGAAGTACCTGTGCATGTTGCAGAAACTCCACTAGATTGCGTCGTCTTAGGTGCAGGCAGAGTCTTAATCGACAAATCACTTAGAAGAGTATTAGAGATTGCTGGTGAACCGACGTTTGTGTAACTGTGGACGATTTTCCAAACTCCAACAAAAATTTATACAAGTCTACGTTGGGACTTAGATCACTGGTGGTTCCTATTTTACTTTCATTAGCTGTTATTTGGGTTTTTAATAGACCTTTAAGTGCAGTGGGTTTATTTGGTTATAGAATCACCGGAGCGTTTATTCATAGTAGTTACGAGAGTATTAAAAAAGCTCAACATGAAGCTGCTGATTTGCTTTCAGCTCAACGTAAGGCTAGTAAGCTTGAGTTTGCTAATAAATTACTTAGCATTGAAAATATTGAACTTAAATCACAAATTGATAAAATCCCTTATTATGAGAACGCTTTAAATTTTAAAAATACTTTTGAGTATAAAACAATTTTTGCGCGTATTCTTGGTCGCAGTCCTGATGCTTGGCATAAGCAAATCATTATTGATAAAGGATCTAAAGATGGCGTGGTTGTTGGACGCGGAGTTATTACTGAGAAGGGAATTGTTGGACAAGTCACTAAGGTAGGATATGGCAGTTCTATTGTGCAACTCGTCTTTAATCCTGAATGGCGTATGGGAGTTAAGATCGCAAGACTAAACCAATATGGAGTGCTTAATGGTAACTATCCTGGATTGGCATTTTTACAGTTTATTACAGTTGATTCAGAAGTTGCAGTAGGAGATGAGATCGTTACATCTGGCATCTGCATTGACGTTGATAATTGTCCTTATCCTGAGAATTTTCCAGTAGGTAAGGTAGTAGACGTCAGACATGATCCGAATGTGGTAGACTTAGTCGTCAAGGTCAAATTCTATGAGGATTTGGGCAATATTAGAGAAGTGTTCGTTCTAAGTCCTAAAGCGAAAAGTAGTACAAAAATTAATGCAGAAACCAAATCTTAAATCAGTAATGCTAGAAAGACCTAAAGCGAAGAAGAAAACTAGCGCTGATAAGAATGATGTCGCTTTAAGACGTTTAGTATTTAAGGTAGCTCATTTGGCGGAGAGTAAGAAAGCTATAGACACTGAGATACTTGATATTACTAAGGTTGCTGATATCGCGGACTATATTATTATTGCTTCAGCTTCTAACCCAGCTCAACTTAAGGCTATCTCTCGTCATATCGAAGAAACCCTGTCAGAGAAAGGTATGGAACCTACTCATAAGGAAGGTAAGTATGGTACTAAATGGTATCTATTAGATTACCTCGACTTCGTGGTGCATATTATAGATGAATCAGCAAGAGAGTTCTATAACTTAGAAGAGTTATGGCATGAAGCTATATTTATCCCGCGTGATGAGTGGGCTTAAGTTTACGATAAAGTATACCAAGTGGCACGAGCCTTACCATGTTGTTTAATTTGCTGAGCCTTCACCATTGTAGCTAAATATTTTTTTATACTATTATTGTTTAGAGACAACTGTTTTGCTATTTGACTTATGTTCAGTTTGCCATGCTGTTCTAATAAAGAAACTATCTTAGCTTCAATTGGTTTGAGATGTAGTCCCAGTATAGTCTCCTTGTTGACCTTAGTTTCTAATTTTTGTTTTTGTTTCCTCAATGATCTGAAGAAAAACAATAACCAAGGTTGATAATCAGGATCATCTTTAGTAAATGATTGCTGAGTGCGTCTTAAAGCTAAATAGTAAGAATCTTTATTAGCTTCAATAATATTTTCTAGTGAGCTATAAGGTACGTATGTAAAGTTTGATTTTAATAATAATAAAGTTGTCAGCAAGCGTGACAATCTACCATTGCCATCCTGAAAAGGATGTATTGCTAGAAACACCACTATAAATACAGCTAGAACTAACAATGGATGCATTATTTTGTCATCGAGATTAGTGCGTGTCCAATAAATAAGCTCTTGCATTTTGTAAGGAGTCTCAAACGGAGTCACTGTCTCAAAAACAACACCTAAGCTTTTACCACTATGATCATAAGCTTCCACATGATTAGGGAATTTTTTATACTCACCACGATGTCTATCATCTTTATCAGAGTACTTCAATAGCATTCCGTGTAATTGTTTAATTAGGTTTTCAGTAAGAGGCATATTAGTGTAATTTTCAAAAATTTCTTGTGCCAAGTATGCATAGCCAGCAACTTCTTGCTCATCTCTTGACTTAAAAGTTTTCTGCTTTAACCTTGTAAAAACTTCTTCTACTTCTTGATCTGAAAGTCTTGAACCTTCAATACGAGTAGAAGAGCCAGTACTTTCTATAGTTGCTGATCGACGTAAATCAATTAATCTATCGGGAGCTAGGCTACTTACGGCTCTCCAATTACCTTTATAGTCTTCTAATTCAGCAATAATGTTTAGAATTTCATCATTGAGCCCAAGTTGGCTTAGATTTAAAGAATTTAGTTTAAAATCCATAATTTAACCTTATAGATACTAATTATACCCAAAATGTACCCAATTATACCTGTAAATATCCAATTTATTGTTTTTTAGCCATATTTTTAGCTAAATTTGAGAAAATCCAAGAATTGAAGTTGTGTTTATTCCACTGATGAGTGGGCTTAACTTGCTTCTATCGGTACTAGTTTTTTGAGCTTGTCCAAGATTAATATTAGGGGCTCTCGCAGTATTGATTTTCCTGCCTGGACTCCTGCATTATATCCATCCGCAGTTGGATTGTTACCTATTATTTGAGATACAGAGTCAGGTTGTTCTGCGGCTAGTTCAGTTAAACTTTTCACGGCAGTTTTTATTCCCTCTTGCGCTGTATGCAAGTCTGTCTTCAATGCCGATCTTTCTCTAAATGCGTCTGTAACAACGTTTCCTACTGTTTCGAGACTGCTAGTAACTTCAGCTGTAGCTGTTTTTATTGAATTTGGAAGATCTGGAGTTTCAGTGACTTGTGTTTGTAATTTACTTATCGCTGCTCGTAATTTACCAAAAAGTTGTAGAGGAGCTAGAGTTGGTGTTGTCATAATAGGTCGATATTATCTCATTAGAAACTTATCTGTCAATGATTCATTGAAATTAAAATACTTAAGCACTTAACTGATTTCTAAAGTGTCGCACCAACTGCCACTAGATGATTAATAGTAGCTATGCCGATATAAGTTAAAGCTGCAAACACTACTACACCTATCCAAGTTACTGCTTCCTGAGAGCGTTTGCCGATAGTGATACCCCAAGTAATGCAGAAACCCCAGAGTCCATTTGCAAAGTGATAATTAATGCTGACTAAAGAAATAACATAGAACCAATAAACACTGAATGGATTGATATAAGGTATCTCTGGTAAGCCAGGTATAGATTGAGTTCCAGCAAGTGCCTTAGCGACATAATTATAATCTAAATCATGCACAGTCTTAAATTGCATGATGTGATAGTAGATGTAGACCATGGCAATTATCCCAGTAATTCTCTGTAGTATATATCTAAAGTTCTCTAGTCCTTTATACTGCATATGATTAGGACGAGCAGTAGTTGAGATTAAGATGCCATAAAGCGCATGAAATCCAATAGGGATAAACAATACAATCCATTCAATATACTCAACGAAAGGTAATTCTCTGAGGAAATTTATAACTGCATTATAATTATCAGCGCTCACTAGAGCAGTGCTATTTGCAAAGAGGTGGAACATTAAGAAGCCACCAATTGGCACAATACCACTTAACGAATGTAATCTTCTTAGGTAAAAATTATCTTGTAAATTTTTAAAGTCCATTTTTGCTATTGTAACCCAAGATCCTGACTTCGTCGAAACGTTGGACTTTTATGTTGAAAACCTAACGCCAGCATGCAAAATTGAAACCTTGGTGGTTTAAGCAGCCTTCAGCGCTAAGTCTCTTATAGAGTATCTTGAAAGCTCATCGAATACTATCATGGCATCTGCATGGTTCTCGTAGCTTGGTCCGATTTGCACTGTAAAGTATTTAGAGTCATGAAGTATCTGTAAAGGAACTCCAAGTTTTTCTGAAAGTTCAGCTTTAAACTCCTCTGCCTCAGCAAGTGTTTTAAAATTACCACTAGTAATAACCATGCTGTCACCTTTCTTAAAGATAGCATTGCTTTCATCTGTACTTGATTGAGTCTCAATTACTGTTCCAGAATTAACAGCTGCTGGTTTGAATACAAATACTAGAGCATAAATCACTGCAACTGCAAGTAAAGCGTAGAAAACTACTCGTAGATTTTTAAGTTTAAATTTTTTGGTACTTCTTTTGAGAAATTTTTCTTGTGAAAGTTTTTGAGCAATGACTTTTAGCTCATCATTAGGGTGTTTATTAGTTTTTGTATTGATAAGGCTACCAACATAGACTGGTTTGATTCCGAGGCGCCGAGAACCGCGGTTTATTATCATGTTAGCAATCTTGATCTGATTTAATTCTTCAATAGTGTTCATACTAAACTCAAGTTTCTTAAGTGTATCACACGTATATAATTTTGTCTCTGCGTTATGATTATAGGGTGAGATTTATATCGCTATTACTACTTATCGTCTTAATGATGCCGCAGCAATTAAATGCTGCTTCTAATAAATGTAAAGAAGATACTGTAGCTTTGGCAGATTTGGTTTCTGATCCTAAGAAGTTCTTGGGTAAGCGGGTAGTAATAGCAGGGGAGTTCAATTCCTTCTCTACTTTGCCTCTTGATTATGAAAAAGCTATGCGTTCTTCTAAGGATTATATTGGATTAGTTTTGTCGAGGCCAGATCATTCCGAAATACCGCTTGTAGAGCTTAAGCTAGCGGCTCCACTAAAAATGTTTAAGGATAATTCTATTAATATAGAACATGGCAATAAAGTAATTCTTAGAACTAAGGTTTTTGCAGTGGCTCTCGGTGAGCCGTGGCTAGATGTGGAAAGCATCGAAGTAGAAACAGATAATGGCTAGTAGTACCATGCAGATTGATTTTTCCAAATTACTTGAAGTTAAAGGTGTGGATGGTTATATCATCCTAGATTTAGAGTGCGATATTCTTGAGTCACATATTCCTGAAGGAATTGCACTTCACCAAATTCAACAAAGTGTTAAAAATATGTTGCAAGCGCAATATGTTTTAGGTGATTTGAAATCGTCATTATTGCTTACTGAGAAGGGTGTAGTACAAATAGCTTTTATGGGTAGCTTTTATCTTATGATAGTTGCTGGGTATAATGCTTCTGTAGACGTAACTCGATTAGCTGCTATTGCAGACGACTTAAGAAATACCTTAATGCAAGCTTAAGCCATTTTATATAAAGTACAAAAGGAGAACTTATGAAAATCACAAGAAATATTACAAGAATATTTACCTTACTAGCTCTGTTCCTAGTAACACTCTCTGCGCAGTCGCAGAATGTTTATCAAGGCCAAGTTAGCTATGTACCACCTGGTACGCCTGTCCCAGTAACTATGAATCAAACACTAAGTAGTGAGTTCACTAGAGTGGGAGAAACCTTCACAGCTAACCTCGCTAGTCCTATTTATGCTGGTGGTCAGATGATTGCTGGTCCTGGATCTCAAGTCCAAGGACAAGTAGTAGCTGTTGAGCCTGCAGGACGTGGTGGTAAACCTGGTTATATGGATCTTAGATTAGTTGCAATTGTTACTCCAGATGGTAGACACATACCTCTTTCTGCAACAGTAGATCAAACCACATTTGAGCTTCAAGCTGATGGTAGTAGAACTGGTCACTTAATTAAGACTACTGCTATCGGTGCTGGTTCTGGTGCACTTGGTGGTTTAGTAATGAATGCTATCGGTGGTGGACATAAGGGTAGAGGAACTGCTATTGGTACAGGTGTAGGTGCTGGAATAGGTTTGCTCGGCGGTACTATCCAAAAAGGCAAAGAGTTTATTCTTAGCAGTGGAACTGTTATTCCGTTTAAATTAGATCAAGCAATTCAAGTGCCTGGTGCAGCTCCACAACAATATGGTTCATATGGTGGTGATGGTGGTGGTTTCCAAGCTCCTCAGGGTTATGGTAGCTATCAACAAGCTCCGGTTTCTGATCCTTATGGATACCAGAGTGGATATCAGACTCCTAATCCTTACTTAGGAAATTAAATAAAGATCTTAAAATTAATCTGCTTTGTGGAGTGTCCCTAAGTCGGTTCTTGTTGGTTTTGCAGCCATAAGATCTTTCATAACCTGATTTCCTGCAACACAGCTAATAAAGCCTTTTAAGATAGGTGTTACTATATCAAGATCTATTTCTGAATCAACTTTGAACCTTGCTATTCTTGCACCTTGCACACCGGGTGCAGATAGCTCTAATTTCTCTGCTCCACGTTGAATCTGAAATACTATGTTTTGTTTAGTGGTAGGCTCAGTATAGTTAACTGTAGTGGGACCATTTATAGCTGCAGTTTTGGCGCTTTCTAGTTTAGCTATTACTTCACTTAGTGCAGTTTGAAATTTTGCATCAGGGCGTGGTCCACCTAGCTCTGCTAAGGATTCTGCTGCTGCCACTTCTTTCTCTACTTGTGACCTTCTATCTACAATAGGCGTATCTATCATGCTCTTATTTTGACATGTTGGAGTTTTTTTTGTCAAATATATTCTTTTAGCCTAGATTTTGAAAATTCCTTGTCATAACGCTATTATTTAACTAAGTAATGAAGGATATACAAAACTATCAGTTCTTCAAAAAATTACAAGATCTATTTTTCGTTAGATCTATTATTCTTTATGGTTCTAGAGCACAAGGTAAAGCTGCAGCAAGGGCTGATATTGATTTGGCGCTTGTTTGTCCAGGGGCGAGTGCACAAGATTGGTCTATGGTAATGGATATTATTGGAGATAAGGCTGATACTTTACTTAAAATAGACTGTGTCAGATTAGACGCTCTGCCTGACACTAGCCTGTTAAAGGCTAATATTCTTAATGAAGGAGTGGTACTCTATAAACAAGATGGCTAGTCTGAAGCAAACAGATTCTTTTAAAGCATTGGGTAAAGCTCTTGATCGTTTGAAAGAAGCTTTGGAAGAGAGTCCTGAGACTAACAAGCTTGCCATAGATGGAACTATACAAAGATTTGAGTTCTCAATAGAATTGTTTTGGAAGGTCCTGAAAAGATTCCTTGCAGAAGAAGGTTATGAAGTTAAATCTCCCAAGCAAGCTTTGCAAGAAGCTTATCAAATGGAATGGATTCATGATGAAGCATTATGGATACAGATGTTAGAAGATAGAAACGAAACTTCTCATACTTATGATGATGCTCTTGCTGCTAAAATTTATTCTCATATAGCTAAATATCATTCTAAAATGCTTGAAGTTTATGAGATTCTAAAGACTAAGTAGAGTTTGCTATTATTTCTATATGAACAGTGAATCTTTAGCAACTAAAATATCCATCAAACTTCCAGATGGAACAACCAGAGAGATTGAATCTGGTTCTACCGGTTTGGATCTTGCTAAAGCTATATCTTCTAGTCTTGCTAAGAAAGCTATTGCTATAGATCTGAATAATGAGGTTCAAGATTTAACTACTACTTTAAATGATGGCGATGAAGTGAAGATTATTTGCGTTGGCGATAAAAAGAGCTATGAAGTTTTAAGACACACAACTTCGCACTTGCTTGCAAGTGTTGTGCAGAAAAAATTCCCTAACGCTAAGGTTGGTGTGGGACCAGCTACTGAGAATGGTTTCTTCTATGACTTCCGTATTGATGATCATAAGCTTACAGACGAAGATCTGCTAGAGATAGAGAAAGAGATGAAGAAGTTTGCAGCGGGTGCACATCAGGTTATTAAAGAGCAGATTGAAGATGTGGATGCCAAGCTTAAAGAGTTTAAGAATTCTGGTGAGATATATAAGGCTGAATTACTTAATGAACACCGCAATGATAATCCTACTGAGTATTACTTCGTAGATTCTAATGGTACTAAACTTTGGTCAGATTTCTGTGCTGGACCGCATTTGCCGAATACTAAGTTTATCAAGTCACTTAAATTAACTAATGTCTCTGGTGCTTACTGGCGTGGTAAAGAAGAGAATGATGTTATGCAGCGTGTCTACGGTACGGTTTGGTGGGATGATGCTGAATTAGAACTCTACCTGAAACGCAAGGAAGAAGCAGAGAAACGTGATCATCGTAAGCTTGCGCGCACTATGGATCTATTCTCTATGCATGAGATTGCTGGTGCTGGATTGATTTTCTGGCATAGTAAGCTTGCTACATTGCGTCAGGAGCTGGAGGAATTTTGGAAGAAAGAACATCGTAAGAATAGTTATGAGTTTGTAATAACCCCGCATATAGCCAAGTCTGAGTTGTGGGATCTTTCTGGTCATAATTCTTTCTATCGTGAGAATATGTATACGCTGAAAGTGGATGAAGACGACTATGTGCTTAAGCCGATGAACTGTCCGTTTCATGTACTAATATTTAAAGACTCTAAGCACAGTTATAGAGAGTTGCCTGTGCGTATGGCAGAGATGGGTACGGTTTATCGTAAGGAAGCTAGTGGAGCTGTTCATGGACTGGCTCGCGTAAGAGGATTTACTCAAGATGACGCGCATATATTCTGTACTCGTGATCAGTATGTTGAGGAGATACAAGGTGTATTTAGATTGATCCAGAAGATATACGGTACTTTGGGTCTCAGCTTCGAAGTAGAGTTATCCACTAAACCTGAGAAGGCTATTGGTGGTGATGAGTTATGGAATTTTGCTGAAGCTGGTCTCAAACAAGCTCTCAATGAAATGAAGATTAATTATGAGATCAATCCTGGTGATGGTGCATTTTATGGACCTAAGATAGACTTCAAGCTTAAGGATGCACTTGGTAGAATTTGGCAGGGAGCGACTATACAGCTGGACTTCAACTTACCAGAGCGTTTTAATTTAGAATATATTAATGCTAATAATGAAACCGAAAGACCGGTAATGATTCACAGAGCGATTTTTGGTTCTATGGAAAGGATATCCATGATACTTATAGAGCATTTTGCTGGCGCTTTCCCTACCTGGTTATGTGCTGATCAAGTCATGGTTATACCTGTAACTGATAAGCATAATGAGCATGCAAGGAAGATTGCTGAAGAATTGCTTGATAGCGATATTAGAGCCAAGGTTGATCTGCGAGCTGAACGTATGAACTATAAGATCCGTGATGCTCAAGAGAAACAAATACCTTATATGCTCATTATAGGCGATAAGGAAGTGGAATCAGGTGAGGTCAATGTTAGATTTAGACGCGGAGATAAACAAAATTTAATGTCCCTGGCTGATTTCACAAGTAAAATTCGGGAAGAAATTAAAAGTAGAGATTTAGGCAGTTTTGTACAGTGAATAATACACAGGTTAGTCAAGATTTAAATATGTTGTGTTTGGGTTCACCAATCCCACCTGCGTTATTAGAACAATTAAAAGCTATTGATAAACCAGACATCCCTGATGTCCAATGGGTGCAACCAAGAAATTTATTTATTTCTCATCAGGATTTCTTCAGGATGAAACCTAACTATGATATAAAAAAATTATTGGGGAGTATTCAAACTGAAATTTTACATAAATATTTTCCTATGATTTTGATGCCTCGTGAATTGAGTCTCATACGTAATTCTGGTATACCTAAATCTTTAGAATGGAATCTTGCTGTATCTAGTATCAAAGATACTAGGCTTGATTTGCATACTATGAGAATGATGATTAATAAAGATATGGAGTCTGTTTTGAAAGATGCTTGTCTTTCTTTTCAAAGTATCAAGTTTGATCCAAGTATCAAGGTTGCTCGCATAGCTAAATCTGCTAAAGATGATCCACGTCTCAAAGATTTGGAGCTGATAAAAATCCCATCCATGAATGAAAATATTGTTATTAATAAGCTTATGCTAATCAAAGTAACTAAGGATGACTTTGGACTTAACTACGAGTACATTACTATAGACGAATAGGGACTATTTCTTCAATGAATTCTTATACTTTTCTACTTCCCATTGTCTAATAGCTAAATCTAATTTTTCTATAGAATCAAGACTATCTTGCAAGCCAGCTTGCATAACAGTTACTAACATATCTTGCATACAAAAAGCTGCGACATTCGTTTCATTTTGTTCAGGAATTTGAGTCTGAATTACAGGAGCTTTATTCTCTAGAAGATATCTATAGAGAGGATTGATATGATTATCGATCAAAGATTGATGATTGGATTGACCAACTAAATCATTTAGACAATCTAGGGATTTTTGGTTTATGTGATCTTGAGCAGGTTTGTTGAAGAATATTTGTTCGAGAATCAATTTATTCTTCTTCTTAAGTAATAACTCTAAGTCTGAGTGATGATTAACAGTGCCAATTCCTGCTACATGTACAGTTGAATCTATACCATTTTTATTTAGAGATTCACCTTTAAGCTGAGCTCTAAATTTATTCAATGCTTCAAGTGAATCTGCATAGACCATACTATAACGGCTTTGAATATCTTTGCGTGCTAGGAAAATGTCCAGAACAGATAATTTGGCAATGACTGAGTCTTGGATTGATTTACTTTGTTTGAATTTATCAAAGACCTGCTTTGCGCCATTAATCAGAGCATCACTATCTAACCCCATAAGTTCAGCAGAGAACATACCTACTGGAGAAAATAGTGAAAACCTTCCACCAATATTAGGATCATTCTCTAAGTAAGGTGGCTCAAAACCTGTCTTAGATTTAAGTTCTTCTCTCATTATATGAAGAAAGTTTTTCTTACCCTCATTTGGTGGTTCAGTAATATAAATACTTTGATGTGCGAATTTTTCGGTGATGTCTTTCTTGCTTTGTTCTGACCAATAGTCAAGTAAAGTAGTGATGTTTCTTTTAACTTCGTCTGTGCTACCAGACTTGGAGATGATAATAAACAAAGTTTTATCAAGATCAAGCTTTGCTATTCTGCCAAGCATAGAAGTTGGATCTAGATTATTCTGAATCACCCAATCTTTAATTGAACTATCAGTTTGTTTCTTGATCACAAATTCCTGCAAGGCATTTTTCAACACTAAAGAATTAATTCCTGATCCACCCATGCCCATTACTAAAGCATGCTTATAGTTTTGTTTTTTAATTTGGTTTGCAACAACTTTAGTCTCTTGATTTATTTTTGTAAGATAATCGAAATCAAGCCATTTGTAATATTCAAGCTGTTTATCTCCACCTGCATTGGCTTCACTTAATCTAGTCTGTAATTCCT
The DNA here is from genome assembly GCA_964551135.1 of uncultured Gammaproteobacteria bacterium. Taxonomy (GTDB): domain Bacteria; phylum Cyanobacteriota; class Vampirovibrionia; order LMEP-6097; family LMEP-6097; genus CAYPGT01. Next base: position 90,623 of record CAZKAT010000003.1, on the reverse strand, counting down.
TGAATTTAGCTTCTAGACTTTGCAGAAATTTACTGAAATCAGGCTCATATAGTTTGATAGCGTCATTTAAGTTAGTAAACTCTTGAGTTAATGTGGTCATAAGGGGAATTATAACAATTAAAACCAAAGAGAATGGGTACCCGTAATCCGTCATTGCGAGGAGCGGAGCGACGAAGCAATCCACTCCAGCGCATAAGTAAAATGCAATGGTATTTTGTTAATTAGGTTCCGCATGAATGGATCGCTACCAAATAGCTATATAATGAAATTAATGTCTAGAATTTTATTAATATTATGTCTGTCATTGAATCCAGTTCATGCTAAGCAAAGCTTCTGGGAAGGATTACAACACAATATCAAAAAAGCTTTTACGCCCTCTGAATTTATTTGCGATAAATATGAAAGACAAGAGTTTGAAAGATATATTCTCAGACCTGGTGCTAAATTGCCTTTTACTGAGGTCTTGCCGAAGAAACGTATTTGTATTGAATGGGAAGAGGCCCCAAGATCGGCTATCGGTAGGACTTGCAAGAAGTATCGTTATGAGAATAGTTCACCAGCTGAGCAGAGTAGCCTATATATGAAGGTTAAGCGCTTTCGTACTGTCTGTGTTGAGGGTCATTCCACTAGATAGTCTAGGTAATTCCCCGAATTTATGCCGATTAATAACTAGTCCTAGATATATGAGACTAGAAGATTTAGCCAAAATTACTCTTAAAAGTTGACGTAAATTATCTTAGACCTGGGATTGAATATAGTATTACGTCAGTACATACCCCCGTAAACAGCAGCTTCTTGAACCCCCATTTAAGTAAGTTGCTGTTTTTTTTTGTACCTATTTTTAACCCAAGATAATTTTTTAATTTGAAAATCTAATATAAATAGACAAAAAAGAACGGGAGTTGGAGAAGATAAACTCCCGTTCTTTAGTGTAATTTCATTGGAGGTGCCCACTTAGGCTTCAATTGTCTATAGTGTTTTTAGGCCCAGTTTTCAATCTGTTATAACACTAAATGTGGAAAATTAGTAAAAATTTATTTAGCTATAATGCACTAATTTTTTTGAGCTATAAAACGCTATAGAAGTGGCTATTAGAACAATAACGAAAAGTAACCAAGCTAGGGCAGATGCATAGCCCATATTGAAATCATCGAAGGCAGTTTGGTAGGTATAGAGTGAATAAAACATAGTTGCGTTTTGTGGTCCACCAGAAGTCATCACATAAGCTGGCACGAAGTACTGAAACACTTGGATGATACCAATGACCACATTGAAAAATATAGTCGGAGATAGTATCGGAATAGTTATATGCCAAAACTTTTGCCACTCACTGGCGCCATCGATTTCCGCTGATTCATAAAGTGAGTCAGGAATATTTTGCAGACCTGCTAAATAAATTATCATCGGATTACCCAATGACCAGAAGCTCATAATGATGAGAGCTGGTAGCGCCCATTGCGGGTTAGTGAGCCAGCCCACTCCTTTGAAGATCCAGATCCACACCACACTAGAAGCTACTATAGGAATAACACTTGGTAAGTAGAGACAGGCACGATAGAAGCTGAGTCCAGAGATCTTTTGATTAAGTAAGACTGCAAATGTTATAGCAATGATAGTCCCAAGAGGTAAGCTAACTAAAGCAAATCCTAAAGTAACTTTAAGTGATGTAAGTAAAACTGGGTCACTGAACATATTTTGATAATTGCTCAGTCCCGTAGCTACTGGACTATTAATGCCATCATAATTAGTAAAAGAAAGTAAAAGGCTCGCTAGTATTGGTCCGAGCAGAAATAAAGTTAATCCAATAAGCCATGGAAGAAGAAAAATTAATGCACGAGTATTCATTGTGGAGCACTATTGGCGAAGTAGATCTGTGATCATAAACTCAGTAGCTTCTCTATTAGCTCTTGCAATACTGTCAGTTAGAGGGATCTCTTTAGGACAAGCTTTCACACATTCTTGGGCGTTACCACAATTGTTTAGACCGTTTTCTATAAGTGCATGAGTACGTTCTGGTTTAAGGCTAGCACCGTTAGGATGTGCGTTGAATAACACAGCTTGAGAGATTGCTTGTGCGCCAATAAATCCACCGTCATTAGTCCATTGCGGACAAACTTCAAGACAGCAGCCACAAGTCATACAACGACTAAGTACGTAATTCTCTTCTTGCACGCTAGGAAGTACTCTAGGACCTTCACCAAGCTCATAGATACCATCTATATCTATCCATGCTTTAACTTTTTTAAGAGCATCAAACATTCTTGACCTATCAACGATAAGATCTCTCTGCACTGGAAACTTAGACATCGGTTCTATAGTAATAGGACTTGGAAGCTGGTCTACTAACGCAGTACAAGCTTGACGCACTTTACCATTGATGACCATAGTACAAGAACCACAAACTTCTTCTAAACAAGCACATTCGAAACTCACTGGTTCAGTAGCTTTACCTTCAGTAGTTTGTGGATATTGGCGAGTCGCCATCAGTAGGGAAATAACATTCATACCTGCCTCATAAGGTACTTTAAAATTATCGTAATGAGATGTAGATTCAGGATCTGCTTGACGTTTAACCTTAAAATCAACTGTTCTATGTTCTGTCTTCTCTGCCATAATCTTTCTATTCCCTTCTGATGATAACATTAGAGTAAGGAAAGGGCTATTATCAATTCGTTAATAGTGGATCCTGACGTCGCAACCTACGGTTGCTCCTCAGGATGACGAGATTAATCTTAGAAATTGAAATTAAGATAAAAATATGGGTCGTGCTAAAAAACAAATCGCCAAAAAACATAAGAAGGCTGAGCAGAAACAAGCCCAGACTAAATCTGGCTCGGCTACTGTAGCGCGTAATCGTAAGGCTGGTTTTGATTTTATTTTAGGTAAGGAGATAGTGGCTGGGGTGGCTCTTACTGGTCCAGAGGTTAAGTCTGTACGTTTAGGTAATGTGCAAATGAAAGGTGCTTACGCCAAGATCATTGATGGCGAGATGTGGCTTTTGAATTGTCATATTTCTGAATATAAACATTCTAAGCATGTAGCACATCAAGTAGATCGTGCCAAGAAATTATTACTGAAGCGTTATGAAATAGATCGTCTTGAACTTGAGTTGCAGAAATCTAATTTAACTATTGTTGCAAGTAAAATATTTTTTATGAAAAATTATGCAAAAGTTTTGTTACATCTTGGCGAAGGTAAGAAGAAAGGCGACAAGCGCGATACACTCAAAAAACGTCAACAGAATTTAGATATACAAAGAGCATTGAAAGACTATTAAAGACTAGATCTGAAGTGCTATAATTTTTCGCACTATGAAAAAGATATTTGCATTATTAGTTTTAGCTTTATTTAGTTTCACTCCAGCGAGTGCTTTTGATATACCAGGACTTAAACCTAAGGGAACTCTTCAAGTTGGAACTATTAAATCTAATCTTTTAGTAGCGGCAGCTAGTTCTACTGAAGCACCTGCAGTGTTTGGTGCTAGTGGTGCATCAGTCGGTGATGGTGATGGCAGTGCAACTTTATTAACTATATCTTTTAGCTCAGATGCCCCTATTACTAAAGGTGCTGTTTATGATCTAGGATTGTTTGGAACTACTGATCAGCCAGTAACCATAACCTTCGCTGCAGCTAAAGCTAGCAGAGGTGGTTCTACGTCACTAGGAGTTGGTGCCGATACAGAAATAACTGGAACAGTGAAAGTAGTAAAAGTTACTGATTCAACTGTGACAGTTCAAATTCAAGCTAAAGCTACTGGTCTAACTCAGATTAAGACTAAAGGCGATGAATCTACTGAGACTACTGTTGATAAGTCTACTAACGTTACTGGACAAGTGAAGTTTACAGTTAATTAGCCATATATTCATTATTTAGTCATACTAGTCGCTTAATGAGGTAAGATATTAAGCTCAGATGCTAAACCTTGAACAATTACAAACTTCTAAACAATCACTGGCTTTGGTTAAGCTAAGGGAAGCGGTTAAATATGAAGCAAAGTCATTTCAAGCAACTAAAACTGGTTTGAAAATATATAAAGCTTTTAATGAAGCATTAAAGAATTTTTTAGTGCATATAGATGGGGTTTTTACTTTGCTTGAGGAGTCTGTATTTGATATAGAAGATCGCGACAAAAAAATACTCAGTGCAGCTAATGAAGCTAATAAAAGTCTTTTTATTGCTCGTGGCATTTTGAACAAGATACATGCTCACAATAAAGACTATGAAATTCATGACTTGGCGGATGACAGTTATTTAACTGCAAGAGATTATTACTATGACAATATTCGAGTACATACTTTGAGTCCTGCTGATTTGGATGTTACTTATTTGCCATTCTTTGCAGAATTACAACTTAAGGAAGCGGACGATGAGATTCTTATAGGTTTTCGTGCGACGCAACGAGAGTATATATTAGACTACAAGAAAACTTTATGTGATGCTTTAGAGAAACTTTTACACGACTCTATTTCAATAGACATACATCAGGAAACACCTCAGATTCATATTGAGTTATTAAAAGAATTAGTAAGGTTAGAAAAAGATTTAATAAGAGATGCAGAAACAATAATGCCATCAAAAGATAGATTAGAGGAAAGTTCTCTCTCGTCAAGATTTATAGAATTTGTTAGAGATTTAAATGATACTTTGAGTAGTAAATGCGATCGTTTTAGTCCAATGCAAATATATAACAGTATATATGGCAATGAGAGTCAAAGACCACGAATTAGTTATAAGGAAATAGTAGATTTATTGATTGCCGACATTAAAAAAGAAGGCTGTATTTATGAAACTGCAGAAGATCCTGCTGATACACCAAGAATTAGTAAGAGGTTGAAACCTCTGCTCTTATTACATTTGATGAGATTAATGGGGAGTTACAAACCTGCTCCAGGAGTATTAAAAGTTCCTCCACTAGAAACTAGATTAGAAGTTTCTATTGCTCAAAAAATAAATGATTTGAAGCAAGAGTATAAATTTGGAACATTAAATAGGGTATATGAAAGTATTCAGTCAGTAATTAGTAATCCCGAAAAGAAAACTCGACTCACTAAAGACCTTAAAAAGATAAAATTAAAACTGAAAAGCTTTAAGGCTTCAAGAGCTAATAAAGTTAGATGGAAACTAGATGATGAGAAGATAGCAGTGTTTAATTCGCTTATTGGTCAGTCTCATTCTAGTAAGAAGGATTTATCTCGTCGTGCTAGTGGAATGGCTACGCAAATTTACGAGAATACTAAGTTATATGATGATCCTGAGTTAACCAAGAAAGCTTGTAAGAAATTGGTATTATTAGCAGCCTTAGTTTATAGACATGCGCATCATTAGCTGCTGATATTATCTATATATTAGCCGCTTGTTCGACACTTGTTAGAATTATCCATGATAGTTTTAAAAGGATAATAATGTTATTAGCAGAAGAACAAAGAATCAATATGAATAAACAACTTAAAGACAAGGTAGCAATCATTACCGGAGGCACTCGTGGTATCGGTAAAGGTATAGCTGAGTTATTTGCTCAGCAAGGAGCGAAGGTAATTATTACTGGACGCTCAGCGCAAAACTCTGCAGCAGATGAAATTAACTCTGCCATTAATCCCGATAACGCTGTGAAATATATCGGCTGCGATATGGCAGATAGAGCAGCAATCACTTCTCTTATAGAATCAGTGCTCAAGGATTACGGTCGCATAGACATATTGATCAATAATGCTGGTATCACTGAGGATACACTTTTCATTCGCATGAGCGACGAGCAATGGAATTCAGTAATAGACACTAATCTCAATGCCCTCTTCCACATCACCCAACCAGTGGTGAAGGCCATGTCAAAGCAGAAATCTGGAGCGATAGTGAACATGTCTAGTGTCGTTGGCTTACACGGCAACCCAGCGCAGGTAAATTACGCTACTACCAAGGCCGGTTTAATAGGGTTTACTAAGTCATTAGCTAAGGAATATGGCCGTCGTGGTATCAGAGTTAACGCTATTGCTCCGGGCTTCATAGCGACTGAGATGACTGATAAACTGCCTGAAGAAATACAAAATAAATATAAAGAAAACATTCCTTTGGGTGACTTTGGAAGCATAAATGACGTAGCAGAGCTAACTTTGTTCCTTGCTGGATCAGCAAATTACATCACAGGACAGGTAATACAGGTTGATGGTGGCTTGTTTATGTAGTATTCTTTTTTGCCTGAGGGGTTGTACTGTATTAAGGTTTATACCGAGGGGATTAAAAGCGAGAAAAGGATATGACAACAATTATGGACCGTGAAGAAATTGTAGAAAGAATTACTAAAGTGGTGGCAGCACAACTTAGCATCTCTGAAGAAGAGATCAAGGAGACTTCAAGCTTCACTACTGACCTAGGTGCTGATTCGTTAGACACTGTGGAATTAGTGATGGCTCTAGAAGATGAGTTCAACGTAGAAATTCCAGACGAAGAAGCTGAGAAGATTACTACAGTTGGCGCAGCAGTCCAATACGTTGAAGCTAAAGCTAAGGCATAGTTTTTATTCTGTAAGTTTTTATTAAAAGGCATCTCACTAAGTGAGGTGCCTTTTTTTATTGTTTTTTGTCATTACTATAATCAATTAAGTAAACCGATACCCGTTGCTGTCATCGCGAGGAGCACGCGTAGCGTGCGACGTGGCGATCCACTATACGATGAGTGTGATTAAGGCTTTAGAGTGGATTGCTTCGTCACTCACTTCGTTCGTTCCTCGCAATGACGGTTAACGGGTATCGGTTCGCTTTATGTGACCATGCTATCCTTGTAAACCATATGCTGACTAAGACACAGAGAGTTAAATCACAAGAACTTTTTACTGAAGCACAGAAGTTAATGCCTGGGGGTGTTAATTCACCGGTAAGAGCGTTTAAGTCTATCGATGGCTCGCCAGTGTTTTTTAAGAGAGCTCAAGGCGCATATCTTTGGGATGAAGATGATCATAAGTATATAGACTTCGTAGGGTCTTGGGGTCCGATGATATTAGGACATGCTGATCCTGATATAGAACGTGAGCTTAAGCTTGCTATCGGCAATGGTACTAGCTTCGGAGCACCGACTAGGCTAGAGAATGAGATGGCAGCAGAAGTGATTAAGCTAGTACCATCTATTGAGTTGGTGCGCATGGTTAATTCAGGGACAGAAGCTGTGATGTCAGCGATACGTCTAGCGCGAGCTTATACTATGCGTAACAACCCTAAACAAACTAAAATCATAAAGTTTCGCGGTTGCTATCACGGTCATGCTGATGCGCTATTAGTGCAAGCTGGTTCGGGTGTAGCGACGCTTGGTTTACCTGATAGTCCTGGTGTTACTCAAAGTGCAACTCATGACACTATACTTGCGACTTATAACAATACTGAAGAGTTAGAAGAGATTTTCAAACAATACCCCAGAGAAATCTCAGCGATTATCACTGAGCCAGTGATTGGTAACGCTGGATGTATTTTGCCAGAGCCTAGTTTCTTAGAATTTTTAAGAGAGATTACATTGAAGCATAATTCTCTATTGATTTTTGATGAAGTGATGACTGGGTTTAGAGTAGCTCTTGGTGGAGCGCAGCAGAAGTTTAACGTGATGCCCGATATCACTACTTTGGGTAAGGTTATTGGTGGTGGTTTACCAGTGGGTGCTTATGGTGCATCTCGAGAGATTATGTCTCTAGTAGCTCCATCAGGTCCAATGTATCAAGCTGGAACCCTCTCAGGGAACCCGCTTGCGATGACAGCAGGTCTTACTTGCCTGCGTAAAATTCAAGCTCCTGGTTTCTATGAAGAGCTAGAAAAGAAAACTCAATACCTCATAGAAGGTCTAGAACGAGCTGCTAGAGATAGTTCTCTAGCTTTACAAACTAGTTATTGTGGTGGCATGTTTGGATTCTTTTTCTCAGATAGTCCTGTGCGTAATTATGCAGATACTAAGAATGTAGATGCTGCTAAATTCCGTAAGTTTTATTTAGCAATGCTCGATCAAGGTGTATATTTTGCTCCATCAGCATTCGAGGCTGGTTTTATGTCTGCAGCGCATAGTTATGAGGATTTGGACGAGGTTATTGCGAGTATATCGCAACTATTCGTTAAGCTCTAACAGCACGCTAAAATTATTTCTATGAACAACATCAACCCTGACCTTAAATCACCTAACGGACCTATTATGGCTGATCATGAAGCTGGTGCTAGATTGGCTTGGTGTAGTTGTGGTTATTCTGCTAAAGATCCTTACTGTGATGGTTCACATAAGGCACATGGTATGGCTCCTAAGGTTATAGAAGTTCCAGAAACTAAGAAGTATGCACTCTGTGGTTGCAAGAAAACTGGCAACGCGCCTTATTGCGATGGTTCGCACGCAAGAGCATAGATTCTCTTCCAATAACGAAGTTTTTAACAATTTATACTGATAATAAACGAAAGTGCTTATTTATTTATTTTCGCTTGAATACCTATATGCAGCATGGCTATTGGGTTGCAAACGGATTAATTTTAGCAGTAATAATTAGAGAATAAATAAATATAACTGAAATAATTTGTGTACGAATGATATGATCATTCTTCTGAAAAGAAAAGGAAAGATACTATGAAAAAAATAATTGCGATAACTCTCTCTTTATTCATGTGTGGTCCAGCTCTGGCGAAGGTTTATACCAACTCCATTAGAGGAACTGCGTATGAGACATCTACTCTACAAATTCGTGGAGCACAACTTACTTCACAAAATAATCCGGCTAAAGTTACATTTGTAAGTAATAATAACCAAAGATATTCATTGCCGATAATTGATACAGTTAATACTAAAGATACTGATAAGGTTTCTGTAGTATTACCAGCTTTTCCAACAAATACTAGCAATGGTGCAACTGTAATACAAGGAAGATTAGAAGTTAGTGGAGGTGCAACATCAGGCTCTTCACCAGAAATTTTCCCATTACTCTTGATAGCAAGACCTGATGGTGTGACTTTTGATGATGGTGGAAATTCTGCTTCAAATCCCCCAACGGTTGGTAATAGTGGTGTAGTTGATGGTGGCGAGCCAGGTCCTCAAGGTCCAGTGGGTCCACAAGGTCCTCAAGGTGTAGCTGGTTCACAAGGTGTGGCTGGTGCGCAAGGTCCAACAGGTCCTCAAGGTGCAACTGGTCCACAAGGAGTAGGTTCACAAGGCGCTACTGGTCCACAAGGTGCAGTAGGTCCTCAAGGTGTAGCTGGTGCGCAAGGTCCAACAGGTGCACAAGGTCCAACAGGTCCTCAAGGTGCTACAGGTCCTCAAGGTCAAGCAGCAGATCAAAATACTATTACTCGCTTACCAAATCTAGTTGAAGCTTCATCTCGTGGTGCTACTTTGACTATAAATGGTAACCTTGCTGTTAAAGAAACTTTATCTGTTAAAGGTATGGTGACTTTAAATGGTACGAGTTTAAATCTAGTAAATGGTGTAACTCTTAATGGTGCTCTAGCAATGGATGTAGCTTCAAGTGTAGAACTTGATACTCTGTCAAATACATTGATACCAAACGAAAGATACATAGATGTAAGTGATACTAACGTAGTCGTTATTAGCAACACTAATAATAATGCTGATGTTATTACTGAGATCAGAGGCGGAATTAATGGTCAACATATAACGTTTATTATGGATCCGTTAAGTATCAATACTGTCACAATAATTGACAATGATTCTAATACAGCGAATCATATCAATTTAGCGGAAGGTCTTGGTTCACCAGATGGAACAGTAACATTTACAGCAGGAGATACTCTTCAACTGATAAATATTAATGGTTCATGGTTCCAATTAAGCATCTCTAATAATAGTAATTAATAAAATTATTAGTCAGAAATTAAAAAGCTCTAGCGTTTGCTAGAGCTTTTTTTTGGAATTTTATCCAGACTTCATCATCGAAGTTTAGTTGTTTTGAGTTTTTGATTAAGTATCAATTACTCAGTTGCAAATAGTTTGCCTTGCATAATATAGTGTACTGCTGATAGTCCCACTAAAACGTAGACTAAGTCTGCAAGCATACTATAACCACCGAACACGATTTGAACTAAATCCATGTGCAGTATTCCGTACAGTGCCCAATTCAATCCTCCTATTACTAAAAGAACTGATGACAGTAATTTGATTAAATGCATATAGCACCTCCTTTGAGTTAGTAACTTATAACCTGTTCCCAATCACTCAGGAGCCTGCTTATTTGTTACTTTCTCTGTTACCTTGCTTATACCCGATAGAGGTTAAGAATATGTATCTTTTTTAATATTTCTGATAATTTCTTGAGTTTTTTTAGGTAGAGTCCCCTAGAATTAAGGGTTTTAACTCGGGGGCTAACCCTTGTCGATGTTGATAGTTTTGAGTTTTATTTGACATTGATAGATGATTAATTGTATAAATAACACATTATGGCAAGTACATCGTTTTCTTCAACTAATTTTCCTAAGTCTAGACTGGAGGCTGCTGCTGTTCAACGTCGTGAAAGTCCTACTCCTGGAGGAATAGCTGGAGATGTTCTTGGTAATAGAAGTGCAGATCGTCATACAATTCAATCTTTTCCAGAAGTAAATCATGAAGCATTGCATGCAAGAGTTGAGACGGATGTTAATTCCATCCAACTTAACGGACAAACTTTCGAAGGGGATGAAACTGAAAAACTGAAGGCATTTGATAAAAAAATGGTTGTCATGAATGTTACAGAAGCAGATACTGAGGGAAAGTACGCTGTAGGAGAGCATGAGGGTTTCTTTGACTACTGGGGCAATGCTGAGGATGGCACTTATGCATATTTTGCAGTTGGGGAAGGACCTGTAATATCCACTGATAAAATTATAGCTACTATAACTCCTGTATCTTAAGACGTTTTTTGTTATAGAATTACAGCCATGTCCTCAAAACTCTCAATTGGCTTACTTGGTTGTGGCACCGTTGGTTCTGGTGTAGTTAAGATACTGCGTAGACTTGATCAGGCTGATATCCAGCTTACTAAGATTTATGTGCGCACAGAGAAGCGCGCTAAAGAGATTAGTTCTGATTTGGGTTTGGATTTAAAACTGTTCACTTGGAATATTGATGATGTTGTAAATAATCCGGAGATAAATGTAGTGGTAGAACTTATGGGTGGAGTTGAGCAAACTAAATTCGTTTTACTTAAGGCATTGGCTAATGGTAAGGATATCGTCACTGCTAATAAGGATCTACTGGCGCTTGAAGGTGCTGAGCTTTTCGAAGCTGCTAAGAAACATCAACGCACTATTATGTACGAAGCTGCTGTAGCGGGTGGCATACCTATCATCTCGACTCTCAAACAAAGTCTCAGAGCTAATAAGATTCTTAGTCTCTATGGCATTATCAATGGTACGACGAATTATATTCTGGATATCATGAAGAAAGAAGCCAAGCCTTTCGATGAGGTCTTGAAACGTGCTCAAGAATTGGGTTTCGCGGAGTCTGATCCGACTAATGATATAGATGGTCATGATGCTGCTTATAAGACTGCTATACTTGCTTCGATTATTTCTGGCAAGCGAGTAGATGTGAAGAAAGTTTATCGTGAAGGTATTCGTAAGATCACTCAAACTGATATTAAGTCAGCAGAGAAGCGTGGTTATGAGATCAAGCTTCTAGGTGTCATTAATAACACTGACACTAAGCTAGAAGCTAGAGTGCACCCGGTCTTTGTGAAGAAAGACAATCCACTTGCAAGTGTGCAATTAGAGAATAATGCGATTCTGGTTAAAGGTGATGCAGTTGGGATGTTGACCTTGATTGGTAAGGGTGCTGGTTCACTACCGACTGCTAGCTCAGTGGTAGGAGATATATTAATATTACTTGCGCAACACCAGAATACTAGTAGCCCGCATCCACAGTATGTTTGCGTGCATAGTGCTTATGCTGATATGAAGGATATAGGTGAAGCCTTAAATGCCTTCTACGTTAGAGTTTCAATGCATGACAAGATCGGGGTGCTGAAAGATCTCGGTGAGATACTTGCTAAGCATAAAGCTAATGTAAAATTTATAGATCAATATGATGTGCAGGATAGTGAAGCGCATGCAGACTTTATTATCGATCCACTGCCAGAGAAAGAGATGTCGGAGATAGTAAAAGAGATAGCAGCTCTAGATTCTATTAAGACGGTAGAGAGTGTAATTCGAGTCCTAGTCTGAGTAATAAAAATGAATATTTGATAAAAACCCTTGAGTATTACATGTTGCTCGGATTTGGAGTATAATGTTTTAATTGTGAATTCAGTAACTAAAGCTAAAGAAATATCCTCAATGAGACTTAAAAGAACTCATATGTCTACCTCAATCACGGGTGCTTGTGTTGGGCAGGAAGTAATTGTCTCAGGATGGGTAGAGACGGCAAGAGATTTAGGTGGACTGATATTTATTGATCTACGTGATCATAGAGGTACAGTGCAAATAGTTGCTGATCCAACTAAGAATGCTGAAGTGCATAAGGTATTTGAAAAGCTTAAGTCAGAATATGTTATCGCTTGTAAAGGACTTGTAACTGTTAGACCAGATGGTTCTGAGAATACTTCTATTAAATCTGGTGCAATAGAGATTTATCCAAATGATATAGAGATCTTAAATACTTCTAAAGCTCTTCCATTCCAAATAGACATGGCAGATACTGTGAATGAGGATCTCAGATTGAGATATCGTTACCTTGAATTACGTAATGAGAGCAAACGTGTTCACTTGATTAATCGTCATAAAATTGTTCATGCTATTAGAAATTACTTAAACGATGAAGGCTTTATGGAAATAGAGACACCGATTCTCTCTAAGTCCACTCCTGAAGGTGCTCGTGACTACTTAGTACCAAGCCGTGTACATCCAAATAATTTTTATGCTTTACCGCAATCACCACAACTTTATAAGCAGTTATTAATGATGAGTGGTTTTGAGAAGTACTATCAAGTAGCTCGTTGTTTTCGTGATGAAGATTTAAGAGCAGACAGACAACCAGAGTTTACTCAGATAGACTTGGAGATGGGATTTGTTACTCAAGCAGAGATTATTACTGCTACTGAAGGTTTGATTCAGACAGCGTTTGAGGCAATTGATATTAAGGTGAAAGCACCTTTCTTACAAATGACTCATGATGATGCCATGAATTTTTATGGTTGTGATAGACCTGATATGCGTTTCGATATGACTCTTGTGGATCTCACTGATATCATGGCTTCTTCAGAGTTTCAGGCGTTCGCTGCTATTGCTCAAAGTGGTGGCAAGGTGAAAGCTATTAATTATAAGGGTGGAGCTAAGCTTAGTCGTAAAGAGATAGAAGATATAAGAGATCTGGCTATGAGTCCAGAGTATGGGGCTAAAGGTTTAGCTTGGATTAGTTACAAATCATCAGAGTTAGAAGACAAACCTTATGAGCTTCAATCTCCGATTGTAAAATTCTTTAAAGATGCAGAGCTTACTGAGATCACTAAACGTATGGGCGCAGAGCTTGGTGATGTAATATTATTCGTTGCTGATAAAGCTCCATTAGTGCATCATGTACTTGGTAAATTAAGATTGTATCTAGCTAAGCAAGAAGATCTCTTAGATCCACTAGATATCAAGCTTGTATGGGTTGTTGATTTCCCGATGTTTGAATACGATGAGAAGTCTAAGCGTTATAAAGCTAATCATCATCCATTCACCATGCCACGTCGTGAGGATTTATATAAGTTAGAGTGTGATCCAGCTAACGTTAAGACTTACGCTTATGACATAGTGTTTAATGGTATTGAATTAGGTGGCGGTTCTCTTAGAGTTCATAACACTGAAATTCAGAAGAGAATTTTTGCTGCATTAGGTATTGATGATGCTACAGCTAAAGATAGATTTGGTTTCTTGCTTGAAGCACTGGAACTTGGTGCGCCTCCACACGGTGGTATAGCATTAGGTTTGGATAGATTCGTGATGTTACTTTCTGGTACAGAGAGTATTAGAGACGTAATTGCCTTCCCTAAAAACCAAGCTGCTGTTTGTCCTCTATCTACTGCGCCATCGCCTGTAGATCAAGAGCAGTTAGATGAATTGTTTTTGAAATTAGTAGAACCAACTTAAACAGTCGGAGTTTTTTCTAATATCTCTTGAGAAAACTTTAGTAACTCTTCTGAGAATTTATACATATGAGTGTATTGCTTTATTTGATAAGCGATCATTCTTAATCTAGCGTCAAAGCTTGGTAACTCTAGAGGGTTAAGTAAAGGAGCATTGAGGATATTGCTATTAGCTTCTTCAAGCTCAAAGGCTATACTGATTCGCGGTTCTGGAGCACGTTTGGAAGCTTTGCCGCCCCAATGCACTACCCAATGATTCCAGAAAAATGCATCACCTGCTTGTCCTGGCAAGGCTCGCAAATCACTCAATCCAAAATCCATCCCTGGACTAAGGTTGTTTAAATCTTTATTTTCATTATTCATTGGTACTACATACATGCAACCATTAAGAGGATTAGGGTCTGTTAGTGGTATCCATAGGGATAGAACCTTAGTTCTACCATCAGCTTTAATAGTCTCTATATTACCGTCACGATGTGGCTTCCAGCCTGCTTCTTGTTTCTGTGGATCTAAATGCCAAGTCCAAAAGCATGGTCTTAATGTATAAGCTTCACCTATGAAGTTTTCGATGACTGGTTTGAGCTTAGCTTGAATTTGCCAGAACTCATCATAGACAAAACTAAATACTGGATGATGGTTAGTTGCCACCAGCTTTTTTACCAGCTTAGCCATAGCCTTAATTTCATCACTGTTGAAAATTTGCTTGAATTGGAAGTAACCTTCATTGCGCATCCAGTTATCAGACGTAGATTTAATTTCTACTCCAGGATCTAATAGTTCTAAGACCCCGTTGCTATTCTCGATATGAAAATCTGAAGCAAAACTTGTCCAATAGTTTTTATTGCGCAGATTAGAATATTGGCTAGCGAAAACCATATTATGTTTATGCCAGTATAATAAGTGAATATTATCGATCAAAAACACTAGGTATCTAATATGTATCATTAATTCAGCAAGATAAGAATGTGATATATTATTTGGATTATGGAAGCATTGAGCGGAATAAGAGGAAGCTATTGGCCAAGGGATTCAGTCTTGTTGCCAGTAGAAAAATTAATGCCTAAACAAGCTATTGATTCTTTACAAAAGTCAGCACAGGGGAAAGGTGATATTAGTAAGGTTACCGCTTGGAATGAAACAGATTTATCAACAGTAAGTCATCTTCATCAGCCAATCATAGCTTCTACTACTTCAGGCGCTAATAATGCTCATATGCCTAGGGCATTGTCAGTAAGGATTTTTACTTTGGGAGGAGCTGGTTCTGGAGGTCCATCGTTTCGAGTTGTAGAAAACTTTGGAGCGACTGTTGCCCAGGTTACTACTGCTGATGGTAAAGAATTGTTTGCAACTGATGCTAAAGAAGGGTCTTATTCTAGGAAACTGACTGGAGCTGGTGCTATTGGCGGTATGCCTATAGTCGCTCCTGCTGGTAGAACACTTTCTGATGATAGTAAAGCTGAGATGAAACATAAGGGCAATGTAGTAGTTAGCTTCCATGAGGCAGAATTACTTGGTACTGAAGGTAGAATACCGCTAGATAGAAATAACGTTATGTCACATGGAGCTATTTTTACTTCTCAGAAATGGAGTCCACCAAAGGTAGAATCAATGGGTAAGAATGGTAAGGATGGTATTAGAGTTACATATACTCTTGATTTCACTCAGGATGTGGTTCTTAGTAAGATGGGACCAGGAAAGATGAAAGTAGTTTATACATTAGTTCAAGGCAAGAATGGCGAGACTATTTTTGATTCTGATATAAAAGTTACTAGTAAAGATGAAATTAAGCCAGTTTATATTGGTGCACTTGCTCAACATAGTTTTTTTAATATTGGTGAAAATGATACTCTGCAAACATCAGCGCCTGATGAAGTTAAATCTAGGGAGCTTCGTCCTGAATTAGCTACGGGAGAAATAGATTCAGTAGCAGAAAAAAATAGTTTTAAAACGGCAAGACCAATACATAAAAATACTGCTGGAGAAGTAGAAGTAGTTTTAACAGGTTATGAGAAAACTCCAGATAGAAGACCTAAAGCAGTTATTACTAGACCTGATGATAATCTTAAGATCGAAGTTGAAGCTGGTGGAATTACAGGTGATGTACCTGGCTTTGATGGATTCTTAGTATGTAACAAAGGAAGAGGCACGCTGATGCTTGAACCAATTGCAAGATATCCAAATATAATGAATGTATACGATAACTCTAATAGACCTGATATTAGACCTATCGTAGTTACTGCTTTAGAACCATTTAGAGCACATTCAAGAATTACAGCTACAACGACTCAGCAAGCTTAGAATGCTAAGATTTAGTCCATGAAATCTCATACAGATTACCTTTGGTTTAATACTAAAAAGCCTCGTGATTACTTGCATATCACCCCGCAGATCGCAAAGATAGTAGAAGAGAGTGAGATTCAAGAAGGGTTTTGTTTGATTTCAGCGATGCATATTACTGCAGCGATCTATGTCAATGATAATGAGAGTGGACTGATACATGATATCGATGAATGGTTAGAGAAGCTTGCACCAGTTAATCCTAACTATATGCACCATCAAACTGGTGAAGACAATGGTGACGCGCATTTGAAGCGTATGATATTAGGACATCAAGTTATGCTACCTATTACGAAAGGTGAGTTAGATTTAGGACCTTGGGAAGCAGTGTTCTATGCTGAGTTTGACGGTCAGCGTAAGAAAAGAGTTGTAGTGAAGATTATTGGTGAATAATCTAGACTGCATAATGTCTATTGATCAAATCGTTTTGAATCCAGAGTAATTTAGCAAAGGATCTGATAGCTTGGTCTTTTGCTGTTTGTGGAATGTTTAGACTCATGATGGTTGCGTTCACTGCATCTGCAACGAAGCCCATTAGGGCATTCATTTGTACTAATGGCACAACTATATCCTTATTACCTGCTTTAGGTGTATGGATCTTCCCTACCATATCTAGGTACTGAACCATTTTCACATCATAAGGTCCAGATACTAGTTTTACTAAGTAGTTGGTTAAATGTTCTTTTCTGAATTTGATCATCTCATGATCTATAGTGAGAGCTTCAAGTGACTCAGGTATAGCACCTTGATAGCCATGTTGACGCACAATAAAATGTCTCTTAGTACAATCATAAGCAAATAACTTAACGTAAACTGCATCTACTAATCCTGGTACCACTGGTGCAAGCAGTGGAGCTGCTCCCAATATGGTCTTAATATCTTCTTCTCCAAATCCAATAAACTCTGTTAAAAACCCAAACCTATAAGCTAAATCATTCTCTAATTTGGCTTCATCTATACATTTCATTTTCTTAAATCTCCTTGATCTATATATATTATTCACTCAAAAGGATAATAGCTTTTGACTTAAGTCAAAAAATCAGGGCATAATCTAAATTATGTCTAAAATTATTTGCCGCAAGACTGATATAGAGAAGTGCCTAGCTAGGCGAGTTTTATGTATTTGTAATGTAATTCTTAATCATCCTTTATTTAAAAATATTCCAAGAGAGAAAACCCATTTATTGACTTCTATTGCTGATGTTATTAAATTGCAAGCTGGTGAACATTTGTTTTTTAGGGGTGCTAATGTGGAGTCCATTTATTTTGTATTAGAAGGTAAGACTAAGACTTATGCAGAAGATCATGACTCATCTAAGATGTTGATTCATAAGATTCAAGAAGTTGGAGATGTACTTGCTATAGAAGCTTTGTTTACAGATATGAAACATTTTCCTCATAGTGCTCAGGCTTTAGAAGATTCTACTATATTGCTTTTAGATAGACCGAAGTTAGAGAAGTATATTCAAGCCAGTCCAGAAGTATTGCTTAATCTACTTGGATACTTAGCTAATCAAGTCATAGGCTTAAATGAACGAGTTCAAAATCTGGTACTTGATGATGTTAGTGAACGCTTATTAAAATATCTAAAGTCACAAGCTAGTTTAGTACGCTCGCATAAAGTAGATTTGAACATCAGTAAAACTGATCTTGCATCTATTCTTGGTACTATATCGAGTACCCTCTCTCGTGCTTTCGCTCAACTGGAAGCTGAGAAAATGATCAAAGTCAATAAAACTCATATAGAACTACTTAAGAAATATTAGATATACAGCAACTACTATCAAAACAAATCCTAGAATATGATTCCAGGCAATTGATTCTCCTAAATACCATACTGAGAAACCACTAAATACTATTAGAGTGATAACTTCTTGAATAGTTTTGAGTTGCACTGCTGTAAAATATCCATGCCCGATTCTGTTAGCAGGTACTTGAAAACAATACTCAAAGAAAGCAATCAGCCAGCTTATAAGAATCACTTGAAATAAACCAACTTCCTTATACTTCAAATGACCATACCAAGCGAAGGTCATGAAAATATTGGAAATGAGAAGAAACCCAATAGTGACTAAAGGTCTATAAAAGTTTTCCATAGAATATATAGTAAACGATCTTAGTCAAAGCTAATAGCTTGTTCTATGTCCCTATTAAGACTATGGTGTACCGGACAAGTTCTTGCAGCGTTTTCTAGTTTCTTGCGTTGGTCTGCAGTTAGATTTTTAGGGAGATTGAATTTTATAACTATCTTAGCGATTCTTCTTGGGCTATCAGTTGCCATATGCTTCTCAGCATGATAGGTAGTTGTACTTAGGTCTATTCCATCTCTTTGGGCGACTATACCCATGATAGTTAGCATACAAGAAGCTAGAGATGTGACCACAAGGTCAGTTGGAGAGAATCTTTCACCTTTACCTTGATTATCTATGGGTGCGTCAGTCTCGATCTTAGTGCCTGAGGGACCGTGTATACTACTGATTCTTAAATTACCCTCGTATTTCCCGTTTATCTGTACTACCATAATTTGATTATATCAAGTAGACCTCTTTTGAAACCGTAGGTTTCGATTAGAGGTCTATTAAAAAGATAGCGACCGTGCGGAACGCACGTGTCGCCCTAAGGAGAATTCTTGAGTTTCTAAGGAAGTTTAGTATGCATAATAGGTTTTTTCTAGG
Organism: uncultured Gammaproteobacteria bacterium; assembly: GCA_964551135.1. Classification (GTDB taxonomy): domain Bacteria; phylum Cyanobacteriota; class Vampirovibrionia; order LMEP-6097; family LMEP-6097; genus CAYPGT01. Next base: position 71,549 of record CAZKAT010000003.1, on the reverse strand, counting down.
TCTTTAGGATTAGTATTCTAGTGCAAATAGGCTAGCAGTAGGACTCCTCAATAGTCCATACAGGGTATTTATTTTATATCCCACTGATTTTTCTTAACCGTACCTTAAATTTATTTTGATGTACTGCAATCATTGGGATGGGATTACTTGATGAAAAAATTATTTAAGATTGTATTGGTTCTAGCTTTGCTATTTGACTTGCCATCACTGGCTAAGAGTAAGGTAGTTTATGATCCATTAGCTATTGCTGTTGGTAAAGATCTTAACATGGTGCTAGAGATAGTTCATGATGATAAGCTCTTAGATTTAAGCTCTAATCCTCAATTAGATTTAAGAATAGATGCAAGTAACTTATTAGTCTCTAAAGACGGTAACCGTAGTTTTAAGGTTGATTTATTTCTAGTTAATGCAGATGGGAGTCGAGAGTTTATTAGTAGCCAAAATACTACTTTAAAGAAGCAGGCTGATAACAAGGACAAGAATTTGATTTTGTCTATTGATCCACAAGCTTTAGACAATGGTATTAATAATTTGCAATTTGATGTTTTTGATACAGAAGCTAACCATATTAATACTTATAATTTAGCTCTAACTGCTTTTAATAAGCCTGATAAAGAAATTAATCCAGAGGATAATAATGCTCCACAGACTGTTCCTGCTAAGGCTGATTGCGTTGATGATGCATTTAGTGATTGTCAGTTAGATTATTTCTTCCGTAAAGTTTCTTTTGAAGCTAGTCCTCAAAAACAAGCCGCAACTAAGATTGTCAAGGACAATGGTAAGTATAAGATTTTAATTCCGTTTGCTAGTGGTACTGTTACTAAAAAAAGAGTGATATCAACTCAAAGTATGGAAAACGGTAATATTATAGTAGGACCTCAAGGACCTGCAGGTGTTCAAGGGCCTGCTGGACCACAAGGCGAAGTTGGACCACGAGGTTTACAAGGTGCAATTGGTCCTCAGGGTGCTCCTGGTCCTCAAGGTTTAACCGGACCTCAAGGTTTGCAAGGACCTGCCGGAGATATAGCAACTGTTAATAACGGTAGTTTTATTAATTTAGCTATAGAGAATGGTTTACTTTCTAATACAAGATTAAATGGTAATGTTTTAATTCCTAGTGGTGCAGTTTTAGGATATGTTTTAAGCTCTGATGCTGTTGGTAACGCTACCTGGACAGATATACAATCCTTAGCTAGTAACGGTGATAATCTTGGTGATCATACTGCTATTCAAGATTTAGACATGAACTCTCATAATATTATTAATGCTCTTAGCATTAGTGCAACTAGCTTCAGCGGTAATCTTAGTGGTAACGCTAGTACTGCAGGTTTTGCTGTTAATGCTGATAATGCTACTACAGCAAATGTTGCTGACCTAGCTGATTTAGCAACACTTGCGATATTTGCAACGAACACTGATAATGCGACAACTGCTAACGTTGCAGATTTAGCTACTCTAGCGACATTTGCTTCTGATACTGATAACGCAACGACTGCTAACGTTGCAGATTTAGCGACTCTTGCTAACTTTGCTACTACAGCAGGTTCTGCAACAAATTCTACTAATGCAACAAATGCTACTCATGCAGTGAGTGCTGATACTGCAACTTTCGCTGCGAACACAGATAACGCAACCACTGCTAATATCGCAGACCTAGCAACACTTGCTACATTTGCTAGCGATACAGAGAATGCAACTACTGCTAATGTTGCAGATTTAGCGACTCTTGCAAACTTCGCTACTACAGCGGGTTCTGCGGCAAGTGCAACAAACTCTACCAATGCAGTAAATGCTACAACTGCAGTAAACTTTAGTGGAGTATTGGCTGGAGATGTAACTGGCACACAAGCTTCAACTGTAATTAGCAGTAATACAATAACTAGTAAAAAACTATTAGGTAACTTTGTAACTCAAATAGGTACAGTTTCTAACCAAGACACACTCTATGTGGCTTTTGAGAAATTAACAGGTAACGTAGATAGTAATAGTTCTACTATTTCTTCTCACACTGGTTCAATCAACACTAACACTGCAAATATAGCTATAAATACTGCAGACATTGCTACTAATACATCGAATATATCTGGTTTGCAAAATACTGTTAATCAGGCTACTGCAAGTAACACAGTAAACACTATCGTTAAGAGAGATGCTAGTGGTAACTTTGCAGCTAATAACATTACTGCAAATAAATTCTTGGGTACTTTGCAGACTCCTACTCTTAATGGTACGGCTCTCTTTACTAATAGTTCTACTGCTAAATTTAATGGTGGACTGTTAATTCCTGCTAATGCTGGTGCTAACAAAATTCTTACTTCTAATGCTTCAGGTAATGCTACTTGGCAAACACTTAATACTAGCTTCGTAGATTACTTCTCGGTCTCTAGTACTACTAGTCAAACTTTAAACTCCGCAGCTTATGCAAATGTTACAGCAATGATAATCAATAGCGTAACTCTACAAGCTGGAGATATCATCAAAGTTACACTTGCGGGTACTTATGCAATGTCAGGATCAAACAAGGCATCACTTTCAAAAATCCGTTTTACTTTCAGTGGTACAACTTATGGTCCAGTATTTAATATTCAAGCTTTAGATACTGGAACTGTAAATTATGCTTCTCCATTCATCGTTATGCTTAAATGTGGTACCGACATCCCTGCAGGAACTTACAATATTCAAGCTCAAGCTATGGGTGATGCTGGTACTGGTACTGCTCAAGTAGTTTTTGGTGGTACTGAAAGTTATAATATGTATGTAGAGAGAATTAGAACAAATCCATAATCGATTCTATCAAAATAATTAGAGTACTAATCTATCTTAATAAATTCAATCGTATATAATATATGATGTGAATCTATCTTTATTCAAAAATCTTCGTTATGATTTCCCTGCGAGCGTAGTAGTTTTTTTTGTGGCAGTGCCTCTTTGTTTAGGTATTGCTCATGCTTCAGGCGCCCCATTGTTATCTGGTCTTATTTCTGGAGCTGTCGGTGGCATAGTCGTAGGGATATTAAGTAAATCTCCTCTAAGTGTTTCTGGACCAGCCAATAGTCTGATGGCTCTTGCGATTACTAGTGTTCAAGACATTGGTAGTTATGAAGCTTTCCTACTTGCAGTCGTAATATCAGGAGCTTTTCAGTTATTATTTGGATTGCTGCGTGCAGGTGCAATTTCTAAATATTTTCCTCATTGCGTAATATATGGAATGCTAGCGGCAATAGGATTGATTCTAATTTTCAAGCAGACTCCGCATTTGCTTGGTTATGACATTGAGGCAATGGGTGTGGAAGAATTCCAATTAACTAATCAAGATATGATGGATAGCTCATTTACAGAGCAGAATACTTTTACTACTATATTACATTCATTAAGCCGTATAACACCTGTTATTAGTATTATTGGCATTATTTCTCTAATAACTTTATTTGTATGGGAGCGTTATTTAAGTTCTAGGCTGAAGACGATTCCTGGTTCTGTTGTTGTGGTTCTTTTAAGTACAATAGCTGCATCAATATATAACTATATATATCCAGAGGCTCTAAGTTCAAATCACTTTGTTAATATTCCAGAAATTAATGGATTAGATTCGTTTTTAGAGCAGACTTCTAGACCTGATTGGTCTTTCATTAATGAGCTGAAAATTTATAAATTAGCTTTGACTATAGCAATTATTGCTTCATTAGAAACTTTGTTGTCTATTGAAGCTATAGATAAATTAGATCCTAATAAGAGTATTACACCCACTAGTAGAGAGCTTATGGCTCAAGGTGTCGGCAATACCATTTCAGGTTTGCTCGGTGGTCTTCCTATTACATCAGTGATAGTTAGAAGTTCGGTTAATTTGTCTGCAGGAGCTAAAACTAAACTTTCAACAATATTCCATGGTGTTCTAATATTGATTGGTATATTTTTTCTTGCCTCGTATCTCAATTATGTGCCATTAACTGGACTTGCAGCAGTTTTAATTTTTACTGGTTATAAATTAGTTTCTCCTGATAAATTAATTAGCCTTTACAAGCAAGGTTGGGAGCAATTTATACCAAGTATTATTACTATTGTTAGTATTCTTCTCACAGATCTACTTGTAGGAGTTGCCATTGGTCTTGCGATTTCAATTTTGTTTATTGTGATTAAGAATTATAGGACTCCAGCATTTGCAATATCTGATCATGGCATCAAAAAACGCATTACCTTGGGTGAGAGTTTGAATTTTTTGCATAAATATAAGATAGTAAGTTTACTTAATAGTATTCCTGAGAATTCAATTCTAGAAATAGATGCAAGGAAGACTTTGTTTATTGATCATGATATTGAAGAAGTAATTCGAGATTTTAAACAAACAGCGATCCAAAAAAATATTGAGGTAGTTTATGGTGGTATCATACGTAGTAATAAAATTGGGAGAAAAGTTATGAAAGCTAATCAAGAAGCTTACGAGAAGCTTATTAAAAACAATAAAGAATGGGTGCAAGAAAAACTTAGTCTTGATCCAGATTACTTTGAAAACTTATCTAAGGGACAAGCTCCACAATATTTATTTATTGGCTGTTCAGATAGTAGAGTACCAGCAGAAGATATTACCAAATGTAGTCCAGGTGAGATGTTTGTACATCGTAATGTGGCTAACTTAGTTGTGAATGCAGATATGAATATTATGTCAGTCTTGCAATATTCAGTAGAAGTCTTAAATGTGAAGCATATAATTCTTTGTGGTCATTATGGTTGTGGTGGAGTTAAAGCTGCTATGGATGACAAAGATTTAGGTTTGATTGATAAATGGCTAATGAATATTAAAGATATTTATAGACTACATAAGCAAGAATTGGATTCTATTGTTGATGATGAACAGAAATATCGTAGGCTAGTAGAGCTCAATGCTCAGGAACAGGCTTATAACTTATTGAAGATTCCATTCATACAGAAGAATAGGTCACTCTATGGTACACCGGAGATACATGCCTGGGCCTATGATTTACAGACTGGTTATATAAATGATTTAGAGTTGAACCAAAAGACTTTAGAAGAGTACGAATCTATCTATAAGATATATTGAATACAGTTAGGAGAGACATGGACCAATTACATACTAATAAGTTTTTGCGTTTGCTTCTAGCTTCTAGTGTAGTATTTTTGGTTTTTATAACGGTAGTTTTTCTTGCTAAGTCTCATAAACAATTGAAGGTGAAAGAAGTCCTGAATAATATTGAGGATTTGCAACTCAAGGCTTGTATTGTTAAATATGCGAAAACCAATCATATTGAATTTGCTCATGAATTAGATACACTTGAATGTCAGACCATACCCGTCAGTCAGGGACAGCCTTTATATATAAGAAATCTAACAGGAATTAGTCAATTTAAAAATCTCAAATATTTAAATCTCTCTAGTGGAGAATTAGAGTCCTTAGATGAATTGGGATATTTGAAGAATCTAGAATATCTAACTTTAAAAAAATCCAAGATTGTTGCTATAAATGATCTTATTTCCCTTACTAATTTACGTTATTTAGATTTATCTGGCAATGATATTATCAATGCATCAGTAATCTCTCATCTTGTGAATCTAAGATATTTGAATCTCGAAAATAATAATATTTCTAATACATCATTCCTTGAACGATTGGTAAATCTTACGGATTTAAATTTTAAGTCTAATGCTCTTAAATCTACGGATTATTTTCAAAACTTAGCGAAGCTTGAGACGCTGAACTTAAGTGATAATAAAATCAAGAATATTAGCGCTCTGCAATCTTGCAGGTCCTTAAAGAAGCTTGATTTGTCTTATAACAAAATCACGGATCTGACTCCATTATCTAGACTTACCAAGCTTGAAGAAATTAATTTAAATAAAAATAAGATAGAAGACATCAGTCCCCTTGCTAATCTCTTACCTCAAAAACTTTTATTAGAAGATAATTTGATTAGAGTTGGGGTTAATTCTCTGTTTGCTCCAATTGGTAATGGTGATTTGGCTAGTATTGCTTCTGCTCAGAAGCTTAATCTTAATCCACGTATTAATCCAAAGCTAACTGCATCAGTTGATCTGCGTTTCAATCGTACTATTAATTGCAGTAACTTGGATCAATTAAGAGCCAGATTAATTCATTATCCAAATATTACTATCTTAAAACCAAATTCTTGCGTTAATACCAAGCATGTAAGATACAGAAGTAAGAAGAAAAAGTTTTCTTCTTTTTGGAAGAAATTGTTCTGAAAATGAACAGGAGTTGATAAATGCCAGTTTTCACCGCAGCACCTTATCAAGATATCTTGGGGCTAATTACTCAGATTAGCGTACTACTGTTTACCGCGAGAATTTTTGGTGAAATTTTCCAGAGATGCGGGCAACCTTCAGTTATTGGTGAAATTTTGGCTGGCGTTTTTTGGGGTCCATCTTTTCTTGGGAGAATTTTCCCAGAGTTAATAGGCTTTGCACTGCCTGCTACTAAAATACAGGGACATTTACTGGAAGTGGTCGGTTTGTTCGGTGCAATGTTTCTCTTGTTAATCACTGGTCTTGAAACTGATCTTCCTTTAATCAAAAGATTAGCTAGATTTACTTTAGGCACTGCTCTTGGAGGAATATTTCTACCATTCATCTCTGGGTTTATATTAGGACAATATTTTATTCCTGATTATTTACTTGCAGATCCTAATCGTAGATTGGTTTTTACTTTGTTCCTTGCGACTGCGATGTCTATATCTGCTATCCCCGTAATTTCAAGAGTATTGATTGATATGAAATTAATGCGACGTAATTTAGGACAGAGCATAATTGCAGCAGGAATGATAGATGATACTGTTGGTTGGATTTTATTGTCCTTAGTAACAGGGGTGGCAAGCGGACAGAAGATTGATTTAATGTCGGTAATGACTCCACTCATGGTTATCTCTGGATTCATTATTTTCAGTTTTACTATTGGTAAGTGGTGTATAGAAGTAGTCTTTAATTTTGTACAAGATGAAGTGAAATCGCAAGATAAGTTTTTAACTTTGATAGTTGGGTTAGCTTTTCTCTGGGGCTCACTTAGCAAGTCTCTTTCCTTTGAACCTTTACTCGGAGTGTTTATAGTAGGAATTATTATTGGAGAAATCCCTCGTTTCCATTACGAAGTAAAAGCTAAATTGCAAAGTATTGCCATGGCTATTTTTTCACCGGTATTTTTTGCTATTGCTGGTTTGAAAGTTAATATTTATAACCTAATGACTATAGATTATATGCTAATAACTTTAGCTGTTATTGCTGTTGCCTGCTTCGGGAAAGTTGTAGGAGCCTATCTGGGGGCAAGGTTTATAGGACATACAGATCATTGGACTGCACTTGGGTTTGGTGCAGCACTGAATGCTCGTGGTGCAATGGAAATTATCATAGCTACTATCGGACTGGCTGCAGGAATTCTATCTCAAGAAATGTTCTCCATCATTGTTATTATGGCGTTAACTACATCAGTAATGGCGCCAGCATTGTTGCAAACGATTCTCAAGCATATGGAACCAGTCGATGAAGAATTGAAACGACTTGAAGAAGAGAAATTATTGCATGAGAGTCCGATTGCTAAAATGCAAAGAGTTTTATTACCAATTAGAGAGCCTAGGGAAGATAAATTATCAGATTGGCAAATTTTGAGATTTAAAATTTTGGAGAGAATTGCAAGTAAGAGGAAGCTTTCACTTACGATATTGCATGTTAATCCTATAATCAGTGAGAAATCCGATGGTAAAAAGACTTTGAATTTAATAAATGAAAATAATTGGAAGCTTGATGTTGCTTTGAAGATAGCAAAGAGTAAGAGTAGTGAAATATCTACTGCTATATTGGATGAAGCAGAAAAGGGTTATGATTTGATGGTTTTGGGATCGACTAATCAAGGACAATCAATAGATTTCTTTTCCCCCATTATTAGTGATGTTGTTCGTATGTCACCTTGTCCAACAGTTTTGATTTATGCAAATCATTTGGATCCAGATTGGCAACCCCATAATATTTTAATTGCTGTGAGTAATTCTCCTGCTACCAAATATGCTGCTGAACTTGGATTGTCTATCGCTGGACCTTCTAATACTGTGACACTGCTAAGTGTCTTAACTGGAACAAATTCCGCTTGGTCGCAGAATGTAAATCAGTATGCATTTGATAGGCAAACAGAAGTAGCTGTTAATGCTATTAATAATATTAAGCAATTAGCCTCAATATATGAGGTTGCAGTCAAAGATATAATTGAAATTGGTGATGATGTCGAATCAACCATACTAAAAATTTCAGAGATAGAAAAGGCTGATTTAATAATTCTTGGTACTAGCGTTAAATCAGGCTCTGATAGATTATTCCTTGGTTCAAGAATTGAATATATGATTCAACATGCTAAATGTCCAGTAGTTGTTTTAAACGTATAAGCTTAAGATGCTTATTGCCAGAATCTTTCAATGACTGAATAGTAAAGTGGTATCCCAAAAATAACATTGAAGCTGAAGGTGATACCTAAGCTCATTGGTAATAGTAAGCTTAAGTTAGCTTGTGGTACGGCAAGTCTCATGGCTGCTGGTACTGCGATATAGGAAGCACTAGCTGTCAGTATTGTGAGCAATAGAGCATTACCTGGCTCTAATCCTAGTAATTTTGCAAGTGTGATACCTAGGATCGATGCACATATAGGATAGAATAAAGCAAAACCACTTAAGAATAAGCCAGATTGTTTAAGACTAGAAAGTTTACTACCAGCAATAAGCCCCATGTCTAACATATATAAAGAAAGCATTCCTTTGAAAATATCACTAATAAAGGGTTTAAGTTCAGCTTCACCTGCACTACCTGAGATATAACCAATTACCAAGCTACCCATTAAAAGAAAAACTGAACCATTGGTAAATGCTTCATGCAGTACATGCATAATAGAGTTTTGTTTTTTACCGTTTTCATCTTTAATTGCAGATTTAATAATCAATAGTCCAGAAATAATTGCTGGAGACTCCATTAATGCCATACAAGCTACCATGAAACCACTAAAAGGTATGTGGTGAGCATCAAGGAAGGAAGAAGCTGTGATAAAGGTAACGGCGCTAATAGAACCATACGTTGCTGCGATAGCACCAGCATTATATGGATCTAGTTTTAATCTTAAAATTTTGTAGCAAATTAAAGGTATAAACAGTGATAATGCAACACAAGTAATTAATACTTGGATTATAGATAGAGTAAAACCACTATGGAAGAGCTCTTCGCCACCTTTAAGACCAATATCAAACAGTAAATATAGAGCTAAAAATTTACCAATTGCTGGTGGTATTTCTAAGTCCGACTTGACTACTACGGCAAGTAAACCCAAGACAAAGAATAAAACAGGTGGGTGCAGAAAATTATTCGCGATACTCGTTCCTATGTCCATAGTCTAATATTCTGAACTGTTGAACAAATTTAAACAAGTGCTATATGCGAATCTTCTAATATTTAAGAATTCGATGGCAGTCATGTGTATGATAATATTCGATCATGATTAATCCCAATTGTAAAATCTGTAAAGCATCAATTGAGAAATTAACTACTCTAAAAAATTCTCGGATTTTTTATCATTGTGATGCATGTGGATTTATTAGTATTGATTCACACTCCTTGCTTAGTGTAGATGAAGAGAAGGCGCGTTACGATAAGCATGAAAACTCCTTAGAAGATTCTAGATATTTAAAGTTACTAAGTGATTTTATTGAAATTGCAATTAAGCCTTATGTAGTCCATAAGCTATTGGATTATGGATCTGGACCTAATCCTGTTCTAGCTAAACTACTTAAAGACTGCAAATATGATGTAGATATCTACGATCCTTATTATGCTCCAAGAGATCTAATTAAACAATCTCAGTATGATTTGATAGTTTCCACAGAAACTTTTGAGCATTTTCAAGATCCGTTAAAAGAGTTTAAGCTCATTACAGGTTTGCTTAAGTCTAGAGGCTATCTTGCCATTATGACTAGCTTTGCTTGCTCTTATGAAGATTTCAAAGCATGGCGTTATAAAGATGATGTAACGCATATTGCTTTTTATTCAAGGCAAACTTTTGAGAAGCTTGCTGAATTATTCTCCATGGAAATAATACATAGCAATGATAAGAATATCATTGTGTTTAGAAGACTTACCTAATTAATTACTTACTTGACTTTAACATCCAAGCGCTTTTCTGATGAGCTTTAATTCTAGCTATAGCTAAATCTTCAGTTTCAGCATCATTCTCTTCTTCAGCAGTATCTCTTAGCTTGATAAGAGTTTCAATTGCTTGTTCATTACTATTGTAAAGATCTTGAATCATAGCGCTAGCATCTAGATTACTATTAGCTTCAGTAATGTGACTTAAGTTTGAGAACTCTGAGAATGATCCAGGGGATTTTTCTCCTAAAGCTCTGATTCTTTCAGCTATCTCATCTACTGCTAGAAATAACTCATTGTATTGCCCTTCAAATAAAGTATGCAGACTAAAAAAGTTAGGACCAGTAACATTCCAATGATAATTATGTGTTTTAAGTAGCAGTGTGTAAGTATCAGCCAAGCAATTCTTAAGCTCAGTTACTGTTTTTGATTTCTTGATTGTAGTTGTCATTTGATTCTCCTTGAGTAAATTTCTGGTTAATATTATAGCATTAATAATATCAGTACGAATCTTTAGTTTTCAAGCTATTTTTGCTACAATAATCATTTATGAATAAGAAGACTACAGCTTTGATTGCAATATTAATTGTTGCCATATTGATTTTGGTATTTTTCTTTTATGTAAAAGATCAAATCATTTCATACCAATTGACAAAAGATTTTAAAATGCCAATTAAAGTTCGAGGTGCGAACTTTAATTTAGCTAAATCATTCAGCAAAGAGCAGAGGAAAATAACTCTGAAGCTTTTAGCGGTAGGCGAAGGAGAAGCAACTATCAATCTTGAGAATATTGAGATTACTAGAATCGCTAAAAATACTTATCAACCTAATTATTGTTTAGATGGTCATGCTGCTGCTGAGAAGATCTATCTAGGGCATCGAGCGATCTCTGGTTGCAGTGGTGGTTTGGATTTTATATGTGTCCCTTATATTCCTGAAAAACAAAAGAATCCACATATCATTATTAGTAATGCTTTATTGACATTAGGTAATAGTAATTTGCATGCAAATGGTGTAGTGGATACTGATATGAAGACAGAAGTTTCTATAGTGCAATTGCATGGAGCTTTATCACGTGGAGCATTGAACAAAACATTAGCGTGCTTAAATGCTGATACTGACCAGATTAGAGCAGAGGTAGAAGTCCCTAAATTTGAACTCAGTTTTAGCGCTAGTGACAAGATTGATCCTTTAACCAATATTACTGGTCAAGGAAGTTTTAATTTATATCAAGGAGAATTTAAATTTATTAATTTAATAAAACCTATAATTGATAGTTTGAAAGTATCTTCTGAGTCAAGCGAAGTAGAGCAAGGTGATAATTTTGATAAGCTAAGTAGTAACTTCTCCATTCGTGATCAGAAAGTTTACCTTTCTAATTTATCACTCTCCAATAAATTACTTTCGGCAACAGGACAAGGCTCTATTGGGTTTGACAATAATATGGACTTAAGTATATTTGTCCATGGACTTGATAGAATTGTTCCCCTTAAAGTTGGTCAAGTACTACCTGGCGGTACCATTCCTCTTAAAATCACAGGACGTACTGATAAACCACAAATTCGTCCTGATTTAGTGGGAGCTGTGGGACAAGTTGCAACGCAGGCGGTTAATGAAGCACTGAATAAGGCCGGAGAGGCGTTGCAAAAAATGTGGCACTAAGATGCTGACATATCCTAAAAATATATGTCATGGTATATTGGAAATATGCTGCGTTTATTTTTGTTTTTACTACTTATCACTAGCATGGGACTAGTTAATGCTAAGGTCAATAAACTTTCTTCAAGTTTTGTTTTTGAAGGCAACACTGTTATAGCAACTGGTCTGAAGTTTACTTCTGCTGCTAATCCTGTCAGAGCAATCTTAATAGATGGCAATGCTGAACAATTTGGAGAAGACCTGGAATTAACTCTTGCTCCTACTAAATTTAAATTTACAGCACCTACAGTTACTTCTACCAAAACTCTTATTCTGAGAGTAACTGGTGGAGATGTAAAAGAAGAAGAGCCTCAAGATTTTCCTTTAGTGATTTTTAATACACCTGATTTAAGTTCTCCTGATCCTGATCCACCAGATGACGAGCTTAATGTGACAACTGTTACAACTGGTAGTGTTGTTTTCCAAGATACTCCTTTATCAGGAGATGCTAATGGTAATTTACTTTGGAATAGTAAAAAAGTTGTAGACAATACTGGTACCTTAGTGCCTAAAAAAATTACCATGAATGGTATTGTACTTAGCTCATATAATGGTGCATTGTCATGGAACAGTCATGTGATTTCTACAGGTGCTGGTAAGATACAAGCTGCAAGTATTAGTAATGGCAATACAACACTCTCTGTAGCTGGTACTAACAGAATGTTACTGAATAGTGGTAATGGTGCTGTAAGTATCACTTTGCCAAGTGCTGGATTTATAGCTGGAACTTTACGTGGTGAATATAGTTTTGCTACCGATGGTGGTACTGTAGGTAGTATTACTCTACGTAATGCTACTCTGCCAAATAAAGCGCGTGTCACTCGTGCTTGGTATGAGGTTCTCACGGCTCTCACTTCTGCATCTGGTGCTTCCACTATATCTTTCAGTATTCCAACTGATGATGCTAATGGTATTTTGGCTCCTATTGCTATCTCTGACGGTACTACTCCATGGGCGTTGGGTGCACATAGTACTATTCAGAATGGCTTAGTAACTAATATCTCCGAGAAGACTACCGCAAGCCGCAATATCACAATGGTAGTGGCTGGTGAAGCGCTTACTGCTGGAAAGCTAGTACTTTATGCAGAATATGTAGTTGCGCCATACTAAGCATATGTAGTATTATTGTGAATTGTGTTTCTAGGCAATAATTTGAGAACTATTACTTCTATGGCATTAATGCCAGTTTTAGCTTTAGGTTGCACTAAAGAAGTTGCTAAACCAAATCCTGTGACGACTAAAGTAAAAGTTAGTCCTGAAGAATTAGCTAAGCCTGTTATTGATGAAGCTAATACTAAACTTGTTAATAAGGCATTTGCAATGCATGAAATTAATCAAGCTGACAGAGATTGGCTTTTAAAGCAAATTAATGAAATCATCCCAGCTGAACAAGAGCATGAAAAATTAAGAGCCAAGAAAGAAGGTAGAGAGACTATCATCATCAGTATTTTAACTAACATAGTAATTCAAGATTTAAACCAAGCTCAGAATGAAATAGGAGTATTAATTAGAAGTAGAGTACTGGATGAAGCACAAATAGAATCTTTAAAAGCCGCTTTAGGTTATAGAACCCCAGATTATCCTCCAGAAGCTATCAAAGGTGAAATTCCTTATACACTTAATCCAGATACTTTAGAGAATGATTCTAATGTAACAGTGCTTGCTGATTTAGCTAAGCGTGCTTTAAATCTTAATCCAGATGATGAAAATGGAAAAGCAAAAATGAAAAATGAGATTCAAGGAATAATTAGTAGAGGTTCAAAACCCAGCAAGATGAGAGAAAGAAGAAAAGCTGATGAGGAGCATTTTGATCATTTAGAAAAGAAAAGACAAGAAGAACAAAAAAATAGATTCAAGTTTGAAGGAGGTATATTAGCTAGGCAGTTTCTAGTTCGGCTAAAACTTCAATGACTTTATTGCACAATGCTTATAAGCATATAGTTGAAGCTAAAGATCATAATTTCCTTGGATCTAAGAATTTTTAGTTAAAGTCCTAGAGCTATCACCCAATATGTTTTTAGGAGAATAAGAACAATCCAAAATAATTATTCGCATCGGTTAAGCATTTTTCGAGTTTAAATACTGGTTCGAATAATTGTGAGAAATCTTCAATTGTATATTTGTAAGAATATTCAGTGCGAATGTTTTCACCAGGCAGTATAGAGATCTCTCTATTATCAATTTTGATTGTTTGTTGATGAAGGCTAATTAAATGCATTTCAATGCGTTTCTGTAGATTATTATAATAAGCAAAGTGTGCCCATTTATTTAAATCGAAATCAGTTGCAGCTATATTATTTAAGTTATTAAGAAGATTTAAATTAAATTTAGCAGTAATGCCTTTTGAATCATTATAGGCTTGATTAAGAATCTGCGAGTCCTTAATCAAGTCAACTCCAATTAACATCTTCACTGGTAAAGAGGTATAGCTCTCTTTAATTAAAGTAATGATTCTTTGTAAGATTACCCTAGCTTGCATTGGTTCAAAATTACCAATAGAAGAACCTGGATAATAAATTAAAATCTCTTCGAAATTATTTTCTAATCTAGGTAAAACAAAAGGATGCGTGTAGTCAGCTGCTAGCATTTGAATATTAAGATTTATATAGTTATTAGCTAATTTCTCTGTTTGGATTTTGAGGTAATCTCCTGAAATATCAATGGGGAGATAGGTTTGAATATTGGGAAAATTGTCCAATAAGTGTCGTATTTTAGTAGTGTTACCACTACCTAATTCAATCACTAATAGTTTTTTCTTTGCTAGGTTTGCAAACACTGATAGTTGTTTTTCCATAATTTCCATCTCAGCTCTGGTCACATAGTACTCATCAAGTTCACATATATCTTCAAAAAGTTTTGAACCATATTCATCATAGAAAAATTTACTTGAAAGAGATTTATTAACTTGGCTTAAACTGTTATAAATTTCATTGCAAATAGCTAAGTTAGGTTCTAAGTAAGTCTTCATCATTGTCATTGTATTTCTCATATCTTTCTCCTTTATGAAACATCTTGGGCAAGTCTAATCCCCATAAATTGCCATCTTTGCTGAGGATAGAAAAAATTGCGATAGCTTGATCTAATATGTGATCTAGGAGTCGCACAGGAACCACCTTTGAGTACCATTTGATTGATCATAAATTTACCGTTATATTCTCCTAGCGCCCCTGGTAGTTCTTTATAACCTGGATATGGACTATATGCACTCATGGTCCATTGCCATAGGTTGCCATATACTTGTAACTCGTTAGTAGCGAGAGGATGGAAAATATTATTTTCTTGGAAATTACTAGTTAGTATATTTCTCTTACTAAATGGTTCTTCTGCAAAAGATTCCCATTCTGCTTCACGCACTAACCTTGCTTTACGCCATCTAGCAAAGGCTTCTGCTTCATAGAAACTGACATGTACAACTGGTTCCTTAGGATTCAGTTTGAATACGCCACCAAGTGTAAAGATTTGCCATTTACTATCTTCTTTAAACCAATATAGTGGACAATGAATATTATTAGCTTTAATAAAATCAAAACCATCTGCTAGCCATAATTCAGGACGATTATAAGCATCATCTTCCATAAATTCTTGAAACTCACTATTAGTAACTAATTGAGAGCTAATCAAACATGGTTCAAGATAGACTGGATGGCTTGGTATTTCATTATCAAAACAAAAATCAGTAGTAGAGTCCCCGTCTCGATAACCAATTTCGACTATGCCGCCTGGCTGGTATATATATTCAGACTTTTTGCTAATTGTAGATTTGCTACCTAAAATTATTTTACGTGTATAGTCTGAGAAAATAGGCTTCAGCGGATTCTTCGATAGAACATGCTTAATATCAGTAATGATTAGTTCTTGATGTTGTTGTTCATGATGAATTCCTAAGGTTAATATGCTAATAATCTCATGCACAGTGTTTGCTTTGGATTCTAGAAGACCTTTCTCCATTAATTCTATGATGCTATTATCAATATGTTTTCTATAATTTATAACTTCTTGGAGAGTTGGTTTTGAGATTAAGCCTCGTTTTGAACGCGGGAAGCGGTTTCTACCTATAGAGTTGTAGTAAGAGTTAAATAGAAAATTAAAATCAGGATTAAACTCTTTGTAATTAGTTTTAAATTTTTTAAGTAAGAAAGTTTCAAAGAACCACGAGCTATGTGCTAGGTGCCATTTAGTGGGACTTGCATCTGTCATTGATTGTAAGCAAGTATCTTCTTCATTTAAATCTCTAACTAAATCTAAAGTTTTATTCCTTACTTGAATAAATAGATTTAATATAGTATTTGTACTAGTTGAATTTATTTTAGGAGTTTGTGGATTGATTAAATGCATATATAAAACTTATACCCCATTTAGTTTGAATACAAATGATTATACATCAAATTATTAAATTATGAAGCCTATATCTAGAATTACTGTTATTATATGATCTGAAATGCGTGATAAATGGCATAATAAGGTGTATAATAGTCTATAGAACATATATTTGAGATTTGTTTTGTATGAAATTACAAAAAAGTTTTGAGTAGTAATGTATTGAACTAAAAGGAATTTCTTATGAACAACAATGGAATTATTATCGCCCTATTAACAGTATTGGTTATGGTGGGTATTTACTTAATCATAGATAAAAACAAAGTAAAACAACCTGATGTTATTAAAGAAACCGTCAGAGTAGTGCAGCCAGAAGTTAAACAAGATGAAGGTGACTCGGTAGAATTTAAATTGAACAGAAAAATAAAACTATAAGAATTAGAGCTATTCCACTCTTAATGTGACTTACATCTGGCATGGACTGAATGTAAGCATCTTCTTCATTTAAGTTTTCGATTAGTTTTAGTGTTTTATTTCTTGTTTGAATAAAAGAGTTTAATCTAGCACTTGTATTTGAATGATACCTGAGGGACATATTGAGAAAGAGTTATTTGTCATTATTAGAAATTATAATGAATGTTTAGGTACTACCTTAACATTTAACGGCATAATCCAATCAAAATGCTTTAAAGTGTTTTCTTTCTTGGCTAAATCTACATTAGGGTCTACGAGATATTGTAGCGGTCTATTATTGAGTGAAGTTTTGGCTTCAACTTTAATTACTATGTCATTGATGCCCCGTTCTTTATATAAGTCTCTTAAATAGTGAGCAAACTGTAGTATCAATCTGGGATTGGATACCATCACTTCATATTGCCAGCTAGTAAGAAATTTTCTTGTATCAACTTTATATGATTTGTTCAGACTTGGGCTGAATACGATAAATTGAGCGTAAGCCTTCTTGTGTGCGAGTTTCATATGCCAAATAAATTTATGTGCTTCTTCATTCCAGGCAGAAGGTCCTGGGTAATATAAATATCGAAAAGGAACAATGATCTGTATCAAAATGAACAAAATTAAGAGTAAGGAAATTAGTTTTTCTATTTTACTTAACATGCTTAATCCTCATAAATAATTTGGAGAATTGACTAGGCTCAAAAAACAAGGCAGTCGCTGCAATCATCAACCATGGAAATATTCCAATACTGATATCTGAAAACGCGAAGTGATTACTAAGATGAAAGCCAATAACTGCGATAAATGCTAGCAACCTTGTTCTTTGCCAAATAAGTAAAGGAATAATAGTCAAGTCAAAGATCAGTCCTCCATATGAAACAAAATATACAAACCATTCTTGATCAACAAATCCTCCTGTGTTTGTTAACCATGTTCTTACTGGTTCACCATGAAACCAATCTTCATTAAGTTTAGCGATACCTCCATAGATATAAGGAATCGCAATCTGGAAACGCAGTATAAATAAAGTCCAGGACGCTAGTTCGTCTGTTTGGATATTTGGGAATATCATGTCATCTAATGCATACTTTCCATTAGCTGCAATGAAAATCATTAGAAAACTAAGAAGGGAAATAAGGTAATAATGATTGTTATAAGTACTCTGACCGATTAACCATGTATAAGTCCAACTGAAGAAAAAAACTATAATACTTAATCGATAGAAGAATCCAAGCATTATAAACAAAGAACTCAGACTAATAATAAAGCATAGAATATACATGCCCTTACCTGGTAGAGCATGTATCCATTCTAGACCTAGGTAATGAAAATGAAAACGTGGTCTCAACCAGTAATATTCAATGTAATCTTCAGTAAAGAGCTGGATACTATTGATTAACATGCAGAGTCCAAAAACAATTCTGAAATAAGCAATAATAGAGATGTCTATCTTAGAGAAAAATATACGCTTTAACCATAGTTCAAACATCGAGCATTATAAATTTTATCAGGTATTCAGGTTCTGGCTTCTACAAGTATATCCTTGTAGCTTATAGTTCCGTCTACATTTCTTTTGAAGGCATGTTTAAAAGCATTACTGAAAATGCTCAAGAAGCCTCTCCATGAATCTTCTTTTGGATTTTCTAGTTTACCCTCTATTGGTATACGCATAGCGAATTGGTCCTTATGCTGATTTTTGAAGGCTTCCATAAATACTGATACAAGTGATTCCCAGATTAGGTTAAATGGATTTTTATCCTTTTTAATATCTATTATGCGAACATGGGTAAGAATAGGCTTAACATAGCCTTTCACTTCTCCTTTAGTAGAAGCTAGTTCACAGAAGATTCCTATATTCCCTTCTTCAAAAGTTATGCCAGCTGCATCATGTATAAAATCATTGAATGCAGTTAATTTGGCTTTGGTAAGTTTTAAATCAAGATCAAAACTTGGTATATCAGTCAAAATATTCATACTTCCATTTACTGTTAAATTACCATTGCCAATAGATTTACCAGTTACCCTAAGAGTTGAAGGAAGGGCATTACTCTTATGATCAATGTTATTAAGATTAGTGACCTGTGCGTTAACATTGTCAATAAATAGATTTACATCTGGTTCAGCTGAATAATCGATATAGGATAATTTCCCTTTTTTTACATTTAGACGGTTGATTTCAAAAGGAGCAAGTGAGTCAATAAAATCACCCCATCCAGCGTTTTCTCCCGTCTGGGTTTTAGCGAAATTAATTTTAGGCTTATTAAACGTAATCTCTGCAACTATGGCACCCTTCAACAGTGCACGCCAATCAACAGAGATATCCATAGTTTCTGTGGAGAAAAAAGGCTTTTTCAGTCCACCCAGTTCTTTATAAATATTCAGACCGTCAATTTTATAAGCTCCTCGCCATAGATGTATTTCAATTTTTTCTATTGAACCACTATATCCGTTTAAATCTGCCATCTTTTTATTGACATAATGTTTCACCCATACTGCTAAATACAAATGCACGACAATTATTAAAGCTATGATGATAGCTAGAATTATATATGTCCTAGGTTTCAATTCTAGTTTTGGCATTAAGTATATTATACCTCAAATGATTTGAGTTGAAATTAAAGGAAATTGTCCACTTAATAATTATACTGCAAGCCAGTTTAATAGATCTGCTACAGCATGATACGAACTTAATCTCTTATCTACATGTGGATATTTCTTTGTATCAGTTAATTCTTTACCAACTGCAATATTAACTTTTCTAACTCCATTTGGCAGATCAGCTTCTTTAAGAGCTTTCATAGCGGTATAATCACTTGAAGTATCACCAAGAACATAGATATTCGTTTTATCATTTATTTGATCTCTATAATTAGTAAGAATTTCTTTCAATGCCATTCCTTTGTCATATTGAAATTGAGAGTTCTTAAAGTAGATATATTTACTATCACTATTTTCAATTGACCAGCCTGAAAGAGAGTTTGCCATTAATACTTCCAATGCTTTCATAGCTGTAACTTTTGCTTTAGTGAAATTATTTTCTATGAACTGAATATAAAGAGAGCCAGCATATTGTCTTATAAGATACTTATCTCTTGATATATTTAGATTCTTTAACAGAGTATGTAAATGATTTACAAACTTTTCTGTCTCTGACATTAATGCATCACCAACTAAGACTTCATGTCTATTACCATTAATAAGTTCTCGACCAGCACCAGTAATCATAGGGATTATATTATATGGTAGATTAGACTCCTGGATTGCATCCGTAGGTCTTGATGTTAATATTAAGACGGTGGTGTTAGGTTTTTGGCTAAGAGTAATCAAATCCTTTCTAACTTGATCATCTATGTTTGGTATAACATGGCTTACACAATTTGATTCTTCTTCTTTAAGAGTTCCATCAATATCAAAAATATAAAAATGATTTCTCTCATGATCAAACATTGTTTTCTGTAAATCTTGAGTTTCAAGGCTAATTTCAGAACTTGATAATGAATCAATGTAATCATTTGTCCATGGTTCCAAATGATCTTCAAAAAACATTTTTCCTAATCTATCTGAAATTTGTTTATTAATATGAGTTCTAAAAATATTCTTAGCAGCTAAATCTGTAAGCTTAATCAAATCAGAATTTTTTACGGCAACAGTCCTAATTACTATATCCAGGAATGTAGCAAAATCTACCAAATTTAAATTCCGTACTAAATTGAAATCTTCTGTTTCTACTATTGGTTGAAGATTATTAATTTGTAAATCATTTGCTACTATTTTTAGAGGCTCTTGAAAATCAATCTCAGTTTTATCAAAAATATTTTGCTTTGCTTTGTGAAATTGAGTAACTAGAGTGTTTAAATAGGCAAAAAGATCTTCAAGAATTGTAGGTCTTTTCTGACCCACTATTTCTGTTCTATTTACTAATTTTTGAACTTCAGCTATTTTCACAGATTAAAAATAATAGCATGATGATTAAAATAACAGGTTGCGCGTGTTCTTGTGATATTATTTTGCCCAGTGCTGGTTCACCCAATAAGTAGAAGAAATTTTTTAAAAGTTTTGCCCCTAGGTTTGCTTACGGTTAGTGGTCATGCAACAAATGAAATTAAAAAACAACCTGAGCAAAAAAATCAATCTAATGCTGAAGAGCTAACTAATAAAGCATTAGCACAAAAGACTAATAAAAAAACAAAAGCTCCATTAGTTAATCATGTAATGCATTGTGTTAATCCCACCCTTAGTTCATCATTGCCTGCTATTGGAGCTGAATTTTATGAAGCGAAAGTTTTAATTGCTAATAATTTTGTTAAGCATGCAGAAGATCCTCATAGTTCTGAAGATGCACTTCGTTATGATAATGCTGATGCTTATTGCAGGCCCTGGGCTGGTTTGATTATACAGTTAGGTGCCCTGCTTGCAAGATATCCTGCTAATTTTCTTGCTGCATCATTTACAGATTCTGTGCAAATGCAATCTAGATTTGCCAGCATGCTTAGTTACTATACTATTATTGGAGAAGTTAAATATCTCAGAAATCCTATCCTTAGTGAACTTCGTGACGTTGTAAAAGCAGAATTAAATAAGTATCCAGATGAATATAGAAACGACCCGAGAAATATTCCTTTAACTATATTAGTAAAAAATCTTTGTGAAAGAAAAAAAGATCTTGAAAAAGCTAATGAGGGTATTGAGAAAATTTCTACAAAAGAACTCAATTTGAAAAGATCAGCAATTGATTTATTGATTTTTGGATTGAGTTTTGCGTTAGGTTTAAAGCTGAATGCTAGTTCAGGAAAAGCTTTAGGAGGGATAGTTGGTTCAGCATATATTTTAAGAGATGTAATTGCCGGAGAACTTAAGAAAGGAATTAATCCTGATGACTTAGGAAAGCTCAGAGATAGAACTAGAGCAGAAATGATCACTTGGCCAACTCTATTTACTTTCAATGCTATTTTACAAAATATGGTTCATGCTTATATGCCAAAGCTATTTCCAGGAGACAAATTAGCTCAAGAACATCTTGTCGAAATGATAGGAAATCTTAGTCAAGCAGGCATTTACTGTGTTGGCAAGACAGCGGCACAATCTAGATTAGAGATGGCATCAGAGCTTGGTAATCAAGATGTGTGGAAAATAATTGATTGGTATATTTTTAACTAATTTGCTAAGAGATTTAAAATGCTAAACGTAGCTTTGAAATGGTCTTAATCAAAGAGTTTCATCTTGGATGAGGACATTCACTAGGAGGACAAGGTACCGAACTTGGAGCACCATCGGGATCTTGTTGAGGGTTTGCTGGTAAAGGTACGCTTCTTGTTGGTACATCTTTATCAGGAGTTGGAGTAGTTGGAGTTGTAGGAGCATCTGGAAGAGGAGAGGCAGGCATATTGACTGGTATAAAAATATTACGTAAGTCTCTACTGCTCAATGTGCTTATAGAATTAGATTCAGGTGCAATAACAGGTAGAGTTCTTTCATAGAAAGGTTTATTGAGGCCAGTATAAATTATTTGATTCTTAATCATGGCAACATAATAGCATATTTTAATGTTGATTTAAACCCTTTTCATAAAATCTAAAATCATAATTCAAACCTGTAAATTGGTTAAATACTCTTCTCCATAAGGATCTATCTGTAGCTGTTGGTTTATCCAAATTTAATTGATGAGTCTGTCCATTCCAAGTTAATTGCATATTAGCTAAATCAAGCTCAAAACCTTCAATAGGTTCGGAAGACCATTTATAAGTATCATAAACAACTAATTTAGGGAAATTTGTGGCTTTTCTTTTTAAAGCTGCTTGCCTTAGTAGATATGCTTGATCAAACATCATATCGTTGTCAGAACTGGTTTGAAAACTGTCTGAACTAGCAAACGTTCTTATTGATTCATCCCTTGTAGCTGAACTTTTTTTGCTAGCAAAATTACCTAAATAACCATGCTTGTAAGCTGAGAGAAATAATTTAAATGAATTTAAATTATCAAATAATGATTTTGCAACTCCATAAACTTCTTTATGTACTCTTTGAAAAGGTTTCATTTCTTCTTCATTCTCTGGGGTCCAAAACCGTTCATGACGTGCCATCGCAAACCATTTATGTTTATGTCCATCAAGGTCTCGCCAATCTTGATTTTTTTCAGCTTCCCATGCCCAATATGGTCTTCTATTAGGCTCCCAAGCATTACTTAAGCCTGCAATATTAGATGATGAACCTAAACTAAGAATGCTTGCATTCATGTCATGAGCTTCTTTTCTAAGACTCTCAATATCAAGTGGTACATCATTAATATTTTGGGGTATTGTAGCAGGCGCATCTGTATCATAGATAGAGAATAAGGTCGGTTTCATTTTATCTAAAAGTATTTTTGAAGGAACTAAGAAAGCAATATCATAACCATTATTATGAAAATGATCATTATAAATAACGAGAGAGTAAGGTATCATTTGATGATTACGATCTGGCAAACAATATTTATCTTTTGTATTAGTTATTACCACCATTCCCCTAAGAAATGTAAACTGAGTAGAACTTATATCATCAGCAACAGCAGCTAAGAAAGGATAATTTGCTAAAAAGTCTTGATATGCCTCATCACCATTCATCTCTCTTGCTGGATCAGGAATACGTAAAAAATCATCATTGAGACCAGTTATCACATAACCCATTCCAGGAAAAGCATTACCATCTTTACAACGAGGTGCCTGTACTTCTTGAAATGCAACATCTCTTCCAAATCTTGCCAGGATGGAATCTTTCCAACCTTTGGCATCGTTTGCTAAAGCTCCAAAACCATAGTGAGCATTGAAACTAGCTCTCATAATAATTTGGCTTTCTCTCAGGCATTGATCATATTCTGGAGTACCATGACGAAAAGGAAGATCACCATTATGGAATATTTCACTAAAATATTTCCAATCTGGTACCTTTCCCGTGTTAGAGATATTGTGCATTAAAATATCATGTGCAGTAATCAATATTAATTGACGCTTCAATTGAGCTGCATCATAACCTTTTGCTTTGATAGCACTAACGAATTTGTTATAAGCAAGATCTGATGGATAGTGACTTTCATCCAGTGAATCTTTGAATCTTTCAGTTAAAATATGAACAGTATTGTTACGGAAATTATTAGAATCGATTAAGGCGTCGAAACATTTAACTATCGGTAATAAAGGTTTTAAGTTGGGTACTTCATATAAAGTAGATGAACCAGGATCAGACACCCAATTAGTGGGACAGTATAAAGCAAGCGAGTTGAAATTAGAGATCAGCGATTTAGCTACTGCATTATCTTTGTCATTTGCTTTAAGATACAAGTCACGAAGGCTTCGTTTTAACTCTAAAGCAGACTCTCCTCTATATGCAATTAAATCAGCTAGACCACTTTTAGTGGAATGTAAAGAAGATCGATAAAGTGAATTTGCAATATCCAGTTCTTCAGTTATAAAATCGTCTTTTATTCCTCTTGTAAATAAATCATTAAGAGTATCCAAATGCATGCCAGAATCTTTTGTAATTTGAACTAATTCATTGTAATGTGCTACGACTTGAGTTCTACGATCAGATGAAAACATAGTTAGGCGATCATTAAAGTTTATAAAAGAAGTTATAACTGATAATAAATATTTATCTATGCTATTTGGTACTGATCCAAATTGAGTACCAGTATATTGAATTTGTTTCTCTAATTCAGTTTGAACATCATAGGATATCGATAAATTTGAAAGTCGTTTGAAGAATCGATTTAAATCTGCTGTTAATCTCAACTCTTCTGCATTAGTAGCACAGACAGCATTAAGGATATTGTTGTAAAGATTCCGAATGTCAGCAGTAGGTTTGTATCCAGCTATATTTTGGGCTACTTTTATATATTCAGCCAACTTAGATTCATCTTGTCCATTTTTACCAACTAAATAACTTAAATCATTAGTAGCTTTGGTTAGTAATTTATCACTAAAATTTTGTATTCTTGATAGAGGAACTATTACTACTTCTACTAATTGAGGTCTAGAATATTGTTTATTGTCTTCATTTGCACGGACTAAAGACTGAAACACAGGTATAAAGCGATCATCTATCTTGGCTTTGGATAAAGATTCGTAAATAGACAATGTTTCTTTTAATATAGCTTCTTCCCTACTACCATTACGCAAATCTGTAGCACAAGCCTGAATTAATTTATCACTGGGATTAGTTTTCAGGAATTTTTCTATTGGAGACTTTACTTTAGGTAAATAAGA
Organism: uncultured Gammaproteobacteria bacterium; assembly: GCA_964551135.1. GTDB lineage: Bacteria > Cyanobacteriota > Vampirovibrionia > LMEP-6097 > LMEP-6097 > CAYPGT01. Next base: position 46,704 of record CAZKAT010000003.1, on the reverse strand, counting down.
CTCCAGAGGAGTTCCATTAATGGCTCCAAAAAATTTGGCACGTCTGGTATCTTCATAAGTTAATAACGTTGCTGCTAGATTACGTCTTAATTGCAAAGAAGAATTACTTGGAATATTGGTATTACCAGATTTAGGATTTACGCCTGGTAAATCCTTATCTGGTGCTTGAAAAATTAATTGTGGTTTAATCAACATTTCGAATGTGGATTTTATCACATATGAATTATGTTGTTTGATTTAATAGGTTAAGTAATTGGGTCATAGCTAGACATTAGACAAATGCTGGGAATATTATGTAGAAAGATGAATAGTGGCAATGCAGCATAGATTGTTATTTACAGGTAATTCATGCTAGTCTATTATGTCGTGCAAACGTCTTTTATTACCGGTACCCATACTTCGCAACCAGCAGGCTTGTCTTTTAAAGCTTGTGTTTTGCATGAACCGCCTTCTGCTAAGAAAACTAAGGGTGATTTAACTATTCAAAATTATTCAGAGTTGCCAAGAGATCCCCAAAAATCTGTTCAGCCAAGTTCTTATAATGCTGTGATATTAAATAGAGAGAACACTAGATTAAAACAATCTTTAACTAATTTAACCAATCTTGATTATGAATTTCATAAATTAGAAAGACCATCTACATTATTTTTTGTGGATCCAAATGCTACTTATTCTCAAGATCTTTTAAAATTTGAAGATGTTTTTCAAGCTTCGCTAAGCAAGACATTAGAAACTTTATCAGATTGTGTTAAAGCAGCTGGTTTAGAGATTAAAGTTATTGGTGCAAATATTGCTAAACTCTTTGCAGGTTTATCTATTCCAAGTATACAAGTTGCTCAGAATCTTGCTTTCATAGATCTTGGTTCAGGGAAATTTACTGTAACAGAGGGTCAAGATGTTAATCAAGAAAAAAATGATTTCAATAAAGGAATAATTAAACACAATCTTTACGATGCAGAATTCAAGCCTCAAGGTGTTTTTGAAGATCTATTACCAAAAGTTGCTGTGAAATTGGGTGAATTATTCTCGCCAACTAATGAGCGAGAAGGTTTGCTTGCGATTGCAAAGCATATAGTTAGTCTCTTAAATAGATCTAGAGACGTGGCTTTAGCTAAATTAAGAAGTGTAATTAATACTCCTAAATTGATTGAACAATTAGAGGAATATTTGAAAACTGATAGGCATAAGATACAAGCTTCTGAGATAGGTACTAATGGTGATAAATATGGTATGGCTCAAGTCTTTAATCCACAGACAGACGATATAGTATTTCAAGCTATTCAAATTGTTGTAGCGAAAGTTTTAGCTTATGTAATAAAAGCTAATTCTAAAATTCAACAAGCTCAATTTATTGTTCAAGCAAGTCCACTGACTAATGTTTTATCGAATGATGAGAATAAAAAAGCTTTCCTTGAGGAGTTTAAAGGTTCTCAACTTCATAGATTAAGTGATAGTCCTATAGCTATAGAGAATGACCATAATGGTGCCAAAGTTATGGCAACGCTTTATTATCAAAAACAAAAACAATTGGCTGCTGCATCAAATTAACTAGGATCCTAGCTAGATACAATCCAGTCTTGCTTTAGTTACTACTTTTGAGCTTGTGTCTGAGCTAGCAATTGCCCTGAAATAGATTTAAAAACTTCTTGGACTGTTTTAACAAACTGATCAAATTTTTCTTGACCTAGTCTATGAAACATATAAATCATATAGTTAATCCCAGTCATATTGCGTAAGAGTTGTAAATCTGCATCAAACTCAGCTTGATCCTTTGCTAGAGACCCTAAAGCCAATCCCTTGCAAATTATTATTATTGGCTTGCTAAGTTCTAAGCAAGAATCTTTACTTTCGAGCATTGTAGCAATAGAAAAAATTGGATCAGTAAACAAGCTCATAGTATATGCAATCATTTCACGAGCCATTTCATTTGAAGGTATAACACAATTAATATAATTTTCAGGCGAAATATAGATTTTTGCGTTTAAATCTGTTGGTTCTGTAGACCTAATATTTGGCACTTTAACTTTAAGGAAATAATGAGTTAGTTCATGTGATAGAACACTGCTACTATAGTTATTTATTTCATACAATAGTTGTGTTTTTAATGAAGAGTCTCTAAGTGTTTCAATAGTTTCCCTATATAACTTTTTAGATGAATCAAGAGGGTAAGAAATTATATAATTTGTGGCACAATGACCTGCAACTTCAGACGCTGTATCAGTTTCAATCAGTGGAGGAATTTCTATATTAGAGATATCTATATCATAATTTTTAAAAAATCTTTTTAAATCATTGTGTTCAGAAGAATCAGGTCTAATTGCTTGATCATGAATTGTTACTGGAATCAAAAAAGATTTGACATTAAAGCTACCATTGTTTCCAAATATAGCTTTATAAATACGTGGATCTATCATGAATTTAGTTTTTTTAATAACCTTAAGAGTTAGCTCCGCTAGCTCTTCGTTTGACAATGGATCTTGTTCTGACTCAACTAATGTTATATAAGATTCATGAATAGATTTTGCAAACTCCAAGTCTATTTGAGGATTTTCAAGTTTCAAATCAGATTTTAATTTTTGAAAAATATCCCAAGCATCATTAATACGATGCACACATAGTTTGCAAATTAGTTGTGAATTAGAAGCTTGCTCATATTCGCTTGGAACTAATATTGGGTCTATGGCTGCAGAAATTTGGTCAACATCTGGATTGGGATTTGTTTTAAAGAGTTTTTCAAGACTAAGTTTTAACAAGTCTTTTGTAGATAAATGTAATTGTCTATGATGTAATTTAAGAGGTGGCGTTATCTTTCTTATTCGTTTACCTAAATAAGAATTTGGTTTGGTAGGACTTTCTACCATTGGGCTTTGAATAAAAGTTCCATTTATAATATTGGTACTCATAATTGTAATATTATCTAAAATTGATGATTATGTCTAGATTTTGGATATTTTAATTAAAAATGGTGGAGGCGGCGAGGAACTGCCCCTCGCGTCCAAAAGTTTTCAACGATAAACCACTACGAGTGTAGTCTATAAATCTAAGCTGTTGCCGTGCTTAAGAGCATAGACACTCAACGGGTTCTAAGCTTATGATCTTTACTCCTCATACTAAACTTATCAAAGTATGATTCATGCACTGACCTGTTTAGTGCCTCACAATCCTAACCGGTTAGCCGTTAAGCAGCGAGGAAGTGTCCGCAGTATGTCGGGACTAAGCTGCTTGAGCGAAACGCTCAGCAGGTGTAGCTTGCGCTACAGTTACTTCAAATTCATTTACACTTATGTTTTGCCTTGGCTTTACCAGGACCTAGGCTACCTGGACTCGCGTTTTACCATCTCTGACCCCTGTCAAAGCTATACGCCCCCATAAAGAAGACTTGTTCTTTTGTCATTCTTCTTCGTTAGTTTGCTCCTTCGCGATCCTCATGTATGTTCATATACACTCCGGTCGCTCAGGAGCAAACTGCCTCGAATAATGACAAAATAACTGCGTCTTATAATTATTGGGTTTACCAAATTGTCAGTTTACAGACTAAATACCTTAGTTGCTATTGATTATATCATTCCCTGATTAAGACTATGTTTAAAGCTTCTTTATGAAGTAGTATTCATAGCAATCATCCTGCCCACCTATAAAACGTTGCTCTTGAGTGTTTGTTGCGCCTAAATATTCGTAGAGGCTATGGGCTGTTTCACAGAGGGTGCCAGACCAGATATGCATAGTATGGCAACCTTGCTCTTTAGCATAGTCAAATGCCCAGAGTGAGAGATTCTTACCTATGCCTTGACCATGGAGACTGGGATTAACGAAGACTCTTTTCAGTTCTGCTTCATTAGCACTAATTTTTACAGCGACACTGCCTATAATGCTTTCGCCTTTTAGTAATAATTTAAAACAAGATGGCTGAGCATAAACTTCTTCTATATTCAACAGATCATCATCTAAAGTATCTAATTCTAAACTAGTGTAACCAACAAACTTATAACCTTGATCTAGAAACACTATCAGCTCGTCATGATATTCAGCTGAATAATCAATTAATTGATAAGGTGAGAAGTCCACTATTATACCTCTACTGGTGCTCTTAGAGCTTTAATAAATTCTTTAAAACAATTCAAGCTTTCATCGCAGGCTTCAAGCACTCTTACCGCCTTGGTTCCTACTATTGCCATATCTGCTCCTGTCTTATAAGCATCTTCTACTTTGGTGCGTGAATCTATACCAAAACCTAAAGCAATAGGCTTATTACCAAAAGACTTAAGCTTGCTAATAACACTTGAGAGCGGACGGTCAACGCTAGTAGAGCTGTTACCTTTCAAGGATTGAACATCACTGTCGCTTCCAGTGATACCAATGCGGCTAACTAAGTAAATAAATGGTGATGATAGATCATAGATCTTACGCAAGCGCTCATCAGTACTGGTTATAGCTGCTAGTAGAATTAAATCTAATCCAGCATCTTTAAATTTTTTAGATAGAACTTCTGCTTCATCTACAGGTAAGTCAGGAATTAGTGCGCCGCGTATTTGATGTGCTTGACATTGTTTGATTAACTTATCCCAGCCATAAGCATAGAGTGGATTATAGTAGGAGAACAAGATTACATTGTTTAAGCCTTTGCCTGAACTTGCCTTGATACCTTGGCTGCGAGCTTCTTCTAATAGAGCAAAAATTTTATCCAGGTTCATGCCTTGCTGCAGTGCTTGATATGCAGCTTTTTGAATTACTGGACCGTCAGCTAAAGGATCAGAGAAAGGAACTCCAAGTTCTATTAAATCAACATTAGCCTCGTCAAGAATTTTGAGAGCTTTAATAGTGCTCTGAGTATTTGGGTAGCCAGCGGTGATATAGATTCCAAGCATACATAATATAATAGCAAATAGCTATAATTAACGCTTAATGCTAGTTTCTCCTCAAGATGCAATCCAATTGCAAAAACAATTGACCTCACAAATTGTTTTAAAAAATTCTTTTGGTTCTTTAGATGAGATCAAGACTATAGCTGCTTTTGATTTAGCTTTAGAACTTAATCCTAGGTTTATTTCTGCTGGAACAGCTCAGGGACAAGCTTATGCTGTTTCTGTTCTTTTTAGTTTCCCTGAGCTTGAAATTATTAATCGTTATTACTATGTGGGTGAGATTAAGTTCCCTTATATTCCAGGCTTACTGAGCTTTCGCGAATGTTCTCTATATTTAGCACTGATAGAGCAGCATAATATTAATGCTGATATTTATATCTTTGATGGACAGGGAGTCGCTCATCCAAGGCGCTTGGGAATTGCTTCGCATATGGGTTTGATGATAAATAAACCGACCATTGGTTGCGCTAAATCTTTACTCTATGGTGAATATTCTAAGCTTGCTGAAGAACGATTCTCCACTTCCAAACTTCTTGATCCTAAAAGCCATGAACTTATTGGTACGGTACTCAGAACTAAAGCTAAATGTAATCCGGTCTTTATTTCACCTGGATATCTTATCGATCATCCAACTAGTTTAGAAATAATTACTAAATTTTGTGATGGCTATAGAATACCCAAGGCAACCAGGTTAGCGGATCAGTATTCCAAGGAAGTAAAGAAGCTTGTAAAAGTAGGAGATATTTTAGTTCCGTCATCCCGAGGAGTCCACGAAGTGGACGACGTCGGGATCCAGTCATAAATATTGTGCATTCGTCTGGATCGCGACGTCACTCGCTGCGCTCGCTCCTCGCGATGACGACTAATATGATAAAATCTCCATATATGGCAACAGAAACTGCATTAAAATACCAAATCGTTATCGGACTAGAAGTCCATGCTCAGCTCAGAACTGAGTCTAAGTTATTTTGTTCTTGTTCTACTAAGTTTGGAGCAGAGCCGAACGCGAATACCTGCCCAGTATGTATGGGTTATCCAGGAGTTTTACCAGTATTGAATGAGCGCGCAGTAGAGTATGCGATTAAAGCTGGACTAGCATTAGGTTGTCAGATAGATCTTAATTCTAAATTCGATCGCAAGCAATACTTCTATCCAGATCTACCTAAGGGTTACCAGATCTCTCAATACGATAAGCCTATCTGTAATCATGGCAAGCTAAATATTGGTTCTAAAGATGTGCGCATATTAAGAATTCACATGGAAGAAGATGCGGGTAAGTTAGTACACTCAGGTGCTGAGAGATTACATGGTTCAGATTATTCACTAGTAGATCTTAATCGTGCTTCAACGCCGCTTATAGAGATAGTTTCAGAGCCTGATATACGTTCTGCTGATGAGGCTGTGGCTTACGTGAAAGAGTTGCGTAAAATACTTCTATATATAGGAGTATGTGATGGCAATATGCAAGAAGGCTCGCTTAGATGTGATATTAATATTTCATTGAATAAACCTGGTGCTGAGAAGTTCGGTACTCGCGCTGAGATCAAGAATGTTAATAGCTTTAGATCTATTTCTCGCGCTATAGAGTATGAATATAAACGTCAATCAGAAATATTAGATCAAGCTGGTACTGTGGTTCAAGAGACTAGACTTTTCGATGAGAACACTGGTAAAACCCATTCTATGAGATCGAAAGAAGATGCTCATGATTATAGATATTTCCCTGAGCCAGATTTATTACCTCTCACTTTAAACCAAAAGCAAATTGATACAGCTAAAACTTCTCTGCCAGAATTACCGCAACAGAAGCGTAGTAGATATATAGCAGAGTTTAATATTAATGAAGATACAGCGACTACGCTTACAGATGAAGTGGATACGGCGATCTATTTTGAAGAGGTTATTAAGAGCCTATCCGAAAAGCTCCCAGATGCAAGGCTTGCGAGTTCCGAGGACACGGAGTTGACTGAGACGTCAATGAGTAGTCCGAGGAACGAGCGTAACGCAGCAGATGGGACTTTGCGGATAGGCTCTAATGCTGTTAAGGCTGCTAATTGGTTGGTAGGTCCTGTAGCTGCTTACCTCAACGAGAGTAAACTCAGTATCAGAGAAACTAAACTTACAGCAACTCTACTAGCTGAGATGATTAAACTGATAGATCAAGGCATTATTTCGGATAATATTGCTAAGAACGATATTATTAATGAGCTTTTGGTTAATGGTGGTTCAGTGCAGAAGTTAATTGATGATAAAGGTCTAGCACAGATTACTGATACAGGAGCTTTGGAGACTGTTATTAAAGAAGTGATCTCTGCTAATCCAAAACAAGTAGAACAATATAAATCTGGTAACGCAAAGATTCAAGGGTTTTTTGTGGGACAGGTTATGAAACTTACGCAGGGTAAAGCTTCGCCAGCAATGGTAAATGAGATACTTGCTAAATTACTCTAGCCTGGCATTCCAGGTAAAGCAGCTCCGTGTCCAGCAGCATTCTGATTGTCTTCTGTTGGTACAGTTACTTCTTTAGCTGCTCCAAATACAGTTTCACTGATTTCTTGCATAGCAGGTCCTATTAATGGAACTTTGCGGAATACTGAAGTGCTCTTAGCGAGTGCCATTGCGACACTTAAACCAAGGGCAGCTACGCCTACTCCTATAATTGATTTGACTTTTACTACTGGCTTACCATTTTGGAATTCAGTAAGGAAATTTCTCTTACCAAAGAATGAAGAAGTTAGACCAAAGAATAAACCACCCTGTAATATACCTAATATCTCATGTGGCAACCAGCCTAGTTTAGGATCACTTTTAGGATCCATTGCTACTTTAATACCATGGAGAATATTTTTTACAGCTTTAAGTCCAGCTATTAATCCTACGATTGCTGCACCAGCAGTAACGATCATAGGATTGCTTGCTGTTTTATTAATTCCAACATTAGTTATATCTCCGAGTTGTGAGAATACTTTGTTTGTAGCATCACCTGCGATCTTAAAGAAGTCGGTAATTTTTTCAGTCCAGTCTTTTGCTTTGTCTATTGTTTCTGGATGCATTAAATCATCTAAGCCATATTCAGTAAATTTAGGTCTGTAATCTAATCTAGCAGGGGCATGTATACTGTTTTCTAAGAGAGGATTGTGTAAATCCCCCATAAAACTTCCACCATTATCAGCAATGAAACTTTTTGGTTTTTGTGTCTGACTGAAAATAGGATCTATTCTAGAACGGCGTGAGAAATCATAATCAGCATCACGCCTAGAGTTTGTATTCACTTGTAGGTTAGCTGGTACTATGGTCGGACTCCTTAGGATTTACGTTTCACTACTTGATATGCATATCTTCGGCCCAGAATCAGATTAGTGATTGTGGCCAAGATTTCAGCGATTAATTGCTTGATCATATTCAACTCCTTAAACTGTTAATATGTATTAATATTAGCGTATTGAGATCTAATTTGTATAGCTCCGTTACGATAATCATAAATAATATGAATGAAAACACCTATTAATAATTTATTTCTCTACTAGTTTTAAAAATTGTGGTATAGCTATGTAATATTAGACCTGCTTAGAAACATATATAAGGAATATCAATCAACTAAAATTTAAGACCAAGATGGCTAAAACAAGTTCAGAGAAAGATTTTAAATACCTGGTGATAGTTGAGTCACCTGCTAAATCCAAGACCCTTACGAAGATACTAGGGGCTGATTTCTTGGTTAAATCAAGTGTTGGACATATTCGTGATCTTGCAGCTAAGGGTTTAGGCATAGATGTTAAGAATAACTTTGAGCCAAGCTATGAGATTATGACCGGTAAGAAGAAGGTTGTTGATGAGCTTAATGAGTTTGCTAAGAAGGCTGAGCATATCTATCTAGCAAGCGACCCTGACCGTGAAGGAGAAGCTATTGCGTGGCATTTATCTCAGATTATTAAGAGTAAAAAGTTTTCTAGAATTGCGTTTAATCAAATCACTCCTGATGCTGTTAAAAGTGCTGTGGCGCATCCAAGGGAGATCAATCAAGCTCTGGTAGATGCTCAGCAAGCTCGAAGAATTTTGGATAGGTTAGTTGGTTATAAGATCAGTCCGTTATTATGGCGCAAGATTGGTGGACGTAGTGCTGGTAGAGTACAGTCTATTGCGGTGAGATTAATTTGTGAAAGAGAAGCAGAGATACTTAAGTTTATACCTGAAGAATATTGGTCAGTAGATGCTGATGTCACAGAAGCTGCTAAAGATCATCCTTTTAGAGTTGCTTTAGCGCAAGTCGATTCTAAACGTATCGTTAGCCCACTGAAGGATTACGATGCTACTAAGGCGATGGTGATTAGTTCTAAAGCAGAAGTGGATAAGATTACTGAGCGTATTAAATCTGCAAAGCTCAGTGTTACTAAGATCTCTACTAAACCTAATAGCAAGAAATCACAAGCTCCTTTTAAGACTTCTACTTTACAGCGAGCAGCAAGTAATGCGCTTGGATTTACCGTTAGACGTACTATGCAGGTAGCGCAGGGGCTTTATGAGGGTGTCAAGCTTGGTGGCAATGATCAAGTTGGTTTGATTACCTATATGAGAACTGATAGCTTACGCATTGCTGAAGAAGCTCAGGCAGAAGCTAAACAATACATTCTTAATAAGTGGGGAGATAAATACTATCCTGATCCTCCAAATATTTACGGTAAGGTCAAAAAAGCAAACGAACAAGATGCACACGAGGCGATTAGACCTACTTATATCGACAAAACTCCTGAATCAATTAAGAGCTATCTGACTGATGAACAATACAAGCTCTATAAGCTAATCTGGCAGAGGTTTATGTCGTCTCAGATGACGGCAATGAAGCTTGAGATACAGACTGTGGAGATTGAATCTGAGAAGGGCGATCTGCTATTTAGAGCAAGTAACTCCAAGAAAATATTTGCAGGTTATTCAATAGTATTTGATGGTGGTCATGAGATTAATGAGGATATGGAAGCTCAAGAAGTAGATTCTAAGTTCTCTGATGATATTAAAGAAGGCACTCTAATCAAGCTGATCAAAGCTAGCCCAGAACAACATTTCACTGAAGGTCCACCAAGGTTCAATGAAGCAAGCTTGGTGAAGGTATTAGAGGAATTGGGCATAGGAAGACCTTCTACTTATGCACCGACTATTGCTACTATTCAAGATCGTAAGTATGTTGAGAAAGTAGAGAATGGTACTGCACTCAGACCTACCCGACTCGGTGTGCAAGTTAATGAGTTATTGGTACAGTACTTTGGTAAGTATATTAATGTAGATTTCACTTCGCAGATGGAGAGCGGCTTAGATGCAGTAGCAGAGCATGGTCAAGATTGGATAGTGATGCTCAAGGAATTTTATTTCGGTAAAGATTGGAAGAAAAAAGAGAAGATCAAACCTAAACGTGGCGGCAAGAAGAAAAAAGAAGATTCAGATGCTAAGACTGCTAAGGTTGAGAAAGATCCTGCTGAAGGTTTAGACCCTGGCTTCATTGATATAGTCAAGAAAGCATCAGGTGAGATAGAGAATATTGTTATACCAACAGAATATAACTGTCCTAGTTGTGGTGCGACTATGAATCTCAAGTCATCTCGTTTCGGACCCTTCTTAGGTTGTTCTAAGTATCCAGATTGTCAGACCATTATTAATTTAACTAAGGAAGGCAAGCCTGCTCCAGATGATAGACCTTATGCAGAGGAAGATTGTCCTGACTGTAAGAAGCACGGTTCGCTAGTGATTCGTTATGGACGTTATGGTGACTACCTTGCTTGTACTACTAAGGATTGCAAACATACTTCGCCTATACAAAAGAAAACTGGTGTACATTGTCCTAAAGAAGGTTGTGAAGGTGAGATAGTTGAGAAGAAATCACGCTTCGGTAAGATTTTCTATGGTTGTAACTCTTGGTCTAAGACTAAGTGTGATGCAGTGTTCTGGTATCCGCCAATCAATGAGCATTGCCCGCAATGCAATAAATTAATGATGTATAAAACTCTTAAGCGTGGTGATAAAGTAGCCTGCTCTGATACTAAGGGTTGTGGTTATGATAGGCTTGCAAGTCCTGCAGATATAGAAAAATATAGACCTAAGCTAGAAATAGCTCCAGAAGCGGAAGAGAAGTCAGTGTTTAGCCTCTAGTCTCCCCCATTTGACCTAGATCATTTAGCGTATTTTTGCTCAAAAGCCTTCTAGATCCGTCATACGTATAATAAAATATAGATTATGCAGCAAAAATTCAGCTAAATAGAGCTCAAGTTTTGCGCCCGACTGTCCGATTATAAAGAGGGAGTGCTGCTAACTGAATATTCTAGTGGCCTTGCTCGCTTTTCAATTTAGGTAATGACTGACGTAGGAGATATGGAATGGAAAATATAGTCGATGAGTTCAAAAAGTACGCTAAGGAATTGGGTACTCTTTATCGAACAAGAAAAGAACTTGATAGTTTAATAATCAAGTACGAAAATAAACTTAAAGGACTTGGGGAAGTTCTAGAGTTTGCAGATACAGCAGAATGCTCTTATAAAGCAGCCGAAGAACCAGCTCAACAATAATTTAACCAGCTTTTTGTCTCCAGCATTGGTTTTCTTATTTAGTTTCAGCCACTAGGTCTCTTTTAATGCTTTCCTTATTTATAGCTTGTAAAGTTTCATAGAAGTCAAAAGTCCAATAACCCCTGGTTATTCTTGCTATTTTTCTAAATTTGTCACGTATCGTCATTAGAAAAGAGTCTGACCAACTCTCTATTTCGCCTTTGTCTTTAATATGTTTTTGGTAAACGTCTACTAATTTGTTTAACTCTTTCTCTTCTTTATTGAGTGTTGCTTGTTTGGACATCACGATTTCCTCTCTACAATTTTAATTGTAACATTAAAAAGAATTTATAAAAAAATAGTGAAATCTTAAGGAAACTGTGCTACTATCATTTAAGTAAGGTTCAGAAACAACTCGGTGGGACAACCGGTGCAAGCCGAAAACCACAATTTTAAAAAAAAGTTTGTTTTTGGATTTAAATTTGAAAATAAAAACACCTCAGATTTGGTCGGTCTGAGGTGTTTTTTCTTTTAGGGCTTGTAGTTTTAATATAAAGGTATTATCATTACTTCTATTATGGAAATTTCTCAAACTAATTTAGTGGGACCTCCGGCATACAGTCGAAGTTTTGATAATATAATTGAATTTACTAGCTTAGATAGTCTTCTTGATTTTTTAAGAACAACAGATAAGCCCAGTTTCTTGAAAATTGGAGCTGATTGGTGTCCGCCTTGCCGGACAGTAGATAGGGCTTTACCTACCCTAGCTCAAAATTTTGCTAGCAAAGTCAATATACTAAAAATTGACTCAGATAAAGTTAAAGACATTGATAGTCATTTTTATAGTCAACACATACCTTATTTGTGTTATTTTAGAAATGGTTCTACTACGCCAGTAGCTACAACGAAGGGTTCTGTGGGAACTAGACAATTTAATGCTTACATAAACCAGCATTGTCTAGGACAAGGAAATGGGAAAGTTGAAGTTTCTCCAGAACGTGAAGCAGCACGAGAAAGAGCAGGTAGCCTACTCACTCCGTACAATTAATTTACTACTTAAGGTACGCTATTATTAGGTTTAGATGTCGACCCCAACTCAAGATTTCTCTAATTTTACTCCAGTAATGCAGCAATACCTCAATGCCAGGCTTAGGCTTCAAGGTAGAGCAGTACTTTTATTTAGAATGGGGGATTTTTATGAGACCTTTTTTGAAGATGCTGAGACTATTGCTAAAGAACTGGAAATAACTCTAACCGGACGTCCTGAAAGTACTTATCCAGGTGGGCGTATTCCTATGGCAGGAGTGCCAGCACGCGCTATTAGACCTTATGTCGCTAAATTACTCGAGCGCAATTATAAGGTTTATATCGCTGAGCAGATGGCTGACCCTAAAACTTGCAAGGGTTTAGTGCCGCGCGAGATTACTAAAGTTTTCACTCCTGGCACTATCAATGATCTCGAGTTTCTAGATTCATATCAGAATAATTTTATTCTCGCGATTTACTCGACTACTCCATATTCTCATTATGGTTTGGCTTATGCAGACATCTCTACAGGCGAGTTCTATCTTACTGAAATTAAAGCTGAATACTTAGAACAAGAGTTAGCAAGAATTAATGCTTCAGAAATCATAGTGCCATCTAAACCTGCCGGCAAGCTAGAAGGACAAATCGTCAGAGAAGAAGAATTGATGTTTAATTTAGATCAGTTGAATATTGAATTTTATCTGAGTGGATTTAATTACCGGAATTTTGATACTAAGCTTGCGGTGCAAAATATAGAAGATCTCTTCAAGCTTAATTCAGTGAAACAGATTGAGGATAGTTTGGGCACAGAAAGCAATGGCTATGCACTTCGTGCTGCTGGTGCGATTATTGAATATCTGAAAGAAACTCAAGGAGCAGAGTTCTCTAATAACTCAGCTAAGAATTTTGATCAAATTCGTAGCTATCATGTAAGTGAGTATATGATGCTTGATGCAAGCACTCGCCGCAATCTTGAGCTTAATAAAACCTTGGGAGGTAATAGTGCTGGTTCGTTTTTCTCAGCGATAGATCGCACGTCTTCGAAACTTGGCAGACGTAAACTGCGTGCATGGATGGAGCAACCACTATATGATATCCCTGCTATTAACGCTAGATTGGATGCTGTTACTGAACTGGTCTCAGATCCAAGTCTATGTAATGAACTTAAGGATTTACTAGCACAGACTTATGATATAGATAGGCTTTCTAATAGACTTGCAAGTGAACTTATCAGTCCACGCGAAGCTGTGGCATTGAAACATTCAATGGTTATAGTGACGCAGCTCTCTGCTTTGATGCAGGGTTTGCAATCTGGTTTGCTTACAAGCTTGAAATATATTCCAGAGCAAGCTTTGGACTTTATTAGAGTAGTGGATAATGCGGTGAAAGATGATCCGGCTCTTGCTGTTACCGAGGGTAATATTCTTAAACATGGTTATAATGCAGAGTTGGATGAATTGATTTCTTTAGTAGAAGATTCTGAAGCTTGGATGAAGAACTTTGAAGATGCTGAGCGAGAGAAGCTTGGCATTAAAAACCTTAAAGTAAGTTTTAATAAGGTACACGGTTATTTTATCGAGACCTCTAGACTTAATGAAAAGAAACTTCCAGAGCACTATGTGATCAAGCAGACCATGGTGAATACCATCAGAGCTGTAACCGAGGAACTAATTGAGTTTGAGGAGAAAGTTACTCATGCAGAATCTAGGCGTAATGCTTTAGAATATGAGATCTATTCTGGTTTACGTAAATCACTTGCAATTAAGTCACCGATTATTAAACAAATAGCACTGCAAGTCGCACAGCTAGATGCTTTACTGTCTATGGCATTACTTGCACTAGAAAGAAACTATAAGCGTCCTGAACTTCTTAATTCTCATGAACTGTATATCGAAGAAGGAAGACATCCTGTTCTTGAGCAGAAGCTTAAGTTTGGAGAGTTTGTGCCGAATGATATAACGCTCGGTGTGGGAAATATCCCCGCCGAAAATCGTTCAGATGCAAGGCTTGCGAGTCCCGAGAACGCGGAGTTGACTAGAACGTCAATGAGCAGTTCGAGGGACGAGCGTAACGCAGCAGATGACGATTTTCGCAGGGAATGTAAGCTGATGATTTTAACTGGTCCCAACATGGCAGGTAAAAGTACTTATATGCGCCAAAATGCTCTTATCATCCTGCTTGCGCAGATGGGTAGCTATGTGCCAGCGACTAAAGCATGTATTGGATTAGTAGATAGAATTTTCACGCGTATTGGCGCAAGTGACGATCTAGCATCTGGTAGATCTACGTTTATGGTGGAGATGAACGAGACAGCGACCATAATTAATTCTATGACTGATAGAAGTTTTATAGTTTTAGATGAGATCGGTAGAGGTACTAGTACTTATGATGGTGTAGCGATTGCTTGGTCTATAGTTGAGCATATTGCTAAGACTACTCAAGCGCGCACTATATTTGCAACTCACTATCATGAGCTTGCAAATTTAGACAGGTTATATCCTTGTATTAAAAACTATCAAGTATTAGTAGTAGAAAATGATAGTCCTAATGCTAAGACTAGAATAGAGTTCTTGCATAAAGTAGTGGAAGGTTCAGCTGATCGCAGCTATGGTATAGAAGTCGCTCGCTTAGCAGGTTTGCCGAAGTCAGTATTGGATAGAGCGAAAGCGATTAATAATCAGCTTCAGGCACAGCGTAGCCGCAAGCTTGGTATGACTAAAAAGCAACTTGATCAGCACGATATTACTGATGCTATTAGTGAAGATGGTTCGCTTGATATAGGTAAGTTGCCGTTGTTTGAATCGAGTCTATGAAGAAGCGTTGTCATTGGGTTAATTTGGCTAACCCCTTATACGTTGACTATCATGATAAGGAATGGGGAGTACCTATCTATGATGATCAGAAATTGTTTGAGATGCTTTGCCTTGAAGGTGCACAGGCTGGATTGAGCTGGGAGACTGTGCTTAATAAGCGCGAGAATTATAGAAAGGCGTTTATGAATTTCGATCCAGTGAAGGTCTCTAAGTTTACTGAAAAGCAGGTAGAGAAGCTTATGAATAATGCTGGTATCATTCGCAATAGACTTAAAATTAACTCTGTGATCATCAACGCTAAAGCATACTTACAGCTCAAGAAAGAAGGTCTAAGCTTTAATGATTATCTTTGGTCTTTTAAAGATGCTGATACTATGAGCAAGGATCTTAAGAAGCATGGGTTTAAATTTGTCGGAGCGACTATTTGTTATGCTTTCATGCAAGCAGTAGGTATGGTTAATGATCATGATAAGGGTTGTGCTTATAAATAAGTTATAATGTATTACTTATGCAAGCCAAATCTAACTTTATTTCTAGAGCAACTAACACCATACTATGGGGTAACTCAGTTGCTTTAACTTGGACTTGGGGTATTGGTTTATTTTTTGCGGTACAGGTGGCGATTCAGTTTGGCTTTCAGGCTTTGATTGCTTTTGTAACTATTGATGCTCTGGGGCTGACCTTGTTTGGGCTTATTAATGCAAAGATTACCAGTCATTATGCTAGCGGCGAAGAATTCGAGAAAGAATTTTTGAAACAAGCTGCCAATTTTAAGTTTGCGCTACTCTTCTATCAATTCTTAGCTATAACTTTAACTATATTCTGCTGTCTTAAATATATAACCTTGCCACTGGGAATTTTTTCCTTCCTTGTAGCCATGATGTTTATCGGAGCGGTGATATTTTTGGGTGAAGAATTTCCTATTAATAAGATCAAATATAGTCATGCTGCTTATGCATTGATTATGTTTGTTTCCCTATGGGTGCTTTTGGACTCTAAACTCTTTAGTAATGATTCTTTAATTTCTGCTGTATTCAATTCAGATGATACTGGTTTAGTTGCGAAAGTCTCCTTGAATCAAGAGACTCTATCTTGGTTTGAGAAGGCTTTTAATTATCCAGGTCTATTTCATTTCAAGTCAGCACTTGCTTACTATATGTTTTGGATTCCGATTCTGCTTGGTTTCCTTTGTGGTCCTTGGCTTGACTTACAGAATTGGCAGCGTGTGGTGCAAATCAAGAAGGAGAATACTTCTGTAGCTAAGAGTTATATTGTTGCTGGTTTAATTTTCTGGTTAGTATTGATGGCTGATGGTATGATTGCCCTCGCTTGTTACATGTATGGTCAAACTACTTTCCCAGAAGTGCTTGCAAGTCTTTCTCATATAGATAGTAGTAGTTTACTATTTTCTGCTAAAAGTACTATTACTCAAGTTTTGAAATGGGAGCCTAGTTTTAATTACTTATTAAGTTTCTATATGACCTTTATTGGTTTTGCCGTGCTTGCTACCTTCGATAGTGGTTATATAACTTATAAATGGTATACAGAATCAATTCTGAAAGATTCTAAGAATCTTATATTTTCGTTTGTGCCAGTGAAGTTGCTTAATTCTGGAATACTTTGGTTTACCTTTTGTGTAGTTTCTGCTATCTGTACTTTGCACTTTACTGAAGCAGGTAAGTTTATTGCACGTTTTGATCCAAACCTGGAGAGATTCTTCAGATTTGAACTTGAATACTATCTAGCGTTCTTTGCATCTTTTTTCTTAGTGTATTCAGTAGTGCTTTATAGAGCTGTTTCGGGAAGACTGGCTCCTAGAGAAACTTTCTCTTCTCTCAAGCTTTTTGCTTCAGCTCTTTCTAGTATAGCGATCTTCGGAATTGGTTATTTTAGTGAGAATCCTATTCTTATGGGCATTGCTGCATTGATGCCTTTTTGGTATGGTTGGACTATTGAAACTAATAAGATCTCGCAAACCCAGTCTGGGATTATTAATGAAGGCAAGCTTATTCCTGAATCAAGAGTAGAGATTGGTGGTTTTCAAGCTATAGAGATTAAACCTGTTGATCTTAGTCATTTACCTGTAGGTGCAGTTCCTGTGAGTATTAAGGGTTGCTACATTAAGGATCATTGGTTTGTACACAGCTTTATTCCTACTTATCAGGATACTAATTCTGTTGGTAATGTTTACTTTGCAATGTATTTAATGTGGGTTGGTAAAACTCGTGAATTATTTTTTGCGCATGTCTTGCCTAACTTTGATCCTAAGACCTCACCATATTTAATTCTTACTCGTAGTATTGATCATAAATTCCAGAAGGAGATTAAGGAGTTTGATGAAGTGACTATCCAGATTAGGATTGCTGATTACAATCGTAAGTTTGTTACTCTTGAACATCAGATACTTGACCTTAAGGGTGAATTAGTGGGTAAGGGTAAACAAATACTAATGTTTGTAGATTCTAAAAATTATGGATTAGTAGATTTGCCTGCTGAAGTACAACAAGGATTTATGCCTTATGTTTCTGAGGTTAAGGGCTTTGTGAAGGGTTAAATAACTCTTTATCTTGTAAATCTTATCTCGGGATGATATTATCTAGCTGTTATGGCAATGAATACTACAGATGTAAATATTACTAGTTCGGCAGACTGGACAAACTGGCTTCAGTCTCAATCTATTGAGTCTAAACAGCCTCTTGCTGCAGTAGTTAGAGTTGGTGGTAGTGGCGTTGATATGGCAGTTTCAGGTTTGCATAAAGATCCAATTCATATTGATATCAAAGCTGAGAGATCAAAGTCAACGATAGCTAACCATACGGCTGACTTAAAAGTAGTGAAGGAGATACTTGCAACTTGCGTCAAGCAAGCTAAAGCAGTCAGTCAACCAATAATGGATCTAGTCTTTGGTGTAGCAGGATATGCGACTAATGCAAAAGAGAATGTTGCCTTGAATCAACTATGTTCACAAGTCCCAGAAGAAGGACATATATACATGGCTAACGCTAATGATAAGGCAGGACTTAATTGGGATGCCTTAGGTGATATGAGAGACATAGCTAATGGAGCTGAGATCAGTCTTAGTTACCGAGATGAAGCAATGAATGATCATATTGATTGTATTAGTAATTTAGATACTGAAACTGGATTAAGAGCTACTGTATTAAACGATACTGTTGCGATTGCAGCTAGTGCTGGCCAACATCTTAAAGAAGGTGAAAACGCACTTGGTCTAGTAGATGGTACTGGATTTAATTTAGGTATTGGTGAAGATTATGACACTAGGACTGGTCAGTTCAGAAGAACCCAAAACACAGAATCAGGTCAGCCCCCACTTCCTAATACAGAAGCTAATCAATCTATCTATAAATTTAAATCTCCTTTAGATGCAATTTATGAAGGAGCAAATAAAGATCTTAATACAGAAGAGGTTCTTGCTGGTGGATCATTAGTTAGACAATGTCAAACTTTGAAATCGATATTGGAAAATGCAACTACAAGAGAGAACATGCTAAATATTCCAAATGTTCTATTACACTTGAATAAATATCTGCCAGTGGAGAAACAGTTAGCCATATCTATTATAAATGGTACTCATAAATTAACAGTTGGGACATTAGGTTCTCCTAATTTTATTGAATATAATCCTAAAATACTTCAAATTGTAAGTTCACCAGATTTAGCTATAAAAGATAAAGCAGAGGAGATAGAAAAAGAAGCTAAGAAAGGTGATTCTTTAGCATTAGCTCTAACTCTGTCTCTAGCAGAGCGTTCGGCAAACTTTACTATAACTAAATTTGCAGATTTCTTGAAAAACTCTAAGACTACTGCGTTTGCTATGGTCGGATCTCATTTACTACATGGTATTTTAGAAGTACCTGGTGGAGAAAATGCGTTTATCGGTACTATTCAAAAATTTAGAGCTAAACATGGTTTAAACGATCTAAAAATTCTCAAGCATGATCGTGGTGCTATGGATGGTCTTATCGATGTATTAGAAGGTAAGATGGCTATGGCGCGTCTCTTATATTCTTGAGCTTAAGAAGTTTGTGCAAGATGCTTCACACCTCTAAACCCTCCTCCTCTAATAGTGTTAGCAACTTCAGTTTCAGAATCTATGTTGCTAGAAACTTGAATGTCAGATGATCGCATTTGAATTCCTAATCTTGCTAGAGCTGCAGCATAGGCACCGTCTTGTATCGGTGCATGAATTATTACATCGTTTGCATATAATGGATTGTTAGGTCTAACTTGATTGAGAGCATTAACGAAATTTCCTAGAATTGATGGTGGCATTTTCCTATCATACATTCCTTTGCCTTGGCTTCCAATGATACCGATCTTAGTTGCTTTTCTAAAATCAATAGTTAATTCTTGTTCCTTCTTAACTTGACTGTCATCGAAGAATTTAGCAAGTATAGTTCCAGCTCTATGAGCTAAGTTTTCATATATTTTCAGTGCCAGTAAGCCTTTCTGGGACACTGTTCCGTCATTGTAATTAGTAAGAATACTTCTATCTATATCTGGATTGTCAATATTTCTTTCTCGTTTAATATCAATTAAATCACTTACTTTAGCATCTTCAAAGCTAATCCCTAATAGTTTCAACATTTGACTTGTAACTGCAGAAGCTTGTCCATCACGAGCTAAGTCTTCAGTAATTGAGTTGATAATATTGTTTGCTGCTAATTTAGGACCAGCATATTGATTATCAGTATTACCTCCAGCGACTATTAATTCATGTCTTTCAAGATTACCAAACTCTTGGCTAGAACCAACTCTCTGCAGTTCTAAAAATTGACCATATTGATCCCAGTCTTGCTGTAATGCAGGACAAGTTTTCCTGGTGATATGTCCATTCTCGGTATTAACAATCATATTTCCCTGCCCGATATTGGTGTTATAACCAGAACCATAAATTAAAGTTGCAATGGTTTCTTCTTTTGGTATTCCATATAAGTCTCTAAATGACTGGAGTCCATAGCTACCATCGTTTTGTATATTGGAGTGATACCTTCTAGCAATACCTTGCTTATTTTTAGCTGATAAGTGATGGGTTCCATCTGGACCGTTAGTGACACTAGAATGTAAGTTTAATGAATGGTCATCGAATCGACTTTGAGTAGCTTCTCCAAAACTATATGGTTCGTTTTTACCGTAATCTTTAGCTCTATCAACAATTGCACGATTGACATGTGCCCAATAGCCTGGCTTGTGTTTCCAGTCTGAAGCATCATCATTAGCAATATCTGCTTTACCGCCTTTATGCCAGCTTGCAACACAGAGTTCACCAAATAGATCTCCACAGTTCTTAGCTTGGCGTCCAACTTGTCCAATAATGTCCCTGGCGATAGAAATATCGTGCTCAGGATGATCACCCTTTAATTTAAATTGAAGAGAGTGTAAAGTTTCGGCAGGTTTTGTAGGATCTTTGATACCTGAGTAAATAAGAGAGCTATTTGTGCCACCGTGAACTTCAGATATTGCTATTAATGCATCGTCTTTAACCTTTTCCTTTACTAAGGCTTTGTAAATTTGATGCTTAATTTTTTGTCTAGATTGAGCATTGTTTATTTCAATTGTTCGTTGAGGTTTAAAATCATGACTAATAACGACAGGTCTTATTCGTGGAGTGTAATCATCATAATTTAGAAAAGTATCCTCAGTGGAAGTAATATAACTGCGACTATGATAATGTCCTGGAATTATAGGGCGAAATGATCTGTCGGGAGTTGTTCGAGGAATTCTTGTCATAATTTTGAATCTTATTTGATCTGAGCGGTATCATTATGTCAGATTTTTTGTGAACCTGTCAAGATACTATTGTTGAATCTTTTCTTAATAATACTTAGGCATCTTCAATTGCTAGAATCTAGCCTTACGCCTTATGCATGAAGGTTCTAGCCATAGAATACTGTGCTTAGGTGTAGGTCTTAATTTATTAGGGCCTTGTATAGATAGACTTGTCTCGGAATTACTCTAATGTGAAACAAAGTCTAATAAAAAAACAGGAGAAAATTATGGCAACAACAACTAAAGATTTCGGATTAATCGGTAAGAAACTAGGCATGACTCAAGTCTTTGATGCTGAGGGTGACGTAGTACCAGTAACAGTTATTCAGATTGCAGAGAACATCATAACTGATATTAAAACTAAAGAGCGTGATGGTTATTATGCGCTTCAACTTGGAGCTTTCAAGAAGAGAGACACACTTTTAACTAAACCTGAAAGAGGAAATTTACAAAAGAAAAATTTACCAAGTTTATCTAAGTTACAAGAATTTAGAACTAACGAGAATATCGAAGGTGTGAATATTGGGGATGCAGTTAATGCTGAAGATTTTTTCAAAGATCTTGAGAAAGTTAATATTACTAGCACTTCGATTGGTAAAGGGTTTCAGAGTGGTATTAAGCTCTATAACATGAGAGTTGGTAGACGTAGTCACGGTTCTAAATCTAAGCGTATCATTGGTTCACTTGGTGCTGGTACAACTCCAGGTCGTGTGTTTCCTGGTAAGCGCATGCCTGCAAGAATGGGTGACAATGTAGTAACTATCACTAAAGTGAAAGTAGTTAAGTATGACCCAGAGCAAAGACTTTTATTAGTTAAGGGACCAGTTTCAGGTAAGCCTGGTGCAGTGGTTTCTATTAAAACTTCTGGTGTTAAGTCTTGGAATCATAACAACAAGAAAGCAAAGTAACAAAGTAATGCATAAGCATAAACGTAAGTCGAAAATCGTCATCCTGAGGGAGGGCGAAGCCCGACCGTCAGGATCCACTATAATGGAGAAAAACTTTAGTATAAGTGGATCCTTACGTCGCCTGCTTCGCAGGCTCCTCAGGATGACGGCACCTACCTTCGTGCTGATTATAGGTCTATCCTTATTTCTAACGTCATGCTCTAAGCGCATGCAAGTGACTAAGGTTGATAAATTACGCCTAGGTTATTTACTGAATATGACGCATGCTGTCCCTATAGTGGGTTTGGAAGCTGGTAAGTTCACGAAGACAAAGTCATTATCATTTACCTCGGGTGGTTATTTATTAGATGCACTTCTAACTCATAATCTGGATTTAGGTTATATAGGTCCTGGTCCATATATTAATGCTCTCAGTAAAGGCGTGAAACTCAAGTTACTTAAGCTTAGCTGCATTGGTGGTAATAGTTTGATATTACCTAGCTACTATGAACCTGATAAGGGTTTCAATGTTAAGAAGATCGCAGTGCCGCAGTGGGGTAATACTCAAGATTTGCTAGCTAAGATTCTGGTGAATCGTTTGCAAGATCAAGCTAAGAGATATGATGCTTCTCATCCTCAGATCCAGTCATTAATGGAGTTACCGTTAATATCATTTGATAAAAAATTGCAATATATTCCGATACACCCTGCTGAGTTAGAGATGGCATTCTTCACTGGCTCTATAGATGCTGCTTTAGTTGCTGAGCCTTGGGGTACTTTACTTACTTCTAAAGGCATGATTAATGTAACAGAGCTGGCTGAAAGACCACCTTATGGTGTCATAGAAGAATTAGAAGGTAGTGAGAATGCGTTTATTTTTGATCAATTGAAATTTATTAATAAGTTTCCTACTACACTACTGGTTGTAGATAGCGAGTTCTATGAGATAAATAAAGATCTAGTAGATAATTTTGTGAAAGAACAAGATCAAGTACTTAAATATCTTCAAACTAATCAAGCAGAGTCTATAAGCTTGATTCAGGCACATTTACAAAGAATGACCAAAAAAGAAATGAAATATGATTTCTTGCTCGCTAGCTTTAAGAAAGTGATTTTTACTGAGAAACTTAATCAAGATAGATTAGAAGATTTGATACAGGTCTCTTTTAGAGCTAAGTATCTTAGATCTTCTAAGATTAAACTTATCACTGAGCTCTTGGATCTATAGGTATATGAGAATTGATGTACTAAGTTTGTTTCCAGATATGGTCACTAGCTACTGTGAAGCAAGTATCTTGGGTATAGCTCAAGTGCAAAAGCTCTATGAACTTTATGTGCACAATCCTCGTGACTATACTAAGGATAAGCACAAGCGTGTAGATGATACTCCTTATGGTGGTGGTGCTGGAATGGTCTTACAATGCCAGCCAATGATAGATTGTTTGGAAGCTATTCCTAATTATGCTAAGGCTGAGATCATAGTTACTAGTCCTTCTGGCAGAAAGTTTGATCAAAGACTTGCTCAAGAATTATCAAAGAAAGAACATCTGATAATTTTATGTGGACGTTATGAAGGCTTTGATCAGAGGATTAGAGATAGAGCGACTATGGAAGTCTCGGTTGGTGATTATGTGCTCACTGGTGGTGAGTTGCCGGCGCTGACTATTATCGATGCTACTTTACGCCATATCCCGGGAGTGTTAGGAGACGAGACTAGTATCGAAGAAGAAACCCATTCTGAAATAAATTATTTAAAGAAACTAGAAGAGCTGCAAGTTACTAAGAGAGAACTACAAGCATTACTTGATGAGACCGGACTAAAGAAAGAAGATTTAGAGAATTTAAAATTATCCGAATATCCCCATTACACTCGCCCAGCGGACTTCAGAGGAGAGAAGGTGCCGAAAGTATTAGAACAAGGAGACCATAAGAAGATATTTCTTTGGAGACTTACACAAGCGATTAAGCTAACTAAATAACATAGCTATTTATATTTCGATCATTTAATATTATTTGAAATTGGTTGAACCGTAAAGACAAGTCCGGAAAACTTGATTCAATGGTAGTTTAATAAAAGTTAAACTATATGAATAAATATAAATTAACCAGAAGAATTTTTATATTTTTGCTTCTTCTTAATTTTTGCTATGTTAATGCCGTATCTGATCCATATATTGCAATAGATTTCATAAGTGGTTCTGATCCAAATCTAAAATTTTATTTACTTAAGCAAGATCAAGAACTTAATCTTAAAGAGACGCATAGTATTAATATTAAAATAGATTCAACAGATCTTTATATAAGTAATAACAACAATAATAGTAGTTTTAAAATAGATTGTTTTGAAATCAATAACAATATTAGAACATTTCTCAATACTCAAAATATAACCTTTGCTCCTGAAACTAAAATCAGAACACTAAATATAAATATTGGATATTTTACTAAGAATTCTAAAACGCTTCAGTTTGAAGTTTATAACAGTAATAAGAATCTAATAAATACTTATCAAACTACTATCTCTGCTATAAATTTATCAGGCCAAAATAATGAAACCCTGAAAGCCTTTACTAATGCAGATTGTAATCAGAATAATTTTAATGATTGTCAGTTGCAATATATTTTTGATAACGTGGTTTTTGAAGCTAAACCACAAAAACAAATTACTACTAGTGTCATAAAATCTAGATCGGGATTTTATAAAGTTACCATACCAATTTCAATAAAAGGAATTCAATATATCAAATCAACTAGTTCCAAAGGATCTGGTGGAGGTCAAGGTAATGGTAATGTTATCGATATTACTGAGCCTGCTTATTTT
Organism: uncultured Gammaproteobacteria bacterium; assembly: GCA_964551135.1. Lineage (GTDB taxonomy): Bacteria > Cyanobacteriota > Vampirovibrionia > LMEP-6097 > LMEP-6097 > CAYPGT01. Next base: position 21,975 of record CAZKAT010000003.1, on the reverse strand, counting down.
ACTGCTAAAGCTGGTGATGGAGAAAGTCCTGGTATTAAATTTGAGGCAGGACTTTTAACTAATAATATCGTAGATGGAGCTATAGAATACGATGGTGTAAATTTTTATTTTACTAGCAATGGAACGCGGTCAATACTTGGCTCTCAGGGACCCCAGGGACCTATTGGTCCGAGGGGACCAGCAGGAATTCCAGGTGGTTCAGGAGCACAAGGTATCCCAGGTCCCCAAGGTGCGCAAGGTCCTCTTGGTTCTATTGCTAATGGTGGTAATATAAATGCTCTTTTATCATTTACTAGTAATGGAAAGCTGCAGAATGCTTTTTTAAATGGACGAACCCTGGTGAATGGTCCTTTTAGTTTTACTCATAATGGATTAGTACAAGGTAATGCAATTTTTAATGGATCATTGCAAATCAAAGATGGAAGTCAAAGAGCAGGATTTATATTAGTTTCTAATGCTAGCGGTTTAGCTAGTTGGCAAAACCTTCAATTACTTACGACTGCTAGTGAATGGGTTAATCAAGGTACATATTTATATCCTAGGGCTAGTTCTGGAAATCAAAGTGCAGTTATAGGAGGTACTACTATAACTGGAGCAGATATCATATTGAATGCTAATGGTGGAGCAATTTTCAATGAAGCTGCTAATTCAGTGAATTTTAGAGTAGAAGGAAGCAGTCAAACTCATCTGATTTTTGCGCAAGGATCAACTAATATGGTAGCCATTGGTGACAGTAGTCCTGCAGCTCAATTAGATGTAGGAGGAGGAATTGCTACTTTTATAAATGGTGTTGGTGATATTATTGCCGCCGATGATCTTGAGGTAGATGATGATGCTTATATTGCAGGTACAGTTTTAGCTACTAATTTCAATGGTACTGCTGCAAATTTAAGCGGCACTATCACTAGCAATAAAGTTTTATCTACTACTAATATTAATGGTACTACTGCTAATTTAACTAAGGTTCTTTCATCTGGCTCTGTGAATGGTGTTAATGCAAGCTTTACTAACGTCATTGTCTCTGGTATTTTTAACGGTACTACGACTAGCTTTGATGGTGACTTTAGTAATGGTTCGCTTCTGTTTTCAAATGCTGCTGGTGTAATTTCTCAAAACAATTCTAAGCTTTATTGGGATAGAACTAATTCTAGATTAGGAGTTGGAACCAGTAATGCTGATGCCATGCTGACTATTAATGGGGTTTTGGCTTTATTTAAAACTACAGTGCCAAGTACAATGAGTAACTTTGGACAAGTTTATGTAAATTCTACGAACTCTAGATTGTATTTTAAAGATGATAGTGGTGTGGTTTACAGCCTAACTAATGGTAGTGCTTCTACGGTAGCTGGAGCTAATACTTATTTTCAATTTAATGATAATAATGCTCTTGGTGGTAATGGAGCTCTAACATTTACTAAAGCAAGTAAAACTCTAACTGTCCCTGCTGATGCGCCTTTAGACATAAATAGTACAACTGTTTCTATTGCAGATACTAATATTGCTTTTGATGGAGCTTCAACTACTTTCACTGGGACCGGTGCTATGACTATTACTCCAGGTGCTGGTACTAATTTAAATGTGTCTCTTGCTACTACTGGAGATTTTGCTGTTAACACTAATCATCTTTATGTAGATACCAGCGCTACTAATGTTGGAATCGGGACTGCTACGCCAAGTAGTTTTAAATTGCAAGTAGCAGGTAGTATTGGACCTGATGCTAGTGCTTTATATGATTTAGGTACAAACACAACTCGCTTTGCAAATGCTTATATCAACACAGTTGATTTGAATTTTACCAATGGCTCACTTCTATTTTCAAATGTTGCTGGAGCTATAAGCCAAAATAATTCTCAAGTTTATTGGAATAGTGCTAATAATAGAATGGGAATTGGTACTAATACTCCAGCTAGTAAATTAGAAGTAAGAGGTTTATTAACTACAAATGGAATTACCATGAGGGATGGTGCAACTGTAGGTTATGTACTCACTACTGATGCTAGTGGCTTTGCTTACTGGGCAAATGTAAATGTGGTCAATAATGGATCTGATACATCACAGGGAACTATCCCTGGTGCAATTCAATTCAGAGGACTTACGCCAGGTTCCTTTAATGCAGATGAAGTATCCTTTTTTTGGGATGATGCTTTTAATAGACTTGGAATTGGAACTAATACTCCTGCTTATAACTTGGATGTCGTAGGTGATCTTCATGTAACTAAGAATGGATATTTTGCGCAGAATGTAGGAATAGGAACTAGCTTGCCTAGTAGTTTTAAATTACAAGTAGTAGGTAATATTGGTCCTAATGGTAACGCGTTATATGATTTAGGTTCCAATGCAATTCGCTTTGCAAACGCTTATGTAGGAACCTATACAGGTACTACTGCTAATATAACTACTGTTAATGCTACAACCGTGGGAGCTACTACTGGTAATATAACTACTGTTAATGCTACAACCGTGGGAGCTACTACTGGCAATATAACTACGGTTAACTCTACAACTATAAACGGTGCTAACTTAGATGGTAATTTCACTAACGGTTCCATACTTTTCTCTAATAATATTGGGATAATTAGTCAGAATAATTCTAAACTCTACTGGAATAGAACAGCTAATAGATTAGGAGTGGGTACTACTAATGCTGATGCTCTGCTTACTGTCAATGGTATTACCGCTCTATATGAGGTTGCTGCACCTGGAACCGCTATCAGTAACTTTGGTCAGATCTATGTTAATACCGCTAACTCTAAGCTTTACTTTATGGATGATGGTGGCACTAAATATAATTTAACTAATGGTAGTGTATCGTTTGTGGCAGCAGGAGCTAATACTAATTTTCAATTCAATGATAGTAGTGCTCTAGGAGGCAATGGTGCATTGAGTTTTACTAAAGCTAGTAAAACTCTTACTGTGGCTGCGGATGCACCTTTGGATATTAATAGTACGACAGTTTCTATTGCAGATCCTAATATAAGTTTTGATGGTGCTTCAACTATTTTCACTGGTACTGGTGCCATGACTATCACCCCAGGAGCAGGTACTAACTTAAACGTATCTCTTTCAACTACTGGAGATTTTGCTGTTAACACCGATCAACTCTATGTAGATACTTCCGCTGTTAAGATTGGTATAAATCAATCCAGCCCAGCAACTGCTCTTGATGTTACTGGTACTATCAATGCAACTGCACAAATTAATGGTGTTACAGCTAATTTTACTACGGGTAATATCACAACTGTTAAGGCCACAACTATTAATGGTGCTAATTTAGACGGTAACTTTACTAATGGTTCAATATTATTCTCAAATACTTCTGGTGTGCTTATTGAAGACCAATCTAGTTTATATTGGGACAATGTGAATAAACGATTAGGAGTTGGTACTAATATTCCACAGCGAACTGTTCATATTTCTGATCTTATGCGTTTGGAACCAAGGTCAGCGGCACCAAGTTCGCCTTCTCTGGGAGATATTTACGTAGATTCTGATACGAATGAATTATGCTTCTTTGATGGTTCTAGTTGGGTTGGACTTGTAGCCGCTGGAGCTTGTATCTAGATATAATTTTATTATGGAAAAATATATTGAAATAATTATACTTGCTGTTATCCAAGGACTCACAGAATTCTTACCTATTAGTAGCTCGGCTCACTTAGTAATAGCTCCTAAGCTTTGTGGCTTTTGTGACCCAGGCTTAGATGTAGATGCTTTCTTGCATTTAGGAACTCTTGCAGCAACGCTAATTTATTTTCGTAAGGAAGTATTGGTGATGTTTAAGAGTTTCATCTCTAACAATCCTACAGAACGTAAACTTGCTATCGGTATTTTGATAGCGACTATACCAGTGATAGCTATTGGTTTTGGCTTCAAGGCGTTCTGGGGATCTGAGATGATTAGGTCTACTATGTCTATAGTTATAACTCTATTACTCGGTTCAGTCTTGATGTACTGTGCTGATGCTTTTACTAAGAAGCGTCAAGAACACAAGCCTATAGAAGATCTATCAATTAAAGAAATATTTTTCGTGGGTCTAATGCAAACACTTGCACTTTTCCCAGGAGTATCACGTTCTGGATCAACTATATCTGCAGGTTTATTTACTGGTCTAAGTAGAGACTCTGCTGCAAGATTTTCGTTTTTGGTAGGTTTGCCTGCAGTGGCCGGCGCAGGATTATTAGCACTAAAAGATTTAGCTGAAGGTGGATTAAACTCTGATTCTAGTATTATTCCCTTATTTTTGGGATTTATAACAAGTTTTATTGTTGGCTATTTAGCTATAGATTTCATGATCAAATTCCTCAAAAACCACAATTTAATGGGCTTTATTGTCTACCGGGTGGTTTTGGCAATATTTTTATTGCTGTTTTAAAAGATTAAGCTTTCAATGCTGAACCTAACGATAGCGCTTTTGCTATCTCATTTATATCTGCTTTATAAACTATCTCTGCTGATTTGAAATCTGACTGATCTATTGCAGTCTTAGGATCTTTAAGTCCGTTACCAGTAAGCACACAGACTACGGTAGATTCAGGAATGATCTTGCCTTGACGAGCGGCTTTGAGTAGACCTGCGACACTCGCTGCAGAAGCAGGTTCGCAAGCATAACCTTCTGAAGCATGGATAATGCGGTAAGCTTCAAGCATCTCATCATCAGTAACAGAGTCTATAAGTCCTTGAGATTCATCACGCGCAGCTTCAGCTTGTTTCCAGCTAGCTGGATTGCCGATGCGGATTGCTGTTCCAACTGTTTCAGGTTTATCGATAATATGACCTTTCACTATTGGCGCTGCACCTTCTGCTTGGAAGCCATACATCTTAGGTCTTGCTGTTGGGTTCTTGATATAGTCCTTGAAACCTGCCCAATAAGCGGTAATGTTACCAGCATTACCTACGGGGATGCAGAGATAGTCAGGAGCTGCTTCTAGTTCGTCACAGATTTCATAAGCAGATGTTTTCTGTCCTTCTATACGATAAGGGTTAATAGAGTTCACTAGCTCTATAGGATAGTTACTAGAAAGATCTTTTACTATATTCAGAGCAGCATCGAAGTTACCTTCTATCTGTATAACTTTCGCTCCATAAATCATTGCCTGAGAAAGTTTGCCGAGTGCAACGTAACCTGCAGGAATAATCACATAGCAATCTAGCTCGTAACCTAATCCCCTAGCGCGTGCTGCGTAAGCTGCTGCTGAAGCGGAAGTGTTGCCAGTGCTAGCACAGATGATACGCTTAGCACCTTTTTCTACAGCTTTAGAAACAGCCATGGTCATACCACGATCTTTAAAAGAACCAGTAGGATTGAGTCCTTCTATTTTGAGATAAACCTTCAGACCTGGTACGCTAGTGAGCTTGGCAATATGCGGCGCTGGTACTAGTGGAGTCTGACCTTCGTTAATGCTAATAATCGGTGTGCGATTATCAACAGAAAGGTACTCGGAATATTTAAGAATGGTGCCTTGGTACATATCAAACTAAATTATACTGCGTATCTCGCTGATGAGCTTGCTTGCCAGCAGCCTCAATATAGTAGCGCATTTCATTAACACTGGCTTTATGAGTGGTGTTAGCAGCCGAGACTACGTTCTCTTCCATCATATTACCGCCTAAATCATTACATCCAAACGCAAGAGATACTTGTCCTAATTGATGCCCCTGAGTTACCCAGCTTGCTTGAAAATTCTCGAAATTATCTAAGTAGATTCTAGCGATAGCAGTAGTACGTAAATAATCTTCGCCGCCAGAGTTTGAGTTATAAGCAGGCAATTTACCTTGTTTCTCCATTGAGTCCATGATTTTACCGAGCGGAGTGTCGCCGCGTTGAAAGTTCCAAGTAACGAAAGCCGTGAACCCGTGAGTACGATCTTGTAATTCACGCAAGGTTCTGAAATGCTCTACTCTATCTTCGTAAGTTTCCACATGCCCGTACATCATAGTTGCAGATGAACGGAATCCTATACTGTGAGCGGTTTCCATAACATTGAGCCAAGTTTCAGTAGTAATCTTCAGCGGAGCAATAATCTTACGTACAGATTCTACTAATACTTCAGCACCTGCTCCTGGTAGTGAATCCATGCCAGCTGCTTTAAGCGCGAGTAAAGTTTCTTTCACCTCTTGCATATTAGGAGCTTTAATACTCTTGCGATTAGTACCATCACCATAATCTTCTGCAGGAGTAATTCTCTTCTCAGTGATATGAATTATCTCTGCTGGACTTAGAGCGTGAAGTGTAATACCAGGAAAATCTTGCTTAATTCTTTGGAATAAATCTGTATAGTATTCTACGCCAAGAGCTGGATTGTGACCGCCTTGTAGTAAGATCTCTGTGCCGTTGATAGCGATTAATTCTTCTATCTTGGGTTTCATTTGTGTTTCGTAATCTAAAACATAAGCGGGATTTTTAGGGTTAGGATCAGATGGTGGTGTATAAAAGGCACAGAAAGTGCAATTAGCAGTGCAGACATTTGAGTAATTAATATTGCGCTGTACTACATAAGTAGTTGGTTCAGTGTTAGCGTGTTTGCGCTCACGCAATACGTTAGCGGTATAAGCTAGATCTAGTGGTGAAGCTTTATAGAAAAGTTCTACAGCCTCAGCTTCGCTAATGCACTTGCCTTCTAGGGCTTTGTTGAGAATTGAGTTAGAAGTCTTAAGCATCAGTATCTTTTTTAATTGATAAATTTCCAAATGGTAGTGAGTCGGCTTCAAGAATAGACATGTCAACTTTTGTACTAGCTTGATCTATATCGATACCTACGATATCCCCTTCTTTATCATAGTCAACAACTATGCCGGGTGAGATTTCGATGGATTCTGAACTTGTTTTTAAAGCTAAGTCTATATACAGTGAATCAGTCTCTTGGTAATAACGGAACTTCATAGTTCATCTCCTTCTCATTAAAATCTCTATCAAAAAACGCATTATGTACAGTTTGACCGTCTTCTAACAGAACCAATCGAAGATATTTATTCTCTTCTTCAATATAACCCCATAAACGAATTCTACCATCTTCTTGTATTTCGCTGTATCTTTTATCCTTCATAAGAGCTAAGCACCACTCTGGCTTTAAATAAGGTCTCTTCTTTAAGACCTGCTCTTGAAAATATCTGGTAATTTTTAAATCTTTCCAGTCCATTTTTTAGTTGTCCAGTTAAATCATATTACTTACTGCTTTAACCACAGTATCTAGAATAGCCTTATCATTGCCCTCGAAATATACTCTGCACATGGCTTCTGTACCACTAGGACGGGCTAGTAACCAAGTACCTTGTTCTAAATAGATCTTCACACCTTCAGTCTTGTCGACATTAAGAACTTTAAAGCTAGCGATTTCTTTTAGATTTGGATCATTAAACTTATCCATGAAAGCTTGTTTAGCATCACCTTCTAGGTGTAGATTTAAACTATCATAAAAATAATTTTTACCAACAAACTCCTGTACCTCTGTCCATAATTGAGAAAGTTTCTTGCCAGTGATAGCTAAAACTTCTGCCATAAGTAAGATAGCAAGTATGCCATCCTTCTCTGGGATGTGTCCCAGTATGCTCATACCGCCTGATTCTTCAGCACATAGTATTGTTGGTTCTCTGCGCATGATTTCACAAAGCCATTTGAAACCTACTGCTGTTTCGATCACATTAAATCCATGCTTATGTGCTACATCATCTAGTAAGTGAGTAGTGGCTACAGTACGCGCTACCACTCCCTTGTAACCACGGTTCTCAATTAAGTATTTAAGAATAATTGGCAATGATTTATTAGCAGGATAAAAATTCCCTACTTCATCCATAAATGCAAATCTATCAGAGTCTCCATCATTAGCAGCTCCCAGATTAGCTCCAGTACTAATGATGCGTGCTTTTAATTCTTGTAATATGCTTTCTTTCGGATCTGGCATAGAACCACCGAAAGTCGGATCATGAATATCGTGTAAGGTTTCTACTTGAAAACCAGCTTCTTCTAATAATCTATTAGTGTAATTGCGACCACAGCCGTAGAGCGGGTCATAGATTAGTTTAGTTTTAGATTTTTGATTAGCTGCTTTGATAGCGTCGAAGTTTACTAAGGTTCTGATCTTAGCGAAATAAGCTTCTCTAGGATTGATGACACTGCTAGAACCTTGTTTACCACTCTTAACTAGTTCACCTTGAGCAGCCAGTTCTATTTGTTCTAGGATTTCATCGGTGATTGCTTTAGAAGCTGGACCAGCGTATTCTGGAATATATTTGATACCCATGTACTCAGGTGGGTTATGACTAGCAGTGAAGGTTATAGCACCGCATGAATTATATTCTTTAGCAGCAAAGGCTACGACTGGTGTCGGTATAGGATGATCAGTACATAAAGTATCAATGCCCCAAGAATTAATGATCTCAGAAGCAAACTTCGCAAATTTATCGGCTAGAAATCTAGCGTCATAACTGATGACTAAAGGTTTATCGGTGCCATAGTTCTCAAGGATATAATTAGCTAATCCATCTAAGAAAATATTGAGGTTTTTATAGGTAAACTCTTTAGCGATTAATGCTCGCCATCCATCGGTACCGAAGTGAATATCATGTAAGTTAGAAGCTTGGGAAAATACTGCCATAAGGCGTATTTTAGCACTATTAACCAGTTACAGACATTTCAAACTCGATAGCCTTAACAAACATAAGACTAATTTTATTACCCCATTCCTCAGAGCTTAGATTTAATCCTAAACTTTGAATGGATTTTTGTGATTCAAGCCAAATGCTAGAAGGAGTTTGTGTTCTATCAGAGAAACATTTAGCTAAGAATTTAGAGAAGTTAACTATCTTAGCTAATTGCTCATTCTTAGGTTTAACTCTATCTGCTTTAAAATCATTTTGTATTAAATCAACTACCGGTGATGGCATTGAATAATACTTAAGTAATTTAGCTCCAAACTCAGCATGATCAAAACCAAGAACTATCATTTCAGCTTCTTTTTCGCTCATACCTTTGCTGATTTTGTCATCTATTTTTTCTTGTGATTCTGGATCATTAATACTTAGCACTTGTGCAGGTAAGTCTGAAAGTAAAGCAGCAAAGAATGCAACTTCTTTATCCTGATAGTCAACCCATCTAGCAATAGACTTAGCTATTACAGCTGATTTAAGAGCAAGATTAAGTTTAGTTTTTTGTGCATCATTATTTAATCTATCAGCAAGAGCACTATGATATTTTTTTGCAAAATCTACTTCAAGTGAACTTTGAATAAAAGATCTTTCTAGATTAGAAATAGCATTAGCAATATCTTCTTGATCGATACTATTATAGTTATCTTTTAAAGAAGGAATATTGAGAACTTGTGCAACTGCATCCTTGTCTTTAGTTAATTCTTGTGCCATATCGTTGTTTTTGATATCAACGGAATATGCCATTCTTAGCAGTTTAAATAAATATGCTGGCTTTTGTGGGAGATAGTCAGTGTCCTTAATTAATTCAGACATCTTACCAAAGGCACCGACGCCTAGTGTAAAAAGTGTTTTTTTGGTTGCTGCGTTGAGTTCTAACATTGCTATTCTCTCCTAATCTTAATGAAATCTGCTATTGCTATATATGTGTTTATCGGATAGCTGAGCATTCTCTGCAGTCAATTTGGCAAAATTCAACTTTTAGTCTAGTACGAAAACCCTAGTCAGGTAAATGAGAATCCTGAATTTATGTCACAATTAATCAACAGTAACTATGGTTAAGCTTAAGTTAAAGAATCATAATGAGAATATTAGTCTTACTGGCCTAATGGGCTGCGGTAAGTCATCAATAGGCCGTCATTTGGCGTATTTATTGAAAAAAGACTTCGTAGATACTGATGCCCTTATTGAAGCACGTGAAGGTTCGACTATCAATGAAATATTTAAAGAACATGGTGAGAAATATTTTCGTAAGCTAGAGAAAGAATTAGTAAGAGAAGTCCTTGAAGTTGATAATCAGGTCATTTCACTTGGTGGTGGCGCCATTATTGATGATGAGAACCGTAAGCTTATTAAGAAGGGTTCTCATTTGATTGCTTTAATCGCAGATCCGGCAGATCTCTATGATCGTGTTAAACGCCGCAAGAATCGTCCTTTACTGAAGGGTAAGGATCAATTAGCTACTCTTGAGGAGCTATGGGAAGAGCGTAAGCCAGCATATATGGATAGTCATATTAAGATTGACACTACTGATAAATCTATCAGTGTTATTGCCCTAGAAATCATTAAGTCATTGGGTTTACGTAAACCTAAAATACAAGAGCTTGAAATAAAGATTCCTAGAATTGATTCTGATTATAAGGTTGTCTATAAAGATCTAGAGAAAATAAATCTCAGTACTATTAAGCCTGGCTCGCAAGTTTTCATTGTGACTCAGGAGCCAATCGCTAAGCACTATCTTAAGACGCTTAAAGATCAACTCATAAGCGAGTCATATAAGGTCTCTAGTATGATCATTGATGATGGTGAAGAATCCAAGAATTTTTTCACTTATCAATTGATTATTCAAAAGCTCCTTGCTTTAAAATTCGAACGTAAGGATACTTTACTTGCTTTAGGTGGTGGCGTTGTTGGTGATACTGTGGGTTTTGCTGCTTCAACTTATTATCGAGGTATTAATTATGTGCAGGTTCCTACTACATTGCTCTCTATGATTGATTCTTCTGTAGGTGGTAAGACTGCTATCAATGTACCTGAAGGCAAGAATTTAGTTGGTACTTTTTATCAACCGCATCTAGTGCATATAGATGTTAATTGTCTCAAGAGTTTACCTGATAGAGAATATAAATGTGGTTTAGGTGAACTCGTGAAATATACTTTACTTGGTATGCAATGGGATCATATTATTGGCGATAGTTTTTTTGAATATGTACGAGGTCATGTAGATCAGATTAATAATAGAGATCATGATGTACTTACTGAAGTGATAGATCATTGTCTTAAAATTAAAGCTGGAGTAGTTGCTGAAGATGAGACTGAGAAAGGCATCAGAGCGCATCTCAATCTGGGGCATACTTTTGGGCATGCAATAGAAGAGCTTACAGGTTATAAGAGATATTCACATGGTGAAGCTGTGGCTATTGGAGTAATTTGTGCATGTTACTTAGGTGAAGAATTGAATTGCTTTAAGTCTAAATACACTCAAGCGGTAATAGCTTTAATGGAGCAACTGGGACTTACTTATAAAGTGCCTGAAGATATTAAATCCAAAGATATAATTAATTCATTTAAATATGATAAAAAAGTTGAAGACGGTAAGGCTAGATTTATTGTCCCTAAAGCCAGTATTGGTAGAGTTGAGATCATGACTAATGTTGATCTAGACCTGGTTAAAGTCGCGATAGATAGAAATAGGTAGATGATATAATAGCCTTATGGCGCGTTTATTACTAGAAGACGGTAGAGAGTTTAGAGGTAAGGGTTTAGGATCTCGTGGAAGTCGTTTTGGTGAGATAGTTTTTAATACAGGGATGACAGGATATCAGGAAATTATGACTGACCCTAGTTATGCTGGTCAGATTATAATTTTTACTTATCCAGAGATAGGTAACTATGGTTGTAATTCTGAAGACATGGAGTCTAGGGGTTCTTTTGCTAAAGGAATGGTAATGAAGAACTATAGCCCAGTAGCAAGTAACTATAAATCACAAGAAACTTTAGATGATTTTTTGAAACAACATGGCATCATTGCTATTCATGATGTAGATACTAGAGCTATCACCAAACATATACGTAATAAAGGTGCAATGCGGGCAGCTATCTGCAGTGATGACACTATTAGTAATAGTGAATTATTGAAACAAATTCGTGCTTCATCAGTGATGAGTGGTCTAGACCTAGCTTCTACAGTGAGTTGTAAGGAGAAGTTTCAAGCTTCTAGCACTGCTCTGGGAGCTACATCAATCAATCCGCGTTATAAAGTTATTGCTTACGATTTTGGAATTAAGCAAAACATTCTGAATCAGCTTCTCGCTCATGGTTGTGAGGTAGAAGTAGTGCCTGCTACTACGCCAGCAGATTATATTCTTCAAGCTAATCCAGATGGAGTTTTCCTTAGTAACGGTCCTGGAGATCCAGCTGCCGTAACTTATGCAATAGAGACTGTTAAAACCTTGATAGAGAAATTTCGCAAACCAATCTTTGGTATTTGCTTAGGGCATCAGATTCTAGCACTTGCTTGTGGAGCGAAAACTTTCAAGCTTAAGTTTGGACATCGTGGTTCTAATCAACCTATCAAGAATCTTGATTCAACTAATATAGAGATAGCTTCTCATAATCATGGTTTTGCAGTGAGCAAGGAGAATCTACCAGATAACCTCGAAATAACACATTTGAATATTAATGATGATACTGTCGCTGGTATTCGTTTGAAGGATCGTCCTGATATATTCTCAGTTCAATACCACCCAGAAGCCTCTCCTGGACCGCATGACAGTGATTATTTATTTAAGCAGTTTACAGAATTAATGAACTCAAATAAATCTAAGTAAGTTAGGTGTCTAGATTTATAATGAGGCTAAAGTACTAAGTAAACTTAATGCCGAAAGCGCAACTTCCTTACCCTTGTCTTCTTTCTTGCGTGAAGCTCTGAATTCCGCTTGTCCAGCGTTTTCGCAGGCAAGTATACCGTTAAGTACAGGTATGCCAGTTTTTAGCATTACATCCATTACTCCTCGTGCACTTTCATCAGCCACTATCTTAAAATGTCTAGTATCACCGCGAACTACTGTGCCGTAACAAATAATGCCAGTATATTTACCACTCTCAGCAAGTTTTTGTGCGATTAATGGTATTTCAAAAGCACCTGGTGCTTCGTAAAGATCAATTTTTTTTATTCCTGCTTTCTCAAGAACTTCGCGTCCAGATTCGTACATCTCCATGTTGAATTGTTTATTCCAGCTAGCGACTATGATTGCAAGTTTGGCATCACCGATATTTTTAATTGAGAATTCTGGTTTACTATCGTTCATTTTCCAGTTATTATTACATATAGACATTTTATTTAGATAAGAAATATTATATAATATCTTATTATGACTATAACAGCACCTATTACAACAGAATCAACAAAAGAATTCAAGCCAACAGCAGCGACACCGAGAATAGCTGTTTTCTCTGATTCCGCATTAGCAGGTTGGTTTGATAATGCTATTCGTAATTTAGGACAAGATCAAGTAGTTTATTCTAGAGGTTCTAGTACTCAAACTTCTTACTTCGATGAGAATAGGAATTTTTGGCAAAATATGTCAGAAGATAAAAATACACCAGTTTTAGTTTTTGTTGATGAGGAAGCAGTAGAAAATACTGGAGGAGGAAGACGTGCTGATTGGTCTCAGACTTATCATAAACTTCTTGAAACTTTATATAAAGCTACTGACAGATTTGCTATTGTGAAAATTAGTCCAAATTTTACTGTTGGAGATTGGGCGATACGAAATCAACTGTTATTTCCAAAAGTTAATCCTACTGATCCTCTGGATCAAGTTATAAGAGACAGAGCTTCTGCTTTTCATGCAAGGAAGAGAAATACTTCTGTATTGGGATTAAATCAAGGAATACCAACAATAGCTACATTTGTAGATAAATTTATGAGAGAAGTTGCTTTATTATTTCCCAATACAAAACCTCGAGAAGATATTGTCGAGTAATTCTTCTGTCAACGACTCACCAGTAATCTCACCGAGTGCAGCGATAGCAGCGCGCAGGTCTATAGTCCAGAAGTCTATTGCTAAGTGAGTTGAGCTCATAGAGTGCTCTAGTGCAGCTTGAGCTTTACGCAACAGATCAGCTTGCCTGTGATTAATCTTTACTTGATTTTGGCTACTGCCATGTATGATACGTGAGTATATTAATTCCTTAAGCTCTTCTATATTAGTTCCAGTCTTAGAAGAAATACAAATATCAAAGCCATTATGATTGTCATTTGAATATAAATCTAACTTGGTTCCTATCACTAAATGATTTTTAGATTTGAAACTTACATCTAATAATGAGCCTTGAGTATTAGGACTTGAGTCTTGCGCTTCTTTGAGAACTAAAACTAGATCTGCTTCTTCTATGGCTCTCTGACTGCGTTCCATGCCGATCTGTTCTACGCGGTCTGAGCTATTGCGAATTCCTGCAGTATCTAGAAGAATCAGTGGTAGACCCTTAATACTATAAGATTCTTCAATTAGATCTCTAGTAGTCCCTGGTATATCTGTAACTATTGCTCGCTCTTTTTTCAGTAGAGTATTGAGCAAGGTAGATTTACCAGTATTTGGATTACCTACTATTGCTACTTTGTAACCTTCGCGTAGTATATGCCCCTCTTCTTCACCTGCAAGTAATTCTTCGATCTTTTGTATTTGTTTAGCTATTTGTTTTTGATATTTCTCTATATCGTAGTCAGCAACCTCATCTGGGAAGTCTATGCAAGCAGTAAGTTCTCCTAAGAGATTTAGTAATGTTAGGCGCATCTCTTTAATCGCATTGCCTAAATAACCTTGATAAAGTTTAATTGCATTTTCGCCAGCCTTACCGCTGCGCGCTTGAATTATATCTAAGATCGCTTCTGCTTGTGATAGATCTAGCTTGTGATTTAGAAACGCTCTCTCAGTGAACTCCCCAGGCTTAGCTAGCTTAGCTCCTGCTTCTAAAATTAATTTTAAAATTCTCTCGGTAATCCACATGCCACCATGAGAATGGATTTCTATTAGATCTTCGCCTGTATAACTATATGGTGCTTTGAAAGGAAGAATTAGTACTTGATCTATTTTATTCTCGCCATCTTGTATCCATGAGATTTCTATATGACGATGAGTTAATTTATCATCTCCTCGCAATGACGAGACTATAGCCCAGCTCTGCTCACCACTGATCTTAATGATAGATACAGCGGCGTTTCCCGGGGCAGTAATAATGGCGGCAATTGTAGACACTTGCTCTTTTTATAGCACAAATGCTATTATCTATATCATGGCTAAATTTGATGTTATTTATTGTGACAATTACAAATCTGGACTACCTATAACAAAACGTAGCCTAAAATCTAGTGCAAATGATCAAGGTATTAAGGATTTAGATGTTCAGACGGTCTCTGATCTTAATGAATTATCTAGTATTCTTGAACAACAAAGAGATTGTAATAAACTATTAGTAATATCAAATCAATATCCAAGTGCTATCAACCCAATTTTGGAAAAATGGAGTAGTGAACATAATGGCTCATACCTCTCTGTATTACATTCTGGAAGTGCAGAAAAAATCCCAAAAGCAGATTCTGTTGATGGTATAGAAACTTTACCTATAAATAATGGTTTAAACCCATTTAAGATTTTCAGAGGAGTTGGCACTTGGCATGTAGCAATACCTAAATTATTAGCTAAGTGCAATGAATTATTTAAATAATTGTGGCAATGGTTACAGTTGCTTTTTTATAGCGCAGATGATATTATCTTGGATATGGGCGCTGTTAAAAATTATTGTTTTATTGTAGATGATGAGCCAATATGTCGCTGGGGTCTTAATCAACATTGTAAGGGTGCAGGGATATTTGAAAAGGATAATATTATTCAATGCAACAATCCAGAAGAATTGAGAGTAGGTTTAGATGCTTTGCATGCAAAAGAAAAAGATACAATGAATAATACTAATATCTTGGTATGCTCTGATGGTCACATGTTAGGACCTACTTTTAATGACACGGTTAAGGTAATGCAAGAATTTAAAACAAAAGTAGAGCAGACAGTAACAGGTTGGAATAATTTTTTAATTTCTCTGATTACTGGTAATTATACCAGTACTGAGACAACGGCATATGGAGTTAACGAAATTAAAGATCCAGCAGTATTAACTGCAAGTGATGCTGATAAAAAATATCCGAAAGGATCTATTAATTCAGCCGAAATTATTGGTTTTAGTAAATTAGAGCAAGGAAATATGATTAAACCTCTGCTAAATTATTTCCGTAGAGTTTTTGGGTTGCCAATTACAACTCAGTCGTAATACTAAACCCATTTCTACCCTTATGCTTAGAGAGATAGAGAGCTTTATCGGCAAGGGTCTTAAGTTGCTCGTAGTCATAAGGATCATGTGGAGCAGAAGAAATCCCAATGCTGCAAGTGAGAGCTCGTTTCCAAGTACTATGTTTAGCCTTAGCTAAGTGCTCTGCAATACGCTTGGCGACAGTGGCTGCACCTTCTAGTGGAGTATTAGGCAAGAGTATCATAAACTCATCACCACCAAATCTTCCAACTACATCAGAGATGCGCTTGCTAACTTCATCTACAGGAGTCTGCCTGACGGTGTTAGTGAGTACGGTAGCAAGTATCTGAATCGCTTCGTCACCTGCTTCGTGTCCACCATGATCTGGATCATCATTGATTTCTTTAAGGTAGTCTACGTCGACTAACATGAAAGATATAGGATTGGAGTTTTTTTGTGCTTTAGCAATTTCTTGCATTGCTATTTCTCTAAAATAACGTTTATTATAGAGTCCAGTATCAGGATCGGTCTTATTAAATTTATTTATAGTATCAAACAACTCAGCATGCTCGATAGCGATAGCAGCTTCAGATCCAACTCTGAATATAAACTCTATCTCTTCGGGCAGGAAGTTTCGTTCTCTATCACACTGGTGAACTATGATTGAGCCAAGGATCTTACCACGTGCTACTAGGGGTATAGAAAGGTAACTTTTAAGCTGAATAGCCTCAGCTATCTTTAAGAGTTCTGGACTTTCTTCACTGAGCTTGGATGCCACTGAAGCTATATTGAGAACTTCCACAGCTTTAAGCGCGCTATCACCTGAAGCTAGCTCAGTTATCCACTCTCGCTCGAAATTAAACATCATATCAGCACTTGGATCAAAGCCCTTAGAGCAATATTCTTCTTCAGTCTTAATTACATTAGAGTCATTGGAGAATCTTCTTACGAAGCATCTGTTAAGTCCTAATACTTCACCAATGCCACTTGCAATCTGCCCTAATACTATAGATATATCTAAGCTGTCTCTGATATCACTGCTAAGCCTGTGTAGGAGTGCCATTTGGCGTTTGGTTTGCTGAGCTTCTTGATAGATAGAAGCTTGAATAAGTGCTATCTCTAATTGTTTGGCGACACCCTCTAGTAGTAACTGTTCATCGTGAGTCCAGTTACGTACTTGATTGAAGAATCCTACTGCTAGGATACCGATTAATTCTCTAGTATTGTCTCTGAATAAACCACAACATAGATATGATTGTAAACCTAAGCTTGATATAGATTGCCAGCCATTAGTTCCTGTTTCTTCACCATCTTGAAATCCTCGTGGCGCTTGAATAGAAGGCTCTAGCCAATTGGGTTCTAATTCGGTTCTCAGCGTACTATAAATAGCATCTGTCATCTTAGAAGAGAAATCATCTTCTATAGACCAAGTTTGGTGACCAATGCTACCTCTGATCTTACGATTAAGCACTACGATACCGCAGGATTCTACTCCCATTACTTGTCCTATCTCTGCGACTGCAGTTTCGATAATTTTATCGACAACTAATGACTCTCTGATCTTAGTGGTGATCTGGTTCAGCAAGAATTCTCGTTGTGCCATGGTTAAGCTCTCTGAGTGTAGCTCGTGTTGATTAAATACACTTGCCATTTGCTCTGAGAATAATTCGAAAGTCTCGATCAAATCCGGTGTCCAAGGCTCTTGGCGCGTAGCAACTAAAATACCCCATTCTCTGCCTCTAACCTTAGATTGGAATACTTCTATCTCTAAATCATTACTTATGAATCCTAATTCTTTGATCTCATCTAAGTTAAAAATTCTCTCTTCGCTAAATTTACTAAGGTCATCATGAGTAGCTTTAAAATAAAGACTATATCCTTTGAAAATATTTTCATGATCATCAGTGTTAATGAGTTTCTTGAAGAAATAAAAACCACTTAATTGAGCATATTCTTTCAATGCTTGATACATCTTCTCTAATGCTAGATCCGGTCTTAGAGTGCGTCTTATATCAGAAGTGAGATTACTAATGAGGTGAGTATGAATTTTAAGTTCAGCGCTATGTAAGAACAGTGACAGAGATCCAGTAACTTCATCCCAAAACCTAGCATCTTCTTTCTTAGCAGCTTTAACTACATATAAGTAGCCCCAGTCTTCGATAAGGTATTTTTCAATACCTTGTCCTGAACAACTTATGTCTGCTGGACTGATATTAGAGCAAGTGAAAACCTTACCTTGGTTTTTATCGATTATAAATGCTTGCTCACAGAATACTTTATCCTGTAATTCATCTAAGAACTTCCCCAAAACCAAAGGGATATCTAGGTTTTCTTCTTCTACTAGAACCTTGGATAATAATTTAGAACTGACGGAAAAGCTCATAACTTAATAATTTTTAACTGCTTGTTTAACTAACTCTTAACCCTAATACAGTACTTTATACCCATATAGGATAAAGAATGGCAGAATTATATAATCATGAAGTAACGAATCTCTATGATGCTATGGAAAAGAGCATTAGGAGAATTGGTATTATCCAGACCAACTTAGAGAACGCTAATACAGTGTCTTTTAAGTCTATACACCCCGAGTCGGTGATGTTTTCAGACGTAATGGGAGAGGTGTTCAGAGATGAATCTCAGGGAGTTCTTACTAAAACTAATCAAAAACTAGATCTAGCATTAACGCGCGCTGAAGCTTTTTTCTTAGTAGATGATGAAGATGGCAAACCTGTTAGAACTAGAGATGGCCAATTTAATTTTAATAAGGATGGAGACATAGTAGATTCTGCGGGTAGACCATTAGTCATCCTTGATAAGCAGATTAATAGTCCAGCTTGGAAAACAATGTCCAAGGGTGGTAATATCGCTATCGATCAAAATGGTGAAATGAGAGTGGATGGAGATTACGTTGGTCGTATCGCTATAGACTATCAAGCTAAGATGCCTGGAGATAGAGCGTTTATACTTCAAGGTAAGTTAGAAACTTCTAACGTAGATTTGCAAGCGAATATAACTAAAATAATGCAAATCAAGAGACACATAGATACTGTGCAAAGTATGCTGTCGATGGAACTCGGTGTAGATAAGGCTTTAATAGAAACATATGGAAGGAATGTATAATGTATAATCAGTACACATATCAATGCTTAGGTACAGTTAATCGTCACATGAAAGTTCTCGGTGATAAGGTAACTGATATCAGTAATATTTTCACTACTGGCTACCAAGCTAAAATAAATACCTTTCATGATACTTTGAATGGTTTGCGTGTAACTGAGCGTAAGGATTTTACACCTGGAGTCCCTGGTAAAACCAATCAAGAATTGGATTTTGCGATAGAAGGTAAGGGATTTTTTGAAGTAGAGTTACCAGATGGTACTAGAGCTTATACTCGTAATGGTGCTTTTAAAATAGGCTCTGATGGTCAGTTACTTTCTGCACAAGGTTATCCTATAACCACAGCTAATCCTAATCCTGAATTCATTGCTAAAAACTATGATGATATGATTGATGGTGCTGCTCCTTCGTTTGATGCTGGTATACATGCGGGTGCTGTGATCATTCCAACGGCTTCAACGGTAATGATGGATAATGACGGGACTCTTAAAACTAGTGATGGTGATACTATCGGTAAACTTAGTGTAGTAACTTTTACCAATGTAGATGGTTTACATGATGTTGGTGATGGATTATATATTCCAACTGAGCAAGCTGGTGACATACATGAATTAGAGATTGGACCAATGTTAGGTCAGACTCAAGTCAGACAGGGACATCTAGAGCAAGCTAATGTTTCTATTATCGATAAGATGGCTGATATAGTTCAGATCAATACCGCAATTAAAGCTGAAATGAAGATCATTAAAGTTCTTGATCAAATGCAAGAAAACTTGAATTCAACAATCACTAGAAATATCTAGTAAAGGGTAAGAGGTAAAAATATGTACGAAACAATGCCATACGCACAACCATACGGAGGACAATATGGACAACCATATGGTCAAGATATGGGTGGACAAGCATACGGACAGCCTTATGGGCAACCACAAATGGCTCAAAATGGATCTGGATCACCATATGGCTATATGAATAATCCAGGATATAGCTTCCTTGATTCTAATATGCAACAAGCTATCGCTCCTACATCGCAAGGAATGCTTGCAGGACAATTTAATCAAGTGATGAATTCTATGTCTGGTGGTATTACTCAAGGAGCTAGTCAGGGACGTATTCCTATGTTTGCTGGACAAGCAGCTCAGTATGATATCAATGCAGCAAGAGCGCAGAACCTAGGTGTGAAAACTTATGGTGGTTTAACTATGGCTCAAATCGCTCAACAAATGAGTACTGGTGGTGCAGCGAGTGTACTTCCTTATATGGGTATGAATTCAGTGCCACAGATCGTTTTCCCGCTGGCCGGTTTATGGACTCTATATGATGGTGTGAAAGCTGTGAATGCTATGAGACGTGATGTAGCTAATGATAGAGCTACAGATAGAGTGTTTAATCCAAGTCAATTAAATTACAACAAGAGCATGGAACAGATGAATGCTATGAATGACCAGTATGCTTATCTAGGTCCACAGTACTAATTGACTAGAAAATGAGTACCTAAATTCTTCACTTGTTTTATAACTAATTCTGGTATCTTGTTGGCTTTGTTTACAGAGAGTATATCTACTGGTATATGATTGTCTACGCAGATTTGTACTGCTTCTATCTTACTGCGCATGCCACCCATTCCGGCACTCGAGCTAGCTCCACTAGCCATCGACTTGATATCGTTACTAATATCCTTAACTTCTTGAATTAATTTAGCATCCTTATGTATGTTTGGATCTTTATCGTAGAGTCCTTCTACATCGCTAAGAATAATTAATCTCTCTGCTTTAATGAGCACTGCAATACGAGCGCTAAGACTATCGTTATCACCATAAATTAATTCTTGGCTAGAGACAGTATCATTAGCGTTCACTATAGGAACTATATCTATCTCAAACATTTTAGTTAAAGTGCGTCCTATGGTTTCATTTCTCTCAGTATCATCAAGTCCTTTATGAGTAATTAAAACCTGACCAACATGCGCATCATAATGTTTAAATACTTCTCTATAAGCATCCATTAATTCGATTTGACCTACAGCTGTAAGAGCTTGTTTGAAACTCACAGTATCTTGGCTAGGTATAGTCTCACGTCCGAGCTTAGCTAAACCTAAACGCATAGCTCCAGAAGTTACAATAATTACCTTATATCCAGCTTCTCTAAGAGTTGCAGCTGCAGCTGCAAGTTGATTAAGTATCTTGAAACTAATGCCACGTTCACAGCCGTGAGTTATTGAGCTACTGCCAATTTTTAAAATTATTATTCTGAGGGCGGGGTTCATCGAAAAATAAGTATAACAAGAGTTTTATAAATATTTTGGTGCTTCGTCATCCTGAGGAGCAACCGTAGGTTGCGACGTCAGGATGACGACATTTCCTGAAATTATTAATATATTACAAAGGATTTGGTGTATTATCTAAGTCCGATATTTTCATAAGAAACTGGGTAAGAATTTAATTATGGCAGATAAAGTAAAGATCGTAGATGGTAAAGCTCAAGTATCTAATAACCCAATAGTGTTATTTATCGAGGGTGATGGAATAGGCCCAGATATTTGGAAGGCATCGCAGACAGTGTTTGATGCAGCTGTTGAGAAGGCCTACGATGGCAAGCGCAAGATAGAATGGAAAGAAGTTCTAGCTGGCGAGAAAGCATTCAACCAAACTGGCGAATGGTTACCTCAAGCAACTATAGATGCTATTAAAGAATATTCTTTAGGAATTAAAGGTCCTCTTACAACTCCAGTGGGTGGCGGTATCAGATCATTGAACGTTGCTCTTAGACAGATTTTTGATCTATATGCTTGTGTGCGTCCAGTGAAATGGTATAAAGGCGTACCTAGCCCAATGAAGCGTCCTGACCTTCTAGACATAGTTTTATTCCGTGAGAATACAGAAGATGTTTATTCTGGATTTGATTATCAAG
>CAZKAT010000002.1:149479-423604 GCA_964551135.1 uncultured Gammaproteobacteria bacterium | reverse complement strand
AAGGAGTTTCAATAAATCCAAACTCATTCACTCTAGCGTGTGAAGCTAATGAACCAATCAAACCTGCGTTAGGACCCTCTGGAGTCTCTATCGGACACAAGCGACCATTCTGTGAAGGGTGAATATCACGCACCGCAAATCCTGCGCGTTCTCTAGACAAACCACCGGGTCCAAGAGCCGAAATACGACGTTTGTGCGTCAACTCAGCTAGAGGATTAGTTTGATCCATGAACTGTGATAATTGTGATGAACCGAAGAACTCTCTAATCGCTGAAACCAACGGTTTAGGGTTGATAAGGTTAGCTGGAGTAAGTCCTTCTTGTTCTTGAAGAGTCATTCTTTCACGAATGATTCTTTCTATACGACTCAATCCTAGACGGAATTGGTTCTGTAACAACTCACCAACTGAACGCACGCGACGGTTACCTAAGTGGTCAATATCGTCCACTTGCGCTTCATCAAAGTTCAGCTTAATAAGATAGTCGATAGCAGCAACGAAATCTTCTCTAGTAAGCACTCTGAGATCATCAGGAGCGTTAGGTCCAAGCTTATCGTTAAGCTTGAAACGTCCTACTGGACCTAGATCGTACTTCTTAGGATTAAAGAAACGTGACTCTAATAATTGACGCGCACCTTCTACTGTAGGGTGTTCGCCTGGTCTCATTTTCTTATAGATCTCAATCAGAGCATCATCTTCAGTCTCTGTAGGATCTTTATCAAGAGTCTTAGCAAGGTAGTCATAATGAGAGAATAAATCCTTCATCTCATTAGGAGTGTAACCAAGCGCCTTAAGGAAAATAGTTACAGGGATCTTACGAGTCTTGTCGATCTTAATGTAAACAAAGTCTGAAACGTCAGTCTCAAGCTTCACCCACGCACCACGGTTAGGGATAAGGGTTGCATTAAACACACGCTTACCACTTGGCTCAATCTCTCTCTTATAGTAGATACCAGGTGATCTAACGATCTGCGATACAACAACACGCTCAGCACCGTTCACAATGAAAGTACCACGCTCAGTCATCATCGGGATCTCACCGATAAACATCTTAGATTCTTTAATTTCGCCTGTATCTCTATTGACGAAACGAACCTTTATATATAACTTCTTAGTGTAGCTTTGCTCATTCAAACGCGCTTCCATTGGAGTTTTGGCCTTATTAGGCTCTTGATGCTCCTCGAAAGTATAGTGGTCATGGAGGAAGTAAAGCTCCAAGCGGCCCGTGTAGTCAGTAACCGGCGAGAAGTTATACAACTCTTCGGCTAATCCTTTGGTCAAGAACCTTTGAAAGGATTCTTTTTGAACTTCTGCAAGGTCAGGTAACGTAATGGTTCTCTGTCCCTCGTATGCTTTCTCTTTGGGGATTACACGCGAATAGTTTTTTCTCATAATTTTTTGGTTGGTTGGGTTCGATGAAAAATTTAGGCCTTTTTCATGAAGGGCAATAAAACACCCATCATGAAATACTAAATTATAAGCGTGTGCCTACCCAAAATCAATGCTTTACGAGCTCCAGAGCCCTATCTTAGGGTTTTTATAATAATGTGAGTTCAAAGCTAAAATTATAGCTAAATTTTCAATTTGTAATACAAAAACAATCCTGCTTTTACACCTAATGCGAAATTTGATTATGTTAATTTGGAAAACTGTATAATAATCAAGTAGAAAATAGAAATAAGATTAAATGACCGACTCTACTACAGTTTGCCATACTCCAACTACAAATATTGGATCCTCTGCTTCAGATACTTCTGTAGTGCCTGAGGCTCTTCCTCCCCCACTTCCGAAAAACGCTGATGAGTTGCATAATCGTCTTCTCCATCTGCCACCAAATGCTTCAGTAGGAACTAGCAGTGTTCGTAATTTAGTCCAAATTGCAAAGAAAGAAATAGGAATCGCTCCAGCAAGTTTATATCGCATATTAGAAGGTAGTTGGATATATAAGTTGACCGTTCTTAAAAAACTTGCAGAATCAGCTCAAATGTCAATTCAAGATTTTGTTGAATGTTATTTAAAAATATTTGCTCGCAAGCAAAACTAAATGTCAAAGAAAAATCCATCATTAAAGATAAGAATATGATAATATATCTAAATTATGGCAATTACTTTCAGTAATCCAAGAACACAATCATTATATGATTTTCTCAGTCAATCTGGAAAACATATAAGTGCAAAACCAATACCAACAGCAGAAGGTATATCCCATGGGCAGTCTATTGCTTGGAAACTTTTAAATCCCTTCGATCCTAAAAGAATTAGCAAGCCAGACGAAGAACGGTATAGGCAAGGCTTTCTTGCTGGCTTCTTGGGAGAAGTGGGTAAGGTATATCAAAAAGCGCCTGCTGATAGTCCAATGAAGAAGCTATTTGAAGAATTAATGATAGACCCAAGTCGCTCAGAGATAAAAGATGCTAATGCTACGCGAGATTTTAGAAACGCAATACAAACATTGCATACTGCGGCAGTTAGTTATTGTCCATTTGAAGCTCCTAAGACAGAAGCCCCTGAATCTGGTTAAATCTTACAACTTTGTTACGAATATCTGGTATCATAATAAGCTGGAGATATAAAAATTATGGTAACTACTGGAAGAAACTTTTGGACTAATGTTGGTAATGCAGCAACAGCAACAGACTTTGCAGCAAAACACTCTACTGATCTAGCAATTTATGAAGCTCAAGCAAGTGGCCACTCACCAAACACAGCGATAGAAGAATTAAATGAAACAGCTAACAGAATCGACATAGAAGGTTGGGGTAAAGAGGCTGCAAGAACTGAAGCCAAATCTATAAGTATGCCTGTAGTTCCATCTACTGAAGTAGGAAAAGCCTTAGAAGCAAGAAGATTCGCAAACGTTTTCAGCACCGACCTGGAAATTCCAGCTAGATCAAATGCTGCAACAGTTAAAGCCGAAGCTGATGATATTGGATTGCGTTTTGCTATACGAGAAGAAATTGATCAGAATCCTCTTAAATTAGATGGGGGTAAAGTGGTACCAGCAGATGCAAGAATATTCTTGTTCAATGTTCTTGAAAAGAATCGTCCTACTACTAAACTAGAAGTAAAGGTTATTGAAAGCGAATTAACTGGTCAAATTAACTTGGATTCACAAGATGAAATTGGACATCATAATAGAGCAGCTTTTGGACTATACCTATGAGGTCTTTATTAAAAAAGTAAATTGATATGTTCGACAAGATATTAACTTATTAACTATAGTATAATATCTTATCATGACAATACAAGGGTTCCCGCCAACAAGCGCTATGGATATAGTGGCCAATAATGCTCATTGGAAAACTGCTACTCATCGTGAATATTTGAATGAAGCAAATAGAGAGAAAGTTGCTTTAGCATTATCTTCGCTTGTTAAACCCTCTGATTCCCTCACTACAGCTGAAAGAGAAATTTTAAAATACTCCGCACTTGGATATTCAAATCCAGAAATTGCTTCAATACGATATACCGAACCAAAAACTGTTGAAGTACAAAAAACTCTATGTCACAAAAAATTTGGATTCTCTGGTTTACATCCACTGATTGGAGTAATAACTGGGATGATCAGCCCCCAAGATATTCTCAATAGAATTATTCAAAGTATCGTAGAGAACAACAAGACTAAAGAATGGGAATTAAGTCCTCAAGCAGTTGGGCAATAGACATTTTGCTTTATATAGAGTTTGATGACATTTTCTCAAAACTACATAGAAAACTATATAAGGCTTTTTACAACAACTTCCAAATCTTAAAGTCTTTAGTCAGCTTATTAATATTAGAAGCACTCTCACGTACATCTTTACGGAATTTAGGATCACCAGCGATTTGAGCTGTAGAAGCTACTAGCTTACGGATATTCTCAGCATCTTCTTCACTGAATAGTGCATTGAGACGATTACTAAGATTCGTCACAGCTTCAGCTGACTCAGCATTCACTCGCACCAAAGTATCTAAGCGAACAGGTTCTAAGACCACAAACTTAGGGATAGAAGTATCAAAGCGACTCTTATAATCTTTATCCACATCTATAGTAGTAATGTCCACATACTGCTCACCGATTAAACCCGATGGGACTATGGTTACTTGATTTAATGGTCCAATAGGAACCTTGGCTAATGTCACCACCACATCAACCTTAACAAAATCACCAGCAGTAACTTCTGTCTGTAAGTTACTACTCTTACCTAAAGCAATCTCCAATTGAGCTTTATTCACTGCTTCACGCGCAATAATTAGATCTTCCATACTACCAATAGTTAAATAATGTGTAGCCTCTTTTAAATGTCTCTTGCCCAAATCGAGCAAAGCATCTGCAGGGAGTGGGTCTTGATCTATAGTTTCAGTAACAGGTTTAATAGACTCCACTACTCCTATCTTCAAACCATTCCAACGTAATGCAGCACCTTCTTCAAGCCCATTAACGTTTCTAAAATAGAAACTAAATCTTTCGTAGTGATGAATCTTATGACCCTTAAGCCAAAAAATAAAAACAAACAAGGCCACTAGACCGACTATAGTGACGGCACCGATTTTTATAAGGTCTTGGGGGTTAATTCTTTGCACTAGTGAATTTTATGTTAGCACCATAAATGTATTCCCATTAGCATATGTACATACGGCTTCATGAAGCTATAATGTTAGGCATGGATAACTTGTCAGATAAATCCAAGCCTATAGTTTTAGGAATCACTGGAGCTAGTGGTGCTGTATATGGATTCTCCTTACTTAAGTTTTTTCTTGATTCTGGTTATAAGGTTGATTTAGTACTTTCCAACAATGCTCTTAAAGTAGCTAAGCAAGAATTAGATTTAGAGCTCGAGGGTCATGGCTTAGAAAATATCAAACAAAAAATTCTTAACTACTTAGCTAATGGTTCTAGACCAACAACAAACAACTCTTACAATACTCCATCAACTTTTAATTCACAACCAATAGTTCAAACTAGCCTCTCATCTAAAATTGAACAAAAGAAACTAGAGCTTAAACGTAAACAAGAATTACGTATGAAATACAAACAAGGTGTTTCATACAACCTTAATGAATCAACTGTAAGTCAAAACATCAAGCCTCTAAGTTCCAGTCCAGCACCCACTAATTTCAATCTAAATCTCTGGTCACCTGAAAACGTTGCAGCCAGCATCTCTAGTGGTTCCTATAAAACTCAAGGGATGATTATTGCGCCTTGTAGTATGGGGACTATCGCTAATATAGCTGCCGGTACTTCTAATAATCTTATAGCCCGCGCCGCTGATGTAGTCCTCAAAGAAAGACGTAAATTAGTTTTATTAGCAAGAGAGACTCCGCTTAATACTATTCACTTACGTAATATGCTGACTCTTAGTGAAATGGGTGCCGCAGTAGTTCCAGCTGCGCCTGGTTTCTATCACAAACCACAATCTATACAAGATCAAATTAACTTCGTTCTTGGTAAAGCTTTAGATGTTTTAGGAATAGAAAACGAAATGTTCTTAAGATGGAATTCCGAGAAAACAGCTGCACTAGTTTAACTTATGAATATTAACATTCAAACTATAAGCAATGAAAATGAACTCAGCAAGCTCAATATATTGCGTTCAAGTTTGGAATTAAATATCGCCAAATTAGAACTTGAGTCTTCGTTTATTCTTTACAGCCTTGAGAAGGATAAATTAACTAGTAGTATTGAAACCCATTATGGGGACAAATTATTACTCAGTAATAATGCAATTGGTTTTGATCCTGAGCTCATGAAACTCAATCACTGCTTGCTATTAAGCAATCCTGAATTCATTAGCTTCAGCTCTAAGTTCATCATTGCTAATACTCAAAGAGAGCGTAGAACTATATTAAGTTTGCTGATTGAGAATCACAAGAAACTAATCAAAAATAATATCGAAATCAATTTAATCCTTGTTCCTAAAAACTTACAAGAATATTTCGAGCAGCTAGGTTACTGTCAGCATGCTAAAGCCCACTACAATCATGAGGGTCTTAGTCTCGTACCAATGTTACTACTAGTGCAAGATCATGACTACCTAGAAGCCATTGGCTCACCCTTCGCCAGAAACTGCATAGCAACTAAAATTGACAGAACTATGTTACGAGAAATTTTTGGGAAAGATTATAAGGATCCTAGAATTTATATACAGTTAAAACAGCTTGCAAATAGATTTAATATTAAGTTAGACGAGAAACTTGTTGAACCTTATTTAAATGTTCTGAAATATAACATATTTAAATCAGGTGAAAATATTTTCCGAGAAGACGATACTGGATCAAGCCTGCATATCATTACTAGTGGTCTTGTCAGAATCAATAAGCATGTCTATAAAGCTGGGGGATTCTTTGGTATAGATTCTCTATTCAATCCAGGTAGCCGCAGATACACACTGCAAGCAGAGTCTAAAGTAGAAAGCTTAGAAATTGAGAGCGAAGACTTCTATAAGATCATTAAAAACAAACCAAATACCACGCCAATGATATTAAACTTATTAGGCGAAAGACTTAGGGACATTAACTTATGAAACAAGACTTGGGTACTACTAAAAAACAAAATCTCAAGGCTTTCCTGGAAGAAGAACTGAGCAAACTTAAAGCTAGAAGCTTATACAGAAGAACTGTTAATTATTTAAGAGACGATCCTAAAGCAATTAATTTTAGTTCCAATGATTACTTAGGACTAGGTTCTAAAGTCATTAATGCTTCAGATTTCTATAGTGACTCAGATATACAAAAAACTATTCTTGACGGTAAATTAAATATATTTTCACGGGGAGCCCTACTTTATAATAATTTCTTGCAAGGCTCTTTATTTCAACAAGAGTCTCCAGTCATTAAAATAAATACTATGCAATATGGCAGCACTGGATCCCGCTTAACAACAGGGACTCACGAAGTCCATGAAAAACTAGAAAGTTACATTGCTGATTGGAAACAAACTGAAGCAGCCATAATTTTTAGCAGTGGCTATCTAGCTAATTTAGGCGCTTTATCATGCTTGCTTACTCCGCGTGATGTAGTGTTTTCTGATGAGTGCAATCATGCCTGTATTTTTGATGGCATACGCCTTAGCGGTGCTAAGAAATTTATTTATAAACATAATGATATTGAGCATCTTCAAGAACTATTAAACAAACATCGAAATGCACATGTCAAAGCCATTATAGTCACTGATACAGTATTCAGCATGGATGGAGATAGAGCGAGATTAAAAGAACTAACTCAATTAAGTAAAGATTTCAACTGTTCTATATATGTAGATGATGCTCATGGTACTGGAGTATTAGGTCCTAGTGGAGCAGGCTTAGTAGAAGAATTAATAGATCGCGGGGAGATCAAGCATAGTGATATAGACATACAAATGGGCACTTTCTCTAAGGCTGTAGGCTTAGAAGGTGCTTATATAGCAGGTTCTAAGGATCTGATCCATTTCTTAAAGAATAAAGCTAGAAGCTTTATGTTTTCTACTGCAAGTTCTCCGATAATCATCAACAAAGTTCTGGAAAACTTAAAAATCATACGCACAGACAATAGCTTAAGAGAAAAATTACATCACAATATACAATTCTTCCGCAGTAAGCTAGACGAATATGGATTTAAAGCATGGACTAACGAAAATACAGCTATTTTTGCAATCGAGCTAGGAGGTATTAAACATACTATTAAAGTCTCAGAACAACTTAGAGACCAAGGATTATTAGTTTTACCTATTAGACCACCGACCACACGCACACCTCGCCTTAGAGTTTGTATTAGCGCTAAACATAGCGAAGAAGAAATTACCAGATTAAGTCAAGAATTGAGCAAGCAGACCGTACGCTGGCATAAAGCTTTTTCATAGAAGAAAGTCACTAAAAAGCTATAATTAACCAACTACTTATGAAAGCAGATGAAAAATATTTTTTTGTGGATTTAGAGACTACGGGTCTTAATCCTAGTCAGGATAGAATCTGCCAAGTTGGGATTATACTTCCTAATGGTAGAGAGATTAATACATTAATTAACCCTGAGATGCCTATACCAGCGTCAGTGACTGCTGTTCATGGTATCGACGATAAGATGGTTAAAGATGCTCCTAAATTTGAAGATGTTGCAGCAGAAATAATCAGTGGACTAGAAGAAGCTGATATTTTTGTGGCGTATAATTTTACTTTTGATTTCCAGTTCTTACAGAATGAGTTGTTTAGAACAGTGCTCTATGAGCTCAGAGAAAGCGACTATGTATTCATAGATCCCTATAAAATCTTCCGTAAAATGTTTCCGCATAATTTAGCCAACGCTTACTACTTCTATACTGGTAAAGAAATCATTGGTGCTCATAGCGCTATCTGTGACATTAGAGCTACTAAGGAAATACTCGATAAACAGAAAGAACTTTATACTGAGCTATTTAATCATGATGCTAAACATATCGAAGAGTTAACAGTTGGTGATACTTCTATTATTGGCAAGTGGTTTGTTAAAGTTGATGGCAGTATCAGATACAAACAAGGTAAGTATAGGGGTGAATTGGTAAGCAAAAGCCATGAAACCTATCTACATTGGATCGATTCACTTGAAGATGTGACCATATCCGAGAAGAGATATATAGCGAGTATTATTGGATAATATCCAGTATTAACATATATTAAGCTTGAATTAACAGCTAATCTATCAAAAACTAGGCAAGCCAGACCTTATATATAAGCAAGGCAAACCAGCCTTGTGTGGACTTTCTTGAATTGATAGACCTTATAGGAGAGAAAAACATATAATGGCGCAAGCAGAATTTATAGAAGCGAAGTTTATTTTTAAGAAAAACCCAGATATTTCCATGAATTTTATTTCAGATGGAGAGGGTCAGAAGCTAGGTTTCACTAAGACTGATGATGGCAGTAATATCATTTTCACTAAAGATTTAGAAGGTATAGATGTAGCGATAGAACACTATCCAGATGGAACCAAGGTCTTCCACATGGAAAAAGATAGCAAGGGCTTACCTGCTATGCATGAATTTAAGCCTGATGGCACAGAGTTTATTTATCTATTTGATGCGGAGAAACGACTTGAGAAAATGGTAGAAATGAAAACCAATGGCGATAAGCTCACTACCTGGTTTTCACCTAAAGGTGAAACTATCACTCAAGAACAACGCCAGCAAGGTGGTATTTTATTCTCTATGCAAAGTAACGCAGAAAGAGCGATGATCTGGCTTAAAGCAGATGGATCTATAGAAGCCAGTGGTAATGAGCAACTTACAGCTCATATCAAATTAGTCTTTAGTAAATTCTTAGATGGCGCAGAGCTTTAAATAGAAATTTCAATTAGATAGATAGTCTCGTCATCCTGAGGGAGGGCGAAGCCCGACCGTAAGGATCCACTAAATACTAGTAGTTAATAGTGGATCCTTAAGTCGTCGCCTTCGGCTCCTCCTCAGGATGACGAATTATACTCCTAGTTTGCCGCAGTAAAAGACATTAAGAAACGGTTAACTAATTTCCTATCAAGCCTGTGTTTCATGAACTTTATATAGTCACTATGAAACAAACCAACTCAAGAATCTCCAGCAAATCAACAATCGAAACAAGATTTATTTTCAGTCAAGAAGTAAAAAATATAAACTCAATCACCGACGAGCAAGGACAAGTATTAGCCTTCTCAAGAACGGCTGATGGCAATCAAATAATTTTCACTAAAGACAGTGAAGGAGTGGATGTAGCAGTAGAACACACTATCGACGGTGGCAAAGTTTTCCATTTATCACAAGATTCTAAAGGTCTTCCAGCAATGCACGAGTTTAAAGCAGATGGCACTGAGATCATGTACCTCTTAGATCAAAGCAAAAAATTAGAGAAAATGATAGAGACTAAAATGAACGGTGACAAAGTTACTACTTGGTACTATCCTAATGGCGATATGTTAATGCAAGAAGAAAGACAAACTGGTGGTATACTCTTCAGATTTATTACTGCTGATAACGAAGCATTGATCTGGCTTAAACCAGATGGTAGCGCAGCTGCTCATGGTGAAGAAGAGTTAATTGGTAGACTTAAAGTTATATTCCATACTCACTTAGATGGCGCAGATTGTTTATAAAATTTAAAGTAATATAGCAAGGGTAATGCAGTCATAAGTATAAAGTTGATTGTATTAGCTTGGTCAAGTAGTGTTAGTGAGAGCATATGAGTGCAGCTAAGCAATACTATAAGCCATGAATGCACAAAGAGTCCTAGCGGTACGAATACAATTAAATACCAAGAATGAAATTTAGGACTGCAAACACAAAGTAAAACAAATAAAAGCCAGAATGCATATTTAAACAATTCGTTTTTAGAAGCTTTGGTCATAAAACTATAATACCAAGCAGAAGCAAAAACTATAAAGCCACCCATAAAAATATACTTCACTATATTTGGTAAATCCTGCCCACTAGTATATTTACTAAGAGAATTAAATACATCGTACAAAGATTTATGAGAGAGAGAAATATTCCCCGAGATACGGCTATAGTCAATATGAAACAGATCATAGTAGCCAATTAAAGAACTAGTCAAAATAGCTCCTAAAGCAAGCCCCCATAAGGGCAAGCGTTTTTCTTGCTGATAAGATTGAATTAGAACCAAGGGTATTAAAACTACACTCAGATATTTGATTAAAGAACACGTTATGAGAATAAATATAGCTGCATTATACTTACGCTTAGAAGTCAAATACATAGCAGCTAAAATTCCTAAAGCCATATAGATATCATTATGAGCATTCCAAAGCACTTCTGTGATCACAAATGGATTCAAGGCAAACAAGCTATAGATTAGCTTTCCTTGATCTTGAGTGATCTCAGAGAATACCTCCTTATCTTTAAGCATGGCTTCTAAAAGCTTGAGACTTACTATAAATAAAACTAAGTTTACGAATTTTAAAATAAACATAGCCAGCCAAATATTATGAAACGATACTCTTACTAAGATCTGGCAAATCAGCATAAACAATGGACCATAGGGAGAAGGATTATGTTGCCAGAGAGTATTAGCAAGAAATGGATCTGCACGCCATTCTGCTATCTCAGAAACTACATGAGAGAAAGGATTAACTGAATAATATGCTTGCTGAGCACCCCGCGCTATATAAGCAAAGAAATCCGAAGAATCAATCGGTATACATAAAGTAGCAATAACAGCAATAATAATTGAAACAAAAGTTATATTCTTTAATTCAAGTTTAGCGAAGTTACGATTCTTGATTATATGAATAAAACTCCATAACAAGCCAATAACTATAATCCAGCTCCCCAACTCATGAATCAGCTTATAATTGAAAGACAAGGACTTGACAGTATTAGCTAAGAGCCAAGCTGGAGCATTGACCCATATTGAATCAGAAGCAACTTTAATCGGTATAAAATAACTTTTCAGTGGTTGATAAATAAGGATAGAATCCAAAGCTGACAGCGTAAAAGCCGACCATGAAACCAGTGCTATAAGCACAAAACAAGAGATATAGGGGAAAAACACCACTGATGCTTATTGTAATCTCTAATTTGTTACGAGTAAAGTAAATCACCCAAATAGCCTAGAAGAAACTTAGTTTACTTAACTCTGAGTTAACCCTCATTTTTTACAGTTGATATAACAAGGATTTTAGAGGTTAGCAATATGGTTACTGGAGCAAGTTTAACGATTAAATCTGTCTCGGCCCCTATTAAAGGCACAGATATACTTCAAGGCTTAAATAATAAAACTAGCGATAGCACTAAAGCAACAAATGATACAGCAGAACTTGGTAAGGATAAGGATAGCAAGAAAACTGAAACACAAACTCCAAAAACTGAGGCTCAAAAAAAATCTGAACAAAATGCAGCGATAATGGCAGCCTTAGGACATAGCCTTCCAAGCGATTCTAAAAAATTACAAGACATACTTAAAACAGATCCGGGTCAGTTCGCTGGCATCGACGCTAATCCTATAGCTAAGCCTTCGACAAGTAGTCCTGATGCAAGTACTCAGGCTAATGCTGCTGGAGCTACCCCTGGCTTCGGAGGACCTGCAGGCGGCTGGGCTGGTGCCGGTGCACATTCAGGCAGTGGTGGTTATAGCGGCGGCGGATATAGTCCAGGGACTGGAGGAGTAAGCGAAGGACCAGGACATCATCCAACGAGCTTAGCTGAATTAAATGCAAGAGCTGACTCCATCGCTGCAGCTGGAGGAGCTAGAATTGAAAGAATTTATGATCATAATAAAGGATTACAAGAAGTAATAGTTCATAATGCAAGTCCAGAAGTCCAAAGAGAACTTGCTCAATTAGCTCCACTATATCGAGAAACAACAGGAAGATCTCCAAGTGAAAGAGAGGTCAAGCAAGATGGTGATCATTCCGATTTAATTTTTAAATTTGGTGATAAGACCCAACCAGATACGCTCACAGCTTCCGCACACGAAGATCAAGAAACTGCCAAAGACAAAGTAAAAGAAGAAGAAAAAGCAGCACCACAACATGAAGAAGCCCAACAGGAAAAAACAGAAATCGCCTAAGCGACTGTTCTTCAATTATCAGTAATAAGTTTAATCACATCCGCAAGTATTCCATTAATAAACTTCACACCTTCTTCAGTTGAATATTTATTCGCAAGTTTAATTATTTCTGAGACTACTACTGCATGCGGTAAATCTGAGAGTAATAATTCAGTAACGCCAAGTTCAATTAATTTGCGATCGGTCTTCTGCATACGATCAATATTCCAAGAAGCAGATACATCCTTAATAAGAGTTTCTACTGCTTCTTTATTGTTTATATATTTAAAAATTAAATCAAGAGTAAATTCTTTAGTATCAGTGTCGTGGTAATGCCAGTAGATCTCAGGTATTTGTAAACCTTCACGCATCAAGGCAATACCCTGATAACAATTATTCAAGTGCTCAAAAAACTCCGCTGTCCTAGGAAGGGTTACTGAGCGAGATCCATCATCTAGAGCTTCATTCTCAGCATGATCTATCTGATATTCCATAAGAGCACGTTCTACTTTAATAAAATAAGATTCTGCTTGACGTAAATTATCCTTGCTATGATCAGCCAAGGTTCTAATAGCAGAGAGGCACAAAGCATCCAAATCGGTTTTGACAAGCTTCTCTATTTTGATGTTTTCAGATTTCTGTGGCAGTTGAAACAGAGCTAAGAATGCCAGCTCTCTTGCTGCGCTACGTTTTTCCATTGCAGGGCAATTATAGCAGTGCTATTACTCCTGCAAGTCAAGACTTTAAGATATGTTAGTAATTAGATTATGAAATAAGAAAACAATTTGACACCTGGACAAGCTGAGCGATAGACGAGATCGCCTCTCTTTTGAACGATGAGTGAACAAAGAGAGGCGTCGAGTCCCGCGAAGCTTGTTCAGTCAAATTGTTTTTAGTTTGATATAATAACTGAGAATCATTCTCAACTATCTAATATGCAATTAAATCAAGCAAAAAGCGGCGAAAAAATCCTTCTTAACTTCATTCCTGCAAGTATTAAGGCAGAGCTTATTCGCATGGGACTATCTGAAGGCGACAAGATCGAATGCCTAGCTAAAATTCCAGGTGGACCAGTAGTACTACTAAAAGACTTACAAGAAATCGCTATTGGTAATAATTACTCTAAAGAAATAGAAGTCACAAAAATCTAATGCAAGAAACTAAGAGTAAAACTACGACTGTACAAATAGCATTAGCTGGTAATCCTAATGTCGGCAAGTCAGTAATTTTTAATTACCTAACAGGTGTCTATGTTGATGTCAGCAATTACCCTGGCACTACTATCGAGATCACCAACGCTAATATCCAAATATCAGAAACTGAAAGAGAAAAATATCAACTTACTAATTATGAATTGAAGCTCATCGATACTCCTGGAGTCTATGGCATCTCTAGCTTTAATGATGAAGAGAAAGCTGCGCGTGATTATATTCTTAATGCTGATATTGTCATTAACGTAGTTTCTAGTATCAGTCTTAGTCGCGATCTCTTCCTTACTAAACAACTTGCTGACATGGGCAAACCGATGCTCGTTATACTCAATCAAAGTGACGAAGCTAAAATACGCAAGGTATCAATTAATACTACGCTTCTCGCTCAGGAATTAGGTTTGAACCTCATTGAGACAGTAGCAACCAAGGCTCAAGGCTTAGCAGAACTAAAACAAGCGATTCTTAATTCGATCAATAATGTCGATAGCAAGCTACACCAAATTCAAGTAGGTAAAATTTCGCCAAAGATCGATCAGTATATTCTTCCATATATTGATCAAGTACTCTCCCGAGCAGAAGCTGTTCTTATCGCAGAAGCTGATTCTACAATTGCCGAACGTAACAATATAGTATTGAATGAATCTAAAAGAGAAGAGATCTATAAAGTAAGAAGAGATGAAGTAGATGAGTTAGTAGCTAAAGCAGTCAGTCGTACTCAATTCTCTAAACGAGTATTCCTAGGACAGTTATTATTACAGCCAATCTTTGGATCAATAGTAGCCGTTGCTATTCTCTATACTTTTCTCTATGAGTTTCTCGGCGTTTTTGTTGCTGGAACTGTAGTAGATTGGCTAGAGAAAGGTGTCTTTAATGTTTACTATAGCCCATGGATAGAGGGTTTGGTAAGTCGAGTATTTCCAATAGTGCATAACAATATTGAGAACATTCTCATATCTAACCCACTCACTGCTATTGGAACATTTTTAGCAGGAGACTATGGTGTACTAACTCTTACTATTACTTATTTATATGGTTTATTACTGCCTTTAGTTTTAGGTTTCTATTTTGGACTAGCTATTCTTGAAGATAGTGGTTATCTGCCGAGACTTGCAGTACTTGTAGACGGGGTTCTAAGTAGACTCGGTATGAATGGTAGAGCTATTATCCCTCTAATACTTGGTGGTGGTTGCGTTACTATGGCAACAGTCACTACTAGATTATTAACTAACCCCAAAGAAAAACTTATCACTATGGCAGTTCTCGGACTAACCATTCCTTGCTCTGCGCAGCTAGGAGTCATTCAGGGACTGCTTAGTAACGTAGGTGGCGTTAAGCCTTGGTTAATCTGGAGCGGTACTTTATTTATAGTCTTTGTTTTAACCGGAATGATCTTAAATAAATTAATTCCTGGTCCTTGCGGGAATTTTATCTCTGATATTCCTCCATTAAGGTTACCGCGCACCAGTAATATTCTCAAAAAAACATTTGTAAGGTCTAAGGTCTTCTTGGATGAAGCTACGCCAGCATTTTTCATAGCAGCTGCAATTGTGGCATTCATGCAAGTGAGCGGCATGCTTGAATCTATTATTCAAGTATCTGAGCCCATGATCGAAGGAGTTCTACTGCTACCTAAAGAAGTAGCTATAAGTTTTATATTAGGGATGGTACGCAGAGATTTTGGTGCTTTTGGGTTGATGAGTATTCCTATGTCAGCAGCTCAATTAGTTACTGCTTGCACAGTTTTAACATTGTTCGTTCCTTGCATAGCCACAGTAGCAGTAATGATTAAAGAAGGTAGCTTTAAAACTGCAATGGGCATATGGATTAGCTCATGGATATTGGCTCTAGGAATAGGTGCAATACTCGCAAGACTATTAATAGTAGTCTTCTAAAGAAAAGAGGTCTAGTCTAAATAGTTGATTAGCTGTCATTAATCAACAAATTAGGCCATCTAGATTCAATTAAATCCCCTAAAGGCCTAAGTTCAGAATTACCATAATTTGCAGATAATGTCCTTGAGATCCCGAGGACTCATACCATGTCAATCGATACATTAAAATCTGCAGGCTCATCAATGAAGAATATTCAATTCGCTCTTGATGCCGTAGCTCAAAACATAGCCAATGTGAATACTACTGCTTATAAAGAAAGTAAAGTGAATTTTGAAAGTGTGGTTAATAGTTTAAGTGATGGTGCTAAGTTCTCAGGAACAGCAGTTTCTTCAATTAATTCAAATTTTACTCAGGGTAATCTTAAAAGCACAGGAGTATATACAGACCTAGGTCTTCAAGGTAATGGATTTTTTACACTTCAAAGTACTGCTGGTGATGTAGTTTTCACTAGAGATGGTAATTTCAAAATAGATGGAAGTAGCACCCTAGTTGACTCTAATGGTAATTTCGTACTTTCTAGTGGTGGTGGACAAATTATTATTCCAACCAACACTACATCTATAGAAATTAATCCTAATGGCGAAATAAAATATTTGCCTCAAGGCTCAGATCAATATCAATTGCTGACCCAATTACAATTAGCCAGCTTTGTTAATCCACAAAGTTTAGAAGCCATAGGTAACAATCAATATAGAGAGAGCCTGAATTCAGGAGTTCCAGAGTTTTCAACTGCATTAGGAGCAGGGACAGGAACAGCAGAGACGTCCGTTGTTTCAGGAACACTTGAAGCATCCAATGCTGATTTGAGTACTAATATGGTAGATCTCATTGCATATCAAAGATCTTATCAATCAATTTCTAAAGCTGTGGAAACAGCAAATGAACTTTTACAGACAACCATAGCTTTAAAAAGATAAAGGTAAACTGACTTAATATCAAAGGAGAAAAAAATGCCGATCCCATCACTATTCACAGCAGCAAGCGCACTAACGATACAACAGAACGCCATTTCTGTTATCGCGAATAACATTGCTAACGTCAATACCACAAGTTTTAAAACATCGAGCGTTCACTTCGCCGAAGAGACTAACAATATACTAAGACCTTCTTCTTCAGCATCATCTACAAGAGGAGGTACTAACCCAATTCAAATTGGTACAGGATTAAAACTCAGTGATGTTAACACTATATTTTCTCAAGGTGCTCTTAAAAATACTGGACTAGCAACAGATCTTGCTCTATCTGGTAATGGATTTTTTGTGGTGTCTAGCACTACAGATGAGGGAAGCACTGCTTTAATTAGTCCACAGCCACAATACACTAGAGATGGACACTTCTTACTAGACTCTGAGAGCAATTTGGTAACAGCTGATGGGTCTAAAGTAATGGGAGCTACTCTATACGACAATAGCACTGGTAGAATCAAATCTATAACAGGATATAGTGCTGTAACTTACTTCTCAGATCAAATTGTTGGTCCTACGGGTTCACCAACCATATATCCAACTGACGCAGGAACCTCACCAAATTTAGCAGTACCTGCTCCTACTACGACTACAGGTGGCGGTGGTGCAGCTCCAGCGTTTGATGCTACTAAGCTTTCTGAAATTAGCGTTAGAGGTGGATTAGTAGATCCAGCTACTGGTGTTACTACATCTACACCAGGTGATTTAAGTATAAGCAGAAGAGATGATGGTAAATTACTCTTTACTTTTCATGATGCTACTTTAACAAGTGCTGCTGCAACATTTACAACTGCAGTAGATACAGATGCACAAATCCTTGATAATGTACTTAGTTTTAATATGACTAATACAAGTGGTGATACCTTACAACTTAGGATTAGACTTGAACCGGGAGTTACTTCATTAGAGGATGTATTCCAAAATATAGACTATGATGCCTCTACAGCAACTAGCGATTCGATGAATTTCCTAGGATCTGCAGCCACTGCTCAAACTAGTAGTGATATCACTGTAGCAAACGAAGATTTTCAGTACATGTCATTGAACGATGTTAGCGAGCTTTATAGCACTATTAAAATACCTAATTTCTTGTATGATCAAGATCCTACCTTAGAGAAAGAAAGTATTAGCTTCTCTATAGGCAGTGATGGCGCTCTGACAGTGTTTGGTGCATCATCAGAGAAAATGATGTTAGGAAGATTATTAGTCAGTAATTTTATCAATGCCGACGGTCTAACCAATAATGGTAATAATCGTTATCTACAATCATCTAACTCAGGAGAACCAGCTGTTTCAGTTTTAGGAGGACCGTTTAACGCTAATGCTTCTTCTATTGCCTCAACTAGCATAGTATCAGGTTCACTTGAATCTTCTAACGTGAACGTAGCTAATGAGTTTGCTGAATTGATTGCCTTCCAAAGAGGTTTGCAGTTCAATGCAACTACGGTTCAAAGATCGGATGAGATTCTACAAACGTTGATTAATTTATAAATAAAGTGACTGAGTTGTGAGTGACTGGGTGACTGAGAATAAAATCTCAGACACTCAGACACCCGGCCACTCAGACACTCTGTATAACTGTTTGCAAATCCTTATCCCCTCTTCCTGAGAGGTTTACAACTACTATATCTGTAGTCTTGGTTTGTGGCATTAGCTTCTCTAAGCAAGCAAGTGCATGTGAACTTTCCAGGGCTGGAATAATACCTTCTATTCGGCATAGAAGTTTAAATGCTGCAAGTGCTTCATCATCAGTAACCGAGTCATACTTAACTAATTCAGCATCTTTGAGATAACTATGCTCCGGACCGATACCTGGATAATCAAGCCCAGCAGAGATACTATGTGCTTCTTGCACCTGACCATATTCATCTTGAAGTAAATAACTCTTAGAACCATGCAAGACTCCGGGTCTACCTTTAGTTAAAGAGGCTGCATGTTTGTCAGTCTCCAAGCCTGCTCCAGCAGCTTCAATACCTATCAGCTTCAGCTTCTTAGCTTTAGCTTCTGCTATAAACGGATAAAAAATTCCCATGGCATTTGAGCCACCACCAACACATGCAAGTATATAGTCAGGCAATCTAGATTCGAACTTCATGATTTGCTCTCTAACCTCTTCCCCAATTACTTTTTGGAACTCTCTGACTACTGTCGGATAGGGATGCGGTCCAACAGTACTGCCAATAATATAATGAGTGCTATTTACATTGCTAACCCAATATCTAATAGCTTCTGAAGTAGCATCCTTAAGCGTCTGACTACCACTAGTAACAGGAATCACTTCTGCTCCCATTAATTCCATACGATACACATTCTGAGCTTGCCTTGCAATATCTAGCTTACCCATAAAAACCTTACATTCTAAACCAAGCAAAGCACAAGCAGTCGCGGTTGCTACACCATGTTGACCGGCACCCGTCTCTGCAACTATTAATTTCTTACCAAGCCTGCGAGCTATCAAAGCCTGTCCTATAGCGTTATTAATCTTATGAGCACCAGTATGATTCAAGTCCTCACGTTTAAGATAGATCTTCCCCTTACCATACTTCTTAGTTAAAGATTCAGCGTAATAAAGAGGCGTAGGCCTACCTACATAATTAACTAAGTAATGTTGTAATTGTGCTTTAAATTCAGGATCATCTTTATACTTAAGAAAGCTTGCCTCAAACTCTTCTAAGGCTGGCATCAGGGTCTCCGGTACAAACTGACCACCGTATTCACCAAAATATTTATCTAAGGACTTAACTGTCATTGATTACTTTTCCATGCCTGCTGTTAAATTCTCAGAACCAGTGTTGGTGACTACTATATCATCTTCAATACGCACACCTATCTTCTTCTCTCTAATATAGATACCAGGCTCTACTGTGCATACCATACCTGGCACATACTTGGTAGTTTTCTTATCGACACCGACATCATGCACATCTATTCCTAGTGAGTGACCAGTACTGTGCATATAATATTTTTTAATTTGTTCTTGATCATTTTTATCCTTGATATAGCCAAGCTCTGCAAGCCCTTCACCAATAACTACTGATGCAATGTCATGAGTCTCTAATAAACTGCTACCAGGTTTGATTGAAGCTATGGCTTTACGCTGTGCTTCTACCACTAAATCATAGATATCTTGTTGTTCATGGCTCATAGTGCCGCTTGCAGAATGAACCCTAGTAATATCACTAGCATAATAATTATATTCAGCACCTGCATCAATAAGCACCAGGTCATCTTTAGCGATAACTTTATTGTTATTGATGTAATGCAATATACAAGAGTTCTCGCCAGAAGCTACTATCGATGGATAAGCCCAGCCACTTGCTCCCTGCGATCTAAACACTTGATTAAGCACTGCTTCTATCTCATATTCATAAATTCCTGGGGTAATAATTTCCTTCGCAACTCTATGTGCTTGTACCGCAATCTCAGCAGAGCGTTTCATAAGTTTGATTTCACCCTCAGATTTAACCGATCTCAGTGAGTGGACTAGATTATGAACATCCAGTGTAGTATAGGCTTTGCGATTGGAGTGGGGCACTGCATTTTCTTTAAACTCTTCATAGTCATAAGCTGCATCAGCATGGAAATTTTTCTTAGCACCATTAACACCTTCTCTAGGACCATCCCAGATCTCATGCTTAGGATCTATTGGCTGTACGTAGAGTGTAAACGGATTATCAGCATGTGGATCTAAAACACAGATAGCATCAGGCTCACGGAAGTCTGTTAGGTAATAAAAATCACTATCAACCCTAAAAGGATAATGCACATCATTAGAGAATATTTTCTCGCTACCACTTCTAAGCACACAACGATATGCTTGCTTGTCATGATCACTTCTATCCTTGAGATAATCGAGGACTTTTTGACGACGGGATTTAAATTCTGCGGGACTGATCATATCTATTAGTATTGTAAATAGTTTCTTTTAAAAGCTTGGTAAATTATGATATATCATAATCTTACGAGGAAATAGCCAAGTCATTATGGTATATCATAATTTATAATGGCGTAAAATAGCCAAAAATCAACTTAAATTCCAATATAAACTATTATGTAGAATAAGTACTGTTCACGCCATATCAACTTTCAAATCTGCTTAAACGCCCACTCTAAATCAGCA
Source organism: uncultured Gammaproteobacteria bacterium (assembly GCA_964551135.1). Lineage (GTDB taxonomy): Bacteria > Cyanobacteriota > Vampirovibrionia > LMEP-6097 > LMEP-6097 > CAYPGT01. The sequence continues at coordinate 402,954 of CAZKAT010000002.1, read as the reverse complement.
ATCAAATCTTCTACATTCTCAATTCCAATAGACAAACGAATTAGATTATCATTGATCCCCAATTCTTTACGACGAGCGGCTGGGACAGCGGCATGAGTCATAGTTGCAGGGTGTCCGATTAAACTTTCTACACCCCCAAGAGATTCAGCGAGTTGAAACACTCTAGTAGAGCTAACAAGGGTCTTCACTTGTTCAATGTTTCCGTCAAATTCAAAAGACAACATACCGTTATAACCCGACATCTGTCTCTTATAAAGTTCATGTTGTGGATGAGATGGCAAGACTGGACAAAACACTTGCGCAACTTTAGGATGTTTCTCAAGCCACTCAGCAACAGCAACACAGTTACTATGATGTTGGCGCATACGCACAGCTAAAGTCTTAATACCTTTCATTAGTATCCAACAATCCAAAGGTCCAGCAACAGAACCAGTAGCGTTTTGGTAATAAGTGAATCTTTCTGCAAGCTTAGGATCCTTCACTACCACAGCACCAATAAGCACATCAGAATGTCCACCTAAATATTTAGTGCCAGAATGTACTACTATATCTACGCCCAGATCCAGAGGACGTTGCAAGAATGGACTAGCAAAAGTATTATCAAAGCCAATAAGGATGCGTTCTTCAACAGAACGCTGCTTATTCAATTCAGAAATAGCTTGAACTATAGCTTTAATATCACAGAGCCTCATTAATGGATTAGTCGGAGACTCAAGCCATACTAAACGAGTATTAGGTTTAACTGCAGTCGTAATCTTACTAATATCACGCGCATCAACAAATGAATATTCAAAGCCAATTGGCGTAAGGATTTGATCAAAGAGTCGATGAGCTCCACCATAAAGATCAGAAGAAGATATAACATGTTGTCCTGGTTTGAAAAGTTGCATTACTGCATGAATAGCTGCCATGCCTGTCGGATAAATTCCCGCATAAATACCGTTCTCAAGTGAAGCTATAACCTCAGCACAAGCAGTACGCGTTGGATTACCAGTACGTGAATAACAATAGCCCTTGTTATCCTCTATACCAGCTTGAGTATAAGTAGCAGTTTGATATATAGGGAAGGTCGTAGCACCAGTCGCCGGATCTGGAGCCTGCCCAACTAAGATAGAACGCGTCTCAAAACCCCAAGTTTGTTCTAGTGATTTCTGGGCTTCTTGTAATTCTTTACGAGTTTTATGGTCGGCTCTGCGCATAGCATCTATTATAGCTATTCAAGCGAAAATCACCTTATACTGCACAAAATTAGCTTTTTTGTACGGTTAAGATAGGTTAAATGCTTGAAATAGTAGTTTTTAGCTAATAACCATCAGGGAATAATTGAATATATGAACTTCCTTTTTGCCTTGGACAATATGGGTGGGATTTTAATAATCTCAATTGTGGGCCTGATTATTGCTGTCGGCATTAATGATGTATTGCAAACTAAACATGCTATTAAACGTAACTTCCCTATTATTGGGTTTATGCGTTATGCACTTGAATTTATTGGACCAGAATTAAGACAATATCTATTTCATGATGAACGCTCTGATCGTCCCATACCAAGATATATCAGAACCTGGGTCTATGCTCATGCTAAGGGGCAGCTTGGTACTGTAGCTTTTGGAACAAAGAAAGACTTAGATAAACCAGGCACCATGCTGGTTAGACATAGTCATTTCCCGGTAAATCCTACTCATGAAGAATCTCACTATGATCATCGTGTAGTCATAGGTGCACGTCGCCGTTATCCATACGAAGCTTCGATCTTTAATATCTCTGCGATGTCTTACGGTGCTCTTGGTAAGAATGCGGTACTTGCTTTAAGTCATGGAGCTTATAAAGGTGGCTTCTATCACAATACTGGTGAAGGCGGTGCTTCTCAATATCACTTTGAAGGTGGGGCTGATCTAGTGATGCAGATCGGTACAGGTAAATTTGGGGTACGCAATCCCGATGGTTCTTTCTCCGAAGAAAAATTCTTAGACTTAGCACGTCAACCACAAATGAAAATGTTTGAGATCAAACTCTCTCAGGGAGCTAAACCTGGCAAGGGTGGAGTCTTACCAAAAGAAAAAATCACTGATGAGATCGCTGCTATTCGTGGTGTGCCTAAAGATGAAGATGTAGTTTCACCTCCAAGGCACACAGACTGGGACGACAATGAAGACATGCTTAGATGGATTGATAATCTACAAAACAAAAGCGGCAAGCCTATTGGTATCAAGTTTTGTCTAGGACGTAAAGAATATGTTCACGATTTAATTAGAGCAATGAAAACTACAGATATGATGCCAGACTTCATTACTGTAGATGGCGCAGAAGGTGCTACTGGAGCAGCTCCGCTAGCTCATACTGATTACCTTGGATATCCACTGAAAGATGCTTTAATGTTTGTGGATAATGCTCTTAGAGAAGCTGGGCTCCGAAAAGATATTAAATTAATTGCTTCAGGTAAAATTATTACTGGTGCTGATCTAGCAATAGTACTTGCATTAGGAGCTGATCTAGCTCAGTCAGCAAGAGGCTTTATGTTGAGCATGGGCTGCATACATGCACTCAAATGCAATACTAATCATTGTCCAGCAGGAATAGCAACACATGATTCATGGTTACAACGTGGCTTAGTAGTGACTGAAAAATTTCCGCGAGTCGCTAATTATCACGACGCTGTAATTTATGAATTTAATAGTGTACTCCACTCTTGTGGTTATAAGTATCCGCAAGAACTTAAGCGTAGTGATGTAATGAAGGTCGTAGACTATAACAAAATAGTAACCATGGACGAATTGATTCCTCAACCACCGCTAAAAGCTTGTTCTGAATGATTATGCTTAAACTACTATCCATTGTATTTAAATTTTTGTTCTTCATTTTTGGTATTGTTAGTGGATTTATGTTGGCTTTAGTAGTAATACCACTTCCAGGTAAGACATTTTTTAATCGCATGTCTAAACTGCCAACAAGTGCCAAGGATTTAATTGATCATAGTATTAGCCTGGGTGTAGCTTTAGGTAGATTAGTGTTTACTGTATCTAAGGAAATAAATCATAAACTACGTGAGACTTACAATAAAGCAAAATCTAAACTTGTTCTAATGCAAGAAAAACTTAACAAGGCAAGAGAAGAGTCAAAGAAAATAACATCTTTAGGCAAAGAAAAGGCTAAAATTTAGAATATGGATACGAATATTATAGATATAGTTCTGGTAGCAAGTTTAGGCCTTCTAGCAGTAAGCGCAATAGTTTTCTTAAGTTTCTTTATTCCGGTGCTAGTGCAGCTTTCAAAGGTCTTAGCATCGCTTAAAGTATTAATTGATCTGGTTAATAATTATGTCGAAGGCATTCATAACAAGCTACATAGTGCTGGTGACAGTGTTAGCAAAGCAATGAGTTACGTCTCAAACCTTGGATCATCCTTAACTAATGGCTTATTGAACATGTTCTCTTCTAAAAAATAAGCTTTATTAAAGTCAGGATTTTCACACCCTCAATCGGGTATAATTAAGCTTATGAATAATAATAAAGATAGTGCTTTAGGTAAATTTATTTTTGGCTTAGGCCTAGGAGCCATTGCTGGTGTAGTCGCTGGCTTGCTTTTAGCTGATAGACCAGGAAGTGAATTAAGAAGAGATATTGAGATGAATTCTTCTGAGTTTCTTAGTGGATTAAAAGATAAACTTGATGAACTTAAAGATCAAGCTTCTGATACTATTCGTGAATTCAAAGGCTTTACTGATGAGAAGCTTAAGAGCACAGCGAAAAACATTCAGACACAGGTAGATTCTTTAGGTAAACAACTTCAAGAGTTAACTAACAAGCAAGCAGTCAGTTCTTCTACTGAAAGAAACTAATTTCCGTTGAAAGAGTTCTATCGCAAGCATAAAGTGAAAATCATAATGTTGACCCCGCTAATTTTGGGTCTGGTGTTTTTCATATATAGTGCAATATCTGGTTTCATAGTAGTTAAGAATAGTAAGATCTTTGAAAAGACTACTGATACTAAGTTTGAGATCAGTGATTTTGAGATTCAACAGATAGATGAGAAGACTAATAGTGTTAAGTGGTCACTTAAAGCCGCTCAAACACAATCCGACCCAGGACAAACACAGGCTAAGGTTAACAGTCCTAGATTGGTTTTCTTTGATCCACCTTTAAAGGGATCTAAAACTCCTCAGTCCAAATTCACTATTACTGCCGCTTTTGCTAATTTAGATAAGGCAGAACAAGAAATAAATTTATCCGAGGATGTTTTACTTGTAACCAGTGATGGTAAATATCAAATACGTTCAGGTAAACTTAAGTTCAGAGAAGATTTGCCTGTTATTGTTGTTTCAGAGCATTGGACTTTAACTTCTGATACTGGCTACGTTATAACTGGACAAAAGGGTTTAATTGATAAGAATTTTAAATCTATTGTTAGTCAAGAGCAAGCAAGCCTAAGTAAAAAATCCGGTTCTAATCCCCTTAATATTACGGCTAATGAAATTACTTTAGAATCAGGAGAATCTCAAAAAATTACAGCTGATGGTAACGCTAAATTAATTATTTCTGCTACACAAACATTAATAGCTAATCAAATAATTATTAATGAAAGTGGTTTGGTGAAAGCTAATGGTGCTGTTCATGTAGAAGCAGAGAACTTGAATTGTTACTCTGATAATTTAGTTATTAAACCTAAAGCTGATAAAAGTCCACAAACAGCGATCTTTACTGGACATCCCCATATTATTCAGGGTACTAACACTATTTACGCAGACACGATTAATTATGACTTTGCAACTAAGCAAGCTGAGATCCTAGGGAATGTGCATTCAGAGTAAATTCGAAGGAAGTTAATATATAATGTATTAAGTGAAAAAAGCACTTCTAGCCTTTTCTTTATTCATAATGTTACCAGCGATAGCTGCCAAGCCTAGTCGCCTAGATAAGGTTAAAATTATTTCTGCAGAGAAATTAAATTACAAGGATGGTAATTCTGTCCTCATTGGTAATGTAAAAATCCAACTGGGCGAGTTTTTAATAGATGCTCCAAGAGTATTTATTGATTCTGATAAGGAAGGTAAACCTAAAAAAGCAAGATTTGAAAACGGAGTAGTGCTAGATTCTGAGAAACTAAGTATACAAACACCTAGAATGGAACTGGATGTCGAAAGTTCTATCGTTAAGTGCTTTGGAGATGATAGTACTTTAGTACAAACGGATATCTATGGTAAAAGCCAAGCTACTATTTTTGCTAATTATCAGGAGATCGATTTAGCTAAAGGTTTTGCGCGAGCTAGTACTAATCCAGCATTACTAGATAAAGGTATTAGTGATCTACAGGAATCAGAACAAATTAAATTTATTTCTAAAGATGTAAATATCAGAGCTAATGCAATGGAACTTGAATTTAAGAATGATAATGATATTCAATATGTTGACTTTCTTACAAACGTTGTTGCTTTAACCGATACCCAAAGAATAGAATCAGAAGAGTTACTTTATTTCCCTGAATTAGACATGATGAAAGCCTATGACAACGTGAAAGTTCTCTATCTAAAAAACGACGCTCCTAATTATTTATTTGCCGATGCTTTAATTTACGAGAAGCCTAAGCATGTGCTATCGGTCTTCTCCAGAGGTGTTGATCGCTATGCAGAAATCCATAGCGATGATATTTACGGCAAAGCAAGACAAATACTGGTAAATATTGCTGCTGATAATTCTATAGAGAACGCTATCCTTACTGGCAATGCTTACGCACAGCACAAAGATAAATCTATACTTGCTTATGAGATTCTCTTTGATGCTAAGAAAAAACAATTAGAAACCATTGTTGGCAGACCGCATACTTTATTACTTAAAACCGAGAAAGAAAATCCTAAAGCTAATTCTTCTAATTCCAAGAAAATCAAAAATAAACGTAAGGATACTTAGACTTGTTTCAAAATCGTCCAGAACAAGGCGCGCGAGTCCCGAGCCACCGGAGTTTACTAGACGTAAATGAGGATGGCGAGGGACGAAGCGCAACACAGTTATGGGCGATTTTGGAATAAGTCTAAAAATAAAAACGGGCTCCAAAAGGAGCCCGTTCTATAGATTTGTTCTTGACTAGCTAACGGCATGCAATGATCTCACTGCATCTCGTCTCGCCTCACTGCGATTAGTTATTCCTAAGAAGTTTTGCAAAAACTTAGGCAACCGACTAGCCATAGAACCCTCTGGTTGTTTGGTGTAATCGTTTACACGATTACTACATTGTCCCAACCCCATTGTTCGGACCCCAAGTGCGGATCCTGTGTTCATGGTTAAGATTGTAACGTATCATTCGAAGAAAAAGCAAGATCAATAACTTGTTATTACCTATATAATTGCTAAAATAGTATCATGCATAAATTTATACTTGTTATTAGTCTAGTTTCGTTGTTTTCAACAGCAGCTCTTGCACACGATCACACCCCTCCTCCACGCCAAATTACCGTCACGGGCAAAGCTACTCTACAAGTACCGCCTGATAAAGCAACTGTGAGATTTGCGATTATTACTAAGGATAAAAAGGCTGAGAAAGCAAGAGAAACTAATGAATTGATTTCTAAGGAAGTCCTTAATTCAGTTAGAGAGCTGGGTGTTACCGAGCAAAATATGCAATTAGAGTCTCTTAATATCAATGAAGAGCAAAAATACAATTCTAAAACTCAAACTTATGAAGCAGATGGATACAAGGCTTCACGCAGTTTTGTGGTTGAATTACGAGACCTAGACAAGTTAGCAGGTATTATCGCTGCTGTTATCAGCCATGGCTCTAATGATCTTAGTGGAGTAGAGTATGGTCTTAAAGATCCAATGGCATTACGTGCGCAAGCACTCAAGGAAGCTACTACTCATGCCGCAGAGAAAGCAGATTTAATGTTAGCGCCTCTTGGTGAAAAGCGTGGGCAAGTTTTAAGCATAGACGAAGTATCAGATCGTTTCATTGGTTATCCGGAAACAGGATTTAGACAAGCTAAAGTTATGTCTATGGCCGCTGATAGTGCTCCTGTTGCTGAAGAAGATTCTTTCGCTCAAGGACATATAGAAGTAGAAGGCTCTGTTAAAGTGGTGTTTGCTATTGGTAATGATAAAGCTGACGTACAATAGTCAACTCTTACTCACTACCTGATGATCAGTATAAATTCTCAGCTTATCTGAGTGGTGTTGAATTAAATAACCAAGCCCTGTGTCCGGGTCAGTGAGTGCAGCCTGCAATGGATCTGTTTTAGATTCACCCTTAGCTACTACTATAATGGATTCAAGATTAGCGTAAGTGAAAATATCCGTTCCAATAGTTACTGCTCTAGAGCAATTATGGTCAGCAGCGGCCATAGTACTTAGTTCTACTTCGGCAGTCGCAGTATTAATATAGTCCTCACCAATAAAAGCTATGTGTGCCGTACTTGGGTCTGTACCCAAGCCAGCAAAAATTATCCTCGGACCACCGCATTGTTTTACGAAACGATCAAATTTATCGATATTAGCAATATCTATGGCATAGAATCTATCACCTAACTGTTCAATTAAATCTGGCAGATTCTCTTTTAATCTAGAAGAGAAGGTTGTTTTCTTAGCATCAATCAACTCATCTAAATGAGATATCTTCAGCTCTGAATGCGGCTTAGAACGCTGTGACTTCTCAATTGCTTCATGATTTTTATCATCATAAAAAATATTATTAGCTAATTTAAAATAATTATTTACACTAGGATAAATACCTGGATTATACAAATCTGCAGCCTCAAAAGTATTACCAACTGGAAGCAAGATTAATCCTGGCTTTTGAAACTCAGTAATCATCAGATCAGCAATAAATGCATCAAGCTCTCTAGTAGAGTCAAAACTTTTAATTAATGGACTAGTTCCCAAATCTTTACTCCACCTATCTTTATAATAGTATCAATTGCATTTTTTGTTCTATCTATATCAGCATCCAAGTCCATCTCTGAAACAATTATTCCTTGAATATCTAATCCCTTAGCCCGAGCATGTTCAATACTAAGTAAGGAATGATTAATGGTGCCTAATTTAGGTCTAATAATTAAGACTAAGGGTAAATCTAGCACTCGGATAATATCAGAAACTAAATCACCATTCTTATTCAGTGGTACTGCTAAGCCACCAGCACCTTCAACTATAACAAATTTATGTTTAGAGTTAATTTCTTTGAAATCATCTCTAATCTTCTCTAGTTTAATTTCAATATTCTCTTTGGCAGCAGCATAATGAGGTGAAGCTGGATAATGTAGGTCATAAGAACAATAGGTAGCAATGCCATTAATATCCTTAACTACTATATCGTAATCCTTATCATCGCCACATTGTATCGGCTTATAATAAGCCAATTCTTTCAATTTATAACCAGAAGCCAATAAATCTTTGAGAATTTTTACACTATAAAAAGTCTTACCAACACCTGTGTCGGTAGCAGATATAAAAATGCCAATAGAGTTTAACAGCATACTCTATTTGGAATTTACCAAGACCTTCTTATGCTCTTCATCTATGATTAACTGAAGATCTATGTTCTCATCTTTAAGCTTAAAATATTTATCCATGATCAGACAAGAGATAGCATCAAAGCACACATTAACCATAGTTCTAGTCATATCCAGAATTCTATCGATACTAAGTATTACACCAATAGCCTCTAATGGTAATCCTACTGCTTGAAACACTACAGCAATAGTTACCAAGCTTCCATGAGGAATACCTGGTGTACCAAAAGTAGCTACTAATACCATCGCTACCACAAAGATCTGCTGACTCAAGGAAAGCGGTTCTGGGAGCCAAGCTTGCGCCACAAACAAAGTAACCACTGATTCATAGATAGCAGCACCATTCATACTCATAGTAGCCCCTATCGGTATCACGAAGGAAGCAACACGATTAGGAACTTTAAACTCATGCTCCATTGCTTCTAAAGTAACAGGAAGCGTAGCAGCAGAGCTAGAAGTAGAGAATGCTGTAAGCATCACTTCGCGCATTCCAATAAAGAATTGTAGGGGGGTGAACTTAGTAAAAAAATGAACCAAAATAGGAGCAACAATAAACAACATAGAGAATAAAGCTGCAAACGCTGTAAGCATAAACATGCCATATTTAGAAATAGAAGCGAGTCCGCCGATAGCTACAGTCTTAGTTATTAATGAGAAAACTCCAAATGGTGCAAACTCCATAATCCAATGAGTCATGGCAAGAATCGCATCTAGAGCGACTTTGAAGAGAGCTAATAATTTATCTCCGTTCTTCACTGAGACTAGTGCCGTCGCAAACAAAACTGCAAACAAAATAATTTGTGTGAGTGAACCATTAGATAGTGATTCGAAAATATTAGTAGGAATCATACTGCGGAGAATTTCACCTGCACCATGTTCTTGACTAGTAATAAATTTCACCTTCTCAGCATGCTCGCCAGAATCTAGAATTTTATGTAAATCAATATATTGACCCGGCTGAATTAGATTCACCCAAAATAGTCCTAGTACAGCAGCAAATAACATTTGTACTTTAAAAATGATTACTGTCATCAAACCGAACTTACCGATACTCTTCAGCGGTAAATGCCCAACTCCCACTACTAAGGAGCAAAGCACCACAGGAATAACAATCATCTTCAGTAACTTAAGAAAGATCTCACCCATCCAAGTAAGATGTCCTAATTTAAGAAAACCAATGTTTGGATTAGCTAGAGTACCCTCAGGATTATTAAGGGAAAAGAAATAACCGACTACTACTCCAAGAATCAGGCCGATTAATATACGCCAATGTAATGCTAATTTCATATATCTCTTTAGTGAATTTCTAATTTTACTATGATTGACATATTAAAAGTTAGATGAATATGTGATACTTAATTTATGGTATGATAATATTTGTTTTATGTTAAATCCTGAATACAGAGTACGAAGCTGTACTAGATCGCAATATCAAAGAGCGATTCTTAATGATAAAAGCGAAAGTCATTTTGACAAAAGATTTGTTATTGTAGATTTGGCACAAACTAAAGAAAGCTGTAAACAAGGTAAAAATAGGGGTAATGTTTATTTTGCCAAAGCCAATAAATATAGTACTCAAGACATACCTATTAATAGAATAAATAGTTTTTATGTTGAAGCAAACAATTCACAACCGCTTTATGATTTTTTAGATGAGCTAATAGACCTAAAACCAGAAGCGATTAAAATTATAGGCATAATAGTGGCCACTAATAATGAAAATAAATCTCAAGTTCAAGAAAATTTTACTAAGGAAGGAACTGAAATCTTAGACTTTCAACAAATAGATCTAGCATTTCGTGATGTTCCTTTTGCCGAACCTAAGCCGAATGAGGATGTTTGTCATCGATTCACAAAGGCTGTACATATTGCTCGCAATAGATTATTACAAGAAAGCTTGGCAAAAGTATAAATAGGAGTCTTAAACAGTGAAGCTAACAAAACTACTAAATATTCCAAAACTGGATATAGTGGCTTTTAAAGAAATAGTCCGACAACACGCAGCTGAAATGGAAGGCGGGTTCTTAATATCTAATCAGTTCCAAGGTGAGCCTCATAGTTGTTGGATTAATCCGCGAGCTCTAGGAAGCGATTTAGCACAAGTTACAGAAGTAAGAAGACTAACAGAACCACAAGAACTCACATTACTAATAAAGTTTTTAGGGGAAATGATCACTGACCCTAAGTTTTTAATTATATTACCAAAACAAAAGACAGCTCAAGAAGTCCTCCCAAAATTAGATCCTGCCATATTTATATCTAGAGATGAAGTGAATAATGAGATTGCAGGGATGCAGGTACCATCTATAAAAATACCTAGTTGTCTAAATGCAAAATTAATCACCATTGCATTAAAGCGAATGGGCTTGTAAAGATTTCTTATACCAATCCACAAACTTAGTCAGCCCTTCTGCTATCTGGGTCTGTGGGTTATAGCCTAAGAGAGATTTAGATTTAGAGATATCAGCATAAGTAATAGGCACATCACCAGGAACGGGGTTGCCGTATTCTATAGTAGCTTTCTTGCCTAATCTTTCTTCTAATAGTCGCACCAGCTCATTAACATCAGTAGTATGAGATTCACCTAAATTAAATATATCGAACTTAGTTTCATGGTCTATTGCTTTCAAGACCCCATCCATAATGTCCTCTATATAAGTGAAGTCTCGTTTAGCAGTGCCGTCACCATAGATCTGGATTGATTTACCTGCATCAATTAATTTAGTAAACTTAGTTATTGCAAGATCCGGTCTCTGACGCGGTCCGTAGACAGTAAAGAAACGTAAACATACAGAAGGCATATTATATAAGTGACTAAAACTATGCACCATAGCTTCGCCAGCAACCTTAGTTGCAGCATAAGGACTAATAGGCTTACTTATATCTTCACTCTCAGAGAAAGGTACTTTAGAGCGAGAACCATATACTGAGCTTGATGACGCAAAGACAAACTTCTTAACATTAAACTCAGCTGCTAATTTCAATAAATTAATAGTAGACTCTCCGTTATTCTTCTGATAGAAAATTGGATTCTCCACACTAGGTCTAACGCCAGCTACAGCAGCAATATGCACCACATGCGTTATCGCATGCTTCTCGAAGACCTTACGCAAACTCATATAATCACAGAGATCCATACCATAGAGACGATAATTGGCTTTCTCGACAAAATTATCAATGGTACTGCCATCATCAGGGAAGCCGTTCACATAGAGCACTTCAATAGGATTAGCAAAAGATCTATAAGGACTAACTATATTAGTAGTAAGTTTCTTAACAGCAGAGACTTGAAAAAACGCAGCTAAATTATTGCACTTGATATTAATATCGTAATAGTCATTAAAATTATCTATGCCAATAATCTGGTGTCCTTCTGCATGTAATTTCTCAACTAAGGTAGAGGCGATAAAACCCGCTGCACCAGTAATTAAAATGGTTTTCTTAGAATTAGACATTTATTTCCTCAAGTGATGATAAGCAGTAATACTATCTTGAATAATATTCATCATCTTCTCGTGTACTTCTTCAATACTCAAACCATCTACATCAATAACCTTAATACGCGTAGGTTCTTCTCTAGCAATAGTCTTGTAACCATTCCGCACTCTAATAAAGAATAATTTATTCTCTGCTTCAAGCCTATCCTTATCCTTAGTTCTTCTAGCTGCTTCTTCATTAGAGACCATCAGTAAAATAGTTAGATCAGGTTTAATACCTTCACAGATCAGAGCATTAACAATATTAATAGTCTTGATATCAATACCACGACCATAACCTTGATAAGCTACGGTACTATCAATAAAACGATCACAAATGATAACCTTACCTTCAGCAAGTTTAGGTTTGAGAAGAGTAGCTACTTGATGCGCTCTATCAGCTAAATAAATCATCAATTCAGCTTTATCAGAGATATCTTCATCACAATCTAAAACTATTTCACGTAATCGCGCGCCTAACTTAGTATCACCAGGATTGTGAGTAAATAACCAGTCATGATTATGAGTTCTAGCGTATTCTTTCAACAACTTTATTTGAGTTGTCTTGCCTGCTTTATCTGGTCCTTCAATAGTTATAAACATTTTTACTACTTTACTTAGTTTAACATTACAATACTCAACGCTAAATGTTCATCTTATCGTCATCCTGAGGGAGGGCGAAGCCCGACCGTCAGGATCCACTACTAAGATAAAAATATGAGTGGATCCTGACGTCGCCTGCTTCGCAGGCTCCTCAGGATGACGAAGCATAGATAAACTCTATTACTTCTCAGAAACTACTTTAACCAATACCGTTGTTGAAATATTTGCACCTAAATTAAGAGTAACTTGGTATTCTCCAACTTCTTTAATAGGGAATTTAATGTTGACATGTGATTTAGTGATATCTAATTTGTGTTGTTCTGAGATTGCTTCAGCAATTTTCTCTTTAGTAATAGCACCAAATAATTTACCACTTAGTCCAGCTCTAGCTTCAATAGTTACTGTAGAATCATCACTTAAATTCTCTTTAGCCTTCTCAGCTTTCTCGCGCTTCTCTTGAGCTTGTTTCTCAAGTTCTGCTTTACGTTCTTCGTATTGGTTTAAATGGTAAGCGTTAGCTACTACTGCTAAACCTCTACGTAACAAGTAATTACGTGCAAATCCTGGTCTAACGCGAATCAATTCTCCTGCGTTTCCGGCCTGAGAATCTTCTGTGAGTATAACTTCTAATGCTGTTGCCATAATATAATCCTTTGTGGGACAGGGCATGATTTTAGCACGCTATTTTGAGCCATTTATATTATAAAAAGCTGAAGGATCTATGCTAGAATTCTAAATCAGGCAAGATAATGCGTAATACATGTAGGAGTATATTATGGATCTAAAGATTAAAGTTAACAAAGAAGCAAAAATGCAAAAAGTAAGGACGAAAATCATGAATCAAGATAAACAAAATTCTGGAGATTACCTCCCGCTAATGGTAGCTGTGGCTTTCGCTTATTTATCGTTTGGAGCTATAACGAATGTGGCTGGAGCCATTATTCCTAAAATTCGTGAAACTTATCAAGTAAGTTCATCATTGTCAGCATTGTTAGCTGCCACCTTCTTTATAGCTTATGGATTAACTTCTATTCCATGGGGCATATTCATGGACAAAAATTCTAAGAAGTTAACTTTAATTATTAGCTCTTTAATCACTATGGCTGGGGTAGCGTTATTCGCTGCTGTCTCTGGATTCACACCTAATATGATTGCGATGTTCCTTTGTGGAGTTGGCATTACTGGTGTTCAAGTAGCTATCAATCCTTTAGTAGCAGAGATCTCAGACCCTGCTAAATATTCTCGTAACTTAACTTTATTTATGGTTGTTAATGGTGCTGGCGGTTACCTTGCTCCGCAATTAGTAACTCTAATCAAGAATCAAGGTATGCCTTGGTCGGTAACTTACTGGGTATTCACTGGAATAGCTCTCATTATGACCTTAGCGATTAGCTTCCCGAAATATCCTCAAACTGTTTCCAACTCCGCTAAAGCTTCGCAGGACAAGCCACAAGAAAATCACACTCTTAATTTACTAACTAAGCACCCATTAATTTATTTATATGCTGTTGGTATATTTCTCTATGTAGGCGTGGAAGTAGGCGTAGCTAATACTATTGGTTTCTATCTTCAAGACAAACTTAATATTGGAGAAGTACTCGGTACTGCTGCTGAAGCTGCTAAGAATACTACTATCAGTAATTATTGGGGTGGTTTATTAATAGGTAGATTAGTAGGATCATTAATCCTGGACCGCATTCCAAGTAAAGTAGCTATTATGGGTTATATTTCCATTGCCGCAGGAATGTTATACCTAGCTACACATGGTGACCTTAATCAAGCTCTATGGGCTTTCCCTGCTATTGGTTTCTTTATCTCGATTATGTTTCCTACTATTTATAGTGTTGCAACCAATAGCTTCCCTAAAGAATATTCAAGTGCTATTTCAGGAATACTCTGTACTGCTATTATCGGTGGCGCAGTTGTAGGTCCAGCAATCGCTAGCTTAGCTGAAGCAACTCAAGGTACAAACTTAGTTCCTAACTGGGATGCTGGCTTATTAGTAGCATTCGCTTGTTATGCATATATATTCTGTATTGGAATTTTTGCTAAAGAAGAAAAGTAAGCACTAAATCTCTTAATGTAAACTAGTACCCGTAATCCGTCATTGCGAGCGGAACGCAGTGGAGCGAAGCAATCCACTCCCAAGCGTGAGTGATTTAGGCTTCAGAGTGGATTGCTTCGTCGCGCTACGCGCTCCTCGCAATGACGGCAAACGGGTACTGGTTCTCTTAATACAAAACTAATATCTATGCTGCTACTGCTTTAGAACTTTCTTGAGCCTTAGCCAACGCAACGTTCTGTGATCTAGTATCAAACTCTTGAGTTACTGAGTGCTTACCTCTGCCAAAGAACTTCTGAGTATGATCTATGATCTCTGGTGCTTTATTTAAGTCATGAGAAGCGTCAGCGTATTCTTGTTGATTACGCAAAGTATTGATTGCTCCCATTTCTTGGATAGGATTAAACTCTTGTGATATACCCTTGATATAAGCACCTAAACCAAACATCTGTAATACCTGACCAAAAGGATGCTGCAATAGCCAACTAGAGATTGCCATTAATTGACCACCAATTAATTGCCACTTACCTGCAATCTCAGGATCAAAGCGACCCCTTCTGCCAACTACATCTGTAAATAATCTAATATGACCATGTTGATCTTGTTTCACGTTACGAGCAGCACCTACAATACCAATAGTTGGAATAAAGTTTGCAAGTCCGACTGTAAACCAATCTAACCATTTATTATTAAGTTTGTGAGTAATAATTGAAGCTAAACATGCTCCCAGACCTAAAATACCACTGGTTGCGTATAAGTGAGAAACGCTAGCTACGTTGGTATAATCTTTACCACTGGTCATAGAAGTCTTAGTGAAACCTGCATTCTTATACAGTATGTGTTTAACTCCATGGCTATAACCTTTCACAGTAAAGAATTGTTTAGTCATCTTCAAGCCTTGAATTACGTCAGAGATAGTCTCAGCTATAAATTGACCAGTAACTGGTTTGAATTTTTCAATCCAAGCTGATCTAGAATTAGCAAAACCATTGGCTACTTGCCTTAAATTAGCCATCTCTTTTTGATTACCAAAAATTTCTGCTACCTTTTTCTCTTCTGTACCTTTCTTATAATTATCAAGAATAGTATTTTCAGCAGTCATAGTACTGCCTGCACGGCCTAATTGCAATAAGCCATTACCCATAGCCCAAAGAATTTTACGGGTAAAAGAATTCGGATCAGTCCATTGAGATGCAAAGTGGCACATTTCACCAATAAACTGAGCTGGATATCTAGTAGGTGCTCGCAAACCTCTTGTAATACCAGAAGCAAAGTTTCCAACTCCAGCACAAACCCTTTGCACAAAGTTAGCCCAGAATTCTACCTTAGGACTAAAGAAAGAAGCTGGCATCCCTACAAGACCTGCACCCATTAAGCCATAACTGAGTCCATTAATTAAACCACTAAGTAAAGGTCTACTGTTCTCAATTTTGAAATATTTACCTATGACTGGTAAACCTACACAGAATGCTGTTATAGCATGCGTTCTCCCTTTAGTGATGTATTTATTAATACCGCGTTCAAGGAAACCAATATCAGGAGTCACTAGAGTTCTAGAACGTAGTTCACTAGGATCTCCTACTGTTTTAACTTCTGAGGTTGCTGGTTCAAACGGTAACTTTTCCTTTTCTAAGAACTTAGTAAATAAGAAAGCAAAAGCAGCATTGTTTAAATGAATATTATCAATCTGTAAAATTTGATTTTTATATTTATCAGCTAACTCTTCAGCCCATTCCTTCTTAGTTTTAATTCGTCCATCGACTAAATGTTGATAATGCTCTTTATCAATTTGTTTCAGACAATCTGGATGACCTTCATTGACATAAGAACCATCTGCTGGATTTTGAGAGAGCAACTCTACCATACGGTTGCCCACATCTATACGATTCATCAAACCTCTAACGATGATACCTACTCCACCGCTGATTACAGCTTGAGCAATCGCTGGAGCATCCGTACCAGCACTGTCTCCACGCATTACTGATAGTACTTTGTTATCAAGAGATTCTTTATAACGCTTGATAACTTGGTCTTTAGTGTTGGATGCACCAACTTCCATATAGAATTGATTATTGTCACTAACATTGACTAATATATGCTTATGCTTTGGAGCAGCTCCTTTAGTATCAAGTTCTTTAATTAAAACGCTTACATCTGGATATTTAGAGAAATCTGTAACATGAGAAATATCCTTACCATTCACAGTGATAACATCACAATCTTGCGGGACTCCAAATTCTTTCTGTAACCATGCTTTAGTTTTAGGATCTCTAAGATGCTTGATTAAAAGGTTAAAGAGCTTAGCACGTACATCTTGTCTGTAGACATTTTTACCATCAATTACATGTGGCGTGAAATAAACTATCCCACCATGAGCATCTCTTAAAATCTCAGTTAATTTAGTTTCAGCTTGTGGATCATTTGGATTAAGTAATGCTGCAAGCTCTGGTGTGAAATTAATGCCAAGTTTATTTATTTCATCTACAAATGTTTTACTAGACCATTTGCCATCACGAGCCTTCTCAGCAATCTGCATGTACTCTTCATACTTAGCAAGAGAAAGATCAGACATTAATCTAAATGCCGCAGGCACTGCTTTAAACTCAAGTACTCTAACTGAATCACCATCGTTATAACGAATCTTCAGTAATTCATCTACAAAATTAAATTCTTTATCTAAGAAATTAAATAACTTATTAAAGTTTTGACATTGAGGAGTTAGCTTCAAAGGTTGACCAGCATCACTATGCAGCGCTCCATTAAGTCCTCTAATATTAACATTGAAAGAACCCATCTCAGAACGCTTATTACCAATACAAGCAGAGATCTCCTCTGGGCTAGTAGCATTTGGTCTCTCAGCATTGTTAATAGGGTTTTCTACACCTACCAAACTCTGTCCAGCAAAAGCTCCTGGGCGAGCTGTAAGCACAGTTAGCTGAGTACCTAAATAGTGTAAACATTTAGCTAAAGTACTATTCCAATGTCTGTCATGATCAGAAGCAAAAGAACAAGTTGAATTAACCATGATCGGGTTCTTGTAATACATGGTTCCATCACCGTCAGAGAAAAAATCAAACTTCTCGGCTGTCTCTAATCTTCTAAAAATCTCAATGCCAAGGTTATAAACAAAGTCTTGTACCTTTTCTCTATCACTCTCACTTGCTCCCAAGAAAAGAGACTCAGGAAGTTCTACAGCACCATCTTCAAGTAACTCCACCATCTCATGAGCTCTTGCTCTGATCTCCTCTTTAGTCCAAGGTTTACCTCCCTCGGAAGGCAATGGCATTGATAAGTTTTCAATAATCTTAGGTTTATTAGGAGTCGGTTCTAAGTTTGCATTTTGAGCAATATTTTTTATTGCACCATCTGATTGATTGAAGATGCGCTGATCCTGTTGCTGGATCACTGGTGCTGATGTATTGTCTAGTTTAATGTTGATAGTAAAAACTCCTTTGTCTTTACTTGCTTGGCCTAACTCTGATACGTAATGCTAGTTAATGTAATAGATGAAACTTCTAATTAACTGAGGCATCTAGTATTACGTATCAGAAAAATATTATAACCCTTATTTGATGCCCTGTCTCTAAAGAAAGCATAAATAGTATTAACATTAAGAAAAACTAATATATACACTTTAAATAAGATGCAGTTTCCTAGGGGTAATCATCTAATAATTAGTATAAATATACCTAGGTGTTTTACGGATTAATAGGTAAATAGCCATTTTCTAGGATAATGAAGCATTATCCTCAGTATTATGTTTAAAGAAGCTTAATTTTAGTTGATTACTTATCATTTTAAGCTAAAGTGATCTCTAAGAACAAAAACAACAAGAAGAATCTATGCTTTTAAACGGCAAATCAGTCAATATCCATGTAATTCTCATCAGCTTGGCCCTGATACTTGTTAATACTCATGGTACTAGCAATAACAAAACTAGCGCAAGTCTTAATAGTACCGGTCTAGCTTTGGTTAACTCAACCTTAGACGAAGCAGAGAAAAAAATGGTACGTATGGGTCTTAAACGTACTCATATTATTTATCAAGCTAAGGCTTCTTGGTATGGTGGTCACTTCCATGGCAAGACTACAGCTAATATGGAAACCTTCGATAAAAATGTTTTATCAGCAGCCCATAAAACTCTTCCTCTTAACACCTACTTACTCGTAACCAACCTAAGTAACGGCAAGAAAGTAGTAGTAAGAGTTAACGATAGAGGTCCATACATAGAAGGTAGAGATTTAGATCTATCTGAAGCAGCAGCAAGATTAGTTGGTAGCTACGCTAAGGGTGTAGTGCCAGTGAGATTCGAAGTTTTAGAGAGCGTATAGAGCGGCTTTACAAACAGACTTTAATATTAAATAGGAGACTATCACAGACACTGTTGAGGGCTCCTTGACGAAAGCGAGCTGAAGCAGAGTGAGCTCATATCTGAGGTCCGCGAGAGGCGAAGCACGTTAAGTTGGCGAGTATCGAGCGGAGACCGAAGAATGAGCTCACGATAGCTGAAGCCGCTGGACTGTCAACCGAGCCCGAAACAGTAGTCTGTGATAGTCTCATGTTATATAACTAAGTTGTCAATCAACCTCGTAGACCCAACTCTCGCCGCAATAAAAATTCTATTCCAATAAATTTCTAAGTATTCTACTTTGATACCTAAATTTTCTAGCTTGTCTTTTGCTTGAGCTAAATCTCTTTCTGTTTTTAAACCAGATAGAACTTGATAAATATTATCCGCAAGTTTTCTTTCCGTAGGATTGAGATAACGATTACGCGAGCTCATAGCAAGTCCACTTGCCTCTCTTAGAATCGGTGCTCCAATAATTTCTATGGGCAACTTTAATCTAGCAACCATTTCTTTAATCACCATTAACTGCTGATAATCTTTTTCTCCAAACACTGCGATATCAGGTTGAATCAAATCGAATAATAAGTTCACTACTGTACAAACTCCATCGAAATGCCCTGGGCGATTCAATCCGCAAAGTCGGTTAGTTAGTTCTGGGTTTGCTTGAATACTCTTAGCAGGCTCACCATACATCTCCTCCACACTTGGAGCCCAAATATAATCGACTCCTAATCCTTCCAGCATCTTCAAATCATTTTCTAAAGTTCTAGGATATTTACTGAAATCTTCACTAGGACCAAACTGTAGAGGATTAACAAAAATACTTACCCAAACTATATCAGCATGTTTCTTAGCAATCTCTACCAGCGAAAGATGCCCCTCATGTAAGGCACCCATAGTCGGCACTAGAGCAATCTTCTTAGCTTGGTATGATTTCTGCACTTCTGCGAGTTCTTTTCTAGTGGTGATTAATTGCATTAATAAATTACCAATTTACCAGAGTTCACCACGGCTTAAGATTCTTTGCCTTAGCTTTCTGTGATTGACCTTGGTTTTGCTGAACTTCACTAGGTTTAGCTTCCTGAGCTTGACGCAGTAACCTATCAATATCTTCTTTATCTAGATTATTGTTGTCCTGATCTTGTTGTGGCTTAGGCTGTTGACCTTGTTTATTTTGCTTATCGTTTTTACTCTTGTCATCCTTGCCATCTTTATTTTTGTCTTGATCTTTGCTTTTATTATTTTTGTTATCCTTTTTATCCTTGCCATCTTTGTTCTTGTCTTGATCAGCAAGTTTCTTCTTAGCAAGCTCTAAATTATACTTAGCATCTTCATCATTAGGATCTATTTTCAAAGCTTCTTCATATGAACTGATAGCTTCTTTATATTCTTCTAATTGGAAATAAGAATTGCCAAGATCATAAAAAGATCTCTCTTTAAGCTTAGGGGAACGCGCTTCAGAAGCGGCTCTGCTAAAACTAGATACAGCTTGATCATAAGCACCTTCACGATAATGAGCAACCGCTAAATTATAATTAAGTCTAGAATTATGCGGCTCGTTTACTTGGAGCTTAAGATAGTCACTACGAGCCTCACTATATTTCTCCGATTGTAATTTAGAATCTGCAATCCATAAACGTGGATCGAATATATTTGCTTGAGCAGGCAGACCAATCAATATCCATAATATTAATAAAGCAGCTGACTGTTCAACAGCTGAACGCTTTTTCTGTTTCTTTTCCTTGGAACGTTTAATCTTAACTATTGAACGAGCAAAAATATTCCCTTTCCTTGAAATAAACCACAATCTAATCCTGTCATAGACACCAATATCAATACTTAAGAGTATTTCTAATAATAAAGCTGCAAGACCAATAGACATGAACAATTGATAAGTTTCATACCATTGCTTAGTTCTACCTGATTTAACTTCTTCAGCATCTTGGTCAGTCTTGATATGATCATAATAAAGTTGATCCAGATGAAAATCTCCGCCACTTGATCTAACATAGTAACCGCCACCAGCCTCGGCAATTCTCTTCAAAAAACTATCATCAAGCTTAGAAATAACTACTCTGCCATCAGTGTCACGAACTAAGCCTTGAGCTAATTGTATTGGTGCACCCTTAGCAGTACCGATACCAAGAGTATAAATATTAATGCCCTCAGAATGTGCTCTACGTACTAAATTCAAAGTTTCTTCATCATGCTCTTCACCATCACTCATAATGATAAGAACCTTACCTTCTGCTTTAACATGCGCAAAAGCTCTACTTGCAACTTCAATAGCAGACTTAATAGAAGTCCCTGGAGTCTCTACTGCATCAGTATTAATATTAGCAACCCAATCCCTAACCATCATATAGTCATGTGTTAAAGGAGATTGCAAGAAAGCATCTCCAGCAAAAATTATCAAACCTATTCTGTCACCAGTAAGTTTCTCAAGTAATTTATCTATCTCAAATTTAGCTCTCGCTAAACGATTAGGTGAGATGTCCTCAGCAAGCATACTGGTAGAAACATCTAAAGCAATAATAATATTAGTACCCTTGGTTTGAATTTCCTCCCAATCATAACCCCAACGTGGTGAGATGAAGGAGGTCACAAACATAATCACAGCAAGCAATAGCAAAGAATATCTGATTATAGTTTTAGAATTAGAGCTCTTAGGAAATAATGATCGTAGTTTATCAGGCGGACATAAAATTCCAAGTACTTTAGATCTACGCTTCCAAGAATAATATAAGAAAAATACCATCGCTGGAATTAGCAATATTAGATATAGCAATTCTGGATGTTTAATGTTCATATGATCCTAAATAATATTGTATTTGCCAATAACAACTCTCCCATAAAGCTAGCAAAAGCAATCCAGAGTAGGTTTTCATAGATATCCTTATATGAATTGTATTGCTTAACCTGCATTTCTGTTTTCTCCAATTTATCAATATAAGCATAGATCTTTACCAGGTCAGCACTAGTCTCTGCCCTAAAATACTGTCCACCAGTATCACCAGCAATCTTCACTAAAGATTCTTCATCTATAGGCATAGCTTGCTGAACCATTATTGGACCCATAGGTGTATTAACCTGAAACGGCACTTCTCCATCTTGTCCTATACCAATAGTATAAATTTTTATTCCTAGTTCCTTAGCCATTTCTGTAGCTATTTGAGGAGAAATATTACCAGAAGTGTTTTCACCATCTGTCATTAAAATTATTACGCGAGACTTAGCTTGCAAATCTTTCAAACGTTTTACAGCAATAGCAATAGCATCACCAATAGCCGTAGAGCCGCCCACCATGCCGATCTCCATATTATCGATCAAATCAATAATGGCACCATGATCTAAGGTAAGCGGACATTGAGTATAAGCTTTCTCACCAAAGACTAGAAGAGCTAATCTATCATTAGTACGCTTAAGCACGAAATCTTTCAATATCGATTTGAGAACAGTTAATCTATCAACTGTTTGTCCGTTCAATCTAAGATCAAGCGCTGACATAGATTGAGAAGTATCCACAGCTAAAACCATGTCCACTCCATAATGCTTGCTTACGGTAAATGATTGTCCCAATTGCGGTCTCGCTAATAAAATTATGATCAAAGTCAAAGTTATCAGCCTCAGTAAAAACGGTAAATGATAACCAATGCTATCTAAGAACGATGCATAAGCTTTATGGTGCTCAGTAAGAGAGATACTCAGATCACTCTGGTTACCACGAAAGAAATAAAGCAGTGCTGCTATAGGAATAAGAATCAAGAAAATTAAAACCCAAGGATTGGCAAATATCATAATGCCACCTCCTGAGTATCATCAGTTACTGAGCTAGTTTCTTCGAGTTGAAAATTTGCACTGTTCAAAGCTCTAGCTTCTTCTACCAGCACAGTATCTTCTATAGATCTAATAATTTCTAATGTTAATTCTATATCCTTAGCCTTGGTATCCATAGGAACCGTATAAAGAGCGAACTTCGCCAAATCAGCTCTCTGAAAGATCTTACTAAGAAACATAGCTTGATTAGTTTGAATTCTACGTTCCTTGATTAGTATCTGACGCATTTCATCTGCAGTTTTATCAAGTGCATGCATGCTAAGACGCTGCTCCAAGTAAATTCTTATATATTCCGAATAAGCTAGATAGAAGTCGTTACTATTCTTACTCAGATCAAGTTCCTTAAGTCTCTTAACTGTAAGCTGGTAGATAGTGAGATCTGCTTCTAGTTTCCTCTTAATATATCTCATGTAAATAAAATAAGCTAAGTAAGCTATAGCTATCACTAATAGACTAATCTGCAACCACATTGGAATTTCAATCGCATAGAAGCCCTTAATATCTCTCAGTTCTTCTGCTGCAGGAACCGTCGTAGAGACTCCTTGAGCTGGCGACATAGAATTAATAAAAGTATTAGTGCTCATTAACTCCTTCTCTCCCGCATTAGAAATAAATTCAATAAAGTTGAAATATAAGGTCTATTAGTAGACAAATCAAGGAAATCTATACCGAGTTTTTTAAATTTAGCTTTCAAACTAGCTAAATGTTTTGCTTGTAGATGACTAAAAAGTTCGCGAACAGATTTCTTATTAAGGTTGAGAAGCTCTTTACGACCGGTTTCTGGGTTAATCACTTCTACATAGCCAATATTAGGCAATGAGAATTCGCGTGGATCACGCACAGAGATAGTAATTAAATCTTGCGTTCTGCGTAAAAGTTTTAATTCCCGTTCATAATCTGAATCATCTATAAAGTCCGAGATGAGAAACACTATAGTATGCCTTGGTATAAGGCTAATAGCTTCACTGAGAACGGATTTAAGATCAGTACGCTTAGAATGTGGTTGGAAAGTTAGTAGATCTTTAATCAAACGGAATATATGCGCTTTGCCTTGTTTAGGTGGGACGTAACTCTCTATCTTATCGGTAATCAGCATCATACCCACCTTATCGTTACTCTTAATAGCCAGCGAAGCCAGTACTGAAGCGAGTTCTATAGACATCTCACGCTTGTTTTGTTCTTGAGTACCAAAGCTACTAGAAGCGCTAATATCAACTATAATCACAATCGATAATTGACGCTCTTCTTTATATTGACGAATGAAAGGCGCTTGCATACGCGCTGTAACCTTCCAATCAAGACTACGTAAGTCATCACCTATTTGGTACTCACGAATAGCTTCGAAGTTCAGTCCCTTACCTTTAAACGCTGACTTAAACTCACCAGAAAGTATCTCCGACGCCATACGATCAGTTTTCACTTGAATTTTTTTGATCTTGGCAAGTAGTTCTTGGCTTATTAACATTTGGGTAGAGGCTTTACGGTACTTCTATTGAATCGAAAATAACACTGATAATATTATCCACTGTCTTATCCTCTGCTTCCGCTTCAAAACTCATTACAATACGTTGTCTAAGCACATCAAAGCCAATACTCTTAACATCTTGAGGTGTAACATAGGCGCGACCTTGAAGGTAAGCATGAGTACGCGCTGCAAGTGCAAGTGCAATCGAAGCTCTCGGTGATGCTCCATAAGCAATCAAACCATCTAACTCTTTAATCTTATGAGTTTTACCAGAGCTTTTTACTTCACCGGTTCTAGTGGCAAATACTATATCAATAATATAGTCCTGAACTTTTTCATCGATATAAATACGATCAACTAAATCTCGTGCTTTAAATATATCTTCTCTGCTGATAACCTGGCTGAGCTGAGTATCACGCTTAAGAGACATCATATTCATGATCTTTTTCTCTTCGTCACGATTCGGATAATCTATCTTCAACTTCATCATAAATCTATCCATTTGCGCTTCAGGTAAAGCATAAGTACCTTCTTGCTCTAATGGGTTCTGAGTCGCAAGTACAATAAATGGTTCGTCCAATCTATATGATGTAGAACCAATGGTCACTTGCTTCTCTGCCATGGCTTCTAGTAGCGCTGATTGTACTTTAGCAGGGGCACGGTTAATCTCATCTGCCAGAATCAGGTTAGAGAATATAGGACCCTTCTTAGTCTCAAAATCATTAGTGTTAGGTCGGTAAATCTGCGTACCAATTAAATCCGCTGGTAGTAAGTCAGGAGTAAATTGAATACGTTGAAAATTCAAGCCTATACATTGCGATAAACTCTTAACCGTTTCGGTCTTAGCGAGACCAGGCACACCCTCAATCAATATATGACCGCCAGCTATGATACCTAGTAACAAACGCTCAATAAACAGCTCTTGTCCTATAATCTTGCGATGTATTTCTTGCTTAATCTTTTGAAATATCTGTGAGTGAATTTGTATATCAGTTGTTAGCTGTTCTAAGTCTGAACTTGTATTTATGGTTTCGGTCATAGTGTCTCCTCCTTATATCATAGCTGAAAAGCCCGATATAGTAATTTTAATAAAAATCAAAAAGATTTCTAGAGGGTTCAGAAAATTTTAAACAAGACAGGAATTATTTTCTCTTAGTGAATGCGTCTTTTAGAAAATCAACTAGCGCACCAAAAGTCCTAAAAATCTGTTTATCATCAATGAATACATCAAATCTTTGTTCTAATGCATTATATAAACGATGCTTTTCGTCAGAATTTGGATCTAACTTTAGATCTTGTTCAAAATGAGTATTGTAAAGAATAGGTTTTTCTGGAGATAGATTTAATTTTTCAGTCACAGTTGCTTTTACTAAAGATTCTAAAAAAGGTCCATCACTAACGACTTTATGCCATTCGTGTATTCTCTGCTTGTCAGTACGATTATGCTTAAGAATACTACGAGTTACTGCATCAGCAGCCTGTTGAACTCTAAGATTTAGCTTTGAAGGTCCTTTAGCTTCATCCTTCCATGATGAACAAATAAAAGGTTCTATTGCTTTACTAAAAGCAGTTCTAACATCAGTAAAAAGACTTGTTGACATAATATTACAAAAGATAACATGGGGTTATAATAAATTACAATCTGTATTAATAAAAAAAGACCCCACATTGCTGCAAGGTCTCTTTCGTTTAATTAAACTTCTAAATAAATTTAGAACGTTGTGAAGATGCTAGCCTGAACACCAAAATCTGGTGAAACAGAAGTTAGCCCGATAGGAGTGCTAGCTCTGAACTGAACATCACCGATAGGGATTATGATACCAGGGACTAATCTAAGGTCAGTACCAATGTTGTTGTTGTAAACACTGTTACCTAATAGACCGATAGAAAGACCTGCACCATCACCAATTCCTAGCACAGCTTCATTATAGTAAACAAGCGAGTTTTGAACTTCACCAACTTGAGGTACATCAAATCTGTAAGCTACATCACCGAACCAAGTTAAGCAATCAGCTAACTTGAATGAGTACTCTAAACCTGTTTGGAAGCCATAAGCATTCACACCTTGAACTGGTCTAAGTACATTGTTTGATAACAAATTATTGTGAACCCAAGGGAAATTTTGATTAATGTAAGCAGTGATATTTACATCATCTCCTTGAACTAATCCAGCTTCTAAAGTTAGGCCGAGGTTATTAAAACCAAAAGCTGCACTCTCAGTCTCCACCCCCCCTATTGCCGTCTCACTAGTACCGTGAGTTAAAGCAGTATTCAAGCCGATTCTGATAGGAATAGCCGTATCAAAACTTTGTCTAAAATCCACTCTTGGAAGATTCATCACACCCATACGAAGGTCGCCAGGGCCACCACCGATACTTGAGTGATCACGGAACCAATCAAAACCAATCGTTAACTGTTGATTGTGATCAGCGTCTGTATTAATATGCGCTTGTTGCACATTTAATGGCGCTAATGTTGCTGCTTGTGCGCTACAAACACACATTGCTAGCATCATTGCTAAAAGTATTCTTGTTTTCATCAATTTATCTCCTATTTTGTTCTACTTCAATATTTCTCTTATTAAGAAAGAACTGTGTTAGTTAGTTAAAACTAACACCAGGGTATATGCTCTCATAAAATTAGTTTTTTGTACAATATGTACTTCACAAAATTAATTTTTAAAGAATAGTGTTCCTATGATTTACTTATTTAATTCTGATGTTTATTTGACATTTATCTTAAAAGTGACGCGGACGCATGCGACGTCAGAGTGTGGCATTGGGCTATTATTGTTTTAAATGCTTGATTTACAGATTAATGGTTTTGCCACTGAAAATTTCTCCTGTAATTTCTGGGAAGCACCAGACGATGAAAGCATCACTGCATTAAATCACTACTTGTATAAAGAAGGAGTTAAACAATACTTAGCAACATTAATCACTGCAAGCTATTCCACAATAGAAAACAATTTACAGCGTATTCAAGCCTATACCAACAAACATGGTAAATCACAAATCCTCGGAGTACATATGGAAGGCGGGCTGATCACACGTATGGGAGTGCATCCAGCTGAATATGCAAGCACACTTCAATATAAGCAAGCTAAAGAGCTAATTACAAAATTCCCTGGTTTAATTCGGCTTTGGACTCTTTGTCCTCAATTAGATTCTAAGGGAGAGGTTACGCGCTTATTACAAGATCACAATATAGTAGTGAGTTATGGTCACAGCAATGCTAGTTACCAAGAGGCTTATGAAGCATTTGATAAATATGGTGTATGCCTTGTAACTCATTGGGCTAATGCCATGTATGTGATGGAAGATTTTAGGCAGCGTGATTGCCGTGATGCAGATCTATCGCGTTTAGATACTGAAACTAGTGATAGTGCAGGAATCGGACTTGCTGCCTATCGTCATCCTGAAGTTTATTGTATGGCTATAGCTGGCTCCATCGCTGATGGTGACTTACATTTAGATCCTCGTCTATTAAAAAAATTATTCGATAAGAAACAAGGGAAGATGCTCCTAGTAAGTGATATGGTGAAAAAAAATCCAGCACCCAAACCTGGTTGTGCACTTCAAGGTGGACTTGCCAGTTTACGCAAACATACTGAGAATGCGATTAAGGCTGGGATTGCTGAAGGAGATGTCAGAGAAGCTTGTCAAGAAATCCCTCTCTTAATTCTTAATAATTAAGAGGTTATCCCCTAGTTCAAATGCTGTAGCCAAGCTTAATACCCGATATAATAGCCTATTTAGCCTCCCCTAAAAAACGGGCATAATGTCTTTATGGACAGTATTAGTCTAAAGAACAAAGACCAGAAGGCAGTCGAAATGTTGACTAAATTACTTAAAGCTGCGCGTCGTGCCCAGGATGAAGGTAAAGACCAGGCCCTCTCTAAGATTATTGATAGAGCAGATAAATTAAGCACTTATCTAAATGACAGCCTATATCAAGCCCAATTAGCACGTAGCATTCCTGCAGATATTTTTTATAAAAACTACCTATATCACCAACAACAAGACTCAACTGCTAGTAGCGAAAGCTTCGTTAGAGTTGAAGGAATAGTAGTGACTGAGTGACCAGGTGACTGAGTGACTGGGTGACTGAGTGACTGGGTGTCTGAGTGACTGGTTAGGTTTAAATACTCAGACACCCAGTCACTCAGACACCCAGTCACTCAGTCACCCAGTCACTCAGACACTATTTACTGTCTATGCTTACGCCCATCATCATCCCCCGATTCATGTGGACAATTAGCGAAGATTTGAAACTGCATATCTACAATCTCTACACCATATTTGGCTGCAATGCGCTTACCTAGCTCATTTACCATTTCATCTTCAAACTCAATGGTTTTATTACAGTTCAAACAAATTATATGATGATGTGGCGGCGAGTTGGCATCTATCAATTCATAATGTTTATGCGACTCCGCGAAGTCCAGTTCACGTAAAATATTCATCTTCACTAACATGCGTAATGTTCTATAAGTAGTAGCGAGCGAGACATCTTCGTTTTTTCTCTGCAAAATCTCGAATACATCCTCTGCTGAAAGATGCTTATCACCTGCCTCCTGAAAAATACGAATAACTATTTCGCGTTGCGGCGTTACTCTGTAACCCTGATCACGTAAGTTCTTGAGAAGCTCTTCTGTTTTATCTTCTAAGGTCATGTCGCTTGGTCCCATCTAAACAATTATAGCAGCTTATTAAGAATGATTCTCAATAAAAGCCTTACTCGAAATCTCTATATACTGCATACATTTCGCATAGCTATTCACTAAACTAGAACAATGCTTAGGTCTATTAGTAGCACTTGGATTACAATTGCAAAGTGATGAACGTAAAACCGTAGCATAAGGACTAAAAGGCCCAAAACGCTTTTCAGAGGTGATAGAGAAAACTGCTGTAATAGAAACTCCTACTGCTGCACCAATATGTAAGATCCCAGTATCAGCAGAATATAGATGCTCAGCTTTAGGTAAAATATTTACTAGCTCTACTAAAGAAGTTTTGCCAATTAAGTTCATTACTCGTCTATCTTGTATTGCTTCTTCTAAGCTCGTACTAAGATTAGTTTCGTCTGGACCACCAAGAAGGATAATATTATTATCCGTATTCCTAAGTTGTTCATTAATAAGATCCAGCCATTTATTTAAGGGATAGGCACGATGTGGTCTTAGATTACCGACACCCGGAACTATGCAAACATAAGGAACAGCAATGGGAACAGCGTTGTTACTTATCGGCATCAAGGTTTTCCATTCTAGAATCGAGAAAGGATCTACTAATAATTGCTGCTTAAGACCTGAGTAATAACTAGTTACATAATTAGCTACCGCGCTTAAACTATCATCACGTTTATAAATAGAAAGCTTAGGAGCTTTAATAAATCTAAGGTTCAACCACCAAGCCTTAAGCCGACCAGAATGTAAGAATATAAACTCATCTATCTTACTTCCTGTATTAATGATAGACATATCTGCAGCCAGAGTTTTCTTCTTTACTAGCCAAACCTTATCTATATAGTTAGTACATTGTTCTAATAAATCTGCAAGCTGCTGAGATCCAACTATATATTCAATCTGGGCATCAGGATTATTCTTACGCAATAATTTCACGAAGGGTAATGTATGTATTACATCGCCAATGGCACCAACTCGGTAAATTATTATTCTTTTAGTAGAATTCATGTAAGAAACTATATTTTAGCAATACGCGTCTAGTTAAAAGGCGCATTATGCATAGATTAGCACTAAATCAACAGGCACTTAAAAAATTGGTTCATGGACTTTGGGTCTTGTGCTTCTTAGTAATTCCTCAGGCTGCTCATGCAGTACCAGGAGTCTCACTTAATCTTGGAGAAGATTCGCGAGGTGTAGCAGTTGGTGTGCAGCTATTAGTCTTACTTACTATTCTTAGTATTGCACCTTCTATACTATTGATGACGACTAGCTTTGTAAGATTTATCATTGTCTTCGGGATGTTGCGTACGGCAATCGGGCTCGGTCAATTACCACCAACTCAAGTCCTAGTTGGGCTTTCATTAATTCTAACCTTCATGGTAATGCAGCCTACATTTAATCGCATTAATACAGAAGCTCTGCAACCATTCATGAATCAGCAGATAGATGAGAAAGAATTTTTCACTAAATCATTTGATCCGCTTAAGGAGTTTATGATTAAACAAACTTCTGAAGCTGAACTGCGCTTAGCTGTGAAAACGGCAGATATAGAACAACCAGAAAGTATCACAGCTATTCCTACTCACTTAATTATTGTAGCGTTCATGCTCAGTGAGCTTAAGAAGTCCTTCCAGATTGGCTTTATGATATTCTTGCCATTTATTATTATCGACATGATAGTTGCTAGTGCACTTGTTTCAGTGGGATTAATGTTCTTACCACCGACTACCATTGCTCTACCTTTCAAGGTGATACTCTTCGTGTTAATAGATGGTTGGGCAGTTCTCAGTGACGGGTTAGTACAGGGGTTTGTTAGATAATGGATCAAGCGCAATTTATAGATATCTCTAATCAAGCATTAATAGCGACTGCTATAGTTTCTATTCCGATACTTATACCT
This sequence comes from uncultured Gammaproteobacteria bacterium, assembly GCA_964551135.1. Lineage (GTDB taxonomy): Bacteria > Cyanobacteriota > Vampirovibrionia > LMEP-6097 > LMEP-6097 > CAYPGT01. The sequence continues at coordinate 372,082 of CAZKAT010000002.1, read as the reverse complement.
GCGCTAATTGGCGGTATCCTTATAAGCTTGTTTCAGACTGTAACCCAGATCAATGAACAGACTTTAACTTTCGTGCCTAAACTTATAATCCTTATCGTTAGTTATGCTTTCGCTGGTCCTTGGATAGTAAGATTTATGATGAACTATACTATGGATATCTTAGAAAAGATTCCTGAGTTAAGTACTAGTTCGCAGGTGATTTAAATTACTTAATATATCTTGTCATATTGCGTCTTAGAATTAATATAATGTATATTAAATAATATTATGCAATTAGAATCATTAAAGCAGTACTTAGCAAGTGTTAGAGAGAAATCTATACCTGACATTGTTGCAAGCTATGTGTTACCAGAAGCAATACCTGAGATAAAGGAAAGAAAACTAGAGCTTGACTCAGATGGTCTTCACAATGAACCTTTATGGCATCCTGGAACCTTAGAAATAGGAGAAGCTAAAAGAAAAGCTGCTGAACTAATCTGCAAACATACTCTTGATCCAAATGAGCAAGTTACTTTATCACAAGAGTTGGAAAGATTTCTTCCTTCAATAAGAAATCAGGTAATTAAAAATTACGGCTGGCGAGCTTTTGATGAAGATAGTCTTATGAAACAAGCTGCAACAAGAATAGAAAAGATGAGCTCTGTTGAAGCAAGAAAACAACTTCGAGCTATGGCAATGTCTACAAACGCAGCTTAATTATTTAAACGCTCTCTAAAACTCGCTTCGGTCCATGTATAGGATCTTCGATAAGAATAGTTTGCTCGCGGCTAGGTCCGACACTGACTATAGTAATAGGGATATCAAGTATCTTTTCAAGATAGCGTACATAATTAATCGCACCCTGTGGTAGGTCACTGAATTCTCTTGCATCAGTAGATCTCTTACCACTATCCTTCCAGGTCTCTAGCTTCTCGTATATTGGTTCGACATACTTAAGGAAATTAGACTTAGCAGGAAGATCAGAATAAACTTCACCTGTACGTATATCCTTATACTCAGTGCATACATATAACTCTTCTACATCATCAAGTACATCAAGCTTGGTGAGTGCAAGACAGTCCATGCCATTAATACGAATAGCATAACGCATCAATACCGCATCAAACCAACCAACACGACGTGCTCTGCCAGTAGTAGTACCGATCTCTTCCCAAGCTGTACCTTCAGCACGTAGTATTTTCGCTGAAGTACCAGCTACTTCCGTAGGGAAAGGTCCTTCACCAACACGAGTAGTATAAGCTTTAGCGATACCAATAACTCTATCAATGAAATTAGGTCCTACTCCAGAACCAATACAAGCACCGCCAGCGACAGGGTTTGAACTAGTTACATATGGATAAGTACCATGATCTAGATCCAGTAAAGTACCTTGGGCACCTTCAAATAAAATATTCTTACGTTCCTTATTAGCTTGCCAAATAATTGCAGCTGTATCAAAAACATGAGGTGCTAATTGTTTACCATATTCTAAATACTCTCTGTAAACAGCTTCTATAGTTAGAGGCTCAAGTCCATAAAGTCTTTCAAGTAATATATTTTTCTCAGTAATAAGTACTTTAAGTTTATTCAATAGTTCATCAGGTTCAATCAAATCGCACATGCGCAAACCACTACGAGCAGACTTATCTGCGTAAGTAGGACCAATACCACGACAAGTAGTACCGATCTTACGTGAACCACGCATATCTTCTTGAGCCTTATCAATTATCAAATGATAAGGAAGCGTTACATGCGCCGAAGCACTAATCTGCAAGAAGCTCATATCAATACCTTGATCTTTAAGTTCGTTCATCTCACGAAGAATCACCTTAGGATCAATCACTGTACCAGATCCAACCATACAAATAGTACCGTTATTAAGAATCCCAGATGGAATCAAATGAAATTTATATTTCTTACCATTAACACTAACTGTGTGCCCAGCGTTACTACCACCTTGATAGCGCACTATATAATCTGCGTTGCGAGAGAGCAAGTCTACTATCTTAGCCTTACCTTCATCTCCCCATTGTGCTCCTACTATTACTACGTTTGCCATTTAAATTATTTCCCTGATCTACGCCCCAAACAAAATATTATAGCAAATTAGTAGGCTTTACGTCGAATTCAGAGGTTTTTTGACCCCCTTGGTTAATTCACTCTTAGCTAACTTTCTTAACTAATACGCTAAAACCCTTATAAATACTGGGTTTCAGAAGAATAGTTCAGAGGTTTTTTGACCCCTTTCATTTCTCTAAATAGTTTGTTAAAACTATAAGAATGACATACATTTACGATAGATCAGAAGAATATAGAGCAAAAATTCTTACGTTCTTTGGAACTGTTTTATGTAGTCCATTATGTATTGAAATTAGTAACCAAATTGATACTTTTAAATTACCGCCCTTGTGGATGCTTAGTATTGAATTTACTTTGTTCATAGCAGGTTTATTGACCATCAATAACAGTTACACTACAATGAAGGAAAGAGATAGAGAATATGCCAAGTATCAATATAGGATTAACATGGAACGCTGAGACTGCTGCCGCACTAATGATGAGTATGTTCCTTGTAATATCACTTATGTTTATTTATCTTCTAGATAGATCAGCACCACCAGGCGCTCATAAAATCTTTGGCAAAAACGAAGATTAACCAAAAACCAATTAAGTAAACCTAGAAAACCAAGGGTATTTTATGTACACCAAAACATACTCAGCTACGCTTGAGGGCATTAACGCACAAACTATTGGCGTCGAGATCGATGCTAGCGAGGGCGTTCCAGGATTTAATATAGTTGGGCTGGCTGGCAAGTCCATTAATGAAGCTAAGGATAGAGTTAGCATTGCTCTTAAAAGCTGCGATTTTGATCTAGAACCTAAAAAGATTTTGGTTAATCTGTCTCCAGCACACTTACGTAAAGAAGGTACACATTTTGATCTAAGCATTGCTGCCACCTTAATGGTTAATTACGGCTGTATAGAAGCTCAACCTAAACTATTAGAAAAATTTTGCTTCTTTGGAGAGTTGTCACTCACTGGTGAGATCAAACCTATACTAGGATTACTACCTCTAGCACTAGAAGCACAGAGCCAGGGCATTCGCTATATCATAGTCCCTGAACCTAATTGCCAAGAAGCTAGCCTTGTGAGTTTGGCAACTAATTTTAATTCAGAGATTTATGCAGTAAAGAATTTAAATGATATTCAATCTCTTATAGAAGCTATATCTCAATTAACCAATGGGGTAGAAGATCCTGATATAGCTTTAGCTAAACAAAAAACTATAGATAAATATAAAGTGCAGAGTCTTGATTCTCGAAGTATTCTTCAATCCTATAAGACACAAGAAACACAACTTGATCTCAATGATGTCATAGGGCAAACTCAAGCTAAGCGTGGGCTGGAAATAGCTGCCGCTGGTGGTCATCATTTACTGATGATAGGACCTCCTGGCTGCGGTAAATCCATGCTGGCACATCGTTTCAAAGAACTCTTACCAGCATTAAATTTTGATCAAGCATTAGAAGTAACGAAGATTTACAGCATTAGTGGGTTACTTGAAGACCAGCTCATTCTCTCTCCCCCACTTAGAGCTCCTCACCACAGTACTAGTAACGCAGCACTAGTGGGAGGAGGCTCTTCTATTAAACCTGGGGAAGTGAGCCTAGCGCATAATGGAGTATTGTTTCTCGACGAACTTACAGAGTTTAAGCGGCATACTATAGAACAACTCAGACAAATACTCGAAGAGAAAGCTATTACTATTAATCGCATTAGACATACCCTAAGATTCCCTGCTAATTTTATTATGATTGCAGCCTGCAACCCTTGTCCCTGCGGCTATCTTGGTGACACGATTAAAACTTGTACTTGTCTCCCCGGACAAATAGCCAGCTACCTAGGTAAACTCTCTGGACCATTACTGGACCGTATTGATCTACATATAGAACTAGCTCGCTTAAATCAAGATGAGATTAAAATTCTCAGTCGACAAAATTCTCACACTAAGAAAAAACATGGAGCAAATAATGCTACTACCATTCTAGAAAAGCCTATCACTGAAACGCTTACAGAGAAAATTCAACGCAATGTAATCAAAGCACGCAAGTTTGCTGAAACAGAGGCGCAGGGTTACACACTAACTAAAGACGAATTAGAGTTTATGGATCACGCAGTATTTAACTTAGAACTCTCTGCCCGCTCTCACCAAAAGGTTCTACGCATTTCACGAACTATTGCTAATCTTGCTGAATCACCGCATATCAAGCTTGAACATCTCGCTGAAGCTATGCAGTTTAGGAGTGTGGATTGGGAGAGGTATAGAAAATGAAACTATCCAGGATCCTGGACAAATGATGTATAATAATTCTATGGCAAAAATTAAAATAATGCATGATACAGTAGGTGAGACTCTCACAATTTATTTTTCAGAGTCAAATGAAAACCAGATCTGCGAAGAAACTGACCATGATCTAGTTTTAATCAAAGACGAAAGAACCAATGAAATAGTTGGTTTAGAAAAATTCAATTACAAACCAAACCCTATACAACCATTAATTATTGAAAGTGAAACTTTTACTGAGCGGGGTTAGGCTGCTTCTGATAGCGCAGGATCTTTCGACATCTCTCGTATCCATATATTAGTTTTTTCAGCTACTTTAGGAGCCTTAGTACATCTAGTAAACTTATCTAATAAACTACCATAACCGTCTTTAGTTAATTTTGCAAAGATAGTTGTAATTCCTTCTCGGCATATGCCCAGTTTTGTTACAAAGTCTCTTCTTACTTCATTATCAGGAACTTTGTTATGATCAGCTAATTCTTCTAATTTAAACAAATCATCTAAACAACGAAATAATTGTCTTACAATCATTAAATCTGATTCAAATGTACGGGACATATAAACAGTAGAATCTTTGAGTAAATTCAGACTATCTTTTATTCTTTGTATTTCTGTATCACCAAGTACATCCTTTAAATCTTTTTTGCATATTCCAAAATCACTATCTGAAAAATTTAATTTGCCTGGAAAGGCCTTCGAACTACATTTAATAGAATTAATCATTGAATAAAGTGACTGTATTGGCATATTATCTCCTGTATTGAATTAAGTATATACTAATCTTACTATTATTGTCAATACTCATCTCAAGAAATTTAGTATATATTTGGCTAATATGCCATCTTAATATAAACTCCAATAAAATCAAGCTTTTTCCACAAAGAATTAAGTATTATCAAGCAATAGTGGTTGCAAGCCTCCAAAATATTTATCAAGAACTGAAAACAAGCCTAAAGATAGCAGAGCCTGAAGCAGAAGCACGCATAATTCTAGAACATATACTTAACATTAGTTCTTCAGAGTTAATCTCTGAACCAAACTTACATATCACTAAGAGTCAACTTGCAAAGATCTACTCGATAAGAGATCAGCGCAATGAGAAACGTATTCCACTTGCCTATCTGCTAGAAGAAGCTCCCTTCGGTGATTTGAGGCTCTTTGTTAATTCGGATGTTTTAATTCCGCGTCCTGAAACTGAATTACTTATAGGAACTATTCTAGAAGAAATTAAACAACGTAAAATTTATCAACCAAGTATTCTTGATCTCGGCACTGGTTCTGGCTGTATTGCCATTGCGCTCAAACTCGCTCTACCAGCAGCTAAGATCTATGCTTCTGATATCTCTAGAGCTTCTCTTAGTGTCGCTGCTATTAATGCTAAGCGCTATAATGCAGAACTTGAACTAGTTATGGGCGACTATCTAGATCCTTTCCTTGGAGTCTCTACTTCACCAGTAGCTATCCCTGTCATCAAGGGAGCCCCACCATACTTCGATATCATTGTTTCTAATCCTCCTTATGTCTCTGAAGACGATTACTCTAAATTAGAGCCCGAATTAAAACACGAACCTAAACATGCACTTACTGGATTCCCTTACGAACATATCAAGAAACAATCCCAGAGCTTAATGAAAGAACATGGTTTTTTGGCTTTTGAGTTTGGACAAGGACAGCGACCTAAGTTAGAAACTATATTTCCTGGAGCTAGATTCTATAAAGATCTAGAAAATAATGATAGATTCCTGCTCTGGTCTGAGCCTGATCCTGAACTGATTTTAGGCTTTAAGCCGTTGTAATTCTTGACATGAAGGTTAATGTAGTTCGTCATCCTGAGGAAGAGCCGCAGGCGACGACGTAAGGATCCACTAAACAACGGTAATAATAGTGGATCCTTACGGTCGGGCTTCGCCCTCCCTCAGGATGACGGCATAGACTGACCTACAAAACTCTGAAGCAACACCCTACTATCCACTTGCTGATCAAACTCACTAGCAAAAATCCTTGCATTTCCACCAGTACAAACACTAATAAATTTCTCCTCATTAAATTTCTCTAAGGCATAGTTCTTATAATATTGAATCAATGCTAAATGCTCTCTATAAGCAGCTTCTATTACAGCTTTAGCAGGAGATTCATTAGGGAATATTTCTGCTAAATTCACACCTACGATTAATTTCTTAAAAGCTTCAGTCTCAGTATAATTTGGGAAACCTTCTAACTTCTCAGGGATAGCTTCTATACTGGCTTGTAAACCCAGATTCACAAAGCCTCCGATAAACTCATAATCTTTATTTGCTAAGTTCAAAGTAGTAGCAGTACCAAAATCCATTAGCATAATATTACGATCAGGGAACATGGCTAAAGCTCCAGTGAGTTTAGCAATACGATCAGCACCCAAACCTGCATAACCCTTAGTCAAAGGCGAACTGTTTTCAGAGTCAAATATATGACAATTCTCTAGCTGAACATTAGCTCGAGAAAAGAACTCTTCAACCTTATCTGTATTTAAGAACTTTTCTGCAATATCAAGATTTGCAGCGATAATAAAACAATCTATTATATTATTTCCAGATTCTAAGCTTAAATAGAGACTATCTAAGTCATATTTAGTAGTATCGCCCAAATAATACTTCACTCTTGAGTTGCCAATGTCTATAATTAATCTATGTCTTTTTTCCAAAATATTTATGGAGTATTGTTTCGGCCAGATGTTACTTTCAAGCAGCTTGGCATAAATTATAGCCCAAGCCTAATACTGCAAGGGATTTTAGTACTAGTAGTAGTAGCTTTAATCAATAATGAAGAACCTTCCAGCTTTGGCGTTATTAGTTATTTAGGTTCATGGTTAGTTGTTTCTAGTAGTATCTTCCTTATAGCTTTTATTTTTAAACTTAGAATCAGTGATTATCCACGTTTCTTAGTGATGTTAGCGTTTGCTAATATGCCTTTTATTTTTCTTGCTCCGATAGATATTATTGCTGAAACTAATATTATTGTTTCTGGTTTCCTTAAGCTTATAGTTATAGTCTGGGCTTTCAATCTCAATCTGATAGCCATTTCTAAATGTTGTGAGATCTCTAAGGTAAGAGCCTTACTTATTTATTTATTACCACCACTGATCTTAATTCTGATCATGATAAAGTTTTTCTTTAGTCTTTTTACCCTCATGTAATATGGTGTTGTTGGAATCACATGATCTAGAATATGGTAAAGCTCTGGTAGAATTCAATCTACCAGACACAGTCAGCAAGCGTAATATATCTAATACCGATCTTAAGCATGATGTTGCGGTTATTGCGTTTATATGTAATCACTGCCCTTATGTACTGCGTATCATTGATGGCTTCTCTAAATTAGCTGCTAAGACTGAGAAGCAAGTGAGTTGGATTAGTATCTCAGCTAACGATCCTGATTATCGCAAGGAAGATAGTCCTGAAAATATGGTTCAATTTGCTAAGAATCATAATTTCACTTTTCCTTATTTATTCGATGAAAGCCAGGCAATAGCTCAGGGCTTCGGTGCTGTATGTACCCCAGATATTTTTGTCTATAAGAAAATTAATGGCAAGTTCAAGTTAGCTTACCATGCACGTTTCGAGGACTTAGAAAAAGCTATCAACGATTTACTGAAAGCTGATAAAGTAAGCTTCGAGCAATTACCAAGCGCAGGATGCAGTATCAAGTGGAAGGACTAAAAGTGTCTGGGTGGTGAGTGACTGGGTGACTGAGCAATTCAGACACTCCGCCACCCGGTCACCCCGGCACTCAGACACTTATTTAGCCGGTTTAAGAATACTAATAGCAAGTGTACACACACTAATCAATGCCATTAAAGAAAGTAATATCGCTGGTATAAGTTTCTCACTGTCACCAGCAGCAAGCGCATTCATTACTAAGGTAGATCTCCAAGCAAAAGCAGCAAGAAAAAGCACATTAAAAATCTTAGCAATCAATGAAAGAACCTTGAATTTATTAACCAAGGTACTAATGACAATCATAATGACACCTGTAGCTAGCCCGCTAATAAGCGCTGATTTGGCATGAGTAAGGAAGTAACCAATTAAACCTATAAGAATTAGTGCTGTGCCATAAGATGAATAAAGTGTGCGAGGGTTCATAATAAAGTATTATAATACGAATTATGGCTAAAAGTCCCGCTATTAGTATTCATGAATACGCTTTTCTAGGTAAGGATTTCCTAAAATATCAAGACGCTCGTATTCCTGTTATGACTCATGCATTTATGTATGGTACTGCAGTATTCGAAGGTATTCGTGCTTACTGGAATCCAGAACAAAAGAAACTTTATGTTTTACATGTACGAGAGCATTTAGAAAGAATTTTACAAAGCTGCAAAATACTTAGACTCCAGCCATATTACAACGTCGAGGAAATGACTAAGATCATCGTCGAACTTTTGAAAAAGAATAAACCTCAGAATGACGCTTATATTAGACCTAGTTGGTTTAAGGCTTGTGAACGTATTGGACCAAATGTTATCGGTGCTGACGATGAAGATAGTTTTGTGGTGACATCAATCGATCTTGGTGACTACCTTGACACTACTAAAGGTGTATCAGTTCAAGTATCTAGCTGGCGCAGGCTCTCTGATAATGCTATTCCGGCTCGCGCTAAGGTTAACGGTAGCTATGTAAACACTGCTCTCACTAAAGCTACAGCTCATCTTTCTGGCTATGATGATGCTATCTATCTTACTGAAGAAGGTCACGTAGCTGAAGGTTCAGCGATGAATTTATTTATCGTGCGTAACGGTAAACTTATCACCAGTGGAGTAACTGAGAATATTCTTGAAGGTATCACTCGTAAATTCTTAATTCAGTTAGCTACCGAAGAACTTGGCTACCAAGTAGAAGTAAGACAGATAGATCGCAGTGAGCTTTATATCGCTGATGAAGCATTCTTCTGCGGCACTGGCGCGCAAATAGTACCAATAGGCTCTATTGATCATTATGCTTTAGGCAATGGTAAACCTGGACCTATAGCAACTAAACTACAAGAGCTTTATAGCAATATCTGCCGCGGTAAAGTAGAAAAATATAAACATGTACTTATAGAGATTAGTTATTAGTAGACTCGTCCTGAAAGCCCGATAACTGCGTTACGCTCGTCCCTCGGAATCCTCATTGACGGAGCTAGTCAACTCCGGTTCCGAGGAACTCGCAAGCCTTGTTCTCGGGCTTTCATAACGAGTCTATAAAAGGTATAATTGAAATCCTCAACATGAGAATCTCCGTCAAAACTTTTGCAGGCTTCATTCAAGATCTTCGTAAGTTCCTTAAGCCTGATCAAATTCTTGATTCTAATATTGATCTCTATCTCTATGAAACTGATGCTACATCATTGTTTAAGCAACAAGCTGCTCTAGTAGTACTTCCTAACAATGCTAGTGAAATCTCCCAAATCATTAAGCTAATTAACCAATATCACGCAGACTTACCTATTAATTTCGTAGCACGTGGTGCTGGCACTGGACTCTCAGGCGGTGCTATAGGTAATGAACATTCTGTGATTATTTCTATTGCACGCTTAAATCAATTAATTGCTTATGATGAGATCAACCAAATCACTCTTATAGAGACAGGTCTGGTTAATTCAGCTCTCTCTGAGCAAATCAAACATACCGGCTTACATTTCTCGCCAGATCCAAGCTCTCAAGACTCTTGTACTATTGGGGGTAATATTGCTGAGAACGCTGGTGGCATACATTGCTTCAAGCATGGAGTTACTAGTGAACAAATATTAGGATTAGAAATCGTCATGCCTAATGGTGAGATAGTTTATACCGGTACTATCAATGCTGAAGCCTGCCAAAAATACGCCAGAGGAGAAGAACATCATAAAATTTATTCCGCTAAAAGATCTTCTGTCGATCTCACCAAGCTATTTGTAGGCACAGAAGGAACCTTCGGCATAGCAACTAAAGCCTTAGTTCGCTTGCAGGCTATTCCAGAATCATTTTTAACTATGCAACTTTGCTTCCAAACTGTTCAAGAAGCAGCAGAGTTAGTAGCAGCAATAATTAAACATGGCTTCAAACCCACGGCTATCGAGATGATAGATCACGGAGCTATAGAAGCAGTTGGTAAAACTTTTGATCTTGGTATACCTTCACACACTCAAGCAGTTTTACTAGTAGAGCTAGATGGCAATGCTGATGAGGTTTTGCTTGAAACCAAACAAATCAAGAAACTAATCGAAGATAAATTTCACCCTATCCAATACAAAGAAACTCAAGATCCTAAACTAAGAAAATTCTTATGGAAGGTGCGTAAAAGTACTGCCGCAGCTTTCGGTCAGCTTGCACCGTTTTGGTATCTCTATGATGCTGTAGTTCCAAGATCTAAGATTCCTGAAGCTCTCGCTGGGATTGAGCGCATAGCCTTAAAGTATCAACTTAAATTGGCAAGCGTTTTGCATGCCGCAGACGGTAATCTGCATCCTAATTTTCTCTATGATCCAGAGAAAGATCCTGGAGTAATAGAACGTATACACCAAGCAAGTCATGAAGTCATGAAGCTTTGTATAGATCTAGGCGGTGTACTCTCGGGCGAACATGGTATCGGTGTTGAGAAGCAGGAATACATGCCCTTTATGTTTTCTGAATCTGATATGCAGACTATGCTTGCAGTGCGTAAAATTTTCGATCCTAAGATGATCAGTAATCCTAATAAAATTTTCCCAATTAGAATATGTAAGCAATGTTAAGTGAGAACTATTCTCAATTAAACTACTTTCTAGCTCAGTAACTAAGAATGATTCTCAAGAAGCTATATTCAAAAAGATTCTTGTTAGTATTTGTTGTTGTTGACCAATAAAGTATTTGGTCACAAGAAAAAATGTAAGATTTACATTTTACTTTTAAAGGAGTTAAGAATGCCATACACTATAGTTTCAAGTATTTGCGAAGGCGCTGCGGATTGTATCCCTGTATGCCCAGTAGATTGTATTAAATGGCCAGAGCCAGAGAAGACTAACGCTAATGGTCACAAATATCCATATATCGATATGGACACTTGTATTGATTGCGGTGCTTGTCTAGCTGCCTGCCCTGTAGAAGGTGCAATACTAGACGAATCTAAACCTGAACTTCAATTAGTTTAAGTTTAATACGTTTAATTTAAATTTTAAGCCTCACGCTTCTAGTGAGGCTTTTTTTTACCTAGACTGTCCCGAAATCGCCCGTAACTGCGTTACGCTCAAGCTAATTAATCAAGAGAATCGATTATTTCTTGCAACTCTTCCACTTTATCTTCAAGCTCTTTGCTTATTTGCTTTCTACTAGAATCAACTTCTTTACCGTGCTTTTTTAGATCTTCTTTTAGTTTCTCAACTTGAGCGATAATCTTGTCAGTCTGAGCATTAATCACCTTCGCACTAGCATTTGCTTCCTTTCCTAAAGCTTCTTTGATAGCTTGAGTGTCTTTTTTGATGTTTTCAGTTCTCTCTTTTACTACAGCTTTAAGATCCTGTTCTTTTTCTTGGACTGCATCTTTCTGAACTGTATCTTCCTGAATGACATCTTCGGCTTTCGCTATAGTCATTACACTGAGAACTAATACTCCTATTACTAACAAACGATATTTCATATTGCTAATTCTAGCATTAGGGCCTTATCTTGAAAGTGACGCGGACACGTGCGACGTCAAGATGCGTCGTCGTTTAGAATAATATCCATATGACCAAAATTATCCTAATAACAGGCGGCTCTCGTGGCATCGGTAAAGCAACAGCCCAAATATTAGAAGCCTCTGGTTATGAAGTCTTAGCTCCAAGTTCTAAAGAATTAAATGTAAGTAACGAGAAATCCATTAATGATTATCTCAAAAATAATCTTGGCTCCAAACCCTTATATGGACTGGTTTGTAATGCAGGTATATTTTACGACAATCCTATCGAAAAACATTCTATAGAAAAGTTCTCTCAAGTTCTTGATGTAAATCTTACTGGAGCTTTTCGCAGCATACAAGCTAGCTTAATTAATCTCAAAGCTGCTCAGGCAGCCAGAATTATTCTCATCTCCTCAGTCAGTGCTTATGGCGACGGCGGCGCACCTGCCTATAGCGCTTCCAAAGCGGGTCTCATTGCCATGATGAAATCTATTGCTCCTGAATTAGCTCATGATCATATTACTATCAACACTATCAATCCAGGTTGGGTGAGAACCGATATGGCAGAAGCCATACTTAAATCTGAAGCCGACGTGAAAAATAATCTAGGAGCCACTCTGCTAAAACGCTGGATAGAACCTGAAGAGATTGGAGAACTAGTTAAGTTCTTACTCAGTGATAAAGCTTCTGCTATCTGCGGTGAGGTTATTAATATTGATGCGGGTTTGATGGTTTAAGCTGGAACTGGCTGATGTATATCAGCTAATTCTATTCCAGCCAAATCAGTTTTCCTAACAGGCAAAGTTATATCTGCTGTTCTAACGGCATCAAAAAGTCCCTGTTGCACACCAGAATTATGACCTAACCCACCCTTTAAAACACGACTATTAGCCTTAGCTTCATTAGCAGCTGGAGCTTCAATTAAATATCCAAGTTTATGCGCCGCAAGAATAAAGTCTCGTTGACTTAATAATAAGCCCTTATTTAAAATTTCTGCTCCCTTTCCTAAAGCCCAGCCATTGATATTCCAGCGAGTATGTCCCCTAGTATCTTTAAGTTCAGCTCCAGGATTCCTTTTAGGGCGAGTATTGCTTGGGTCCATAGTAACAAAAGCTTCCATAATATTAGCTTGAGTAAATGAATCGTGTGATTTAACCGTTTCACCAAAATTATGAACTAATTTAAAATCAAAATTATTTACTTCATCTCTATTAAGAGTTGGTTTATCATCTTGTACTGCTCTATGACTATTTCTTCTAATCAAACCTGCAGAATCAAATCTATTAATCCATTCACTATCTGTCCACTTAAGACTTGCCCTATCTTTAACACCAATATTCTTAGTTGCTGCGAGATCTAACTCCGTGTCTTCAAGCTTGCTTCTATTAGAACGATCATTAATTGCAGATGCAATTCTCTCTCTCACTCCAACCAGTGGCTTTGTTCTTAGTACTTTAACCAGCTCACCTTCCTCATCTCTTTGAAAAAGTTTAACCTTTCTACCACCAGCTCTTAAAACAACACCTTGAGGAGCATTCCTAAGCGGTAAAGGCATACTTCTAGCTCTACCTCTAGCAACTCTTTCGGTATATTTTTCAGATTTACTTTTTTCACGATCTTGTCTTGTTGATCTATCCTCAGTAAAAATCTTAGGAAGCTTACCATTATGAGATTGGAAAAATTCTGTTATAGCTTTTACACAGGGATTATCCTTTTCACCACCAGCAATAAAATAAGCGTCTTTGAACGCGACTAAAGCTTTTGTGGATATGCTTCTATTAGGATAATTCAAGACATTACTTAATGACCCCTGTAACGACCTGGCTTGTTTAGGACGCATGGGTTTAATGAATCCATATCTATAAAGTTTATTTAATTCATTACGTTGCTCTGGAGTAAATTCATTATTGGTTTCAAATTCTTTTATATGAGGTGCAAAAGTTTGCTTCCAACTTGCATTGGCTGCTATGCAGGCATAGAAATCCGGTCCACTAAAATGAGTCTCCTGATGTGGTCTTTGAAACCTTGGTTGAATTCCAAACTTATCTCCTAAATATTGAATCCATTCTTTAGCTGGGGCGCTATTATTAGGAGCGCTACTATCGGTTTTATTAGTACTGTCAGTCTGATCAGGAGAATCTGGATTTTTTTCTGCAAGCTCCTCTAATTTTTCTCTTTTAATTCTATTATCAGTTGAATGTCTTCTGTGTAATACTGGTTGTCGAACAGATATTCTATCTGCGTTAAAACTGCCAGAATTTGTGCTTTTAGGGAATGAATGATCTACAGTTAATCTCATACTCAATATCAGATAATAATACTAACACGGATTCTTTATCGAGAGCTTCATTTCTTATTCTACCTTAATAAATATGTCATAATAATATGCTAAACTCTTATAGTTCAATGAGTAATTTCACTAAAACCACTATGTCTCCTAACAGCTTCCCTATATTACTAGGGCCTTGTGTTATTGAGTCAGAAGCTTTATTACATGAGATAGCTACTAAATTAGAGAAGATCATCTCTAAACTTGATTCTGAGAAATTAACCGATGGAGTGGTTTGGGTCTTCAAGGCTAGCTACGATAAAGCTAACCGTTCTTCGATTAATGGCTTCCGTGGACCTGGGCTTGAACTAGGACTGAAACAACTTGAGAAAGTCAAAAAAGACTTTGGATTTAATTTAGTCTCTGATGTACATGAAAGTACTCATTGCGCACCTGCTGCTGAAGTTCTTGATATATTACAAATCCCTGCTTTTCTTTGTCGTCAAACAGATCTTATACAAGCCGCTGCTGAAACTGGCAAGGTTCTTAACATCAAGAAAGGTCAATTTCTCTCACCTCCTGAAATAAAAAATATAGTTGATAAATGTCGTGAGGCTGGAAATACTAATGTGTTTATTTGTGAGCGTGGTAATAGCTTTGGTTATAACAATCTAGTCGTTGATATGCGTATGTTCGAGCAGGCTCGTGAAATGGGCATTAGGACTATATTTGATGCTACTCACTCTTGTCAGCTTCCCGGTGCTGGCGGAGATAAGTCGCTTGGTAATAGTCACTACGCACCAATACTTGCACGCGCTGCTGTAGCTGCTGGTGCTACGGGAATCTTTGCTGAAACTCATCCGCGTCCAAACGAAGCTCTATCAGATGGTCCTAATATGATAGCGATGGACAAGCTTGAACATGCGCTGAAAGAAATCTTAATTATAAGACAGTGCCTGAGTGTCCGAGTGGCTGAGTGTCCGGCTACTTAATTTACTCAGTCACCCAGTCACTCAGACCCTCGAGAATCTCGATATATTCAACAATATCCCAATAATAATAGAAGAACTCAGAAAACTACTTCCACCAAAGCTAATCAGGGGCAGGGTCATACCAGTAATAGGGAAGAGTCCTGTGGCTACTGCAATATTTATTAGAACCTGAAAAGCAAAAACCATAGTCAATGAAAATCCTAAAATCTTCCCGAACTCATCTTCTGCATTAATACTTATATGCAAAGCCCTATAAATCCAAGCAAGGTATAAAACTAATATACCGAGCACGCCAAGAAAACCAATCTCTTCAGAAATGATCGAGAATATAAAGTCTGCGTAAGCTACTGGTAAGGGTCCAAGTTTTTGTACAGAAGCACCAATACCAACACCCCAAAGACCACCTGCACCAATCGCTCTAATAGACTGGATTAAATTATAACCATGTCCAAGAGGATCACAATAAGGATCTAACCAATATTTGATTCTATCCATTTGATAAGGAGTGCTCATTACTTGTTTAACACCTGCGTAGGATATTGCAGCTAAACCAAGAATAAAAGCTATCAAATTAAACCCAGATGCAAACAAAGCAGAGATTGCAGCAGCCATAACCAAGATACTAGTACCCAAATCAGGCTGTTTAAGTACTAAGACTGCCATTATTGTCACTGCGATAATAGCCCAGATACGATTCTTCCTTTCAACAATAACCTTAGTAGCAATTAAAGCAGAAATGATTTTCGCAAACTCTGATGCTTGTAAATTAATAAAACCCAATGCTAGCCAGCGACGTGAGCCACCAGTAACCACACCAAATTTAGCTGTTAATAATAGTAAAGCTATTGCTATTCCCACCCAAAGCCAAGCTGAACGTTTCAACCAGCGGAAATGTAAAAAACTAAAAAGAAACATTAATGAAGAACCAAGTACTACAGCTACTGCATGCTTAATAATAAAATTCCAAGGCGTATCATAGTATCTCATTGACTCATGCCAGCTAGCACTGATAATAAAAGTAAAACCAATAACAATCAAAGCCAAAGTAATCTGCAAGAAGAATGGATCTACAGATTTAAGATTCGAATTAACTTGTGGAAACGGGCTCACTAGCTTTAGTATAACCACTAAACCTAACGTTTACAATCATTATTCTCATAACTAAGAAAAAGCTGCAAGCAGCTTTTTCTTAAATCTTTTTTAATCGCCCGGCGACGTATCGATTCGATTTATGGTACTTAATTATAAATTTCTCGATACTATATCATCGATACTGCCGTGCGAGCTTAGAAAACTGATTACCTCTGTCCTCATAGCCAGTAAACATATCGAAGCTTGAACTAGCAGGCGCTAAGACTACTGGGATATTCGGAATATTTTTAGCATATGTAAGAGCCAAATCTACTGCTTCTTTCAAGCTATTAGCTTCTTCCACTTTAGTAAAATTCTTAATTCTCAAGGCAGAATTAATAGAAGATTTAAGTTCGCCTATAGCAATAACAGCTTGACATTTTTCAATTAATTTATCTATGAAACCACTCATATCTAGGTTTTTATTTTTGCCACCCACTATCGCAATAGACTGATCAAAAGCCTCCAAAGCCTTAATAGCAGAATCTGGATTAGTAGCCTTACTATCGTTATAAAACTTATGACCATCTATGGTCGTCACATACTCTAATCTATGTGCTACTGGTTTAAATGTTTTAAGCTTTTCTATTATAAACTCTTTAGCTATGCCCATTGCAACACAAGCTAAAACAGCTGCAAGAATATTAGAATAATTATGCTTACCTACTAAGTTTAATTCACTAATATTAATAAGTTTTTGTCCATCTAAATACAAAGCTCCATCCTTGTAATAAGCTCCTGGATTGATTTCCAGCTCAGTAGAAAAGAATCTTATATTAGATTTGCCATTAGCTAACTCTCGTACTATTGGATCATCATAATTCATCACCAAAGTTTTAGCAGGCAGATCTCTAAAGATCTTAGCCTTAGCCTCTCTATATTCTTCTAAACTTGAATGCCAATCTAAATGATCATCTGTCATGTTTAAATACACAGAAACATCAGGTAAGTATTTATTCTGGTCTAAAACATTAGAATAAAATAACTGAAAAGAACTAAGCTCTAGCGCAAGAATATCTTGGTTAGCAACTTGAGTGAAATCCAGGAAAGGCTTACCTATATTACCCAGTCCCTCAGTCCCTAAAATATGTGCAGTTAAAGCAGTAGTCGTAGTTTTACCATTAGTGCCGGTAATTGCAATCTTACGAGCCGAAGAGAAGATCAGTAAAAGATCTAGGTCGGTACCAAAACTCGCTCCAGAGTTTCTTACTATATCCATCACCGGACTATTAGGCGGAATTCCAGGACTAACCATTATAAATAGCTCCGTGACTCCATTCCAAGTAATAAAACTTGCCTCTTGTTTTCCAAACTCAAATTCCACACCCTTAGCTTCTAACACTGAGATTTCAGATTCCTTAAATTTTTCTCTGGTTTTAAGTTCTGAAACTCTGATTTTTGTTGAAGGATAATTTAGCAAAAAATAATTTATAGTGCTAATGGCACTTTTACCAAAACCAAGTATTGTAAGGTGTTTGAACACAATTCCATTATAACGTATACCTATAAATTAATAGGAGTTGTCATCCTGAGGGAGGGCGACGGACTAATCCCATCAACTACCAGTAATAAAACAATCCTAGATGATTACCAAGGTAGTTCCAAGTCACCTTATCAAAAATTTCTAACAATAAAGGTATGCCTCTACCCCCCTCATTTTCAAGCATTACTTCATCAATATTGGCTTGATTATAAACCTGCCAATTAAATCCAGGACCAGGATCTATTAGTGTCATCTTAAATGATCCTTGGCTAACTTTATAACCTAACCTTATACTGCCATAAGGATTCTTCTTCAAACCATAGCGCACTGCATTAGCAATAGCCTCCGTAATCCCCAAGCGTAAATTAATAATTCTCTCCTTAGGCATTCCAGACTCTAAGCACTCAGCAGAAATCTTATCCAAAAGCTTAGCAACTTCTGCAGCTTCAGAAGCAGGAAATTCATAGATATCGAATTTTACCTGTTCTAAGCTAATCATTAATCTATCATCAGTAAGTGGTGTAGCACCACTTAAAGCATTAAGCGTTTCATTAAGTTCGAACGTGATCTCTTTTACATCTTGGTCTTTAACTTTCTCTAGAACCTTATAAACCCAATCCTTCGGAACAAAGTCTCCATCAGGCATACGTTGATCCATTACACCATCAGTACATAGAACCATCTTCTCACCAGCTTTAAACTCAATAGTCTTAGCCTCATATGCTTCTTCTATTTCTCGTGGATTAATTAAGCCTAATGGCACTCCACTATCTTCATTTTGATTAAGTTGTCTAACTACTCCAGATTGAATTACATAAGGATTCAAGTGACCTGCATTAGTATAAGTCAGAGATTCATTATAAAGATCAAAAACTCCATACCAAGCAGTAGCATAAAAATCAGAGCTAGCATTTTGTTCTAAAATAGATTGACAAAGAAAACTAATCATCTTCTCTGGAAACCAAGCTAAGGCTGAGTTTCGTACTGCAGAATTAAACTCTCCTAATAAATATCCTGTAAGCAAAGCTGCTGCTGGTCCTTTACCAGAGACATCCCCAATTAAGACTCCAATCTTATCAGGTGATAATTCAGCTACCCAATAAAAATCCCCAGAAACATTACTATGTGCTTTATAGAATACAGAAGTCTCTAAATTAACGTTAACAACATCTCCACCAATAAGAGAAGTTTGTACTCTAGCTGCTTGTTTTAATTCGCGTGATAATTTCTCTTGATATGAATTTAACTTCTCATACATACGTGACTGAGTCATAGCTACAATCACCTGAGAACCAGCAGACTCTACAAAGCTCACTTCATCACGAGTCCAAACACGACGAGTAAAACTATGAAAAACGATCCAACCCTGCATTATCCCTTGGAAATGCAATGGACAAGCCAAGGCTGAGACTGCTCCACTAAGCTCTAGTTCAGCCACTTCTTCTTCTGTTAATTGAGCTAAATGTTCTTCTGTTAATAAATTATCAACTACTATTGGTTTAAAACTACCACCTTCTAAAAATTTATCTAATATTAAATACTTGGTTGTGTTAGCAATACTATGAACACCTTCTTCACAATACTCATCACTAATATAACCATCAAAATACAAGAAACATCTAGAAGCCTTCAGTGCCAAACCCAGCTCATTAACAGTTCTAGCCAAAATCTCACTTAAATTCAAACTCGATCTAATTTGCGTTGTTAAGTTATTAAGTAATTCAGCATACTCAGTACGTTTACGTGCTTCTTGATAAAGTAGAGCTTTCTCTATTGCTGTAGACAAAGGTATAACTATTGATTGCAATAAATCTACTTCTCTAGTATTCCATTCTCTTTCTTTATCACACTGTTGTATGTAAAGTACTCCTACAATCTGTTCTGCAGGAATATTAGATCCTTCTTCAGGAACAACAGCACCAGAAAAATCTCGTTTAATTAGTAAAGGCAAAGCCATAAAGGATTTAGCAGAATCTAAAAAATTATCCTCCACCTCTTCAAGTTTATTCTCAATTACAGCAGCCTTAGTTTTAAGTACTTTACGTATACATGAGTTTTTCTTTACAGTTTGCAGCTTAAGTTGTTTAGGACTTTCTACTAAACGATCATCTCCTACAATTATCCGAGAATAATCTTTAGTAGCATATTCTTCTATCTCTAGTAAATTATGCGAATCAAACAAAATCATACCGCAACGATCTACTTCCAAATAGCTACCTATTTCTTCAACCGTTAACGCCATAACTGATTGCAGATAGAAAGAACTATGAATCTTCTCCACCCATTTATTAATAAGCTTTTCTTTCTCGGCACGTGAGTTAGCTATCTGACGTTCTTGAATTAAAGCAAGTGTTGTATTCTGTAAATGCCGAGCCAGATCTTCTGTCTCAGCAATAGTCTTTTTCATCATCGAAGTTTTATCTTCGTTTAATTTACGCTCTGTATTAAGCTTCAATTCAAGCTCTTGGACTTTTTCCTCCAGATCATTCCCTAGATCCTGCTTGTTTGTATAATCGCTCATTGCTATATCAGCTTGTTTTAGATATGATTCTTGTAAGCTGATGTAATCTTGCTATGCGCAATAAAGCTTGTACGTCATCTATAACATTGTAAAGTTCAAGTTCAGCGCCTATCATCTTACATTCTTTCCAAAGTCTCACAAAAGAACCCATGCCTGCACTATCCAAAAAATGTAAATCAGAACAATCTACCTTGACTTTGGATTGCTCCTTCAAATGGGGTAGTACAGTTTCTTTAAAAAGTTCTGCGTCACTATATAGTAATTGTCCGCCTATCTCAAGCTCTAATAAATGTTCACTGTCTTGCCTGATACTCAATTTCAACATATAAAAAAATTTCCTCAGCTAGATCCCCTATGCCATACAATCGATATACCCACAATATAATCATCAAAAACCCAAATGAGGTCTTAAAAAATGCTGTCATTGCTCAAGAAAACGGTATTACGCGTATCAAAAAAATAACAGGGCAAGATTATTTAGCAAACTACCCTAAACAAATAATCATACCTGGCCTGATAAATCTTCATTGTCATCTGGTCTATACTGGTATTAAGACTCAATCTCGGAGCCTCTTTCCTTGGATCAGTGAATTATTAAAAATACAGCAAATGGAGGAGGCTAAGCTGCCTAGTCTAAAAGTATTAGAGACTTGTTCTGAAGGTTCGCGAACAAGGCTTGCGAGTCCCGAGCCACCGGAGTTGACTAAAACGTCAATGAGGATGGCGAGGGACGAGCGTAACGCAGTTCCCGGACCTTCAGGACAAGTCTTAGGTGTGAGTCTTAACCGTGCTCTAGCAGGTGCAAAGCAAGCACAGAGCTTTGGTACAACTTATCTCGTAGAGAATTCTCATCAGCCTTTAGTAAGCTTTCAAGCTATGCAAGAGACTGGACTTCAGGGTTTAATTGGCATAGAAGTATTCGGATCAGATCCAAGCAAAGCTAGTGAAATCTTCGCAAGCACCCTATCTCTATTAGATTCATTACCAAGGGATTCACGTATTCAATTCACTCTATCACCGCATGCCAGCTACGATGTATCACCAGCATTATGGAAACTTTGCCAGAAATGGTGTGATGAACACAAAGTGCCATTATTAACTCATGTCGCTGAAAGCCTTGCAGAAGAAATATGGTTTAAAGATCATAAGTCTCCAGAAACACAATCAGCAAAAGAGTTTTGGGCAAGTATTAACACACTGGATATAAAACTAAAACACTGGCAATCTTATCCAAGCTCCGTGCAATATTTACAAGCTAACAATATGCTCTCGTCTAATATGCTTATTACTCATGCAGTACATACTGCTAAAACCGATCTAGAGATACTCAAGTCATACGGAGCTAAATTAATTAGTTGTCCGCGTTCTAATCGATATCTTGGCAATGGTCTAGCTGATTATAATTTATGGCAAGAATTAGGTATGGAATTTGGAGTTGGAACAGATAGCGAAGCCTCTAATCAGAATCTCGATCTACGTGCCGAGGCTAATGCTATTCCAGGTTTAAATGCTAAACAACGTTTTGAATTAATTACCACTAAAGCAGCCTCAATATTAAAACGTAATGATTTAGGAATAATTCAGGAAGGTCTCAATAGCGATTATATTACCCTAGAATTATTACGTGATGATATAGACCTAGATACTTGTGATCCATTTGAATTAATCATGGATACTAATCTTACAAAGCTAAGAGAGATTTAAGTTCTACTTTAATAAGTCCTTTACTTAGTGATGATAGAATTATAAGGATGCAAATTAGCAAACTAGAAGTAGATCATCGCGTCAAAGTTACTGCATTGTCGGTATATCTTGATGAGTATTCTAATCCTAAAAAGCACAAGTATTTATTCTGTTATAAAATCCGTATCGCCAACGAAAGTGAGCAAACTGTACAGTTACTTAATCGTCATTGGATTATTATAGATTCTAATTCTAAGGTAGAAGAAGTGCAAGGACCTGGCGTAGTAGGACAGCAACCTATACTCAAGCCTGGTCAAGCACATGAATATTTCAGCTTCTGTAACCTTGAGACTAATTTTGGTACCATGGAAGGCAATTATGAAATGGTAGATGAAGAAGGACAAACCTTCTTAGCTCCTGTGCCTAGATTCTATTTAGCTGACACTCTTAATCAGTTTGATAAACCACTCTACAAGCGCGGTCAGATAGTTAAGCATAAGACTGATGAGTACAGAGCTATCATCACTGATTACGATATGTACTTTATGAACGATGAAGAGATCTATAATAAGAACAGCTTCAAACCCGCTAAGGATAAGCCTTGGTACTATATATTAATCGATCAAACTAATGCTATTAGCTATGTAGCTCAAGAGCAACTTGAATTAGACCTAGAAGATAATGAAAGTATAGAACATACTTTAGTAGATTTCTTCTTCAATGGTTTTGATGGTGAGAAGTATATTCGTAACGAGAAGACTTGGGATCATCTCAAACAAGCATAATTGTTCAACTGAATCTATTAGTCCGTCATCCTGAGGAGCAACCGTAGGTTGCGACGTAAGGATCCACTATTTATTTCAACGGTAAGTAGTGGATCCTTACGGCACTTCGTGCCTCAGGATGACGAATTTAACCAAGTTAAACCCTAAAGACTAAGCGCGGGCATAAGCGAGTACACGCTTCTGCATAACCTTCCAATCTCTAACTGTTCTATAAAACTCATAACGAGCAGATTCAATTCTATCTTTAAGAATTTGAATCTCAAGTTCAACCATTCCCGGTCTGCTCATAGTCTTAGTTAGGTTTTGGTAATCATCACGCAACTTAGACAAATGCTTGTATGCTTCTTCAAACTGTTGTTTCAGATTATCAAGAACTTTATTCTCTTTAGATTCTGCAATATTTACATTAGCCTTAGCTAATTTAAGCAATAAACGTTTCTCTTTCATATGCATACGCTTACGCACTATGATCTCTTCTCTGATCTTCTTCAAATTAGAAGTCATTCCTATAAACGATAGACCTTTAATAAGCCATTTAGTAGGATCCCAATCCCAAGCACGAACACCATTACGGTAATCAGAAGGGAATTCGTGGTGATAGTTATGATAGCCTTCACCAAAAGTCAAAAATGCTGCAAACCAATTGTCGCGCGCACTATGAGTATCTGAGTAAGTTTGTTTACCAACACAGTGAGAAAGAGAGTTAATTAAGAAAGTAGAATGATGATTAACTACTGCACGACAAACACCAGCAATAAATACTCCACCCCAGAAATCACCCCAAGCCATAGCAATCAATCCTGGCAAAGCGAAGGCAACAAAAGCTCCCACTGGTATCCAAGTACGGTGCTGTAATTTAATCCAAGGATCTTTAAGAAGATCTACACCTTTTGTTTCTTTATTGTCATGGTTGTCTCTCTTGAAAATTAACCAAACGAAGTGTGCCCACAAAAAGCCTTTATTAATACTGTATGGATCCTTATCGTTATCATCAACATAGTTATGATGATCTCTGTGGTCTAGTGACCAACTAAGTGCTGAACCTTGATAAGCAGCAGATCCAAAAATTAAATAAAAAAGTTTTACTGGTAAAGCTGCCTGATAACTTCTATGAGCGAAATAGCGGTGATAGCCAGCCGTAATGCTTAACTCTACTAAGCAAAAAAGAACTAAGCCTAAAATTACTGTTTGCCAATTAAAATTACCCGATTGAAGCCATATAATCAAACTTGGTACGGCAACAATAGGTGATACAATTAAAAACAACGCTACTGGCCAATTTATTTTCCTAATTTTTTCTGTCAAATCTGTTCCTTTTATTTAGGACATTATATCAATAAACTTAGTATTTGGCTAATTAAATCAAGGACCTATACAATATAATAAGATGTACAGCGTTATTATATTCATATTTATGACTCCATGATTAGCATATTTAGATTAAGGTAGTTATAAGGCTTCAAACTAAATGAGCAAAATTGTATTAACAGGTGGTGGCACAGGCGGGCATATTTATCCCTGTCTAGCCGTAGCTGAAGCCCTAAAGGAAAAGGAATCAAAGCTTGAACTTTATTATATAGGTCACGCTAAAAAACTTGAAGCCGAATTACTCACTAAAAACGAACTCAAAGATGCAGATGGGATAGCATATTCCAACTATATAAAATTTCTAGCAATAGAAACAGATCCGGTAGTAAATAAACTTAACCCCCTTAAAATCTTAAATTGGTTGTGGAAATTTTATCAAGCATTCAAACTCAGCAAAAAATATCTACGCGAAAATAAAATAGACATGGTGTTTGGTACTGGCGGATATGTCGCTGCACCTATCTTCGCAGCAGCAATTACACTCAAGATCCCATATATTATTCATAACTTAGATGCTCATATTGGTTTAGCAAATCTTGTCTTTATTCGTGATGCTGAAGCACTTACTACAGCTTTCCCGAACCTTCCTGCTAAACCAAAAAATGACAGAGTAATAGTTACAGGAAACCCCATCTCCAAAAAATTTATACTCGAGCTAGAGAAAGCACAAACTATAAACTTACAAGACGAAAAACTACATTTACTTATAACTGGAGGCTCTCAAGGAGCGGAATCTATCAATAATGCTATAGGTAATTTATTACCACGTTTAAATAAATTAAATATTGATATGGTTCATGTTACTGGTACTAAAACTTATCAGAATTTTATTGACAAGTATTTAGATAGCAATCCTGATAAGTACAGTAACTATAAAATCTATGACTATGTTCATAACATGCCACAACTCTGTGCCTGGGCTGATCTTACAGTATGTCGTTCTGGAGCAATGACCATCGCTGAAATGAGCGCATCAGGAGTAGTGCCTATCTTCGTACCATTACCTTGGGCAGCGCATGATCATCAAACCCTTAATGCTAAAGCACTAGTAGACGCTGGTGCAGCTATAAGCCTCAATCAAAATGACGAGAACTTTGAAGAAGAATTATTCCACACAATAAAAACTTTTGTTAATGATGAAAGTTTACTTATAGAGTTTTCCGCTGCTCTAGAAAAGTTTGGAAAGAATGATGCAGCAGCAGAGATAGCAAAGCTAATATTAGAAGTTTGATTTACTAGAAGTCCAGAATTATAACTTTTATATTTTCCTTATCCGTGTTATTATTCAATTATTATGAATACTATTCAACCTACATCTCAGGCTCAAACTCTTTGGCAGTCTATAGCCCAACCTTTGCAAAGATTTCCAGCATCACTAACAAGTCATCTGGAACGACAACGGAAACATATGTTTAGTGATAGAGGGGATATCGGGCTTAGCGAAATGCAAGCATTTGAGGGGCATATCCAAAAGGCGATTGCTGCTACTGGTGATGCTATCGCAAGTTATGGAAACCTAACTCCTCAAGAAAGAAGTCAATTAAGATTGGATGGAGACAGAAGAATTGCTGGTCAAATACTTGCTGGGTTAGCTAAACAAATAAATCCAGTAGACAATGCTACGCCTAGTGGGCAACTTAGCAAAGAACAACAAGGATTAGAGAAAATGGCAAATAGCTTAAAAACTCTATCGAGAGCAATTGAAGCAGGTACACCTGCTGTTCTAGCAGCCTAAGCTTTAACTGCATCGAGCATTATTCAAAAGCCAACCTTTCTCTATAAACCTTTTTCCAATCTATTCCAATGTTTGATTTGCAGTCATGTAAGCCAGTCTGATTACCAATGTTCTGATAATGTCTATCTCTTCCACTATAGCTTAAAAAATTCTCCTGCCAAATTTCTTCAGCAACCCGGTTTATAGACCGCGTTTGAACATATTGTTGATATTTATCAAAGCGACCCATTGTTTCATCAAAGAACTTATACCAAGCTGCTCTTAGTCTCATTAATCCATCTGGATCTTTCCCATGCTGAATATATTCGGTAGGATTACTAAAGTATTCTTTCCACTGCGTGTCAAAACTAGCTTCTCTACCAATTTTATTTTCATTAGCACAATATAATTTATCCCATGCAACCAACTTAGATACTTCTCTACCCTCATCTCCCAATAATTTCTCTGTAAGTAATCTTGTGAATAATACTTTATCAATGTCATCGAAAACTAGCTTTTTATTACCTGTAACTTTTGGAGTGGAATTTGAATCTGAGTCATAAGGGAATATAGTCCCAGCCATACCTTCTAACAATAAGGATGCCGGATTATTGGATTTCATTAGTTGTCTTAATCGCCCTTCAAGTGTAAGCATCCTTTTATTAAGAATAACTAAATCAGCATTGTTAGTAGTTCCAGTTACTTCATAACTATGATCAGTCATAAAACTTTCATAAGCTTGTTTGACAATCGATTGATCAAGTAATAATCTTTGCTTTAATTCATCTTCTTGACTAGCAACCGTATTAAGCCAGTAATTTAATTGATCATCAATCGAACCATCTTCAGCTTGATATTTAGTTTCTATAAAAGCTCTAGTTGCTAATTCTGCTTCAGCTTTCAATAAGGCATTTTCTTTAATCGTTGCTCTTAAAGAATCTTCCTGCTCTCCAACATTAAGACTATTTGCCATTAAGAATGGTACAACCTTTTCAGGATCTGAAACAAATGAAAATTGCGGTTGAGATTTAAATAATTTTTCAAAATCATCACGCATTTTTTGGGCATTTTTAAAACAATGTATAGTCGTCCACTCCAAAGTTGTAAGATTGACATAAAGATTACCACCCATACAAATTACAATCTCCTTCGGCACATTGAGACCTAGATCTAATTGATAATTTACTGGAATTATAAGTCCTCCAACTCTCCTTTGCTCACCTTTAAAATTATCAACTAAGTGAGATAGCAATGGTTCAGGAGGAGTATCGGCATCAGTATAATACCAAAGGAAATTAACCCCTTGCTTGCATAAAACTTTTATAGAAACGTTTGCAAATAAATCAGATAAAGCATACTTATAAATACTAATCTCTGATTGAACAGTTTCGTCTTTTAAATTGCCAGCAAAAACTGTAAAAAGATCTAGGAAAAGTTTTTCGAAAAGTTGTTTATAATGTTCCAAAGATCTTGGATCTAATTTAAGAGTATTTTGCAAAGTATCTACAATGTGATTCAAGATTTTTTGATGATAGGTTTCTGGAAGATGAGAATCTAAAATAAACTCTGCAGAATTAGGAGCTAATGCTTCATAAGCGTGCTGAATTTCATTTTCAAATTCCAACCATAGATCTTGATAACTTGCTTCTCTTTTACAAAATTCAGCAGCTGTTTCTATTCTCTGTATATCTTTAATATTAGGATTTTTATTTGCAATAGCTTGGACCCTTTCTATTAAAGAGTGTGTTCTCATACCTGGACCTGCAATTACAGCTCTATCAAGAGGAGATAGACGCTGTCCCATATTACTCAATTCATTAGCCCAAGATTTCATCCGCTCATAAAAAATAGTCCTAGTTAAAGCCTCATCTTCTATTTCAAATGGTTTTCTTTCTAAAGGCTCAGACATTTGACGAAGCAATGCCTCTTGACGCTTTTCTTGTTGTCTTCTTTCTGCTCTAGTAGGTGCTGCTGGTTTACTTGGTGTTACTACTTTATTATTTGCAATTATTGCCATGGCTTGTGGCATAGAATAGCCTTGATTCATGAGAGAAAGTACCGTAATTGGTGGAGCCTTACTTGGACTTTGGGGTTGCTTATCTCGACCTGCTTTCTTTACCATGAATTGTATTATAACAGATAAGATAGATAAGTTATGACTCTCATGATTAACAAGAATAAAAAATTATATGATATAAGAAATTTTAGACTTTAATTGCAGTTCTTTCACGTAAAGTCACAGCCTCTTTATAAGCCATGCGTGCCATTGCAGTGTCCCAATTAGAGCCTAGATCCTGACTAAGTTTCATAAATACATTCTTGCCACCGCCATGAGCATGATCAGTAGCTTCGATTTGATTCTCGTTAAATGCTTTCTTAGGATTCTTGTGACATTTAGCTGAGAACTCCAATGCTTCTGGATGTCCATTATAATAAGCTTGATCAAATTTCATTACGAACTCATTCTCTGGAGTAATAAAAGTAAGTTCATCACCTGCATCAATACGGTTCTTGATCTCTAGCTCTGCTACTTGAGTTGCAGAATCATAGTTAACTACACGACAAGCAAAGAGATGCGTTTGTACTGAATGAGATCTAGCTAATTCTTGCGCTGCTGCAGCTGCATTACGCGCGTAGAAGCCAGGAATAAATCCACGATTAGCAGTAGTAGATACTTCTGCCAGCATCCAATCTCTAAGATCCTTAGATAAAGTACCACCATTAGAAATAGCATCAAGACCGCGTTTGTAAGCACGGGCGACTAAAGCTGCGTAATATTCTGTCTTATTACGTCCTTCTACTTTAAAACTAATAATGCCAGCGTCTCTGAGTTCAGTAAGATAGTCTACAGCACAGAGATCCTTAGAGTTCATTATGTAAGTGCCAAACTCATCTTCATCAATAGGCAACATTTCACCTGGACGCTCACGCTCTTCTAAGTAGAAATCTCCATCAAGAGGAATATAGTCAGTAGCTACATCATCAAATTCAAATATAGATTCACCTTTAGTATTAAGCTTAGAACGCGCCGCATCATTAGCATGGATTTTGAAGCCCCATCTACAAGTATGCGAGCAAGTACCTTGATTAGCATCACGGTAATTGAGATAGTTAGAAAGTAAACAGCGACCTGAGTACGCCATGCAAATAGAACCATGTACAAAAGCTTCGAGCTCTAGATCAGGTACATTGTCATGGATTTCGCGAATTTCATCGATCCGTAATTCGCGAGCAAGAATCACACGCTTCACACCATATTCTTTCCAGAACTTAGCTTGCGCCCAATTAGTGTTATTAGCTTGGGTTGAAAGATGAATTACGGCATCAGGAAATTTTTCTTTGGTAAGTGCAATCAAACCAGGGTCAGTCATAATGAAAGCATCTGGCTTAAGCGCCACCATATCAGTCATGGCTTCCATAAAACCATTGATCTTATTATTGTGGGCGTATATATTACAAGTAAGGTAAATCTTCTTGCCGCGAGCATGGACAAAATCCACTGCTTCTTTAACTAGCTCTGGGTCCCAGAACTCATTTTCGCGAGCACGCAAACTATATCTAGGGACACCTGCAAAAACCGCATCAGCGCCGTAAGCTATAGCATATTTAATTTTCTCCAGGCTTCCACCTGGCATGAGTAACTCTAATTCTTCTGTCATATTAATCCTAATCTTGTTTCAAGCAAAACGGAATTGAAACCAGTATTCTAGCCAATCCGTATATAGTTTGTAAAGAGAAGGACTTGAGTTCTATAATTAAATTAGGATTTGACAAGTCAATAACCCTTATTAGAGAAGCTCACTAAGACCTCAAAAAAGACGACTCATGCTTACACACGGTCGCCAATTTTGAATTCTAAATAGACATTTTAGCAAAACAAAGTTTGCCAAAAATACTAGTGGTGCTCAGCTGCTGCTGCGTCTTCTGCTGCATCTGCTGCTGTATCAGCTGCTGCTTCTGCTGATTCTGCTGAAGCTTCTGCTGAAGCTGCTGCATCTGCTGCTGTATCTGCAGAAGTTGCTGCTTCATCTTTCTTACACGTTTTGCAACATGATGCTAACGTGAAACAAAGAATTGCAAGTATAGATAAATTAACAAATTTTTTCATAATGAGGATATATTAGCAGAGTTTTGAAAAAGTAAATAGAGGAAATCGCACATTAACAAATTATCAATGAATGTTAAGTATTACGATTTATTATAATTCCAACACCAACGTGCGAAGTCGAAACGTTGGTGCTAAAATTTCTCTCTGTTCTTAAGCGGAAGTAGCGGAATTGCTCAGGGTATCATTGCCCAGCATATTTAAGCGGAAGTAGCTCAATTGGTAGAGTACCTGCCTTCCAAGCAGGCTGTTGCGGGTTCGAGTCCCGTCTTCCGCTCCATTTAACCAATCCTAAGTCAAATATCTTTTGATATTCTTCAAAAAACTACTTGTAGGTAAAACTTCTATGTCATCAATTAGCTGCTGGTTTTCGCCAAGATATAAAGCTAATAGTTGTGCTTCAGGATAGTCTTCCTTAAAGGATCTAAGCCCTTGTAAATCCTTAGAATGAATTTTTCTTGAATGTTTAATTTCTATTGCTATAAGCTTCTGCTCATT
Source organism: uncultured Gammaproteobacteria bacterium (assembly GCA_964551135.1). Lineage (GTDB taxonomy): Bacteria > Cyanobacteriota > Vampirovibrionia > LMEP-6097 > LMEP-6097 > CAYPGT01. The sequence continues at coordinate 341,581 of CAZKAT010000002.1, read as the reverse complement.
CAGTAAAACAAAATCCACTTCAGTTCCATGAGTTGTACGCCAATAAAAAAACTTATAGCCAAGTGAATCATATTCATTGATTGCAAGCATATCTTGCAGAACTAATGTCTCTAAACCTGCACCTTCTAATTCAGGTACAGTATCTAAAATGCTTCTTGGTCTAAGATGATAATAAATTCCCGCATCAAAATAGTAAAACTTAGGATGTGCTATTAAACGTCTTTTAGCACGTTTAGTAAAAACAGGTACACGATAGGCAATAAGCATATCTTCAAGCAAATCAAAATAGTTAGCTATAGTATTAGCTTTAATAGCTGTATCACGAGCAATTGCACTTATATTCAAAACTGCTCCCTGAGAGAAACTTGCTACTTCAAGAAATCTAGAGAATGCTCCTATATTACGTACTAAACTTTCTTGCTGAACTTCTTCTTTAAGATAACTTTTAATGTAGGACTCCAAATATTTTTTGCTATCCATTGTTATATCATCATAGATTTTAGGCAAATGCCCATATTGTAGTGATTTGGTAATATCAAAATTTTCACCAAGTTCAATAGCAGTCAGTGGATAAATTTTATAAGTATGTGCTCTTCCAGCTAGAAGATTCACTCCTTCACGTTTTAATTTTCTAGCACTTGATCCAGTGAGAATAAATCTTCGCTTTTCTAATTCTATTAAGCGATGTACTTCGTCTAAAATGCTAGGGACTTTTTGTACTTCATCAATTACTATCCATTCATCTTTATTTTTGGAAAGATAGTTTTTTAATTTATTGGGATTAGCCTCTAAATCAAAACGAATATTGGTATCAAGCAAATCTATATATGTAGCCGAAGGCAAGTTATTTCTAAGCCAATAACTTTTGCCGGTTCCACGCGGCCCAAAAAGAAAGACGCTTTGACTTCCATTTAAAGGCAATTTTAGGGATCTTTTAAACATCTAATATGAAATATACCGTATTTTTCACAATTTTAACATGAAAATAGGGGTGTATTTCACAAACATGAAGCATATTGACCTATTTAGATGGTCCCAGCATGTCTTCCGCTCTAACCCATTGATCAAACTGTTCATTAGTAAGCAAAGCTAATTCTAGAGCAGATTGACGCAGTGTAAGACCCTTAGCATGAGCATTCTTAGCGATCTTCGCAGCGTTGTCATAACCTATATGAGTGTTGAGTGCTGTAACTAACATTAAAGAATTTTCTAAGTTCTTCTTACAGTTCACTTCGTTAGCTTCTATACCTATTACACAATTGTCAGTGAATGACTCACAAGCATCCGCAAGCAATCTTGCTGAATTAAGAAAATTAGCAATAATCACTGGCTTGAAAACATTCAGCTCGAAATGTCCATTAGAACCACCTATATTTATTGTGACATCATTACCCATCACCTGCGCGCAGACCATGGTCATAGCCTCCGATTGGGTAGGATTGACCTTACCTGGCATGATTGAAGAACCAGGTTCATTTTCTGGGAGATTTAATTCACCAATACCACAACGTGGACCAGAACCCAGCAGACGAATGTCATTAGCAATTTTCATTAGGGATACTGCAAGAGTTTTCAACGCACCATGCGCCATTACTAAAGCATCATGGCTAGCAAGTGCTTCAAATTTATTTGGGGCAGAAATAAATTTGAAACCAGTAATATCAGAAACTTTTGCAGCAACCCGTTCAGCAAACTCTGGATGCGTATTCAATCCCGTTCCCACAGCAGTACCGCCAATAGCAAGCTCCATGAGGTCAAGTAAAACTTTATCCAATCTTTCAATAGCCTTAACTAACTGATGTGTGTAACCAGAAAATTCCTGACCTAAAGTAAGTGGAGTGGCATCCATTAAATGTGTTCTACCAATTTTCACTATAGACTCAAAAGCCACAGACTTAGCATTGAGAGCGTCTTTCAGACGATATACTGCAGGTATTAATTTCGTAAGCATAAAAGTTGCTGCAGCTATATGCATCGCTGTAGGGAAAGTATCATTAGAAGATTGGGATTTATTCACATCATCATTGGGATGAATTGGGGTTTTAGAACCTAACTTACCACCAGCAATCTCAATTGCACGATTAGAAAGTACTTCATTAATATTCATATTAGATTGAGTACCTGAACCAGTTTGATAAATCACTAATGGAAAGTGCTCGTCTAATTTACCTTCTATAACTTCATCAGCAGCTTGAGAAATAAGATTCGCTTTGTCTTGAGCAAGCAAACCCAGGTCTGCATTGACTAAAGCACAGGCTTGCTTGAGCACCGCAAAAGCTCTAATAACTTCAATCGGCATAGTATCCTTGCCAATCTTAAAATTCATTAGCGATCTTGCTGTCTGTGCACCATAGTACTTATTATTGGGTACTTGAATTTCACCCATGGTGTCTTTTTCTATACGGAATTCATTTGTCATAAGGTTCATCTTAACTAAAAAGACCCTTATAAATCCAACCTGTTCCCGTAAAGTTAAGGACTTAATGCTTTTCTGTTATAATTAAGTATTACGTATCTCAAAACAATGCAAAGCCTAGAGATAAATCCAAATCCAAATTTAGCTAATACATCTAGCCATAGAATTAATATGGCCAAAGAAGCTAGTATCCCTGCTGCTCTGCCTCCAGACCCACAAAAATACCTTAATGAGCAAATACGTAACGAGAAAATTATCCAAGCGCTAAATAGCTCTGAAGGTTTAGATCAATCTACTCATCTTTCTAATCCTACTACTGAACTTGCAGAAGAAGTTCAAGTAAGCAAAGCTCCTAAAGCCAATTTCTTACGTGATCAAGCACCAATCTATGGTTATAGTGCTGCTTCTCTAATGCACTTACTAGCTGGTCTAGCTAAATCATGGCAAATATTACCCGCTGGACTTACTAAATTTCTTGATCAATATTCGCTCATAGTATCTAAGCTAGTAAATGTCGCTAACTATACTTATAAAGGCATGGAAGCTTTAGCCGGCAAACGCGCTTGGGAAGGGCTTGCTAGACTTGCTTACTCAGCAATAATACCGTTTATACCACTTGAATCTATGTTCTCTGCTTCTGGTATCAGTAGTGGTCTTACTATGATGGAACAAGCTCAGAGACATAAATTGCAAGGTTTAGCTCCTGCTAAAACTTGGGAAGAAGATCTTAGACGTAATTTTTCAGCATTTAAAGAGATGGTAACTGAGACTCTTTATGGGCTTCCTTTTATAAGTAAAAATCCAAGGGTCTTTATCAGCGCAGCTAAAGAAAAGGGTCATACCATGTTCCTTTGTGCCTGGGGTAATTTCCTTGGTGCCCTGCTTGGGTTTGCTGTTGGTAAAGACCATGGTAGTCAACTAGGCAAGGCTGCTTCATTGCTACGTAACGCTGGGGGCATAGGCTGTGATTGGGCTAAACTTATTCACCCAGATTGGAATAATAAACTATCAGCTATATTCTACGCTGGTGTTTCTGCTTTTGATTTTGGCAAATCATTTACTAATAATGGTAGAGCCAATATATTAAGTCACTTCAGTCTTGCACTAAATAACTTTGCTAACTACTATTACGTCAACACCACCAAAACCACTAGTGATGGTACTTTCAAAGATTATAAAAACAATGGGCACAGTTTCACTTTGCCGCTAAACTTAAAGCCCGCTCTGCAAGGAATTGCTGCCTAAGTCTTTTATCCTTGCGATATTTTTTCTCCAGGTTCTCCGGATCAGTATTGATTAAACCCCAATTGGAATTAATTGGCTGGAAGTGTTTAGGATCAGCATGCGAAATATAATGAGCCAGTGCACCGAGCATTGTTTCTTGAGGGAAATCTTCAGCAGAAGTTTCAGTTAACTTATTAATAATTGACCTAGCTGCTACTATTCCAGTCCCAGCACTTTCGGTATAACCTTCTACACCAGTGATTTGCCCACTGAAATAAATATTATTTGAGGCTTTCAAACTCATATCAGCATTAAGAAATATTGGAGAGTTAATAAAAATATTCTGATGCATCACTCCATAACGCACTATCTCTAAACTCCCTAATCCTGGGATCATCGAGAAGACACGCTTCTGCTCGCCCCATTTAAGATTAGTTTGAAATCCTACTATGTTATATAGTGAACCAGAGACATTGTCCTGCCTAAGCTGCACTACAGCAACAGGCTTGCGCTCTGGATTACGTGGATCTCTCAAACCTACAGGTTTCAGTGGACCGAAACAAAGCGTCTTCTGCCCTTGTTCAGCAATCCTTTCTATCGGCATACATCCTTGAAAAAATTTAGCAGTCTCTTTTTCAAACTCTTTTAACGGCGCTCGCTCTGCTGTCATCAATGCGTTATAAAATTTATCAAATTCTTCTTGAGCATAAAACGGACAATTAATATAGTCACCCTCATCTAAACGTTCTAAGGTTTGCATTGAACTTTCCTTACCATAACGAGAAGCCTTGAAAGCTATATTCATATTAATAGAATCAGCATCAACTATCGGCGCTGCCGCATCAAAGAAATGCAAGTAAGTAGAATTGGCTTGGGGATTGACTTTCTTTAATAATTTTTGGATTTGTTCTGCAAGTACAGGAGATGTCAATGGTCCTGTAGCAATAACAATATATTCTTTCGTATCTATGTGACCTGCAAGATCCTCGATAAATTCTTCACGAATAATTTCTATATGGGGATTTTGTTCTATAGCATCGGTAATATATTTCGCAAATATATCTCTATCTACTGCAAGTGCTTGCCCAGCTGGTACTTGTGCATGCTTAGCAGCAGAAATAATCAAACTATCGAACGCCATCATTTCGTGAATTAACACTCCTCGAGCTGTTGTAAGTAATTCAGACCCTAAGGAATTAGAACAAACTAATTCAGCAAGGTTATTAGTATGATGCGCTGGAGTTTTCACCTGCGGACGCATTTCATAAAGCTTCACTTTATAAGCTAATTTATACTTCTCTATCCCGCGCGCCAATTGCCATGCACATTCTGTCCCAGCCAGCCCGCCACCTATAACTTGTATAATCTTGCTTGTCATTGTAAATTAGGTTCTACCTTATTATATCCTCCACCACCAGGTGTCTTAATTATTAATTTGTCACCCTTATAAACTTTCACTTGATTTTTACTCCCTAAGTTTTCTTTAGCACCATTCACTCGTTCAAGCCAGTTCTCACCTTTAGCACCTGGCTCACCACCTGCCATACCATAAGGTGCATAGACACGGCGTTCTGTAAGAATAGATAAACTAAGATCATCAAGAAACTCTAAGACTCTTATCAAACCATCACCACCTCGATATTTACCAGCACCACCAGAGCCTTCTCTAATAGAGAATTCTCTGAGTATAACGGGATAACGTGTCTCTAATATCTCTGGATCAGTAATGCGAGTATTGGTCATATGCGTATGCACACCAGAAGCACCATGCCAGTTAGGACCTGCACCCGCACCTCCACCTATAGTTTCATAATAACCAAAAGATGCGGAATCAGAATCTTCTCGCCCAAAACTTATATTATTCATACAACCCTGCGATGCAGCGCAAGCACTAAAGGCTTTAAAAATCACATCAACAATACGCTGAGAGGTTTGTACATTACCACCAACTACAGCAGCATCTTCAGATGGGTTTAATAAAGATCCTTCAGGAATAATAATCTTAATGGGTTTCAGACAACCTTGATTCAATGGGATCTCTTTATTAATCATGCATCTAAGCGCATAAAGCACTGCTGAACTGGTTACAGCGACAGGTGTATTAAGATTAGACTCTAATTGAGAAGCAGTACCAGTGAAATCAAAAACAGCGGAACCTTGCTCTTTATCAATACTAACTTTTAATTTAATTTCACTACCATCATCCAAATAGTCATTAGCTATCAATTCTGAATTAGTAGAAAATTTCTTTAGAAGCTCTCTCACTGCAGTTTCTGCGTTCTCTTGTATCGCTTGCATCTGCTTTAGAACTAACTCTAAAGAGTAAGTTTTAATAAGATCTTGAATCAGTTCTATACCTTTATTATTAGCTGCAACCTGCGCGCGTAAATCAGAAATATTATCCTCTATTATCCGTGACGACTTAAAAAGTTCTCTAAGCGCCTCTTCTTGAAACTTAGTATTTGTTACTAATTTAAAACTTTTAACAGCTACACCTTCTTCTGATAATGACTTAGAGAAGCTAGGCATAGACCCAGGACTAATACCACCGATATCTGCATGGTGAGCACGATTTGCCACAAAAAATATTATGCCATCAGCATTAAAGACAGGTGTTATTACTGTCATATCAGGCAAATGTGAGCCGCCCATATTGGGATGATTAGTAAGAATACTATCTCCAGGTTTAATTCCTTCATAGCCATAAAACTCTATTTGCTTCTGCACCGCATGTCCCATAGAACCCAAATGCACAGGTTGGTGTGGAGCATTAGCCACTAAATTCCCAGCCCTATCAAAAATCGCACAAGAAAAATCTAAACGCTCTTTTATATTAGTAGATATAGCTGTCTTCTCAAGCGTTCTTCCCATCTGTTCTGCAATAGACATAAAACGATTAGAAAATATAGCAAGTTGAATTGGGTTATTATTTGAGGGAGTAGCTGAGTGACTGGGTGGTTGAGTGACTGAGTTATGGAACACTATTTCAAGATCACCATTGATATTTTTACTTGCCCTAAAATTTGGCTCTATGACTATTGTTGCTGTATCTTGAATAATAATTGCCGGCCCCTCTATTGTATTATTAATATATTTAAAATCAAATACTGGAACATCAAGCCAAGTTTGAAAATATACTTGCTGATAGCAAATAGGCTCATTGATTGAAAAACTCAGACTCTCAGTCACTCTGCCACTCCGTTCACTATTAGAAGCTTTAACAAGCCTAATACGCAAATCATCCACTTGTATCTCTCTATCTTGCAGATCAAAACCAAACTCTCTTAAATATGTTTCTTTAAAAACTCTTATATAATTCTTGTCCTTAGGTTCAAGTATCATGAAATTAGTATTAGTACCTTGATAACGTAAATTTAAATACTTAAGCACTTTATCATTTTTATTTAAATACAACTCCATTATTAATTCTTGAAATTTAGTTTCAATGTCTGGATTGCGATGTTGCTCTAATAATATCGAAACTGGCTTCTGCTTCTCTATAACTTCATTAGCTAAACTAAGACCATAAGCAGAAAGTATTCCTGAATATCTATGAATATAAACTTTGCTGATACCTAAGTCTCTTGCTAAGGCACAAGCATGCTGCGCCCCAGCCCCTCCAAAACAAACTAAGGTATGATCCTTAATATCATAACCCTTCATTACCGATATCTCCCGTATCGGTCTTGCCATTTCTTCATTAGCTACTTTAATAAAACCAAGTGCTATTTCTTCTACGGAAAGAGTTAGATTATTTTCTTCCTTAAGTTGCTGAAAGGCTTTTAGCGCAGCTTCCTTATCTAACGGCTGATCAGCATTAAGTCCAAATACTTTAGGAAAATATTCTGGCACTAATCTACCTAAAACTAAATTAGCATCAGTAATAGAGAGGTAACCACCTTTACGGTAAGAGATTGGTCCTGGATGAGCTCCAGATGATTCTGGTCCTGCTCTAAACATGCCATTCTCATAGAAGAGCCTGGAACCACCTCCTGCAGCTACTGTATGAATATCTAGTTGTGGACTTTGTATTCTTAAACCAGATATCTCAGCTTGATAACTTATTTCATAATCATCAGCAAAACGAGAGACATCAGTGGAAGTACCTCCCATATCAAAACCAATGAATTTCTCTCCTTGCAATGACGAGATTGAAGCATAACCAACCACTCCACCAGCAGGACCAGAGAGTATAGAATTATGTCCACGGAAATCAGCTACCTGAGCTAAGCCTGCATCAGATTTCATAAATAATAATTCTGTGTTTTTAAGCTTATCGCTAAAACCAGATTTAAAATTATCAATATAGGCTTTAATTAATGGACTTAGATAAGCATCTACACATGCAGTATCACCGCGTGGCACTATTTTAATCATAGGCATGACCTCACTACTGATAGATACATTAGTAAAACCTAATTTATAAGCAAGTTTCGCGATTTGCTTTTCATGCTCAGGAAATTTATAAGCATGCATTAGTACTACAGCTAAACTTCTAATATTTTGCTCTAAGAGTTTCTGCAGTTGAAGTTCTAAAGTATTAAGATTCAAAATTTGCATAAGTTTTCCATGAGCATCAATTCTTTCATCAGCTTCTATAACTTCAGCGTATAACTTCTCCGGTTTACGAATGTCTAGCTCGAAAATTTTAGGGCGATTCTGATAACCAATTTCCAGTAAATCTTTGAAACCTTTAGTAGTAACCAAAGCAAACTTAGTACCCTTACGTTCTAATAACGCATTAGTCGCTACTGTAGTACCCATGCGAATAGTATCTATTGTAAAATCTTTAGCAGAAGCAGGGAAAGGCTTCTCTGAATAACTAAATTCATCTCTTTTAAGAACCTCATGTAGAACCCGTCTAATTGCTTCTCTCGGAGCATCAGAATAGTTAGCAGGGTCTTCAGAAAGTAATTTGAGAATTTTAATTTCTAACTGATTCTCAGTTCTAATTTCTGCATAAATATCGGTAAAGGTACCACCACGATCTATATAGAAATTAAATTTATGTTTTAGAGTCATTTTACACAGCACTTGCTAATGCTGGATTATATAATACCTCTTTTGCTTGGTCTAATGGCTTAGTCACAGCTTCTAAATGAACATTATGCGGCGCATCATGCATTTGATAAACACCATCATTTTGGCGTCTACCCATTAAACCAAAGTAATACATTGCTGCATTATAAAGTGGCATAATTGCATTATCCATTACATCTTGTAATTTATTAGGCAAGAAGCGCTTAATAGTATCTCCAACTGCATGCGCCAGATACAAGATACCAACGCGTCTTGCAGAGAAATCTTTTTCAAACAATAATCCTATATCAGCAATGACCCCAGCTACGTTACGAGCCACTCCTAAAATACGATTAGCCATATTACGCTTAATACCATTTAATAACGCAAGTGCGCCTACCACAATTTGTACATGAGAAGCTAGTGCTAAAGTATGTCCTTTGTCCTTAGGACCACCACCAAATTTCTCATTAATTTTACCTCCACGACCAGTCCATACTTCTGTAAAGAAATCCTTAGATGCTTCCAAGTTATCAATAAAATTCTGCCACATAGAAGTGCCTTCTTTAACACGCGGCAAATTAATAGAATGTAATTGATTCAAGGCTGAACTAAAAGCTCTAAACAAGTGATAGTGATTGAGGTCTACAAACATATTCATCACTGGCTCTGCAACTCTACCCAAAAACTCAAAAGCAAAGCCTTTCTTAAAAGCTTCATAAGCTAAGTCAGAGTAAACCAAAGAGTTAATTAGTTTAGTAAATCGAGTAGCATTCTGCGTCCATGCTTTCTTAGTAGTATCCGAAAAATTCCCTAACGCCATTATACCTGCGGTGAATATATGCGCAATGGAAGATATACCATAAGCCCAAGGTGGCATGATACGGCGGATAAAATCACGAGCTGGATCTACAGCTAGTCTATTAGGTTTAAAAGTTGTAGTTTCTATTTGATGAAGGTTGGATGCTAGATCATGAAGAGCATCTTTACGAGATATTTCTTCACTAAATATTGGACGTTCGGCATTGAGTATTGAACGTTCAGTTACCACATGATTATTAGGTTTATCAATTACTAAATTCATGTTGCGACCTCAGGCATTAACATTGATACCTTCTGTTTCTCTATCTCTTCTTGGTTTTGATGTAATCTCAGTAAATGTCTTCCTACACCATCTAAGATGAAAGTTAATGGTACAAATCCATCTTTTTGTTTAGGGAAGATTTTTGCTAGCCAATCACAAGCAGTACCCACAGCTAAAAATATTCCAGACCAGAAATAATTTTTATAACCAGTCTTAAGATGCCCCGGATTAAGCTGTTCTACATCCATTACTACACCCGCTATATCACGAATAGTAGTAGCAAGCTTCTCCTCACCAGAGAATATCCAAGTAAGCGCTCCCAGATTAGCAAACAGACCACCAACCGTCGCGAACATGGCATTTTTGCTATCTAGAAAATTACTTAAGACATTAGTTGAGAATAAATTATTGAAGAATTTTTTCAATCCCTTAGCTAAATGTGCCACATGTTCATCAAAGCTAGAGAATTTATGTTCCTTATTAGAATTACATAATGCATTAGCCAAATTATAAGTTCCAGAAGCCGTTCCTCGAGCCAGATACATATGATCCTGCCCAACTAAACCAGCAACTAAAATATCATTAAAATATCCAAGAGCAGAAAGAAAATTCTTAGAATAACATCTCTCTATAACATTAATTACAGCCGTAGAGACCAGGAAAGCTTTGGTAGCAAGAGCTCCTATATTCTGAGTAATTTTTTTAGCAGTTTCACCAAATCCCAATGCATAAGAACCAAACGATAAGGTATTGCCAATAACATTGATCCAATTCATAGTGTCTGGAAATACCTTACGAACCAATTTATTATCAATAAAAGCCTGTATATAGTCTTCTCGCTTAGAAGTCTCTGTCTTAATTTTAGGTATAACTGATTCATGAATAACAGCAGGTATTAAGCTTGCTAGAACAGGATCTGCAGCTAAATTAGAAGCTTCAGTATCCGGTATTGGATTAGACGTGCTTATCCGAGACTTCAACTTAGCTGAGTCTAAATTAGCTTGTGCATTAACTAGCCCTGTTATCATAGGCCTATACAAAATAAGCTAGAATCAAGTAGACTTAGCTTATTTTTCTATTTATATTGACCAATTAAGGTCGTCTTTGATTATACTATATACGTATTGCAAATTAGGGGCGAATCTTAACCTAAATTATGGCTCCAGTTATTACTTCTAGATAAATTGCTAAAATGTGACCCTATGAGCGAAAATTTAACCGAAGAAAAATTAGCAATTGAATTCCCTAAAATCCTTAAAGGGAAAAAAGCCCTGGTATCTGGTGTAGCCAATAAACGCAGTATTGCTTGGGGTATAGCTCAAGCTCTCAATGCAGCTGGTGCTGAAGTGATTTTTAGTTACCAAAACGAAAGACTTAAACCTGAAGTAGAAAAAACTACTGAAGGTGTTATAGACAATCCTACGCTAGTAGAGTTAGATGTTGGTAATGATGAAAGTTTAGATAAAGCATTTGAAACTATCGCTAAAAAATGTGGTGGTAAATTAGATATCCTCGTGCACTGTCTTGCCTTCGCACCACGCGAAACTTTGCAAGGTGGTTACGTAGACACACTCCGTGAGCACTATCAAATCGCTCAAGATGTTTCTAGCTATTCACTTGCAGCTATGGCACGTAAAGCTCGTCCATTAATGCAAGCTGCTGGTGGCGGATCAATTATCACTCTTACTTACCTTGGCGCAGAGAAAGTAGTACCTAACTATAATATGATGGGTATCGCCAAAGCCGCTCTAGAAGCAGGTACCCGTTATCTAGCTGCTGACCTGGGTGTAGACAATATTAGAGTTAATGCTATATCTGCAGGACCAGTCAAAACCTTGGCTGCAAGAGGGATTGCAGATTTCACTACTATGCTTAATAAGCATGCACAAACTGCTCCCCTCAAACGCAATGTATTAGTAGAAGAGATAGGCGGCACTGCATTATTCCTTGCAAGCTCGCTCTCCGGCGGCATCACAGGTGAAGTACTTCACGTAGATTGCGGCTATTCTATTATGGCAATGTAATCTAAAGTTAAACTTTCAAAAAACCGATACCCGTAATCCGTCATTGCGAGGAACGAACGAAGTGAGTGACGAAGCAATCCACTCTAAAGCCTTCATCATACACGCTTAGGAGTGGATCGCCACGTCGCACGCTATGCGTGCTCCTCGCGATGACGGCGACGGGTACTCTTCTGCCTTAAGTAACTATCCTTTGTTATAATAGGTATAGGTTATATGGCATGGCTAATCCACCCAGGAGAAAGTAAAGGAGAGTAATATGGATTTTATTGCTACAGTAGGAATCATAATGGTTATAGCGATGTCGATAGTAACTTACTTTATTAAACGAGAAGAAAAACGCCTTCAAGAAAAGAAAGCTCATCCAATCACTTAATAATATGCTGATGTAGCTTGTCTTGATTCCAGAATACATGCTGAGGATTATGAAAACCATAGCCTAAATCAAGAACATTCGCTCCAAGCTCAGTTGCAAACTGTTTCACTAAGATAGAATTACAAAATGGGTCTGGATGACCAGTAGTGAAATGATAATTCTTAGTAGCCTGAATATTAAAATGATTTAGAGTGCTTTCAGCTCGTTTCATCATTGCCCGACTAAACATAGCTTCATTCTTATCTGCAAAAAATCCTTCTAAAGAAAATTCATCCCATTGCTTATAGTAATTAATTAAATTAGCGAACTCATTAGGCTTAGAACCCAAGAAAGCATTGTTCATAAGCATTATATTCAGTAATAAATCTAATACATTAAAAACTGGGGTGATATATTTTAAGAAACTAATTCTGCGTAGCTTATTTGCTATAGATTTAAAAAGTTTTTTAATAGTCAAGAGCATCCCTTCTATCAAACCAAAAATTGTATGATGATAAACAAAGAAGAATGGATATACAAGATACTGTAACGCATTTAAAACCGGTAAGAGAGAGCGATTGACATTTAAAGGCACTTGAATGAAAACCAGCTTAGCTTGCTCAAGCTTAGCAAAAGTCTCTGGATTCTCATTACGATAGTATTTGGGCTCGGACAATATTTTAAGTAACAACATGGCTCCCATAGAATGAGCAAGAATAACCGTATCTGACTTAGGATTATTAATAGTATCAACATCCTCAAACATATCTTCAATATTCTCTATCTCAGTAACATCATCATCTGGTCCTATCCTGGGTTGCAGTGCATATTTTAATTTCAAAAATAAATCACTAGAACATTCAATTAAAGTTCTATGTTTATGTGCATCCAAATTTAAGAACTTCACTTCATAACCTATGGACTCAAAAAAATGTATCTGGTCAAACCAATTAGATTTGGCCGAGCAGGAGCCAGGGATTATTATTAGCTGCTTACGATTTAGCACTATTACATTATACGCACAAGGCGTTTAGTAATAACAACTAAGCCAATGCACATAAGCATCCATGTTTTTTAAGTCTTATGAAGATTACTTAGACGAGCGCTGCTGCTTTCTCAAAATCTTCTTGAGTAGGAAGCTTGAAATCACCTCTGTCATCAAAGCCAGCTGTTCTTTCTCTGTCATATTTATCAAACTGTTCTCTAGCAACTTTATCAACTACCTTAGCGTATCTAAGTGTAGTTCTGATATCGCTGTGACCAGCTAATCTCTGCAATACTCTGATATCTATATGACCAACTCTTTCAGTACAGAAAGTATGTCTAAGTTGGTGAATAGTAAGAGGAGCATTATCAGGGTTTTTCATGTTTCTTGCAGCTTGCTTGAACAACTGATTAGCTCTGTGATAGCCGAGGCGAGTACCATTGTTAGTAGTAAACAATGCACCTTCGTTTCTTAGAGCTTGAGCCTCTTCAATATTCTGCGCTTTGAAAAGCACTGAACGATCTGGAACTCTCTTCTCAAGATACTTCTTGAAAAGCTTCTCAGTGTGCTTAGACATATAAGTAACTCTTGGTCTATTACCTTTGCCTGCTCTAATTTGAATTACTCCATTACGAATATCTTGTACATTAAGAGCTAGTGCTTCAGAGATTCTAAGACCACTTGAATAAAGTAAGTCAAATAAAAACTCCTCTCTAATAGTTTTAGCGTTGCTCATTATTTGTGAAACTGTTTCTTTATCTAGGTATCTAATAATATCCTTAGAGTTAATTTCTCCAAGATCCTTATTAGGTCTACGTCTTGCAACGTTCTTAATTGGATTCTCAATCAATTTAGATTGTTTAATCAACCAATTAAAGAAGCAGCTAATGGTTGCGTAATGTCTGTTTTGCGTTGAAACGCTAACACGTTTGCCGTTTCTTGTTTTCAGCGCATCTAAATATGCCTTTAATTCTGGAAACTTAATTTCCGTGGGTTTTTTATCACCAAAAGCTGTCATAAACTTCTCTAAATCAAGTCTATAAGCTTTGACTGTATCATTATCCTTCTCTAAGGACTCAATATACTTTTCTACTTGCTCTTTTACTAATTCTTCTCTCACTTTAATGTCCCTCTTATCTTTCCTTTTAGGTATTTTCCCTAATCGACTTTTCTAATGTATTATTTTATCATTCTTCTCCATAAATGTAAACTAAATAAACTCTGACAGGTAGGGCTCATAATCCACGGTCTTAAGTGGCAGCGGTTTAAGCACCATTCCTCTAACTAGTTTAGCTATTTCTAGAGAATTTCTGATTCGTGATGGCAAATGCAGGGTCTCAAACTTGAGATCAACCTCAGTAACACCATCTTCCAACTTAACAACCGACTTATAGATCAAATCCCTCGCTCTTTGAGCTACTGTGTCGATATCTAAATTAGAATCTTTATCAAAATCAAATGGAATCTGTTGTCCATCTGCTCTATATCTATGATCAATGCGGGCTTCAAAAGCCACTCTAACATTGGTCCATGAACCTACTTCTTGAAGTACAGGACTTGCTGGACCAACTAAAATCAACCACTGACTAAACTCCTGAATTGCTTTAGCAACTGTCTCTGCAACTGAGTAATTAGTTGCTAGTTGTTGATATAAGTAACCATGTGCTCTAACATGTTGCAATTCATAATTGTGTGTTTTAGTTAGTGCTGATAATGCACCTAACTGAGCAATGATAGTAGCGCGAAGTTCTTCGTTACTAAGTTGTATCTTGCGCATACCATAGCCTAAAATATCTGGATAAGAAATCAAAGCACCTAAAGCTAATTCGGAATAATCTTTACAAGCACCTATAGCTTTATCTATTTGAGCAGGTTCACCTGAGTGAGCTCCAGTAGAAATGTTAACTGAAGTAGCAAAAGGCATTAAATCTTTTTCAGCAAAATATTCACCATAACCCTGGCCTATATCTAGGTTAAGATCTATTTGACGAGAGATGAAGGGATCCGTGTTTGCCATGTTATCCTCTATTATGAATCATCTGAGAATAAATGCAATAGTTATTATTATTGATTAATCTTAGAATGCTTCGCATGTCTCGCCATTGAGTGCATTAAAATAATATAGCACATTATTATTATAATATAAAGGTAATACGAATTTTTTGTTTGACTTTAGGAAATTATCGTAAAGTTGTGTAGATACATGATTATTGGCAACTTTAGCAACTAACACTTGTTTCGAACGAGATTTCTCTAATAGACCATATATAAGATATTCTTGTCCTAACATTTCTATATTCTGTAATATGATTTCAATTTTTGAAGCCTCAGGAGTTGTTGGTTCTAAACTAAGAAACTCGGGTCGAATGCCAACTATATGATCACTACTATCTAAGTTCAATAAATTAGTACCAGGAGAACCTATAAAGCTTGCAACAAAGCTATTAGCTGGTTGTTTATAAATTTCTACAGGATTACCTTGCTGCTGTATTTCTCCATCTTTCAAAACTACAATTCTGTCACCCAGACTTAAAGCTTCCACTTGATCATGAGTCACATATATAAAAGTTGCCTGAAATTCCTTATGCATCCGAAACAACTCATGGCGCATTTGCATCCGCAGCTTAGCATCTAAATTACTAAGCGGTTCATCTAATAAAAATATCTCAGGGTCTTTAGCCATGGCTCTTGCCAAAGCCACTCGCTGTCTCTGTCCACCAGAAAGCTCCTTAGGTTTACGTTTCAAGTATTCTAATAAACCAAGCTTACTGGCAATATCTTGCACTTTAGTATTGATAAGCCCTTGACTAACCCCGCTAATCTTTAAAGGGAAAGCGATATTGTCATAGACTGTCTTATGAGGATATAACGCATAATTCTGAAAAACCATTGCTAGTTTTCTTTCTTTAGGTGGCAGAGACTGGATCTCAGAACCATTGTAAATAATCTTGCCAGAATCCTCCTGCTCCAAACCAGCAATAATACGAATTAAAGTACTTTTACCACAACCACTTGGTCCAACCAGAACAACAAACTCACCATCATTAATTTCTAAATTAATGTCTTTAAGAACTTTTTGGTTGCCGAAAGATTTGTTGATATTTTTGAGTTGAAGCACATCCCCATTATAAAGGGTAATTCTTCTTAATTAAAACTCAAATTATACAGCTTGTTTTCTAATTGCTTCTTTCCAAGTTTCTTTTAAATCTTTAAGGAGATTAACTACTTCATCAATTAATTTTTCATCCTTCTTAGCATTAGCCTTAACTAAATTGCCCTTCATAAAATCATAAAGAGCAAACATACGGTCTGAAAAATCCTTTGCTTGTTTGTGATCAAGGCTATCTTGTAAGTGAGTTAGAATCTCCAAAGCCATACCCATATAGCTTGCATAATTAGACCAATTGGGTAATTTTTCTTCTTTATTTTTCTTAATTTCCTGTTTTGCCATGTGCAGCCATTGCAAACAACCTTCATAAAGTAAGACAATAAGCTGAATTGGATTAGCTGAATCAACAACATTTTTCAAGAACTTTTTGCTCTGGCCTTGGATTTTTGCTGCTGCTGAACTTACATTATTCATGGTTCTTATCTTTTTAAATGATTTAAGAGACTTATTTCATTTAGGTTAATCGGCAGAATAAAATTTATCTCCATGTTTTTTATCAAAAAATCAACTAAATAGCTTAGATGCATCAACTAAATAGCCTAGGCAATTACAGGAATAACAATAAAGAAGGAATCTAAGAAATAATGGCAGAAAAAACTGCAGAAAACGAAGAACCAATAATTATTAAGAAGATCATTAAGAAGAGTGGTCATGCTGCTGCACATGGTGGTGCATGGAAAGTAGCATATGCTGACTTCGTTACAGCAATGATGTGTCTGTTTCTTTTATTGTGGCTTATTAACGTTGATCCAAGTTCTAAATCAGCTATTTCTAGTTATTTCAAACAGCCAACTCAGTCAGGGCCAATAGATGGCAATATATTTATTTTTGGTGGAGCTAAAAGACCCGGTAATCCTGGTAAGTTAGAAGGTGGCTCTAGTTTCCTTGAATTCCAAAAATTAGTTCTGGATGGTAATAATAAAAAAGAAATCCAGAAAAAAATGCAACAGGAAATGAAAGAGCAGTTAGAGATGACTGCTGATGAGGACTTGCTCGATAAAATCGAATTTAATCTGGTAGAGAATGGCATTCTTATTGAAATTAAAGATAGTAATGAAATGGAAAGTTTCAAATCTGGCTCTGCAGCTCTAACTGAACAAGCTACTACTATAATAGACAAACTTGCTAATGTCATGAGAGACAAAATCAGTCCTATTATTGTTGCTGGACATACCGATAGCAAGCAATTCAATTATGGTAACTATGATAACTGGAATCTATCTACTGATAGAGCAATAGCTATTAAAACCAGATTAATTTATGGCGGTATTAATAAAACAAGATTTGCCAGAATCGAAGGATATGCTGACACTCAGCCTAAAGACCCTGATGTACCGTTATCACCAAGTAATAGAAGAATGACTATTCTTTTATTGCAAGAAGGTGAATTAGAAAAATTAAAACCAGTATACATTGATGCTCAAGATGATCTTGGCAAATTGGTTAAAGAACAAAAAGTATTAGAGTCACAATTAAAACAAAAAGGTGATTACGATGTTGAAGAATATGCCAAAAAATCTGCTGGCAGACCAACTCAACCACTAACTCTGGAAGAATTGAAACGCAAAAAAGAAAGGGAAGCCTTCAGGAAACGTAATCCTGTAAGTGCCGAGGCTAGTGCTGGTGCAGAGCATGGTGAAGAAGCTGCTGCAAAACCTACTGCCGAAGCTGGTGGACATGGCGGTGGGCACGGTGGTGGTCATTAAATAGATGTCATTCTTAATCAATATTTTAATCGCCGTCATAGTCCTAGCAGTTTTAGGAGTAGCTTCTTATAACTATATTGCTGAGACTCTGAGATCCCTATCAGAAAAATTAAATCTAGGTCGATTTACTGGCGGTAAAAAAAATTACGGCGCTTTAGGAGAAATTTTTTATCAATATCATCACAAAAGTGCCCAAGAATGGGCTGATGCAACTATTGCTGCAGGCGGGGAAACTCTATCAATCGCCAAAAATCAATTATTAGAACATATCAATGGAGAGCCTGCTTCTTGGGGAGCAATAACACCTGAGGCAATTAAAACTCTTGCTGCATTTGAAGACAGTGATATGAATACAACTCTTAGAAGCGTACTTAAAACCTGTAAACGTATATGGCAAAAATATATTATCTCCTCACAGTGTTATGAAGCTGCTTGCGAAAGTATTATTAAACTTGATAAAGATTCTGCTATAAATATTCTAAAAGAAGAGATAGAAAAAAGACCTATAGATAATGATGATATTACCATCTGCATTATCAACTCATTTAAAGCCTTCCCAGAGGAAGAAGATATCTCTTCATTATTTACAAAAATTTTAGTTGAAACTAAAGAAACTTATAAAACAAGAAGTCATGCCGTTAATATAGCAGAATCAACCAGAAGTGAAGAAGAAGCACACAAAGCATTTATTGATGCAATTAAAGAATTTGCTACTGATACATCAAGAGTAATGACTAACGATGATAGTAAAATTTTTGAGCAATTATTCAATTTAGCAACTCATAGCATGGATGAAGAAACTTTTGATTTAATAGTCAAATGTTGTACTAGTCCACATCTTTCTAATATAGCTATTAAATCTCTTGATCTAATCATCAAAAGTAGCATTGACGAATTCTCTCCAGAAAATCTATATATGCTAATAAATCTAGCAACTGACGAGCAAGGTCAAGTAGCCAATACTCTAGCTAATGTACGTAAACTATCAGCTGACGAGAAAAATCTCTGCTCATACATAGATCATTCTAATAAAGAATCATTTGATAAATCTTCTGCCAACTATGAAAATGGTGGCAAAGCTCTTGCCATCCCCAGAGAAGTAGATGATGTATATGAAAAGCTTAAAGATGCTTTTAAAATAATTTCTTCTCAGCGTCAGGGAGGACATAACTGTGGAATCTCTCTCACTGGACTAGCAGATAAGGAAAAATTATATTTAGCAAGAGCTCTTGCTGCAGAGAAAAAACTATCCTTTATTTATGTGGTTTACGAGGAGATTGCACATTCTGCAGTTGCAAGCAAAGAATTACTAGAAGTAGTTTCTGAACACAAACCTTGTATTATATATTTTGATGATATGGGATCTTTATTAGGAGGTCAGCATGACAATTTCACAAAAAATCTAAAACAATTACTAGCTGACAAAATGGTTTTTATTATAGGTACAATAAACCAAGATGCTGATATCACTGAGAGCGGTAGTTCTAGTTTATTCGCTGGTCATGCAGAGCTACAGGCACTATTCCCACAAGCAGTACAAATCACTATATATCAAGATGCCGAGAAAAATACTATCTTAAAATCTAAACTAAGTAGCTTACAATCTGGACGAGAAGCAGAAAAATGGGAATCATTCAATATTCTTAAACCAAGCTCAGAAATGACACCATTTGAATTTGAGAAATTTTTAACTAAATACTTTAGAGCATCATTACTAGTGCATGGCAAATTAATTGAAGTTAGTGAATTTGAAAGATTAGATGGACTGAGCTTCCCTAACAGAGGAGATTTATAATGGGACTATTGGATGATCCTTTCCTTATTGCAATATTAATCGTCTTAGGAATTATAGTAATTGCTTATTTAGTTATAGCAAACAAACACATGTTTTCTTTTCATACAGGTGACAACTTAGATGAAGTGATTGATAGTGAACTTGATATAGACAGCCCTTTAGCAGATATTTTTTACCAATATAATCATAAATCAAGCAAGAGCTGGCTTAAATGGATTGAAACACAAAATAGAGATATAAAAGCAGAAGCATTTAGGCTCTTAGCTGAACATCTAACTGGACCATCCAAATTCTGGGGTTATGTAACACTAGAAGTGCTAGGAGTTATGCATGCATTTAAAGAACAAAGGGCTGAAGAAACATTAGGTAAATTTTTACAAGAAACCGGAAGACTCTGGGGAGAATATAAAAGTATTCCTAGTTATTATGAAAAATCTGTTCATATATTAATTGAGCTCAATCCTTTATATAGTATGCGAGTTTTAAATGATGAATTTGATAAAAATTCATCTAGCTCTCAAGCTTGCCTTGACAAGAAAAAAATCATTATTAATGCATTGCCCCAACTTAATGAGCTAGGAATCGGTATGATGATAGCCCTGCTCAATAGCAGTGATGAAACTTTTAACATCAAATCGCATGCACTAAGAGTTGCAGAATCCTTTTCTGGTGAAGGTTACAGACAAGTAATATTGGAAACACTCAAGAAACAAGTTAATCGCATGATCAATGCTAATCGAGATATCCGAGCTGAAGATTCTCAGTTATTACATGACTTACTTAAAGAGGCTATAAGAAATATAGGACAATATGATTTCTTTAAAATTATTAGAGAAGCATGTGATTCCATAAGATTACAATCCTATATAATTAATCCCCTCGTAAAAAGACTTAATGAAGAAAAAACTGCTCTCAATCCAACAGAAGTTTATGCTATGACTTTGCTGAAGGACAATGAACAAAATGATCTTCGTAAGGCTATTTGCAAACTCCATTCATTAGAAGCTAACGAGATTAATAATATTTGTATATTACCATTAGTTAAATCCTTTGAAGAAGATGATCTGAAATTTGTAGATGTGAAAGAATCAATAATATTTGTACCAACTATATTCAAATCACAATATGATGACTTTAAAACATTATTTTTCCAATCTAGTAATAATAGAGATGGTGAAGAATGTGAAAAAAGTTATGGTGGTATTCTTATAGCTGGTAATGACAAACTAGATAAATTATATTTTACTAAAGCCTTTGCTAAAGAGAAGAATTTCAATTTCGGCTATATTGATCTACTTAACATTACCGATAAAGATTCTTATAATGCCACTTGCAATATTTTTAGTACTTTACGTAAACCTTATATTCTTTTCATTGACAATCCAGAACTAATGTTCGCAGTTGATAAGAGTGAAGCGGCAACATATCGAGAAAAATTCTCTCAAACTTTATATATTCAAGCTCTAGATGCTAAATCTCTCTTAGTAGGCTCTATAAACAAAACTATGGATGAAATTAACGATGAGGAAACATTGTATTCCATAAGCAAGCTAAGAAAAAAATTCTTTGCTCAAATGCTAGAAATTAATAAAAGAGAAGAAAGGCTCAAACCGAACGTTGTTGAGGATTATTTAAAATTTATTAGTAGTCACAGATTTGAGAATAGATCTGATGTAGTACATGAATTAGTAGAATTAGGCAAAGAAAAATCTTTTATGGAATTCACTTTCTTTACCATTGACAGCTTAGCTACTATGTTAATGGTTTATGGAAAAAATATGCCTTATAGTGAAATTCAAAAGCTTCAGAATAAATTTCTTGATGATGCTGATAGCCGAACCCCTAGTGATGATAATGCAGACGAATCTTATAAAGTAAAAGGTAGCACCGAAGATGATTCAGAAACTTTAGATGAAGAGATTGAGGAATCAGCTACATTATAATAAGCCTCATTAGACCACTAATAAATTTCAAAAACAGCCGAATTAATTACTTCCTCACCTTTATGATTTAAAGCTTTGAATTTTAATTCCTTACCTGACCAAGAACCCTTATAAGTTATAGTATCCAAAGGTTTAACAGGAGCGGAGAACCTAGCTCTATAACGTTTAGCAGATTCAGGATTAATGTCATGCATAGCAAGATTAGCTCCAAGTGCCATTGTTGCCATACCATGAAGTATATTACCTCCGAGTCCAACAGAACGACCAAAAGCTTCGTCTAAATGAATAATATTAAAATCACCGCTAGCTCCAGCATAAACTTGTGGCATATATTTATCTATAAAGACTTGCATCATTACATCAGTAGCAGATGTTTTCTCATAGTAAACTAGATCTTGTTGTGCTCTATCTAAAGCAATAGTTTTACCAGTCTTGGTTATTAATTCATCCAAAGCCTTTTTTTGTTTAGCTTTGGCTCTAGGGCAAGGGGGTATGATACTTGCTAATTTCATCATTAGTTTTTCTTGCAGAGTAAAATCCTTATCATTACCACCACGCATAATAAAGGTCCAAATAGAATCACAAACTTTCTCGTTGTTTTGGTTAAAAGCTTCCGAAACCAAAACTACAAAATCATGAGGACCTTTCTCAAAAATCTTTTCAATGCGTGCATTGCTAGTAATGGTATCTCCTATTCGTACAGGCTTATGATAAATAAACTCTTGTTCACCATGAACCAATTTACTGAGATTCATTTTTAACTCAGGATCAAAAAGAACTTGCCACAAAAGTCCATGACCATATACCACAGGGAAAGTAGGTGGCACTATTTCCTTAAATTTCTTTAGATCAGCCTTAGTTGCAACAAGAAAATCTCGTAATTTCTCATACCCAACTTCATAAGTTACCGGAGCGTAAGTTTTACCAATAAATTGCGAAGAGATCATAACTCCACTATATACTAGGTTTCTTTGAAATACTAGAGGAAAGTACTGGCCAAGCTCTTAAAAAACAAATTACTACAGTCAAATAGACAATGCCCTGTGTCCAATTGATATCCCAATAAATAAAATTAGGAGCAATAATCAATAAGCAAAAACTCAAAGTCTTAAGCGTCCCATATGCTCCTCTCATAAAACGGCTAGAACGTAACCACGAATCTCCCAGTGGTTTATCCTGGTTTCTCGTTAAATAATCTACTACTAAACCACGTATAAGAAAAAATCCGAAAACCCAATAGCCAATTAATCCTAAAAAGGCAAAGAATAGCCAATAACTAAGCTCAGTAATTCTGTCAGCCAGAATATCTATCTTGGCGCCTAATGGGCTAGCTTGATTTAATTTACGAGCGATAATCCCATCTACAGCATCAAGCGAAACAATAATAATAGTAAGAATTAGAAAATACCATTGATTATTATTGAATAAAAAATGCCAAAAGGCAAATACCATGAGTAATACACGGAAAATAGAAATAAAATTAGGAACGGTAAATATCATAAGGTGTTAATTATTAGATGTTAAATCTGGACGTAATTTTGCCGCTTCCCCTAAATAAATATGCTTAACTTGGGATTTGTGTTTATCACTATGACATTGAACTAGAATTCTAATGCATTGAGGTAACATGCCATCAATACTAGGTTCTTGAGAAGTGAAGAAAGGTACATCTTGCCAATTGAGTCCTAGTCTAATCGCTGATGCAGCATTATAAGCACTAAGATCAGCCGTCATAGTAAGAAAAACCATAATAATATCATCAGGATTAATGCCATTCTCTTCCACTAACTTACGTGTCATCTCAATAGATGCTGTTTTAATTTCATCAGCATTATTTTTATTAACAGTAGTGGCTCCACGTATAGCGATGGGGTGCATAGCGAATCATTATACTAAATTGACTTCTTTCTAAACCCTAAAAGCTTCACGCTATAATAAACCAATAGTGAAAGGCGTATTATTACTACAAATGGGCGGACCCTGCTGCAGTCAAGAAGTAAAGGGATTTCTCTTTAAGCTTTTCAATGATCCTTATATTATTCAACTACCAAGTTTCCTTAAACCTTATCAAACACAGTTTGCCAAATTTATCTCATCTAGAAGAGCACAAAAAGTTTCTCATAACTATGAAAAAATTGGCGGCTCTTCTCCCATACTGTTTGAAACCCAATGTCAAGCTAAAGCCCTAGAAAAAAAACTAGGCGGAAACTATCGAGTATATATTGCCATGCGCTATTCATATCCTTTCCTTAAAGATGCCCTACAAGATATGGAAAGAGATGGCATTAATGAACTAACTGTAATACCTCTCTATCCTCAATACTCTCTAGCTACCTCAGGCTCCAGTATTATTGAGTGTAAAGAGTTGTTCGATACAACTGGTTTTACACCTAAAGTTCAAGTCAAGTACATAGAAGCTTGGTATGACAATCCTTCTTTTATAGAACTAATCGCAAGTCGCATAGAAACTTTATTGCACAATACAAAAGATGCTCATTTGCTCTTCTCCGCTCATGGACTACCTACTAAATATATTCAAGAAGGCGATCCATATCAAAAACAAATCGAAGATTGTGTTAGCTTAGTATTGCAAAGAGTCGCTGATAACTATAATCTAAGAAACTATAAAAACAAACTACGCTCAGAACTATATGATTTAAGTTGGTCTATTTCCTACCAAAGCAGAGTGGGACCAGTCAAATGGTTAGAACCATACACTGATACTGCTATTAAAAAACTCGGACGAGATGGGGTCAAAAATCTAATTGTAATCCCAATAAGTTTTGTTGGGGATCATATTGAAACTATAGAAGAGATTGGTATGCAGTATAGAGATCTCGCCTATGAAAATGATATAGTTAATTTCAAGGTTACACGTTTACCCAAAGCAAACCCATTACTAATCAATGCTTTAGCCTCTCTAATTGATAAACCAAATGAAAGCACTAGCCTACAATCCTCAATCAAGCGAAACATCCTTTCTTCAATTAATTGACACAGCTAAACCCAAGCTAACTGATAGTAACGCTATTATCAAAGTTATTGGTGTTGGAGTTTGCGGTTCTGATTTGCTCAAGCTCAATCAAGGACTAGTGAAACCTGGAGCTATACTAGGTCACGAAATGGTAGGGCTAATAGATGAGATATCAGAAGAACTAGGTTCTAAGTACGGTCTTCAAGTTGGCGATCGCATTATTTCTTCTCATCATGTACCCTGCTTAGAATGTAATTATTGTCTCAATGGTCAAGAAAGTCTCTGCACACAATTTAAATCTACTAACTTCAATCCAGGTGCATTTTGTGAGTATCTAGAACTCAGCGAGGCTCACCTGAAACACACTGTTTATAAGCTTCCCGAGGATCTCAGTGATGAAGAAGGAAGTTTCATAGAACCAATAGCATGTTGTATCAAAGCTGCTGAGCGTTCTAATATTGCAATGGCAAAATTCCATCCTAAGGTTCTTGTTATAGGTTTAGGCTCTATTGGTCTCATCATGGGACAAGTAGTTAAACATTATCTTCCAAATGCAGAACTTACTGGTTTAGATTTAATTGAGGACCGGCTTAAACTAGCTAAGGAATTAGGTTTCGATAAGAGCATCTCCTCTCTCAATCATTCTTATAATTATATTTTCCTTTGTGCTGGATCTTCTGCTACTGTAGACCTAGCTATCAAGCACGCTGCCAATGGTGCTACTATAGTGGTTTTCAGTAGTGTCAGTGATCAGCTTAAAGCTTTTACTAATAACGATATTTATTATAAAGAGCTAACTGTGCTTGGAAGCTATTCTCCTAATCTTGCTAACTTATCTGAAAGTTTAGATCTAATCAGTTCTGGAATAATAAAAGTCCAGCCTCTTATTAGCCAACGCTCTGACCTTGAAAACTTAGGGGAAACCATTAGGGTCTGTAATGAAAAACAAGGGATTAAGACTTATTTGAAAATATAGCTTGATTTGCTTATTATTTTTATATTATAATTTCATCTATATGATACATCCATACGATGACACGGCTCCTACTGATTATTTCAATAACAGAGTGTCTGAAAACAATCAACCGACACATATACCAGGTACATCAGGTCATACACCCGGTCAAGATTTTGAGAATGATCCTACTACATCTCCAAGAGATGGGCGAGATAGAGAACTAGCAGCTCCCGTAACACCTGTTGAACCTCTATCAGTCAATGATGGTGATTCATCAGTACCACTTGGAAATGGTTCTGACGAAGATCAATTCACAGATGGTGGACTTCCAGGCTAAATCTATACCTTAAAAATATAAAAACATTTTATCGATTTTTATTGCTATTGCTATAATCTAGCTCCATGCGCGAGAAAGAATTATTAATGATCCCCGGACCAACTCCAGTACCAGAGACTGTGCTTCAGGCTCTTGCTAAGCATCCTATTGGACACAGATCTAAAGAATTCTCCAAGATTTTTATGTCAGCTACCGAGAAACTTCAGTGGCTAGGACAAACTAAGAATGATGTGTTTATTTACACTGCAAGTGGCACTGGTGCTTTAGAAGGCGCTATCGCTAACACTATCAATCCTGGTGACAAAGTTCTCTCTCTAGTAATCGGTGTCTTTGGACAACGCTTCGCTGATATCGCTAAACTTTATGGTGCTGAAGTTACAGAGATTAAAGCAGAAGCTGGTAAAGCTATAAGTGTAAATCAACTTAAAGAAGCTCTAGCTGCAAGTAAATATAAAGCAGTCACCCTAACTCATTCAGAGACTTCTACTGGTACAGCAAATGACATCAAAGCTCTAATACCTCTAATCAAAGCACATGGTGCTCTAGCATTAATGGATGCTGTTACTTCGCTAGCTTGCATGGAACTTAATATCGATGCACTTGGTATAGACGTAGTTGTATCTGGCTCACAGAAAGGTTTTATGCTGCCACCAGGATTGAGCTTTATCTATGTTTCAGAAGCAGCATACAAGGCTAAAGAGATTTGTAAATCTCCTTGCTATTACTTCTGCTGGAAGCAAGCTAAGAAAGCTCTTAAGGACAGCACTACACCATGGACTCCTAACGTAAGTTTCATTATCGCTTTAGAGAAAGCTCTAACTATGATGCAAGAAGAAGGTTTGGAGAATATCATCAGCCGTCATGCACGCTTGCGTGATACTCTACGTAACGGTGTTAGGAAGCTAGGTTTAAAACTTCTCACTGAAGATGCTACTGCTTCTGCAGCGATCACTGCTATTTATCCTCCTGATGGTGTTGCAGTACCTGATATTCGCAAAGCATTTAAAGAAGACTGGCAGATCACTGTCGCTAACGGACAGAAAGAATTAGAGAACAAGATCTTCCGTATGGGACATTTGGGATTTGTCTGTGACAGAGATATACTCACTGGGCTTGCAGCATTGGAGAAAGTGCTAGCGAAGTTGGGCTCAAAAACACCTGAAAAAGCCTCTATTTAGAAATCACACAAACTTATTAACTTGAAATTATCTAACCAATTTGATAGTATTATCTGATATATGCCTTCGCCAATTTCTGCTTTTAATGAAGATCTGTTTTTATTCGCTAAATATATAAACGCTCGCGTACCAGAACCTGCTTCTGATGATGGCAGTAAAAAATTTAGAGCGGGTATCATGAAAGATGACTTTCCTGAATTATCAAGATTAACACAAAGCTTATTTACTAATATTCAAAATACTCTACCAGAATTACAAATTAAAGCTGTTACTAGCGTACCAAATGCTTTGACATCACTACAAACAAAATTTTATGACTTAATTATAGACCTGCTTTCTAAATCAACACCGTTAGCACAAGCTCGCCAGTTAGATATAAGTTCACCTGATCAAACAAACACGCTTAACACCTTTGCAGGTGGCTTGCATAATGCAATAGAATTCTATCTAGCATTTGCTAAACTAGCTTATCAAAAACTAGAACAACTATATGGCAGAAACCATGCAGATTTTGACAATATTTTTAAAGCTATATTAAAGAACAATCGCCATGCCTCTTTACAAATAGCTAGCATACATACAGTTATTATGAAATTACTAGAAAATGTTAATGGAATAAATTCTAATCAAGTCACTCCATATACTCTTAAAGATGAGAACTTTGGGATTTACTCCAAAGACAATGATATGTCAGATTTATATCTGCTACCAACTATAAACCATTTAAATAAAATTATTCAACTTAGTCATGCTCCCAACACTACAATAACAAACTACAGTTACAAGAATGGAGGCACAGCCCCATTAATAGAAAAATTCTCAGACCTCTATAAAGGTCCATTAATAGGTTGTCCATTATTCGGAGCAAAAAGAATGGATGGAACAAAACAAATAGACTTAGCAAGTGAATTCTTTGATACTCTCGATAAAATTATTCTTGATATTGTTATTCCAAAAAAAACTAAAAGTGGGATTTTCATAATAGAGTAGTAGAGAGTGGGATTAAGATTGCTTCTCAAACATTTCTAATATATCTTGTTTAATCATCTCAAGGAACTCAGAACCCTTAGTCCAAGACCATTGGCGCATTACATCATCAATAAGTTTAAAATTATAACTAAGAATTTCTCGAAAATCTCCTTTCTTTAGCATATCAGAAGGGAAAGTAAGATCAAAACTCAATCCATCACTTCCTCCATTAAGCCCTGACATGGTTCCCAGAAGAGTGTTATTCACAGCTTCAAATGCTCTAAGTAACTTATTCACGTCTAATTTTTTCTTCTTCGCAACATTGACTAACTTAGACATCGAATCAAAGAAGCCTGTCATAAATTGACCATCTGGACTATTTTCCAAAGTTGTAAGTGTCCTTCTATGTACACCATTCATTGCTGCTACTAAACTTAAAGGTAATCTTTGTAATTCTGGGTCAGTTATTTTTCTAATTTTTCTTTCAAGACTCTTATATAAATTACTTAGTTCATTTATAGCTGGTTTAGTAGTGTATATAAGGTTTCTGTAAGCACCATAGAGTAACGAAGGATTTCTTTCTGGAAGAGCTCCAGGCGTCTGCACTTTCCCCCATGTTCTCATCATTCGATTCATACCTTTTTCAACTATGCACGAAGTAGAATGAATTTTAGCAGCAATATCATACATAACTGCCATATCAATAACTAAATCTGCTTTTGTTATATAAGTCCCGTAAGCTATCACTGGACTCAATATACCTGCAGCAATGGTTTCTACATCTGGCTTCTTATTAATTTCTTTTTTGCTGAGGTCTTCTATTGATAACCATTGACCTGTATTCAAATCAAACTCTTCAAGAAATTCATGATAATTTTCTTCATTATGAGCTTTAATCTCTTGTATAAAACCGTCATAGTTCTCTGTAGGGTCTACTGACTCGGTTATTTCTAATAAAACATGAACCTGTTCTCTATTTAAAACGGTTCTCTTATCCGGAGACTGTACTTCAATAAAGGGGAATCTAGAATCTACTGTTCTCAGATCTAAACCAAGGGACTCTAGACGAGTCTTAGATCTTCCATCTAACTGTAGCTGTGTAAGTATTGGAATCTGATCCGACACTAAGATATTATAGCAATCTACAAACTCCGCTTCGGAGTAATCAATATACTAGCAAACAGCAATCCAGCAACTAAAGCCACCGCTATCATAAACATTTGCACTGTAGTATCGATGCCTAGCAATGTGTTTTTCTCTACTAACATAGACAAACCACGGAAGCCTATACTTCCAGGTACTAAGAGAATTAAACCAGGCATAGAAATCATGGCAGCAGGGTGTTTGATAAAACGTGCATAGAGATTAGCAGCAACTCCTACAAGAAAACCACCAACGAACGGGCTTAGATCAGAAGATAAATATTGAGTTGTAAAGTAAGCTGAGAAATAAGCTATTAAACAAGCTAAAAGTATCCAAAAATAATCTCTATATTTCGCTCTGAAAAGTATCATAAAGCCAAGCGCTGCAAGCGGCAGAGCTATCCACATGTAATAATATGGAACCAAATCTACTGGCTTATAAGCTAAATTAATATCTCCAAAAAATAACTTAGCCAGTTCAGTTCCTAAAACCACTCCGAAACCTAACTTCAAGAATACAGTAATAGCCTGCATCAAGCGCGCAGTACCAGAGGCAAGATTCTCAGTTGCAAGCTCGGTCATAGAAATAGTCAGACTTAAACCTGGCACAAACACAATCAAAGAAGCGAGTGTAACTAATTGCACAGAAAAATGCGGATAAAAAACATAAGCAACAGATGCAATTAATGAAACCAAAATCGCCGCTAAAAACTCAAAAAACCTTGCTGTCTGCGGATGAAAGTACAAAGTAACAGCAAGCAAGCCAACAAAAAAACTTATCAAGAGAGACATAATCATTTCACTTATCCCTGCTCCAAAAAACACTATAACCGTTCCACCAATAAGGCTATAAGCTAAAGCCTCTACCAGCCCCGAATAAGGAGCCGCGGCATTAATAATCTGATCTAATTTAAGTTCAGCATTATCAATATCAATCTCATGAGCAATAATTTCATCACCCAAGGCATCGAGCTCTAACATCTTCTGTAAATCTATGCCACTAGGCTTGACTCTAGTCAAAGTACTATGCTGTCCTCCATGAGGAGCATCAAAGGCAGCCATAATAGCAGTGGGGGTAGAAAAGAATTGACTCTTAAGATCTAACTGAGCAACTATATTACCCATAGCCTGCTCCAGTCCATGAGCGGTAGCACCATAGCTATGCAGTGCAGCAGCGAACTTCATAATAAAATTTATTTTCTTGTTAAATAATTTATCCATGTTATTGAATCCGATTACTTTAATTGTACAAGAAAACTCAATCGTCATCCTGAGGGAGGGCGAACACACTCCTATTCTTTTCTAATACCCTTAAGAATCTCTCCAGCACCAGCTTTCATAACTCTATAGCCAAGTTCATAACCTAGTTTCTCAGCTTGTTCTAGTTTCCCCGAGATAGATTCTTTAATATATTGAGACCCATCTAAACTAGCAACTATACCGGTAAGCTTGATAGAATCTACACCAAACTCAGAATATGCCCCTATAGGCACTTGGCAACCACCTTCTAAAGTTCTTAGAAATGCTCTCTCAGCTTTAATTGCAAACTCATCTTCTTGAGAATTAAGTGCATCGCGTAATAATTCTTTCAGATCATCCCGCGCTGAAGCTATTTCCATGCCTAAAGCTCCCTGTCCTACTGCAGGTAAAATTTCTCGCGGATCAAGATACTCATTAATACGCAGTTCTAAACCAGAACGATGCAGACCTGCTGCTGCAAGTACGATAGCATCTAAGCCTTCGGTTTCATCTAACTTCTTCAATCTAGTTTGTAGATTGCCGCGCATATCGATAAAATTGATATTAGGATATTTACGTTTAAGCTGAGACACTCGTCTGAGACTAGATGTCGCTACAGTTTTAGCTTGATCAATTGATTTGATACCTCTAGCAAGCGCTTGCTGAGACAAACAAACGACGTCGCGCACATCCTCACGAATACTCGTAGCAATGATCTCCAAACCCTTAGGAAGCTGAGTTGGTAAATCTTTCATGCTATGAACTGCTAAATCTATAGTTCCAGCTAATAGTTCATTCTCTAACTCTTTGGTAAATAATCCTTTATCACCAATCTTGGATAATGCTACGTCCAAAATTATGTCGCCTTGAGTTTTAATTTCAATAATTTCTATCTTAAAGTTTGGATACTGATTGAGTAAATGCTCACGTACCCAGTGAGACTGAATTAACGCTAACTTACTGTCACGAGTTCCAATTTTAAGAGTTTTAGACATGCCTTTATTTTATGGATCCTCACGTCGCTCACTGTGTTCGCTCCTCAGGATAACGTCATTGTTTCGCTTCACTTTGTTCAGCGACAATTACGTCATTTTATCAGTGTACCTACTGGTAAACCACAAACTATATCGCGCACAGCCCCAGGACGCGCAAAGTCAAACACTGCTATAGGGATATCACTATCACGGCAAAGCGCAACAGCAGCCGTGTCCAGTACTCTAATATCTTTAGAAAATACATCTTGGTAACTTAAAGTAGCAAACTTTGTAGCATTAGGATTCTTTTTAGGATCTTCGCTATAAACTCCATCCACACCATTCTTCGCTGTAAGCATGAGATCACAATCCATCTCAGAAGCTCTCAGTGCTGCTGCTGTATCAGTGGTAAAGAAAGGATTACCAGTACCACCACCAAATATCACCACACGGCTTTTAGCAAGGTGTCTTTGAGCACGACGACGAATATAAGGTTCAGCGATAGCATTCATAGTGATAGCAGTCTGTACTCGAGTAGCGATACCACGCTTCTCCAATACACCTTGAAGCACCAATCCATTCATAATGGTCGCAATCATACCGACATAATCAGCTGCTGCTCTATCCATACCAAGCTCGGTAGATTTTTGCAGACCGCGGAATATATTACCGCCACCAACAACCACACAAACTTGTACTCCAAGTGTATGTACTAGGGATATCTCTTCAGCGATTCTATCGACAACTTCAGGAGCTATGCCTAGCTTACCTTCGCCAACAAGGGCTTCCCCACTTAATTTTAATAATATGCGTTTATATTTAATATCCATAAGATCAGAATTCATTATAACAAGCCTAGAGTCTAAGCGCAGAAGGAGTCTCGCTATCGTCATCCTGAGGGAGGGCTAAGCCCGACCGTAAGGATCCACTAAACAACCGTAGTTCATAGTGGATCCTTACGTCGTCGCCTTCGGCTCCTCCTCAGGATGACAACATCTTAAATTTCGAATAGTAAGGTTAATTATACTTGTGAAAGATAACCTTCGAGCTTCTCAAACTTAGATGGTTCACGCAATTTCTTCATTGCTTTAAACTCTATCTGTCTTACACGCTCACGAGTAATATTAAAAATTCTACCTACTTGTTCTAAAGTACGTGCTTGACCATCTTCTAGTCCGTATCTAAGCTTAAGTACTTCAGCTTCACGTGGTAATAGATCTACCAGTAACTCTTTAATATGGTTCTTAAGCATACGCTCAGTACTGCTTACATCAGGACGACAACTATTGTCATCAGCAATGAAATCAGATAGAGTGCTATCTTCTTCCTTACCCAATGGAGTCTCAAGTGATACAGGAGTCTTGTTAGCATTCATGATCTCCTTAAGTTTCTTAGAACTTACACCCATAGCCCAAGCTAATTCTTGGTCAGTCGGTTTACGTGCTAGCTCTAGAGATAATTGTCTAGTAACACGCTTATAGCGATTAATAGTTTCTACCATGTGCA
The DNA here is from genome assembly GCA_964551135.1 of uncultured Gammaproteobacteria bacterium. Taxonomy (GTDB): domain Bacteria; phylum Cyanobacteriota; class Vampirovibrionia; order LMEP-6097; family LMEP-6097; genus CAYPGT01. The sequence goes on along the minus strand of CAZKAT010000002.1, from coordinate 308,587 downwards.
CTGGCACACGAATAGTACGAGATTTGTCGGCAAGAGATCTAGTGATACCTTGTCTAATCCACCAAGTAGCATAAGTAGAGAACTTATAACCTTTCTCGTGATCAAACTTCTCTGCAGCACGAATCAAACCTAAATTACCTTCTTGAATTAAATCCAAGAATGAAAGTCCGCGATTAAGATATTTCTTAGCGATACTAACTACTAATCTTAAATTAGCTTGTACCAGCTTACGTTTAGCTTCATCACCACCAGGTCCACCCTTCTCTATTTCACGTGCCAATTCAATCTCTTGCTCAGCAGTTAATAGCGAAATACGCCCAATCTCTTTCAAGTAAAGCTTGATAGAATCTTCTGCGCCATCAGATTTAGCATAAACTTTTTCTACTTCTACATCCTCTTCTACATCAGCTGTGTGTGATGTTTGTGATATCAATTCGTCAGTAAACAGAACGTCATCCGCCATGAGTTACACCCTTCTTATTTTTTATTTGTTATAAATACCCGATCCAATGTTGTCAATTTCAATACAACCTTGTAGATTTCCGACACTTAGAACTATAAATGATCTCCTAGTCATAATTCTCTTAATTTTTTTTAAGCCTTTTATTAGTCGTGGGCCCGGGCCTAAAATTTATGTGCTATTAAGCACGACGTGACTCTCTGCAAACTTGTTCCCAGATTGAGTTACAAATTTTTCAAATAAATTTTAGTTAGCAAGCGAGTCTCAAATCATCAAAACTGACAATTTCAATTATTAAATTATGAGCGAGAATTAATTTTACGTGCCTACTGTCCACGAGTTCATGTAATCAATCATGTTCGGAGTAAGCTTATCAATGCCAATGCCCATAGCCTCTAACTTAAGCCCAGCAATCTCTTGATCTAATTCAGCTGGAAGAGTTTGAATTTTATTTGCAAGCTTGCCGCGATTTTTAATTAGATACTCAGTAGCTAATGCTTGATTGGCAAAGCTCATATCCATTACCGCAGACGGGTGTCCTTCTGCTGCAGCAAGATTAATCAATCTGCCTTCACCTAAAACAATCACTGAACCCTGAACCTTAGTCTTCTGAGGATTGCGCTTGTATTCCTCAGCAAAAGGTCTCACTGAGCTTTTAGCAGCGCTCATATCAGCAAGAGCTTCAAGATTTAATTCCAGATCAAAGTGACCAGAATTACAAACTATCGCTCCGTCTTTCATCACTTCAAAATGTTGCCTATCAACAACGTGGCGATTACCAGTAACAGTTACAAAAATATCACCAATAGCAGCGGCTTCATTCATAGTCATAACTCTAAAACCTTCAAGCCTTGCTTCAAGTGCTCTCACTGGATCTACTTCAGTCACTATGACATCAGCACCTAAACCTCTAGCACGCAAAGCTGTTCCGCGACCACACCAGCCATAACCTACTACTACAAGATTTTTACCAGCCAATAAAACATTCGTAGCACGAATTATGCCGTCTAAGGTAGATTGACCTGTACCATAACGGTTATCAAATAAATGTTTAGTCTGTGAATCATTGACAGCAATCGCAGGAAATGTCAGAACCCCATCTCGCTCCATGGCTCTAAGCCTAACGATACCTGTTGTAGTCTCTTCAGTAGTACCTATGATGTCCTTGAGTTGTCCTGGTCTTTCTTTAAGCAGAGTTGCAACCACATCAGAACCATCATCCATAATGATCTGCGGTTTAGTATCTAATGCGATATTTACGTGTCTTAAGTAAGTATCAGTAGACTCACCTTTCATCGCGTAAACCGATATGCCATGATCTCTCACTAAATAAGCAGCCACATCATCTTGAGTAGAAAGAGGATTAGAAGCTATAAGCGCACAATCTATACCGCCAGCCTTAAGAGTTATAGCTAAATTAGCCGTCTCACTGGTTACGTGAGCGCAAGCCACCATTCTTATTCCTTTAAGAGGTTGTTCTTTAGTAAATCTTTCACGGATTTTGAGCAATACTGGCATTTCTTTTGCCGCCCAAATAACGCGTTGTTTGCCTAAATCGGCTAAGTTTATATCTGTAATTTCGTAATTCATTGTTTCTACCATAGCCAGTATTATAGCTGAAACTTAAAGGGCTAAAGCCAAAAGCAAGCTTAAATCTAGTCCAAATGTACTAGCTAGTTCACCTAACTAGAGATTATGGACTTAGAATTTTCAGCTTAATCCCGTATTAAGTTCAGTGCAACTACGCTAATTTCCTTAGTTACAAGCAAGCCTCTTAAACACATAAAACCCTTATGGACCGATCTTTATATACTGCCGCAACAGGCATGCAAGCACAACAAACTAATATTGATGTGATATCGCATAACTTAGCGAACATTAATACAACTGCTTACAAAAAATCTTCAGCACACTTTACAACTCTGTTCTCGCAAGTGGTCAAAGCACCAGGTGCCTTATTATCCAATGGTCAAGTCACTCCTAATGGTTTGCAAGTAGGTCTTGGGGTACAGCTTGATACTACTAATAAATCTTTCTCTATGGGCAGTTTAACTAATTCAGGTAATCCGATGGATATAGCTATAGAAGGAGATGGTTTCTTCCAAGTACAATTACCTAACGGTACTATCGCTTATACTCGCGATGGTAATTTCCAGATCAACGGACAAACAGGTGAAATCGTTTCTAATAAAGGTTATCCGCTATTCCCGAATATTAACCTTGGTGACAATATCCAAAAAATTAATATCGCCGAAGACGGTACTATCTCTGTCACGCGAGCTGGACAATTTAATCAAACCGACAATGTGGGTACTCTTAGACTAGCTAAGTTTGTTAACCCAGCAGGTTTAACCGACAACTCCGATAACTTATACTTCCAAAACTTAGCTAGTGGTAGACCAATAGAAGGCAATCCTCTAGATGATGGCTTTGGTGGTCTCAGACAAGGATTCTTAGAAGGCAGTAACGTTCAAGTAGTAGAAGAGATCGTTAACATGATTACTGCACAAAGAGCCTATGAAGCTAGCAGCAATGTAATTAAGGCATCAGATGAGATGCTACAGAAAGCAAATAATATAGCAGTCTAATAAATAATCAAAAAGTCCTCTAAAGGCTTACTAATTTTAGTAATAGATAGTGGTATAAAGAAGCAGATGCTTCTACGCCTATTAACTTTATTACTCATAATTACAACAGTGCCCTGTTATGCAATGGAGCCTGCGCAATCAAATTTTAGTAAAAACCTATCAGAAAAATTCCCAAATGCAAGACCAATGAGTCCTAATAATATAGAATTAACTGCGACTTCAATAAACAATCCTAAAGATGAACCTGGTACACCAAACCTACCTAACCAAGTAGATCCTAACGAAAATGAATTCTGTAAAGGTGCTTTCTGGATCAATCTTAAAAGCAAACTCACTCCTTACTTAGAGAAGAACATTAATAAGTCTGCTTATAGTTACGAGATTATTGGACCAACAAGAGCCTTAACCACTTTCCTCGGTAACCGTCCTGATGCTGAAGTGAAATTTGAAAGACTTAACTTAGGCGCTCCTAGCCCACGTAAAACTCTTACTGCCTATGTTGAAGATGAAAATAAAAAACGCATTGATAGTATTGTTATCCAAATCAATGTACTTGCTGCTCATACAGTCTATATGTTACGCAGAGGCATTAATAAGGGACAAGAAGTAAGCGCGGATAATATTTATAAACAAAGTATCACTATGCCGCAATCAGATTTTAGATTATATTTCGATGCTAATCCTAGCCAAAAAGTAGCAACAGTGAACATCCCAGCAGGAACAGCTATCAGAGTTAATATGCTCAGACACCAGAAATTAATCCAAGTAAACGATATGATCAAGGTTAGCAGTGGAACTAAAATGATTAATCTGCAATTTCTCTGTAAAGCAATGAGTAGTGGTGATCTAGGCGATACTATTAATGTCTATTGTACCGATATGCAACATACTAATCACCAAGCAGTGATTACTGCTGACAATGAAGCTAGGTTGATTTAACTATACCAACACCCCGACTTCGCACGTTGGCGTTGGGGTTTCAAAATAATATAACCAAGCCCGGTAATGCTAGAATGTCGGTGATGTTAAAAGCTGGAATAGTAGGACTCCCAAACGTAGGTAAATCAACCTTATTTAATGCGCTTAGTAATAATTATATTGCAGAAGCTGCTAATTATCCTTTCTGTACTATTGAACCAAACTCCGCTATCGTCAATGTGCCCGATTCAAGACTCTCGGTACTACAGAAGTTTGTTAGCACCGATGTAGTAGTGCCGGCAGCTATAGAATTTATGGATATAGCAGGTCTAGTGAAGGGAGCTTCTCAAGGAGAAGGTTTAGGAAATAAATTTCTAGCAAATATTCGTGAATGCGACTTAATAGTCCATGTAGTGAGATGCTTTGAGGATCCTAATGTAATTCACGTCAGTGGAACTATTAATCCTTTAGATGACATAGACACTATTAACACTGAACTAATTCTCTCAGATTTAGAACAAGTACAAAAATCCCGCGAAAGACTCGGTAAAAAAACTCGTGCAAATGATAAGGAAGCTATTGCCGTAGATAAAGTGTTTGAGAAAGTTCAACCCTTACTTGAAGAGGGTAAAGCCGCTCGTTTAGCGGATCTTAGCGAAGAAGAATTATTCCTGATTAAATCCTACGGACTTATTAGTTTAAAGAAACTAATATACGCAGCTAATATCGCAGAAGCAGATATGGCAGCAGGAACTAACGACTACGTGAAGAAAGTTCAAGATTATGCAGCGAAAGAAGGTGCTGGCGTAGTCGTTATTAGTGCCGCTGCTGAAGCACAATTAGTAGGAATGACCGACGATGAGAAGAAAGAATTTCTAAGTGAAATGGGTGTAGAAGAAACCGGGCTCAATCAACTTATTCGTAAAGCCTATGAATTACTAGGTTTGCGTACTTACTTTACTGCAGGAGTGAAGGAAGTACGAGCTTGGACTATTCATGCCGGCGATAAAGCGCCGCGCGCTGCAGGCGTCATCCATACAGACTTTGAGAAGGGTTTTATTAAAGCTGAGACTATCAGTTATGCTGACTTCGTAGAAATCGGCAGCAGAAGCAAAGCTCGTGAAGTTGGTAAAGCTCGCCAAGAAGGTAAAGAGTACACAGTGCAAGATGGTGATGTTATAGAGTTTAAGTTTAATAACTAATGTATAAAACCCTACTAGATCCTGAACTTGGCACAATTAAGCTTACTAAGTATAAAGGCGCTAAAAATATCAGAATTAGAGTTAAAGCAGATTCTAAGGTATCTGTCTCTCTGCCTTATTTTGTTGCCTATGAAGAAGCAATGCGCTTTCTTAGAACTAAGCATGATTGGGTTAAAGAACAGCTTAAAATATATTGCCCAATAATTCTTAGTCCAGAAGAAGCTGAAAAACAAAAATCTATCAAAACTGCTTTAGAAACTACTCTTAGAAGAGAGGCTCGTAATTACTTACCACTGAGACTCAAAGAACTTGCCGAAAAACATGGACTAAAATATCAAAAACTCTCTATCCGCAACACTAAAACTCGCTGGGGTAGCTGTTCTCACGAAAACAACATTAATCTTTGTATCCATCTGATGAAATTACCCTCTGACCTCATAGACTACGTTATACTCCATGAACTCACTCATACAGTCCACAAAAACCATTCACCTCGATTTTGGGCTAAATTAAGCGAATTATTGGGTGAAAACGCCAAGACTATTGATAAAAAGTTAAAAAAGTATAGACCTGATACAAGTGTGGTTTAAGCTATTAGCTGAATGACCCAAGGTATAAGTAAAATTCGCAACATCGCTATCATAGCCCACGTCGACCACGGTAAGACGACTTTGCTTGATGCCATATTAGAGCAAACTGATTGCTTCGCTAAACACAAACAACACGATGTTTGCGTTATGGATTCTAATCCACTTGAACGCGAACGCGGTATCACTATATTAGCTAAAAATACTTCTGTTAAATATAAAGACTACACCATTAATATTGTTGACACTCCAGGTCACTCGGATTTTGGTGGTGAAGTAGAACGTGTATTAGGTATGGTGCAAGGTTGTCTATTACTAGTAGACGCTTTTGAAGGACCAATGCCACAAACCAGGTTCGTTCTGCGTAAAGCTTTTGAAAAGGGACTTAAACCAATATTAGTTATAAACAAAGTAGATAAAATTAACGCTGACATTCCTAAAGTTATAGATGAAGTTTATTCACTATTCATAGATCTGGGTGCTGATGATACACAAATAGATTTCCCTATTATTTATGCATCTGGAGTTAATGGCATTGCACACTTAGATTTAGAAACTGCACTTAAAGCTATTACTGATAAAGAGTCTAATATTAATCCTGTATTAGATACTGTAATTGATACTGTTCCCGCACCGCTTGGTGACATCAATGCACCATTCTTGTTCCAGACAGTTAGCTTAGATGCTAGTGAGTATATGGGACGTATGCTTGTAGGTAGAATTCTCAACGGTACTATTAAAGTTAATGAGCAAATGAACTTAATTTGTGCCATAGATGGTTCTATTATCAAGAAAAAAGTTGCTCGTATCTATGGATTCTTAGGATTAGAGAAGATAGAGCTAGAAACTGCTTCAGCTGGAATGATAGTTATACTTGCTGGATTGCAAGAAGGTAATATTGGTGACACTGTCTGTGATCCAAGTATTCTAGTCGGTCAACCTGCTATTAAAGTTGATGAACCTACTCTAGAGATGGTCTTTTCTGTTAATGATAGTCCATTTGCTGGGTTAGAAGGCAAGTTCGTTACTTCAAGACAAGTGCGTGAACGTTTATTTAAAGAATTACAAACTAATGTAGCTTTAAGAGTAGAAGAAACAGATAGAACTGATTCATTTAAAGTTTCGGGACGTGGTGAATTACACTTAGGTATATTGCTAGAAACCATGCGTAGAGAGGGTTATGAGCTGCAAGTATCTAAACCACAAGTTATTATTAAAGAAATTAACGGACAGAAACATGAGCCATTTGAAGAACTAGTTCTGGATATAGAAGATGAATTCTCTGGTGCTTGCATTGATGCTATTAATAAGCGTCGTGGTGAAATGCAGTATATGAATTCAGAACATGGCAGAACTTTACTTAAGTTTATAGTTCCTACTCGCGGATTAATTGGTTTTGCAAATGAGTTTGTACGTATGACTAAAGGCACTGGCATACTAAATCATTCCTTCCTTGACTACAAACCTTATGCTGGTGATATTAGTCGCTTGCGTTCTGGAGTACTTGTAAATTTAGAGAACGGAGTAGCTACTCCTTACTCACTTGAGAATTTCTATGACAGAGGTATATTCTTCGTAGAGCCTGGTACTAAAATTTATCAGGGCATGATAGTTGGCGAAGCTACACGCCCGCAGGATATAGAGCTGAACCTAACTCGCGAAAAGCAATTAACCAATATGCGTGCTGCTGGATCTGACGATCTAATCCAACTCAAAGTCCCTAAGAGAGTGATATTAGAAGAAGCTCTTACTTATATTAATGAAGATGAATTGGTAGAAATCACTCCTCAAAACATCAGATTACGTAAAAAATCATTAGATGGTAAACAACGTAAGAAAGAAGCTAAGGTTTAAGACTGTTGGGATTTTCTTAGTTTCTTTTTATCACGCAATGTAATTATTGTCATAACGGTCATTAATACACCCATAAAAGCAAATAAAACTAATATTTCCATAATTTAATCTCCACTATTATCAACTTCCATTATTAAATAACTAAGGCTGATAGACAAAAGCAGTAATATCATACCACCTATAAACATCCACCAAGTTACTAATTCTGGTGTAATAATTCTACCAATTACTAATGTTGTAAAAATTATTTTAGCAATATCAAGTATAAACTTCGCGAATATTTCATACCATTTTTTGATCATTTCTTGCCTTTTTTGATTTAGAATTATACAAAACCAGTTTTGGATTTATGTTGAAATGCGTGGTTAACACTCTAGATTATTTAGATCTGCAGATTAATTCTTACTAACCTCACGTAACTCTTTGGGCAAGGGGAATTCAATATGTTCTTCTTTAAAGTTTAAAATTTCAACGTTAGCCAAAACCTGATTACCATTTAACTTTTCAACCAATGTTTCCACTAAAAATTCTGGTGCAGAAGCTCCCGAACTAATCCCTATAACCTTGCCATGAAATTCGGGTCTCAACTGAAACTCATCTGGGTTAGGTACTAACTCTGCTGGTTTACCAAGTTTCTCTGCTAGTTCAAGTAATCTTAAAGTGTTAGAAGAATTTTGGCTACCAATAATTAGAATATGATCAGCTACTTTAACCAGCTCCTTGACAGCATCCTGGCGATTCTGCGTAGCATAACAAATATCATCAGACTTAGGAAACTCTATGTTAGTGAAACTCGCTTTAAGCTTATTAACCACTTGATCTGTATCATCTAAAGACAATGTCGTCTGAGTAGCAACAACTAATGCCGCATCCTTAAGAACTGGAATTAATACCTCCACATCACTAACCCTCTCCACTAAATATATATCCTGAGGACCATAACCCATGGCACCCAAGACTTCTTGGTGACCACGATGTCCTATATAAATTACTTTCTTGCCAGATTTGATAGCCTTGTCTATTTCTATATGTACTTTAGTCACTAGTGGACAAACTGCATCTATAAACTCCAAGCCACGACGACGAGCACGTTCTAAGACTTCAGGACTAGTACCATGCGCCGAGAAAATCAAACGCGCATTATCAGGCACCTCATCAAGAGTCTCAACAAAAATCACTCCGCGATTCTTAAAGTCATTAACAACATGATGATTATGTACTATCTCATGACGCACATAAAGAGGCGTGCCATATAATCTAAGCGCAATATCAACTATCTCAATAGCGCGGTTAACACCCGCACAGAAACCTCGTGGCTGCGCTAAAACTATTTTAGAGATAGTGGTTTGTGTGAGCAAAGTTAATCAGTGACGTACTTTAGATTCACGATTAGACAACCAGGTTACTAAACAAAAACCACCAACTACGAAAATTACAAAAATAATAAAACTCACTATAATTGTTACCATAATTTCCACTCCTTATCAATCTCTGTTTTTGGATGAATAATCAACGCTCCAATAATAGCTAAAGCAGTAACGAAGATGCCCATTATTGTAACATACCAGTCAATTGCTGGATTAACGATCTTACCAATGACCAAGGCTATAAATACAGCCTTTGTAATATCTATCAACAAAGCCGATAGCAATTCTCTTCTAGATTTCATATAAATTATTCCTCTAAAAAGCTGCTCTATAAATTAATTATACTAAGCCAAATTTTAACAATGTGTATTATACGTTTATCTAAGCAGGAACCCTAGAAAGCTTTCCAGCAGCTTCTTTAAACATCTTAGCCGTAGCTTCCCAATCTATACAAGCATCAGTAATAGAAACTCCGTATTTCAATTGAGATAAATCTTTAGGTATATTCTGAGCACCACCGTGCATATGACTCTCCACCATAAACCCAATGATAGACTTGTTTCCATCAAGTTTTTGTTTAACGATATCCTCAAGTACTTCAGGTTGCTTGTAAGGATCTTTACCTGAGTTAGCATGATTACAATCAATCATTATTGATTTCTCTAAACCAGCTTTCTCTAAGACTACCTCTGCCATAGCAACATACTCAGAACTATAGTTAGGACCATCACTACCACCACGTAATATTAAATGTGTATCTGGATTACCATTAGTATGGAAAATACAAATCTTACCTTCATCTTGATTAATACCAAGGAAGCTCTGCGGCAAACGTGCTGCCTTAGCAGCATTGATTGCTACAGCAAAATCTCCATTAGTAGAATTTTTAAATCCAACTGGCATAGACAATCCTGATGCCATTTGTCTATGAGTTTGTGACTCAGTAGTACGAGCACCAATCGCAGTCCAAGAGACTAAATCAGCAATATATTGCGGAACTAAAGGATCTAACATTTCTGTAGCACAAGGCAATCCCATCTCATTAATATCTAAAAGTAATTTACGTGCTTTCTGCAAACCAGTGAGCATATCAAAACTATCATCAAGATGCGGATCATAAATCAATCCCTTCCAGCCAGATACAGTACGCGGTTTCTCGAAGTAAACACGCATCACTATGCAGATTTGCTCTTTAACTTCTTCGCGGAGCTTAGCAAGATTACGAGCATAATCCAAAGCCTGCTCAGTATTGTGAATAGAACAAGGACCAACTATCGCTAAAAGACGATTATCTCTATGCCAAATTATGTCTCGCACTTCATTACGAGCTTTAACAATCAATTCAGCTACTTTATTAGATAAAGGTATTGCTTGCCTTAAGCTTAAAGGCGTAGATAGGGCCTCGATTTTACCGATGTTCTTATTAAAGATTTCTTGGTCGTGATTAAAGTGATTCATTGTGTATCACGCTATATTAGCATATAAGGAAACTGAAACTATCATTAAAAGCCGAGCAACTGACAACTAACAGCTCTCAACTATCCTATAATTATCATCAAAATCATACTTTAGGAGGTATATATTATGTCAGTTTTAGTAGGAAAAGAAGCACCAAATTTCACAGCAGATGCAGTAATAAACGGCACTGAATTTAAACAAATAACTTTAAGCGATTACAAAGGTAAAAAATACGTGGTTTTATTTTTCTATCCTTTAGATTTCACTTTCGTTTGCCCAACTGAACTTCATGCTTTCCAAGATCAACTTTCAGAGTTCACGGCATTGAACACAGAAGTAATCGGCGTAAGTGTAGACTCTAAATTCTCTCACTTCGCTTGGTTAAACACGCCTAAAGGACAAGGTGGTATCCAAGGAGTTAAGTATCCAGTAGTATCAGATCTCAACAAACAGATCACTAAAGATTACGACGTAGAAGTTTGTGGCGCAGGAATCGCTTACAGAGGTTTATTCCTAATCGACAAAAACGGAATCGTTCAACATCAAGTAATCAACAATCTTCCTCTGGGACGTAATGTTGAAGAAGCGGTGCGTATGGTTAAAGCTCTTCAGTTCTTCGAGAAGAACGGTGAAGTTTGTCCAGCTAATTGGAACGAAGGTTCTAAAGGTATGAAGCCTAACGAGAAAGGACTTAAAGAATACTTTAATGAGCCTACAGCTTGTACTAGATAGTTAGAAAAAATCTAATCAATATCGATAACTAAAATAAAACCCTGGATTCTAATCAATCTGGGGTTTTTATTTTAAAGGATAAATCTTATTAAATGAGCTAACCTCATATTTGCTAGAATTAATAGAGCTGAAAGGCAATACGCACTACAAGGAGAATTTTATGACACATACATTACCAGAATTACCATGGGCATTAGATGCACTAGAACCTAATTATTTAAAAAGTACTCTTGAATATCACTATGCTAAGCACCATAACGCTTACGTTACTAATCTTAATAAAGCATTAGAAGGACTAGATGCTTTCGCTAATCTTCCTATCGAAGAATTAATGACTAAAGTTAATGAGATTCCTCAAGACAAAAGACAACCAGTTATCAACAACGGTGGCGGTCATTATAATCACACTTTATTCTGGTTCATTATGGGACCTAATGCTGGTGGCAATCCCAATGGAGAACTTGCCAGCCAAATCGATAAAGATTTTGGTAGCTTTGATAAATTCAAAGAAGCTTTCACTGCTGCTGGTACAACTCAATTCGGTAGCGGTTGGGCTTGGCTCACTTGGTGTCCTGAGCACAAAAAACTATTAGTAGAGAAATCTGCTAACCAGGATAATTGTCTAATGAATTCTAAACGTAAACCAATACTTACTATGGATGTTTGGGAGCATGCTTACTACCTAGAGCACCAAAACCTTAGACCTAGATGGATAGAAACATTCTATAAACTTATTAATTGGCAAGCAGTTGCTAAGAATTTTGAGAATGCTAAAGCTGGTAAAACCATACTAGAACTTAAAACTAAAGCTGCTGCCTAATAAATGACAAAGCTAGGGATTATCGGAGCAGGAGCTATGGGGCAAGCGATAGCCAAAGGATTGGCTGCTGCTGGTTTATATGCATCTAAAGAGATAGCTCTTTTTGACCTGAGAAAAGAAATGCTAGATGCTCTTAAAGCACATGAGTTTTCTACTTCTGAAACCCTTGATCAACTTGTTTCTAATATAGTAAGTGATGGGATCTTACTAATAGCTGTCAAACCCCAAAACATCGATGAACTAATGAAGGAAATTCATCAGCTGCGTAAGGATGTGATTATTGTCTCTATTTGCGCCGGAACTAAGATAGCTAAGTTTGAACAGTTCTTCCCTGAGAATCCTATTATTAGAGTCATGCCTAATACTCCTGCTCAAATCGCTAAAGGTGCATCAGTACTAGCTCCTAACTCTAAATGCTCAGATGAGCAAGTTGAAGGAGTCAGGAAAATATTCTCTAGTTTAGGATTAGCAATCGTACTTGACGAGGATAAACTAGATGCTGTGACTGCTCTCTCTGGCTCTGGTCCAGCATATGTTTTCTATCTAATAGAGGCTATGGGAGATGCTGGCATAAAACTTGGTCTAGATGAAGCTTCCAGCAGAGCACTGGCAAGAGAGACCGTCTATGGCGCTGCTTGTTTAGTAGCAGAATCAGGTAAGCCAGCTAAAGAATTACGTGCTCAGGTGACTAGTCCTAACGGTACAACTCAAGCTGCAATAGAAAGTTTTGAGAAGAGTGGTTTTAAAGATATAGTAACTAAGGCTCTAAAAGCAGCTTGTAATAGATCTGAAGAGTTGGGATAGGCAATAACCCCTTATTAATTTTTTAACTTAATGGTTAATACTCAATCTGCTAATATTATCTTACGATAGATGGGTACTCCTTTTCTCAAAGCATCTAAAAACAATTATTCTGGCTTTAATACAAGTCAGCAGACGCTTAAACCCGTTCATCAACATTATTCAATAAAAGATCATAATCCTTTATTAGATGTTTGGATGCGACGATCTCATGAGAGAAGAGATTTTTCTGAAACAAGCGAAGCAGCTTTTAGTTCTAGATATAGAGCTGATCTAACTGATTATGGGTTTTTAAATCCTCATATTGAATTACTCGGGTCTAAAGCTGAGGTTCTGGGGAAAATTCGAAATAGTTTTAAAATTGCTAGTAAAAAAACTGAATCTAATGAAAAAAGAACTAATGCTCACTATGTCAATGGACCATCAGGTCATAGACCTAGTGATGTTTTTCTAGCAAGAGCCATTGAAAACCTACAAAACGAAGATCATAAAAATTCTAATAAAGACTTTTCTAATGTTGTTATTATCACAGATAGAGATGCGAGTTGCTACCATACCGCTTGCAGATTAATAGACTTATGTCCCATTAATCAACGAGCTGATTTAGCCGAGCGTATAGAAATTTTACAAACTTATAAACCTAAGTCAAACCCTAATAAAGCGCCTAAAGCAAGAATCTTCGTTATCAGCAAAGAAAGTCTCAATAAAGTTAATGCAAATATAGCTGGGGCTAAGAAAACTCAAGAAAAGAAAAATAAACCTGGAGAAGAAATCAAACTAAATGCAGATGACCTTAAAAGTGAATTTGCTAGCCTAGAAGAATATATTCATCTAGGACAAGTTAAATATCTATATCTAGACAACGCTCAGGATATGGGTTCTGATATGAACAGAGAAATTTTAGATTATTTCCGACATGGCATAAATAAAAATCCCGATACTGGCCCTGCAGAGTTTATTGCCACAGCGCATACTCATAAAATTTATAAAAGTACCGATGAAGACGCTGCTTATGATATTCGTTCTCTTTTTGAAGATGATAAACAGCACTATCTAGGAAGTATCGATGAATTAACTGGTACTGCTATGCCACTAGTAGCTGATCCTATTATTAAAGAAAGCGATGTATACAAACCATTAGTAAATCCTACTGCAAATAAAAAAAGAGTATCCTTCGCTGATAAATACGCTCACAATAGAGAGGAAATTCGTCTTAATGCTGTTACAGCTATTAAGAATTTTATAGCAGATGGAGATAGTCGCATTGTAGTAAGAGTCTCAGATATTCAATCAATGAATTTATTAGTAGATGAACTTCGAAAAGACCCAGATGGACCTATCGCTGTAGGCTGGACTAACCATAATGAAAGTGATTATGCCATCGATAAAAAAACAGAACATAAAACAAGCCGTATTAAACTCTTAGATAAGTTCGGGAAAGACTTTAAGGTTTTAGTTAATTGCAAATCATTAGATGGTGAAGAATTTCCAGCTGATTCTGTTGTAATTTATCATATTCCAGCAAATGACCATGAACTTGAAGCTATAACTGCTCCCATAAGAACAGCTTCTATTGAACAAGAGGCTAGTGGAGAGTTTAATCTTAAACCAAGAGCTTTATGGATGATGGATATTGGAGAGAAAAGAAAGGGACAGGGAGACCAAACTGCAAAAGAACAGCTTGAAGCAATAGAAACCAGACACCAAGCGGAAGTTAACGGTAGTGTTCATCAATGTAGATCTGGGGCTTGTAAGTCTATAAATTCAACAATAGCTAAAAATGCAACTAAGAAAGGACCTAATCGTACTACTAATGGACGAGCAGAGGAGTTCTTTGAGCTCTATGAAGGTAACCTTAATTGGCTTGACTATTTCGACAGAATAGTTGTTCCAGGAACAGGAGATTTAAACAAGAGATTAAAAGATTTAGCTCATAAAGTACAACAGGAACTCAATGGGGAAGCAGAGTTTAGCGAGTTTGACGAAAACACTATTCTAGATATGCTCAAAGGTAAAGTTAGTCACTTAGAGGGCGCCAGATTCGTTCTAGCACTAGCTTTAGACTTTGCAAATGCAAATCCTCCCATTACTCTAAATCATCTTATTGCTAGATTCCCCAATATTACTGGTTTAGTTGATGATCCTAAAGAACCTGAACGAGAAGCTAGAATAAGAGTTCATTTCATGATCAATTTCGATAAAGCTAATCCTGCGTGGTTAAAAGTTCTCAGGGAATCTTTTGGTTCTGATGAAGCCATCGTAACTAATATTGCAAAATTCATACATTCAAAATACAAGAAGTACTTGTATGATAATCATTTACTTGATCAAACCCTAAGGGTTTTACTTCGTAGCACTAGTAGTTTAAACGAAGACGAAGCTCTCGGAACCAAAGTATTCGATGAATTCTTTAAACTGTGTGTTGTTCAACCAAGATTCAATGTATTAGCAGCTAGAGATATTTATCCTCAAGGAATTGATTTAACATACGACTTAAGAACCAGAGATAGAGCTAGAATTGCTACCGCTCATTTAATAGAGCAGGGAGCTGTAGCTGTTAATCCAGATTGGCTTAATGTACTTGGGAGACGACTCGGTATTCCTGCTACTGATAATGATGCTCAACAAAGAAGGTTAAATTTTATAAATGACTTCCTCTGCTCTAATAAATATTCTGCTTGCCTTAGAGATCCAACACTTCTGACACGTAATTTAAATACTTTAATGGGCACTAATACTAATTTAAATGGTCAAGATAGGCAATTAGCTGCTGACTTTTTTATACACATCAATGGTGGTACAGCACAAGGTAATCGCAGAATTAATGCTGTGGAGTTTAATAGGTTCTTCCCTGATACTATAGATCAAAGTAATGATATTAATGGTGAAGCCAGAGCTCAATCTAGTATCGAATATTTAATGAGGGAAGATCCTCCTATCGCAGAGAATCTCAAGTGGATGCTTCAATTAAATAAGGCTGTTAAAGCTAATGGGAATCCTATTGCTGCAAGAAATATACTTAGTAAAGCTTATGCAGACTTCCTTTTCTCAAGAACTAATAGATCTGTAATTTTCTCAAGTCCTGAGAATACCATTAATGCTATTAGAGTCTTGCAAGGACAAAACAATGGAATTGCAACTAGGGCAGAAGAGCAAAGACTCTTCACAGATTTTGTAAGATTTGTTGAAGCAAATTATCAACATGAATTTCAACCATTAGAGATTAGGGCTACGGCTCCTAATTTATTCCTCATAGAAGCCAATAATGATGCCGCAAGAAGAAAGTTAGTAACAAATGCAGCTCAGCAATACAAAATCACCGCAACAGGAAATTGGCTTAAACTACTAAGTACAACTAATTTAATTGACTATGTAGTTAATCAACATACTGCTATCAACAATCCTCTTCATGCTGCTCAAGCTTTAGCTTTCTACGCAGGGCATAAACTCACTAACCAAAATCTTAAAGAGCTCAGAGCAGTTTCAGCAGTTGGTGAAGATCTGATACTCGGTCCAAATGATATGCATCAATTCTGTACAACATTAAAGGCCAACTCACCTACAATTACAGGATTTCAAATAGCAGAAACAGCTCCAGTCGCAGGGTTTAGACCTGCTGCTACTATTCAAACAATTGCAGATGCAGAACAAGCCATAGCATATGCAACACGTGATAAACTTATCACTTCTGACGCTGATTGGATAAAATTATTAAAGAAAATTGATTCTCAACCGTTAACCCCCATTAGAAAATATTTATTTAGTAAAAGAAATAATGAACCTTCTCCTTTCGCAAATAAAGCTAGCTTAGCTCAAACAACACAAATTCTATTAGGAGGAGGAACTATAAGTACTTTAGCAACAAATGATACAACACTGGCTGTAGCTCAAAAAGAGGAAGCTCGTCTAATCAAAGATTTTAATGATTATATTAAACAAGAATTCTCTGGAAAAGTAAGACCAATGGCAATGACTTGCACATTACCAGGTTACTTTAGACATTTTAATATTATTCGGGATAAAGCCTCTGCTTTTGACGTTATTAAATATTTATTTCAAGATAGTGAGGGAAATATAGCGGATCGTAAATTCCCAAATTATTTATTAACAGCAATGCCTGATGTCGATAAAAGACTAAAATTCCTAACAGATTTCTTATGGGACAGAGACCCTAATCACGCTTATTTTCAAGATCTAGATGGATTAGTACAAAATATAGAAGCTGCCATGGGGGGCTTATTAGAAAAATTCAAAATACCTGCCTTAGCACCATCTGGTATCAGTCTTCCTCAAGAATTATTTGCTGAATTCTATAGATCAACTAAGGCTTTATATCCTGACGTAAAAAACCATGACAATTATTCATATCATACTGACACAAATGTTATAAGCCTTGTAGAAGATATTAAAGGACCGGATGATCTAGAAACAATAACTCAAGCTACAACAGCATTATTAAAGTACAATGCCAAAGAAACAATTAAGGCAGATTTTACTTGGCTTTCTTTATTAACAAACATATTAACAGAAATAAACTTAGACGAAGAACGACAAGCTCTAACAATAAAATTCTTAGTTACATATATAGCCAAAACATATCCAAACTGTCTGAAAACTGATGACGATTTCAAGGAAGTAGTTTCTATACTAGTAAATGGGAAAAAAGATTTCCAAGGAAATAAAGAAATAGCCACAAAAATGATAAACGATTTTTACCAAGCAGTTAAAGTTGAAGGGAGAAAACTCGAAAGATATATTCCAGATAGTAGAGCCCATAAAGTTTGCGATGGAATACAAATTGATCCAACTGACATGCTTGAAATTTTACAAACTGTATTGAGAGTTAAATCTCGAGTAAAGTCTGGTACAACTACTTCAACAGAAACTACTGATCTGGACTCTGAAGAGTCTGAGGAACTAACTCTTGAATCTACAGAACTTTCTAGTTCAGTTACTAAAACTAATAAAGCAAGCTCTGCTAGATTAGGTCATATGCAACTTATGAACACTTTACTATTGCCTTTATTTGGTTGTGATAGTTTGGAAGAACTTGCTCAACTTTTTCAAGTCCCAATTACAACAGCAAGTCAATCTAAAAAATTACCAGATTTAGCAAAACATTGGATTGGATTCACATTAGGCGCTAGAGACGATACACTCACTACAAATCTCCCAGAGATTAAACGGATTAATATAGCAGAACGAGAAATGAGAAAAAAAGACATTAGTACCAAAATGATGATGACATTCGTCAAGAATGAAAATAAAGCAACTTCATTATTAATGTCATTACTAAATCTTGCCGATACTAGCAGGATTGCAAATATAGATCAGTATAATTATGTTATAACTGATACTATCACAGATGCAAATGTATATGAATACACCTTCCTTTTAAGGCCAAATACTTTTGTTTGTCGTTTCAAGAATAACCTAGAAACTCCAGCATATGTATTAGAAGGAACTTATAAATTAGAAAATGGTAGATGGCAAAGCAAACCAGAAATCAAACAATTAAGTGCTAATTCAATGAATTTGCTGTATTTATAAATACTCTTAAGATAAATGCTACAATTCATTACGTGATACATATATCCCGAATATTCCGATCACATAATGAAACTGCTGGTGGTTCAAGGCCGGGCTATCCAATTCGAGCAGCAAGATCATCTACGATAAATCCAGCTCTTCACCAAGCACGTAGAACAACCCTTCCTCCATCTAACCATGAACAGAACGAAAGTTATTTTACACTCTTAACTCGCAGAGATACAGGAGCTGATTTTTGGAACAAAACTAGCAGAGAAGGTAGGTTATTACTTATCGCTACCGATATCATTGAGAAGCAAGGTGGGATTCAAAAATTTTTAGAAGCGAATGATCGTTTTATTCAAAGGTTTATATATGAGAAATTTTTACCACCCAATATAGCAAACCCTCATGTATATAGAAATACTAAGACCCTATATGAAAAATATATTAAACCCACTCTCATAGCTAGTAAGGATAATGCTCTAGGAGCTGCTCTGTTACTGGGTCTAATGAAAGCAATATACGATAATGACGATCCTAAGCTTAACGATGAATTTGATTCCGTTAAATTTGGTTACCGACTCTGTAGTTTTTTAATAGAAATTGGTGCTACCAAGCTTGCCCAAAAGATAGACAGTTTTTATCACACTCCTGAAGATTGGAAAGCAGGACTCAGTAAATCTAAGGACAGTGCTGAAACTCTATCCAGAGGCGAGTTTGAGGCCTTAGCAAAAGAACACTTAGTTGATACACCATTTACCATTGGTGAACATGTTGGCACAGGCACCTACTTAGATACCTGGGAAATCAAACTAGAGAAAGAATATATTAAGAAGAATCCAAACTACAAAGATTTACCCAAAGATGCAGAGCTTGTTTTACAAATAGTGAAACCTGACATAGTCAATAGGAGCAAAAAATTAATTGAATTTGCTCTAAAAATAGTTAAGTCTGCACATGAGAAAAACGAGGTTGACGATACTAGTAACTTTATTAGAGGGTTAGGTCCTATTTTAGAATTCACTGGAAAAAACATTGAAGAAGAAACTGATCTAACTAGATCTAAAGCTAAGGTTGAAGGTTTCAACAAAGCTTACACTGATGTACGAATTATTATGCCTAAAGCAGAAATAGAATTTGTTCCAGCAATGATGTTTGATCATGGTAAAGACCATAGAGTCAGCCTTAATCTTAAAGGTAAACATTTCGCTGATCTTAAAGTACCCGAGGATCTTACGTTCGAAGAAAAACGGCAAATCGCTATAGCAATTGTCACAATGGAACTTTATTTAATTTTTTCTGGTAAAGCCTTTGATCATGATAGACATGATAAAAATCAAAATATAGAAATCAGTAGAACTAAAGAAGGAAAATTAAAAGTAATCATAGGTAATTTTGATGAACAGGGCTTAATACAAGCTCCTAACAAAAAACAGAAAAGGCTTCTTGCTAGAATTATCATGAATGCCTTAGCAAATAGCACTCAGTTGGGTGAGAATATTCTAGAAGCTATTACAAATAGTTTTACCAATCTGCAAGAAAATCCTAAACAATTTGGCGTTACAGAAGTTGATAGTGATTATATGAAAGCTGTTGCTGATGCAGTTTTATCATTAATGAACTATACTCAGTATTTTGGTAAGGGCGAGAAAGGATTTGCTACATTTCAAGATCTACTTAAAGTAATTAAAGCTGTAATTGCAGCCGATGGAATTGATCCTGTAATTAAAAAACAAATTAAACGACGTTGGGAAAAACCTAATAAAGCAATAATTAAAAGTAGCAAAAACAAAAAGAGTATACTTAAACAATCATTTGATGCAGGCATTAACACCGTTATGTCTTGGTATGCAGCTCGACAACTACTGAGTAAAAAACCTAGTGAATTAGAACTTAAACTACCAAAGCATTACAATGAAAGATGAACTGGGGCTTAATATTAGCTTTCATCCAGCTTGCTCAAAACTAACACGAAAAGTATTGTTTGCAATTTTAATTATGTCCTCTGGTCTAACTCTTATAAGCTCCCCGGGGTTTATATTTGGACCATCATTAATACTAATACCATTAGTTGAGTCTAAATCTACAATAAATAATTGTTCTCCATCTAAAATAAAACTGCCATGCTGTTTACTAATCTTATCTGCATTTGGTCCCTGTAACACTATGTCATTATTAGGAGCACGCCCAAAATCTAAGCTCTGATTAGGATTGATAGAAAATTCATCGCATACCACACCCTTCTTAACCGTTTTAAGCGTAGGCGTAATTGGAATAATTTTCAAAGTTATTTCGCCTAACATTTTTGCAGCAGGCTTATCAACAGGAACTATTTCTCTAGGAGGGAGATTACGGAAAGCTGCTACTTGTGTATAAGCATCTCCAGCTAAACCACCAACTGTATCTGCAACTTTCCCTGATACTGATAGATTTGCTAAATCATCTAGAGCTTCTAGAGGAAGGTCAAAAGCATTAAATCCCATAGTTTGTGCAGTAAAAGTCCCAGACTCACTATAGGTCATGCCTCTACTTGAATTCTCGTCACCTGCAGCTGCATAGTGTTCAAGCTGAGTAGCCAAAGCTTCAAGCCTTTTGCGGAATTCTTCACCTAAGTCAGGGTTCTCTTCTAAAAACTCTCGTATCTTTTCTGGGTTACGCTCTTTTAGGATCTGCATTTTAAGAGCTTCTAAAGGAGCTTTATGCAGTAATTCAACATCCTTCGGATCTAAACCTAAGGTCTC
The DNA here is from genome assembly GCA_964551135.1 of uncultured Gammaproteobacteria bacterium. Taxonomy (GTDB): domain Bacteria; phylum Cyanobacteriota; class Vampirovibrionia; order LMEP-6097; family LMEP-6097; genus CAYPGT01. The sequence goes on along the minus strand of CAZKAT010000002.1, from coordinate 287,527 downwards.
AAAATCTTCAATCGGCAAATCTTGTGTAGTCAATGGATCCTTGTTTGCACTTTCTTTAAGTTCTAAATGAACTTTTGCTTCATTGAATTTATTTTCATCAATAAAGCCAACTGCAAATCCTCTATTTTGGTAACCAACTGCAGCCTTGTAATAGTGAAGGTCTGAACCTATATTTTCTTGTGCCTTTCTAGTACTAGGATTCATATTAATAACTGAATCAAACCATTTATTAAAAGTTATTACTGGATAATAAGGGGCGGACATCATCTGAGAAACTACGTCAGGTAAAATTGCCCCAAAAACATCTATAGCTTGATGCTTGCCTGTTGATGGGATGTGAGCGATAGAGCCAAACCCAGCATTCTCTACCAGACCTTGCATTAAATGCTCATTATAATCAACTCCTATTCCAAGGCTAAAAGCTCCTGCATTCCGAGTTGGATAAGTTAATGCAAGTTTTAAAGGTATAGTTGTATCAGCTTGTCCATCAGAAACTAAATTAATAAGATTTCTATATTCAATTCCTTCCTCATTATTAGGTCTCTCTTTAATTTGGCGTAAAGCTTCTTCGATCGGAAGTCCAATATTAGTCCCTCCATGAATAACCAGTTTCTTAACTGCTTCAATCAGAGCAGCAACCTGATTAAAATTTCCGCCCTCACTTAAATGCAAGTCATCAGAATAGGGGATAAGTACATGCACAATACCCTCCGGCAATTTATCAGCTAAACGTAAAATAGTATTTTGAACTAGGCTTAATTTAGTATTTGTTCTATTGTAATCTCCTGTTCCTGGATAATCACCCATGCTTCCAGAAACATCTACTAGATGAAACATTCTTACGGGAAATCTCTTCTCATCATCCCTTTTACCTTGCGTACGTCCTTGCCTAGCAGCAGAATTCCCACTTTCTCCATTACCATTAATTTCATCAGCACCTGCTCCTACTGGAACTAAGGCTTCATCAGGATTAGCTGCAGGACTGGCTCCCTGATCTAGCATTACTACTACTGGGACTTTCCTCTTCCCAGCAACCATATACCTCTCAGGCATTGCAAAAGCTCTTACATCAACGTTATCCATTTTTTAAATCTTCAGTTTGAAGTTCTCCATTGAAGTTCAAATTATAAAGGAAATCTTAACAGAAGCTTCCTTAAAATAATAGATATTTACGTTTTAAAATTAACCTCTACCTACCGCCGGCACATCCATCTCCGTACCAATAGTCTCCATTACTTGGATATTAAAGTCCGGTGAAAGTTCAGCATAACTAAGTATATGCACATGTGGATCGAATTGTTCTATAAGTCTAAACAATGGTAAACGCAATGATGGTCCGCAGATTAATATAGGACGACGCTCTACTTGTTCAAGTATTCTACGTGACGCATTAGAAATCATAGTGACAAGATTCTGTATCTGCTTAGGTTCAAGTATAAGTACCATGTTATTATCGACTTTCTGTAAGCTTTGCTCCAAGCGCGTTTCCCAGCTTGGATGGAAAGCCATCGCTGGAAGCTGTCTATCTGGCGTAGAGAACTCTAAACAAATCTGGCGACCAAGCGCTACACGCAATTTCTCTGAAAGCTGGTCTGGATCTTTAATAGCCACAGTAAGATCTTCTAGACGCTCTAAAATATAATGGATATCTCTTATTGAAACGCGCTCCTTAAGCAGGTTTACAAATACTCTACGTAAGTCACCAAGCGACAATGCACCTGGTACTAAATTATCGACAAGCTGCGAGTCATATTGTTTAACCTGATCTAGTACACGACGTACATCTGCTTTCTCTAATAGATCGTCTATATTCTTACGTACCACTTCTGCTAAATGCGCCGTGATAACACGTACCGCTGGCGCAGCAGGTCTGTCCCAATCTATCTGCTCTAAGTACTCAGGATCCACCCAGTAAGCAGCTTCCTGTAATGCAGGCTCCCAGCCCGGAAGTGAGCCTGGTGGCGGTTCTGAATAAATATTATCCCAGTCCTCGCGGAGTATAAGCATTTTGTCTGCATAAACTTCTGCTGAAGCCACTGTCGTATCGCGAATCACCACACGATACTCATTAGGCGAAAGGGACGGTGCATCCATAATACGCACAGAAGGCAGTATGTAACCAAGGTTTAGAGTTAATTGGTGACGCAATGAAGCGATCTCAGGGACGAGTGTTCCGTTACGCGCAGGATCTGCTATGTCTAATAGACCTGAACCAACCCAAACAGCAAGCTTATCTACTTCAAGTAATGAATACATCATCTCTGGAGTAGCACGCGGCGCACCGCTTTGATCGACACGCTCATCTATCTCCACATCAGTATCCAATGCTGCGGCAGTAGCTTTCTTCTTCTGCTGTGATAAGAAATAAACAAACGCCATTAAGCCAGAACCAAGAATGAAAAGCACTATCTTCGGCATGCCTGGTAACACAGCAAAAATAAAGAGTAAAACTGCACCTACTATGAATGCACTTGGACGAGCAATTAACTGAGCAGATAAATCTTGACCGAAAGAATCAGCAGTAGAACCAGCACGAGTGACTATAATACCAGTAGCTATTGACAGGATCAATGATGGAAGGATCGCAGCAATCGCATCTCCAATCGTAAGAATAATATATTTGTGTGCCGCAACCTCAAACGGCAAGCCTCGTTGAGCCATACCAATAGTTAAACCAGCAACGATGTTAATAATGGTAATAATGATACCTGCCATGGAATCACCTTTAACGAATTTGGAAGCACCATCCATGGAACCGAAGAATGCAGACTCTCTCTCCACTTCTTGACGCTTGGCTTTTGCCTGTTCGCTTGTAATTAATCCTGCATTAAAATCGGCATCGATACTCATTTGCTTACCAGGCATCGCATCTAAAGCGAAACGCGCAGATACCTCAGCCACACGCTCAGCACCCTTGGTAATAACCATGAACTGCACAACAGTGATAATGACGAAAATTATGATACCCACAACTATATTACCGCCGGCAACGAAATTACCCATAGCCTCAATTAAATGACCACCATTGGCATAGAGTAGAATTGAACGTGTTGTAGAAATATTCAACGACAAACGAAACATTGTTGTCAGTAATAAAAATGTCGGTAAAGCCGAGAAGTCTAGAGGTTTAGAAATATAGAGAGAAATACCAATCGCAATTACAGATAAAGTAAGATTCAAGGATATATAAATATCCAGTAACATTGGTGGCAAAGGAATAATGATAATCAGAATAATTCCGAAAACCAGAGCGCCAACCAAGAGTTCACTTATTTTAACGTTAGGCATTTAAATTTCACACAGAATAACAAATTTTACTTAAGGGGACTTTAATATTAGACCCAAATAAAGCCCAAAAAACGACCGATAATGCAGTCCATTATTAGATTATTCCTGTCTCAAAGCAAGTGATCAATATAATAACGTACCAAATTAATAGGGTGATATATTATTTTATGATTTACAGCTAATTTATGGCTTAAAATGGTCTAAGTTATGCAAGTAAACAGTGTTAAACATGGTAAAGGTTGGTTCATTTTCTCAGCTATTCTGACAGCAGCCAGTCTTATATTTATACTGCAATCCACTATTCAACTTGGAGCTCCAGTGAAGTTAGGTTTAGATTTTACCGGTGGTACGAGATTGGAATATAAATTTGATTCGAAAAATTCTAAACCCATCAGCTCTGAAGAAGTAAACAAAATTCTAAATGATATCGGCCTTACTAATAGTTATGCTGCTCTCACTCAAGGGCAAGAACCTTTACTTATAGTAAGAACTCAAGCTATTTCTGAGGATCCAGCTTTAGAAAAACTCAACGAAAAACTCACTGAGCAATATGGACCATTTGAAATTAGTTCTCTAGATACTGTGAATCCTATTGTAGGACCGGAATTGCTGCAGAACGGTTTAGTAGCATTATTCTTTACCATGGTTGGTATTATTCTTTATATCTCTTCAAGATTCAAACGTGATTATGCTATTGCTGCTATCACTGCTCTATTTCACGACGTGATAGTGCTTATTGGTTTATTTGCTTTCTTAGGACTCTATTACGGTGTAGAAGTAAACAGTTTATTTATTACTGCTGTGCTGACTACCTTTGGTTTCTCGGTACATGACACTATCGTAGTCTTTGACCGTATTCGCGAAAACCAAAAACTACAAACACCTAAATTTAAATTCTATGATGTTGCTAATCTCAGTGTTAACCAAGTAGCAATGCGTTCGCTTAATACTTCACTTGCAACCCTGACTACACTTGCAACTTTATTCTTCTTTGGTGGCAGTTCTACCCAACTCTTCGTGGGAGCACTATTCATTGGTCTTGCTGTTGGAACTTACTCAAGTATTTTCCTTGCAAGCCCGCTACTAGTATGGCTCAGAGAGAAAGCTAAGATATAAGCTCACATACAATTAAGTTTAATTTCAACGAGCTCGTCATCCTGAGGGAGGGCAAAAAAAATAGAGCCAATTGGCTCTATTTTAAATTTGTATATGTAAAAGCAATCCCAAAGTCCAACCCAAATCAACCACGTAAAATGATTTTAATCGGCCAAATCCTATTCATAAGACAGGCCAAGTTTGAAATGAATTATCTTTCTGAACCTACTAGCTCTCTTGCCATAGTTGCTTCTTGAGATTGTTCGATATCGATATTACCGGTACCTTTGAACTGTCTGGCCCATCTTTCAAGCACTTCTGCTTGACTTAAGCTCTCTCTATCAGCAAGGGTCTTGATGATAGCTAGCGCTTCAGGACTGAGACGGAAGGACACCATCTTTTTGGCTTCACCATAAAGTGGTTTCGGGCCCGTTTTTTTTCTTGTTTTTGTTTCCATCATTCTTGGATTACTCCTCTTTTGTTTTTACACTTTACACTATAAATCTGTATTATGTAATTATAACATTAAAGCACCGAATCTTGTTATACAAGATCCAAAGCCAAGATGAAATTGTATAACATATAACCGGTAAAGTAAAGTGCTATTACCCTAATTTAACGATTATTTCATAAATAATGTATAAATTATTAAAACTAAAGCAATTAAGAAGGGGTTTTTACCTATATTTTACCAGTTTTATAGCCCAATTCTTGCAATAACAACTCTACTTGAGACTCTAAATATGGTAGATCTGACACGTTATCAAGAACATAGTTTGATCTTAAGGCTTTTTCTTCTTGTGGCATTTGTGAATGAATTCTATTAAATAACTCCTCTTCGCTAAGATTTGGATGCCTATCCTTCAATCTACAAAGCTGCTGAGTTTCTGGACATAATACCGTAACTATGTAATCGTATCTACTTTCTAAGCCCGCTTCAAAAATTAGAGGTACCAGATTAAATAACAAAGGATGATTATTATTCTCTCTTATCCATTGACGTAATTTATTATCCACCGCAGGATGAATTATTTGTTCTAAGATTTTCCTTTTAGCTTTAGCTTCCTTAGTATCACCAAAAACTAATTTAGCTATCTCACGGCGATCTAAAGTTCCAAACGCTTCTAAAATAGCTGCTTTTACTTTTGGGTCTTGATCATAAAGCTCATGTACCACTAAATCACTGTCTAGCACCGGGATACCGCGAGCCTCTAGCATCTGACCTACCGCAGATTTGCCGCAAGCTATGTTACCAGTTAATCCAATTACTTTGGGCATCTATAATTAGGCTTTTAGAGCAAGTCTAACTATAGTCTATAATGGTTTTGTGGGACTGCGTAATGATAAAGGATACACCTTAATTGAACTAATGGTCTCTATTAGTATCCTTGCTGTAGTATTGACCTTAATTTACGCTAATTATAATCGAGGATTGATACTTTTTAATAAATCCCTACAGTTCGGTAGATTACAAACGAATACGCGAGCTTCATTAGAACAAATTGTTAATAATATAAAACTAGCAAGCAGAGACATGATTTATGTCGGTGATTCTTTTAATTCTAATGTGCCTTTGCCGGATGATTACGCTTTTGGTAAGCCCTATATTTATTTTGCCATTCCGCAAAAGACCAATTCTAAGACAACAGATAGTATTTTAGACGATGTTACACCTTATGATTACTACCTTTACTATATTGCTTACGCAAAAAACTCTGATGGTGATTTTGTCAGAGATAGAGCTAAGCTTAGATTGTTTAAAGTCTTAAAACAAGACGGTCAGTATACTGTCGACAATATGTTACATTGGCCAGTTATGCCTCCTAGCCTGCTTGGTCAAGCTAACTATGAAGCAGAGGCTAACACTATGAAAATTGGTTTCGCTAATGATGTCGAATATGGTGACTTATCCGATGAGTTCTCCTTATATCAATCTGAATTCTCTTATTTTTATTACACCAGTAATTATGAACATCTATTTAAAATCAAAGTAAAAATGGTCGATCCTAATAGCGATACTCATATGGAGTTTGAAACCGCTGTGACACCTAGAAATTAAGTAATGTATAGGTATCAACTTACAGTAACCGATACCCGTTCGCCGTCATCGCGAGCCGCGAAGCGGCGTGGCGATCCACTTTTAAGTCTTAGTCAAACGCTTTGGAGTGGATTGCTTCGTCAGGCTCTTCGAGCTTTCCTCGCAATGACGACAATTTTACTTTTAAGCTCCTGTTCCCAACTGAATAACAAAGATACTTTACGCATGAATCTAGGTACAGAGCCTCCTACCTTAGACTGGAATATTGCGCAAGACTATAGTTCGTTTGAAATCATTAGTAATATCATGGTAGGCCTTACGCGTTTTGCTAATGATAGTAATGGTGAAGCTATATCTAAGCCTGGTTGCGCTAAATCATGGGAAATAAGCAGTGATGGACTTACTTATACTTTCCATCTTGATCCTAAAGCACAGTGGACTGATGGCAAAGCAGTACAAGCTCAAGATTTTATTGACTCATTTACTCGTTTATTAGATCCAGCGACAGCAGCTCCCTATGCTGAGCTACTGTCTATGATTGATCTTCAGCAGAGTTCTGCTATAGATGAAAAAACTCTTCGAGTAAAACTAAAATATCCTGCCAGTTATTTTATCTATCTCACTTCATTTGGTATAACTTATCCTATAAGACTGGATTTAATAGAACGTTATGCTAATGATTGGACAGAACCTAAAAATCTAGTTACTAATGGACCATTTAAACTTAAAGAATGGCAACATGAATATAAAATATTGCTTGAGCGCAATGACGATTTTTTTCAAGACTTAGCCAAAATTAAATATCTAAAATATTTTATGGTGGCAGAACAAGCTTCTGCATTCACTCTCTACCAAAATAACCAATTTGACTGGATAGACAACCGCTCAATACCAGTCAGTGAACATAGAAAATTAGGATCTACTGTTAAACGCTTCCTATTATTGCGCAATAATTTCATCGGCTTCAATACCCAGAAAAAACCTTTCAATGACAAGCGTGTGCGTCAGGCATTTTCTTTTGCAATTAATCGTCAAGCACTAAGTCAAATTCGTAGTAAAGGAGATGAAGCTAATTGCACTTGGATTCCTCCAAGTCTCTCTAGATTTCTTGATTATGAAACTTTAGCTCAAAGCTTTAAAAACCAATTTGGAGAAGGGTTTGAGCTTAATGGTTATCATCCTGAGCTAGCACGTAAACTACTTGCTAACGCAGGTTATCCTATGGGGAAGAATTTCCCTGAAATAGAAATTTTAATCCCTAGTAGAGAAGATATAAAACTTCAAGCTGAAACATTGCAAGCAATGTGGGCTAAAGAATTAAATATCAATGTGAAAATTAATGCTATGGAATGGAAAGTATTTCTTGATACCTTAAAGAAAAGCCCACCGCATTTATTCAGATCCAGTTGGGGAGCTGATTACCCTGACCCTGATTCCTTTATGCAATTATTTATTAGCACTAATGCTTTTAATGAAGGACGTTTCTCGAACTCTGAGTACGATGCGCTGATTAACCAAGCTGCTCGCACACCAGACTTAGCAACAAGACGCAGGCTCTATACACGAGCAGAACAAATATTGAGCCAAGAAGAAGCAGCGATCATACCCTTATATATCGATAAACAAACCATACTCAAAAAACCTTGGGTTAAAGATTTGGTATTTAATCCTATGGATTTGGTGTTTCTCGACCGTGTTTCACTTAATATGCTAGTATATAAGGACCCACTGTAAAATGAATTTAAGCGCTATAAAAGACAAAATCAAACAAGGTATCAGCTCGGGTACTGATAGAATTCTTTCAGCCAAAATGAAGGATGAATTGGGTTTCAATAAGCCTACTATAGATACCCTGCAAATCCTTAGTCAAAGCCCTAATCTTGAGAGTGATCTTAACTCTTTTTTTCAACCCGTTAACTCTACTTTCCTTAGTAGTAAAGACTATAAAAACATCCAAAACTGGGCTTTGATCTTCATTGGAGTTATATCAGCAGCTCTAGTGCTTTTATTCTTCTCATTAATATCACCTCACAAAAATTATTCTAATGCTCTTGAAGACTCTCAAATAATAGTTAAAGGCTCTGATGTCAATGAACCTAAAAACGCTAAGCCTAGTAAAATAGTCGAAGCTAGTAATGAAGCCAATAAGGGGACCGACGAGGACTTAACAGTAGAAAATATTATTCTTGAACAAACAGCAGCAGAGGACTTAGCTCAAAACTCTCCTCTACTACAATCTGAGAATGTCACTCTTATCGATTATCAAATCAAAACTGGAGATACATTAGAAACCATAGCCAAAAGATTTTATGGATCGAATCGCTATGAAAATGTTCAAAAGATCAAAGCTGCTAATAAAATTAATAACACTAAATTATTGCGAGCTGGTCAGAAAATTATGATCCCAATGTAAAAGTTCAAGGTTATGCGGTTACTGCGTAACTTTTGTCTTTAGTTGTGGTAACCTTAGCAATTTCATCCAAATAATTGTACATTAATTCCTTATAAAGAAGACTTGGCTGATCTTCCTTATTAAATACTTGAGCTTTCTCCATTAGAATTGCTTCCCTGAGGGCTTCTAATCTATCCAGCACTTCATAATATCTCGGTGTGTTTTGTTTCATATCATCTATAGATTGAATTGTTCTAATGACAAACTTAGGATCATTACGCAAAATCTCTGGATGATGCTCCAAAATCTTTTTTAAACTAGTAAGCGGATCTTTTACAATTCCACTCATCGGATCTAATTTAATATCTCGCCCTAAAGTTGATGCTGTATATAAAAACAGAGCAGCTGGTACTCCAAAAATAAAACCTAAGATTTTGATATTTAAAAAGAGTAAAGAGACAACAGCCACGCTGGCACTAGCCCAACCTCCTACAAGACAAATACTCCTAAGAAACTTTTGCGTAACATTCCATCCCGACTCTATAATGTTTAATCCTTTAAGCCGATCCTTGGGTGCTCCTTCAATCTTAGAACTAACTCCAATTTCTGCCAATCGTGATCCTCTGGTTCTATCAAGATCACTAATACTACTAACTCTATCAATTGAAGTAAGTTCATCTTTAGCTGGAGGCAAACTATTAGCTACCTGATCTAAGCCAGGGCCCGAAGTGAATGCTAAGTTATTAGTAGAATGAATATCCATTAGCAAAGCATATAAATACGCAATTACATATTATAACATGTATAGCGGGATAATATTGTTCTTTTCTCTAATAATAGGGGATTTTACCCAGTCTGTAAATACAAAGATTTTTTAACTTTTTCTACTAGCGTAGATAAAACTTTACTGATATTATTAGCGTACTCTTAAGACCGGGTGGTCATGAAGGGAAGGTAAACAATGCACAACAACTACGGTTAGCGTGAATATAGGAGAAATAAATAATGTTTGGACCACATTTAATGATGGAAGCATCTGGATGCAGTTACGAGAAACTAACGGATATCAATTTATTAACACAACTCCTAGACCGATTACCTGACCAAATGAAGATGACCAAAATAATGGCTCCTTATGTTTTTGAATATAAGGGAGAAGTTCCTGAAGATTGGGGAGTAAGTGGTATCGTCATAATTGCTGAAAGTCATTTAGCAATTCATACTTTCCCTGATAAAGGTTTTGTTACTATCGATATTTTTAGCTGTAAAGAATTTGATGTGCGTGAAGCTGTAAGTGAAATCGTTAAAGCTTATGAACCTCAATCTTGGGATGAGCAATTAATCCAGAGAGGCAGAGAGTTTCCGCGTTCAATGACCAAAGCCGCTATGATACTTGAAAGTGAACGCAAGCAACATTTTGGTCAATTAGCAGCAGTATAATGTGGACTTAAAGCCAGAACAATTCTTCTCTCAACTTCCCTCTATGAGCGAAGATGAGTTACTTGCATTCATAGACTCTTCGCACAATTTCAACTCTGCTGATATTCAAAATTTTTTGGATTACATTCTGGAACGAATCTCGCCATTAGATCTTAAAATGGAAGTATTTGATTGTTGTGGTACAGGCGGAGATAAAGCAAATACTTTTAATATTTCTACTGCTGCTGCAATAGTTGCCGCTGCTACAGGAGTGAAGGTCTGCAAGAACGGAGGTCGTTCCACTACGAGCACCACTGGTTCAGTAGATGTATTAGAAGCTTTAGGACTCAATCTAGCAGCAAGTCTGGAGGCTAAGATCAATGGTCTCCAACAATTTAATCTAGCATTTTACTCGAGTCCAGTATCAGCAGAGTTACTTGCAACTATTAAACAAATCTGCCGCAAACATAAACGAACAAGTTTTCTCTCACTATTAGGTCCCTTAGCTAGTCCCGTTAAACTTTATGGGCAAGTAATAGGTTGCGCTAAAGCAGAATGGTTAAACACGCTTAGCGAGCTGCAAGAAAAGCTCCTTCAACAAGGCTCTAGGCATAACGCTCTGATCATTCATTCAGAATTTTTCGATGATGAATCTGGATTAGACGAATTAAGTGTTTGCTCTAAATCTAAAATTATTGAACTGAATGCAACGCATCAACAAACATTTGATTTCGATCCCCGAGACTTAGGACTAGAATTAAGACCTCGTAACGAGCTTGAGGGCGGATCTAATCATCACATTAATGCTTTAATTATTAAAGAGTCGCTCAATGCTAACTCATTGCCCAATGCAGCTGTTGAGACGATTGCACTTAATGCTGCAGCTATTTTATATCTGGCTAATAAGGAGCCGTCACGTAACTATAATGAGTTTTTGGGTAATTTTAATAAGTATTACAAAGTCTCTTTAAATACCATCACTAGTGGTAAAGCCCTAGAGAATTTCTATGCCTTAATTGGACTGTATTCCGAATTATAGTATAATAATTCTCATGATGAAAAAACCTCTTCTATTCGTTTTAGCATTATTATTTTCAGTTAGCTCAGTAAATCTGGCTCAAGCTGATGACCCACAAAGTTACGCTTTAGATAAACTAGCAAATGCGCAAGCGCAATTAGACAGACTTAAGACACAAAAAATTGCTCTGGATAAACTTACTAAAGCAGTTAAACAAGATTTAAGGGCTGCTAAAATAAGAGCCAAAGCAGAAAGATTACAAATAAGTGCTGACACTAAAAGGCAAGATGCTGCTGTTCTAGTAGAACAAACAGGTGTAGCTGTAGATCTTCCCAATCTGATGGCTGCTAAAGGTGTGCAAGCTGGTGTAATGGAATATAATTCTGACAAAGAAGATATAGATCTAATGTTTAAAGATAAAGCTAAACAAAAAGCTGTATTTTTCCCTGGTGGTGATGCTGGACGTAAAATCCAACCAAGCAATAGCAAAGTTGCTGGTATAGAAAACGATAACACTGCTAGTTACATTAAATGAACGACAATTTAACTCAGAAAAATATCAAGGTATTAATTTTTTGCCTGGTAGTTGTTAACCTACAAATAGCTTTACTAAGTAGCTTTGTAGCCTTACCTTTCAACTTAAGTTTTGTTTGTATTTTAGTAATGGCTCCTTTACTTGGTATTTATGAAATTATGATTGCAGCAACAATACTCTGTATTAGCTCATCCTTGTTAGTTTATGATCATCATATTTTTTGGCTATATCCGCTGATTGCACTTATTGCTAATAAAATTAATCCTCCGCAAATCGCAGATAAACTTTTAATTTGTATCATTTATAATCTCTTCTTCACACCATTAATAGAATTACTACATCCCAGCACAAATTACAGTGGCCAAATCCTTACAGCAATTCTAACTAATCTACTATGTTCAATACCATTATTCTTTATAGTTAAATTTTTCTTCTCAAATAATTCTAGGACTCTCTATATTAAATCACGATGACGAGTACTACAACACAAAGCAAATTAGAACAAGTCTTAGGTGCATCATGGGCTCATGAGTTAGAAGCAGAATTCAGCAAAGACTACATGCTGCAACTTAAATCCTTTCTTGCTAAAGAAATAAAACAATATACCATCTATCCCAGTAGCGAAAATACTTTTAATGCTTTCAAACTCTGCCCATTGAATAAGCTTAAGGTCGTAATATTAGGACAAGATCCTTATCATGGTCCCAATCAAGCTCATGGACTATGTTTCTCCGTACAGAAAGGTGTTGTTAAACCACCTTCATTAATCAATATTTTCAAAGAATTAAATCAAGATCTTGGAATACAAATGCCTAGTCAAGGTGACCTAAGCCCATGGGCAAAACAAGGTGTATTCTTACTTAATACTTGTTTAAGCGTACGTGCAAATCAAGCTGGTTCTCATTTCAATCAAGGCTGGGAAATTTTTACAGATAAAGTAATTCAAGTAATTAATGAGAAGAAAAAACATGTGGTGTTTATGCTCTGGGGTTCCCCTGCGCGCCGCAAGGCAGAGATGATAGATAAATCTAAACATCTTATACTTGAAGCTCCTCACCCTTCTCCCTTATCCGCTCACAGAGGTTTTCTTGGTTGTAAACATTTCTCACAAGCAAATGAGTATTTGCAAGACCATGGATTAGAAGAAATAGACTGGAATATTTAATTCGCTATTTTAATCAAAGCATCATCATAGCTTGTCTCTCCATGACTATTCTTAGCTGTAAGCCTGAGAGTATAAATTCCATTAGTATGACCATGAGTGTCATAGGCTCGATGCAAAACACCTTTCTTCATAAAATTAGTATCATAATGAGCTATTAAATCCCAACTACTTGGATTGGTGCCGGAAGCAATAGAAATCTCATAAGATACTATATCTGATCCAATAATCGAACCTTGTATACTAATGATTCCAGTGATTTCATTAAGAGCTGGATATTGATATTCAAGTATTTTTAGAGAGGTCCTCGGTATATTATTTTTGATTTGCAAGGCCTTATCAGCTTGTATCAAACCTGCTCCCAGATTATCAGTAGAGCTAATTTTTTTAGCAGATAAACGCATAATATTTCTTACATCATCTAATTTAAGGTTAGAATTTTGTGATCTTAATAACGCAACTAGGGCGGTCACATAAGGAGCTGCCATAGAAGTTCCAGCACGTACTTTATAGCCCGAACTAGTGCGATCGGTAGAAAGTATATTAGGTTTACCATTAACTGATCCTCCTGGTGCTACTAGATCAATATTAAAACCATAGTTAGAGAATCCAGCTTTAGTATCTTCTTCAGTGCTAGCGGCAACTGAAATAACCTCAGCATAATTACCTGGGTATGATAAAGAAGTACTACTAATACCAGAAATATCTTTACCAGAATTACCCGCCGCTGCAACACTGATCATATCACTAGAAATAGTTGCAAATATTTTGGCTAATAATTTACTATACTGAGATCCAGTAATGGACATATTGGCTACATCAGCTCCCATATTAGCAGCATACATTACTGCCTTAGCTAAAATCCGCACACTTGTTTTACCATTACTATTGAAAATCTTAATTGGCATGATCCTTGCTCTAGGAGCAGATCCTACTATCCCTCGGTTATTATTAGCCTTAGCTGCGATAATACCTGAAACATGCGTTCCATGACCAAAGGTATCATCAAAAGCATTATAATCTGCATCAGCAAAATCATAGCCAAGCATCCCAGGCAACAGTTCTTTGCTTTCTATTATGCCATTAGAATTAACATCCGCGTCATCTAAATCTATTCTGCCATCACGATTACGATCACCAATGATACCAGGATTAACCCAAATATTATCCCAAAGATCGGGATGATTATAATCTACACCTGTATCTATTACAGCAACTATTGCATCTTGTCCTTGAGTTTTACCCCAAGCTTGATCTGCTTTAATTCTCTCCAAACCCCAAAGAGCATCATAAGTAAAACTCCAATCACTAATACTGGTAGCTACTTCAGCATCATTCGATAAACTTTGAATACTTAACTTGTAATTAGGTTCTACTAAAACTATATTAGAATCCTTCTCTAGTTCCTTAATAAGATTCATTATACTTGCACAATCTAGCTTATTATCACCAGGTTTCTTAACCCAGTCTATGAGAATGTTTGGCACAGTCTCAATTACCATCACATAAATATCCGTCAGATTATTAGTTAAACTTGATTCATTAATATATACTCTACGATCAAGTATTTTCTTCGATTGAATTACTTCTCTACCATAAAGCCCATCAGAATTTTCTATATCTAATGCTGAATCAAACGACTTGATATTAAAACTCTTCAACTTAGATTTAATATAACCTAAAGCTTTAGCCTTACGATACTGACTAACTTGTTTTAGGTAGCCACGAGCTTTGCTAGATTGAGATTGCAATCTCTCTTGTTTAAACTGAACTATAATTTCTCCAGGTACTATATCATCACATTGATTTGTAAGAGCTGGATTAATTGGTAAAAACGCACGCGCCTCTCTAAGATCAGCAGATAAGGCCAACAACATTAAGATCATAATGACGCTTATGATTTTATTCATCGTTTCATAAATAGAACAATAACTAGGGCCCAGCTAGGCCTAGACTGCTTAGCCTAGGCTAACTGAACTAGAGTTTTGCTCTATGGGGGTCTGATTAGGACCTTATATAGTAAGAACGGCAGGTTTCTTGAAAAAAGGAGTTAACCATCTCTTAAAACTTACTCATTACTAGGCAAACAAAGAAAATACATCCTGCCATGGTAAAAATCTTATTGATTTGTCATCATATGGTTTAGAACAAAGACAGACACATACCAACTTTGCCTTTGGATTTACTTCAGCAAACGACCAAAGTCCCTTCATTTCACTTAAATTAGGATTATTCTTTGCTTTGATCTCTATTGCAAAAACTTCTCCTGCTGGCGTTTCTACTATTAGGTCTACTTCCGCACCACTAGTGGTTCTATAAAAACAAAAATCTAAATCTTTTCTATGATACTTAGAAAATTTCATTAATTCCAAAATTACAAAATGTTCAAAAGCTTTTCCATATTCCGAAGTACTCTTCTCAATCTTTAAACTTAAACGTTTTGCCAAAGCCTTAGTAACACCCAAATCAAAAAAATAAAACTTGGGATGGGTAGATAATCTTTTTCTACTGCTCTTGGAATACGGAGGTAAATTAAAACCAACCAAAGTATCTTCTAAAATTTGAAAAAATTCTTTTACGGTACTTCTATCAGTTCCTGTATCCCTAGCTATGTTAGAGAGATTTGTTTGTTCACCGTTTTCTTGAGCTGCAATTTTCAAAAAACGTACAAAGCCTTTGATATTGCGCACCAGAGCTTCAGCTCGAATCTCTTCTTGTAAGTAGGTTTCAGCATATGAGCTTAAAGTTTCTTCTTTAATATGATCTGTTTTTTCAAAATAAACTCCTGGAAGCGATCCATAATTAAGAACTGTATCTAAATCAAAATACTCAGCTAACTCATGATAAGTAAATGGATACATCTGATAGGTCAAGGCCCTACCTCCTAATAAATTAGCTTGTCCTCTTTTTAACTTACGAGCACTGGAACCACTCAAAACAAAAATAGGGGGAGAGTCTAAAGATTCTAAAAGATAATGAACTTCATTCAATATCTCTGGAATCCTTTGAATTTCATCCACAATTACAAACTTAATTGAAACATCTCTCGACTCAACTTCTTTTCTAAAAAGACTTGGATCTTGGATGTACTTTTCATACTCCTCATTGATAAGAAAATTATAGGAAAGACTATCTTTAGTAGAAAAGTTCTCCTTAATAAAAGTACTCTTACCAACTTGCCTTGGCCCTAAGAGGAAGAAACTTTTAGTTTTAGTGATTTTCAACTCACGCTTTATCATGCAATTTGTTGTCCTATCCAGCATTATACCATGCAAAACGAGGATTCATCCCACAATTTGCAAAGCAATTTCTTAAAATTAAGGAAGAAATTCATCATGATTAAAACTCAGTTAAGGGAATAATACTTACTATGGACTTTACCTATACAGACGATCAGAAAATGCTACAAAAAATGGTGCGCGATATTGCCACTAAAGAATTTGCAGAACGGGCTAAGGAGATCGATAAAACTCATCGCTTCCCGCGTGAAAACGTAGAGATGATGGCAGAAGCTGGTTTAATGGGAATCACTCTGGATCCAGCTTACGGTGGTGGTGGCATGGATTATATCTGCTACTCCATTGCTATGGAAGAGTTATCAAGTGTTTGTGCAGCGACTGGTACTATCATGTCCGCGCATTTATCACTCTGTGGTATGCCAATCAACGACTGGGGCACACCAGAACAAAAAGAAAAATTCTTAAGACCATTAGCTACTGGTAAAAAACTCGGAGCATTTGCACTCTCTGAACCAGGCAACGGTTCAGATGCTGCAGGTATGCGTACAGAAGCTAAAGAAGATGGTGATGCTTATATACTTAATGGCTCTAAGGCTTGGATTTCCAATGGTGCAGAAGCTGATATCTACTTGGTTCTAGCACAAACTGACAGAGCTGCTAAGCATAAAGGTGTAACAGCTTTCTTAGTAGAGAAAGGCACGCCAGGATTTAGTTTCGGTAAACCAGAAGATAAACTTGGTATTAGAGGAAGTTCTACAACTCAATTACATTTCGATAATTGCCGTGTACCTAAAGCGAATATACTAAGTAAGCTTGGTGATGGTTTTAAGATTGCAATGAAGACTCTTGACGGAGGGCGCATAGGTATGGCTTCTCAAGCTATTGGTATTGCACGTGCAGCTTTCGAAGAATCTATTAAGTACGCTAATGTACGTGAAGCTTTTGGTCAGAAGATCATAGACTTCCAAGCAATTCAATTCAAGCTTGCAGATATGTCTACTGACATCGAAGCAGCTCGTTTACTTACTTATATGGCAGCAACAGCACATGATCGTGGTGAACCTTTCTCCAGACAAGCAGCTCAAGCCAAGGTATTTGCTTCAGAGATGGCAATGAAACACACTATCCAAGCGATTCAGATCCATGGTGGTTACGGTTACACTACAGAGTATAATGTCGAACGCTATATGCGCGATGCGAAGATCACGGAAATCTATGAAGGTACTTCAGAGATTCAACGTATAGTGATTGCCAAAGCTTTACAGAAAGAGTATTTATAACTAGTTGAGTCTTCTAACAAGGAAACCATACACAGGCTTTTCAGGATCATCAGTTTCAGAAATAAATATAGTTGAACCTTTATGTATGTCTAAACTACGTCCTCTGATAAATAATTGAGGTATTGGGAAAAGAGCTCCTAGAATAAAACCCTTAGCTCCATTCTTGACCTTACTCTGATCTTTAGGCGTATCATAAATTTCATAACTCATATCCCAGAGAGCCTTACCGCCTCTGGCTACAGGTAAACCAACTGTTAAACCATCAAGAATAATTCCAAGTGTTAAACCAGTAGCACCTATAGCTGCGCTACCAGTGTTACGAACATTGAGTAACTTTCTTGGTTTAAGGTCAAACTCTCTATTAATATTTATCACCTCACCATTTGGCAATGAAATACTATTCATCATTGTTACGTAGCGTGCATCTCTCAGTGGACGCTTCTTAGGAATTCTTTCTTTTACGCTAAGATTAATAATCGATCCGATAGGATAAGGAATTCCACCTTCAGCAGGCTCAGCCTCTGTAATTTGCAATTGAATATTGCTCTCACTAATACTAATGACTTTGGATTTATAATCAGAAGTGAAATCATAAGCCGAGGCTTGTAAAAAACTCGTACTTAGTAAAGAAACTAGTAGAACCATTAAAGTTAAATTTTTCATATATCTGTAAGAATAACATTAGAAAGCGATATTTTGCTTTAGAGCAACCATCTCCCAAGATAAGAGAGCGTGGCGGAACTTTCAAGCCAAAATCGACAACTTATAATAAACACTTCTGTAGATAAAACTAGGATAAACCAAATAGCCTAGATACTAGTACAAAAGACTTGGGCCCAACATTAATATGGATTATATAGCAATAAATCAACCTCGTGGGGTTTTCTATAACTCAAAAGACAAAATTAGTGGTGGCGTTCGTTACTATGAAGCCGAGAAAAAAATCGTCCAAGTTAAAACAGAAGATGGCAAAGAAAAAACTATGGTTTACATAGATCCTATTAAAGCCGTAAAGCAACAACATCAAGAAGCTAAAGCTACGCAACTTGAACAAATAGCACAAATAAAAGAACAGAAAGTGGAACTGATTAAACCAGAAAATTTAACTGAGGATTACAATGATCCAGAAAGTAGAAAACGTATTCTTAGTGAACGATTAAAAGAAATAGAAAAAACTCTTAGCAATACTAATCAAGAATATCAATATCAAGAATTAACCATAGAACCTGCTCAGAGAGCACAAGCCCTAGTGGCAGAGAGTAAGTTCGAAGAATATGTAATTAATATAGCTGGCACACCAGTAAGCTTCTCCAAGCTTGGCATAGAGCGAGCTTACCTCAATCCAGAAAACAAGAGATGGCTTATTAAAGCTCAAAACTACTTCATTAAAGCCAGACAAGACGGACGCGCCATAGGCAGCGCAGAAGAATATACCAGCATTGATATTCTAGAAGGACTTTGGGCTACAGCAGAGTCGGTAGGAATAGATCCTAAACGATTTATAGTGCAGCTTTATAACGAATCTCGCTTCAATCCTTTCGCTAAAGGTGATGCAGGAGAACGCGGTATAGGTCAATTCAAAAAATCGACAGCAATGCATTACGGTTATAACTGGGATACTATGACTGCTGGTATAGAAAGTTATGCTTATCAGGCTAAGGCTGCTGCTGAATTCGTTAGAGCAGTAGGAGAGATAGCTTACAATGGCGGTGGTGAACATGCCGAAAAATACCAAGACCTCATAGATAATAGACTACAAAACATCGTTAAGTCACCTAGTGACTGCGTGATGACGAATATTGCATACTGTAATTCTAGTGACTCTTAAGCAGTAACCATAGCTTCAACTTTAGCCACTATAGTCTTAGCAATCTCTGCAAAGGCTTTAGAAACTGCATGCTCAGGTTCAGTAATAGTAATAGGCTGACCCTGATCGCTACCTACTCTAACTTTAAGTTCGATAGGAATAGCACCAAGGAAATCAATGCCTAATTTCTCTGCAGCTGCCTTGCCACCACCATGTGAAAATATGTCAGTAATAGTATGGCAACTTGGACATTCAAAGAAACTCATATTCTCAACTAAACCTAAAATAGGCACGCCCATTTTCTGGAACATCATTAAACCCTTACGTGCATCTAATAGTGCAACATCCTGAGGTGTGGAAATAATTACCGTACCTGCAAGCGCTACGTTTTGGCAGATAGTTAATTGAGCATCGCTAGTACCAGGAGGTAAATCTACAATTAAATAATCTAATTCACCCCATTCTACTTCTCTTAGAAACTGCTTGATGACACCATCTAACATAGGACCTCGCCATATAGTAGGTTTGTCGGCATCTGTTAAAGTGCCCATAGATATGAGTCTTATGCCATGTGCTGCAAGTGACATGACCTTCTTGTCTTCAGTAGCATGCGGTTTCTCATTAGTACCAAGCATGAGGTGTACATTAGGACCAGTGATGTCTGCATCCAGAAGCCCTACTTTAAATCCAAGCTTAGAAAGTGATATAGCAATATTTACTGAACAAGTAGTCTTACCAACACCACCCTTACCACTATTAATAGCAATGATATGTTTGATTCCAGGAACTGGAGACTTAGGAGCAATAGTACCTCTATCAATAGTGCCACCTATAGGACGGTGTCCAGCACCAGATACCGCAGGAGCTTCGTGTTGATGACCAGCATGAGCTAGATCTGCAGGTCTTTGAGTGGTATAGACGTCTAGGTCAGTAAAACCCGCCGCTTTAAGCTTAGACTCAAGCTCATTAATAATTTTTTGTTTAGCTGTTTGATCAGCAGGGTTATCAAGTAATAAATTAAAAACTACTTTCTTGCCACCCTGAACAGAAACATCTTTAAATTGAGATTCCTTCAATAATGAAGCTATAACCTTAGTTACTTTTTTTACCGCGTCTTTTTCTTTGTCAAAACCAAACATGCAAATGATTATAGCATTTGCATTTTGTTATTTGCGTTGATATAAAGTATGCTCCGTTTCTAAAAGTTTAATGTACATTAATTTAATGTCTTCAACCCATTGCTCCAAGCTCATATTTACATCTAGCTTGCTTAGATATTCATAAGCCTTATCCCACATTGCATGAGGACCTGATTTCTTGTTAGCAAGTGAGTTATTAATAAATTCTGCAAACTTCATTATCATAACTGCTTTATAGTTAGCATCATTAACATCAGTAGCATTATAGTTAGATTTAATTACACTAACTACATGATTCGGTAATTTCCATTCTTCAAGTTTCTTAGTTGCAAGCTCACCTAAATCAAATCCCAAAACCGTTAATTCAGTTGTCTTAGCATCCATACCCTTAGCTTTCATGGCTTCCACTTCTTTATAAGCACGAGGGTCACGAAGTGCAAGAATCATCTCACCGATATAATAATTTAAACCTGCACAAAACGAAACCGTAGCTTCGTTAGACTTAATCAATCCAGCTAATTCTCTTGCAACGAAAGCCAATCTTATAGACTTCTTCACTAGAGCTTTAACTTCTTCATCTTCACTTTGGAAATAAACTTTTGTATACGCTTTAGCCAAGCTCATTTGTGCTTCATTATGTACAAAACCATAACCTAATCTCTTAATAGATTGTCTCAATTCTGAAGCAGTAACATTTGCTTTCCCTAATCTTGAATTGAGTCTTGCCTTATCAACAATTAAAGCAGCAAGCTCTTTATCCTCAGATAAATAATTAACTAGCTCTGTATCAAAAGTGTTTACATCATTGGTCAACTTCATTAAGTTATAAATCAATAATTGATGGCCTGGAAACTCAGTAGTCTCTGCAATCATTTGTTGCATTCTTTTTAGAGTATTAGGGGTTTTATCCAAAAATGAATCTATTTTTTTGGTTTGCGGAGAATCTAACATGTACAAGTATCTCGGCTACCCGAGTGCAAGCTCCATAGACTGTTTAGATGAGAGGGTGGCTAAAGGAGTAAAAAGCTAGAAGGGTAAAGGCTTTATTGGAATTTAAGAGTTTCTTTAGCTTACTCCTAATAGCTTTTTTTGCTAGAATTGTTGCCTTACGGGGAAATTAGCAAGCTGTCTTAACGCAGTTTTAACTCAGGAACATAAATCATGGCCAAAAAGAAAGGTGACGTAGTAGTAGCAATTTTAGAATGCACAGAATCAAGAGCAGCTGGTTTAACACCATCTCGCTATTACACTCTTAAAAATAAGAAAAAACACCCTGACAAGCTTGAGATGAAAAAATACAACCGTTATATGCAAAAAGTTACAGTGCATAAGGAAGTTAAATAGTCTTTCACCGTGAACTCCTTTACTAGTTTCGCACTAGAAGATTTATACAATCAAGTTGCATCCAAGATCAAAGCTGATCTTAGTTCTGCCACTATGCCAGCAATGTCGCTAAATGACTTGCTTGGCTACTATGCTGAAAATCAACAGCAAACAATCCTAGACTCATTACTCAATACCAAACTAGGATACTCGGAGCAATATGGTTCACTAGCTGTAAGAGAAAGCATTAGTAACTTATATCAATCCAAAGCTCAACCCTCTAATATACTGCTCACTAGCGGCGCCTCTGAAGCTATATTCTTAGTCATGTCTACTCTATTTACAGCAGGTGATTCAATCATAGTTCAGCAACCCATTTACCAATCTCTCTATCAAGTAGCAGCAGATCGTGGGGTACATGTCATAGACTGGAATTTAGAAGAAAATTATTCTTGGGACTTAAACAAATTAGCAGAACTTATTAAAACAAATCCTCAAGTTAAAGCACTAGTCATCAATAATCCCAATAATCCTACTGGGCTAGGATTCAAAAGAGAAGAATTAAAACGGATTGGCTCATTATTAGATGGAAGATATTTAATCAGCGACGAGGTCTTTCTATTTATCTCTCAAAACCAGCTACCATCAGCATTAGACGTTTATAAAAATAGTATCGTTATCTCTGATCTCAGTAAAAGTTTTAATATGCCAGGCTTACGTCTTGGTTGGATCGCGGTCCGTCATCCTGAGGAGCGAAGCGACGTCAGGATCCAGAGCTTTAGCTCCCTTAAAAATTACCTCTCACTTAGAACTAATACTCTTGCAGAAACAATCACTCCCTGGGTTTTAGCAAAGCACCAAGAGATTAGTTCCAAGAACCGTTCTCTAATTCAATCTCATATCGAAGATTTATACTCATTAAATGTTAATGAGTTAATTTTTGACTTAAATCAAATACCCCGAAATAATATCGAAGGACTTTGTATTTTCCCTACACTTAGGTCTGAACATACAGGCTTTGATTTCCAGAAACTCTTAAATGAGCAAGGAGTCTTTGTTGCTACTGGAGAGAATTTTGCAGGGAGATACAAACTTCATTTAAGGCTTACTTTAACTACTCTTAAACCTTTATTCAATCTTCATTTAACTCCATGCTAAAATATTCTCTTATGACGAGCACCATGAAACAAGCATCAACACAGTATTTAGAACATCAGTATGGTGAAAACTATCACATTCTTAACGATGTTTTTTTACATAGTCACTTAGCAAATCTATCTAAGGACAAAACTAAACAACCTATTATTAATTACATAGTTGCTGATCTCTACACTAGTCTTATTAAGGATGTAATTAACAATGAATTCCCAACCAAAGAAGATACTGTTAGAACACGCATGGCAAACCTCGATGAAAGAGGTTATTGGACTGGTACTATTATCGAACCTGAGACACGCACCATAGTCGTAGACATAGCTCGCGCTGGTACCTTACCTGGTGAGACTTGTTTCAAAATTCTCAATCAAACTCTCAATCCAGATCTAGTACGCCAAGATCATATTTATATGGCGCGCAAAACTAATGAACAAAACCAAGTAATTGGTGTTGAGTGGACTGGCTCTAAAATTGGTGGCGATAAACAAGATGCCATAGTTATTATTCCAGATCCAATGGGCGCAACAGGCGGCTCTATTTCTGAAGCAATTAAACATTATCAAGAAAACGTAGCAGGCAAGGCTGTGAAATTCATTACCATGCACCTTATCGTCACTCCTGACTATATTAAACGTCTTAAAGCAGAACATCCTCAGGTGAAAGTTTATGCCATAAGATTAGATCGCGGAGCTAGCTCTGAGAAAGCCCTTAAAGCCAAGCCTGGTGAATTAATAGACGAAGAAAGTGGTTTAACTAATACTCAATACATCATTCCTGGCGCTGGCGGGCTTGGTGAAATTATGAATAATAGTTTTTGTTAGAGCAATTTAACCTTAAAACACTTGACCCATACATTTGTAAGTGCTATATTAATTAAGTGGTCGCAATTGCGACATCCCAAACAACCAGAGTAACCTATCACAGTTTGTGATGGGTTACATAAAGGGGAAATTATCAAGCAGCAAGCCAATTAAACTGAGGATGTCACAAATTGTGACATCCTAGATAAAACAACAACTGGTCACAGATTGTGACCAGTTCAATGAGGACAAGGGGAATCATATGTCAAATTTAATAAATAAGATACTCATTGAAGATTTGATTCTAGAAATCAGAGGTCAGAAAGTCATGCTTGATGCTGATTTAGCGGTGTTATATGGAACCACAACCAAAGCTTTAAACCAAGCTGTTAAAAGAAATCTACAGAGATTTCCTGTTGATTTTATGTTTAAACTCACTCTCATGGAAAAGGAGGAGGTCACAAATTGTGACCTCCTCAAACAAGTGAAATTTTCCAATACTCTGCCTTATGTTTTCACTGAACATGGAGCCTTAATGTTAGCTTCCGTGCTCAATAGTGATATTGCTATTAATACCAGCGTTCAAATTACTAGAGCCTTTGTCAGAATGCGATCACTTCTCGCAAGTAACAAAGAATTAGCCGAAAAAATCAATAAATTAGAACAAACAGTTTCTATTCACGATGAAAAGATTAGAGAAGTTCTTGATGTAATTAAAAAATTAATTCTTGCCCCTGAACCGAAGAACAAAAATAAAGTAGGCTTCCAATTATGAACATGAAAACAGCAAACAAAAAATGCACCTTCTTCTGCACCTCCTGTGGTTACGAAAGTGCTGGCTATATGGGTAAGTGTCCTAATTGCCAAGAGTGGAATAGTTTTAAAGAAGCACCACGAATTACTCAATCCAAGAAAGAAGCTAAACACCAACTCTTTGTTACACCAGAATCAGAATTACTCAAGCTTAGTGAGATCAAAGAAGATGAAATTACTCGCTATGATACTAAATCACCAGAGTTTAATCGTGTACTAGGTGGCGGGCTTGTACCTGGTTCGCTGACCTTACTTGGTGGAGAACCAGGTATCGGCAAATCCACACTATTACTTCAAATCACTAAGAATTTTAGTGAACAAAAGCTCAGTGTGCTTTACGTCAGCGCTGAAGAAAGTTCTCGGCAACTTAAGCTTAGAGCTAACAGACTTAATATTAAAGAACCAGATGCCGAAATTTTGGTTTTTGCAGAGAATAATCTAAATAAAATTATCGACACCATAGAAACTACAGAACCTAACCTGGTGATAGTGGATAGTATTCAAGCTGTATATATTCCTGACATAGACTCTGTACCTGGCTCCCCAAGCCAGATTCGCCAATGCTGTGGTAATCTTATGCGCTTAGCTAAGAGTCTCAATGTGCCTATTATTATTGTCGGTCATATTAATAAGGACGGGGATATCGCTGGACCTAAAATACTTGAGCATATGGTAGACACTGTGCTGCAATTCGAAAACACTCGCGATTCTAATATTAGATTCTTGCGTACTATTAAAAATAGATTTGGTTCTACAGATGAAGTAGGAATATTTCGCATGGAGAGCTATGGTTTAATTGACCTTACTAATCCTTCCGAGATATTTTTAGCAGAGAAATCCGACGGTATGATCTTCGCTGCGCGCGAAGGCAAGCGTACACTGCTGCTAGAGATGCAGGCACTTGCACTTAACTCTGACTATAACAACCCGCGGCGCGTGGCTAACGGTATAGAGATCAGTCGCTTACACCAGATCCTAGCGATAGTAGAAAAGAAACTTGGTGTCAGTCTCTCTAAGTCTGATATTTATCTGAACGTCGTTGGTGGTATGACTATTAAAGATACTGCAGCAGATCTCTCAATTGCACTTGCAGTTTATAACAGCATCAATAATCAAGCTAATGATACTAATATAGTAGCTCTAGGAGAACTTGGGCTCTCAGGTGAAATCCGTGCTGTGACTGACATCGAAGCTCGTATTAAAGAATGTATTAAACTTGGTTACAAGACTATAATTATTCCTGAGTCCAATTATAAGAAGCTTAAAGATCTAGATAGGGAAGCTAAGATTATTCCAGTGAATAATATAGGATCTGTGATGGAACATCTATACTCTAAGCAAAAACGGGTAAGCACCCATTGATTTTTCTTATCTGAACATATATTATTGTTAAAATGAATTCAACCTTAACAGATTCTGTAGCGTCACCAGCATCAACTAGAATACGGTTTGCCAATGCTCTTCAATCTCTAGCTGGAACAACGAGCCAAGCGCTACGCATTGCAAAATGCAGTTCAGAAGTAAATACTACAACGCAGCACCGTAATGAGCATGTAAATATTGCAATACACCATCCTGGTGGCAATGGCAATATCCCTCTCAGAACTTGCGTATATAAACTAAAGTATGTTAATGATTTTGATCTGACTCTTGATCCTCCTGCTATAACACATGATTACCTTACTCATGTAGAACAGAATATCAAGCAGGGAGGAATAGACACCCATGATTTAGAGATCCTCCACAACCAACCTTTGAACTTGATGAAATGGTGTCTTGAAAGATTAGTAAAAGCTTTGGATATTTTAATTACAGCAAAAGTTGATTCTTCAGAATTTCAAACAAAAGAAGCCCTTGTCAGATTAAAGCCTTCCCAGGAAGGAAGCTTTGCTGAATTACAAGAATCTGTTACTAATACTATAGCTAAGCTAGTTTTAACTCTTCATTCTTCTGATGAGAAAGGAAAAGTAATTGAAGAACTCCAAACAATGGTAAGAAATGAGACAACCAGAAAGGGTGAGCAACAAATCACAAACAAAGATACTCTTTTAAGACTCTTAACTAAGCCTGAGGCTTAAACCAGCTCACCCACTAGATCATACTCATCACAGTCTGTAATCTTCACTCTAACGAATTCACCTAATGCAGGACTAATATCATCCTCATTTAAGTCTATATAAACTTGACCGTCTATCTCAGGAGCATCGCGGAAGCTACGACATACAAGACGCAGCTCCTCAATACTTTCTACCAAAACTTTAATTTCTTTACCAAGCATATCTTGGTTTTTCTCTAAAGAGATCTTCTGTTGCAAGAGCATTAATTTATCTCTACGCTGCTCTTTAATCTTCTCAGGGACTTGCTCGTCGAAGTCCGCTGCTGGAGTACCCTGCTCTTGCGAGTATGTGAAAACTCCAACTCTATCAAACCTAGATTCTTCTATAAACTCATAAAGCTGCTCGAAATCTTCGTCTGTCTCTCCAGGGAATCCCACTATAAACGTAGTACGAATACAAGCCTCAGGAATTTTACTCTTAATCAATTGCACTGTATCTCTAACCGTAGCTGGACGACGCATTGATTTAAGTACTTTAGCTGAAGCATGTTGTAAGGGGATATCAATATAGTTCACTATATTAGAACGCGATGCTATTACATCAAGCATTTCTGCATCCATCTCAGTAGGATAAGCATACATAACTCGAACCCACTCAGCACCAGATTTATCAGCTACCGCAGCAAGTAAATCAGCAAGTGCTCTACGTTTATAGAGATCCGTTCCGTAAGCAGTACTATCTTGTGAAACTAACACTATTTCTTTAGCACCTTGAGAAACCAATCCCTGAGCTTCTTTCACTACATCTTCTATGGTACGTGACTTCATATCACCACGTAAGGATGGAATAATACAGAAAGCACATCTATGATCACAACCTTCTGCTATTTTCAAATAAGTTGACGGACTAATCTGCGTGCGTATTCTTGGCACGCTAGCATCAGCTACTGCCATTGGCACTTCATCTACTCGTACTATTTTAGAATCCTTGCCGGCATTAAGATTGCGAGTCACTTCTTTCACTACATCTAAGATGTCTCTTATATTTCCTGTGCCTACTACCGCTTGCGCTTCTGGCAGCTCATCAAACAGATCTGCTTTATAACGCTGCGCCATACAACCCGTGATAATTAATTTCTGACCTTCATCAGCAAGCTCAGTTAGTACATCAATACTCTCATTAGTAGAACCTTCTATAAAAGTGCAAGTATTCACTAAAGAAATATCAGCCTTAGTATGATCTGCAGTTATAGGATAACCAGCACCATGAAGTATACCGATCATATTTTCGGTATCTACTAAGTTCTTAGGACAGCCTAAAGTAGAAACACCTATAGTAGGTAATTTCTTCTCGGCCTTATTTGTAGATTTTTTCTCTTTAACTGTTGAATTCATTTAGTTACCCTACTAATAATCAAGAATATATCTTAACAGATTTATAGGCTTGCCCTCAGAAATATTAAATTTAAAAGATTGAAAAGCACTCTGTGAGATAATTTTAAGTTGATATTTATAAAGTTTTTATAAATCAAACAAAGAGGTTTATTATGGTAGCAGCAGGCTTAACATTAACAAGTGATTCAAAATTAGACTTAAAAGATTATAGAGACCTCAGTCCAGGTGAACAATTGCGTGCCTTGGGAGTTAATGGCAATCATACAACTCGTAGTGAACTTCAACAACAAATAGACCGGAATCGTCAATTAGCAAGTTTAATTAGCCAAGCAAGCCCTCTTGCTATTAAGCATCCAGCAATAGAAAATCCTGATGATTTTTTCCACAGAGGTGGTCCGGTAAAGATACCAGGCTTTTTTAGTCATGCACAGAGAGCAGTTTTAAATGCAACAGGCAGTATGTTACTAACAGAATTATTTAATAAGGCAAGGTTCTCTGTTGATGGATCTGTAAAATTAGAACCTAATGCTATTCAAGAAGCTGCCGAAAGCGCTCTTAGTTTTGGAGCAAATCTCAGCCGTGGAACTCTTGAAGCAGATACTACTCCAATAACTGCAAAACAAGCTGTGCTAGAAGAAGTAGGAAACGTTAGAAGAGGCAGATATGCTAACGAGCCCTTTTTTAAATTATCGTGAAAACGTCCCCTCAACACACTTCGCTTTCTCTTGCGGTAAATAAGCCCAAAGTGAACCTTCTTCCCAAATAGGTTCTATATGTGCATCTATCTTATAAACATAGAGGCTCTTAATTAATTCCATAGCGCGGTGATTAGCAATACCACGAGGGTCATTAGCAAGCTTAGTCTTAAGCTGCATAGCATTCTTCTTACTATTACAATAAGCTGGTCCAGCTCCAATACCAGAATTACGGCTTAAAACCGCTAAAGTACCATCATCTCGAGGACAAGCTAGAACATATATTTGATTTTTTCTATCTTTATTAGCGTCCATTTCCAATCTTCATATTAGCAAAATTTCTCTAATAAGGGTAAAAAGGTGGTTTTAACCCCTTCTTAAACTAAGACTGCTTCAATATCACCATGGTTCTTATAGATCCTCGAGCCAATCCAACACTTGGAGCAGACTTTATTAGTGGTCAAATCACTGATAAAGCTTTGGCCTTATTAGATATTTTAAACCAAGTTACCGGTACCCAAGGAACCAATGTCAAACAGTTTGACATTTTAGAAAATGGTCAAACTTCAGCAGCAACTTTAGGTGTTTATAATATCTCTGCTGGTACTAACGCATGGGACGCTAATCAATTAGTTTATTTTCAATCAACACCGCAACGCCTAGCTTTAATTCAACAAAAGTTGCAAAACAATCTAGCAAGAATTGAAAGTGATATTACTAATAATATTGTAACCTTGTTTGATTTAATCCAAAAAAATTCTGCAAACGGTGGACTAGATATACAAGGACAATTGGATACAGCTGAAGTTGCTCTAAATAACGCTAGTGGAGATAGTATTCTTAGTACAGGAAAAGATCTTGAACAACAAATCTTAACTCTATTAACTAGTGATACTGCCTTAGATACTCTAATTGATGCTTTTATTACTAAATTCAAACTTGATGTTAGCAGATTAGATTCAGAAATTTTCGATTTATTTGATGATAATGATGGTGTGTACTCTAGTCGTAATGGTCAAGATAGCACAAGCTCAAATTCCACTAAATATTTAGTTAGTTTTGGCGCAGGCAAACCAGCTGTTATAGCTGACTCGATAGATGAAGTGTTTGATATTACATTTAAATCTCAATATGAGACAGACCATGGAGCAGGCAGTTGGACAAGTGCTGTCGAACAAAGCACTTTATTAACTTTCGTTGGTAATGCATTTCAGCAAGGCAAGCTAAGTCTTGATCCAGGATTAATTGAGGCAATAATCGCAGATAAAAATATTAGTGATGATGAACTTGCAGGAATCACTCAGCAAGGGCAATTCCTTAGAAAATATGGTTTCTCAGAGTTCCTTACTCTTGCAGGCAATTATTATAATACCGGGGCTAATACAGATGCAACGATTAAGCAACTAAGCTTAGCTCATCTTAAATCTTTAACACCACAATATTTTGATGATAATAGAACCTTACAGGATATAGTAGGTGGTAAAGACACTAGCAGCAGCAATAGCTCTAGCTTAAATAAAGTTTTTCAGGGTACTGGTGATCAAATCAATCAAGCCATTTCTGGGGCAATAGAATTATTAGGTAGTGGATATAAACAACTTTCGACTAATAATTTTGAAGATTTCGTTAGAAACAATCCTATATTAATAGTGCAATATTTAGAGAGTAAACATGATCCTGCACTCGATAATCAAATTAAGCTGCTGATGGAATTTAATATCAGAAAAATAGAAGGTCAAATATTCTATTACACAGAAGCTAATAAACGCTTAGAAGAAGACGCGTCTCCTAATTTAAAAGAGATACAGCATAATCAACAGATGCTCAATATTTTAGAAGGATACGAAGGTAAGAGTGGTATTCTAGCTAAACTTAAGGATTATCCTAAGAATGCTTCTAGTAGCGATATTATAAATCTTTACCATAATCCTGCATTAGATCCAGAACTACAATTAGATACTATCGATACCAGCACAATAAGTGACTCAGCATTAAATCAAATTATTAATAGTGGCTTAAGTATTCAAAACGTTCATGCTGCATTGTACGCTAATGAGATATTAGAAGCTGGGAAAATTAACGCTAATTATACTGGAAGAGAATTGCCGAAGGCAAATGATGATGGGGAAATACCAGAAGACACTACCATGGCTCCGCCACAAATATCTCCGACTATACTCTCTGGAGTAATCGCTGCCATGGGGAATGCAATCCTTTATAAAGCAAACAATCTCCTTCGTAGTTCAGATGTCCCTGATAGCAATTGGGTTACTAATAATGTAACTATACTTAAAGACATCGACGATAAAATAGCATCAGGAGCTCTTGCTCGTGGAACTACAGCAGGTAAAGCGTTCTTAGATAACCTTAAACTTGTATTTAGAAATATTATTAAACAGTTTGTTACTAGTGATGTACAAACTTTTAAAAGCTCTGTAGATCAAGCTAAGACAGCAATTGCTTCACAAGACACTTTGGTAGGCAGTTCTATTAATCCTATAAACCCCAATGATACCGAAGGCAACTTAGATAAGATAGAACAAGCACTCAATGGAGATATTTATACAGATGGTAATTTTATTAATGACGCTGGTCTTAACAATATAAAACCATATCTTGAGAATGTTATAGCAAACGCAAGTTCTCAAATCCAAGCTAAAAATCTTATTATCGACACTATTACTAATACGTTGGTACCAGGTAAACAAAAACAAATCGACGATGCTATTGCTAATGGCGAAGACCCAAGTCAAATCCAAAGCTTACAAAACGAACTGAAAAATATGCAAGATGATCTAAAATCTAAGCAGAATGAAAAAGCAATAGAACAAAGTTACATCAATAGAGCAACACATCTACTATATGACCCTGGCAAAATCAATGATTTAATAAGCCAATTAATTAATAATATCAATAGTGTTATTGATCCCAATAATCCGCCCACTGATATCAAAGCTACTCTATTAGGTATTTATAGAGTCCGATTAGAATCTTATAGCAATAAATTAACCGATCATTTTAAAGATGATACTGATGGTAATGGTACTACAGATATAGAACAAATGTTTAAAGATACGCTTACTGGCACTAGTTTAGATCTTAATAAAGATGGCATTAACGATTTCCAAAACATTCAAAACGCCATAGATAAAATTAGCAATCTAGGTGATAGTATCACTAATATTTTTGGTAGCAAGGATGCTAGTGAAGGTGGCATTGATAAACAAAGTATTAGAAGATTAATTCTAATGATGTTTGCTATGAGTATACTTGAATACAGCGATTGGGATTACCATAAAGCAGAAGCTGATATGAGTAACTACTCTGCTTAACTATACAATGATTCTTGAAGACTCTGTAATGCAACTATCGCTTTCACTAAGCCTAAAAACAATGGATGTGCTTTGCCAGGTCTAGACAAGAATTCTGGATGAAATTGGCAAGCCAGAAAATATGGATGATCTTTAAGTTCAACCATTTCTACCAAAGAACCATCTGGTGAAGTACCAGAAATAATCATGCCTTTAGCTTCTATTTCTTCTCTATATGCATTATTAAACTCATATCTATGTCTATGACGCTCTTGGATTATTCCTTCTTTAGTCTTATTAGTATAAAGATCATAAGCTTTAGTCCCTGGCTTAAGCTTACAAGGATAAACTCCTAAACGCATTGTTGCACCCTTGTCTTGAATAGCCTTCTGCTCTTCCATTAAATGAATCACTGGATCAGGACTAAGTTTATCGAACTCCAGACTATTAGCGTTCTTTCTACCAAGTACATTACGAGCAAATTCTATTACTGCACACTGTAAACCTAGACAGAGTCCCAAGAAAGGTTTATTATTTTCGCGCGCCCAACGAATAGCATTGAGCTTTCCTTCTATACCTCTATCACCAAACCCACCTGGGACCACGATACCATCTAGATCACAAAGCATTTCTTTAGCGCGTTCATAACTATCTAAATCGTCAGAGAGTATAGGTCTTAAATCTATATCAAAATCTTCAGTTGCACATGCATGTTTAATAGACTCTGTTACCGAAATATAAGCATCAGAAAGTTTAGTATATTTACCGACTAGTCCTATTTTTAATTTACCTTGTTTAGGCTCTACCAGCTTTTCTACAATCTGGTTCCAAGTACTTAGATCTGGGTTCTTATCCACTAGAGCAAGTTTCTCTAGCACTCTTGATGCTAAACCCTCGCGTTGCATTACTAAAGGCACTTGATAAATACTCTTACAATCCTTACTTTCTATAACACTTGCAGCAGGTACATCAGTAAACAAACTTAATTTCTCTCTAAGAGCCTTAGGAATATTTCTCTCAGAACGTAAAACTAGTACATCAGGCTGAATACCTTTAGATCTCAATAGTTCCACACTATGCTGAGTAGGCTTGGTTTTAAGCTCATCTGCTGCCTTAAGATGCGGCACTAAAGTTACATGAATATAACAAGTATCGTTCTTAGGGATATCGTTTTTGAATTGTCTAATAGCTTCTATAAAGATTGAACTTTCGATATCACCAACCGTACCGCCTACTTCTACTATAAGTATCTCTGCTTCGGTTTCTCTTGCGGCTTTTCTGATCTTCTCTTTGATCTCGTTAGTTACATGGGGCACCATCTGTACTGTGGCACCAAGATACTCACCGCGACGTTCTTTAGAAATAACATCGGAATAAATTTGACCAGAAGTAACACTGTTAGCTTTTCTGAGATTAGTGTCTACGAATCTTTCATAATGCCCGAGATCCAGATCAGTCTCAGCTCCATCTTCAGTTACAAAAACTTCTCCATGTTGATATGGATTCATAGTACCTGGATCAACATTTAAATATGGATCAAGCTTTTGAATAGATACTTTATAACCGCGTTGTTTTAAAAGATTACCAAGCGAAGCAGCTACTATACCTTTGCCAAGACTGCTAACAACTCCACCAGTAACGAACACATATTTGGTCATGATTTAAAGCATTTATATTAACATATTAAACAATCTTAGTCGAGGCTTAGTATCATGAAAAGCTAGAATCTTTTATTTAGATAGGGTATTATATAGCCTTATGAAAGTTGATTTTTTAAGCCGCATGAGCGGTGATATTGGTAAATTTACCAGTCAAGGATTTACTAGAGATAAAGATGCTGGATCAGGAATTAGATCTGATGGCATAAGTCCTGAGGGGCAGGACCTAGCAAAACCTGATAATGGGCAAGCAGCTTTAGGTAGCTTAGATGACCTGGGTTTTGATGCAGAGTTTTTTAAAGCATGTGACGTCTTAAGCTTAGATTTGAGGGGTGTTATAAAAACTATTACTGATCCAAGCGAAAATCTCCTGCCTAGTGTAAATCAAGAGCAAGTGTCTTTATTAGTCTCCGACCTTAGAAAGGATATACCAATAACAATAAGTCTGGAAGAAGCTGAGACATTAGCTACCAAAATTGAAACTAGGTTTGAAATTAAACATGAGAAAATTGATGTTCAAGCTCTTGCAGACTGTAAGTCAGTTCAAGCTGTAGCAACGTTAGTACTTGAGACAAAGCTCAAAGATATAGATGCTTCTTATCCTACAGTTACACCCGAGTTCTATCCGAGTAATAGTCATAACTAGAATTAGGACATTTGCGGCACTTTAATAGCAGTAGCTTCTGCATCCGGTGCGTTTTTTAGCATTGCAGCCTGCAGACCTGAATCTATAGCCTTGTCTTCTCTTAGAGGTTTCTGGTGATTTATCGCGCCGATCATTGGTTCTACGTTCTTAGTATCTAATTCTTGTAATTGTTCAACATAGCCCAGAATTGCATTAAGGTCTTTAGAATATTTCTCTATCTCAGCTTCACTAAGAGTTAGCCTTGCTAGCTTAGCTATTTTAATAACTTCTTCTTTGCTTAACGCCATAATCGTGATTTTAGCATAAAACTCTAGCGTCTAAAGCACGCGCCAAGGTTAGTTCATCAGCATAATCTAGGTCCGCACCCACTGGTAAACCATGCGCTAATCTAGTAATTTTGATCTGTTCTTTAGGGATGGAAAGCTCTCTTAGAGCTATGTCTATAAGACGCTTGATATATAACATCGTAGCTTCGCCCTCAGTGCTTAAGCCAATAGCAAGTATAATTTCAACCACTTCATTTTCATAAGAAAAAGTAAATGACTCATTCACAACGCTAGCACCTAGCTCTAGTTTTATACGAGCAATTAGAGCATTGATATTTAAATCATCAGCACTAATACCATCGAGCGGTGATATTACTCCGCCTAGTACATGATAGAGGCCACGATATTCATGAGTACGCTCTAAAGCTATGAGGTCTTTGACTGTCTCTACTACACAGATCTGCTTTCTATCTCTACGCGCGTCTTCACAAATCTCACAGATCTCACTAGCTGTTAAATTAAAACACTGACAACAATACTTGATTTGCGTTTTAGCATCTCTTACTACTTTAATAAATTTCTCTACCTGCTCTGGTGATTTCTTCAACAAGCTAAAAGCCATACGCTGAGCTGATTTAGGACCAATAGCTGGGAATTTACGAAACTCCTCTATTAAATCTGCTAGTGCTTTGGTGTACTTCACTTATAGTCCTATGCTCTTAGATATCTGCGCCAACCTAGATTTAGTAAGCTCAGCAGCTCTCTCTGATACATTCTTCAAAGCTTGCAAGAGACTCGTTTCTACAGAAGAGAGACCTTCACCTAATAGAGTTGGGTCTATCTTCACCGATTGAAACTCACCTTGTGCTGTCATACTGACCATTACCTTGCCATTAGCAGAAACTCCGCTAATCTCAGTGTTCGCTAATTCAGCTTGCGCTTTAACCAAGTCGATTTGCATCTCTTGGGCTTGTGACATTGCTTTACGTAAGTCTTCGCGATCCATAATTACTGACACACCGTGCATTCTTCGTAGTCGCTAGCTGCTCCTACTTGACGACGCACAGAGGTACTATCTACTGAATCAGCCTCGATCACAGATTCTGAACGTAGATAATAAAGAGTTTTCACTCCAAGCTCATGAGCTTTAAGGTGAACCTCATTTAAGAACTTACCGCTAATTGGTGATTTAAGGAAAAGATTTAGCGACTGTGACTGACAAATATATTTTTGTCTATCTGCAGCTTGCAAAACTAATTCCATCATATTTAATTCATAAGCTGTCTTAAATACTTTCTTCTCTTCATCACTTAAGAAGTCTAGGAACTGTACGCTACCTTTATAGTCTATGATCTTTCTCCAGACATCTGGTTCGTTCTTACCGTACTTCTCTAGAACTGCTTCTAGATATGGGTTCTTAACCAAGAAACTACCGCTTAGAGTTTTTTGCAAGTAAGCATTACCAGCTATAGGTTCTATACATGGAGTAGCACTGCCACAAATCACAGAAATATTAGCAGTAGGTGCTATCGATAATATATAACTATTGCGTTGATCACCGCCATCAGGACAAGGACCACGTTCAATAGCAAGCTGCTTGCTAGCTTGTTTAGCACATTCGTGAATAGCTTTAAACACTATCTTATTAAGTGATCTTGCTGCTACGCTCTCAAAAGGTATACCTTGCTTCATGAACATACCATGGTAGCCCATAACACCAAGCCCAACAGAACGCTCTCTAGTAGCAGAATAGACTGCACGTTTATAATCACGTGAATCAGCACCTTGAATAAAATTATCGAGAATATTGTCTAAAGCTTTAACAGCTGTATAGATCACATATTCTTTCTCTTCGTTCCATTCATCCCACTTCTCTAAGTTAAGTGAGCCTAAACAACAAACCGCCGTACGTTCTCTATTAGTAGGTAGGGTAATTTCTGAACAAAGATTCGATTGATTAACTAATAAACCTTTCTCTCTATGATGTTCTGGTACGGCACGATTAACCGTGTCATGGAACATGATATAAGGTTCGCCAGTTTCTACACGGTTCTTGAGAAGTCTCTTCCATAGATCGAAAGCATCAACAGTTTGAGTTACTTCTCCATTATGTGGACATCTAAGATCAAACTTAGTCTTAGCTTTTACCGCACGCATAAACTCATCAGAAATAATTACTCCATGATGTAAGTTCAGGCAGCGACGATTCTCATCTCCACCTGTAGGTCTTCTAATATCAACAAACTCTTCTATATCCGGATGATCTATACGCATGTATACTGCCGCAGCACCGCGACGAGTATTACCCTGAGATACTGCAAGTGTTGCACTATCCATTACTTTAAGGAAAGGAATGGTTCCAGATGAAGTGCCACCAGTACTTAACTTAGAATTATGTCCTCTAACTTGAGACCAATTAGTTCCAATACCACCACCACCCTTAGCAAGGAAAGCGTTCTCTTCATAAGTCTTAAATATGTCTGAGATCGAGTCACCAACTGTATTTAAGAAGCAACTAATCGGCGCTCCTCTGCTAGTGGCTGAGTTAACCAGAACCGGAGTTGCTGGCATAAACCAATTCTTAGACATTAGATCATAAAGATCTTGCGCTAATTCTTTATCACCGCGAGCTACCCCTGTCGCTACTCTTGCAAAAAATATCTGCGGGTCTTCGCAAACTTCACCTTTAGCATCCTTCAAAAAGTATCTACTACGTAAAGTTTCTAATCCAAAAAAAGTTAATTTATTGTCGCGCGTATAATCAAGCTTAATAGATTTCTGTACACCCTTATCTCCACGATATTGAGGTGAGTCCCAGCTAGCTCTCTGCCCAACTTTAAGTTTTATCTGCTCTAATAAAAGATCTCTAGCTGAAACGATGTCATTTGCAGACAAAGCTTCCACGATACTATTATATTTATCTTGAGACTTTGACTCCTTAACGGTTTCAGTTCTCTCTAACCCAAGTGCTTGCTGCGATATGCCCATTCGATCTCCTAGACCCTATATTCTAACCTCGATCTTGGCTTTAGTGTTTCCCTCCCTAGTTTTAGCAAGAACCCTAAACCCTAGCCCTAGGGCTAGCTTTTTAGCTTAATTTGAGAAAAATCTGTAAATAAAACTTTTTTAAGCCTTAAAACACTGTTTCGTACATACAAATCTGGCATTTTATTCTCTTAATAAGCTAAAATAATCCCCATTGCCTCTCTAGGATAATTCTATTATCCTAGAGAAGGTAAGAGAAAAATAACTTAAGTTTGGAGCAAAAATTCACATTAAACGTCAAGATATAATAGACCGGTCATAAATGCGTATTAAAGAAATAGAACTTGATAATTTTAAGAGCTTTGGTGAGAAGACGGCCATCCCTATTCTCGGTGGCTTTACTGCTGTCTCTGGTCCTAACGGTTCAGGTAAGTCAAATGTAGTTGACTCGCTCATGTTTGCACTTGGCCTTACTACTACTCGTAATATGAGAGCTGAGAAACTGACTGACTTACTAAACAACATTACTGGAAAAAAAGAATGTGCAGTTAAAGTTACTTTTGTAAATGATGATCATGAGCAAGATCCAAGCAATGAATCTGAAGCACAACCTTTTCAAGAGAAAGAAATAATTGTTGAACGTAGAATTCGTCTTAAGAAGGAAGGTTACGATAGTAAATATTTCCTCAATAATAATCCTGCTACTTTACGCGAGATTCATGACAAACTTGGCTACTATAATATTTCTCCTAAAGGTTATAACGTTGTTATGCAAGGTGACGTTGCATCGATAATAAGTATGAATCCAATTGATCGTAGAAAGATCATTGATGAGATTGCTGGTATCGGTGAGTTTGATCGCAAGATAGAACTTGCTGGTAAAGAATTAGAAGTAGTTCTAGAAAGAATAGATGGTCAAGAAACCATCCTTAAGGAACTCAATGAGAGACTGGATAAGCTGCGTGAGCAAAGAGAGCAAGCGTTAAAATACCAAGAATTAAAACAACGTCGTATCGAACTTGAGAGACAATTCCTTGCTGTAAGAATCAGACAAGTAAAAAACGAAAAAGAACTTACTGAAGCAGAGCTAGAAGAATTTAAAGAAAAGAAAACTCAATTACAAATAGAACAAGCTGAGATTAATGAGCAAATGTTACAAGCTCAGCAAGAACTTAATCGTCTATCTAAAGAAATAGAAGAGCTCGGTGGTGAAAGACAAAATCAATTAATAACAAGACACGAAGATATTAACAATTTAATCACTAGAGAAGATAGTGCGCTCGAATATTTACAGAAACAGATAGATGATGAACTTGCTGAGCAAACTAATATCGATAAAGAAATCAAAGAACTGAAAAAAACTCTTAAGTCTATAGATTTTAAAGCAGCAGAATACGCTCAAGAGATTGAAAGTATTAAAGCTAATATTGCTGCAGAAGAAGCTCGTTATGAAAATTTACAACAACAAATTCTCTCTAAAAGCAAGAACTCTAATATAAGTACTCAAAGCGTTATTGCTATGCAGGACAAAGTTAGTGAACTTAAGTCTAAGAAATCTGTATTAGAGCAAGAGAAAGCTAGGTTAGACGAGAAGATCAATAGTATTAACGAGAACCTAATCAAGCACAGGGATTCAGCAGAGAAAGCCTTACAAGAAATTCAAAAACTACAACTTAACTACAATAATGCTGGTGGTATAGAACTAAAAGAAGAAATTAATTTCCATAGTCGTAATATTCAGACTCTTAAAGAAGAAGCTAGAGAGACTAAGGAAGAAATTAAAAATCAAGAAGCTAAACTACGTAAAGTTAGCAGCGAGGTGGATAAACTTGAAGGTCAAGAACAGGCTGCCAATGCCGCAGGCTTTGGTAAAGCAGTTGAGATGGTACTTAATATAGATGGAGTACATGGAACCTTAGCTCAACTTGGTAAAGTCAACGGTGAATATCAAACTGCCGTAGAAACTGCTGCAGGAGCAAGATTAAGAGCAGTAGTTGTAGTAGATGACTATGTTGGTCAAGAATGTATTGATTTTCTGAGAGAGAAGAAAGCCGGTAGAGCTACTTTCTTACCTCTAAACAAACTTAGAGCTTATAAAGAATATCCTCTACCTAAAGAAGCAGGCGTAATTGACTGGGCTATTAACTTAGTAGAGTTTGATGAAGAGTATAGAGATGCTTTTGGTTATGCTTTCGCTGATACCTTAGTAGTTAAGAATATAGAAGTAGCACGTAAACTTATTGGTCGTTATCGTATGGTAACTATCCAAGGCGACATGGTAGAACGCAGTGGTGCTATGACTGGTGGTGCTGCAATCAAGTCTAATATTCACTTTGGTGCTGATATTGAAAGAGAGAAGATCCGTCTTCAAGAGCAAAAACAAGAATTAGTTGGATTTATTGGACAGTTACAAGGTGAACTTGAAAACCTAGAAACTCAAATGGAAGAGTCTAGAGTCAAGCTAGATCAAATTAAAGAAACTCTCAGTGAGAAGCAAGCTAAGAGCGGTATCTCTGAAGCGCAAATCCAAAACTTACAAACAATATACGAGCAAGAGAAAAACGAAATCACTAGCTGCGCGCAAAAAATTGACAGTATCTCCCACGAAAGAGAAGGATTTAATTCTAAGATTGAGAAAATCGACGAGCAAATAGATAAGGAAGAAGCTGGTCTGCAAGGACTTGCTGCGGAAATGAAGGATAGTAAGCTAGAAGCGGTTATCCAAGAATCTAGAGAGATAGAAGTGGAAACTAAGCGTTACCAAACTATGCTCAATAACGTAATTAATGAATCTAAGTCTTTAGAAGTAGAGAAAAACTTCAGTTCACAAAATATCGATAAACTCAACAATAAGCTTGAAACATCTACTAAAGAAGTAGATACTTTAGAAGCCAAGAAACCTATACATCTAGCAAGAATAAGCCAATTAAAGCAAGAATTAGAAGCTGTAGATCAAGAGTTAGAACAACTTAAAGCATTACTCAGTAGTCATCAAACTAAACGTGATGAAATCTCCAGCGATCTAATTCAATTAGGTCAACGTAAGGGCGAGATTAGCAGCACTATAGAATCTACCGCAATCAAGATAGTAGAATCTAAGAAAAAATTAATTACTATCAACGAACACTTAGAACAATTACTAATTGAACTGAAAGAGCATCCTGAACTTGAAGAGATAGAAATGCCAGAAGAAGATATTGGTAAACTTCAAGCTGAACTAACTAAGATTGAGAAACAAATGCGCTCAATGGAGCCAATTAATATGCATGCTATCCATGAATATGACGAAGTAGCAGAGCGTAAGACAGAGATAGAGAAGAAACAAGAAACTCTTAACGAAGAGCGTCAAATGTTACTTGATAAAACTGCTAGTTATAAAAACGAGAAGAAGAATTGCTTCCTTGTTAACTTTAATAAAATAGACGAGTACTTTAGAGAA
Organism: uncultured Gammaproteobacteria bacterium; assembly: GCA_964551135.1. GTDB lineage: Bacteria > Cyanobacteriota > Vampirovibrionia > LMEP-6097 > LMEP-6097 > CAYPGT01. The sequence continues at coordinate 246,573 of CAZKAT010000002.1, read as the reverse complement.
ACTTTTGCTGATTTATCGTTTGGTCAAGGTGAATTGATTCTGGAAGACCCTGATGAAGTATTTAATGGTGGTTTGATTATTAAAGCTCAGCCGCGCGGTAAGAAAATGCAAAGACTAGAAGCTATGAGCGGTGGTGAGAAATCCCTTACTGCATTGAGTTTCCTTTTTGCCTTACAGCAATGCAACCCTGCTCCTTTCTATGCTTTTGACGAGGTAGATTCGGCTCTAGATGGAGTAAACGTTGATCGTTTAGCACATAAGATTAGACGTAATTCTCACCCGAATAATAAGAGATCTACGCAATTCTTAGTAGTAACTCACCGTAGACCAATGTTAGAACAATCTGATAGAGCCATAGGAGTATCAGTCAGCACTAAAGGTTTTAGTAGAGTCATAGGAGTTAAGAACATTCAATCTGAAGATCACGCTAGCGATCTTGAATTAACAGCAGCATAATGAACGAAGGCGAAACTAGCTTAAAAACTAATATCAGTGATTTTTATAATCATAAGATAGAAGAATTACAGCAAGTTTCTAGCGAACTGAGTAGAAGTTTTAATACTGCACTTGCAGAAGGCAGTGAAAATGATCTGGAAATCATCAAGGCTAATCTCAAAGATGAGCCTAATTTAGGAATATTAGTTGATCTAGCTCGTCAGGGTGATATAGATCCATGGGATCTTGATCTAGAGAAGGTTACCACTGCTTATCTAAGAGCTATTAGTAGTAATAGAGGCGAGACTTTAAGAGAAGCAGGGCAAGCTATTTTTTATGCTTCTGTTCTATTAAGAATGAAAAGCGACATATTAATCGCTCAATCCCGAGATGCACTGAGCATTGGTCTTCATAGAGAACTAGATGATAATGCCATGCTCGAAGATGAACTTGCTAATCATCCAACTAAACAAATTACCTTTGATGATCTTGAGGCTGCTATACGCCGCAGATTTATCCAGAAAGCTAAACGCTTCCGTAAACTAACACTTAAAGATTTAATTAGTGCTCTGCAAGACGCTAAGGATGAAGAAGATATGCGCTTTGCGCGCAAGCAACAAAAACTATTTGACCTAAATGCTTATAATATTATCGCTCCAGAACTTTCTGGTGATATCATGGATCTCACTCATGCAGAAGATCTTGAACATTGTATAGCACGCTTGCAAGTTATACTACCTGAACATCTACTAGATGGTGAAGGCATGGAGTTCCAAAAATTGGTAACATTAGTTGGTAGCTGGTCGAATGCTTTTCTTTCGGTGATTTTTTTGGCACATGATAACCAAATTAAATTAGAGCAGGAAGAATTTTACGGAGACTTATGGATATATGAACCTGAATCTAAATAATTCTGATTTAAATAAAGAAGAGCAAGATAGGCTAAACAAGATTTTGCCTAGTAATAGTTTTAACTTTGGTATAGCAGCAGATTATGCTCGCATTCCAAGCTCAGAAGAAGATTCTGCTGAAGAGCGTTCTAATAAACAACGAGCTGCTAGAAATGAATTAGATGAAATTATCAATAACGCTAAACGCAATAAACTACATCATCTTAAGTCTAAAATCGAAGCCATATTATTTCTTAGCGACAAACCACGTGGCGTAGAAAGTATTGCCGATCAAGCAGAGGCTGATGTTGATTTAGTGAGAGAATGTTTAATACAATTAGTTCAAGAATATGAGAACCGTGGTGGTGGTATCAGCATTGATACTGAAAACGGTTATTGCATGCAAATCAGCGATGAATTTGAAAGTTTAACTGAAAATATACTACCGATAGAGATTCGTACTGCGGTGCTTAGAACCCTTTCAACCATTGCTCTTAAAGAGCCCATTTTACAGAAAGACCTAGTTACTATCCGTGGTGGTGGTGTTTACGAACATGTTAAAGAATTAATAGAGATGGGCTTAGTTAAAAAATCCAAAGACAGTAATTCTCACATTCTACATACCAGTAAGTTTTTCCAAGAGAATTTTAAACTTAGCCAAAATGGTCTTGGACTTCAAAGCGTGCTTAAATCAGCAAGCCCTAGTGAAGTAGAATTTGTAAGACCTAGTAGTTTAGTTAATGATGACGATGATGAAGCTAACGAAGAATCTACAGAAGCTAATCATAAAGATATACAAGAAACAATTAGTAAAAGCGAAGCGTTGATTGCTGAAGAGCAAACCGTATCTTAAAGTAATTTACAGGTGTTAATTTAAGCGAACGAATACCCATAATCCGTCATCCTGAGGGAGGGCAAAGCCCGACCGTAAGGATCCACTAAACAACGGTAATAATAGTGGATCCTTATCCTGACGCTACGCTCGGGACAGGCTTGTCGCCTTCGGCTCCTCCTCAGGATGACAACAACACTACAGACCTTTCCAACAATGTTATGCTATTAACGTGGATCTTCGAGCACGTATTCAAATCTGGGAAGGACTAGATAACTTTAGACAAGTTTTACTAGATTTACTTACATACGATATTAGTAAAATTAATCAAACAAGTTTAGACCGTATATTTAGCGGTTATGGATTCAAACTTAAAGAAAGTCGCCGTAATGAATTAATTAAGGCTATAACAGAGAAACAAAGATCCCTAGATCCTAATAGTGAGCTATCTAAGAATCTAGGCTTAGAACTAGAGAAGCTTAAAGATCTAGAACGCGAAATCATTATTAACAGAGAAACTAAAGATTTCTATTATGACTTTGTTTTCAAAGCAAGCTCAGGACCCATGGCTAACCTTAGTGGCTTTGTAAAAATCGTTAGTAAAAAAAATCCAAAAAACAGGGGCTTATTAAGCTGGCAATCAGACAAAAGAGATCCTATTCTGTTTCTTGCTGAGTTAGTTCCTTTAGCAAACGATCCTAAAAAAGAACAGATTTTCTTTCATATCAATCTTGGAGGAACGGATGGTATGGCTATCATCTATGAAGAACCGGATTCCTATCGTTGGACCCAATGTCTTAAGTATGATTATCCTGATCTTATTAATGCAGAGTTTGGTTCTGTAGCTATGAATAAAACTAATCGCGAGATTAGTCTTGTAGACGGTAATATAGCAGCAGCTGTAGCCTTATCTAAAGCCCAAGAAAAAACCCATCAAGGTATTACATTATTTGAAAACAACGTGGCTTTAATGCAGGTATACCAAAAAGATTTAGAAGGTTTGGATTTTAATTACTGATTTTTTAGGTTAAACTTTGATTCTATGTTTGAAAAAATATCAGAACAACTTAGAAACCGCGCTGCCAAGATTAAGCTAATTGGTTTTGATGTAGATGGTGTTCTCACAGATGGTTCTATTTATATTAATGAAGAAGGTGAGGTTTTCAAAAAATTCCATGCTCTTGATGGTCATGGACTGAAACTTGCTAAAAGTTTTGGATTAGAGATTTGTATTATATCTGCACGTAAAAGTCCTCATGTACATGCAAGATTCGAAGGCTTTGGTTTTGAACGTGATGTTAATACTGGAGTCATAGATAAACTTAGTTGCTTAGAGAAAATCATCCAAGAAAAAAACATAGCAATAGATGAAGTAGCGTTTATTGGTGATGATGCTCTTGATGTCCCCATCCTAGAGAAAGCTGGGCTGGCAGCCTGTCCACCAGAAGCGCATTACTCAGTATTAAAACATATACATTATATTACTGAACGTGAAGGCGGCAAAGGTGCAGCTAGAGAACTAGTAGATTTAATATTATACTGCCAGGATAAAATACCAAACAACTAAAAATGCTAGAATAGCAAGCTAATAAAGGCTTTCACATGGCGCAATTAGAAGAAGCAAAACAAATAGATCAAATACAAATTAAAAACTCAAAGATCCTTATTCTAGATTTTGGCTCACAATACACTGAATTAATAACTAAGCGTATTCGCAAACTTAAAGTTTATTCTGAAGTTCATAGCTTTGATATCCCTTATGAGAAAATCAAGAGCGATTTAGAAGATGGAACTATACAAGGAATTATTCTCTCAGGCGGACCAAACAGTGTCTATGACACTGAGGCTATCAATTGCGATAAGAGGATTTTTCATTGTGGTTTACCGATTCTAGGTATTTGCTACGGCATGCAGCTACTAGCTAAAGAATTCGGCGGGCAAGTAGAAGCTAGTAAGGAAAGAGAGTATGGCAAGTCAGAGCTCAATACTATCCCTTCAAGCCTAGGTCTCTTTAGTAATATAAGCTCTTCAGCGTTTACCGTATGGATGAGTCATGGTGATCATGTAACTAAGGTTCCCGAAGGCTTCGTTGCCACAGCGCAAACTAATAATGCACCTATTGCAGCAATGGCAAATCCAGAAAAGAAAATTTATGCCTTGCAATTTCACCCAGAAGTTAATCATACAGAACATGGCAGTCAGATTATAGAAAATTTTGTTATAAATGTATGTAAAGCAGATACTAACTGGAATATGCATAATTTTATCGAGCTAGAGATAGCCAAAATTCGCAAAGAAGTTGGTACTAAAAAGATACTATTAGCGCTTTCTGGTGGGGTAGATAGTTCTACGCTTGCTTTCTTACTTAAAAAAGCTGTCGGCGACCAACTTATATGCATGTTTATTGATCATGGTTTCATGCGTGCTAAGGAAGGCGAGGAACTTAAGGAAGTTTTTGATGAGAAGTTTGGTATCAATTTAATTTATGTAGATGCTAAAGAGCGTTTTATGTCTAAATTGCGTGGTGTTGATGATCCAGAAACCAAACGTAAAATTATCGGTGCAGAGTTTATTAATACTTTTAATGATGAATGTAGTAAGCTTGGTGGTGATATAGAATATTTAGCACAAGGTACTCTATATTCTGATGTTATAGAATCCTCTGGTATCCGCATTGATCCTAAGACTGGCAAGAAAATAGCTGCTGTTATTAAATCACATCATAATGTTGGTGGCTTACCAGAGAATATGCCTTTTAAATTAATAGAACCTATCAACACTTTATTTAAAGATGAGGTAAGAGAACTCGCTAAAGAACTTGGACTGCCTGATGAGATTAGACTCAGACACCCCTTCCCCGGTCCTGGACTGGCAATCAGAGTACTTGGAGAGATTACCGAAGACAAGATTAGAATGGTTAGAGAGTCTGATCTTATAGTTAGAGAAGAATTACGCAAAGCTAATGCTTACAATTTAGTTTGGCAAATTCTTACCGTAGTATTACCAGTAAAATCTGTAGGCGTTATGGGAGACAAACGCAGCTACGCACATCCTATAGTACTTAGAGCGGTTACTTCCTCAGATGCTATGACAGCAGATTGGGCAAGATTGCCTTACGATTTACTTACAGTGATTTCTAGTCGCATTATTAATGAAGTGAGCGGTGTTAACAGGGTTGTCTATGATATTACCTCTAAACCGCCAGGTACGATAGAATGGGAATAGACCCTATGCAAAAATTATACGCAACAGCAACCATTCCTCGATATATGATTTATAACTTCAGCATTGCAGATCTGCTTGAGTGCTTTGCTTATTTCTCTGTAGAGCTTAAAGGTGTTAGATTCACTGACGAGGCTATTTCCCTTAAAATTCATGGGACTCAGGTAAACATCAGACTTGCCGTAAAAGCTCTCTACGCCTTAATTAACCGAGAATTCAAAAAACTAGAAATAGAAACAGAAGTAGCAAGTGAAATACCAGAAAGTTTACAAGGCTATATGATGAACATTGAAAACGATGGTCAGTATAAAAAGCACTATGACGAATTTACTGACAAATATATCAAGCACTGCGCGCTAAACGACATCCAACCCCATCCAGAAGTCATGGATGATTATGTGTTTTAGTCTATAATATAACTAGTGGACCAAACTTTGAACATACAAATAATAGAAAGCAAAGAAAACCAGTATATTAAGCTGGCAACGCTTTTACACCAAAAAAAAGGTCGTGAGCAAGAAGGTTTATTCTTACTTGAAGGTAAAACCTTAGTGCAAGAAGCACTCAAGAAAGAGCTTGATATTAAATTTGCTTTTGTTATCAATGAATCAACCTTAACCGAGCTGGATTTACCCTATGATATACAAAGTTTCCAGGTCAACGAAGATCTTATGGCAAGAATAGCAACCACAGACAGTCCACCACCTATAGTTGCTATTGCCAAAATACCAACGTTTCAAGATTCACTGGATGGTATTGAACAAAGTAATCTGTTTCTTTACCTAGAAAATATTGCTGATCCGGGTAATCTTGGATCTATTATCAGAACGGCATTTGCTGCAGGAGTTAGAACTATTTATCTAAGTCCTGGTTCTGTCGATGTGTTTAACACTAAAACACTTAGAAGCTCTATGGGCATAGCGTTTTATGGACCTATAAAATATATTGCTCTAGAAGAATTAATAGAAAGACTTAAAAGTAATTCTAAGAGCCTTGAGATACTTGGTACTTGCCCTCGCGCTGAAACTAACTATAATGAAATTCAATTCAGTCCTTTCAAAAATATCCTGCTTTTAGTAGGCAATGAAAGCCATGGATTGAGTGACTCCGCCAAAAACCACTGTACTCAACTAGTACAAATCCCTCTTGCCAATGATGTTGAAAGTTTAAATATTCTTGCTGCAACTTCGATAATATTATTCGGACTCAACACTAAGCGCTTATAATGGAAATCATTCTTGCACTTGATATTGGACTTAAACGCACTGGCATAGCTAGAAGTGATGTCTTAGGTATTCTTGTTAAAGCCATGAAAACTATTGAAACGGACAATATTATCCAAGAATTGAATAATATTCAACAAGATTATTCGCTTAATAAGATAGTTATTGGCATACCTATGAATCCAGAAAGCACCAATAGCACCGAATTAATGATTAAAGCAAAAGCACAAGAAATCCAGATTAATTTCCCTAACTTAGAAATTATTTTTGAAAATGAAACTTGCAGCAGCAAGGAAGCAGAAGATAGACTTAAAAATCAAGGCACTAAGCTAAACAAGGATAATAAAGCCTTAATAGATGCCGAAGCGGCTGCAATAATATTAGAACAGTACTTTAGCTAATACTACCTAGTCTAAATAGCCTAGCCCTCTAGATTCAAGTATCGAGCCATAGATCAGGGGCTCTCGGCCATCAGCATTAACAAGCGATAGAAAATAACCTAAAAAGCCTAGAAGTAGAAAACTAAATAGGGCCAATAAAGTATTTGAAGCTAAAAGCGCTCAGATCATGGACGACTCATCATATATCAAACCAATAAATCCAGCTGATAGTCTCGGAGTAGCCTTACAGGGCCTCAATATGCGCAGTAAAGCTATTGCTGGAAATTTAGCTAACACTAATACTCCTGATTATAAAAGAAAAATCGTTGGGTTTGAAGAACAACTTAGACAAGTTCAAAGCCAATTAAGACTTAGTGATATTCCACTAGCTACAACTAATGGTAAGCATATTAGTAATGAAGTAAATAGTATAAGAGACGTCCAACCAAAAATAGAGACTGATCCTTCAAGCATATTTGTAGATCATAACAATATAGACATAGATAAAGAAATGCTAGAACTCACTAAAACTGGACTTAGTTATAAAGCGATATCAAGCATGAGTAAAAAATACTTTGAACAAATGAAAGGAATAGTTAGAGGTTAATAATTATGGATATGGATATTCTTAATACAGCTGGCTCAGCGCTTTCTGCAGAAAGACTAAGAATGGACATTATTTCTAGTAATATTGCCAACACTAATACTACTCATGATGTAAATGGCGATTACAATCCGTATAAAAGAAAATTTGTTCAATTTGAAACTATTTTAGATGAAAAAACAGGTTTATCCAAAGGCATAATAGTGAATCAAATTATTGAAGATAAAGATGATTTGAGAAAAGTCTATGATCCAAGCAATCCAAATGCTGATGAATCAGGATACGTAGAATATCCTAATATTACCATGGAAAGAGAAATGGTCGATTTAGTAACAGCTAAAACTGCATATGAAGCTAATATCAAAGCGATTCAAGTTTTTAAAACAATGTTTAATTCCGCATTAGAAATATAATTCATGACCCTGAGCCCAGTTAAATTTAATCTACCGCCGTTAGAAACTCCTCTACTTAAAGCTGGTATTGAATATACTGAAACACCGAGTAAATCAAGTAATTTTGCACAAGTTTTAGGTAACGCTTTAGGTGATCTTAAAAGTGCTCACAACCAAACTAATACGGCAATGGAAAAATATAGTGCTGGTGAAGATATAGATGTTGCTGATGTAATGTTAAATATAGAAAAAACACAAATAGCAACAGAACTAGCAATTCAAATTAGAAACAGATTAGTAGACGGTTTTAATCAATTAATTAGGATACAAATTTAAGGAGCTAAGAAACAATAATGGCAGACGTAACAACAGTAGATAACCCAACACCCGCAAGCACTCAAGCGCCTCAGGCAGCTCGCCCTGCTAAAAAAGCTAACACAAGTGCATTGGCTGGCTTAGATATGAAAAGTATCATACTCATTGGTATAGCAGTGATTGCCATAATGGTACTTGTAGGTAAAATGCTCTTGAGTCCTAAATATCAAACTCTATACTCTAATCTAGATCAATCTGATGCGGCTGCTATAAGTTCATACTTAGAAAAAAGCAAAATCAAGTTTAAAATTTCACCTGATGGAGAAAATATCTCAGTAGCAGGCACATCTGTTCCCAAACTAAGACTGGATATGGCTTCTAAAGGCTTACCTAAGGGTACCGGCGTAGGCTTTGAAATTTTTGACAAAACTAATATTAATATTTCTGACTTTAACCAGAAAATAAACTATAACCGAGCATTAGAAGGTGAACTAGCAAGAACCATAAGTTCTTTAGATTCAATCAAAGCAGCTAAAGTTCATTTAGCTATAGCCAAAAAAAGTATTTTCAAAAATGAGCAAGGTGAAACCAAAGCTTCGGTAGTAATTACTCCTGAGTTTGGGGCTACATTAAAAGATGAACAGATTAAAGGTATTCAACACTTAGTAGCAAGTTCAGTAGAAGGACTCACGCCACAGAACGTACAAATTACTGATCATGAAGGTAAAGCCCTAGTACAACCTACAGATGAAGACTCTGTTAAAAACATGCAGCTTGAGAATAATGATAGAAAACTCAAAGATTTTGAGAAAAAACTCGAATCAGATTTACAAGGTATGCTCTCTCCAATATTAGGAGATGGCAATGTTCTTATCAATGTCACAGCTGAAATGAACTTCGATGAGTCAGAAATGAATATTGAGCTTTATTCTCCTACTATAGATGCTGAAGGCAAAAAAGCTGATCCAGTTGTTAGAAGTGAGAAAATCACTAGTGAAAAATACAGAAATGATTCTCCTAGAAACTTTGGTACTGTTGGCACACAAAACAATATGCCAAGCTTTGTTAGAAAAGGAGAGGTGAAACAAGAAGCTAGAGACTATCTCAAAGAAGACAAAACTATGAATTATGAGATTAGCAAATCTGTTGAAAGAATCAGAAAAGCTAGCGGTTTTGTTAAAAAAGTATCAGTCGCGGTTGTTGTCAATAAAGAACTCAGTCCTGCTGAAAGAAGCACTCTTAGACAAACCGTCCAAGTAGCAGCAGGTTTAAATTTAGACCGTGGCGATCAAGTAATAGTAACTGGTATACGCTTCTCATCAACACCATACTCTGATATTGCTGATCAAGAGGCTAAGAAACAATTTGATGATTTAGACAGACAGTCTAGATTGAAGAAATACATTTCTCTAGCACTAATAGTAGTGATGGGTATTGGTATCGCACTATTAGTACTATTCTCATTAACTACTAGTGTTGATAGTAAACGCTCTAAAGAGATCGATTCTATTCTACAAGAAGAAGACATTCCTTTATTAAATACTATTGATGAAAAAATTCAAGAAGCAGAAGAAGCTTATCATAGACAGCTCTCACTTGAAGGCAACAGAAGCGTCGCTTCCATGAAAGAAGGACTTTCTCAAATGGCAGCTCAGGATCCGAAGAGTATAGCAAAAGGTTTGCAAGCTTACATTAACGATTAAACACTATGAGCATGATGAAAAAAACTGGAGGATTGCTTAGAAGTGGCTTGAAAAAAGAAAGTCATGGGACTGTAGTAATTGGCGGCATGAATGAAGACGATATGTCTAGTAAAAAAGATCTGCTACAAGAATTAATTAGTGAAGCCAAAGTTCGAGCTGAAGTTGAAATTAAAGACATAAGAGATCAGGCTTGTATAGAAGCAGAACAAATTATTGAAAAAGCCAAAGCCGAAGCTAGTTCAATAGAAAACGAAGCTTATGACAAAGGCTATGAATCTGGCAAACAAGAAGCTATTCTTCTAATCAACGAGGAACTTAGTACCATCATTCTGGAAGCTAATAATATACTCGAAAGTATTAAAAAAGAAAAAGAAGAGATCTTACACGATGAAGAAAAAAGGGTTTACAAAATAATATTATCAATAGCTCACAAGTTACTTAAACGAGATCTACAGCTCAATCAGGACGTTTCCATTGAATTTATTAGTCAAGCAATCAAAAAGCTTGAAAACAAAATCACCGTAAATATTCTTTGTAACAATGAAATGGCTAGTAAAATAAATGAGATTAAACATACTTTAATAGAAGCCAATCCAGGACTAGAAAATCTGAATATCACTGGCGATATGAAACTTGAACCAGGTGACATAGTGCTCGAATCAAATAAAGAAAGATTAGATTTTAAATTAGAAACTCTACTGGAAGAATTGAGTAAAGAAATTATCAAATAATGAAAATAGATCTTGCAAAACTTGAAAATAATATTGAAAATGCAAATATTATTAGGACTCTCGGCAAAGTTACCAAAATTATTGGTTTAATGATTGAAGCGGAAGGACTTGCTGTTGAGCTTGGAGAGCTTTGTTATATTCAAGGAGCTAAAACAAGAATCAAAGCAGAAGTAGTTGGTTTCAAAGATGGATTAACTCAACTAATGCCACTTGCAGAAGTACATGAAATTAAGATGGGAGCTGATGTTATACCAAGTAAGCAACAAATCTCTATTAAAATCGGACCAGATTTAATAGGACGAATCGTCAATGCCTTTGGTGAAACCATAGATGATGGCAAAGCTCCTAGAACCATTGCTGAAGTTCCTCAATGGGGAGCTAAAATCAATCCACTTAAAAAAACTCGCATCACTGAACCTTTACATTTCGGAATTAAAGCTATGGATGGACTTTTAACTTGTGGTAAAGGACAACGTCTAGGGATTTTTGCTGGTTCTGGAGTAGGGAAAAGTACACTAATGGGTATGATTGCTCAAAACTCAGATGCTGATATAAATGTTATCGCTCTTGTTGGTGAACGTAGTAGAGAAGTAAGAGAATTTATAGAAGAGAGTCTAGGGCCTGAAGGTATCAAAAAATCCATCGTCATTGTTGCTACAAGTGATGAACCAAGCTTAGTTAGAGTTAAAGCAGCTTTATTCGCTCATTCAATTGCTGAATATTTTAGAGATGTGGAAGGTAAAAACGTTCTATTAATGCTTGATAGTATTACACGCGTAGCTCTCGCTCAAAGAGAGATAGGACTTGCCGTTGGCGAACCTCCTGCTACTCGAGGCTATACTCCAAGTGTGTTTGCATTAATTCCTAAATTATTAGAACGTTCCGGGACTGGTGAAAACGGTAGCATTACGGCTCTATACACCATCTTAGTAGAAGGTGATGACCTTAATGAGCCTGTAAGCGATCTTGCGCGTGGTGTATTAGATGGACACGTTGTTCTTAGCCGTGAACTGGCTCACCGTAACCATTTCCCAGCAATAGATGTACTCCAATCAGTAAGCAGGGTTATGCCAAACATTATATCTGAAGCTCATTTAGAAACAGCTAACTATATTAAAACTCTTATGGCAAGTTATAGAGAGGCTCAGGATTTAATTAATATCGGTGCTTACCAACAAGGCAGTAATGCTAATATCGACAGAGCTATCAAAGCTCAACCCAAAATAAATCAATTACTTAGACAAAGTGTAAGTGAGTTTCCTACTGAAGAAGAGACTTTTGAATTAATGAATGCAATTATTAACTAGCTTGCGCCCAAGCTTTAATCTTCGGTACTTTGGAATCTAAGAATTTCATAAACCCACCCTTCAGAATGAATTCTTTCTTAAGTGGATCTAGTTCAAATTTATAAGTTTTACCAGCAGCAGTAAGAGTCTGTGCTTCCACGTCTATCTCTATATCTCCAGAAACTTTAGCTAACTCATCAATCTCTGCTTTAGTTAATTTAACTGGAACTAAAGCATTGTTATAACAGTTCTCTTCAAAAATTCGCGCAAAGTTTAAAGCTACAACCGCCTTAAAACCTCTATCAGTAATAGCCCAAACTGCGTGCTCACGTGATGAACCACAACCAAAATTCTCTAAAGTAATAATAACTTGAGCATCTTGATGATCAATAGCATCTAGTGGATTATTCGGCAGATCCTCAAATAAAAACTGTCCTAATCCCGTTTTAGAAATACCAGTAAGATGCCTTGCAGGTATGATCTGGTCTGTGTCTATATTAGAAGTAAGAATATTTAGAGCCTTGCCTTTGATTTTCATAACTAACATTATACTAAATACACACCTATCATTTATCTTACTAAATACGCATCATAATTTCTTAAGATACGCATCAAAAATGATACGTATTTGTAGTTAGAATGATGCGATTCACTAGTTTATTTCGGCTCTATATGAATAGTTACCTGTGCTTCGCCAAATTTATTGATAATTTTTTGTTCTATTTCATGGCTCAATCTATGAGCTTCACTCAGAGAATCAGTATTAAATTTCACGGTCATTTCTACGAAGGGATGCTCATGGCCCTTGCGTGAGCGAAATTCCTCGAACCTAATAACCTTATCAGTAGAATGTACCAAATCATAGACTTGCTCTGGTTGCAGCCAAGCCTCATCTACTAGAATCGGCACAGTCTGTTTAAGTATAATCCAACCACTGCGCAAGATTACAAACGCAATCAGTAAACCAAGCACTGGGTCTAACCATAAATAACCACGAGCAATAAAAGCCATACTTGTAAGAATAGAAATAGTAACCAAGATATCCGAGAAGGTATGAGCTGCATCTGCTTTCAGTAATTGACTCTGATAGCGATCCGCCGCCTTACTTTCATAAAGCCAAACAAAAATATTTATAGCAAGAGTTAAAACCAACATATAAATGGTCATTTGATCAATCTGAGGATAATCAGCGGGATTCAATAAACGAATAACCGATTTCTCCATCAATTCAAAACTTGCTATCACTAAAAAAGCCACTACTCCAAGTGCACCAAGAGTCTCAAACTTTGAATGTCCGTACGGATGTTTTCTATCAGGTGGCTCTGCAGCTAAGCCGATCATCACTATGCCTAGTATATTATTGAAACTATCTATAGCAGAATGAATACCATCAGCAATGATGCTCAATGAGAAGGCTTTAAAGCCTATAAACAATTTAATCCCAAATACTAGAACATTTAGTACTAATATCCATTTAAGAATCCAACTGACTTTAGAACTGACTTTTTCTTCGACTGGCAATTTTAAATGCATTACTCATCTAAGATAGACTCGACACTACTTGCGAAGCAACTATCCTAAACCAATTCATGCCAAAGATACCAAAGCCTGTCATTAACACCACAGTAATAGCCATAGATAAATTGATTAAACCATAACCCTGGCTTGGACCACAATACTTAGCTAACTTCGTTAAACAGAATGACGAATCCACATCTTCAAGTTGTTTCACTGCTGTAGAAGGTTCATCTACCACCATTATTTTCACTAGATAGAGATAGTAATAAAGCCCGACTAAAGAACCCAACAATCCCACTATCGCTAAGATCTGTCCCAACTGTAATCCTGCAATAGTAGTCCCAGAAGCATAAGCAGAAGAAAATAAATAAAACTTAGCAATAAAACCTGCTGGGATAAATGGTAAACCTGCAAGATTAATTAAACAAAGAGAAGTGGTGATTGCTATCCATGGGCGCTTCTTAATTAAACCAGCCATATCATAGATTGAATCAGAGCCTGCACTTTGCTCAAAATATATTAAACCAAGAAAAACTCCTGTGTTCATTAATGCATAAACACTTAAGTACATTACTAAAGCTGCAATACTTTCTTTCTGAAAAACAGACAAGCCGATGATTAAATAGCCTGCTTGCGCAATTGATGAATAAGCGAGTAATCTCTTAGCGGATGCTCTTGAGATCATCTGAATTAAACCAACATAGTTACCAATAATTATCGATAGAACTGCTATCACTGCAAACAGAACAGTAATCAATTCATTATTGAATACTGAATTAAATAATCTAATAGCAAGTCCAAACGCTGCTGTCTTAGAAACTACGGAAAGAAAAGCTGTAGTAACTGTTGGCGCTCCATTGTAAACATCTGGAGACCAGTTATGGAACGGTACTGCAGCAAGTTTAAAGGATACAGCTGCCACAAAACAAACTGCTATGAGAGTTATCACTGCTGGCGACAAGGCACCAATAATATTAAGCTGATAAAGTCTAAACGCTACTTCATCAAAATTAGTTAAGCCTGTAAGCCCATAGAGAAAAGAAATACCTAAAAGTAAAATAGCTGTAGAAACTGAGGAAGTAATTAAGTATTTAATTCCAGCTTCATTAGATTTTTGGTTTAATCTTGCATATGAAGCCAGCAAAATAGCTCCTAGACCAAGAGTCTCTAAAGCCACAAAAAAGAATAATAAATCATTAGCACCAACCAACATACCAGCACCAAGAGCACTAGTTAAAATTATTGGATAGTATTCCGCTGGACTCTCTAACTGTCTTAAATATTGATTAGAGCCAAGAACCAAAATTGCCGTAACAAAGTAAATAAGCAATCTAAAATATATGGATAAAGAATCTTGCGCAAAACTATTAAACAATATAGATTCTGTGCTTGCTGGGAATAGATCTCGTGCAACGGCAAAACTTGCCAGAACCAGGAAAACCACAGTCATGCCAGGCACATGTCTCTTAGTCGTAACAAACAAGCTCATAGTTAAGGTCACTAAAACCCCTATTATCAATATAAGCTCCGGATACAATACTCTAGCTATTTCTGTCCAATCCATATCTGTTCCATTGTATGATATATACAGAATTTGAGCAAACAAACCAATGTCAATAAAAAACCATATTGATGCAACCACATTATATAAACTAGGCCTAGAATTAACACGTTTTAATACCCTAGAAGAATCTCTTGATTTTTTAGTTAAAGAACTAGTGAGATTATTGAAACTAGAAAATGCTTATTTTGCCATTATCGGTAATGGATCATTACTAATTCAATCCCAATATAAATCTCAAGATTCTATCGCTGAGGATTTTGATCTCAACATAAACTCATATACAGATTTGAACTCGGGTTTACTTATTAAATCTGGAGCCACTATATACCTACCTATAGATATTAGAAGTCGGCTTTGTGCTGTACTAGCTCTTATATTTCAAAATGATAAGGAAGCACAAGAAATTCACTCAGAAAAAAAAGAACTTTTAGAAACCTTTTCTCAAGAAATCTCCCAAATTATAAATCTTAGCCAGACTATCATTGATCTCAAAAGCACTAATCAAAGCTTGCTCAACCAAGATCGTCTTAAGTCTCAGCTTATTAGCACTATTTCTCATGAGCTTAGAACCCCTATGGCTAATATAATGGGATTCAGTGAACTACTATTGAGTAATATTTATCAAGAAGAGACGCGCTTACAATACACTAAAGAGATCTATGATGCCTCACTTAGGCTCTCTCATCTCATTAATAACTTTCTTGATCTATCACGTATAGAAAACGGTGGTGAACTAATGTTCAATAACTTTGAAGAGGTTGAATTAGATTGGCTTGCTGAAAGAGCATGGTCACATCTAGGTGCCATAAACCAAAAACATGAAATTCAGTGGCACATAGCAAGCTCACTACCTGAAATATTTGTAGATAGTGAAGCTATTACCCGAGTCTTTATTAATTTATTTAGCAATGCTATTAAGTACTCTCCTTGCTCTGCAACTGAGAAAAAGCCTATTAGTTGTTTTATTGAATACAAGAACAATAATAATGAAATACTCGTCAGTATTAAAGATAGCGGCATTGGTATGGCAGAAGAATTGTTGGATTCTGTTTTTGAGAAATTTTATCGCATTGAAAGCCAAAACACCAAGCATATCAGTGGCACTGGACTAGGTCTATGGATTTCTAAAGAGATATTAGAAGCTCATGGTGGTAGAATCTGGTGTGAAAGTAAATTAGGTGAGGGTTCTTGTTTCAATTTCACTTTACCTTTAGGAGTTAAAAAAAATGTCGCAAAAATCTTACTTTATTAAATTAACTTTGCTTTTGTCCCTAAGCATCTTCATGGCAAGTTATCAGTCATCAGTTAAAGCTGATACTAAAACCGAAACAACTAAAACTACGATAACAACCATAGTCTCTCAAGGAACCATTTTAACTACTAATGGAACTGCTATTAAAGAACCAGAGAAGCCTGTCTATTATGAACTGGTTCAGGACAATCTTAAACCTGATCCAGACGAATTTTACGTTAATAGCATATTTACTATCCAGGGTAAACCCAAAGCCTCCATTGCAAGATCCCAAAATAAAAGAGCTGGTGATCTTTATGACAGCTATGTTACTTGTGGAGTCGGCGACTATATAGCTGATGGCCTTAAAATCGAATACATAGATCCAAGGCTCAAAGAAATTATCGTAGTAAGAGATATTACAAACGAATATTATGTACTAACCATGAGTTATGGTACTGCTACCTCAAGATTGGCTAGAATCAAGAACTATAAGCCTAGAGGCAAGTAAGCCGGGTATAATTTAGTAGATAATGAATTTTAACAAAGCAGCGATTTCAATATTATTTGGTCTAATATTATGTTCTAACCAGATCAATGCTGCTAGCTTACTGGCTGTTTGTTCTAACAATAGTGATCTTGATACTTGTCCTCAATCTAAGTTATTTTTTCCTATCTATGCCAAGTCTGGTTCCAAAACTCCCTTTAAATATAAAGTTGATCCGAGTGGTTTAGGAGAAATAGATGCTGATACCGCTTTTAATTCAACAGTAGACTTGCTTGCACTTTGGGAAGCTCAATCTAATCTAGAATTCCAGCAAGTCGATGGTGGCAAATTTAATACGGACATAAATAGTTCTAACTATGATCCTATACTGAATCCTAATCATTCATTAGGATTCAGCCCCATAGTATTTGATGCTGATGGATCTATTACTGATGATTTGTTCGGGGAAGGTTCTAAGACTAATGTACTTGGGTTTGCTGGTGCAGTATTCTTTACTACTAATGGCAATAATGTTACTGGAATTAAAGAATCTCAGGCCGTATTTAATGGTTACCTATATGACAGAACTAATGTTGGCGGCACTCTAGATGACGTAATAAATCAATTTCAAACCACTATACTTCATGAGTTTGGTCATACCTTTGGTATGGATCACACTCAGGGGGGTGATATTGATAGATTCAATGCAGGTAGCGCAGACTTAACAGATATACCTATAATGTTTCCTATCGCCGGTAATCCCTTAGTTGAATTACAAAAAGACGATATTGCGAGTGTCAAAGCAGCATATCCTAGAGGAGATGAAAGTTCGCTTTATGGACGAATAGAAGGTAAACTGTTAAAAAACGGTTCTCCGATTAAAGGCGCTAATCTAGTGGCTTTCAAAATCGATGAGTCTAACCCTCGCAAGAAAGCTGTAACTAGTCCTTCTGATATAGATGGTGCTGGGTTGGGGACTTTTACTCTTCCTAATTTAGATCCTGGAACCTATGTAATTAAAGCCGAGCCTATAGATCCTGATTTTGTAGAAGGCAGCTCTATTGGCATACATACTCCTATTAGCTCAAGTAAAATGACTACTGGTTTTTATAAAGGAGATGGTGAACTGGTTTTAGCTACCAGTAATTTAACTACTGCTGCAAGCCAAGCTCTCCAATTAAATGTTGTAGCAGGTGGGACAACTAATATTAGTTTTGATGTTGGTAATAATCCCATTAATAGTAATGGTGCTAATAATGGACTAGCAGCTAGTTTCACACTTGCAGGTAGAGCGATTAAGAGTCAAGGGATTTTTCTTAATACATTTAGCAAAACCACTGTGACACTGAAAATAATTAATCTTCACCCAGGTCAAGTTACTAGGGTTAAACTATCAACAGACTATCCTGATCTAATTCAATTCTTACCTAAGAATACTATAAGCCTTAGGAAAAGTTCTAAAAAAATACAAGTCAGACTGGCAAGCTATCTTATGTTTGTTAGCACAGTAGATGATTTAAACGATCTAGGTTCGGCATTTATTCCACTCACCGTAGAGGATTTAGATACGGGATACACAGATACTACACAAGGGATTCTAGTATTCTAATTTTTAGGTTGTTTGCCACATGTTAGCTTATACTGTTCCCTCCAACCACGTTTGATACCTTCTTTAACATTCTTCACCCATAAATATTCACCATTATCCGCTTTCGGTTCTTCAAGATCGGCATGGAATGAGGATGCCTTATTACCATTATCACGAATTACATTCGGACTAATTACTGCAAAATCACCTGACTGACAAGAATCTACAAATTCTCTGCCATGATATTTATACGTAGCTGAATCCTTAGGATTACCACTATAATAACTTGCTTGGTTATCTATTAAGAAATGAGGTGCTTTAAGACCTGCGAGTTTATGATTGCCATTAGCAGCAAGTAGTTCGAGCATATTAGGAGGATATTTACCAAGCTTGCCTCTACCAGGGTCCCAACGAGCTGGTTTCCCAGTGAAGACTCCAGTAAATTTACGCCATAAGTATTTAGGTGCCTTAATAAAAACTTTGGCAAAGAGTGCTTTAGTTTTCTGCCAGAAGCTGAGCTTATCAGGATGATTAGGATATTTTTTAAAGTCCTTATTGATTGGACTTTCTTCAAAATCTGGTCTGGATAAAACCCCAGAAACATATTTTTTAAATATTGGATCATGCTTAGCAAGTGTCTCAGCATAATTACGATAGTTTCTAGTGGTTAAAACAATCTTATAGCCTTCATCGTGCAGATCCTTAAACAGACCCTCAAGACCTAATCTGTGACCATATTTAATTTCTTCTCCAAAACTATTATCCGGTGAATCTTTAGCAATAGTCTCAATTTTAACGCCAAGCTTAGCTGCAGCTGCTTCATCAATAGGCCGTTTATCACCAGTATCTATGGTAGTTTCATCCATATCAAAAACTATAATTTGATTCTCTGGATCACCCTTATAAACAGGCTGTGCATCTACAGGAGGCTGAGATTGATGCAAAGCATCTAAGTTAACAGCAGTTTTAGAATGTGGTTTTTCTATGGTAGAACTTGCGTGAGAAGCAACAGGTCCTATAGCGTCAAAATTGGCATGCTGTGTATTAACAGAACCAGATAAGGCCGGAGTACTAGACTTTGGCTCGACAGTTTTATTTTTAAACAGACCTAAAACCATACAAAATGACTAGATACGTCAGAATCATTATAACAGGATCATGTCAATATAGTATTAGATAATTAGTTAAGTGCTTAATTATTTTTAATATTAGGCTGCTAAAACAGCTTCCGCAGCTAATTTAAGTCCTGGTCCTTGAGTAGTGCTGATATAAGTTGATTTGAAATAACTACCCTTAGAAGAACTTGGCTTACATTTCTGTATTTCTTGAATAGCAGCTTGTAAGTTCTTTAATAAATCCTCATCAGAAAAATTAGAATTACCAAAAGGCATATGCACTACCGCACCAGTTTTCTCAGTACGGAAGCTAACTTTACCAGCTTGCAATTCTTTAACAGCTTTAGCTACATCAACAGTTACAGTACCGTCTTTAGGGTTAGGCATTAATCCACGTGGACCTAAAACTCTACCTAGCTTACCTAACATTGGCATGCAATCAGGACTAGCAACTAGCACATCAAAATCCATCCAACCTTCTTCAATCTTCTTCACTAATTCTTCAGTGCCTGACTCAATAGCACCAGCAGCTCTAGCAGCAGCAACTTTCTCGCCTTTAGCGATAACTGCTACACGCACAGTTTTACCAGTACCGGCTGGCAATGAAACAGATGCTCTTACTTGTTGGTCATTAGCTTTAGTATCTACACCGAGTTGAACTGATAATTCAAAAGTTTGCGGGGACTTATTAGAACATGATTCCTTACTGAACTTCTTCAATATTGCAATCGCTTCTTTAGGATCTACAGCACCTTTGAATTGCGCTTTGATCTCTTGTATTTTCTTTTGTCTTTTCGTTAGTTTTGCCATTTTTCTCCTACCTTTTTATTTTTTTCCTTGCAGTTCTTGTAGAACCCAAAGTAGTGCTAGCGAGTCCCTGGCGGGGACTTATTAGAATCTTATGCTGCTGTTACAACCACTCCCATGCTTCTTGCTGTACCGGCGATAATTCTTTTAGCAGCTTTAATGTCATTAGCATTTAAATCAGGCATTTTAGCTTCTGCCACTTCTGTAAGTTGCTTGTCATTAATAGTGCCCACTTTGTTCATATGTGGTACTGCTGAACCTTTAGCAAGATTGATTTTCTTCTTAATAAGAACTGCTGCAGGCGGCTCTTTAAGAATGAAAGTAAAAGTTCTATCTTCATAAACGCTAATTAAAACAGGAATAACATAGCCCATCTTATCCTTAGTCGCTTCGTTATAAGCCTTACAAAACTCCATGATGTTCACACCATGCTGACCTAAAGCCGGGCCAACTGGTGGCGCTGGATTTGCTTTACCAGCTTCTAGTTGTAAATTAATATATCCTGTTATTTTCTTAGCCATAATACTCACCTCAAGGCGAGCTATGATTATAGCAATATGGGTAAAGATCTTATAGATAAAGAAAATATAAATGTGTCAAAGCCCAGTGCCAAAGCGGGTTCAAGCGAGATTATACGCTTAGCTTTAGCTGAAGATTTGGAGCCTTTGGGAGATCTAAGCTCTTTATTAACTATAGATACTAAGAAACAAGCAAGAGCAGAAATTATCGCTAAAGAACCTGGAATAATGGCCTGTTCCTGGATTATTCAAGCCATATTAGAAGCCTATCCAGAACGAAGCCTTAACGAAGCAGGGCAAGTCCAAGTTTATTTTTCAGATGGTAAGTCTTTTAAAGCAGGTGATTTGCTTTGTGAAATTAAAGCCCCTGCACAAACACTACTCGCTTGCGAGCGCACTATACTAAATTTCCTACAAAGACTCTGCGGCATAGCGACCTACACTAGTAAGCTCGTTAATCTTATTAAAGACTATCCTTGTAAATTATTAGACACTCGTAAAACTATACCCGGCATGCGAGCCTTAGAAAAAGAAGCCTTTCGTTGTGGCGGTGGAACCAATCACAGATTCAATCTTAGCGATATGGTTATGCTTAAAGAAAACCATTTGGCTTGTATCGAAGGAGATCTAATCGAAGCTATTAAACAAATGCGCTCCAAACTTGCCGCAAATATCAAAATAGAGGTTGAAATAAACAAAGACAATTTAGATAAATTAGAGTCTGTGATTGAAGCAGACGTGGATGTGATTATGCTCGATAATTTTAGTCCAAGTGAAGCTTCTAAACTTATTCAGTTGATTAGATCAAAAAGCAATCAACAAATAGAGTTAAGCGGGGGTATCAATGAAGCAAATCTCATAGATTATGCTAAAACTCTTCCGAATTATATTTCTACTGGATCAGCTACTACTAAAGCTAATAATTTAGATCTATCGATGCTAGTGAAATAAATCTAGTCCTCAAAGACAGCATGCTTAGGTTCTTCTTCGTCTCCCTCAAAAGCACCAGCTTCTTTAGCTTTAGTAAAAAATAAATATGCTAGAAGCGCAAACGCTAGACATATCATTCCTGGACCAATCCAGACTAAAATTCCACTTGTTGGGCAATTAGGGCACATAAGCTTAGTTTACTCGATTTTTGAGACTTGAAATCTTAGGCTAAAAACGCTATAATGGCAATACACATTATGGGTAGAGATGCAAAAACCTTAGGATTACCAGAGTCATTAACTAAGCTTAGCCCTGACGATAGTAAGCAAATAAAGATCTTCTCGGGAAGAGCGAATCCTCTGCTTAGTATGGAAATCGCTCAAGAGCTAGGAATGGAACTTGGCAAGATTAAGATTTCTCCTTTCGCTGATGGTGAACTCTATGTGCAAATCCAGGAGAGTGTTAGAGGCTGTGAAGTATTTTTAATTCAACCAACTAGCCCTCCAGTAAATGAGAATTTAATGGAGCTGCTCATTATCATTGATGCTCTTAGAAGAGCATCAGCTAAAACTATTAACGTTGTCATGCCTTATTACGGTTACGCTCGCCAAGACCGCAAAGCCTCTGGTAGAGAGCCTATCACCTCTAAACTAGTCGCTCAATTAATTGGTGAAGCTGGTGCTGATAGAGTTCTATGTCTTGATCTTCACTCTGAACAAATCATTGGTTTCTTTGATACTTTAGTAGACCATGTTCATGCCATGCCAGTACTTAACGATTACGTTAAAAGATTTATTGGCACTGACAATTTAGTTATAGTCTCTCCTGATGTTGGTGGAGTTGCACGTGCACGCGGCTATGCTAAGCGCCTGGGTGATGCGCCTATCGCTATCGTCGATAAGCGTCGTCAGCATGATAAACAAAACGTCGTAGAAGTAATGAATGTAATCGGTGACGTGGAAGGCAAGATAGCTATTTTAATTGATGACTTAATTGATACAGCTGGTACTATTTGCAAGGCTGCTGAACTAATTAAAAGCAAAGGCGCAACTCGAGTCTTTGCTTGTGCAACCCATGGAGTGCTCTCAGGGCCTGCTTATGAGAGAATCGAGTCCTCTGTAATAGAAGAGATCATTATTACTAACTCTATTCCTCTTGCACCAATGTGGATTCAATCCAAGAAAATGAAACAAATATCAGTGGCTCCATTCTTAGCAGAAGCTATCAGAAGAATCCATACTGGTGATTCTGTTTCAGGCTTATTTATCTAACAATGTCGATTAAGGAAGAGATCTCCTCGATTGCCAAACAAATCGGTTTCAATGATATTAAATTCATTGATGCTAAGCCGTTACTAGAGTCTGAAAAAAAGTTCCTTGCATGGAGAGAGAAAGGCTATGCTGCTGATATGGATTATTTATTACGAGATAATCCTGTTAACGCTAGACCTCAAGCTTTATTAGCCGAAGCTAAGACCATAATTATACTTACTGCTAACTACCATAGTCACTGTCCACCACGTCCCTCTTTAGAACATGGTCGTATTGCCTCATACGCAGTAGGTTTGGATTACCATAAAGTTTTACGTTCAAAGATTCAAGAATTAATAAATCACCCTGAATTAAAAGATATCTTCTCTCGCTCTAAGTTCTTCACTGATGCCGTACCCTTACTAGAGAAATCCTTTGCTAAAGAAGCTGGCTTAGGCTTTCGTGGCAAAAATACTCTCTTAATTTCACGAGAAACAGGAAGTTTTAATTTTATTTGTGAAATAGTAACAGACTTAGATCTAGAAGCGTCCGGCTTCGCCAAAGCTACGCCGGACAAGGAAATAACTTGCGGCAATTGTACTCGCTGCGTCGACATCTGTCCCACAAACGCTCTTCCCGAGCCATACCATCTCGATGCACGTAAATGCATTAGTTATCACACCATAGAAAACCGTGGTGAGATTCCGATAGAACTAGCAGTTAAATTTGGCGAATGGTTGTTTGGTTGTGATTTATGCCAGACTATTTGTCCTTATAATAAAAAAGTCGATCCATCAGCGCTTAAGGTTTTTAAAGAGTTTGAACCTAGTTCTGGTTTCGGGCATTGGCTCTATTTACCAGAATTACTTGATTTAGAATTGGGTAAGCATAAGAATTTAAATGAATTAAGCGAAGCACTAGAAACTCATACCTTTATAGACAAACAAGCCC
The DNA here is from genome assembly GCA_964551135.1 of uncultured Gammaproteobacteria bacterium. Lineage (GTDB taxonomy): Bacteria > Cyanobacteriota > Vampirovibrionia > LMEP-6097 > LMEP-6097 > CAYPGT01. The sequence continues at coordinate 222,601 of CAZKAT010000002.1, read as the reverse complement.
TGCCTAGTATCAAAAAATATCTATCTAAACAAAACTCTGTCACAGACGAAGTTCTAGATCATATATTCCAAATTAAATTCGCCCGCACACCTTTGCTCAGACCTAAAAGATTAGGCTTGATTAGAAACGCAAAGATAGTACTTCAGAACGCAGCTTAGTAAATCCCAACTAGCCCATAATCAGCCAACTTAGACTGAGCTTCCGGGGAACGCATAAAATCTATAACTTTAGCTACTTCATCAGAAATCTCACCAGCAGTAACTAAATATAAATAACGCGTTAGTGGATACTCACCACGTTGTATTACATCGACAGCAATAGTGCCATCAGCAGTTAATGGCTTAGTTCCCTGTTCATTAAATACGGAAGCTATTTTAATAACTTTAACTTTATTGGGGCCAGCCTCTCTTACCGCACTCAAACTAGCAAAACCAATCGCCATAGGATTATTAGAAATCAATTGAATCATTTGAATAGGATCGTAAACATGAACTACATTACTAGATACGGCTTCGGAGAACATTACTCTATCCATAAAGAAAGCATAAGTACCACTTTGTTTTGAGAGAGAAAACTTAGTAATCTCACCAGCAAGACTAGAACCAACTAGCTCATTCCATTTAATATGTTCTTCTTTGTATATCTTCTTCAAATCATCTATAGAAAGAACTTCTATGGGATTAGATTTATTGGTAAACACTACGACTGAGTCTAAGGCTATCTTATGATCAGATATTGGTCTATTAAGCTTAATAGCTCTTTTACGTTCTTCTGCTGAGGGGATTCTAGAACTGGCTGCTAAAGCTATTTTACCGTCTATTAATTGATTAATAGCCTCACCACTGTCCCCACCCTCGATTTCTATATGAATATTTGGAAACTTAGCTTCAAACAAGTCCTTATTATTTTTCAAAATATTTAAAACAGAAAATGTTCCGTATATCTTCAAATCATTAGACATACTTGGTCTAGAAACCGAACTTAACTTTCGGTCTGATCTATATTCACGAACTAATGAAGCCACAGTAGTTGCTGATCTATTAAAGAAAAAATTGTAAACACTCATGCCAGCTACCACAAGCACTATTAAGAACATTAGCGGGGCAATTAAGCCAAGTGATTTGGATTTAGCTTTGATTGGAGTAGCAGCTGGTCTCTGACTAGGATTAGACTTAACAGTCTGAGTTTGAGTAGGTACCTTATGACTGATTGCTTGCTTATAATCCTTCCTAGATAAATTATCAAAAATATAATCTATGCCTTTCTGAAGATATCTATTAGTGCTAGAAAGATTCTCTCCTATATCTATGGAAATAGAATTAAGATCCGAATTGTATTTTAGAAATAGTTCTAAGACTCTCTTGAGTTTTCTTAATTCAATAGCATCCATCTCTGGCTTAACTATATTCATACGAGAGCTATCTTTATCTAAGGCATTAATTAGATTGTTAATTTCAATTGCTAGAGCAAGCATCTCGCTGATTTGAGTCAACGAGTATAAGCCTGATTTCTTGTGGCTATCAATATTTAAAGAGAAGTCCAATATGGAATTAAGAATATGTTTTTTAATATCAACACTACTTAATGCCATCTTAATTACTGTTAATCACCAACCTGTAAATTAACTCTTTGGTTTCTAAACCAATGGAATCAGAAAAAACTTCTTCTATTAATTCTCTTACTTTTTTTTGGCTCTCTTGATCCATCATTAAGACTCATGTTTTATCGGCATTATGAGATGAATATAGTTTTCTTCTGATATAGGTTTGATTAGAGCTGGGTTAATTGCTCCTGTCATTGCTATTTGTATTTTCTCGGAGTCTATATGTTTAAGCGGTTCTATAAGATATTTAACATTAAAGAAAATATTTATTGGATCACCCATATACTCTATAGAAAAATTATCAGCCGCTTGACCGAAATCTTGATTACTAGACTCAATAACCAAAGATCCATCTTTAAAAGAAAGTTTAACGAGATTAGTAATCTCATTTGCCATAACAGCCACTCTTTCTAAACATGACAATAATTCTTTACGATCTATTTGTGCAATTTTATCCTGATTACCAGGAATTAATTGCTTGTATCTTGGATAAGTTCCATCAAGTAACCTTGAAATAATATATCTATCCTGAGTAAAAAATACTATCTGATTAGCTAAGAAAGAAATCTTAATGGTCTCATCAATACTAGAATCTAGGATCTTTTGCACATCCAGAATCACTCTAAGCGGCACTACAACTTCTTTACGAGCGAAATTAGGATTAGAGTTTTCCTTATCAATTTCAACTTCATAACTTGACAGCCTATTACCATCAGTAGCAGCTAATTCAAAAATAAACTTACCAGTCTCTGCATTTTCTCTAACTGCTAAATAAACCCCACCTAAAATATTATTGACATCATATTTGGAAGCTGAGAAATTAACTAGATTTATAATCTTAGAGAATTTTTCCTTGCCAATAGAAATATAAGTGTTAATTTCTGCTTTTTCCATTTTAGGAAAATCAGTAGCAGAAATCCCCACTAAATCAAAATTAGAATGTCTGCAAAATAAATTAGTTTTATTAGTATCTGGATCTACACTTATCAAAACATCATCTTCATCAAGCTTACTAACCACTTCTTCAAGCTTCTTAGCGGAGATAGTAATACTACCCTCGGTTTCATTAGTAGAAGGAATAGTAGCTTCAATACTAAAATCTAAATCAGTGGCATTTAACTTAAGATGCCCATTAGCGTTAACTAATAATATATTATTCAAAATCGGCTGCACGCCTTTACTAGGAACAGCTTTAGATACAGATTTAATCGCTTTATCTAAAGTACTTTTAGGAACTTTCAGTTTCATAAGATTCAACTACCTCACCACCCATATAATAGCCTTTTTAATTGTCCCTGTGTAGTTCTTGCGCTGTAATAATATGGTTCTTTAAATATATAAGAATAGTAGTAGTAGAGAAGAGTGTTTTTAGTAGAAAACAGTAAATAATATATAACTGGAGCTGTTATTTACATGTTCATAACTTGTAAATAAGACTAATACTAATGTAGAAAATGTTATTGAACTTTCTGGTAATAGGTATTAATAAGATTATTTAAACAAGTTTTCTACAATTTACAAAGAGTTATTGCAGGTAATTATTCTCACACAGAAACTCAATAATTTTATTTACAGACTCGTCCACATTAAGTTTATTTGTCTCTATCAAAATCTCCGGATTTTTTGGTTCTTCATAAGGATCTGAAACACCAGTAAAGTTTTTAATTTCACCAGCAAGTGCTTTTTTATATAATCCTTTCACATCTCTGTCTATTACAGTATCTAGGTCAGCTTTAATGTATACCTCTACAAAATTTTCACTTAGCGATCTTGCCAAAGCTCTGGCTTCTGCGTAGGGAGCTATAACTGGGACTATGACTAAGATACCATGTTTAGAAAGTTTCCCAGCAAGAAAGGCAATGCGTTCTATATTAGTGAACCTATCTTCTTTAGTAAATCCAAGATCTTTACAAAGACGCTCCCTAACTTCATCACCGTCTAAAACTTCTAGGGGAATCGAATCTTTAAGCTTGATTGCGAGGGCTTGAGTGATGGTTGATTTACCAGAGCCAGATAAGCCTGTCAGCCATAGGGTTAGACCTTTGTTTAACTTTAGTTTAGAGTGAACTACCATTAACTCCTGTCTCTTCAAAATGGGTATCCACTGTGCTATCTAGAGTACCAGTAAAAATTAAATCGAGACCATTAACAGTGTTTGTTGTTATGGTCATAGGTATTTTTAGAGTTTTAGCTTTGCTTGGGTCGTTAAAACCTTGTTTAATAATAGTTTTTTCTTTACCTGCAGTCGCTAAAGTAACTGGGAGTGTAATGCTAGAGCTACTACCATTGTTGCTAATACTTCCACCATTAGAACTAGTGAGACTTGGACTAATATTTAATACTTTTTTACTGTTAATTGATAATTTGGATTTGATTTTATTCTTGCTTGCATTTAATCTGAAAAACTCTACATCGCTAACTGTGCTTGCGGCATCATCGCTATTAAGATCGGCACTAATGTTAACGGTTTCGGAGCTATAGTTGCTCTTACCGTGACTTTTTCCGGTGTTGCTGAAGCTAATAGACGAAGGATCTATTTCAATGCTGCTCATTGTACCGGTTAGCGGCTCAATATTAATGGTAGCGCTATCTCTAAGTACAGCCCCGTTAGGTGTCTTTATATCAAACTTGTCGAAATATTTTGTTGCTAGGTTAATATTGAATTTTAATTTCTGACCATTTTTGATTATTTTACTGTTACTAATATATTCAGTAATTAAGTAACCTGCTCTATTAGTAGAAGTTATACTAGCAGTCTCCAGATCAAAAATATAATCATCAGTGACTTTAGTTTTTTCACCAGTATAAATATTGGTGCTAGTGATGACTAAGTTCGATAATATAGGGTTGGTATCAGGGTTAAAATTCTCATCTGTTACTGTATCTAGATAGTTTTTATCGTGTTCTACTGTTAGTCTAAATTGTTTAGGTTCAAGAGATACTATGCCGGTGTCTCCATTAGTAATTTCATCAACATCAAGATAGAAAACATGAGGAGCTTGGGTTACAGTGCTACCGTTGGAGGTATGACCATTAGTGGTTCCACCTCCAGAGCTACCTGAGCCGGAATTGCCGCTGCTTGAACTACTAGAAATCTTGTTTATAGATGCTGTTGCTAAAGGACTAGTACAGTTAGAGCTGGTAACACAATAAATCACTTTGATTTTGGTAGTGGTTTGTGAAAAGGTTACCTCTTCTGTTTTATAGGTTATAGCGGTTCTGGTATCAGGATGGTTGATATTTGGATTACTAGTAAAATCACCTGGGCTAGTAGGAAAAGCACTAGTACCATTACCAAAAAAAATCTTAATGCGGTTAACATCTATACCACTTTGAGCGGTTAGATCGAATTTAATAGTTAAAGTATCGACTGCTTTGCCTACCGTGGGGGTTGCTGGACTTGTTTTAACAAATAGATTAGTAATGCTATGGCCTGTAGTAGCTTTAATTGATGACTGGCAAGTAATTAACCCAAGAAAAGCTATTAGTAGAAGACTTAAGCGAACTCTTGACATAAGTATTCAATATATTAACACAGATTAGACTTGCCCTACAAGAATACTTAGAATTTGTACTAAGATACTTTTAATGCAAATAAACAACTCTATAATTAATCCATGGCAAGACTTGTAGCTATATATGCTTTTGTTCTAGCGCTTTTAGTGTGGGCAATAAGTTTCTTTATTTATCCAAGTCATAAAGATCTTAGTCTTGATCCGGATTTTAAACTTAGTTCACTATTCAGTGAAAACGCTGTTTTACAAAGAAAAAAACCTATTAAAATTTTTGGCACTGCTAGACCTGGCTCTAGGATTGAACTTAACTTAGCCGGTAAAAAATCTTCAACTGAAGCGAAAGAAGATGGAACTTGGTTAATAACTCTAAGCCCTATCCTAGCCGGAGGACCTTATCAACTTAAAGTTACTAATAAACAAACAACTATAGAACGGAATAATATTTATGTGGGTGATGTTTGGCTTGCTGCAGGTCAATCTAATATAGTTTGGTTTGTTGATTCTGCAACCAATGCAGAAAAGAATATTGCTGAAGCAAACAATTACACAAATAAGATTTTTTTCCTTAATCTATCAGCACAGCCCTCTGAGAATCCGGTTTCAGCTTTTGATTTTATTCCAAATGAATGGTCCAATACTAATAGTGAAACAGTGAGAAGCCATCCTGCGATACCGTATGCTTTTGCTAGGGAAATTTATAATGACCAAAAAGTCCCTATTGGTATCATCAGAGCTGCTACTAGTAATACTTCAATTCAAGCTCATATGAGTAAAGAGAGTCTAGTTGCTTATAAGGACTTAGAAAAATTACAAGCTAGCGCAGAAGATGACAGAAGTATTTGGTATGAGACTATATTTCATGCAAAGATACCTAAGACTCAATTAGGATATTTTGTTTTTTGTCTTGGGCAACCTAATCAACAACAGCACTTCACTACATTTTTTAATGACAAGAAGCTTATTAATTATAGTCCTGGTACTGGTTGCCATAAACTAGATAGCAAATCTTTAAATGAGGTTAATAAGATAGAAATTCGCATATATCCAAAGAAACTTAAAGGTATAACGGTAGAAGAGCTTGCAGCAGAATTTAATAAGGGCAAAGTTGAGATTAATGGTGAAACTTTAGAACTAAATCATTGGCAGGTTCATAATGAAATTAGTGCTAATACTCCAAGTTCTAATTTTGATACCAAGATTAATCCAATAATCTTATATCCAATTAAAGGGATTTTATGGTATCAAGGTGAATCAAACATTGATGATAGTGCTTCTTATAAACAACTTTTTACGGCATTAGTTAATGATTGGCGAGAGAGATGGAAAGAAGAATTACCATTTATCACAGTACAGCTGCATAAATTTAAAACTGACAAGCCTGAAAACCTTTTAAAATTCAGAGAAGTACAATATGAACTCAGTAGAGAACTTAATAAGGTTTATTTGATAGATGCTTTTGATCTTAGTGATAAAGATTTGAATGTTCACCCTAAAAATAAAGACGAGGTTGGTCATAGATTAGCCATAATGGCAAAAGAGAAAGTGTATTGAAGTGGCTAGTACAAAAATCAGATTAGATAAATTATTAGTAGATCTAGGATACTTTGATAGCCGAGAGAAAGCACGTACTTGTATCATGATGAATGGTGTTACTGTTGCTGGTAAGCTTCTTAATAAAGCTGGAGAACAAATTAACGCAGAGAAATTTTATGCTGAGCTTGAACTCAACCCTGATTACATTAAAGTAGATGATAAGTTATTGCCCTATGTTAGTCGCGGGGCATTTAAACTTAAAGCTGCACATGAAGCTTGGGAATTGGATTTTAATGATAAAGTGGTTTTGGATATAGGAGCTTCTACTGGGGGATTTACTGATTATGCTTTGCAAAACGGTGCTAAGACAGTGATTGCACTAGATGTCGGTAAGGGGCAGCTGCATTATAAACTGCAACAAGACTCGCGCGTGATTAATTTGGAGGGAGTGAATTTTAGAGAAGTTGAATCATTATCATCATTAACGAATATCCCCATTGATATTGTTGTTATAGATGTTAGTTTTATTTCTCTTGTAACTATTTTGGATAAACTTAAATCTTTAATAATGGATGTTCAAATCATTGCTCTTATTAAACCTCAATTTGAAGCCGGTAAAGAAATCATGGATAAGTGTCAAGGTGTGATTAAAGACCCTAAAATCCGTGAAGAAGTTAAAGATCAGCTTATAGTAAAAATCAAAAATCTTGGTTTTGAAATTCTAGGAATAATTGAATCACCAATTAAAGGCGCCAAAGGGAATATAGAATATTTGTTGAGACTCAGAAAGTCTTATGTTAAATTATGAGTCTTATTTTGTCAATCTTGTTGATAGCGTTATAATGATTAACTTAGTTCACTAGTGCTATATGCAAAAAATCACTATATTTTACAACCCAAACAAACCTGAAGCGCCTACTGCTGCGAAAGCTTTGGCACAAGCTTTAGATCTTCATGGCGTTAAAGTTAAAATTGCTCAGACTCAAACTACTAGTATGAATTGGGGTGATTTAGATGCGGATACTAATCTTGCGGTGGTAATGGGTGGTGATGGTACTTTTCTTCGAGCTTCTAAGCAAGTTCTTCCTTATCATATTCCTTTACTCGGTATTAATTTTGGACACTTGGGATTTCTTTCTGACTATGGTGACCTTGCTGTGGGAGATATCGCTGATGCTATTCTTGCAAATGATTTGATTATTCAGGATAGGACTATGCTTAAAGCAGAACTGCCTTCTCTTTCTAAAATTTTCTATGCATTGAATGATGTGGTTATTATTCGTCAACCAAGTGCCAATCTTCTATACACAGATCTCTATATCGATAATGATCTACTACATTCATTTAGATCTGATGGTATAGTGGTGGCAACTCCCACTGGATCTACAGCTTATGCACTTAGTGCTGGTGGTGCAGTGATGGATCCGAATATTAGAGCCTTTGAGATAGTACCAGTAGCAGCTCATTCACTTGGTAGCAGACCTCATGTTATTTCTGATGAACAAGTGATAGTGCTAGAGACGCGCGACAATGAAGGCAATTTTTACTTGCAAGCTGATGGGCAGGATTTGGTTGAATTAGTTCCTGGGACTACCATTGTGTTCAGCAAAGCTGAACACAGTCTTAAATTAGCTAAACTTAAGAGATCTTACCGTAGTTTCTATAGTATTCTTAGAGACAAGATGAAATGGGGATCTATTCATAATTAATATGGCTAAGCCTATAGAAATTACAGTATCTAAATTTATTGATGACCTTAAAAGTATCGACGATGTACTCTATGAGCCACGTTCTTGGTCACCTGAAGATTTAAAGGAAGCATGTAATAATCTTAGATTTGATGCTCCAGATGGCATTATTGCTGAAAGACCTGAATTTGAATTTGAGTTTATGGTGCTGCAGTTTCTATTTAGAAAGTTTTTTTATATTCTTCATCAAACAGGTCTTTATAACCCACAACGTAAACTCTGGTCATTAATTGCTCAGACAAGCAAGATCAAACTAAAAGATTATAAGCGTATTAGTCGCAAGGATAGAGAACATACTAAAATCACCGATCTAATTCTTGAAGATATTAATGGAAGGTTTATTAAAGTACGGGTGGTTTATCCTGGCTCTCAGTTACAAGTTCCTGGATTCAAAAGCCTTATTAGTAATATCCCAGGTAAATGTCTCGGTATTTTTTATATATCGGATCAAATTCCTGACGAGAAAACTCTGAAACTAATCAAGGATAAAACTAATGCTAGTGATTTCTTAGACAAATATAGATCACCGATAACTAAGAATTGTAGTTTGAATCTAATTCAATATAGTTCTAAGGGTGATACTTATAAGTTTAGTTTAATTCATCCAGATCTAGGGAAAGATGTAGAAGTAGAAGTGCAGTCATGTTTTACACATTCATAAAGGGTTTTATATTTGGATTTATGGCCTTGGTCGTCATGGTTAAGCTTGCAGATCGAGACTAAAAACTTTTAATAACTTCTCAGCTTTAAGATAGGTTTCTGCTAATTCTTTTTCTGGATCTGAACCAGAGGTGATACCTGAGCCAACATGAAAGGATAATATATTATCCTTTTTGGAATGAATAAGAGAGCGTATTAGGATATTGAACCTTCCCCCATCTTTAAATCGATAATAACCCATAGTTCCAGTATAAAGCCCTCTAGGACTGCTTTCTAACTCCTCAATAATTTCTAATGCGCGAATCTTAGGAGTGCCGCTGATAGAACCTCCTGGGCACATTGCGGTAAATAATTTAGTGAAATTAATTTGTCCTTGATCTAAAACCAATTGCCCTTTAATATCAGAAACTAAATGATATAAATTACTAAGTTCCTGAATATAGAGTAATTTCTCTGCTATTACAGAACCAGTTTCACAGACTTGTCCCAAATCATTACGAATAAGGTCAACTATCATTATATGTTCAGCTCTTTCTTTTTCAGAATTTAGTAACTCATTAAGTTCATTGAGTTTGGCAGTACCTTTGATCGGCGAACTGCGTACTAAGCCACTTGGCTTGATTTCTAAAAATAATTCAGGAGAAGAACTTATAATCTCATAATCACTAAAGTTCATATAGCCAGCATAGGGACTGGGATTTATATCATAGAGCTTTTGATAAAGATCTAAGCCATCAAAATCTTGGTTTAGTTTGACTGTAAATTCATGAGCAATGTTTGCTTGATAGATATCACCTTCGCGAATATATTCTTGGCATTTTTTGACTGCGTTGATATATTCTTCTGGATTAGGTTTGATGATTTGAATGGTATCTGAGTGCCTGAGTGTCTGAAGACTGAGTGGCAGATGCTTAGAGAATCGAATATTCTCGTAGACTGCAAACTCACAATTACCCTCATAACTTATATATCCAGCAAAGCCAGCGTTTTCTGAGTTTAATAATTCGGGATTGTTTGTAATATAGTTATCAAGAGCTTCTAATGAATTAACTACAGTGATTGGCTTTGAAGCTATAACAGTTTTACCATTAGCCCAGCCATCGCCGCTAAATATAAAGCTATTAGCGCTTGCGATAAATTCTGATAGAGGGTTTGCCTGTAAACTGTTCTGCATTGACTATGGTTTTATTTATTTCTATTAATATAGCTTCAAGTTTATCAAAATGCTTGAATAATGTTTCTGTTATTTCATAAGCCAAGTTCTCAACTAAGAGGAATTCCTTACTCTGAGCTAGTTTCCTTATCATCAGTGAAACTTCTACATAGTCTATGGTATCTTCTATACGATTTGACTTAGCAGCTGGGCTTAGATCTAATTCTAGCTCTAGATTAATAATCACAGATTGACCTAAGATCCTTTCAGAGTCATAACTTCCAAGCTTACAAAAAGCTTGCAGGTCTTTAAGGATGATACAGTCTTGGGGCACTAGTTATTAGTTATCTCAGCTTTGATACGTTTAATGCGGTTAGCAAACTCAACGTTCAATTTATGAGCGTTGTTAAGCTCTTCTCTAGAACCTTCGAAATAGCCTTGAATTTCCCTATTAGAATCTTCTAGTTCTTTAATTTTGGCTTTGAATTCTTCTTCTAGTTTCTGATTCTCTGCTGGATGACTTATTAGTTCCGCTTCTGTAGTAACGGCAGGCTTCTCCTTAAGTCTATCTAATTCTGTTTCATAGAATCTAATCTTATCTCTTAGATTACTAGCTTCTTTTTCGCTATCAGCGAATTGCTCTTCTAATGTTTTGATAACTTTGCTTTTTTCGTTGAGATGATTTTGTAATTTAACTATCAATGATGATTCATCTTTGGTAAAGCTTTTCATTTGATTAATAGCGCGGCTAATAGCTGATTGAGCCTGTTTGAGTGATTCACCATTGTTCTTAGCGAAGACTCTAGAAAGAAATCCTTGTTTATTATTGATTTCTTTTAACACCTCTTTCTGTGCACTTTCTAGGAGTTCACCGGCTTCTTTTAGTATGGGATCTTGTTGCTTATTAGACATATTCTGGTTCCTTCTGCTCTATCGCTTCTTGGTCACTAACACTTGCCGTAGTAATTGGTAAATCAGTTTTTTCTTGGTCTTTTATTGGAGCACTAATCACTTTAACGCCCATACGTTTTTTATTTTGCTCTAGATTGATTACTTCTAAGTCAAGTACAGAGCCAACTTCAGGGTAAGTCTCTGAAGCAAAATTAGATTTATGTAGTAAAGCTTCTATGCCTGGCTTAATTTCCACAAATACTCCAAATTCAGCCTGTGTAATAACTTGAGCTTTAGTTTGATAACCTACCTTAATCTCTTCTGGTAAAACCGTCCAAGGATCAGGATTAGCTTGTTTCACACTAAGAGCTACGCGTTTTGCTTCGGGCTCTATTTTAAATATCTTAGCGGAAATTTTATCGCCAACTTTAACGACGTCAGCGGGCTTCTTGAATCTTGTCCAAGATAGTTCAGAGGAAGGAATGAGCGCATCTAGCCCACCAATATCTACGAACACACCAAAGTCAGTAGTTCTAACTATAGTGCAATCCATAATCTGTCCAATAGCAATAGAACTTAGAACTTCTTTAGCTCTAGCTTCTTTCTGTTCATCAGCTATAACTTTATGATTGAGAATGATTTTATTTTTGGATTGATCCAATTCATGTATTCTAGCTGGGATACTAAGTCCCGCCCATTCTTCTTTTCTTTTCGACTTGAGAGGTTCTTCCCTAGAATCAAGGTAGCCATAAGGCATGAAGCCGATTTGTTTAGTTGCAGCAATTTCTACTTCTATGCCGCTTTTAAGAACTTTAGTAATACTTAATTCTAAATTTTGACCTTGTAGTTTCTCAAGATCTTGCCACTGTTTCTCGTCTTCTATTTTTCTAATGGATAATCTAAAGACACCTGGCTGATTAGAATCTTCACCAATTACATAAACATCGATAATTTCACCAATACTATAGTCTTCAAGAGTTTTTGTACCAAGCTCGCGAGGATTAACACAACCTTCGTAAGTTTTATTTATATCTACAAAAAGTCCTCTAGAACTTTTTGCTAGCACGGTTGCTTTAACAATTTGCTTTGCCTCTGGATTATTTTCTTTGCGTTCAAGTAATATTTCTGCAATTGAGTCTTGGTAGGTTTTTTTAGACAGGTTTGACGTTTTAGACATTAGTTTTCTCCGTGGTAATTATGTATTTTTTTGCTAGATCCCTGCCTTATAATAGCAAGACAGAATTAATAAATTCTAGCTTGGCTTAAAATTCTAGCTTTTTTGTGCTTAGAAATGTAGAATCTAAATAAAATATTAGCAGCGTTCCAGATAATATCAATTATCTTTATTTATAGCTTTAAAGTAGAAAATAGAAGATCCAGCTAAGGCTAAAGCAATTCCAAGATAGAAGAAGCCAAATATATTATAAGGATCACCGCCATTAGCACGCCAAAATCTTAATCCAACTCCAATACCAATCATCAATGTGATCATGATACAGCTATGATAACCAAGCAGTTTGATCCAACCAATTAAGTAGTTAATAGGATTATCATCAATTTTTTCTAAGTTATTGCTGGTGTTTCTCACAACCACTTTGCGTAAGATAGTCAGAGCTTTGACTATACCAATGATGATAGAGAGAGCAAGTAAGCCTAAATGCCAATCTGGGGTTTCGAAGTAAGGTTGTAGCCAACACAGCCCTCTAGAGCCGATACGCAAACCTACTGCTATCCAAAGACAACCAGCGATAAATAGTGAAAAATTTCTTGTGTTCATAACTTTGTTAATACTAGCTCATTTTTTTGAATAGCGACGGCTTGCAAAGTTTCACCTGCTATTAATGCGTCAACAGCTTTGATTCCCATAGTGCTTGCAAGTATTCTATCTTGTGCTGTAGGGATGCCACCGCGTTGTATATGACCTAAAATACAAACTCTAAAATTCGGCTTGGAGCCAGGTTTAAACGTTCCCTCTGCTGCAAATTTCTTTTCTAATATTTCTGCAAGTTTATAAGCACCACCTACTTCGTCACCTTCTGAAACAATAATAATGTTATGTCCCTTAGTTTGGATAGCTGCTACTACTTCGTCTATGTTAGTGGGAGTTTCTGGTACTAGCACAGATTCCGCTCCAGAAGCGATTCCTACAGCTCTTCCTATGTCGCCACAATGCCTACCCATAACTTCTACAATAAAATGCATACTGTGTGAGTCACCAGTATCCCGTAAATTATCGATGGCATGCATGGCAGTATTAATAGCAGTATCAAATCCAATAGTATAATCAGTTCCCTTAACATCATTATCAATGGTGCCTGGGATACCGATTACAGAGCCTTGCCATTGACCATTTTTACCAGCAAATTCTTTTAGTCCAGCATAACTACCATCACCACCACAACAAATTAATCCATCTATATTAAGAGCATTTAAATTAGCAGCAGCTTTTTTTCTGCCTTCTGTAGTCCTAAACTCCTCTGAGCGAGAGGTCTTGAGTATAGTACCGCCACGTTGGATGATATTACGGACACTCGCGCGTTTGAACGGTTTGAGCTTATTGTCTATTAGACCTTGGTAACCTTCGTAAATCCCATATACTTCTATATCTTTATCCAGTGCATACCTAGTTGCTGCTCTGATAAAAGTGTTCATTCCAGGTGCATCCCCGCCGCTGGTCATTAGTGCGATGCGTTTCATGGAGACGATTATAGCGTTAATCTCATATTAAGTAAACTTAATGTTAATTATACGATGAATGATCGTATAATATTATTATGAAAGTGACGGCTTTACTCCCTGAAGATTTAATTGAAGAAGTTAAAGCTCTCACCAAGGGCAAGAACATCACAGAGTCAATAATGTTGGCTCTAACTGACTGGGTTAGCTTACAGCGCATTCGCAAAAAGAATAAAAAAATTCTTGAGTCTCCTCTCAATTTTGAACTCAGCGCTTCTGAACTAAGAAAACTTAGTAGAAATAGATAATGATTTTAGTTGATACTTCCGTTTGGATAGAGTTTTTCAAAGCAAACGTTGTGATATATCCTGATATGGTTCAGCTTTTAGAGAATCGTTTTGTATATGTTTATGATCTAATTTTTGCAGAGTTATTTAGGGGTGTAAGATCTAAAAAAGAAGAAAAAATGATTGAATCTTATTGGCAAGATTTGCCAAAGATTAAAATTGACGATTTGGCTATACTTGCGGGTAAGGAATCTGCTAAATACCGCTGGGATACCCAAGGAGTGGGACTGGTAGATGCTTGTATTCTTGTAGCAGCTCAAAAGACCCAGTCTAAAATTTGGACTTTGGACAAAAAATTAAAAAAAATAGCAGACGTCTACCTTTGCTAAAATTAACTTAGGAGATTTTACATATGTCAAAAAGAATTGGTGTACTTACAGGTGGCGGAGATTGTCCAGGGCTCAACGCAGTTATTAGAGGCTTACTTTATAAAGCAACTAAGACTTATGGTTACGAAGTAATCGGTATTAAATACGGCTGGAAAGGCGCGGTAAACAATATTACTACTGAGATTAATTTAGAGAACACTGAAGACATAGTACGCGAAGGCGGCACTATTCTTAAATCATCTCGCACTAATCCTTACAAGATTGAAGGCGGCGTAGATGGTGTAGTGAAAACCATGAAAGATCTTAAGCTCGATGCTCTTGTAGCAATCGGCGGCGAAGACACTTGTGGAGTAGCTTCTAAACTTTATAAAGATAGAGGCATTAATGTTATTGGTGTACCTAAGACCATCGACAATGATCTTTCTGGTACTGATGTAACTTTTGGATTTGATACTTGCGTTAATATCGCAACAGATATGATAGACAATCTTCATACTACTGCTTGCTCTCACGAGCGTGTTTTAGTTTGCGAAGTGATGGGTCGTCATGCTGGTTGGATCGCAAGTTATGCTGGTATAGCTGGAAACGCTGATTATATCCTTGTTCCAGAAGAAGAAGTTAATATAGAGCATCTTTGTAAAACTATTAAAGAAGCTTATGAGTGCCAAGGTTACGCTATTGTCGTAGCTGCAGAAGGCGCAAGATTAGGTGGTGAAGATCTTACTAAGGATCAAGAGTTAGATGCATTCGGTCACGTGAAGCTTGGTGGTATCGGTGAACATATAGCTAAAGTTATTGAAGAAAGAACTGGTTGTGAAACTCGTTCTACAGTGCTTGGTCACATTCAACGTGGTGGACGTCCATCTGCTTACGATAGAGTGCTTGGCACTCGTTTAGGTTGCAAAGCTGCAGATATGGTTAAAGCTGGTGAATGGGGTAAGATGGCTGCTATTAACGGAACTAAGACAGTAGCGATACCTTTAGAAGTAGCAGTTGGTTCTTTGAAAACTTTAGACATGTCTATCCATGAGGATTCTAAAGTGTTCTTTGGTGCAAACAAGCTTGGTTGCTGCGCGCACTAAAAGAGCCGATACTCTTAAATTTGTGTCATTTTCATAATCTCATCCCATTCAGCTTTAGTAACAGGTTGTACAGAGAGCCTTGAGCCTCTTTGGACTAACATCATGTTCTTGAGTTTGGGATTGTTTTTGATTTGATTGAGAGTAAGTATATCTTTTAGTTTGGATTTGAACTTAACCTTCACTGTCATCCAGCGAGGATTCTCAGCAGAACTTTTCTCATCATAGTACTCAGACTTAGGATCGAACTGAGTAGGGTCAGGGATGGGTTTGTCGCTAGCGATCTCTGCAAGCCCAGCAATATGCGGTGACGGCTTAGCGTTAGAGTGATAAAACAAGACTTGATCACCCTGTTTCATTTCATCACGCATAAGATTACGTGCTTGATAGTTGCGTACTCCATCCCAGATACTAGTCTTAGCTGGAGATTTGGCAAGATCGTCTATAGAAAAACAATCAGGTTCAGATTTCATTAGCCAATAATGCATAATTATTTATTTCCTTTAATATATTTCTGTTTTGGACTATTGGGACTCTCTGGGTATAAGAGTTCTAGCTGTTTGGATTTGAGTAGGGGCATAATATATTTTTGGTGATTTTTTTGGTTCACGCTTAGATTAAGCATGGCGAAGATTTCCTTCTTAGTTTTAGCTGTTTTACAAAAATTAAGAATGCGTTTTTCTTGATTATTAGATCCCTCATCTTTCTCATTTGGCTTGAGTGTTTGAAAGTCTGGATGAATATATATAGTAGTTAAGAAGTAACTTTTACTTTTGTCAGTCTCAAATTTAGGATTAGGGGAGCCGTTCTGTCTCAGGGTTTTGCGGATTTTGGCGATACCAGTTCCCCGACCTTCAGTAAGCCTTAACTCTTTAAGGATGTCTCCGATTCTTCTGTTTCTATAATTACGAGCTACTATAATGTCTTTCTTGAGAGCAGTTTGGTCTACTGGTGGCAAGGGCCCTGGGAAGGATAGGATTTCGATATAATCATTTCTAATATTGATCTCTATTGGGTTTGGCAGCTCATATGAGCGATGGTAAAAAGCATTAACTACAGCTTCTTCGATAGCGGCAAAGGGATAATTATATATTCTGGCTGCTTCTGCTTTGCTTCTGAGCTTTTTAGTTTTCTCGACTATAAATTTTCTTGATATAAAATCCAAAACCTGTTTTATTTGTAAGTGAATTGGTCCTGTGAATTTCTTCTCTATGAATTCATCTTCATTATTTATATATTCAATTAACTCGATGAAAGCTCCAGGGAAATATTGTTCAGGATTGGGATTAAACATTAAAAGCCCGATATTAGTAGGCTTAAGGTGTTCTTTAGCACCTTTGACAATATTCATTTTGATAGCGATGTCTTGGGGTTTATGACTATCAATCTCACCTGCGAGTTTGCTATTGATTTTTATCAAGAAATCTTTTATTAGGTTGATATCTAAATCTTTCAAACTAGCTTGTTGATTGATTCTGTCATCAAAGGGAATTTTTGCGGTGTTTTCGTAAAGTTCTTGTTCTTCATTATGATTAGCTTTAACAGTAGAAGCAAACCTACGAAGATAGAAAGCCATAGGAGATCCCTTGCTGAGTTTCACTGGAGCTTTATATGGACGATTATCTCCTCCTGGTGCCCAAATAATTAAAACCGTTTTAGTTTGAATCTTTACAAACTCTATTTGTGGAAAATAATTAGGAGAAAGTTTCTTGCATAATTCAAGGAGTTTTTTCTGGATGTTATCGCATTGACTCACCTCGATTCCGAAAGGAGGTAATAAAGCTTTACCATCTTCTTCTTCAAGCCCGACGCAGATATAACCGCCCCCGATGTTATTGATATCATTTGCAAAAGCACAAATAGTATGCAGAATATCTAGAGGATTCCATGATTTCTTAAATTCAAGTCTATTGGACTCGATTACATCGCCATTTAGTAGTTCGTTTATATCTATAGGTAAGGCCATGGAACTTGGTTACTTAGTTACTTACTTAGTTACTTACTTATTATATCCTGAAATACCAAGTTATGTCATTAAAATTGCAAGCTAGTAGCAAGATCGTCAATGGAAAAACAATCAGGTTCAGATTTCATTAGCCAATAGTGCATGGTTACTGATTATAACAAGTAAGACCTTTTGTTTTATTTAATCTTAGTTTACAATTCGGGGATGAGAAGAATCATAAATCTGGCTTTAATTATTATAGTGGCCTTTTCAACCACTTCCTGCGCAACTCTGTTTGGAGGAGGCAGAAGCAGTCAGCTTACGGTGGAATCAGATACTCCGCTAAAGATTAAAGTTCAAGCTGAAGAAGGAGCTATTGAAACTCATACGACTCCATTTACCATGGAACTTGAAAGATCTCAATCTTATACTGTGAGAATAGCCACAGATGGTTATGAATCAAATGATATTTTCATTGGTAAAAAAATCAGGGGTTTGGCTTGGTTGAACTTAGCATGTTTGCTATGTTGGGTTATAGATTTTGTTACTGGTAATGCTTATACCCATAAAAAACACTACGTTTATATTGACACTAAAGACCTAATAAGAAAGAAAGCGTCAGCTATTGAGCAAGCAAAGGATAAATTTATTGCAACTATATATGTGCTTCTTGAGGGTAGAGATCCTGACCAGGAAGAAGCTAGGGTCAAAGCTCATAGAGAAGTTGAATTCCATAAAGTTTAATTGCTAACTAACACAGCATCCTGTTTATGTTCTACTAGCATCTTAGCTTGCTTTTCGGTGACTAAATTGGACCATGGATATTGGAAGCCCGGCTTCTCAGAATCCCAATTATCAAACACAAAATGTTTATAAGCGATAGGATCTAGAAGTTTTTTATAAACACCAAAACTAGTATTTTTACTTTGGTAGACTTGGATCAAGACCTCATTAATACTGCGATCACCGCGGCTGATAAGTGCCTGTACTTGCGCCCATTTATAACTTTCTTCGCGCACGTCGATACCTTTAGGCTTAAGAGTTTTGATAAGTTTTTGTAATTTCTTCTCGCTATTAGGATCTATGCCATAGTCTTGAAACGGAGTCTGTGCCTTCGGTGTAAAGATACTGCAACCCCAAATAATTTTTAAACGAGGATTTTCTTTTTTCAAGCGACTAAGTAGGTCTATAGTTGCATCTATATCTTCATCGATTTCATGCGGCAAGCCTACCATGCCATAGAGCTTAATTTGTTTCATGCCAGAGTCTGCAGCATAGCGAGCAGCAGAGAAAATATATTCTTCAGGGAGTTTTTTATTAATGATATCTCTTAGTCTCTGAGAGCCAGTTTCAATAGCGATAGTGAGGTTCTTAGTGCCGCATGAGACTAAGAGCTCGCACATTTCTTTAGTCACCGTAGCAGCGCGCATAGAGGCTACTTGCACTTCTGCTTTGTTCTTGGCAAGGAATTTTAGTAGGTCTATGAACTCAGGATGCTGAGTGACACTAGCTCCTAATAAACCAATATTATTGGTGTATTTAAGTAGTTCTTGAGCTTTAGGAATTAAATCAGTTTCTAGGTCTGGTACTCGGAAAGGAAGTGACAGATAGCTAGCAAGGCAGAACCTACACATCTCAGGACAGCTGCGCGCTACTTCTAGTAAGCCAACATTAGTCCAACAAGAATCTGGTGCAATCACAGAACTCATTTGTAATTGTTTATTAGATGACTTTTGTCGTTCGACTTTATTTCTAAGACTTGGTACATAGATACCAGGAATTTTAGTGAAAAGTTTTAAACTATTGTTGCGAGAAGTACTGCGTTCCTCGCAATGATGCAAACAAGCTTCGATTATTTCTTCGGCATTATTCTCCGAGTCTCCAATAGCAATAATGTCAAAGAAATCTGCCCATGGTTCTGGATTTGCTGTCAAAACCGGTCCGCCACCGAGAATCAGTGGGTGCTCAGGTCCGCGCTCACTAGACTTGAAAGGAATATTTAACTGCTTAAGTATTTCTAGTAAGTTAATGAAGTCTAATTCCCAGGAGATGGAGAAAGTCATTAAGTGAATTTCTTTAGGTTGAATTTCATGAAAATTTGTGAAGTATCTGAAAGTATGAGTATTTGGGTTAGTAGCGTAAAGTTTAAAAATATTTTGATAGCCAAGAGATGCCATGCCTACTTCGTAAGTATTTGGGAAACAATTAAGTACATTAAGAGGACCCCCACTAAGCCGGTCAAATAAAAGAATTTCGTTTTGTAAAAAACCTTTTTTAACCATTAGTTTGCACTATACTTTTAACAGTTTGAACTAATTTCAGTTTATCCTTGTTAGTTAAAGCACCAAGTTTCATATGAACTTTATTTTTGGCAATTGTAAAAATTAGCGATTTAAATCCTGAACTTTTAAACAATCCTGCATCATCCCAATCTTCTATTACAGTTTCAAATTCAAGTAATTTATTTACTTTGCTTGTTATTGCTAAAACAATTAAATCTTCTTTTTGAGCGTGGTATTGTTCTGTGCTTATTACAACGACTGGTCTTTTTTTATACTCAGCATGGTTGCTGAACGGGAATAAACAAACTAAAACATCACCAAATTTATAGGTCATTGTATATATCTTCTTCGGGATCGTTCCAGATTTTTTTCAAAGCTTTTTCGCTTAGTAACTCAGGATTTTTTTCTACATCATCCCAGTCACTAAGTTCATCCTCAAATATTAATCTGGCTTTACCATTAAGGCCTTTATCAAGAGGCTCCATAGACGTGATTTTGCCATTTTCAACAATAATCATAGGATTTTTCTTGTTCATAGTTTTAATTTTACCAGATCACGCTAAAGAACTAAAATCCTTATGTGGATCAGAAGCCGCATCAATAAAAGCTCTTAGAGCAAGCAAATAACTAGTTGCGCCAAAACCGCAGATCTGTCCTCTGCAAACCGGAGCAGTGATTGATTTATGTCTGAATTCTTCGCGTTTATAAACATTGGAGAGATGAACTTCTACTGCTATTAATTTAGTTGCAGCGATAGCATCTCTAATAGCGATACTGGTATGTGTATATGCTGCTGGATTGATAATCAAACCGTCAATCTTGAGCTTACCTGCTTCCTGTATCTTGGAAACGAGCTCTCCTTCTATGTTAGATTGAAAGAATGCAATTTGAATATTATTAGTTTCAGCAAGATCTTTAAGTGCTTTATTAATTTCTTCCATGCTGATAGAGCCATAAGTATCAGGTTCTCTAGTACCTAGAAGATTGATATTTGGTCCATGGATAACTAGGATCTGCATTATTGATGCTTATTATAGCTTAGTTGCGCGCTCTGCCAGTAAACCCTTAATAGTATCTAGTAATTCTAATGGACTAAAAGGCTTACTGAGAAAGCAATCTGCGCCTACAGAGCTTGCCCACTCTTTATCAGTGCTTTGACCCTTAGCTGTAAGTATGAGAACAATGATATGTTTTAATTTATCGTCACGTTTAATCTTCTCGCAGACCTCAAATCCAGAGAGCCCTGGCATCATTACATCGAGTATTAGTAAATCTGGTTGATTAGCTTTGACTTGCATTAAAGTATCATCACCATCTATGGCTTCTGCTATCTCAAACTCACCTTCTTCAGAAGACATAACAGCTCTAAGTAGAGTTCTTAGGCTTGATTCGTCGTCGGCTATAAGGATTTTGGGTTTATTTGACATGATTACTAGATCATTTATATTAGACCCATAATAATATGTATTACAATTATAAAAATGTAAATTATTTCGAGTAATTAGTATCTCAAAATAAGCTTAACAATTATCTGATAGTGATGCTAAAATGCTACTTTGTCTATGGAAAAAATCTCATTAATGACGGCTCCACATGTTAACCAACTCGTTTTAAGAGATGGTCAACAATCAACATTATTACAGGAATTAAACTTTAATCCTATTGATTGGGCAAAAATTTTATCTAAGACAAGTAAGGCGGGATTTAAGGCTGCAGAAGTTGCTGGTGGACAAAGTTTTAGATCCGCTATTCTACAAGGTATTAATCCTTTTAATGTTATGGAATATTTGGATCTCAGTACAAGTGATGCAGAAGGCAAAAGAATCATAGATTTGCAGATGTTGTTTAGGGGAGCAAATGCTTTAGGCTTTCGCCATTATTCTCCAGATCTTATAGAACTTGTTTTAAATGAATTTACACGTCTTGGCATTAATAAGGTTAGATTTTTTGATGCTTTAAATGACATCGACAATATTTATATTCCAGATGCTTTGAAAAAGAAACAAGATATGAATTTACAAGGAGCAATGTGTTTTGGATATTATAAACAACAACAAAATCGCTATACTGATGATTACTATTTAAATTATGCTCAAGCCTTGGTTAATAAAGGTTGTACTTCGCTTGCGATTAAGGATATGTCTGGTCAATTGGATGCCAAGAGAGCTACGGAGTTAGTTACCAAATTAAAACAAGCCTTCCCAGATAGAAGATTAGAGCTTCATATACATTCAACAGATGAACCAAAATCCTTAGCAGCGGTTCAAGCAGCTATTAAAGCTGGCGTCGATGGCATAGAAACGGTTGATGGACCTCTTAGTGGTGGCGCGGCTCATCATAGTTTAGCAGCTGTTGATGCTAAGTATAAAACTCAAGCATATGAGAGTTTAGTTACAACTACTAATAGGGTTTTTGCTAATGTCACTCGAGATGATGCGAAGGTTAGTTCTGAAATTAAAGCTAAATTATGTGCAGCTGGAGTGCCAGGTGGAGCGATGCCTTTTGTTTTAGATGATTTAAAGAAATATTTGATTGGTATAGCTAAGAATAATAGAACAATTTTCTCTGATCAAGAAATTCAAAGTTTTGCAACCACAGAACAAGAGAAAATAGTAATACCCGACAAATTAATAAATCTTTTTGTAAAAGAGTTAGCGAGAGTTTGTAGGGACGCTGCCTTCCCATTATTAGTTACTCCAACTGCTGATATTTGTACTAAGCAGACTATTTTAAATTTAGCTTATGGATCTAATATACAATCTGATAAGCTGAATCATAGATATAAGCTTACCGATAGATGTTGTGACAAGCGTTTTGTAGAACTTGTTTTAGGGCATTATGGGCAGATGAAAACCTATCCATCAGCTGATGATAAGGGTTATATAAAGCCTGATGATAAAGTAAGGCAGTATTTTATATGGAATCAAATTGGAGTGAAAGAAAAAATAGATCATCCTTATTTGACTAAGCTTGAGGATCACATTTCTGGTAATGGAGAGTTAGCAGATGCAAGAGAGAAAGCTGACAATTTAATTGATCAGTATGCTTATAAAGCATTGTCATTTGCTTCACGAGAGCAAATAGCTATGATGTATCCTTTGGCTCCCCCGACTTTTGGAGGAGACTCAGTTGAAAGGGCATTAAAAAAATATCTTTCTAAAACTAGAAATGATTTTCAATTAGTGAGAAACCAAGGTATAGCATTTGATGGTTTTGAGTATTTGTTTGAACCACTGTTTAAGCACATAGATGTATTAACCGCAATTGGTAGAAAACCAGAAAAACCATTAGATATGCAGATAGCTAGCTTTGGTAAATTAGGAGAAAGATTATACGAAGTTTATTCTGCTTTACCGCAAGTTAAAACTATAAGAGAGTTTTTGGAAAATAATAAAGAGGGATTACAAAATAAGTCAGTAGAGTTTCGGTCTAACTATAAAGAGTTGCACTATAGTTTTAGTAAGCTATTTAAATTAGTTCAGGATTTTGGAGCTGCTAAACTAAGAGACTTAATTATTGATTTAACGAAACTAGATAAGATAAGCAATCTTTTGAAATTTAATCGAGAAAGAGATTTTAGTAAAAAATCTGATTTTATTAAAACCCATTTAACTCAAGGTGGTAAAGATGGTATCGCTGATATTGGTGAGCAACTTGCAAGGAGCTATCTCCCACTTTTAGAAAAGCAATGGTAGGGGTTACTACTCGGTAAAATCTAAATTATTTGGCTGTTGACAATTAACTGCTTATTTTATTAAGATTATCTGTCTATGGTTAAAACTAGTGGCGTTGATAGTTCTAGATGGAGTGCAAATTCAAATGATGCCGGTTCTGCTTCGGGTAATAAGTGGAATGGGACACCAACAGGTGGTAGTCGTTCTAGCGCAAATATCCCTATGGGGCCTGGTAGTTTTTCTGTAGGTATTGGATGTAGGCTTGAAGAACCATCAATTGAACAAATTATGGCAAGAATGAATGCAGCAGAATATATAAACAGGCAAATGCATGCAGCTGCAGAAACACCTACAGAGACAGAAAAGACATTAGAATCAAAATTAGCTTATGCTCAACTGATTCTTGAGCAGTTAGAACATAATAGTTTTAATGATGTAAATGATAAAGAGCCAGCTCTTCAAAGGATTCAGGGTTATATTACAACTGTGGAAAGCAATGAGGACCTAGGTTTAGCTAAATTAAAAGCTCAGTTATATATAGCTGCTCAAAAAGTTTTAACTAGAAATCAATTCCCCAGATCTGAAAAAATAGATAAGAGTCTTGCCACAGCACTTCTAAGTTCTTTAAAAGAGCCTGAGCATCCGCTAAGAAAAGATACTTTATCGTGGTTAACAACGACAAACCCTCAGCAAGCTCAAATATCAGTAGAGCGATTTTTAACCTTAGTAGCAGTTATTTCCTCTTCATTAACATCTAAGGAGATAATTAATGCCTCACATTCTGCCATTAAAAAGATTTTCAAAGACACTCCAATATTGACGAAACAGATTTCAAGTAACCTGACCAGGTTAGAACGTATTTTAAGTCTAGAGAAAGTTGATGAAATAAGAGAATCGATAAGAAAACTTCAGTCTATGTTAACCTAAATAGGTCATGGTTCTCAAAATTGCTACCGGTCAATTCAAAGGGATCACCCTAGCTTCTACCGATACTGCGCGTGAGCTTAGACCAACGCAAGCTGTAGTGAGAGAGGCAATTATTAACACGCTTGGTTCACTTGGGATAGATTTCTCTGAATTAGATATTTTGGATCTTTATTCTGGAACTGGAAGTATGGGCTATGAGTTTCTTAGTAATGGGGCAAGCTCTATTACTTTCATGGAGCGTGATCCTAAGTGTCTTAAATTATTAAGAACTAATAGTACTAAGCTTAAACTTGTAGATCAGGTCAATATAGTTTTAGGAACTTTGCCTGGAGCACTTAAGTCTATTAAGCGCAAGAACCCTGTCAAGAACTTTGATTTGGTGTTCTTTGATCCACCATTTAAGTTTAAGGTAGAGCAGTTTACGGATACTGTTAAAGCCGTACTTGAGAATGATCTCATTAAGCCTGAGGGTTTGATGCTACTTGAGTATAAAAATATGGAGCTTGCCAAGGTACTAGAGGAGAGCTTTTCAGAGGATCTTGTGATACTTAAGACTAAGAAATATGGTGGCTGTACCGTGGTTTTTGCACAGAAGAACTGACTTACTACTATAGACTGCTTTTTTTGTCAAATTTATGACTAAGGGCAAACTCAGTAGCTAAGCTGATTAGCAAGAACTTAATCTTCCCTGAATCATCTAAAAAATATTTACCAAAAGCTTTACATCTGAGTTGGAAAGAGTTAGACTTAAACTGTTGCTGAAACAGTGTGAGGCAGTGCCTTTCCCGGGAGGCAAGGATAGTGTAAGGGGGAATACTCTGAAACGCAGTCCTAGAGGGGGTTAACGGGACAAATAGTCGATGCTCGCAGGTTGCTTGCATCAAAAGGAGATCAAATAAATGAATAAAGCAGAATTAATCGAATCAGTAGCAGGAAATACAGGACTAGCTAAGTCTCAAGTAGATGACGCTCTTAAGGCGATTCTTGCAACTATTACTGAACAATTAGCTAAAGGTGACAAAATCACTTTAGTTGGTTTCGGTACTTTCGAAAGACGTAAACGTAAAGCTCGTATTGGTGTTAACCCACAAAACCCAACTCAAAAGATCAAGATCCCTGCTAAAAATGCACCTGCATTCTCAGCTGGTTCTGAGCTTAAGCAAGCAGTACAAACTGGTAAAGCACCAGCTCTTGCTAAGAAAAAAATAGCTGCTAAAAAACAAGCAGTAGCTAAAGCTAAAACAGCTAAATCAGCTGGCAAAAAGAAAAAAGCAAGAGCGTAAGCTTTTGAATTTTCTCTTCAAGTAAAAGAAAGCCCCCGAAAGGGGGCTTTTTGCTTTATTACTAGTAGATTCTTACTTACTTGGTCGTTTCATTAAACTTAAAACTGCATCAACGGCACTAGCTTCCCCATCTAATAACTTTTTGATTTGTTCTACTATAGGCATCTCAATGCCTTTATCATGTGAAATTTGATAAACCGCGTAAGTTGTATTGATTCCTTCTGCTACTTCTCCTAAGTCACGGATAATTTTAGCTAGCTTCTGTCCTTCAGCTAAATGATAGCCAACTCTATAATTTCTACTTAAATTACTTGAACAAGTGGCAATGAGATCTCCAATTCCAGCAGGTCCCATTAAAGTCTCTGGTTTTCCACCATATAAACTCAAAAATCTTCCCATTTCATGAAGCCCTCTAGTAATTAAACTTGCTTTAGCACTATCTCCAAGTTTAAGAGCATCACTTGCTCCTGCAGCTATAGCTATTACATTCTTAAGAGCTCCACAAAGTTCTACGCCCTTAACATCGGAATTGGTATAAACTCTAAGACTTGGATTGGCAATTTTTTCTTGGATTATTTTAGCGGTAGCAAGATCTTGAGCAGCCACTTCTGTCACCATAGGTTTAGCTTTAATGAGTTCTTTAGCTAGATTTGGTCCTGAAATGACAGCTTTATGATGATTTGGTAGAAACTCATTCATGATTTCTATCGGAGTTTTGAGATTCTGCGAGTCTATACCTTTGGAGCCGTTAACAAAAATATATTCTAAACTTGGGTTAAGCTCAGCAATTTTTTTAAAAGTTTCTTCCATGCCTTTCAGGGAAATTGCATTAATAATGATTCGAGATTGAAGAACAGTGCTGATATCGTTACTAATAGCAACATTATCTGGGTATTTTAAAGTAACAGGCTTTTTAAATCTGCGAGTTTTACTAATTTTACGAACTCTTTTTGGATCATGATCCCAAAGTATTACTGGCATACTTTGTCCAAGTACGAACGCTAAAGTATTACCCCAACTACCTGCTCCTAATATAGATATACTTTCAGTGTTATCCAAAAAATTTGATCCTCTAGTTCTCAGCTAGACTATTAGTATACTAAAGAACCCTAGTCCAAATGTATAATCGTAAACCATTTCTTAATCTATATATAGATCAGACACCATTAGAGTTGTTTATTGATCCAGATAGATATATGGCTGATTTATTTA
The DNA here is from genome assembly GCA_964551135.1 of uncultured Gammaproteobacteria bacterium. Taxonomy (GTDB): domain Bacteria; phylum Cyanobacteriota; class Vampirovibrionia; order LMEP-6097; family LMEP-6097; genus CAYPGT01. The sequence continues at coordinate 195,744 of CAZKAT010000002.1, read as the reverse complement.
CTGATAAAGCAGGAATTCAAGTCATTAGTTTGAACCTTGAACAGGTGGTTTTAGCTCAAGACAATCCCGAATATAGAAAGATTATCTCTGAAGCTGAGCTAATAATTCCGGATGGAATTAGTATTGTTTGGACTTATCGTTTTTTGAATTTATTTTCTTCGGAGCACTCCAATTTCCTACTAAAAAAACTTGCTGGAATTGATTTAGCAGCGAAATTAATTGAATCCAAGCAAAAAATTGCAATTTTAGGAGCAAAAAAAGAAATAATAGAGCTTCTTGAGAAGAAATTGGAGAATAAATTAGTTTTTGCTGAGCATGGATACTTTAATTTAGATCAAAAAGATGAAATTCTTGAGCGCTTGATCAAATCTAAACCAGATTTACTATTAGTTGGTATGGGTGCTCCGAAGCAAGAAATGCTTATATATGAATGTAAATCAAGACTCAATGCCTGTGTGTGTATGGGCATAGGAGGAGCACTTGATGTTTGGTCTGGAAAACTACAAAGAGCAACTCCATGGATGATTTTTATGAATCTGGAATGGTTTTTTCGTATAATTCAGGAACCTTATCGCCTAAAAAGGTTCTTATATAACGTATACAGATACGTTCTGTTGTTGATCTGTCACTTCTGGGGAAAACTTACTCGATAGCTTTTCGCTATCGCTCAAACTGAAAGAGTTTGAACAAGGTACTAAATTGCAATTTAGAGACTTTGATAAGAGTAAGAAGAAGTGAAATCGAATTAAGAGAGTTTGATGGGTTAATAATGTAGGTTATCTGGGTACAAAAAGTTTGTTGTCGGTAATTGACAAATTTGCCTAAATTTCAGAATTCATATATCATTCAGAATAGTGTAAATTTAGTTATCGAGAAAAATTGGAGGAACTAAAAAATGGCAACTAAAAAGAAAAAGGCCCCGGCAAAAAAAGCAACAGCTAAAAAACCAGCGGCTAAAAAAACTGCAGCTAAGAAAAAAGCGCCTGCTAAAAAGAAAACAGCAGCGAAAAAGCCTGCAGCAAAGAAAAAAGCAACTAAGAAAAAGTAAGAGTTGTTTATTCAAAGATAAAATTAAGAGCTTGCAAACTGCGAGCTCTTTTTTTTTGTGGCCACAAATTTGGCCGTAATGGCCTTCTTAAAGAAATTTGCTTTTCCCTTTAATACAAAAATCCCGCTATAATAACTACTATGAAAGTAAGTTTAGACAAATTTTTAATAGCTACAAAATTTACTACAGAAGCTTTAGCCTTAGCTATAACTATTCCTGAAAAGAAGGCAAAAGGCAAAAATTACTCTAAAACCCTGTTAGATCTAGATAAATCCTTTAAAGGATTGATTATAGAGGCTATAGAGGCTGAAGAATTTGATTTTTCAAGTGGAGCAACGCTCACTATCACTCTCAATTCCCATAATAAAGTAGCAACTAATGTTGCGACGCTAAAAAAGATCATTCTTGTGGGCTTAGGCGAAGAAGCTAAACTCGACAATAAAGTACTTAGAAAAGCTTCAGCTGCAATTATAAGATCAGCAAGATCCAATAAAATAGAAAAATTAACAGTGATATTTCCTAAAAATCCAGAGATTTTGGCTGAAGCTTCTATTCTTATTAATTATGAATTTGATAAATATAAGTCAGTTGATAAGAAAACCGATAAAAAAGACAAGAAATTCATTGAATTAAAGATTTTAGTAGAGACTTTAGAGAAAACCGATAAGGAAGCTGTTAAAAATGCTGTGATTGGTGCAGAAGCTACTTGTATTAGTCGAGATTTAGTTTGGGAGCCAGCTTGCATAGTAACTCCAACTTATCTCGCTGAACAGGCTAAGTTGATTACTACTAAGAACAATACTATTAAAGTTAAAATTCTAGAACAAAAAGATTGTGAGAAATTAGGAATGGGTTCCTATCTTGCTGTATCCCTAGGTTCTGATCAACCGCCTAAGTTTATTGAGATTACTTATACTCCAATAGGCAAGGTCAAAAAACATATCGCTCTTATAGGTAAGGGTGTAACTTTTGATAGTGGTGGCTTAAGTCTTAAACCAGCAAAAGCCATGGAAATGATGAAAGAAGATATGTCTGGCGCAGCAGCGATTCTCGGCATTATGAATGCAGTTGCCAAGCTGCAACCTAAAGGAGTTCAAATCACAGCGATCATTGCAGCTACAGAAAATATGCCAAATGGTAGAGCCTTAAGACCTGGTGATGTAATTGTTGCTATGAATGGTAAGACTATCGAAGTAAATAATACAGATGCAGAAGGTAGGCTCACTCTTGCTGATGCAATTGCTTATGTATCTAAGAAAGATCCAGATGAGATTATTGATTTTGCAACGCTTACAGGGGCTTGTGTGGTGGCTTTAGGGAATGTTTGTGCTGGACTAATGACCAATAATCAAGAATTATTAGAAAGAGTGAAAGCATCAGCTGAGCGTACTGGAGAATTAATGTGGCAATTACCTCTTTACGAAGAGTATAAAGAAGGACTCAAGTCTACTATCGCTGATTTAATTAATGCAGGTTCTGGTGGTAAGGCTGGAGCTCAAAACGGTGGATTGTTTATTCAGGAATTCATTGGCAAGAAAAAAGATAGTGAAGAAGTAATTCCTTGGTTACATATTGATATTGCTGGTCCATGTTGGTTTGAACAAGATATGGATTGGTCACCTAAGGGGGCTTCAGGGATTCCGGTACGGACCATGCTTGATTATATTGCAACTCAAGGGTGACACACTCTGACGTCGCATGCGTCCGCGTCATTTTCAACATAAGTACTAGTTTACTACTTACGTCTTGGGTGTTTAATTTTTATCGGAGTATTTTTAGCAGTTTGTACTGCGTTTGCAGCGTTAACCAGTCCACCAATATCACGATCTGTGTTGAGATGTTCAGCACTAGATATAAGAATATCTTTTACTTGTTTATTATTGAGTTTAGGATTGGCAGACAGTATCAATGCTGCGACTCCAGATACGAATGGACTAGCAATAGAAGTTCCAGAGCTGTACCAATATTCATATGGAGGTCCGTAACCAACAAACCTAGCAGCATTATCACCTCTTAGACTTGATAATGTTGATGTTATATAAGCGCCAGGAGCAGCTATATCTACTGAAGAACCGTAATTTGAGAAATCGGTGCGACTATCATCTATGGGGTTAATAGATGCAACAGTAATAGTAGTATTGAGATTGGCTGGTGAATAAAACGCGGCTTCGTTATTGTCATTCCCTGCTGCAGTAACATTTACCAAACCCAGATCATAAGCATATTTAAAAGCATTAGTTATAGTTCGACTAGATTCGCCACTCCAAGCATTATTAGTAATATGTGCGCCTCTATCTGCTGCCGACATAATAGCTTGAGCTAAATTACTATAGCGACCCCGCCCATCATTAGCAAATCCTTTGAGCACCATAATCTTAGATTTAAAAGCTACTCCAATGACACCTTTATTATTATTGCCGCTAGCTGCAGCGATACCCGCTATATGAGTTCCATGTCTATTGTAATCTTCAGGTATAGTATCTTTGTCATTAAAATCGTGCCCGATATAATCTTTATCTAATTCGCTATCTTCAATGACATGGTTGTGATTTTTATCAATGTCATTTAAATCTATTTTGCCATCATGGTTAATATCAGAACTAAGATTGGGGTCAACCCAAATATTATCCCAAAGATCTGGATGGTTATAATCTACTCCAGTATCAATCACAGCTATAATAACTCCGGCTCCTTGACTGGTATTCCACGCCCTAGTAGTAGCTATTCTTTTAGTACCCCACATTTCATCAAAAGGATAGTTCCAAGTAGAGCCTGTTGAATTAAAAAGAGTATCATTAGGGCTAAAGTTTACCTTTGCAATTAAATCAAGCTCTGCATACTCTACGCTTGGATCTAAGTTTAATTGTTTTACTAAAGTTTTTAACTGTGAGCAATCTCGTTTGACTAAGAGTTTATAAGTTCTATCTAAGCCTAATTTATTTTTAAGTTCTTGGCTTTTAATATTTTGGATGATTTGTTTTCGTGATAATTTTAAATTACTTGATATTGGGAAATACTCTTCTGTTATACTTTGCATCTCATAGTTCGTTCCGATATTGCGAAACTTGCGAATTTGGTTTTTGGTTTTGGACTCTTTAAATTTAACAATTAGAGATTCACTACTATATTCTAGATTCTTGTCTTTACAACTTGGACTAATTTGTGCCTCTACCGCAAGCTGCATAGTTAAAAAACAAATAACTAATATGAAATGACTCATTAGCATATATTTTAGCAAGTTATTGTTTATTTTGTTGAACCGTTTCCCTTCTGCTAAAATCCTAAGTATATGGGTTTTGCTGCTTTAACGTTATTATTTTTTATAGTTGTAGCTTTTATGCTATTTTTTGGGGCTTTTGTCATTGTTAAACAAGGACATTGTGCCCTAATCACTAGATTAGGGAGTTACACCCAGACTCTTGGTCCAGGCTTACATATAATAATGCCTTTTGTGGATGCAGTTGATCGAATTATAGATCTGCGCGAGCAAGTATTGCCACTCGCATCTCAGTCAGTTATCACTCGCGATAACGTTGTCATTAATGTAGATGCGGTAATTTATTACCAAGTAATTAATCCTTATGCAGCAATTTATGAAATCAACAATTTAGTTTTTGCTGTTGAACAATTAGCGTTAACTTCTTTGCGCAATATTATAGGTGAAATGACCTTAGATGAGACTTTTGCAAGTCGTGATTTAATTAATGCTAAATTACAAAAGATCATTGATGCTGTAGCAAGTAAGTGGGGCGTCAAAACTAATAGAATAGAATTGAAAGACATCAGTCCACCACTGGAAATTCAGCGTGCCATGAACGTACAGATGGAAGCTGAGCGTAATAAGCGTGCAGCGATTCTTAATGCTGAAGGTGCGCGTGAAGCTGCAATACTACAAGCAGATGGGCAGAAGCAAGCGGTAATTAAAGCTGCTGAAGCTCACGCACAAAAATTACGTCTTGAAGTAGAAGCGCAAGCCATGACTACTAAGACTTATATCGAGAAAGTTAAAGAAGCTGGTGCTACTAAAGAAGTCTTGCAACTTATATATATGGATACTTTACAAAAACTTGCTACTGGTCCAGCTAATAAGATCTTCATTCCAACTGAGTCTATGACAGCGCTTGGTGGACTCGCTGCAGCTGGGGAGTTGTTTACAGATAAAGCAGCACGGAATTAGTAGGCTTCTTGTTTTTCTTTAACAAGACGTATTTTATAAATATTCCAACCATAATAACCAGACATGGAAGACATAGTACAAATATTCCTAATGCTAAAGTTTGGTTCTGATCTAAATTTTCTAAATTCATAAAATAACCTCTTTCTTAACTATTATATATCCTATAATAATTAAACAAAACCCTGTTAATGATAGCAGCAAACAAACTGTCAGATTGAAATTATAAGGTTTTAACTCGTTTAATAATCCTCGAAGTATACCTGTTGCCATTGGTATTTGAAATGCAAATCCTACATTGAAAAAGGTTTGCGCCAAATATTTAATGGGAGTATCCATAAATTATCATTATGAACAATCTGTGTTCTATATTGAAAGGGGTCAAAAAACCTCTAGGAATTTATTTTATATCATAATGTTTATGCTGGTTTGTAGAGATTCTTCTGATGATTAAGTGAGTTTAGAAATTTTCAAGGGGGTCATTTAACCTCTATAGGTTAAGAAATGAGATAAAATTACTGCATGCCCCTGCACTTATTACTTTATGTTATTGCTGGCTCACTTTTATTAGTAGAAGCCTTTACCCCAGGGACTTTTATTTTTGTTTGCTTTGCTGTTGCTGCTTTGATAACAGGTTTAGTTGTTAACTTTGTTCAGCTTGATATCACTTGGGTACTTGCTTTAGATTTAGTTCTCAGTGTGCTTTGCCTTTTAACCGTAAGACCACTTCTTAAGATGGTTGTGAAGATTCCTGCTGAAAATGATCCGCGTAATTATGGTAGTTATGCTGAGAAATTAATTGGTAGAGAAGCTATGGTATTTAAAGCTATAACTAAAGCTGAACCTGGCATTGTGAAGCTATTAGATTTTGATGAAACTTGGCTGGCTAATAGTGTTGATGGTTCTGAGATCGGGCAGGGAAGCTCAGTTAAAATTGAGAAGCTAGATGGGAATCATTTGGTAGTGAGAACTATATAAATTAAAGAGGCAAACTTATTTCTACTAAGAAAAACAACCTAATAATTTTCACCGGCCCCTCTGGAGTAGGTAAGGGGACTATCGTTGATAAATTATTCAAGGAATTAACGGATATAGAGTTCTCTATAAGCTGCACTACGCGCGAGAAGCGACCAGGTGAAGTAGAGGGCGAAGACTATTTTTATAAAACGCGCGAAGAATTTCAGCAAATGATTAAAGAGGATAAATTTCTCGAGTGGGCAGAGTTTGTTGGTAATTACTACGGCACGCCACGTAACTTTGTCGTAGATACTCTAAACTCAGGCAAGGATGTGTTTCTCGAGATAGAAGTGCAAGGTGCTCTCCAAGTAATGCAAAAGTGTCCAGAAGCTTTAAGTATATTTCTTATACCACCAAGCTTAGAAGAATTAGAAGCGCGTCTGCGTAAGCGTGGCACAGAGAAAGAAGATGTTTTACAAAAACGCCTCGCTAAGGCGGAAGAAGAAATGAAATTTACCGGTAAGTTTAAGTACACCGTGGTTAATGATGATGTTGATCAAGCGGTAGCCAAGCTTAAAAAGCTAATTCTTAGCGCCAGAACAGCTTAAAACTTCTAAAATAAGAAATATCTTGACAATCTTATCCTGGATGTTATATGATCTTAGGCTGTTAATTAAAACAGGAGAAAATTATGGCAAAACCAATAGCAGCAACTTTACCGCAACCATTAAGAGTAGGAATGGAGACAAAAAATATAGCGCTGAATCTAGTAGCGTTATCATCGCATGTTAATCGTATTAATGAGAATGAGAATCCTGCTGAACAGCCATGGAGTGGAACTCATATGGAAGGATTTTTACAAGGTACAAAGAAATCTGAATTGATGGCATTGTTAACTAAATTAGGTTTTACATGTGGTCCAACAGATGCTCAGGATCAAACAACTTATCAACATCCAGAAGTGGAGCGTAATGCAATTAGGGTGCCTTTTACTGGAACTACTAATACACCAGCTGATAGATCTTTGATTGAACAAGCAGCAAGAGCGATTTCTCAATATGCTACAAACCAATATAATGTATGGAATCCAAAACCTGCAACAGAGAAGCCAGGAGAAGCTGAGAGGGAGGTAACTCAAGCAATGTTAGCAGGAGCTTTAGCTTAACCTACTAACGCATCCTCTAAACTTTCAACATAGCCTATTGCCATAGTTGCAGCTAATGATCCGTCAGAAGCCGCTGTGATAGCTTGTTTCAGTATAGTGTTACGAATGTCACCTGCAGCATAGACTCCAGGGACATTGGTTTCCATTCTTTCATTGGTGATAATTTTGCCAGCTCCATCTACCTTGATCTTGCCTTCAAGGAATTGGGTATTAGGATCTAAACCAACATAAATAAACACACCTTCACAAGGGAAGTCTTTAGTCTCACCGGTCTTAACATCCTTAGTAGTAACAGAAGTAACACCAAGCATATCACCGTTAATTTTCTCTACAGTAGTATCCCAAATAATATTAGTTTTAGGGTTATTCTTGAAACGATCTTGCAGAATGCGTTCTGCGCGTAATTCATTTCGTCTGTGAATCAATGTTACTTTCTTAGCAAATTTAGTTAAGAAGTTTCCTTCTTCTACTGCAGATGATCCACCACCGATAACGACAAGCTCACGTTCTTTAAAAAATGCTCCATCACAAACAGCACAATAACTAACACCCTTACCAGAAAGCTCTAGCTCACCAGGCACTCCTAAGCGTCTATGTTCTGAGCCACTAGCGATAATTACAGTCTTAGCTTTATAAGTTGTGCCAGTAGAGGTTTTAATAACTTTAGGCTGCGCTTCTAAATCTACTTCTGTTACTCCGCAGTTAGTGACTATCTCACAACCAAAGCGCTTAGTCTGCGCTTCCATAGCATCAGATACTTGCGGTCCAGTCATATGATCCATACCTGGATAGTTTTCTATATCTTCGGTGATTTGTAATTGACCGCCGACTATAGCTTTCTCAAGAATGATAGTTTTAAGATTCCCACGCGCTGCATATAGTCCAGCGCCTAGACCTGCTGGTCCTGCGCCAATGATAAGACAGTCGTAGATTATTTCTGACATAAGTGTAATTGTAGCAAGTTCTTACCATATCACTTTGCAGGGTTTAAATTTACTTATTTTTTCATCCTTGGTAATTAAAGCTAATTCCATGCGCATAGCAGTCGCTGCTATAAGCTTATCAAACGGATCATTGTTTATCTCTAAACTACTAGCAAGCAAGACGTCTTCTAATTTGGTTTCTACAAAATATATATTAGGATGACTAAGTATAGTTCCTCGAAACCATTGTTCAAAGCTGATGTGAGTCTTAATTCTCAGTCTTCCCGTTTTGAATAAAATACCTAGTTCCCAAACTACAGGTGCTGGTATATATATGCTGTCTTTGCCATGGTCTAAATTCTCAAAAATCTTTTTTACTCTTCTAGAGAGTTTTTTGTGTTCATTAGCGTCCTCTTTCCAGGCTAAGGGATGAGTGTCTATTACAAAACTAGTCATCTAACAGCTTATTCCACTTAGCTTCCCATTCGTCTTTATATTCATTCCATGCACTATAATTTTCATCAAGTCCGCCAACAAGTTCAATACTATCTCCCAAGACACTCATTTTTTTCTTACTAGAATTCTCTGTATTTTCAAGTCTGGTTTTTATAGATTGATATTCTTCATATGGAAGGATAACTGCTTGAGCTTTACCATGATCAGTTACCAGAATGGGCCGTAAAACACCTTGTGTAAATCCATTGAGAATACCAAGAAAATTTTTTCGTGCCTCAGTTTTTCCTAGTGATTGGAGATAATCCATAAATATATTGTACACTATTGTGTACAATATATAACCAAAGGGCTTAATCTTTAATTGTAAGGTTCTATCATCCAGTGATGAGATAGTCATAGATTATTTATAATTTTAGTAACCTTTTAAACAATACTAAACATGAAATCTGCTGGCTCTACTTTATCTGAAATTGTTTTACCTTCAATTTCAATATTTGGCAAAACCACATCTGAAGGGCCTCCACCCGGTCGTTTTGCATGTAATTCTTGCTGCAATTCTCTAACTTGTTTAAGTATGTCTGCTTCAACTCCAGGTATAACATTAGGTCTTGGATTGTTTGGAGGAATTGAGTCTCGGCTTATACGTTTTGGCTTTGAACTAAAGTCATCATCTGGACCAACTTTGTAAGAGGGATTATCCCAAGCGCTCCTGCCTACTATTGTTCTACCTATTGCTACTGTTGGTTCTATCATACTTTATATAGTAACATAAGAATCTATAATCTGTCAATACCTTATATGTAAATATATTAACCAATTTTTAATTGCAATAGATTCTCATTAACTATCAAAAAGAGCTAAAATAAACATATATTATTGAGAATAGTTCTCAATAACTAATTAAATTTAGGAGTAGATAAATAACTACTGCGAGTATTTCTCAATTAAACGGCCAGCATGGTGTTAATACTAGGATGCCTCTTGGTTTCAACGGAGCAGCTGTAGCAATTAATGATCCTATAGCAACAGAGCCTAGTCCAGATTTAAAAGCATTACATAAGGCTAATGAACTCCAAGCTAACTTGAAAGATTTTGCTGGAGTGGTTACTAAGTTCTCGGTTTTTGAAGTTTTGATGTCTGGTTTAGGGATGATTACTACTAAGTTTGATTCTGATTGGGCAGCGTATTTTGCTGAAGCGATAGCAGAATGTTTAGAGAACGCATTAGTAGCTGACCAGGATTCTACTACTGGTAAGCATAAGAAGCTTAGTACTGTGCTCCGAGCACCAATGCAGTTAGTTGCAAATATTTTTGGCATTAAGAATAAAGAAGGTAAGGCACTTCATAATGGTGAAGTAATTGAAGCTAAAGAAAGAATCATAGGTGGCTTAAACGTACTTACCTCAGTTGGATCTATGATAAATACTGCTTATCAAGTTATCAAGAACTTCATCCTCAAGAAACCCAATGAAGAAGAGCCTTCTACTAATATAGTGATTGGTTTCTTGACTAAGGGTTTTATGCCAACCCTCAATGCAATGTTAATGTGGATGTCTGGTGCTGGTAAACGTTATATTGCTAATGCTGCTCAAGAACAAGCTCCACAACACTATAACCGTCAAGATGTGAATGGTGCTATGACTTCTGGTAATCAAGATTATCTCTGTGGTACTAGTTCAGCTTTATTAATGGTTAGGCAAACTGTAGAGAAAATTCATCCTACCTTAGGTCGTATATTAGAACCGGTGTTTGCATTATATATTTCTGTACGATCTTTAATAGAAGGATTGAAAGCACTGCGTGGTGAAGAAGAGCATGAAGATCTTAGTGCTAAGTATCAACTGGGGAACTTAGAGCGTGGTCCTATTGGTAAGACCCTATATAATTTAGCTAAGTCGACAGCTAGCTTCTTTAATGTGAAGCTGCCTCAGGCAGAGCAACTCTTATAGAATAGATTTTTAAGTATTCTTAGTCATGTTGAGAGCTTCTTGTGAGGCTTTCTTCGCCATCTCAACTATACTTAGGTTAGCTTTATACTGTCTCACTGCATCCATCATTTTAAGCATCTCTGCAGCTCCGTCAACGTTAGACATCTCTACGTTACCGTCAGAGTCAGCAAGAGGATGACCTGGGATATAAACTTTAGGACCAGCACGCTTATCTACCACGATCTTAGCAACCATGGCTCCAGCACCACGATGTTCACCCTTGAGTAATCTACTGGTACTAATATCACTACCTAGCGCAGCAACTATATCAGAGAAGCTTTCATTATCCGCTCTTGCAGTTAGCACAGCTGACTTACTCTTGTAGCCCGGTGTAAGCAGGTTAGCAACGTTCTCAGATGCTATATGCATAGTATCGCGCATAGCGTTAAGTCCGTTTTGTGCCGTATCGTAAATATCAAATATACTCATTATGCTGCCCTTCCTGATTGTGTTGCTTCTTCCATGTGCTGATAGATATGTCCGTTCAATCTTGTTAGCAGAACGTATTTAAGATGGTTCTCAGCCATCTCTGATAATTCTTTTTCGTAACTTGGTTTGGTGAGCTCATCTTCGTAGATAGCATCATCAATCATTTTGTCTTTGCTCTTGGTGCTACTTTGCTTATCCATGTCTTTGAGCACCGAAGAAAAATCTAAATCTTTGCGGATAAAACCTGGTGTGTTGACGTTGGTCAGGTTGTTTGCTAGTATATGCTGTCTCTCACTGACAGTGTCAATTAGCATGTTTAAAATATTTTCTTCATGTGTCTGTAACATTTATTGCTCCTAATTCCTCTCCGGGTCCCTCGTTGTTTTTAATATAAGGGTTGGGTATTAAGGTTTGGTTAAAGACGCACTTGAAAAAGCAAATTCTGGTGCTACAATTGGGTTTTATGAGCGAATGTACCCAGACTGGTAACGTTGCTGATCTCAGCCCTGAGATGTTAGAAGCACTCAATCAACAAATCCGCAAAGCTAAACAAGCTTCATTGCAGATGGCCATTCTTTCTTCATCTGATAAAAACCTAGCTCTTGAATTAATCGAGAGAGAATTAAGAGAGTCGATTAATTACATTATTGAAGCGAATAAGAAAGATCTCAGTAACCCAGAGAATGCAGATTTAACAGCAGCTCTCAGAGATAGATTAATGCTTGATGCCGAACGTATCATGTCTATGGCAACTAGTGTTCGTAAGATTACTAATATGCCAGATCCCGTAGGCAATGCTCTAGATGGTTGGTTGCATCCTAATGGTATGCGCATTACTAAGGTAAGAGTGCCGCTTGGTGTTATTGGTATTATTTATGAAGCGCGTCCTAATGTTACGGTTGATGCGATTGCCCTTGCAATTAAATCTGGGAATGCTGTTGTGCTCAAAGGCTCTCGTCAAGCTTGGTATACAAACAACGCTATTATGGAAGTGATAGCTAGAGTTTTAAAACAAACAAAGGTTCCTTTAGAAGCTATTCAATACCTTCATGACAGAAGCAGAAGTGGTTGTAAGGTTCTACTTCAGGCTAGTGGTTTAATTGATCTAGTAATTCCACGTGGCGGAGAGACCTTAAATAAATTTGTTGTTGATAACTCTTTAATTCCAGTACTTGGTGCTGGTGGAGGGGTTTGCCATACTTATATAGATGAACATGCTGATATTGCTAAAGCAATTACAATCGCTGTCAATGCCAAGGTTTCAAGGCCTAGTGTTTGTAACTCTTGCGAAACTATTTTAGTTCATTCTAAGATTGCAGATAAAGTTTTAAGCCCTTTGATGGATGCTTTAACAGCTAAGAAAGTAGAAATTATTGCTGATAAATTTATCTCTGCTAAGTTTCCTTCTGTTACGGCTGCTACTGATGAGTCTTGGTCTATGGAATATCTAGATCTTAAAGTTTCTATGAAAGTAGTTGGTGATATTAAAGAAGCCATCAATCATATTAATTTTTATTCAACTGGTCACTCGGAAGCTATTGTCACTGAGGATCTTAGTTCCACAGAACTTTTTAAGCGCATGATTAATTCTGCTTGCGTCTATATTAATGCTAGTACTAGGTTTACTGATGGTGAAGAGTTTGGCTTTGGAGCCGAGATGGGGATTAGTACACAGAAGCTGCATGCACGCGGTCCTATTGGCGCTAAAGAACTTTGCACATATAAGTTTATAATTGAAGGTAATGGACAAATTCGCTAAAAAACTCGGATTGTTTGGTGGTACTTTTGATCCTATTCATAATGCTCATATAGAAATTGCTTTAATTGCCAAACGCAGATTTAATCTTGATGAAGTTCATTTTATTGTAGCTAAAGATCCACCTATAAAAGAACATGTAGTTTTAGATGCAGAACATAGATTTCAGTTAGTAGTTAAAACCTTAGAGGCTTATGAAGGACTGCTAGCTTCAAGGATAGAATTAGATAGAGCAGGAAAGTCTTATAGTTACCTAACTATTCAAGATTATAAGGAAGAATTCCCTGAAGTAGAATTGTTTTGGATTATGGGTGAAGATGCTTTTACAATTTTAAAAGAGTGGAAGAATTTTGATTACTTGAAAGAGAATTTAAGTTTCCTGGTTTTTTCAAGAATGATTGATAAGTCTGAATTACCAAAACTAGATGGATTGAAAGTATTTAAAATAGAGGATATTAAAATAGACCTATCTTCTACTAAGATAAAAGAACATATAAGGAATAATTTGAGTTTAAACGGCTTAGTACCTGCAGAAATCGAACAATTAATTGTAGAGTATTATCGCTAAGTACATCATTTGGCCTATTTCTAGTCAATAGTGACTTGGAATTTTTCACTGGGTATAATTAAAGTTATGGCAGACGATAAGAAAAAAGACGACGGCAAAGCTAAAGAAGAAAAAAAAGCTACTGGCGGCAACCCACCTAATATGATTCTCATCATATTGTTTATTTTCGTTGCAGCATTTGGTGGTACTTTCCTTGCGTTTCAATTAGCACCTAAAACTATTACAGTTAACCAAACTGTGAAAGAAGCCAGAGAACCTACTGAACAAGACCATTTACCGATTTATCCTTTAGGTGACTTTGTTGTCAACCTTGCAGATGTGAGTGGTAGTCGTTTCCTTAAGGTTTCTATTACGGCCAAACTTTATTCTGAAGATTTTGAAGAGTTCTCTAAGCTTACTGGCGAAGAGAAAGCTGGTTATACAGCTAAGATCGAAGAAGACCTGCATCCATTAATGCCTGCAATTAAGGATGTGGTTATCACTTCTTTATCGCGTAAGACCTCTGATGAGGTTATCGGTTACGAGAACAAGCTTGCTCTTAAAGTAGAGCTTAAAGAACACCTGAATGAAATAATGCATGGTGAGTTTAAGATTTACGACATTTACTTTACCGATTTTATTGTTCAATAGAGTGTTTGGAATAAGAAGGCTATAGTTCGTCATTGCGAGCCGCGAAGCGGCGTAGCAATCCAGTCAAGTGCTGATATTCGCGACTGGATCCCGACGTCATCTGCCTTCGGCAGATTCCTCGGGATGACGATGGTTTTAAGGTGCACCTTTATTCATGATTATAGAGATCACTACAGCACCTAACCTAGACCATCAAACCGAGACTAGTGCTAAACCCTAGGGGAATAAATTTTATACTGGAAGTGAATTAATTGAATCATCTCATGCCGCTCTATGGCCAAAACCTACCGAACAAAAGACAAAGAGAGAACGACGCTCTCCCTTTGATCATACGCGATAAACCTAAGAAGGTTAAAGATTATAATTTTAAGAACCCCGATAAATTCAGTAAGGATCACCTGCGAGTTTTGGGTTCTATTCATGAACATTTTTGTAGGCAAGTAGGTATCTCTCTGAACTCGGCTTTAAGAATGCCTATTGAGTTCTCTGTAGCGAATGTGCAGCAGCTTACTTATGGTGATTTCATTGATTCAATGCCTGAGGATCTTTTAACAGGTGTATTGAACATGTATCCTTTAGTGACACAGTTCTGCATGGGTATTGAGCGCCATTTAATTGGTGCCATGATAGATCGCTTCTTAGGTGGCATAGGTGTATCTTCTATTAGTACGGAAGAATTGACTGATGTTGAAGTTGGAATTATTAAAGATACACTCAGAAGAATTTTACATTTTCTACCAGAAGGTTGGCAGGCTCTGATACCAGCAACTGATGAAGTAGAGTTAGTAGCTTTAGAGAACAGCCCGCAATCAGCTCAGGTAGCTTCTTTCTCTGATATAGTAGCTTTGATAACTATTAATATTGAGATTGGTGCGGATCTAGGGTTAATGAGCATTTGTATTCCTTATGCAGCACTTGAAGATATCATTATGACTTTGACACGTCAATCAAGTTATCGTAATGATAAAACAGCCACAGAAGATTCTAAGGATTTCATTATCACTAAACTCTCTGCTAGCCCTCTTCCAGTGAAAATAGTTCTAGCGCGCGGTGAGCTTAATCTAGAAGATTTGATGGGCTTACAAATCGGTGACGTTATTAAATTCAATACCCAGCTTAATGAGAAATCCGAGATCTGGATAGGTGAAGAATTAAAATTCCTCGGTAGACCAGGACAGGTTAATAATAACTTCTCAGTAGCTATAAGTGAAGAATATAAGGAAGTCTAATTTTAGCTAAGTACCTTAGCTCTCTCGTGGGCCAAAAAATCCATTTGTCCTCTTAAACTAGAACCTACAGATTCAATTTGATGAGAAGCTTCGATAGCACGAGTAGCTTTGAAACTGGCTTGATTAGCTTGATTTTCTAATATCCAATTACGAGCAAATTTACCAGTTTGAATATCAGTAAGCACTTCTTTCATGCGTGCTTTAACACCCGCATCTATAACTCTTGGACCAGAAACGTAGTCACCGTATTCAGCAGTATTAGAAATACTATCTCTCATTTTAGATAGACCACCTTCGTAGATTAAATCTACGATTAGTTTCACTTCATGTAGACATTCGAAGTAAGCCATCTCTTCTGAGTAGCCAGCTTCTATAAGAGTTTCAAAACCAGCTTTGATAAGCGCAGATAGTCCACCACAAAGAACAGCTTGCTCGCCGAATAAATCAGTTTCAGTTTCTTCTTTAAAATTAGTTTCAAATACTCCAGCGCGAGTGCCGCCAATTGCTTTAGCGTAACTAAGGGCTAACTCTTTAGCTTTACCGCTAACGTTTTGTTTTACTGCTATTAATGCAGGAACTCCAAAGCCTTGTTCAAACACGATTCTAACTCTGTGACCAGGTCCTTTAGGAGCGATCATAATTACATCCACACCTTCTGGAACCACTATTTGATTGAAATGTAGAGAGAAACCATGTGCTACAGCAAGAGTTTTGCCTTTAGTAAGATATGGTTTGATTTGTGAATTGTAAACTTCAGCATGCTTTTCATCAGGAAGAAGAATCATAATCAAGTCAGCTTCTTTAGCTGCTTCTTCTACAGTATTAACTTTTAATCCAGCTGCTTCAGCTTTAGCCCAGCTTAATGAACCTTTATATAGGCCTACTCTCACATCTACACCGCTCTCTTGCAGATTTAGCGCGTGTGCATGTCCCTGAGAACCATAACCAATAATGGCTACTTTCTTGGATTGGATTAGCTTTAAATCAGCATCTATTTCGTAATAAACTTTGGTCATAGAGAGCAATTCTAACATGTATATATTGCTAATAACCAGCTAAATTAAACCATTTGGCACGTATTTGAGATTGTCTCGTTCTGATCCCAAGTTAAACTTGTTTCTTAGAAGGTAGATGCCGACACCGCTTGGTGGCACTCCATAACTTTTTTTATAAAGATTTGCTATATATTTGTATGCTTCATCATCGCTTTCTATTGCTTCAATACAAAGCATTTCCTCTTCCTCAATGGATTCTATAAAATTCTGAATTATCCCCTCTGATAAGAACATAATACGTATATGCCCATTGCCTGGTTAAGATTATCTTAATAGCAAATTAACAGCCTGAGATATAGGCGGCATATAGGTAAAACGTCCCCTGGCAGTCCAAATAATGGCATAAACGGCTACCACTTTAATGAATATAAAGTAGATTTCTATAAACCAACTAGTGAATGATTTCAATATTAGAATACTGTTGTCAAAAATAATGAGTAAGCTAAGAAGCGTGGAAAGGAAGTTAATTAATAAATTGAATAGTTGCGGAAGAAAAAGCGCAATCATATTAAAGAGAATGGCTTGGTAACAATGATACTTAACAAAGTCTTTAAGGTAACTTTTTTTGATATTGCTAACTACTATCCAAGCGATAGGTACCCAGGTCATTAGAGGAAAAAATAGTCCGGTATATAATGCTGCACAAATAAATTTATCTCTAGTATTTGGCAGGGAGTAAGACATGCGTACATTATAGCTTAAGTTGATCTAGTAGTTCCTTGTAACTTAAATCACTGATTTCTTTTCCTTGTTTTAAATTTTTAATCTTAAACTTAGCTGATCCCCTCTCATCTCCCATATAGAATATAACCCAGTCGCAGGCTTTCTTCACAGCTCGTTCTAGTTGCTTTTTGAACTTAGAATTTTCGTAATCGTATTCAATAACCATTTTATGTTTGGTATCAATTCTTAGTCTATGAGCTAGTTTCTGAGCTTCGCTACTATCATCAGAAATAATATAAATACTAGTATTTTTTATTTCAGGTTTAGTAATTAACTCTGCTAATCTTTCTATACCTAATGCCCAGCCAACTGCAGGAATACTAGGTCCGCCTAAAACTTCTACTAGGTTATCGTATCTCCCACCAGCTAGTACCGTGCTTTGAGTGCCAAGAGCTGCAGAGCTACTTTTCACTTCAAATACGCAATGAGAGTAATAATCCAGTCCTCGAACTAATTTAGGATCTATAACGTATTTAATTCCAAGTCCATTCAATCCTGTTTGTACTTGTGACCAAATTGTTTTAGATTCTTCGTCGAAGTAATCGTGAATCACTGGAGCTTTGCTGTATAGTTTCTGATCTTCGGGCACTTTGCAATCCAAGCACCTAAGTGGATTCTGCGTAAATCTGCGCTGACAATCTTCGCAGACTTGATCTTGTAATTTTGCAAGGAATTCTTTCAGTGCTGCGATATAAGCTTGACGTGAAGCACTGTTACCAAGTGAATTGATAAATAAAGTTAAATTATCTAAGCCTAAGTTTTTTAATAAATCTATTCCTAGGCTAATAATTTCTAGATCTATATATGGCGCTTGCGCTCCCAGAGCTTCTATGCCGATCTGGTGAAACTGTCTGTAGCGCCCGGTTTGAGGTCTTTCATATCTAAACATTGGACCGCGATACCAGAGCTTCTGTGGTTTGCCTTCTCGATCTAGTGAGTTTTCAATAAAGGCTCTAGCTATGCAAGCAGTGGCTTCTGGTCTTAATGTTAAAGAACGATCACTACGATCTTTAAAGGTATACATTTCTTTATTGACTATGTCTGAATCTTCACCTACTGCTCTATTAAAGAGTTCACTTGCTTCGAAAATTGGTGTGCGAATTTCTGAGAAACCAGCACTAGAAAAGATCTTAATAGCTTCTGCTTCTATGTTTTGCCAGATCTTCGATTTACTGGGTAATATATCTTGAGTTCCACGTGGAGCAGCAATTTTCATATTTACTATTCTGCCAGACTTGGGATCCCGGTATAAGCCAGTAAGGTAAAGCTAACACTGAGTTGAGTGTTTCTTGCATCTGCTAGTGGATCTTTGCTACGGTTCTGACTGAATCGTTTATCTTCTCCAAGTCCAGATGCTGTAGCACCTTTGGCAATAATTAAATCAGAAACTTCTACTGCTCTGTAGTACATAAGTACATCAGCGAAGAATTTATTATAATCTTCGAATCTACCTTTAGAATCAATGGTGATAACTGTTTTGAGAACTTTAGCGTGCATTTCTTCTAAGCTCTGATTCTTGTTACGTCTTGCCATTCTAGAACGTGGAGTAATTTCTTTTCCTGCCATAGTTACTGGGATAGCTTCTTTAGGCAAGAAACTAATTAACTCTATATTGTTTTTCTTAGCTAATCGTTCTAAATCTCTTATAAGGAATCCACGTTCTTGATGTTCAGGAATTTGTGCTTGCAGAGAAGCTATTTCTTTATTGAGCAAATCTACAGTTTCTTCGAGTTTTTTTAGTTTTTCTGGAGTTACGTTTGGTTCTCTTAACTCTTGTTGATATCTAGTTATATCAGCTTTAATCTGATGATTTTCTGTTTGGCTAGGCTTTAATAAAAACCAATAAATGCAAATAACTGCAAGTACGCTTAAAACAGCAAGAATATTTTTTTCTCGTTCCTGAAGTATCATCATTAGCATTATATGTTCATCTTTTTAATAAGTCTATATGTTGATAGCTATTAACCTAGTCTTAACTTTGGCTAGTTACCTTGTAAACGAGGGACAAAATTATGAGCTTAGAAGGATCACAAATACCAGCTGAAGCTAGAATTGGCCAGTTGATGGCAAGGATAGATCATTTATCTGGTGATGCAACGGGCACACAAAACGCTCCAGTCTCTGATAAACAAGCACAAAATTTTCAAGCTATGGTTTCCATGATGCAAAGTCAAATGTATGGAGAAGCTTTAACCAATCCAGATGACAAAGATTCTAGTAATCCTATTGCTTCTATGTTTGGTGGTATGAATTCAATGCAAGGTGGCATGGGTGGTATGGCAGGCATGATGGGTTCTATGAATCCAGAAATCATGACTCGCTTAATGCAAGCCGGTATGATGGGTGGGGATTCTGGAATGAACCCTGCAATGATGATGCCAACTCAATCAGCTTATAATCCAGCTAACATGATTAATTCACAGCTTAATACTACTAATGTACTAATGCCAGTTCAAGGCAAGATCTCTAGCGAATATGGTCATCGAGAACATCCTATCTCTGGTCATGATCATTTTCATAGTGGTATAGATATAGCAGCTCCACGCGGTACACCGATTAGAATGCCTTGGGAAGGTAAGGTTGTTTATGTTGGTAATGTGCAAGGCTTTGGTCCAAACACAGTGATAGTGGCTCATGAGAACCAAACTCAAGCTGATGGTAAGATCATTTATTCAGTCTTTGGTCACAACGATAATGTCTTTGTTTCTAAGGGACAGCATTTAGGACAAGGTGAAATTTTAGGTACAGTAGGTTCAGAAGGTCATTCTACTGGACCACATTTACACTGGGAGACAAGAGTTGCTGAGCCAGGTTTAAGTGGCACTGAAGTTTTCAATAAACACTTGTCTATGACAGTAAATCCGATGAACTTTGCGTAATATGTATCAATCATTTCTTGGGTTTTGCTTTGTATCCTAAACTAGGGAGCAGGGAATAAATGTTAGCAGCCATGAGGCCTTATGGACTTAGTCTTTTTAAGACTGGGCTAGATAGAATACTGGGATCAGGTTCCAGCTTAGCTGCGAAGCTTCCTCAAGTGACTAGTTTAGCTGCTGAAGCGGGCTCAGTTTCTGGTTTCAAGCAATTTGCTCTAGCTTTTATTAATCAAGCTAAATCTTGGATCAAACCTTTACTAGCAGTGGGTCCACTCGCATGGTTGCTATCTTATAGTAAGGGTAGAGAAGTAGAGGCTATTGCTAAAATTGATGAAAAGTTTTCTGAAGCTAAATCTACTCATGAGCTTAGCCAACATCATAAAGATTTAGAAAAGCAAAATGTTTATCAATTTATACCTGCCCAAGGTACTGGTGCCAAACCCTTAGTAATAGTGGGTTTGGGAACTATGCAAGATTTTCATAAACAAGAAAGTGGACTTATGCAAGTAGTTGATCATCTGCGTAAGAATCAACCTAATGTACATATTTTAGTTCTGAAAGCACCCGATGCTTCTAAGGCGTTGCAACATTTGTTTTGTATTAATGAAGATGCTAGTGCTAATACTGATGTGAAAACCAAGGAGAATATCAATCTCATTAAAGATGTGATTAAAGGCAGAGGTAATTTCTCTGGAGTAAAAGTGTTAGGAGTCTGTCCGGTAGGATTTAGTTGGGGAGCGGGGATGCTGTGTGAAATGCGCAAGCAAGGGGTATTTGATAATTTACGCGTGCCCATTCTTGGTACCGCTACTATTGATGCAATTAAACCAGGATTAGAAAACCTAGGGGAAGGTTTAACAGACTTAGGCAATGGTAAAGAACCTAATTTACATATATATCAGGATGAAACTTATTACGGCCTCAATGGTGCTTGTGCTAAGGGTTTAGGTGCTGAAGATGAAGTCTGCAAGCATGCTGCCTCTAGTCATGAAGAATTAGATAATGATCCTTGGGCGATAGCTAAGGTGTCCCAGTTTTTAGATAAAGTTTTAGCAGTAAGTCCCTCTAAAAATAATTCGACATCTGGACAAGCTGAGCAATAGACGAGATCGCCTCTCTTTTGAACGATGAGTGAACAAAGAGAGGCGTCGAGTTTTGCGAAGCTTGCCAGTCGAATTATTTTTAGTTTGCAAATCCTTATTTTAAACCAATGGAAGATTATTGACTTTTAAGAAAACTCAAAACCTTATTTAATGCCTGCGCTCTATGACTGAGTTTGCTTTTAATTACATCATCTAATTCTGCAACAGTTTTATTCTCAGCTTTATATTCATCAGGTATAACTATTGGATCATAACCAAAACCATTAGTACCGCGTGCTGCGTGCGTTATAGTTCCAGCCCAATAATTTTCTGTTTCAAATACTACATCACCATTTGGCTTAACTAAAGTTATATGACAGACGAAACGTGCTTGGCGATTAGGATTATCCCCAAGTTCTTTCAATACTCCTTCTATGCCATTAGCTTTAAGATAGCGTGCTGAATATATTCCTGGCCTACCATTAAGAGCTGATATCTCTATACCAGAATCATCAGCGAGAATGAATATCTCGTCATCCTGAGGAGCACCGAAGGTGCGACGTAAGGATCCACTTCTAAGAAGTGTTGCTGCAGCCTGAGCTTTAATTAGAGCGTTCTCTTGAAAAGTGGAACCAGTTTCTTCAGGATCAAATTCCCCACTATATACTTCAGCAATAGTTTTAAAGATCAAACTAGTGCCTTGAGCAATACTTGCAAATTCTTTTACTTTTCCTTTATTAGACGTAGCTATGATTATTTCGGTCATTTACGCTAAAATTGTAACCCATAGATGTTCCGCACTATTACAAGAGAAATAAACAATGTTAAACGCAAAGATCCGTCTTGTGAGTTTACGCTTGGAATATTTTTGTATTACCCTGGTTTCCAGGCTGTGCTAGCGCATCGTTTATTTCATTATCTTTGGAGTTTGGACTTGGGGATACTTTCATGTCCATTAAAGATTCTAATTAGGTTTTTAGCTTATATAGTTCGAATCATTACTAATATTGAGATTCATCCCGCTGCTGTGCTTGGAAAGAATTTTTTTATAGATCATGGTTTTGGAGTGGTGATCGGTGAAACTACTATAGTTGGTGATAACGTCACTGTTTATCAAGGCGTAACACTTGGTGGAGTTTCTATTAAACGTGAGAAGCGTCACCCGACCTTAGGTAATAATATTATTGTGGGTGCTGGTGCTAAGGTGCTAGGTAATATTAGTATCGGTGATTACGTACAAATAGGCGCTAACTCAGTAGTAGTGAGAGATGTACCTTCTAATAGTACGGTAGTGGGTATCCCTGGACGCATTATTAAAATGAATGGTGATCTGAGAGATGCCATAGACAATCTAGACCATCACAAGACCCCGGATTATATCGGTGCTACGCTTGAACTGATGCAGAAACGTATTGAAGAATTAGAAAAAAAACTTAATGGGTGACATAGTCACGAACCGTTGTATTTCCTATATCTACATAAATAAACCACGAATTGGCAAAGCTATTTTTTACTAGAGAATCTACTACATGAGATAGGGTAGAGATCTCTTTTAGCTCACCGTCGTTACCTTCTACGAAGATTGCTTTAGAACCTGCCTGCAAAGTCCCATCTGCTGCGTTACGCTCGTCCCTCGCCATCCTCATTGACGCCCCAGTCAACTCCGGTGGCTCGGGACTCGCAAGCCTTGCATCTGGGAGCTTTTCGGGCAGGTTCTTGATTTCACAGTTTTCTTGACTTGGATTATAGAAGCTATAAGGATTAGAAGCGATAGTAATTGAGTCTAGATAGTAATCAGGGTCTAGGTTACGTTTTCTCAGTTCTTGGGATTTAATTGCCATGATCTCTTCGATCTTCTCTTCCATAGTACCTTCAATTGGTTTATCAACTTTCATTGCTTTGAAGATATCACGTTCAATAAATCTTCTAGCTAAGTCCTTAAGAATGATGTCTTTTTCTTGCATCCAATGTTTAATATGGTGGACTACGTTAGTATCGTCTACTAGCAAGAAGTCCGCCACGGTTAATTTATCAGGTTGTGCCAGCCAGTTATAAATAGGCTCTTCAATAAATGATATGCGTTTACCTTTGATAAGAATTTTGGCGCGTTTGAAAAGTTTAAGTAATAAAGAGTCAGTAGCCAGACATTTTTTGTGTTGATAAATTTGCATGTACATAGAGTAGCGAGCATAGAGATAGTCTTCTACTGCAAGCATCCCTTTCTCGCCACTTACTACCAGGCAATCATGTTCCTGATTGACTTTGATACTACTAATAACTCTATTAAGATCAAAATGTCCGTAAGAGGTTCCAGTATAAAAACTATCTCTAATCAAGTAATCAAAACGATCACAATCTAATTGACTGTTAACAATACTAGAAATAAATTTTACTGGATAGCTTTTGTTCAAGACAGAGATCACTTTCTCACTTAATCCTGCTTGATAGGCTTCTAGTATTTTATGAATATCAGTTTCTGGACTGTTAATGAGAGTCTGAGTCCAAGTTTCATGCATTATATTATTTACTTTCTCGCTACTATGCGAGAAAGGTCCATGGCCTATATCATGCAGAAGCGCAGAGATAAGCACTAAAGCCTTATATTCAGCTGCTGTTTCATCATCAAGAATTAAGTCTTGAGAAATTTTTTCAAACATTAATTTAGCCACGTACATTGCTCCAAGTGAATGTTGGAAACGTGATGCTTCGGCACCATGGAAAGTAAACCAACCTGTGCCTAGTTGTCTAATCCAACGTAGTCTTTGAAACTCTCTGGTGTCGATTAGTTGTATAACCAAGTTCTCGACTGGATCATCGCTGTTTAAGGTGATTTCTTGATGTACTGGATCTCTGTATGTGCGACTCATACTTATATTGTAAGGCTCTTTTATATTAACTTCTTCTAATTCGCTACATAACCAGGGCTTAACAGTGTTCTGATATATATATCTCAGTTCAGGGAAATGATAGCCCAGATTCATTCCCAGAGCTTATGTAGGACTAGTAAATCCAAGATCGCCGCGTGTTGTATATGGTGTAAGTCGATCTTGGTTTAGTCTTTTTTTTACCAACATTCTGACTTCGCACGTTGACGTTGGGTTTCCAACATAATAAGTCTCACAGGTGAAGATTAAAAAAATATTAACAAAGTATTGTCGTAATACGCATTGATTTCTTTATATTTTTGTTATAATGCAGTTATAAATATCTTATATCTCCAGAGAAGCTGTTAATACATTCCCTTTTTGTGGAATAAAGTTAAGGTAGGGTTAACGCATTCTCAGGGCCCAAAAGCTAATAAAAGGTCGAATCTCTAGGTATATCAAGGAAAAAGAATTTTTAAAATATTTGAAATTCGTTATCAACTATAAGAAGCTAGTAACGTTATATTTTTAAGGAGAACTTGTAATGGTAGATTTTTCAATAATAAGAGGAATGTTCGCAGGGGCTGAAAAAGTAGCCCAGGCTTCAAGAAATACATTAGCCAATACACAAGGTGCACTTGCTCCTCAAAGAGCTCTTGCAAAAGCATTATCAACACCTTCACATCCAAATGCAGGACGTTTGTTAGCAGAATCTGGTTCTGATGATATTCCTACTCTATTTTCAACTCGTGGAAGCGCAGCTCCATTCAGTAATGGATTAAAAGCTGCTGCTAACAGAACACTTGCTTCATAAAAATTTTTCTTAGACTCGTAAATTTACATCCTATTTGTGAAAGACCCAGCAGTATTGCCGGGTCTTTTATTTTATATGCTTAGGTAATATCACCCGTAGATTCTTATCTATATCTTAAGCATGGTTTGTTATTTATCAAATGAGGCATCAAAAACAAAGGTGTTTGTGCTTTATATAGCCAAGAGGGAACTACAAGGAGTTTAAATGGATATTAGTAGAGTAGGTGTAAATAAAGTTGAATCTCAAGTTGATGATAAAAAACAATCATCATTAGGAGAGAAGACAGCTACATCACAATTTAATCCTGAAGCTCAAACTATATCAGCATCAGCATCGCCAAAGGCACTAGCTGCACAAGTAAGAATTTTTCCAAATACTTCTAAAACTGATCCTATACATGTTCCAGGTCTAGGTACGGTTCAAATGACCCCTGAAAAATGGCAAGCTTTTCAGAAAAAATTAGAGCTTGCAGTTTTACTAGCTTCTTAGATATATTTTCTATTAATTAACTCATCAGGCATGTATTGCTGTTCAACCCAGTTGCCTGGATAGTCATGAGGATATTTGTAACCGGTTTTAGGATTGATTCCTTGATTATCGCTTTTAGCAGGACAGCTATGCACATGAAGATTACGTAAATGTTCTGGAACTGGATAAGGCGGATGATTCTCGCAATCATTGAGAGCCTTAGTGAGTGCTTTGTAACTAGTATTGGATTTAGGAGCTTGAGCAATATACACTACTGCTTCAGCAAGTGGGATGCGTGCTTCGGGCATGCCTAGCTTAAGAGCTGCATCATGAGCAGCATTAGCAATGACAAGAGCTTGCGGGTCAGCGATACCGACATCCTCTGCTGCAGTGACTAAAATTCTACGACAAATAGATTCTAACTCAGCACCTGCATGAAGTAATCTTGCTAGCCAATATAAGGAAGCTGTAACATCAGAGCCACGCATGGATTTCTGTAAAGCTGAAACACAATCATAGTAAGTATTTGGATCGCCAGAGAAGAATTTCTTACTGATAATTTCCTTGCATAAGTCTTCAGTGATAGTTTCGGAGGAGTTATTAATTAAAAGTTCTAAATTAGTAAGCAGGTGACGAGCGTCGCCATAAGAAGATTTGATGAGATAGTCTTTAGCTGCATCTTCTATGGGTTTAGAAGAGATACTCAGAGCTCTGTCTATAAGTAGGGCTAGATCTGTGTATCTATGCGGCTTGAGCTCAAAACAGATTGTTCTACTTAATAGAGCCTTATTGATACTGATAGCGGGATTCTCAGTAGTAGCACCGATGAAAATTAATATGCCGCGTTCGACAGCGTTAAGTAATATATCCTGTTGGTTTTTATTGAAGCTATGAACTTCATCGACAAAGAGCAGAATACTATTAGGCATGCGCTCAGCACGCTCAACGATTTCACGGAGATCTTTTACTCCAGAATTAAAAGCTTGAAGCTTGATGAATTCTCGCTTAGAATGTTTGGCAGCCAGAAGTGCAATGCTAGTCTTGCCGGTTCCTGGTGGTCCCCAGAATATAGCTGACTGTTTGACACCAGATTTAATCCAATTAATAAATGCAGGATTAGATTTAATAGTACCGACTAAGTCTTCAAGCGAATTTGGTCTGAGCTTATAAGCCAGTGGCTCAAACTCGCTACTTGATGAGTAGAAAATATTAGATTGCGAGAGCATTGGCTCTAATTATAGCTTAGAGAAGTTTTTTTATATATTGCTTCCAAATTTTATAATTTTCGTCTAGATTTTTATTAGGCTGAAACACCCTCTCTGCTTTAAGTTTAAGCTTGATATCACCAGTCATCTTAGCTACACCTAAGGCTGTCATTTCGGTTTCAGTGTAACGTTGGATAGGGATTTGTAACAGATCTGCTTGAAATTGCATCAGAGTGTCATTCTTAGTAGCACCACCGTCAACATTGAGCTGAGTGATCTTCGCGCGCAATTTAGGATCTAATGCTTCAATGATATCGCGCACGCTATAAGCAATAGACTCTAGTGCTGCTCTGGCGATATGTGCTCTATTGGTGCCTCTAGTCATGCCAAATATAGTACCGCGTATATCTCCGCGCCAGTAAGGTGCTCCTAGCCCTGCTAAGGCTGGAATCAAATATACTCCACCATTATCAGGAACAGAATTAGCTAGAGCTTCTATCTCTGAACTTTTCTCGATAAACTTCATCTCGTCTCTTAGCCACTGTACTATAGAGCCGCCGACAAAAATACTTCCTTCAAGTACCAGAGCTTTCTCTGATTGAGTTTTATAGCCTGAGCTTTTTAATAAGCCATCATTATTAGTTTCTATAGAGAAAGACATGCTATCTCTTTGATTACCAACTTGAGACCGTGTCTCTATATCTTCGGTAGTTGGTTTACTCAGCGAAGTTTTAGTGGAGCTTGGCAACATCACAAAAGTCCCTGTCCCATATGTGCATTTAGCTTCACCATCATAAGCATAAAATGCTGCTTGCTGGTCTCCTAGAACGGCTTTGATTGGAAGCTCTCGTCCAAGTAAATCTTGAAATAAAGGACTTGATCCAAAGTCTCCGTTACTCTCTATAACTTTAGGCAAAATAGTTTTAGAAATATTCAGGTGTTTAAGTATCTCATCATCCCATCTATCTTCGTGAATATCATAGAGCATAGTTCTAGATGCATTGCTAGTGTCAGTTAAATGCTCTCTACCTAATGTTAAATTCCAGATCAACCAAGTATCAATGGTGCCGAATATTAGCTCGTCTTGAACCTTGTCGAGTTTTTTAAGAATCCATTCGATCTTAGTTGCAGAGAAGTAAGCATCAACTAATAATCCAGTTTTACTTTTTATATAATCAGTGAAATTTACACTTGCAATTTTAGTTTTCTTGAGCTCTTCACATCTCTCTGCTGTTCTGCGACATTGCCATACAATAGCGTTATAGACTGGTTTCCCTGTCTTAGGACTCCAGATTATACTGGTCTCTCTTTGGTTGGTTATAGCTATGCTTGAAACACTATCTTTAGAGATTTTGTTTTTAGCTAAATTATTAGCGATAATTTCTCTGCAGCAAGCGAGAGTTTTCTCCCATATCTCTTGAGGATCATGTTCTACCCAACCTGGCTGCGGATAATGCTGAGTGATATCCTTCTGAACTATATCAAGAATTTCACCAACATCACTGATTAATAGTGCTCTAGTGCTGGTAGTTCCTTCGTCGATAGTTAGAACATAGTTTGTCATTATGACGTTTAAGTATATCCTTGTACTAATACTTCTTCTATAGCTCTATCTCTTTGTCTTGCCATTAGCTCAAACTCCTCAGTTAAGTGATAGCGTATGGTTTTAATTATATCCTTATCTACTTTATCTCTACAAAGTCCTATGGTTAATCTTCTCTCGAGTATATCTTCTACGGTAAAAGCTTGTTCATACCTTATGGCATAAACGATCTGTGCCTCTATATCTTCGAAATCCTTGTTAATTTTATTCTTTAATAAAGGATTCTCTAAAGTCAAATCTAGAACTTTAGCAGTATTAGTTCCGTAAAGCATTAGCAAATGCAAAATAGTATGAGCATCTACACCATATTTGGCATTATAATCTCTGCTAATTTCTTGTATATAACTATAAAAGTCCATATCCTCAGGATAGTTACAACCTACTGTTCTTCTACTTGCAGTATAAGATCTATGCGAGGTGAATTTATTTACTAACTCTTCAGCAAGACTTCTAAATGTTGTAAGTTTGCCTCCAACTACAGAATAATAATTTGCTAAACCTTCTTTATCATGATTAATGGTGAAGTGTTTTCTACTAACACTACCTGCCTTAGATTCTTTCGAAACATAAGGTAAAGGTCTAACTCCACAGAAAGTCTTTACTATAGAATCCTCGGTCAGACCTGCTTGTGGGAATAAATCATTGACCTCGTTTAATAAGTACATGATTTCTCTTTCAGTAATATGTACTTTGTTAATATCTTCATCTTTCTCTAAAAATATATCAGTGGTACCGATCAAATATAGATCATCATTCATGCCAAGCTTGAACGGTAATATAAAGAAAGGTCTGCCATCTAATCTGGCTTCGTTATAAATCCCAAACTGAGTTGGTGCACCAGGAAAAGGCTTAACAACTATATGTGAACCTTTAGTGCCACCGATCCTGCGCTTAAGTTTAGTAGAGATAGGGAATTGATCTTTTTCTTTAAGCCATTTAATATCATCATCTAACCAAGGCCCTGTAAGATTTACAATGTTTTTACCATAAACAGTAAAAGGTCTACGACCATTGAGAGTGTCTTTAAACTTCACTCCCTGAGCGTGATACTTACCGTGGATCTTAGAGCAGATTACTTCTGTCACTTCGCAGTGGTTTATACATATAGCACCACGCGCTTCAGCAGTGAGTATGTTCTCTAAGACAAGCCTCTCAGCTATAGGTACTTGAGCATCATAATAAAATACTGCACCTTCTAGTCCTGTAGTCTTGATACCTAAATCAAGAGTAGGAATTTGTTCTTCGCTTATTTTTTGATAAGGTTTGAGACTCTTGCCTGATGAAAGCCAATCATAGAGCCACATACCTATATTAAGCTTGAATAAATCGAATTTATTACCCTCATAAGCAGGTACAAGTAAACCGAGTGGATTAACTAAGTGAGGATAATTTTTGAGCAGAATTTCTCTTTCTTGCAGGCTTTCGTAGACTAAATTAAACTCCAGATGCTCTAAGTAACGCAGCCCACCATGAATTAATCTAGTAGAGTGCGCTGAACAACCCGAAGCAAAATCATTTCTTTCAACTAATAAAACTTTCAATCCGCGCTCAGCGGCATCACGTGCAATACCGGCACCATTAATTCCACCACCAATGATGATGAGGTCAAAGTTTTGTTTTAGGTCATATTGATCTAAGCGAAATTCTATACGCATGAGGGTAAGCCCTTATAGTTCTTATTCCCGCATAGGAATGAAATAAAGGCTGGTATTTCCTTAGTTTTTAAGTAAAATAGAGGATATATGGTGCATTATGTTGTCCTCTCGAATACCGGAATCACATCTAACTGAGTTTCTAATTTAATCACTTGTCCACCTTGAAACTTCTCACCAGTAAAATAATGAGTCCAAGTAGTACTTGGTCCTGGCAAATAAATTTCTCTGAGATTAGTCTCAGACTCTGGTTTATAAATAGGCGCTACTAGATACTTTTCACCAAACATATATTCAAAGCTTTGTTCATAGGTATTAGTATCGTCTTGGAAATCATAGACAGTAGGACGCATAATAGGTACACCTTGTTTAGCAGACTTACGAGCTTCTTCTTCGATATAAGGAATTAATTTTGTGCGTAATTGCATGAACTTTTGGATAATCTTGAAATGCTCAGGATTAGTATTCTTATACATATCTGGTTCAGTTGGAACTTGCTTGTAAGAATGAATACAGAAGCGAGGTGTGAAGATTCCGTTCTGTATCCAACGTAGTAATAATTCTGAATCGGGAGTATCTCCCCAAAAGCCGCCTATATCTACTCCCATATGGATTAGTCCAGAAAGTCCACAGGATGCAAGTATAGCGTTGTCGTATTGAAGAGATTTCCAAGAAGAATAATTATCACCAGTCCAGCTTTGAGCATATTTCTGGATGCCAGCGTAACCACTACGCGATATAATCCAATTAGAACCAGCTTCCCAAGCAAGCTTAGCCATGATGATTTGCATTTCCATAGTATGACCATGAGCTGAGTGTGGTTCAAAGATCTCGTATTCATTATTATCGTTCCAAATACCACGTATGCCATTGCCTAAAATATATTGTTGCAGTTTTTCTTTCCACCAAGTTTGTGTTGCTGTTTTACGGTAGTCTAAGTAACTACCCTGTCCGCCCCAATAATCTACTATTAAAGGTAGTGGATCCTGATCCTGACGCATATGCTCAGGACAGGCTTGGGCTTCGCCCTCCTCAGGATGACGAACATGTTCTATAAATAAATTTTTCTCAGCAGCTTCTTGATACCAAGGATGACTAGTGAGTAGGACTGGTTTGACGTTAGCGCATAATTCTACTCCTAGATCTTTAGCTTGCTTGGAGAATGTTTTAGGATCAGGGAATTTTTCTTTATTCCAAATGAACTGTTGTCTTTGCCCGTTAGAATCTTGAATATAACCAGAGGAGAGATGAAATGCTGTTGCTGAGATGCTTTGATCCTTAAAGCGCTGGAAAGCGGTTAGTAATAATTTATCACAATGATTATTAGGGTTTTCAGTATAACTCATACCACTTGCTAGATATCCATAAGTGAAACTTGGCCATTCTGGTGGCTTGCCAGTAATTTCTAAATATCTTGAAACCACATCTTTAATAGCTGGACCTTGAATGAAGTAATAATTTAATTCACCGCCACTTGCTCCGAAATGATAGTAAGGGCTAGGTTTACGTTCTCTGCCAAAGTCAAAAAATTTCTCATGAAAATTATCAAAAAATATTCCATGTGCTTGCTTCGATACTTGGTCTAAATGTATAAAGAAAGGTATATCTTTATAAAGCGGATCGGTACATTCAGAATCATAACCAAGCGCATCTATGGGAGCATTACGAAACCTTCTTCCCCAGCGGTTTATAGAGCCAGTCTTATCGCCTAAGCCATAAATTAACGGAGGGTTTTTAAGATCAGAGTATTGTTTATAGCAACGGATTTCATTGTCTGTACCATAGTCTAATGCAGTAGACCAAAAACCTAAGCCAGCTTCATCACTACTTATAAGAGTTCCTTGTTTATCGTAGATTTTAATCTGTAATAGATTAGGAATGATTTCTACTCTTAAACTATTAGTCTTAAGTGAAAACTTATCTTCTTGAATAACATTATTATTCTTGAAATTAAAATTATGGAAATCGAG
Source organism: uncultured Gammaproteobacteria bacterium (assembly GCA_964551135.1). Classification (GTDB taxonomy): domain Bacteria; phylum Cyanobacteriota; class Vampirovibrionia; order LMEP-6097; family LMEP-6097; genus CAYPGT01. The sequence goes on along the minus strand of CAZKAT010000002.1, from coordinate 164,109 downwards.
ATGTGAATTAGGTTTGTTTATATCAAAAATTTCATTAGATGAATAATGGAAACGAATAATATTAGGAGATAAAACGAGAATGTATAAGTAAAGTTTTTTAGTAGATATATGAGTGAGTGTTGATCTATATAAATTGGTATCGAGTTTCTCTAAACTAGAGGCTTCTAGGCGATTTTTAAGGCCGTATTGGGTGTTCTCATTAGGCATGAAAATATAAGGCTAAAATAAGCCTTATTTGAGTTATGCCCTTCTAGAATAAGTGAATATGAATAAATTATTTTGACAAGTGAATTCAAGATATGCTAAATAATACTTATTATGGTAAATATCAATCATCAATTAGCAATGCCTGCATTAGCTCCAGATCCTCAAATGAGTGAAAGAATAAGAGGATGGAATACTTCGCCCAAGAATAAGAATGTTGGAGTTCCAAGCTTAGAGGTAAATAATGCTAAGCCAGCTACTAGTTTTTCTGCTTCTGACCTGACAGAACGTGTACAAGAATGGAATAAATTACCAACGCCTGGTGGCAGACCTATGGACAAAGAAGAAATTCGTGAATTAATTAAAGAAGAAAGCAAAGGTCAGGTAGTAACAGAAGCTGCTTAATTACCAATAAGCTATAATGGATATCCATGCCAGAAACTAAACAGCAAAAGGATTCTATAGCGATTGCCAAAGAAGTCTTTGAGATTGAGATTGACTCGATTAATGCTGTTAAAGATTCCCTCGGGGAAGAGTTTAATAAAGCAGTAGAACTTATACTGAAAGTAGAAGGCAGAGTAGTAGTGACTGGCATGGGTAAATCTGGTCATATAGGAGCTAAGATAGCTGCGACTCTTGCTAGTACTGGCACGCCAGCGTTTTTTGTGCATCCGGCAGAGATGGGGCATGGTGATCTTGGTATGCTCAAAGCATCTGACTTGGTTCTTGCTTTAAGTTTTAGTGGTAACACAGAAGAATTGCGTAAAATTCTTGCTCCGATTAAGAAGCTTGGAGTTCCGCTTATTGCTATCACTGCTGGCAAAGAAAGTACACTAGCTAGTTTTGCTGATGTAGTTTTGTATACTCCTATTACAAAAGAAGCTTGTCCATTGGAACTCGCGCCGACATCTAGTACTACAGTAGCTCTAGTTATGGGTGATGCTTTGGCTGTTGCTTTAATGAAGCACAAGAATTTTCAAGAACAAGATTTTGCGCGCTCGCATCCATTAGGCTCTCTTGGTAGAAGCTTCGTGCAGATCTCAGAAATAATGCGTGCTAAGGAAATCCCACAAGTTAGTTCTGCAGCTGATTTCAAGACGGTGCTAGTAGAAATCAATTCTAAGAAATTTGGTTTCACCACAGTAGTAGATGCTCAAGAGCAAGTTATCGGTATTATTACCGACGGAGATTTACGTCGCGCGCAGATTAAATATGGCCCAGATACTTTTAATAAAAAAGCTGCTGATATTATGAACTCACAACCTAAGCTTGTGAGCCCTGATACTCTTGCTACAAGAGCTGCTGAAATCATGAAAGAATATAGAATTTCTAGTTTAGTAGTGGTGGGTAAGGATTCTAAACCAATAGGCATTTTAGACTTAAAGGATATGCTGGCTGAAGGCTTTGTCATATAAGAAGCCGTCCTGTTAAACAAGCTCCATATAAGATACGGTGAAAAACACCTTAATTTTTGGTAAAATATAAATAGATGAAACTTTTCCAATTAAATTTCTTCGGAATATTAATTTTGCTAGCATCCATAGTTTTATTGGTAGGAGTCCCAAGCTTCCTTATCCAAGCAGTTTGGAATTCAGCTTGCGCGACGAGCATGGAACGAGATCTGAATATTGATCTCTGGCAAGCAGCCCTTCTGTGGGGTGCGATGCTTAGTGCACTTTATATGACTGGTGTGTTTCAGTTTAAGCTTGACTTTAGAACTATTGATTCAATTGATCTTGATGCAATTAATGACCCAAGTCTTAAAGAGGAAATAGAACAATTAAAACTTAAAGCTGCTAAAGCTAAGTCTGAACAACCTAAGACTAAAAAAGTTAAACAAAAAGACTCTTCAGAAGACTTTAGAATATAGAACTTATCCTACTAAAACAGCAGTTTCTTTTTTAGGATTGCTTCTAATAGCAGCAGTTTTAAATTGAAATTCAATATGATTAGTAAGATTTTTGGAAAGCCCAGTTAAATTACTAGTGCCAAAATCTATACTAGCTTCATTAAGCCCAGCAATGCGTTTATAAACTTCATTAATCTTAAAATTATTAGCGTTAGCATTTACAGCAGAGCCTTCGTAACTAATTCTAAATTTAAGTTTGCCATTCGCTGCATTGTGAATATTAATAGATATAACCATACCCGAACTGGCTTTATCGTCATTAGTAGTTTTAATAAGTTCAATTAATCTTTGTATTATTCTATAACTGTTGATTTTTTGATCTAGCTCAAGCTTGAGGCTCGGAAAAGCAGTCTCTATGCTGACTTGAAGCTTGCCTCTGCTAAGTAAGAAAAGTTTACTAGCATAAAGTTCTATCAGCCCGACTAGTCCCTTATCATTTTCGAATCTAAAAGGAACTAGATTGAAAAGAATCGCATCCATCTCTTCGATCATATGATCAAAATTATGTTTAAGTAAACTTAACTTAGTTCTATCTCTTTCACTGAGAGTCTCTGATTCTGTTAACTCATCTATTTTCTCTTGTACAGAGTTGACAGAGCGGATAGTTTTTTCTTGGAATTCTAGAGCGATATCTTCAAAATTACTTTCTTGTTCATGAAAGAATTTAGCTCTTAGTTCTTTAATTGTTTCAGGATTAAGATCGGCTGCAGCAGAACCTACTTGGATAAACGGTGTGGTCATTATTACAGCTGGGTCGCTTAGATCATTAGCGTTCCCTTGTTTGCTTTGAAAGAAATTCCGCTTGCTGATAGCAGCACTTAGATTCAAGTCAAATAAATTAGATAGTAATAAAATGGAAATCAACGATATGATAAATGAAACAGTCTCAATCTGCACGTTGAACAGAGTTAAGGCTAATTGCCCAATGACCATGGCAATGATACCTAGTGCAAAGAAAGTTACTATTCTTGCCCAATAAACTAGGGCTGCCATAAGAATACCAATGGCAACACATAGAGCAAATTTAATTACTGCATGTATTGGTAGATAAGTTACCCATCTATCTGCAAGATGATTAATAACTAGGTTTAAATCTTCGTCTGTTAGTTCTAAGCGAGGAGAAATAATGACAATGTTTTGATTTCTGATATCTTCTGGAGGAATAACATCGCTGAATAAATCATCAATGCTATGTCTCTTAAGATCATGTTGTTTGCGATCAAGCCATAGTGTTGGACCTGATTCCTGTTCCACGATAGTATCGATATCGTTTACTTTAATGGTTCTAGCTTGAGTATCAAAGTCACCAACCGCAGCCTCTAGGTCTAGGTTATTGATGTCTAAAGGATTAATTTTATTAATAGCAATAGTAATGGTTTTAGCTTCTCTTGCTGCTAATTCAGAAACTAGATTCATTAAAGTTTCCTTCTGTTCACTAGAAGATCTATTCTCAAGGTCAGATTGCTCACCACCAAGTTCTATTACTAAGTAATTAACTTTAGCGAAAGGATTAAAGAGTCTTAATTGGGATCTACCTTGTAGCAGTTGAGATTCTAAAACATTCCAGGTATTAGGGCTTACCCAACTCAATAGAGTGAAGGTAAGTATGCCAATCATGCTACCAATAAGAATACGACGTTGGTTCATGTTCTTATTATAACTTAAGACCTTATTTTGTATTGGAGTGCTGGTTCATGTACTCAAACCCTAAGTCTGTCACCATCCGTCCGCGCTGGGTTCTCAGTAAAAACCCTGATTGTAAAAGAAAGGGTTCGTAATAGTCTTCGATAGTAGTTTTATCCTCGCCTGTTAGTGCAGCTATAGTCTCTAAGCCCACAGGACCACCTTTGTATTTCTCTATCATTAATTGCAATATTTTTCTGTCCATATGATCTAGACCAGCCTTGTCGATACGATAAAGATCCAAAGCTTCGTTAGTTCTACTTTCATTTAGCTTATCTATGTTTTTGTGATGAGCATAGTCTCTCACTAATCTAAGTAAACGATTAACAATACGTGGTGTACCTCTACTGCGAGATGCTAGAGCTAAAGAGCCAGCATAATCAATGTCGATATTCAGAAGCTTAGAGTTTTGCAAGGCAATTTCGGCTAACTCTTCTTTCTTGTAATATTCCATGCGATGAATATGTATGAAACGATCTCTGAGTGGGGCACTGATGAAACCTAGTTTAGTAGTGGCTCCTACCAGAATAAATTTATTGATATTAATGCGCATAGCTCTGGAGCTTGCGCCCTTACCACTAGTGAGGTCTATTTGATAATCTTCTAGAGCTGGATAGAGAAGTTCTTCAGTGATCTTATTCAGACGATGAATTTCATCAATGAAAACGATGTCACCATCATTAATGGACATTAGTATCCCAAGTATATCCTTGGGGCGGTCTAATGCTGGTGCTGAGAATATTTTAGCTTCGGTGCCAAGTTCATTAGCTAGTAAATAAGCAAGCGAAGTTTTACCTAAGCCCGGCGGTCCGTAGAGCAGTATGTGACCCATACTTGCAAGATCATTACGCTTCTGTGCTGCACTAATAGAAATCTTTAGTGTATTTAATAAGTTGCTTTGTCCTATGTAAGAATCGAAACTCGTGGGTCTGAGATTCTTGTCGCGAGGCCCTTCTTCGTATTCTAGGTCGGATTTATTGGGATAAGGTTTAAGTACACTACTACCAGTATCTACGGGTTTATCTTCTTGTTGTGATGAAATTATTGCCATCTACGTACAGGCGTAAGTATAGCATGGTTTATGGCTTTGGCAAGCTTTGCCCTAAAATGCGCTATTATCCCTCTAGTAGGTTTATGGCGACAGTTGAAACAATCAACCCTCAACAAGTGAATACTAGCTCTGCTTTTTTTGTGCAGGAGCTTGCTAAATCGACACATGAGCTAGCGAAGATTGCTAGGAAAGTTTTGGATGCAGAAAGAATTTCTTATGAAGATGGTTGCCAGCTTATTAATTCTAATGAGCTTTTTATATTGGGACATCTAGCGAATTTTGTGCGTCAGCGCAAGTCTTACGAAGTAGCTATTGCTAAGGGTTTTGATCAAACTACAGCAACTAAGCGTATGACTCAAGTATGGTGGAACACTAACCTACATCTTAATCCTACTAATGTTTGTATTGGTACTTGTGATTTCTGTTCTTTTGCAAGACGTCCGGGTGAGGAGGGTGCTTATACTATGACTATCCCTGAAGCCTTAGAGCGCGTGAAAGACGCTCGCAGCCAAGGTGCTACAGAAGTACATATAGTAGGCGGGCTGAATCCTAAAACTTTAATTGAATACTATTCAGATTTAATACGTGCTATTAAAGAAGCCGTACCAAGCATTCATGTTAAAGCCTTTACTGCTGTTGAGATAGAATTCTTCCAGAAGTTCGCGCGTAAGGACAATGGAGAACATTTAAACTATGAAGAAATATTTACAGCATTAATGGCAGCTGGACTTGATAGTATGCCTGGCGGTGGTGCAGAGATATTCTCACGTCAAGTGCGTGATGAAATGTGCCCTGATAAAATCCCAGCAGATGAATGGGTGAAGATTCACCAAGTCGCTCATAGTAAGGGTTTGAGAACTAATGCAACTATGCTTGCTGGTATTGGTGAAGAGCCAGAAGAAAGAATAGAGCATTTGGATATACTGCGTAAGGCGCAAGATGTCTCTAAGTTATTTCCTGCTGGTGGCTTCCAGACTTTTATACCGTTATCCTGTCATTATGAGGGTAATAATTTATTAGAGCGTGGCGTTAAGCCTCTTACTGGTTATGATCAACTCAAAAATATAGCAGTCTCAAGATTGATGCTGGATAATTTTGATAATATCAAAGCTTACTGGATTCAACTTGGCGAAAAGATGGCGCAGATTGCTTTGAACTTTGGTGCTAATGATTTAGATGGTACGGTTATGGCAGAGCGTATTACTCGGGCTGCTGGTGCTAAGAAACGCTCTCTTGCGGAAGATACTTTAATCAATCTTATTCAAGGAGCGGGTTATGAGGCTGTAGAACGTGATACCTTATATAATCCTATAGAATTAAGTACCCATAAACTGTGAAAATATATAAACCAGTTTTTATTATAGGCTCATATCGTGGTGGTACCAGCCTGCTGTTTCGTTTACTAAGCGAGAATAAACAGTTGTGGTCCTTATATAGAGAATCTGATCATATGTGGCATCCATGGTTTAGACACCCAGATGAAAGAGCGGATAACGTTTATATGCAAGCAAGTGATCTTAAGATCGGTGATAGAGAATACTTCGATAAACATTATCATTATTCTGCTTATGATAATTATGTTTTAGGTTATTTAGGAAGAGTGAAATTTTTGCGTGAGGGTTTACCTTGTATCTTGGGTCTAATTAATGCTGTAAATTATTTTTGGAGATTTATGGTTGTGGGAAGCTATCGTTTTATTGATAAAACTCCACCAAATGCTTATAGGGTCAGCTATTTAGAGGCACTCTATCCAGATGCTAAGTTTATTTATCTCACTCGTAATAAAACTGATAATGTACGTTCACTAATGAATGCTTGGAATCACAAACGTAAGTTTAAATTTCCTTATCGTAAGTATTTAACTAAAAATGTGAAACTTAATATAGAAGGTTATTCTGGCAATGTTTGGAAGTTTAATATTCCGGAAGATTGGCAAGACTATATTAACAAACCACTAGAGCAAGTTTGCGAACGTCAGTATGAAGATTTACATGAAAAAGCTCGTAATGCTTTAAATAAAATGGATAAATCTAAATGGATAGAAATTGGTTTTGAAAACTTACTAGCTGATCCTGATACTGTAATTAAGCAGCTTTGTGAATTTATTGATGTGAAGTATTCTCCTGAGATGCAGAAAATAGTGAAAGAGATGCCTTTAGTTAATGAGACATAGACGAAGAGCTTGCTATAATCAACGTTTATGCCCAGCCCCGAATTACATATTAATATTGATCACATTGCAACTGTAAGACAGGCACGTAAGACTATAGAACCTAGTCCCTTAGCAGCTGTTAAATTATTGGAAGCTACTAAGGCTTCAGGGATTACTATGCATCTACGAGAAGACCGTAGACATATTAATGATGAGGATATTAGAGAGATAGATGCTTATTTAAGAGCTGGTTCTAGATTAGGTTTGACATTTGAGATGGGCGCCACAGAAGGCATTAGAGCGATATGTTTAAACACTAAGGCTAAGCTTGCTACTCTGGTACCAGAAAAGCGCGAGGAGTTAACTACCGAAGGTGGGCTTGATGTAATAGCACAAAGGCAATATCTAACAGAGTTTATTAAACCAATTAAGGCTAATGCTACTAGGATCTCTATGTTTATAGATCCAGTTATAGAGCAGATCGAAGTTAGTAAGGAAGTTGGTGCTGAGTTTATAGAATTACATACTGGTACTTACGCTAATTTATTTATTAAATATCATAGTGATGTGGCTGTTATTGGTTCACAATATATTGCTGGTTCTAAATTAAGTTTTGCTGAGTTAGTTGCTCCTGTACAAGAAGAAGTTTTAAGATTGAAGAAAGCTGTTGAACATGCACAAAGTATTGGTCTGAAAACTAATCTAGGACATGGTTTAATCATCCCTAACCTGCCTCCATTATTAGAGCAAGTAACAGGAGTTAGAGAATTGCATATAGGACATTCTATTGTAGCTAATAGTTTATATTATGGTCTGAGAGAGACTGTTGAGGAATTTATAAGAGTAACTAAGTCCCACAACTTGGGCAATTAAAATCTTTCATGATATCTAGCATTTCATCTGATGCTAGATGCTCAGGATAGATACTAATTCCTGCATTAACTCCTAGTTCCTGAGCAGCTTTCAGGCTGATTTGTACTTCTTTAGAGTGGGTTCTATCACCATCAGTGATTAAGTGAATCTTTAAATCATCTTTTTTAGTAAGTTTTCTTAAGCTGACAATACTATCTTTCACGAAGTTATAAACTCTGTCGTCATTACGAGCTTTAATCCCATGCCAGTAAGTCATTGGCATTAGTACATCCCAATTATTAGCGATATATTCCCATGGATAATTAGCCTTGATTTCTGGTGAGAAGACAATCGCTATTAGAGGATAGTTTCTAGGAAGTTTAGCTCTAATTTTATCAGTGTAAGCTTTCACGGTAGCCAGACTATAGTTCTCTTCTATGTCTGCAGCCATGCCATCAAGCTTCTCGCCATCAGGACTTACATAAAGTGCTGGTTCTACAAACTTGCGTACATCAGTATTAATATCTCTTAGGTAGCAATAGCTCCAGCCAATGATTTTAATGTTTTTTTGGTGAGCTGCTTTGAGAATAGCATCAAGTTCTTGTTGGTTACTATAAATTCCTGTAGTAGAGCGATTAATCTGTAAGTAAACGGTATCGACTTTAAACTTATTGAGTCGGTTAGTGAATGCATTTATGTCTTTAGGATAGTTCCAAATATTTACCCATACACCCTTCCCCTCGGTAATAAGTTTCTCGGTTTCTTTTTTACGTTCTTCTTTATCATTGAGCTTGATATCTTCGAGTCTTTGTTTTATAGAAGATGAATCTACGGCTTCTGTAGCTGGAGGTATAACAATAGCTCCTAGAGGACCAAAGCCAAGACTTAATAAAACAAAGAATAGTGCGATTCTGAACATATATTGTTAATTATACCGAGTAAAGGTTAAATATACACCAGCTTGCCCATGTATTCATACTAATTCACTAATGAATTTAGTTATTAAGGTTAGGTAAACAAAAAACGAGATCATATCTATAGCTGTAGTTATCAAAGGCCCACTTGCAGTTGCAGGATCAAACTGTAATTTCTTAAAGAGGAAAGGAGTTATAGTTCCAAATGCTACAGCTAGCATCATTGAAGCAATAAGTGATAATCCTATCAGTATTGATAAGGTTAAATTATGATAAACCCAATAAGACATAATCCCCGTGAGCAATGCACAGGTTAGGCCAATAGTAAAACTAACTGCTAATTCATGAAATAAAATGTTAGCAGTTTTGTCCATCTGTACTTCACCAGTGGAGAGCCCACGTACTATTATGGTTGAACTTTGATTGCCAATATTGCCTGATAAACCAGAAAGTAATGGCATAAATGAAATAGCGATAGGGATTGCGGCGATGGTTGTATCATAGCGAGCAATCATTGAAGCTGCTATATATTGTCCGATTAGTGTAATAACTAACCACGGTGTGCGCGCCTTATATGCACCAAAATATTCGCGAATCAAAGATTGTGAAGCAAGTGTATTACCTTCAACTTCTACATTAATACCACTAGATTGGTAAATATCTTCAGTAGTTTCTTCTTCCATGACTTCAACAACGTCATCAATGGTAATAATTCCAACTAGTTGGTCATTGTCATTAATAACTGGTATAGCCAGGAACCTATACTTTGAAATCAAGTCAGCAGCGAGTTCTTGGTCATCACTAGCTTTTACTGAGATCACCTCAGTGTTCATATGTGCGCCGACTGGATCTTTATCCGGAGCGAGAAATAATTCACGTAAACTTATTACACCTACCAGTTCACCAAATTTCTTGGTGACAAAAATATACATGATCTCATTGTCATAAGATCGTGCTTTAAGTCTTAGGTACCGTAGAGCTGCTCCAATATTAAGATCTTCTCTCACGCTGATAAAACTAGGCTTCATGATACCACCGCAGGTATCAGCTTCGTAACTTAGTAATTCTTTAATCTCGAAAGGTCTTTGAATATTTTCCAAGACACGAATCATACGATGGTCATCTAAAAATCCAATGATATCTGCAGCATCATCTAGCTCCATATTGTTTGCAAGCTTGGTTATTTGTTCATCAGAAAGATGTTCAAAAATCTCATTAATATCACGACTTTCTAATTCAACGATGACGGCTGCACCTTGCTCGGGTGAGAGAATGTCAAATAGTAAATGCTTAGCATCAGGGTCTAAGTTCTTATATTCTTCTGCGATATCTTGCGGGAAGTATTCATTAAGTGTTTCACGCAATTCTCCGATACGAGCGTCGTCTATCTCGCTAAGTATATTCTTTAAATCTAGTGAACTGGTTGTCATTTATTAATAAGCATTACTTATCTTAGCAAAGGTAGTTCCTAAGCAACTACCTAATCCGGGATCCAGTATTAATGTTAAGATAAGGTAATTCAAGGGAGAGTTAAGGAGATCTGAGTCTGAAAAATTTTATTAGTAGAGTTTTTATTGGGCTTGGACTATTAGCACTGGCTTACTTCTGTAATTATTACAGTGCTAATCTTTGGGCTATAGCAATTCTCATAGTTAGTATTTTAGGATTTCAAGAATTTAAAACTCTCTGTAATAATATGGGTGTCTATCCATTAGCTTCATGGATCTATGTTTTCATCGCAGTTTTCACTATATCACCCTTATTAATTTCTTTTTTTGTTACTAGAGAATATACACGTGAGCTCGTTTATACTTTTATGCTTACTATGATTATTGCTTCCTATGTGATAATTTTCCCCCGAGTTTTACTCAAGAATACTTATACTAAATTTGAAGACTTAACAGCATCCTTATGGGCAGTGTTTCAGTTTGGATTATTAGCTTCTTTTTTTACTTGGATTCGTATTATGGATCATGGCTTTGCTTATACTATGCTAATACTTCTAGCAATTTCAGCTAATGATACTGGCTCTTTATTGATAGGTAAATTATTTGGTAAAACTCAATTAATGCCACAAATTAGTCCTAAGAAAACTGTTGCTGGTAGCGTTGGTGGTATAGTCTGTGCTGCTGCTGCTTTCTATGGCTTTGCTAATTTCTTCCATATTGGTTTAGAACCTGATTTGTTAAGAACCATTAGCCTATTTAATTTACAAGTGAATGTCGAATGTTTGAGATTTTGGATTTTAATTTCATCTGGTGTTTTGTTTGCTATTGTTGCGCAAATTGGTGATCTAATGGTTAGTGCATTGAAACGTGCTGCTGGAGTCAAAGATTCTGGAACTTTATTACTTTCTCATGGTGGTGTATTAGACAGAGTAGACAGTCATCTTTTTGCGGTGTGGTTTGCATACTTTGTCTTTGCTTACCTTTTAGATTAATATGGCATAGGGGCTTTTACCTATTTATCAAAATATTTGATACGTTAATACTCAATTGGCTATAATTTATCATGACGAATTTGGATAATAATTAAGCCAAATTTGTTATTAAATGAGGTGAAAAACAAAAAGTTTATGGCCATTAGGCCTTGGACCTTTGTCTTATTATGGTCGAAGTCATAAATCCAAATATTCATACCGAAGTAACACTTCCTTTAAAGGAGACTTCTTCGGTACCATCATCTTTAAATCAATTGGATCAAAAAATATTAGATCCTCATCCTTCGATTGAAATATTGCATGAGAAAGAAAAACCAAAATTAGAAGAGAGTAAACAAGTTAATGCGATAGAAAGATTTTTCAATGATGCTGATTATAGAAATATAAGGATTGGTTCGATTAATGCTACATTGCATGCACTCGCGACTATTACTTCATTTGGCTCTCATGATACAAATAAAATTTCTTGGCTTCATTCAATAAATAAAGTTGTTGATCAAGCTGCTTTCCTTTGTACACGCTGGGTTGCACCTATAGTGTCGTATGGCTTTGCTACAGTTAAAGCATTGCAAAACAAAGAAGGGATTAAAGCTTTTATTAAATTAGTGCCACCTGTGTTTTTGCCTTTTGTTGGTGATGCCAATATTGATACAGTTTATGGTGGTAGTGTGGGCTTAAATCAACCTTACGATTTAATTGAGGATCGCATTAAATTTCTAATAGAGCAGCATCCTGAATTAGCTGGACCAATTAAAGAAGCTAATAAAACTTTTAGTGGTAATTTCAAATTAATGGCAGGGATATTTAAACTGATGTGTAAAGAGTTTATGCAGGGTCGTATGCCAAAAGAAGAAGCTTTCTTTTTTGTGAATTGTGCTTTCATTTTGGCTGGATCTATTCCGGTAATGCTTTTTGCTAGACATTCACGTGATACTGCTTTTGCTAAAGCGATGGGCTTGATTCGTAACTTGGGAGGTATTATGGGAGATATAGGTTTCTTCTGGTTTGATAGGGAGAATATGCATAAGCTTATGATCGGTACTATGTGTACAATTTCTGCTTTTGGCGGTATTGTGAAACGTTGGGTTAAGAGTGAGGCTATAGCTCGTACTCTAATACACTTAAGTGCGGCGTTAGATGTATCTGCTTATTCACTATGGAATGCTTATAACGATAAATCGCAAAACAAGAAAGGTAAAACTATTAAATCAGAAGTAGTTCAATCTAAATTAGCTCAATTAGCAGATACTAAGAAGGTTATCCTAGCTACAACTGCTGCGTAAGCCCCAGTCCTGGACTACTTGGCAAGACTATTTGATTAGCTTTAAATAAATCAATCTTATAAGGATCTTCTTTCAGTAATAAAGATCCGTCTAGATCTGCATAATCTACTAGGGGACTGATATGGCAGAAAGCTGCAATAGAAATAGAAGTCTCAGCAAAACAACCAAGCATGATTTTAAGTTTATATTTGCGCGCTTCTTTAATCATGCGCAAGGCTTCAGTAATGCCACCACACTTAGTATGTTTGATATTTATTGAATGAAAGTATCTCGCGCAATGTTCTATATCCTTAGTGGTGTGACAGCTTTCATCAGCCATCAATGGTAGAGGACTTTTGCGGTAAAGTTTTTCGTAATCTCTTGGGCTTGAGTCTAGTTTCAGAGGTTCTTCTACAAACTCTATATTAAGATCTTTAATTTCATTGAGTATGTTTAATGCGTCATCTACTGTCCATGCTGCATTAGCATCTAGCCTAATACGAGCTTTAGGAGCTAGCTCGCGAATCATTTTTACTATAGCTGCATCTTCTGCAGTTCCTAGTTTCACTTTAAGGATGTCGTAGCCACGTTCTAGTGCTACTAAGGTTTTCATCTTCATGGTTTCTAGATCAGCGATACCAATAGTGTAAGAAGTCTTAGGAGCTTTGTGAGCACTAAGTCCAAAGAACTTGTATAAAGGTAGTTTTTTGATTTGTGCTCTTAAGTCGTATAGTGCTATATCTAAGCCAGCTTTAGCTGCCATATTCCCTTCGTATTGATTCATGCGTTTCTCAAATTCAGCTATATTAAAGGGATCTAAACCTTCTAGTATTTTTTCTTTGATAATAGTGTCATAGAAAGCACTTACGCTATCTTCATCTTCACCATAGAATCTAGAAAAAACCGCTTCACCATGAGCAAGGTAATCTATACCTTGGTATTTAGTTTCTAGTTTGAGAATGATAGTCTTAGAAATATCCTTAGAACTTCTAGAGATAGCGAAGGTAAACTCGAATGGTACTGTAAGTAGTTGGTAGCTTAGTTTCATTTGACAATTTTACGCATTGCTTTGAACATTAGACCCCATAATCTATATTTTGCTTAATTTTCAGAATAAAAGCTAAAATTTATAGTGATTTTAGTCACTATATTGGATAAAATAAGTATAATTTGGAATCTTATCAAGAATTGCTATGATTAATTTAACTCCTACATTGATTACAGATTTAGAAGGATTACGTCGACATTGGAATTATGGTAAGTTCATCAAATCTAAACCTGTTGCTGCCGACATAGGGTCAATATCTCGTGATGTTTTTTTTCAATGTGTGGATTCAATTATTTCCCTAAGAACAGGATCACCATCACCCGAGATACCAAAAAAGCTTCAAGAAGCTATTCTTTTTTTGCTAAATTTAAATGACAGACAAAGATTTAAACTAAGAGCTCTTAGAAGTAATTTTGGAGATTCTTCTGGTTGGATGATTTATGAGACAAGGAGACTTCTTCAATCATCGGCTAAGACATTAGAAGGCTCATTTTCAGCATTGAGAAGTATTTTAGGTAAAGCTGATACCTTAGCTTTAATTAAACGCAATATATCATTACTACAAAGTAAACCAGCAACTATTAGATCTGCCCATCAAGCATTAGTAGATATTTATGGAGAAGTTGAAGCAAAGAATATAGGTAAACAAAATCCAAATGTTTATACAAGCACTAATGTTAAAGCAGCGCATCAAGCATTAGTAGATATTTATGGAGAAGAAGGAGCAAAAGTTATAGGTAAACAAACCCCAGGAATTTATAAAAGTACGAATATTAAAGCAGTGCATCAAGCATTAGTAGATATTTATGGAGAGGAAAGAGCCAAAGTTATAGGTAACCAAAATCCAGAGGTTTATAAAAGTACGAATATTAAAGCTGCTTATCAAGCACTAGTAGATATTCATGGAGAAGCAGAAGCAAAGAATATAGGTAACCAAAATCCAGAGGTTTATACAAGTACAAACGTCAAAGCAGTGCATCAAGCATTAGTAGATATTTATGGAGAAGTTGAAGCAAAAAATATAGGTAAACAAAATCCAAATGTTTATAAAAGCACTAATGTCAAAGCAGTGCATCAAGCATTAGTAGATATTTATGGAGAAGTTGAAGCAAAAA
>CAZKAT010000002.1:0-149379 GCA_964551135.1 uncultured Gammaproteobacteria bacterium | reverse complement strand
GTCAAAGCAGTGCATCAAGCATTAGTAGATATTTATGGAGAAGTTGAAGCAAAAAATATAGGTAAACAAAATCCAAATGTTTATAAAAGTACAAACGTCAAGGCAGTGCATCAAGCATTAGTAGATATTCATGGAGAGGAAAGAGCCAAAGTTATAGGTAACCAAAATCCAAATGTTTACAAAAGTACAAACGTCAAGGCAGTGCATCAAGCATTAGTAGATATTCATGGAGAGGCAGAAGCAAAGAATATAGGTAAACAAAATTCAGAGGTTTATAAAAGTACGGATATTAAAGCAGCCCATCAAGCATTAATAGATATTTATGGAGAGGCAGAAGCAAAGAATATAGGTAAGCAAAACCCAAATGTTTATAAAAGTATGAATATTAAAGCGGTGCATCAAGCATTAATAGATATCTATGGGGAGGCAGAAGCAAAAGTTATAGGTAACCAGAATCCAGAGGTTTATACAAGCACAAACGTCAAGGCAGCATATCAAGCATTGGCAGATATTTATGGAGAGGAAAGAGCCAAAAATATAGGTAAACAAGATCCAGAGGTTTATAAAAGTACGAATATTAAAGCGGTGCATCAAGCCTTAATAGATATTCATGGAGAAGCCGAAGCAAAGGTTATAGGTAAGCAAAATCCAGAGGTTTATAAAAGTACGCATATTAAAGCAGCTCATCAAGCCTTAATAGATATTCATGGAGAAGCCGAAGCAAAAGTTATAGGTAAACAAAATCCAGAGGTTTATAAAAGTACGCATATTAAAGCAATTCATCAAGCATTAGTAAGGCTCCATGGAGAGGTAGAAGCTAAAATTATTGGTAAACAAAATCCTAGTGTTTATTATAAGATTAGTAATGGTTTTTGAAACAATAGTAATTAATATTTTTTAGGATCAGTTAATGACTGATCCTAGGTTGCAACCTAAGGTGATTAGATCCTTCACGCCATATCTAATCGGATCAGTAGCTGGTAATCCAGTCTCAGCTTGAGCTTGCTTCACTAGTTCTAATGCTTCTGCATCTGAGTAAGTGCTAGTGTTAAGTGCTATGCCGACAACTTTTGCTGGGCTTTGTTTCTCGTGTGCTATCCAGCTTGCAGCAGTTTCATAGAGTTCTATTAATTTAGTTAGCGAAGGAATTTTCACTTGATATTGATCATGTACCATGGTTCGTCCTGGTTTATGGCAAAGTATCATGGCGTCAGGGTTAGAGCCGTGTAGTAAGGAAAGCGTTACTCCAGAATAACCAGGGTGAATCAATGATCCTTGTCCTTCCACAAAAATAAATTTATGACCTTTATCGATTTCCTCGAATACAGCATTCTCCATTGCTCCTGCCGCAAAATCTATAATCACTCTATCAAGCGGTATACCATTACCGCTAATCATAATCCCTGTCTGCCCTGTAGCAACGAAGGCAGAATTCAAACCTTGCTTCTTAGCTTCCTTGTCTAACTCAAGCGCTGTGCACATTTTACCTATATTACAATCGCTACCTACTAGGGTTATAACTTTAGTGCCTGGTGGTCTAGGTTTTTGTTTAGATACACTTCTTGCTGCGCTTGCTGGATAGAGTTCTGGATCACGTACATCCCAAAGTATCACTTGATGTTGCTTAGCGAGTTGTTTTAATTCAGCATCCTCATTTAAGAATAAATGTAGACCACTAATAATATTGAGACCGTTAATAATAGCCTCCTTGATTATTGCGCGCCAAGCTTGCGGCAAGTCACCACCAATGGGCGCAATACCAAGTATTAGTGTTTTAGGTTTAGGATTACAATTAAGAGCTTGCTCTAGACTGGCGACGATTGGAGCGGAGTGATTGATTCCTGTAGTTTCTAAAATGCTTTGACCTTGTTTATGGGAGTCTATTATTGAACTAATAAGCCAGTCTCCATAACGAATTATTCCTGTAGCTGTTTTAGCATGAGTAGTTCCGAAATAGCCTTCAGCGAGTATGGTTATAGGGTGTTTAGTGGAGGGGATCATTTGGTAGCCGTATTTTAACTGGGTATATTATTTGAGTGTAACATTTAGGAGGGATTTATTTGCTTTGGTAAAAAAATTATCCTATATTATTCTGTTTAGCAGCATAAGTTTATTCTTCCCTAATCCTGCTCAGGCGAATGTATTTTCTAAAGTTGTTTTAACTATATTTGCTGTACCTGTTGGTGCTGTTGCTGGGGCTATAAGAGGTTCTGGTTCTAAAGCCAGGGAATATTCCTGCGCTTTCACAGAGGCTGCTGGTGGCGGAGTTTTAGGACATACTATTGGAGTGCCTACTGGTGTAGTAGTGGGCGCTGCAACTGGTGCCGTCACGGGCGCTGCTAAAGGTGCATATAAGGGACTTACTATTACTCGCAAGAAACCAGCGCCTAAACCCAAGAAACCGATATCTAATAGTTTTGATTTTCTTACTAATGTGTTACAAAAAGCCCCTTATCAGTTCTTGCCGATGTTGTGAAAAGAATTCTGTAGTTTTTCAAATCTTATTTAAGAGCTGCTTTAATATTACCTGCCATTACTGGTCTAGTAACATTAAAGAAAGGGGCATCCTTTGTATCATTAGCAAACTTAATATCAAGCTCATATCCCAGTTGAGTTCTTAAACATTCTTTCATTACTGTTACTACTTCAGGTAGATTCAAGAACTGATCTCTAGGTTCAATTAATAGAAAAAATTCTTTTCTTCGTTTAGTTAGTTTTTCGCTAGTTTTTGCAATTTCAGCTAATTGTTCTGCAATCAAGAGTCCAATTCTTTTCAGTTCAGTCAGAGCTTGATCATAATGATTGGTTTTATTTTTAACTTCGTAATTTAAAGCTTCTCGTCTTTTATGTTCCTGTTCTGCTGCTGCGGGATCAGTTTCTGCAGGAGAATTGTTTACGTTGAATCTTGCTGGAGCAACGAAATGATTAATTCGGTTCTTTGCTAGTCTTTCATTTGCTAATAATATTATGGTTTGATGTATTGGTTCAGCTTGAATTCTTGCTTGCATTTGTCTTGGGTATTTTGCAGGAAGATCTTTTAATTCTGGTAAGTCATTGTCGGAGCGTGAACCAATTACAACTGGCATACAATATTTTATATTGTTGTATCTTTGATTTTCTGCGACTTGTAGCTTAGCTACTTCAGTTACGGTGTCTAGTAGTCGATCTACTCCTTGGACTAATTCATTTCTAGAATTAAGTTTCCAGCTTAGCTTAGAATCTTCTACTGCTTTAATATCATCAGGATTAGTTCCAACCATAGTACATACATTCAATATGTGCTGTGGATATAGAGATACCGCCATGCCATAGAATTTTTGTGGAAGAGAATCAGTCATAAAATAAATATAATAACAAATAATCAAGATAAAAACAACGATTATTCGCAAAAAATACAATTGTTTGCAATATTAGAACTATGTCAGAGAAGCAAATAAGTACTGATTCAGCCTTGCAAAAAATAGTTATAGAGAGTATTCAAGAAACGGTCAAAGGTTCTTATGATCCTGATATCAATGTTTCTATTTGGTTTGAGAAGCTTGGTAATGAGGCTCTAAGCTATCATCATTTCCCTACAGCTATTTATCATCCAGCTAGTTTGATAAAACTATTTAGTGCTTATTTAGCTAAATATAAATTACAAACTGGAGCTACCCATTTACTCAATGAACACCTCAGAGGTTCTAATACTTTTGGGCAGAAAACTCATATGGATGATGTCTATGATGCTATCGATGCATCTTTAAGACTCTCTGATAATGATGCTTTGAGTTATTTGGTGGATTTTAATAGTGGAGCTTGTTCTGGTCCACGGCTAGATGCTGCTGAGTTTGCATTGTTTAAGCGTGATAGAAATTCTATGAGTGAGTTTTTCAGAAATAAACCTGGTTATAGCAAGTCTCTCAATATTCCTGGCAAATGTTTTAGCTTTGCACCTTATGGTAGAGAAGTACAGCTTAGTCTTGAAGAAGGCGGTCTAGGACGCAATTCCATGGTGATTACTGATGCGGTGCAAATAATGAAAGATATCATTAGTGACTACCCGGAATTGTTACAGTCTATAAGGCGTAAAGTTGACAATCCAGCAGATGAACAGTGTCAGTTTATTGCTAAAGGTTTAATCCCATATCAAGAGAAGATTAGTTACTATGCTTCTAAAGCTGGTTGGACATCTAGAGTGAGACATGATGTAGCGTATTTCAAGACTTCAGAAGAAGAGAAATATATCTTAGTGATAATGACGCGAGGTTTAAGTGAGTATACGGAATTAATACCGACTATTAGTAAGAAACTGTTTGAGGCTATAACCCGATAAAATACTGAGTATGACCATAAAATAGCGGCTAAAATGGCACTAAGGGGTATAATTATATCGTATTATGGAAGATTTCTCGAGATTAATCTCCTTTCCCAAGGATTATAGTTTTTTCCTATTTGGGCCGAGGGGTGTTGGTAAAAGTACTCTGATTCAAAAACGTTTTGCTAAAAATTCGCTCTATATTAATTTACTTGACCCTAAACAAGAAGCTAGATTTATAAATGATCCTAATGAATTAGAGAATATAGTTAGAAATCTTGAAGCAGATATTAGTCATGTGATTATAGATGAAGTTCAAAAAATTCCGGTGCTCCTTGATTTAGTTCACTTGCTTATCGAAACTCAAAAACGATATTTTATACTTACTGGTTCTAGCGCTAGGAAACTTAAACGAGGTAACGCTAATCTATTAGCGGGAAGAGCTTTTACTTATAACCTTTATGCGCTTAGTAGTATAGAATTAGCTACTAAATTTGATCTTAATCATGCCTTACATTGGGGTCTGTTACCGAAAATTTATCAATTTGATAACGACGCTCATAAACAGGATTTCCTAGAATCTTATGCTCATACTTATCTCAAAGAAGAAATTTGGGCAGAACAGTTCATTAAGGACTTAGACCCTTTCAGAAAATTTCTAGAAGTAGCAGCACAGATGAACGGTAAGATTTTAAATATCTCTAAAATAGCTAAGGATACTGGGGTTGATGACACCACCATTAAAAGATATTATTCGATTCTGGAAGATACGCTGATAGGTTTCTTTTTAAATGCTTACCAAGACTCATTTAGAAAGCAGTTGAGTACTAAACCTAAGTTTTATTTTTTTGATACTGGTGTGGTTAGGGCTCTTAGCTATAATCTGTCTTCTAAACTTAGAGATAGTACTTATGCTTATGGAAATGCTTTTGAACATTTTGTGATTCTTGAATGTATTAAGCTAGCTAATTATCACAAAAAAGAATATCGTTTCTCGTATCTTAAGACTAAGGACAATGCTGAAATAGATCTAGTGGTACAAAGACCAAATAAACCAATTCTCTTTATTGAAATCAAAAGCTCTAAGCAGGTGAAACAAGAAGACCTATCTGGATTCACTCGCTTAGTTAATGATTATGGTAAATGTGAGGCTGTTTGTTTTTCGCGAGATGATTATGTCAAAAATTTTGGAGTAGTTAAAGTTTATCCTTGGCAAGAAGGCGTTAAGAAGTTTTTTGCTAATTAAACAATCTGTAATTTTATTACTTCCCGCTACCAAAATATTTCTTAAGGAAAGTCTCATCCATACTATATTTGCCTGGACCAGTGCTCATAAGTACAAACAACATGAT
The DNA here is from genome assembly GCA_964551135.1 of uncultured Gammaproteobacteria bacterium. Classification (GTDB taxonomy): domain Bacteria; phylum Cyanobacteriota; class Vampirovibrionia; order LMEP-6097; family LMEP-6097; genus CAYPGT01. Next base: position 143,730 of record CAZKAT010000002.1, on the reverse strand, counting down.
GAAGTAGTAGAAAGGTATTTCCCAACCATGCTGAGCAGCAGCAAAGCCATTAACCCAATGAACCATGCTTATAGCCACAACCATTACTACCATAAGTGGGATGGCAAAGAATCTAGTAGCTAAGCCTAATGCTAGTGCAATAACTCCGAGTGCTTCAGCGCCAGTTGCCATTACAGCATTAGCGTAAGGGAAAGGTAAATGCAAATCTTGAGCAAACCAAATTACTATGTCGTTAAAATTAGCGAGCTTCTTAATAGCTGGTTCATAAAATCCATAAGCTAAAGCCAAACGTACGATCAATAATGCAAGACCCTGAAACGATGAAAACATTTTAGTAAAAGTTTGTGTAAGTTTGTTCATGCTGCGCTCCTTATTATCAATAATAGCCTTAAAATTGCTTTATATAAATAGTTCTGGGCTTTCTTTTTGGGTTAGGAGAAGAAATGGGCTTAGAGACCTTAATATTTCAAGTTTTATTACGTTTTAATAGATTTTTGCTTGAATGGACACGTGCAAATAAGCTACCAAATAATAGAAGCAGAAAACAATATGATTTAGTTTTACAAGAATTTATTTTAGTTAAAACTCAATACAAAATTCTAACTAACGTTTTAAATTTAAAGAGAAAAAGGTCAAAATTTTATTTGAGCGAGGATTGTACTTGGACCACAAGACCGCGGTAAATTACCAATCATCGATTATGGCACCCTTCGCGTATTCCGTAGAGCGTGTTTCAAAAAAGTTAGCATGCTCCTTACCATTCACCATGAGGTTGAGCCAAGGTAGAGGATTTTCCTTAACGTCATATTGAGCTTCGAGATTCAGATCCTGTAAGCGTTTGTTAGCTATGTATCTGATGTAGAGCTTAACATCGCTAGGGCATAGACCTTCTACTGGTCCTAGAGCGAAACAAGTATCAATAAAATTATCCTCAAGATGAACCATATCATCACAAGCTTTATAAATAGTTTCTCTGAATCCTGCATTCCAGATCTCAGGTTTCTCTTTAATAAATTCTCTGAATAAAGCACAGACACCTTCTGAGTGCAGAGACTCATCTCTGATAGACCAAGTAATAATCTGTCCAACGTTCTTAAGTAAACCACGACGCGGGAAGTTCATTAGAATAGCAAAACTTGCAAACAAGCTTACACCTTCCATAAAACCACCGAAGACAGCGAGGTTACGCGCAATATCCTCATCACTATCAATAGTGAAGTTCTGCATGTACTCGTACTTATTCTTCATTGCTTCGTATTCACGGAAAGCTTTGTATTCTACTTCAGGTAAACCCAAAGTATCATTTAAGTGAGAATAAGCCCAAACATGAACTGTTTCCATTGCTGCAAACGCAGTCAACATCATGGTTATCTCTGGTTTGGGGAATATGTGAACTAATTGTTGATTATAGTTGTTTTGTACTTCTAAATCACCTTGAGTGAAGAAACGTAAAACTTGGATAATAAGATTAGATTCTTGAGCAGTAAGCTTAGCTTTAAAGTCAACAAGGTCATCTGCCATTGGTACTTCTGTAGGTAACCAATGTGCTTGTTGTTGTAGTTTAAAGTATTCAAAGAACTGAGGGTATTCAAAAGGTTTGTAATAATCACGCAGTTCAAGTAAACCCTTAGGCTCGTGCTTAATCTCAGGCTTAGCTTCTACCTCAAAATCATCAATAATAATGTCACTTGCAGTTGATATTTGATTGTTGATTAGCTGTTGATTGCTATTAACAAGTTTCTCTTCTGACGTAGTAGTTTGCATAGCCATAAATTTTACCGATCTCCTTCGATGGTGAATAAATCAGAAGTTGCTAACTAATGATTTATCTTGATACTGTTCGCTCGTATATTTGTAGACGCTTAAGGTTTCCTTTAGTTTCCACATTTAGTGTTCGGCTTATTAAATTTCGTTAAACCAACGCTGGATCTTGAGTATCGCGCATCCAGGTCTTACTAATATATATCTTTTGCTCTGCTAGTTCAAGGTCTATATCGCTAATAAAAATCTAATATAGCTGGTTTGGAGCTTATAATCCTTATGCTGATTAAAGTTTAAGACTTTCTAAGGCTGAATTAAAAGAGTTTAATGAGGTAATACTATTGACGCCGTGTGAGTTCCTAATGTTGATGTTCACAGCTGTCACAATGATGACAAAGTTTAAGATTAATGTAATGGGAAATGGCAATAGAAACGCCTCCAAGGGCCATTAGAAAAGGTTCAGGTATATATTGAGTGAAAGACTCTAAACGAGCGATATGAATCACTGAGGCACCGAATAATAGTAAGAATATAGGTTCTATGTTGCGATGTTTCTTAATAAAGCCCCAAGCTGTACTAAGGAAAGCTAATCCTAGGGCAACTAATATGAAAGTAGTTTCAAAACTTTCTTCAAAAATAAATCCAAGCCCAACAAGTGGAGCAAGAGTGATTAATAGTGGGGCCAAAGCACAATGCACGGCACAGATTGAGCTTGCGGTCATGCCTATTTTATCGATAAGTTTATGGGTCTTTGCCATAGGTCTATATATTATATACTAGCTGAGGCTCCCGGCGTGAAGGGTTGATTCTATCGTCATCCTGAGGAGCAACCGAAGGTTGCGACGTCAGGATCCACTTTATTTTAATAATTCTTCTTCAATAGTGGATCCTGACGGTCGAGCTGCGCCCTCCCTCTGGATGACGATATTTTTCTAGCTTTTTGGCTTAATTATCCTGACTAATTTCACCCTATTCTTCTCGTGTTTTTCTACACGTAAGATGCAGCCATCAACTTCTATCTTGCTACCTTGCTTTGGCTCGGTACCGATCAAGCCAAAGACATAACCGCCAATAGTATCAAAACGCGAAGATTTGAAATCGGTTTCTAGTGCTTCATTGACATCGGCTAAATTTAATAGACCATTGACTAGGTAATCACCATTATCTAATTTCTGAATATCCTCAGCTTCATTTTCATGTTCATCTTCTATCTCACCAAACACTTCTTCAATAATATCTTCGATAGTAGCAAGCCCTGATATCCCACCAAATTCATCTATTAACATCGCTAGAGGTTTCTTTTTCTCTTGCATAAGCTTGATTAGATCAATAATATACATGCCATCAGAGACCTTCAAAGCATCATTAGCAATGGATTTGATGTTGTTGTCGGTGTTACCTTTCTCATAAGTTTTAAGCATGTCTTTGATAGTGACATAGCCAATAATATTGTCTATCTTCTCGTGATAGACCGGAAAGCGCGAGTGTGTGGTTTTGTTCACTTGATAAGTAGCTTCTGCGATAGTTAGCTTGTCATTCAGGCAGATCATGTCAGAACGCGGCACCATAACATCTCGAGCCAAGGTGTCATTAAATTCAAATACATTCTGTATAAGCTGTTCCTCTTCTTCTTCTAAAATTCCTTGTTCTTGCGAACTACTAAGAATCATCTTCAACTCTGCTTCAGAGTGTACGGTATCATCAAAGTTAAGCTCTATATCAAGTAAACCAAGAATAAAATTGGCACAACTATTGAGTATATAAACAGGGATTTTAAAAAGTAGATATAAGAATCTTAGAAAATAAGCAAGGTTGAAACTTACTGTTTCTGGATCAATAATAGCAATGTTTTTAGGTACTACTTCACCAAGAATCACATGAAAGAAGGTTACCAAGGCAATGGCAAGAATAATAGAAATAGCATGAGTCTCTAAATGCAGACCCATGCTCTCTATCAAAGGTCTGATCCATTTTTCTATCCTAGCCTCTGCTACGGCACCAAGCGCTAGGCTGGCTACAGTAATACCCACTTGGCAAGCGGAGATATAATCATTCATATTAGCCAGGATTTTCTGTAAAAGTTTTGCAGTGGCTATTTTAGAGTTAGCATGTGCTGGTTCAGAAGATTCTGCTATTTGATCTATATGAGTTTTTCTAACCCTGGCAATAGAGAACTCTGCTGCAACGAAGCTGCCATTGAGTAATATCAGGGTAAAAATTAATAATAAGGAATATAAGTCTTCCATTGTTTTGGATCAGCTAGGAATAATATACCACGGCTCAAATTAGGGCTTATCATATCAGCTATTTGGTGGATACGTAAGATTAGGGCGATTGCCGATTTATCTGGATATGCTTCATTGTATTTTACGTTTCGTTTTTATTATAAGTCTCTTAGTTTTAACTATGTCGCCGACATTGGCCGCATCTAAAGCTAAAGGTACTTCACCAATTACCTCTGAGATCCTTTCAGGAGGGGTTGTTCATAATGAAGGTTATTACTTGCCAAGAGGTTTAAAGATTCCGGTAGAACTCAGAACACCACTAGATACACGCACTAACATTGTTGGTGACGAGGTTACAGCTCAAGTTACAGAAGATGTTTTAATTGGTGATTATGTAATTATTCCTGCTAATAGTTTTATACATGGTTCTGTGACACAGTTAGAAGCACCTGGAAAATGGCAAAAGCGTCCTAAGCTTGGTATTAATTTTGATACTTTGTCTTTACCTGGTAAGCCTGGTGAAGAGAGAAGGCATATATCTATTAGTGGTTATATTAGTTCTAATCAAATGCTTACTAAAAGTGAAAGAGTTAATGATGAAGCATTATTTAAAGCACAAACTAAAAAACCTGCACTTTTAGCTGGAGTGGTTGGAGCTTATACTACTTATGCTACTTTAGGGACTGCGGGAGTTTTATGTAAGGCTGCGATTCTTGGTAGTGGATTAGCTGGGGTCTACCTTGCTACTAGTATGTTTACTAAGGATGATATTCGTGTAGAAGCTGGTACTGCGCTTCAAGTGCTACTTGGCGAGCCAACTATAGAAAGCTTCCCTAAGGGTCATACTTTAGCTTATGACACTAATCGTAGTTTAGATGTGAAGCTTGAAGAAGCTGGTGTATTAAATCAACCATTAAAGAAAGCTGGTGCTGATATTAGCTCAGGTGAAGCTTATGATCAGTTGAATTCAATGCAATCACAAAGTATTGTTAATCAATAAAGAAAAAGGGCAAACATTGCTGCTTACCCTTTTCTAATTTACTTTATTTACAGAGCTATTACGCTTTTTTAGCTGCTTCAGGAGCCGCTGCTGGAGTTGCTTCTGGAGTAGTTGCTGCTGGTTGAGCGGTTGGTTCTGCTGCTGGTTGAGGAGCTTGAGCTGCTTCAGGAGCTTTTTGTGGCTCTTGAGCTTCTAAAACTTTAACTTCAAACGTTAAGTCTTTGCCAGCTAGTGGATGATTGTAATCCATAGTTACTTCTTGGTCAGTTAGTTTAACAACTTTCATAGGAGTCTGTCTTACTTCACCGTTAGGAAGTTTGTTATTAGCAAACACTACAGCGCCTTCTTTAAGATCTACGTTAGTGAATCTTGCATCTCTAGGAAGTGTTACCACTTTCTTAGGATCTGGCTCACCGTAAGCTTCTGCAGCTTTAAGAGTGAACTTGCCAGTTTTGCCAATACCGATCTTAGCTACGTGTTGTTCGAAGCTAGGAAGAACTTGGCCAGAACCCATCAAGAAAGTTAATGGTGCTTTACCTTCTGTAGAATCAAACACTGTTCCATCTTTCAAAGTGCCTTTGTACTCTACTTTAACTACAGAACCTTGTGATATTTTTGGTGCTGTAGAACATGCTGCGATAGATACCGCAAGCAAAATAGTTACTAATAGTTTTAATTGTTTCATTTTTATAATTACCTCTCCTTAATTTCCATATTTATTCATATGAGAACTACTGAATAATCCTAAACCAATATGCCTTTCTTTAACAGAGAATAACATTAAGAAATTCTGATAAGCTAATCCCAGTATGGTTTTGAAGTGAATACGTATTACCCAATCATGTCAATTGGTTGATAATCTTCGCGGTTTAAATAGTCATGCATAATACTGGCAACGTAGTTTTGCGTTTCTTTATAAGGGGGGATAGTACCGTGTCTCTCTACGGCTTGGGGTCCGGCGTTGTAAGCAGCAAGAGCTTTTTGTAAATTACCATCAAACTTGTTTAACATCTGTGCCAAGTATTTAGCACCACCCTTAACATTCTGGTATGGGTTCATAGCATTAAAGACACCGAGGGACTTAGCTGTGGCAGGCATTAACTGCATTAGACCTTGCGCGCCTGCATGGCTGACAGCCTCTGGATTGAAACCTGATTCTTGTTTGATGACACTCCTGAGTAGATTAGGTGTGATCTCTACGCCATACTGTGAACTGGTTTCAGCAGCTACTTGCTCTATATATTCATCAAAATCTTCAGGGAGTTTAGAAAAATTATCGGGCTTGAGTTTACCCTTAACACTGGCTCTGGCGTCTTCGGTATTAACGACACTATCCAATACATTAGCGAACTGACTTGTAGTCCCTTGCGGATTAGTGGCTGCAAATTTCTGCTTGACCTTAGTATCTAATTGGCTTAGATAATGGTCAATCTCCGACATGCGCGCTTGTATGAAATCAATTGACACCTTATAGGTTTTTAGCCCTAGACGGGCTTGTGCTAGCTAGGTAATTTGGTAGATATATTGGGAGCTAAATAGGCTAAATAGGGGATAGCAATTAATCCTACTAATTCCATTCATGATGGTCACCTGGTTGAGGGTCAGACTTAGACGGATGTCCAGGAATTGCTCTGACTAAGCCTCTTCTAATTGCTTCACGTATTTCTTCAGAAGAGGTTTGTCCCTTGGCTGCTAGCAAATTTTCTGGTACAGCATCTGCGCTCTCTAATAACCTAGTTGCAAGTATATTGGCTCTCCTTTCAACGCGTTCAATCAAGGTTCCTCCCTGAGGGTTGGTCATTAAATTCTCCCAGAAAAGATGTATCAATCCAGCAGAGCCTGTAGGTATATTATTTGACATTCTCATATTATATTATGTTGTAATGATAATAGTTTAAAAATTTAATAAACTCCACAAATAAGAAGCAAAGCACTCGCAAGTGATATCATTAGACTTATGCTCCCTTTTGGTATTGGTATCCCTGAATTAGTCGTTATCCTTGTGATTGCATTGATTATTTTTGGACCTAAGAAACTGCCAGAATTAGGTAAGAACCTGGGTAAGGGACTTAAGAGTTTTAAAGAAGGTATGGAAAGTGCCGCTGAAGAGTTTAAGGCTGAAGTCAAAGATGACAATACACCTTAGGGCTTTGAGGCTTGTTATAATCATGATTCTATGGGAATCGTATATGCAGAAGTTAGCTTAGCTAATCCTAGACAGAAATCTGTTTTGCAAATGACAACGAAAGCCCTTGTCGATACAGGTTCTCTTTATTTATGCATTCCAGAACATTTGGCTATTCAACTTGAATTTGAAGAACTTCAGAAACGAGAGATTACAACCGCTGACAATAAAAAACATTTATGTCCTTATGTTGGTCCAATAGAACTTAAATTTGCTAATAGAGCTTGCTATGTTGGTGCTATCGTTCTTGGAGATGAAGTCTTATTAGGTGCAGTGCCTATGGAAGATATGGATTTAGTAATTCATCCAGCTTTACAAAAGCTAATACCTAATCCTGACAGCCCGAATATACCATCAGGCAAGGCTAAGATTTTAGAAGTCTAGACTACAACTTTCTTTTTTACAAAAGCCTCTAGCTTCTCCATTGCTATTTTAAGTTTGTCCATTGGTTGTACAAGAGCGATTCTAAAATGGTTTAGACCAAAGTTTCCAAAAGTTAAACCAGGTACGAAAGCCACACCTGTAGCTGCAAGCAGATCACGACAAAATTCAAATGAATCTTTATTTTGTTCTATGTATGATTTTGGAATTTGTACCCAAACATACATCGCACCACCAGGCTTATTAAATTTAAGCCCCATATCTTTAAGTGCTTGGCAAACAAAATCACGACGACGCTCATATTCCAGCCTGATTTCTTCACGGTAATTATCACCGAGACCTAATGCTGCAATTCCTGCTTCTTGAATACCCATGCAGACTCCATAGTCCAAATTAGTTTTGAGCTTATAAAGCGTGTGCACGATTTCTGGATTACCCACAGCAAATCCCAAGCGCATTCCTGCCATGTTGTAAGTTTTGGAGAAGGTGTGAAACTCAATCCCCACGTCTATTCCACCAGGTATCTCAAGAATAGAGCAAGGTTTATTTTTATCAAACCAAATTTCGGAATATGCTAAATCATTCATAAGTAGAATGTTGTATTCTTTGCAAATTTTAATTGCTTTTTCTATGTAAGCTCTGCTGACAACTGAACCAGTTGGATTATGCGGATAACTAAGGATCATGATTTTTGCACGTAGCAAAACATCTTCAGGAATTGAATCTAAATCACCGATATAATTATTTTCTTCGCTGAGTTTTAGTTCATAAACTTGACCACCAGCAAGCACTGTACCGCGCATGTGGACTGGGTAGTAAGGACTTGGAATAATAGTTAAATGTCCTTCCTGAATATAGGCAAAAGCTAAGTGGGCAATACCTTCCTTAGAACCTATAAGAGGAAGCACACCATTTTTGGTATCAAGCTTCACTCCAAATCTCTGATAAAACCACTGTGCTATTTCTTCTTTAAAAGCTGGAAGTCCACTAAATATCGGGTATTGCTGGTTGCGTGGTTTTTGCATTCCTTTATAAAGTGCTTCAAGAACTGTAGGATCTGTTGGACGATCTGGTGAGCCAAGTGAGAGATCTATTAATTCTTTACCTTGCGCAATTAAATCTAATTTGATTTCATCAAGTTGCCCAAAAGCATAAGGCGCCATTTCCACAAGTCTAAGTGAGGGTGGGATTTTATGATGATGTGGAGATTTCATGATATTAATATAATCGCTAAATAGTATAGCTCATTTGTGAAATATTGCTTACTTATGATAATAATTGTGATAGAATTGTGAATATGTCTGGTAGTGTACTGCAACCAATAACTACTTTTTTGATGTCAGTGGTTCAATTGATGGGATCTAATCAGTCAGCGCCGACTACAGCTGAGATTCAAGCTGCTTTAACTCCAGAACTTGTATCTCAGATCCTAGCAAAAAGAACTCAAATTGCTACAACAGTGTTCAATCTTCATTCAGCTCTTGGTAAGATGCCGTTTCCAATAGAGAAATTTTTTCAATTGACCTTAGGGTCTACGGAAATTAAGGTTGAGAATAAGAATCATGCAAATAGCTATCAGTTTGCGAGTGATGAATTAGGATCAATAAGGGTTTTGGTAGAATTTCCTAATGTAACTGCTGCTGAAGAATTAAAATCACAGGAAATTAAAAGTATGACATTTTCACAATTAGATAGTGGCGGTAAAGTCCTTACAAATACTGTATTGAGACCAACAGCTTCTGAATGGCATCAAGCAATTCAATTTTTTGATAATCATCTAAAGTCAGTTTTAGTACAGGTTTAATCTTAATAGTTATCCAAACACTACCCAAGCCACAGCGATACCTAAAGAGGCTGCCATGATCAATGCGTAGTTTTGTACTTTACCAGATTCTTGAGTTTTAAGTACTTCACCAGCGACTTCAGTACCGCGCCATGCAAGTCCATTAATGACTATGCCTTCGATAAATACGCGCTCGAAGAGTTTGAAAGTGAAACGGAATAGACCCATGAATATAGCTACTACGAAATCATAGAGCTCATCAATGTACCACTTATTCAGAGAAGCTTCGTAGATAACTCTAAAATTCTTCTTGAAGAACTCATTAACAGTGAGCTCGCCGATCTGAATCTTCTGAATATAAACTAGGTAAGCAAGTAGTGTTCCTAGTATGAAAGCTAAGAACGGTAAATAACCCATTGGCTCAGACATCTCATGCATAAAGAAGTCCCAGCCAGATTGTCCTGCTTGAAGATGAGAATGGAAATGAGCATCGATATAATGTTGTAGCTTGTAACCCATTAGTGGTGAACCCCAGAGTCCAAGTATTATTGAAGGCACTGCAAGTACCATTAACGGTACTGTAACTGAGAACGGTTGTTCATGCGGATGCGCGTGTCCTCTATACTCGCCTTCAAAGGTTTTGAAATACATTCTGAACATATAGAATGCTGTCATAGCTGCAGTGATAGTCGCAACCCAGAATAGGTTCTTATTCACTTCCCATGCTTGAGCAATAATCATATCCTTAGACCAAAATCCACTCATCAGAGGAAACCCACTTATAGATAGAGTTCCGATTAGGAATGTGATAGCTGTGATCGGCATATGCTTACGCAGTCCACCCATTTCGTTCATGTCTTGTTCGTGGTGACAACCCATGATTACAGAACCAGAGCCTAAGAAGAGCATCGCTTTAAACATAGCGTGAGTGATAAGGTGAAACATTGCTATTACTGGCGCGCCGAGACCTGCTGCCATCACCATGTAACCAAGTTGCGAGCAAGTAGAATATGCAAGAGCTTTTTTAATATCATTCTGTGAGAATGCTATAGTCGCTGAGAATATAGCAGTGACACCACCGACTAAAGCGATTACAGGGAGAGCATTTGAACCGTCTATGCTAAGTATAGGGAAAACTCTGGCAAGTAAATATACACCAGCAGCTACCATTGTTGCTGCATGAATCAGAGCAGAGATAGGAGTAGGACCTTCCATTGCATCTGGCAGCCAAACATGTAGTGGAAACTGAGCAGATTTAGCAGCAGCACCCATAAAAATTAATAAGCCAATAGTAGTTAGAGAGATCAACCCAGTAACTGCCAGACTATTAGAACTAATAGCAAGCTCCGTAGCTTCTCTAATCTTTGAGAAGGCTAGAGTTGCAGTACCTTGGTCAGCAGTCCAGAATCCTTTGGTGAAGTTATAAAGTAGAATCAATCCTACTAGGAAACCTGCATCACCAACACGGTTAACAACGAAAGCTTTCTTGCATGCATGTGCTGCTGCTGGTTTGTACCACCAGAAACCTATTAGTAAGAAAGAGCAAACACCTACTAGCTCCCAGAAGAAATACATTTGGAAGAGGTTAGTTGCAATAACTAAACCAAGCATTGAGAAAGTAAATAATGATAAGTAAGAATAGAATCTAGTGTAACCCTCATCCTCATTCATATAGCCGTGAGTATAGATCTGCACTAGTAGGCTAACTAAATTCACAGTAAGTAACATAGAGATAGTAAGTGGATCTATAAGACAACCGATCTCTAGATGGAAGTCACCAGCCTTAATCCAATTAAAATTCATTTCGTAAGCTTCATGTCCATGGAAGCTAGTGAATACTATTAGTGAATGAACTAATCCTAAAGCCACTGCACCTACCGATAGGCTCATGGATAGTACTCTACTCTTGTGAGTAAAGAACATTATTAGCACTGCTGAGACAAGAGGATAGAGTGCAATTAACCATGCATTTTCAAGATTATTCATACTCAAACATCTTATAAGTATTTGCCGAAAAGCGCAATTTTGCTAAGATTTCAGTAATATGTAAAATACTTCAAAGTGTTTTATAATTTATCTATTATGTTTAGTATTGAAAGATCCCTTTGGTGATATTAAGAGATACAGTAAGAGGTCAAATTAATCACACAGAACAAGCTTTAAAGAGGTTGGCCTGCGGTCATTACAACTGGCTAGACGTCAGATCATTAGAGAAACAAATAGAAGAACACCAGTTATTAAGTTCAGCAATTGAAAAGCTAACTGAGCCTGAGGAAGAAGCTATTAATATTAGGCTTACGAATTTAAAAGATAAGAGAGAAGATGGTCGAAGATTAAGCTTGGCAGAAGCTGCTTAATTACTTAAGCATCTTTACTAATCTTGGAATCTCTGGAATCGCATAAAAAGGAATTGAAAGTACCTGATTCTGGAAATCAAGTTTTTTACTAGAAATTCTAATACCAAACGGCATTTTATATTCTTGAACTATCATATGTAGACTGGTTAAGCGTCCAGTTTTACCAGCTTTAACTTCTATAGGGAAGATTTGTGTTCCTATATTAATCAAGTAATCAATTTCGGCTGAACTGTTTTTAGCATCGCGTGCCCAGTAGTAAAGTTTACGTTCTTCGATAAAAGGTAAATTAGCAAGTAATTCTTGCCCCACAAACTGTTCAGCAAGAGCACCAGCAGCTATACTATGAAAATCTTTAGCACTAAGTATTTCTCCTAAGATTTCTGGAGAATTTCCAAAAGATTTATTCATAAGTCCAATATCTAAAAAAATTGCTTTAAAAGATTTACTTGAAGCTTCTGCTTCAAAGGGTAAACCAGCAGCGCTAGTACGATGAACTAGATTAATCACATTAGCTTTGGCTAATAATTCAGTTGCTTCTCGGAGCTCTCTTGATTCATCTGTGTTCATCTTAAATTCTGTTTTATCTACTTGTGAATATTTGAATTTTTTACCAGTCATTTTGGGTACCGAAGCAAAAACTCTTTCTAAATGAGGATATCTAGCTTTGCTTGCATATTTGTGGAAATCCTCTCTATAATGGAGAAGTATTGAATTTTGAATACTAGTATATTTCTCAAATTTATTTACGTCATCGGGGTTTTGAAAATATTCGTTAATTATTTCAGGCATACCTCCTAATCCAGAATATTTTTTCACTTCATTAAGCAAAACTTCATGTGTTTGATCGTCTATTGGATTAGTTAGACTAAAACTTTTTAATTTAGCAATTAATAAATCATCTCCCTTGTCTCTCTGGTATAAATATTCATAGAAAGACATGGGACCGAGAAAAAGAAAATGTACTCTTCCTACTGGCATGCTGAATTTACCTGAACTTAAAGCAAAATCTAATAATGATCCAGCGCTTATTACATGCAAACCAGGAATTTTCTCATAAAAATATCTTAGAGATTTAATTGCTTGAAATGATTCTTGGATTTCATCTAAAAAAATAAGAGTTTTACCTACCAGAATTCTTTGTCCTGTTTTCAGTTGGATTCTTTCAAGAATTTTTGTTGGATCTAAATCAAGAAATAAAGAATCTAAATCTGCTTCTTTATCAAAATTTAGAGTGATGTAATTCTCAAAATTATTTTTAGCAAAATTTTCAATGCAATAAGTTTTACCAATCTGCCTTGCTCCTCGCAGCATAATTGGATGAGGATGTTTCTCGTTTTTCCATTCAAGTAGTTTTTTTTCTATAAATCGATACATTTATATTTATTATACCCATTTTGCTGAAAATCCAAGGTGATTTCCTGCAAATAATGTGGGAAATCCAAGGTGATATCCCACAAATAATATACAAGATATCAAGGATTCCAATAAGAACAATATAAATTCATTATATGGAATTTCTTATTTGAATAAGTATTTTGTTATAATAGATTATTATGGATACACAGGCACCTAAATTTATTCAAACTCTAGACTTTATGGCTTATATATTGGCTAATGAAGGTAAAAGTTCTCCCCGTTTTGCAATTAAGGCAACTGAATTAGCTAAAAAATTCATGAGTCTTAGCCCAAGCGAACAGGAGGCTATTCAAACGAGATTTGATAATAGAGACATCGCTAGCAAGCTTGCCTTAGTTCCTGTTAAACCAGTGCAAGCGGCTGATGTTCCAAAGGTGACTGCCGTTTAACTACTTCACTATCTTAATTAGAATCTCATTCTTCTCTATAACCTTGATCTCTTCTTTAATAGTGCGTTTCATGCCGCTATAGGAATGATACTCTTGCATTTTACCTACTAATTCTTGATTGTCTTTGGTAAGTTTCGCGCGTTCTTTGGATAGATCTACAGCAGAACCTATATTCTGAGTTAAATTCACCAGATTATGAATAGTACTATTAAGCAAAGGAACTAAAGTAATGCAAGCAAGTAAAAACCAAAAATATGGTTTGAAATTAATCGATTCTTGCATTTGAATTTGCATTTTACGACTTTCTGCTTCTTGGGCTTGATAAGGACGAAACTCTTCTTTAAATCTTAGTTCAACTTTTTGACTTATGTCAAAGTTCATTGCAGGTTTGGATTGTTCTGGAACATTCGCTCTTAAATAATTAGCTACGTCTCGCTGTGAGTTTAAATAATATGCTTTCTTGGGACGAAAGTCCACCTTAGGCTCTATTATAGGTCCTTTATTAAAATCCTCTGAAAAATATTGTGAGTAATCTGGTAGAGCCATAAATTTCGACGTCGAATATAGACTCTTAGAGCCTATTTGTTCTTAGACGCAATAGTAAGAGTTTAGATCCAGAGAATAATTGCTAAATATTAGGGAGTTACCGGACTAGCCAGATATGGAAAGCTATCACTAAACAATCCATCATTTACTAGTACTCCATCAGTAAGTACTGCACTGCGTGATGGGGCTAAATTTATATCAGAAATACGAGCGCCCATGATTACACGCAAGAATATATCTGTGACATCATCACCTGGACGGCGTCCATTAGGGTAACCAGCATTGTCTCCACCAAGCAGTCCTAGGCGGTTTTGTGAGCCTTTAGTTACTATAGTAGTCGCAGTGTTTAATTTCAAGGTATCAGCAGCCTTAGCTTTACTAGAACTAAACTGATTGACACCAGTTAATCCTGTTAGGAACCAATCATTGAGATCGGTTCGCGGGAATAAATTAGGAGCTGTGAGATTAGAATTAGCTTCTATGATTTCAGCTAGAGTCGGATAATTAATGTAATTGCTAAGTTTGCCGTTGCTATCTAAGCTTATTCTTCTAGAATTATAGAGGTCTTTATCCTTAAACCCAATCAGCATAGAGTTGACGAAAGGATGCCCAGCTCTATCTATTTGCACGTAGTCTTTTCTCGAGAAGAAGCGGGCTTTGCCGAATACTGGATTATGTCTATTAATTATTCTTGCAGCTACGTGAGTCGCTCCCCAAACGCTGACTATAGTATTAGGGTCTTTTAGATCAAGACAGCTAATAGGAAGTTCTAAAGCAATAGTTATAACATTGCTATTAGCAGTTTCACTGATGGCACTATTCTCACCTTGCTCTAGATTGACGTTCACTAGATCATAAATACCAGCTAGCTTAGCTTGGAAGCTATCCTTACGTGGTCCTACGAAGACTCTAGCGTTTTCCTTGCATTTTTTAACACCAAGATCAAGGCTATAAATAAAATTATTAGCATAGCTATCATAGTCAGTGATTGATTTAGAACCAATATTGTATTCAGGCACTAAAAAGGTTCCATTATTAGGAGGAGTAAACTCAGGAATAGAAATAAAGTTAGCGTTTTTTATAGCTGTGCCTTTGTGTATTTCATTAGCTTGGCTGCCATAGTCAAAAGCAGTCTGTTTGCGTAATAATTCTATCTTATAACTCAATTGACGATTGCGTTTACTGTCATCAAGGTTAAGCGCTGCAAAGGCGCCATTGTTTAAGAAAGGAATATTTAATTTCTTGCTGTCGACAGTAATAGTGACCCCATTGTCGACCAACGTCTCGCTAAAACGAAATCTAAAACTTAAATCTTCTTTAGCATCTCCGTTGCGATCTACGTAGATGTCGTAGAGTGCAGTTGGATCTAAGGTGTAATAAACTGGACCAGCAAAACTCTCTTGATAAGGACTGACATTCATAATGACAGTAATAAATCCTTCCCTTCCAGTTTCATAACTGCGGAAGGCATAGAGATCTGTGATATCAGTAGCTGGGCTTGCAGCAGTGAAAGAAGCATCACGATGATCGGATGCGAGCACTGGTATATTAAGCGAAAAGAATAATATGGATAATATAAATAGAATAGGCATTAATTAATATGATAGCTTGAAGCTTAAATGTAAAATGCTATGATAATCCACTGTTATGTTCGATAGTCTCAGCAACAAACTTCAAGATACACTCCAAAAAATCCGTGGTCAGGATAAGATCTCTGAAGCTAATATTGAATCAACCTTAGTTGAAATCCGTAGACAGTTATTAGAAGCTGATGTTTCTCTTAAAGCTGTAAAGCTATTTATTTCTCGAGTTCAAGAACAAGCTCTGGATGAAAAAGTATTACGTGGTGTTAGACCAGGCGAGCAATTTACTAAGATTATTTATGATGCTTTAGTCGAAAGGCTCGGTGGTACTAATGTCGACGCCGATAAGCAGAAGAAGGTTCCCGTCGCGCAAATACTGGATTTATTAGCAAATCAAGCAGAACCTCAATCAATTTTATTACTAGGTTTGCAAGGTGCAGGTAAAACAACTGCCGCTGCTAAGCTTGCTTATAAATTAAAACAAGAAGGCTATAAACCATTACTAGTTCCATGTGATTTACAGAGACCTGCAGCAGTTAAGCAACTTAAGATTCTTGCCGAGCAAGCTGGAGTGGATTTTTTAAATCTAATCGTTGATGATGAACAGAAATATCTAGTTTCTAGTCCACTTGAATTATCTAAACTTGCTAAAGAGCAAGCAGCTAAAAACTCTAATAATATTTTGATCTTTGATACAGCAGGACGTTTGCAAGTGGATACAGATCTGATGGCAGAATTGCTTTTATTAGAGAAACAAATTAAACCGACTGAAAAGCTCTTGGTGATTGATTCTCTGATAGGTCAAGAAGCTGCTAATGTTGCTGATACTTTTAATACTCAGATAGGTATCACCGGAGTATTGCTTTCTAAACTCGATGCTGATAGTCGAGGCGGTGCGGCGCTTTCGGTAGTAGAGGCTACAGCTAAGCCAATTAAGCTTGCGTCTACTGGTGAGAAGCTTGAGGATTTGGAGATATTTTATCCAGAGAGAGTTGCTTCGCGTATTCTTGGCATGGGTGATGTTCTTAGTTTAGTGGAGCGTGCTGAGGAGAAGATAGCTGAGGAAGAATCTAAACGACTTGAAGCTGAACTTAAGAAGGGTAATTTTAATTACGAAACTTTTCTAAGTTTTCAGAATATGGTTGCTAAGCTCGGAGATTTTGGATCAATTTTTAAGATGATGGGTATGGGTGGAATGCTCTCACAGTTTGGCATTCAGGCTGCTGACCAGGGTGCACTCTTAGATCAGAGTCAAGTGAGAATGCGTAAGTTCAAGATTGCTATTAATAGCATGACTTCAGAAGAACGCCAGAAACCAGAATTGCTTTCTACTCATGCTACGGCGAAGTCTCGTCGTGCCCGTATAGTTAAAGGTTCAGGAATAGAGAATGCAGATATAGACAAGCTTACAGCTGAGTTCACTAAGATGTCTAAGATGTTTAAACAGATAGGTCCTATGCTTAATATGATGGGTTCAGGAGATAATAAAACCGCCTCAGTTAATCCTATGGATTTAATGAAGCAAATGACAGGTGGTTTATCAAATAAACAACTGAAAGCTATGCGTGCAGCAGGTATGATGCCTGGTGCTCCTAGAGCTAGTGTAGCTAAAATTAAAAAAGGTACTAAACCCGCAATTAAAGGGTTTCGGGATTAAAACCTGCTGCAATATAAATTTGCTATAATCTTCAGCACCATGAAAAAAATTATTTATTTAGTCTTAGCGTTAATCTTTATAGTCTCACCAGTTTTGGCTAAGGATAAAGCAACTGTAGGTATAGGTCCAATCAAGTTTAAGAGTGTGTCTAATTCTAATGGTGGTAATTCTGTTGCTGCAGCTAATCTTGGCAGTACTGTGCAGATTGCAATCGGTGGTTCTCAGGGTACTTCTGGTGGTGTTTTAACTGTATATTTGAGCAATGCGACTATTGCTGCTTTAGAGAAAGGGCAGAAATTAAATGTAATTGGTAGTGGTAATAGTAGCGATAGCACAGCTGCTGAAATTCTTTTCTTAGGTACTAGCGTGAAAGTTAATGGCTTCAGTAGTACTAGTACATCTATTGCTTCCAATGATGATACGGTTGTTAATGGTAAATTGACTGTAGTAGCCTATAACTCAGATACTAGAGAGCTTAAGTTCTCTTTAGTTGCTACTGCTAAACCTTACAGTAAACTCACTTCTAAATTAGGACAATCTCCTATTTCTAAGGATGTGAATAGTCCTATTAAGGTTACTGCTAATGTAATAGTAACTCTACCTTAACTTGTGTTTTAACCAGCACTTAACCTCTAGGTTTAATACTGGATATGTCTATGGGCATGTTCAATATTGGCGACAATAAGATATTTCGGGATATTCTTGGCGGCTATCCTGATGATAAGGATTTTGTACAAGCTCCTGTTACTGATGCACAAACTCAAGCAGCAACAGAAAAACTCAAGGTTTTAAGAACATACGTAGATGGATCTGCAGCTATGACACAAAGAGCAGCACCAGATCTTTTAGCAGGATTGGGAGCAGCAGCGTTTCAATTATCCAGTAAAGTTAGAACGCCTGATGGCAGTCCCTTTCAAATGGATGTTAATTTAATGCCTAGCTTACAATCTTCTGCAGCCATACCACAAGGAACTCTAGAAGATACTTTATTAGCTAAGGTTAAAGCGCTAGATGACACTATTCATCATGATACAAGTAGTATGGCTGAAGCTAATTCAGTGACTAATTTTAGACAAGCCTTGATGCTAACTCAAGATTTAACTAGTTCGAAGCTTGAAGCTGATCCTAAACGTAATGTGGCACTTGCGTTAAAGCCAGTACTAGAAAGTTTTAAGACTGCTTATACTAATGATTTAAGAGCCCTAGCAGCTGAAATACCTGCAGCTAAAATCGAGAATCTAGAGAAAGTTAAACTAGGTGAATATAAAGGTTTAACTGATCAAGAGATTCAATATGTAGAAAAATATCAAAGATTACAAACTACAGAAATACAGCTTGAGAGTGTTAGAGCATTGATATAACCTTAAGTTAATCAAACTGATATAATAGAAGCCCATTTAATCGTTAGGCTTTTGAAAGAGTCGGATAATTACTATTGGTTGCTAAAACTTTTCTAATAAGGTTCGCAGTATTTGTGTCAAATTCACCTTTTTTCAATCTTGCTAACATTGCTGTAACTTCTTGATCAGAAATAATTCCATTCTTGTCAGTATCTACTTTATCCAGTGCATTTAGGATTTGACTAGCATTAGCATTCTTCGATGCCAAGTAGCTTACAGCAGAAGCTGAAGCAGTAATTACACCTTGTCTAGATTTCATATAAAGAGCTAAGGTTTCATCATCATTCATTAGAGCGTCTGAATTAGTATCAACCTTGCTAATCGCATCCGAGATTTTTTCTTCTTGAGAACTTAAGAATAAATAAGTCTGAGCGAGCCAAGTACTTGCATTAAATAAACCAGCAGATCTCAATGCCAGTAAAATATTTGTTACATCAGCGTCTGAAGCAGTTGTCTCAGAACCAGTCAACGTAACATTTGCAAGAGCTTGTTTCATTTTAGTAAACAGGTTATTTGTAGATAGAACTAGAGCATTAGGAGTATTGTCAGCAATGTTCAGACGTCCTTGTTTTGATGCAATGATTGCAGCTAAAGCTTCGTTTGGATGAATTGAACCATTGCCATCTAGATCAATAGCTTTCACTGCATTGACTAATGCTTGCGCTCCTGCATCATCACTAAAATTCAGAGGAGCAGTATTAGATGATAAGGCTTTATTAAAAAATACTCTATTTAATTCATAGTTCACTATCTCTTGATCAGATACTATTCCATTGCGATCAGTATCTAAAGTAGCTTTATATTTATCCCTATTGTTTAATTGGGATAGAGTCGAATAATTACTATTAGTTGCTAAAACTTTTCTAATTAGATTGGCAGTAGTTGCATCAAACTCATTATTCTTTAATCTTGCTAACATTGCTGTAACTTCTTGATCAGAAATAATTCCATTCTTGTCAGTATCTACTTTATCCAGTGCATTTAGGATTTGACTAGCATTAGCATTCTTCGATGCCAAGTAGCTTACAGCAGAAGCTGAAGCAGTAATTACACCTTGTCTAGATTTCATATAAAGAGCTAAGGTTTCATCATCATTCATTAGAGCGTCTGAATTAGTATCAACCTTGCTAATCGCATCCGAGATTTTTTCTTCTTGAGAACTTAAGAATAAATAAGTCTGAGCGAGCCAAGTACTTGCATTAAATAAACCAGCAGATCTCAATGCCAGTAAAATATTTGTTACATCAGCGTCTGAAGCAGTTGTCTCAGAACCAGTCAACGTAACATTTGCAAGAGCTTGTTTCATTTTAGTAAACAGGTTATTTGTAGATAGAACTAGAGCATTAGGAGTATTGTCAGCAATGTTCAGACGTCCTTGTTTTGATGCAATGATTGCAGCTAAAGCTTCGTTTGGATGAATTGAACCATTGCCATCTAGATCAATAGCTTTCACTGCATTGACTAATGCTTGCGCTCCTGCATCATCACTAAAATTCAGAGGAGCAGTATTAGATGATAAGGCTTTATTAAAAAATACTCTATTTAATTCATAGTTCACTATCTCTTGATCAGATACTATTCCATTGCGATCAGTATCTAAAGTAGCTTTATATTTATCCCTATTGTTTAGTACTGTCGGTGTTGGAGTCGGTGTTGGTGTCGGTGTTGGAGTCGGTGTTGGTGTCGGTGTCGGTGTTGGAGTTGGAGTTGGTGTCGGCGTTGGAGTTGGTGTCGGCGTTGGAGTTGGAGTCGGTGTTGGTGTCGGCGTTGGTGTCGGCGTTGGAGTTGGTGTCGGCGTTGGAGTTGGTGTCGGTGTTGGTGTTGGCGTTGGCGTCGGAGTTGGTGTCGGCGTTGGTGTCGGAGTTGGTGTCGGCGTTGGTGTCGGCGTTGGTGTCGGCGTTGGTGTCGGCGTTGGAGTTGGAGTTGGTGTCGGCGTCGGTTTTGACGTTGAAGTTGGTATCGGCGTTGGAGTTGGTGTCGGCGTCGGTTTTGACGTTGAAGTCGGTATATTTGTTGGAATCGTAGGACCCTCTCCTAGAGCCGAACGGTTGAGTACCGGTATAAACATTGTCACAGCTGGATTGCTAGGTTTAGTGGAAATTATGGGGATTTGTTTAATTAATGGAGTTAATGGAGTACGAAATAGTCCTGCATCACGATTAGAACCAACAAGAAAGGAAGATGCATTTATTCCTCTATTATTATTAATCCCTCTACTGTTACCAACAATTCCGGAAGTTGCTGTTGTATCGATAACAATTCCAGAAGTGGTTGCGGTTCCAAGTCCCAGACTATTAGCAAAATTATAAATTCTAGAATTCCGAGTGCCCTTGGTTATTCCGGAGCTAGCAAAATTAGAATCAAGACGACTATTGGCAAAATTAGAATTAGAATCAGCCATATAAAACTCCTTTACTGAAGGCTAATAGAATTATCAGACCTGAATTAAGGTATCAAACCTTTATTAGCAAATAGTTAAGGCTATAAATGTTTGGAAGTTTTTTAAATTATTTACTAGGTGAATATAAAGGTTTAACTGATCAAGAGATTCAATATGTAGAGAAATACCAAAGATTACAAACTACAGAAATACAGCTTGAGAATGTTAGGGCGTTGATATAAGGTTCCCTTAGTTACGACCAAAATTAGAGAATTTATTACTAGGTAATGGTTCTCCTTGAGGTATACCATCTATAAATTGCTGATGTGTCCTGATATTAGATTCTAAGACATTACTCGCTTGGTTTAAAAGCTTAGCAACACCAAGAGCAACACTATCGTCATTACCTTTGCTTCTATCTAAACCAGGAGTAGCTGGATTATCAAGGATTCTAATATTTTTGAATGGATGTTTTTCTGGAATAAAAGAAAATCCAATTGAAGTTGGAATTTCTTTTGCTAATCCAAGAACAGGTGCATAAGGATCTAAAGGAGTGTTAGGCATTCCATAATTAACGGGTTTTCTTCCTTGTATACTTGCTGATTTATTTTCGACAGCTTGTAGTAGAACTAAGAGTTTATCTGCGTTAGTTCCCTGTTTAGATATCTCACAATTAACAAGCTTTCCAAGTTTCTCCATACTATTCTGCAGTTCTTCTTGTGGGTTTACTATTGTTTTAGCTGGAGTTGGTTGAATTGCTTGAGGATTTGTTGATTGATTTGTTTTTCCTGGTTGGGTCCAAATGCCACTTGGATCAGTAAATTGACCTGGACGAGCTAATGTTTTGGGTAATACTGTTGGTGTTTGTTGTGGTGCAAATAAGATCGGACCTTCTGATTTTAAACTTTCTTGAGATTGTGTCACTTGCGCTTTTTTAGGTATTGGTTGAGGCTCACCAGTTTGACCAAATGCTGCTGCTGCGATACCTGCTCTACCAATAAAATTTGTTAATACGTTCATTATTATATCTCCTGAATAAAATTCCTTGACTTTTGTCGTACCTGTATAAAGATAACACAACAAGATAATAGATAGTCGCAAGAAGATAATAAATTAATAATATTTAAAGAATCTTATCTAACAATAGGTGTTCTCACTCGTCAAGCTTAAGATAATCGAGCTTTGTATAAGCTAAGATGCCGTCTATAGTCACACCTTTCTTCGCCCCAGTAATGCCAAGCTTTATTCAAGGCACAGGCACCAAGCTTGTGGAAGCTCATGGCTTGGTAGAAAGTAACGAAGGTTTAGCGGCAGTGCTAATAAAAGCTCTGAAAAATTTAAAAGAAAATGACTTTGAAGTTTACGAGGCTCATTTAAAGAATTTCAAAGCTCTTGATGAAAAGAATTTGGCTTATAAACTTTTAGAAAAAATACCCGAAAATGATAGACCTGCTTTACAGGCTGGTGATGAAATCATCATCAACGCTTCTGGCATAGATTATAAATCTTCTACAAGAAAAACTACTTTATATAACTTCCCTAAGATTGAGAAAGAACATGAAACTAAATTAGCCACTAAGTCAGTAGAGGTTAAAGCTTTCAAACCAAATACTGAAACCAAATTTCCTATGGTTGAATTTGATTCTGACAAAGCTGAACTTAAATTTAGTTTTAGTCCACAAGATTTACGTCAACCCAAAATTCAAAAGGCTTATTATGAAAATTTCTTAGCTGATCTTAAAAGTGCTAAGGAAGCAGGTCTAAGCCAAAAGCAAGTATCCGAAAAACTATTTGGAGATTCGAAGTTAAATAGAATGTTCACTTATTCAGATAGTTATGCAACTGATAATGTTAACAACCCACTACGTCAGTCAGACAATACCAGATGGCAACAAGTTGCTGCTTACTATACAGCCTTTGCTCCTGAAGCTAAAGTTACAGAAGCTAATATTCTGCCGTTTGCAGGTTTTACGACGCAGGCTTTACCCCCTAAAGATAAATTAAATGAGAATCATGCAAATGCATTGGATATTTTTTATTCTACTGAAGTTCAAAATCCTAAGATTCATGCCCTGCAAGCTGGAGTCGTTGTCGCTGCTGGAAACGACTGGCAAAGCGGGAAAGGCAGTGGTTTAGGTAATAGGAGCGGCAATGGTCTAATAATTTTTAGTCCTGTTTTCAGTAAGGAAGATAAATATTTAGGTGGAATAATAACGCATCATTATCATTTGAAAGACTTAATCAGTGTAGATGACCCCAAGAAAGAAATTAAAGTAGGAGATATAGTAGAGGCTGGAGATATCATAGGACATGGTGGTACAACAGGAAGCAACGCTATGAACTCAGCTCCCCATCTGCATTTTGCTGTGCATACGGTGAAGAATATCGATAATGAAATTAAGTCACAACATCTGGCTACCAACAGTGCGGATTTGTTTGATTTGTTTATTGAAGGCGATAAAAAGACTACGCTTAGTAAGATTTTTGAAAAATACACTGAAGCTAAAGAAGTAGCTGCTCAGTAATTATTTACAAATTCCAAGGAGTGCCACCTGTAGCAACTTTTCTTAATTTCTCTTGAACCATCGTTATTTCAGAATCTATAAACGCTCCTCCATGTAAAATATTGGCGATAGCGACAAGATGTTCTGGAAGATTAAGTTGTAACTTAGGCTTTGGAGCAGTACCAATCACAGAATGAAGATATTGGGTTAATTCTTCTTCGTTGCGAAGTTCAGACAAATAATGATTAGGATCATTTAAAGAGTTAAACAATTCTTTGCTAATAGGAGAAGCATATCTAACATCATTTTCTAATTCGGTCCCCTGTATTACTGCTTGAACTAAATCAGCTATTGCGATATCAGTCTCATCTAGTTCGTCTTGTATTCTAGTTAAGTCTGAACTCTGATGTAATCCATAATCTTGGCGTGGAGCTTGAGCAGTTTCTAGCTCTGTTGCTGAGTAGCCTTCTGCTCTGCTTGTGCTTGTCTTAATGTGAGGAGGGTCTAGACGAAAAAAACGAGTTTGAATATTCATAAGATAATATATTATCATATTATCTTCAGCATTTCATTAAAGTCCTTCTTAAGGCTTAATTTCCCTTGTAAATCCATCTTTAAACGAGATTCTACTTGTTCCAAAATTAGTCTATTTTGGAACAAAATCTCTTAAAAAATGTCTTAAAACAAAGTGCTTGGTTAAGAACTGAGTACAATGAAACATAAAATTCTTTTCATAAAATGATATGAAGGGAAGATCTTGACGGCCCGGTGTATTAGGTTTACGCTAGGACTCATGGAATATACAAATCAGGAAGTTTTAGGGGCAAACATAAAAGTTATCGGAGCGGGTGGCGCAGGTTCTAATGCAGTAAATGGCATGATTGCTGGGGGGCTCAATAATATTGAGTTTTGGGTAGCAAATACAGATAAACAAGCTTTAGAAATCGCACAGACTCCTAATAAAATGCAATTAGGCGTGAAACTCACTCGTGGACTTGGTGCGGGTGGTAATCCTGAGACAGGAAAATTAGCAGCAGAGGAAAGTTCAGAGTTTATTAGTCAAGCTATTGATGGCGCTGACATGATTTTTATTACTGCAGGTATGGGCGGTGGCACTGGTACTGGTAGTGCTGCAGTTATCGCTGATATCGCAAGAGAGAAAGGCATACTTACAGTAGGAGTGGTTACTAAGCCTTTTAGTTTCGAAGGACGTCGTAGAGTGAAGCTTGCAGAAGAAGGTATCAAGCAACTTAAAGATAAAGTAGATGCTCTAATAATTATTCCTAATGACAGATTATTAGAAATCACTGAGCGTCAAACAAGCATGACTGATGCATTTTCGCTTGCTGACAATGTTCTATTACAAGCAGTTCAAGGTATCAGTGACATAATTCAAGTACCTGGTTTAATTAACGTTGACTTTGCTGATGTTAAGTCAGTGATGTTTAATGCTGGTAATGCCATCATGGGTATGGGTAGAGCTAGTGGTGAAGGTAGAGCAGTAGAAGCTGCAAGACAAGCAGTTAACTCACCTCTATTAGAAAATTCTATCTCTGGTGCTACAGGAATTATATTTAAT
Organism: uncultured Gammaproteobacteria bacterium; assembly: GCA_964551135.1. Lineage (GTDB taxonomy): Bacteria > Cyanobacteriota > Vampirovibrionia > LMEP-6097 > LMEP-6097 > CAYPGT01. The sequence continues at coordinate 118,584 of CAZKAT010000002.1, read as the reverse complement.
GTTACTGGTGGTAGAGATCTAACACTTCATGAAGTTAATGAAGCTGCTGAATCTATCTATGAAGAAGTTAATGAAGACGCTAACATTATCGTTGGTGCGGTAATTGATGAGAAGCTTCAAGGCGAGATCCAGATCACTGTTATTGCAACTGGATTTAAGACAGCAGAGAAACTTGAAACTGCTAAAGCTGTTACTGCTCAATCTAAGGATAAATCATCTCCTTTTTATTTGAATTTTGGTAGTACGTTTGGATCTGGCAATGCTAAGCCTGCATCTAGACCTGCGTCTCCGCAAGCTCGTTCAGTAAGCAGTCCTAATAATCTATTCTTCTCTAATTCTAACTCTGTAGATAAATCAGCAATCAAAGCTAGAGTGACTATGCCTACTCTAGACGTACCTGAAGCTGCTATTGATACAGAGATGAAAGTTCGTACTAGTCCAAGTACTAGTTCTAGCTTTACTGAGAATGTTGATATACCAGATTTCCTCAGAATGAAAAAGTAATTAGTGATAAGTGTCTGAGTGGTGAGTGACTGAGAAAAATGAATCTTCAGACACCCAGTCACTCACCACTCGGTCACCAGTATGTTACTAAAAATCTCCTATATTTGTTTCATCACTTTTATTGCAGCTAGTTTTTTTAGTCCAACTCTAAGAAGTATATTTCTTGTTAGTGGTTTAATTTTGTGGCTAGCTACTTGCCTAGTGAAGCTTAAGCAAGGCTTGAAACGTCCAGAGTTAAGCTACTTAGATTTATTTTTTATTGCTTTTATTCTAGTTAATTTAGTTTTGACTTTAATACATGGTGTTTCGATAGTGTCTTGGTTGAAAAGTTTTTTCACTACTTATTTACAGTGGTTTTGGGCAGCATATTTACTAACCCAGAAAATACCAATTATTAATTATCGATTATTAGCTCGTACTAGTGATTTCATTGTTTTAACTATTATTGGTTCAGCTTCTACATTGAGTTTGATTATAATATCGCAGCTAATAGGTTTAGTACCACATGACCCTCATAGTTATGGGATTTTAAGTCAACCTTTTACCAGCTCGGGTTTGCTACTGATTGCTTTGTTTATCGGTTTAGCTTATAGAGAGAAACTTAGTCAGCGTTTACTATTAACCCTACTATTATTACTCCAAGCTCTGGCTATTATTGCCTTAGGACAATTATCTACTTGGTTTGGTTTAGTAATTGGGATTTTAGTTTATGCTATCCTTACCAAAAAATTAACTCTTAAGCGTTGTTTGATTATTGCTGTGACGCTTTCACTGTCTCTGTTTGCTATTACTCTACTATCTCCGCGAGTAGCTAAGAAGATTCAACGTTTAAGTAGTGTAGATCATATTATAAACAGCAATAGCATGCAGCTACGCTTCCACTTATGGCAGCAGAATTATAATGCTTGGTTAGAGAAACCAGTTACTGGAATTAATAAGGTTATACCTTATGAAAACCTAACTCACGCACATAATATTTATTTTCAGCAGCTGGTAGAAGGTGGGTTAATTAAGTTTATAGTTTGGTTGAGTTTTTACTTAGCAATTGGTTTTTACTTAGTGAAAAATATTGGACAAGGCTTAGCAGCCTATCTTGTAGCCTATTTGGCGATTAGTATTGAGGGTTTATTAGAGAATTGGTGGGGAGATGCTGAGGTTTTGAGTTTATTCCTTATAATAGTGATACTGGCAAGAAATCATGTTGAAGAAAAACAAGTAAAGTGATGGTATTATATTTATTATGATAACCGTTGATAAATTAGGTGTTAAACGGGACTTAAGTTTTTCTGGTAGTGATTTGCGTAGTCTTGGTGACGATGTTGTTACTAAATTTCAAGATGGACGTGCTACAGCAGAACATATAGCTCAAGCTTGCGAGAAACTAGTCACAGGTTTTCTTACACCTATTAGTAACAGTACAACTTTAGAGAGAGTTAAAAAAGCAAATTTATTTATAGATTTAGCTAAACAATGGGATAAGATTTTCCAAGGAATATTAACTCCATTTTTTGGAAAGGCTCTTGCTCCATCTTCGGAGGATTTGATTCAAGAAGGTCAGTTTATTAAATGGGAAGCTCTTGAAAACCCTACTATGTCTGAAAATATGCGTTTAGGGGAATTATCAATTAAGTTAGGCGAAGATACTTATAAGTTTACGGTGGTGCTTAAGGATGGAAATGTATTAGCACCTGACCTTAGTTCTAAGATGTCAGGCACTTATACCTTAGTCAATGAAACTACTGGTGATAGTTTTGAGTTAGGGCAAGCTGATGAAGCAGTGCAACGACAATTTGATACTAAATTTGCTGTAGTTAAAGCTAAATAACGAATCAAGTATAAAATAGAGTTAGTGAATTATATCAATAAGTTTTATGTTGTTTGTTTAGTTTCGGTTCTATTAAGCTCTTGCTCAGTAGTTAAACATCCTGTTGCTATCGTTACTGGAGATCCACTAGCTACTCAAGCTGCAGCTCAAGTCTTAGCTCAAGGTGGTACTGCTGCTGATGCTTTTGTGACGACGGTTTTAACTCTGACTAATGTGGAGCCGCAAGCTTCTGGTTTAGGTGGAGGATTTTTTGCGGTTTATTATAATGCTCAAGACAAGAAGGTTTATACTTTAGACGCTCGTGAAGAGCAGCCTGCAGACCTTTATCCATCGGCTTTCTGGGATTACAAGACTCATAATCCTAAGCTTGATTGGATGACTAGTAATGCTAGTATCGGCGTGCCTGGAGTGGCTGATGGTTTACGTTTGTTGCATGATAAGTTTGGTAAGCTAGATCGCAAGTCTGTTATTCAACCAGCATTAGTAATTGCGGAGAATGGATTTCTTATCAGCGAATATTTTTATAATGAGTTGCAAGCACACTTGGAATTACATAGTTGGGATGATATGAAACTCGGTGATAATTTTGTTAATAAGGATTATGCTAAAACTTTAAAATTATTAGCTAATAACGGCTGGGGAGCTTTCTACCAAGGCGTTTTAGCGCAAGCGATAGTTGATACAAGTGAAATAGAACTTAGTGATCTGAAACGTTATCGAGCAGTATTTAGAGAGCCTGTTAAATATGACTATAATGATTATGAGATCTATAGTATAGGTTCTCCAAGCTCAGGAGCTTTGACACTTTATAAGATTTTTGATTTAGTAGCAGCAGATAATATGAATGGTAGTCAAGCTATCTTGCAAGCATATCAATATCGTGATAATTTCCTCGCTGATACGGACTTCATAAATACTAAATGCAATCCTAGTGATAATCCTGATGAGCAGGGCACTACGCATATAATTATTAGCGATCGTTTCGGTAATATTATTAGCGCGACGGTAACTATCCAATCAGAGTTCGGTAGTGGACGCTTAGTCCCTGGTTATGGATTCTTGCTTAATAATGAACTAAGTGATTTTGAAGCTGAACCTGGTCATTGTAATTCTATACAGCGAGGATTGAAGAAACGTCAGTCAGCAATTGGTTTAACCAGTCACAAGGAAGAAGCCAACCTGACTTATGGAGCAAAGCGACCACGTTCATCTATGACACCATTAATAGTGTTTAAAGATGCTAAGCCTGTTCTAGCGATAGGAGCGGCAGGTGGTTGGACTATTATTAATTCTGTTTATGAAACATTCACTAAGATTATTGATAAATCTATGAGCCTTGAAGCAGCGATTAATGCACCGAGGATTTTTATTAATAGTGATGGCAAAACTTACCAAGAAACTGATTTAAGTTTTAAGACTGCAGTGAATGCGATTAGTTTTCAGAAGGATATACAGGCTTATGCGGATAAAAGAAAGAATGGTTCTGCGATGGTGATAAAATGATTAGGTATGTTCAATTTCTTAAAGACTACTTTACGTATTTTTATTATAGTTTTACTCCTGAGTTCTTGCGCTAAGAAAGCAGTTCAAGAACAAGCAGCCAAGCCAATATATGTTAAGTTTGAGCAGGCTAAGTTAGAGCCTATAAGCCAAGAGTTTGAGACTGCTGGTGAACTTAAAGCTGATAAGGAGATACTTGTCTCGGCTGAACGTCAAGGTCAAGTCCAAGAAGTATATGTTTATGAAGGTCAATGGGTTCAGGCTGGTGAGCCTTTGATTAAAGTTAAGGGTGAAGATGTAGATGCTGATCTTAAGAAGGTTCAGTCTGACTATAGTGCCTATTCTAAATTATATAACGAAGGAGCTATTGCTAAGCAAGATTTACTTAAGTATGAAACTGAGTTAAGTAGAATTAAATCGCAGAAAGATAATTTATTAATCAGAGCTAAGACCTCTGGTGCAGTGGGTGTAATTCATGTTGATCCAGGTGACTATGTTAAGCTTGGTGACCCGATTCTCGATCTGGTGAAACTTGATCCACTTAGGGCTAGTTATTCTATCCCAGAAAGATTAATTGCTAAGGTTCAGATTGGACAGAACGTCACTCTGACAACAGATTCTGAGCCTGATAAGGTATTTAATGCATTAGTAGATTTTATTTCTCCGCGTGTTGATCCTGCGACGCGTACTGTTGTGGTAAGAGCGAAAATCACTAATCCATCATCTAAACTTAAAGCTAACCAATTCGTTAAAGTTAAACAAGTAATAAGCGATCTTAAAGATGCTTTATTAGTTAGAGAAGAAGCTGTCTATTTAGATCAGGGGCAGGAATATTTGTATCTTGCTATACAGACCACTAAACCTAATGACTCTACGGTTAATGGTAATCAGGCTTCTCATGCACAATCAGGCTATATTGCCAAACGAGTTCCTATCAAAACCGGATTACGCCAGAATGGTAAAGTACAAATTTTAGAAGGTATCAAAGCTGGTGATAATGTTGTTTATGCTGGTTTGCATAGTATTTATCCTGAAGCTAACTTGGTGGTAGTGGAGGAATAGTATTGAAGGATAAGCTCCCATCATTATCTGCTCTATCGATTGAACGTCCTGTTTTAGCAACAGTGATGTCCTTGGTAATTGTTTTTGCTGGTATTTTAGCTTGGACTAAATTACCAGTACGCGAGTACCCAGATATAGATCCTCCAGTAGTAACTGTTACTACTGTCTATCCTGGAGCTAGTTCTAAGGTTATTGAATCTGAGATAACTGATATTTTAGAAGAAGAGCTAGCTGGTATTGAAGGTATTAGAACTATGGTTTCAAGTTCAAGAGACCAAGTTAGTAATATTACTGTTGAGTTTGTTCTAGAACGTGATATAGATGTTGCAGCTCAGGATGTCAGAGATAAGATCTCACGTGTAGCAAGGAGGCTTCCAGAGAATGTCGATGATCCGATTATTGCTAAGGCTGATTCCGATGCACAACCAGTTATGTGGATAGGGGTACAGTCTCAAACCCGCAATTTGATTGACTTAGCGCAGTATGTTGATAAAGAGATCAAGGATTATTTTCAGAATATTCGTGGTGTCTCTAAGGTAATATTTGGTGGTGAGAGACGTCGCTCGGTACAAGTATTAATCGATCCGAAGAAGCTTGCTTATTATGGTCTAACGATTCTTGATATAGAGCAAGTCCTTAAAGCTAATAACGTAGAGCTTCCTGCAGGTACGGTATTGTCTAAAGCTAGAGAATTTAGCATTAATGTCGATGCTAAATTAACTAAGGCAGAAGAATACGGTAATATTATTATTAAACAAACACGCGGCGGGCAACTAAGATTAAATGATGTTGCTATGGTTAGAGAAGGGGCTGAGAATGATATCAGCTTCGTTAGATTCAATGGACAACAAGGTTTTGGGCTAGGAATAGTAAGACAGGCTAAATCCAATGCCGTACAGATCTCTGATGAAGTTAAAAAACTAGTAGATAAGTTACAAGGCAAAATTCCTGATGATATTCATTTATGGGTTGGTTATGATGCTGCTCAATTTATTCGTTTGAGTATGCAAGAACTATATGAAACCATTTTACAGGCAACTTTACTTGTATTATTCGTAATTTTTATTTTCTTGCGTAATTTCCGTAGCACTCTAATCCCTGGTATAGCAATTCCTATCAGCCTTATAGGAGTTATGGCTGGTTTGCAATTGATGAATTTTACTATTAATCAAATGACCCTTTTGGGTTTGATTATTTCTATTGGTATTGTTGTCGATGACTCGATAATAGTTTTAGAAAATATTTATCGTTATATAGAGCAAGGTATGGATCCAAAGGAAGCTGCAAGGAAAGGAGCAGAAGAAATTACCTTCGCGGTTCTTGCTACTACCCTGGTACTCATGTCTATATTCTTGCCAGTTGGGTTCTTGACTGGAATTACCGGTAGATTACTCTCAGAGTTTGCTTTTGCTCTGTGTTTTGCAGTCGGTATTTCTGCTTTTGTGTCACTTAGTATTGTGCCGATGTTGTGCTCTCGAATTCTAACTAAGCATACAGATGATCTAATAAAACCCCAAGAAATCAAGCGCGTACACTTCTATGAGGCAATTAAAGATTTTTTGGAGAAATGCTTTGTCTTCTTGGAAAACAAATATGCAAAAAGTTTAGAAGCTTTATTGCAGCATAAAGTTAAGTTCATCATATTGCTTTTAGCTGTATGTATACCTAGTTCAGTCTATTTGTTTACGACATTGCCGACAGATTTTGTCCCTAATGAGGATAGAGGTAGTTTTTTGGTGGTGTTTAAAAGTCCTACTGGTAGTAATATCGAAGTGATGGACAGGCAAATTCGTAAGGTGGAAAATATTTTAGCTAAGATACCAGAGATGGCTACGATCATTGCTGTAGCTGCTTTTGGTAGAGATGCTCCTGGTAAGCCGACAGAGGGTATTGTTATCGCAAGGCTTAAGGACTGGAAAGAAAGAAGCCGTAAAGTAGGAGCTATTGTTGGTCCACTATATCCACAATTCTTTGCTATGCCTGAGATGTTTACTTTACCTATACTGCCAAAATCTGGCCCAGACAGTGGTTTTGGGGCACAACCGATACAATTAGTGATTAAGAGTAATAATCTAGATTTCTTGGTTAAAGCTTCTGCTCTTATTACTGCTAAGTCATTTAGTTTGCCAAGTATAATGTTTGCTCGTTCTAATGTTAGATTAGATAAGCCAGAATTAAATATTGAGATAGATCGTGATAAAGCTTTAAGTCTTGGTATTTCGATGAGTGATATTTCTCGTTCCATTGAACTTTTATTTACTGGGGTTGATGTTACTGAGTTTAATGATAAGGGTGAAAATTATAAAGTTATAGTGAAAGTACCAAGAACAGAAAAAGATGATATTCATAATATTGGAGAATTTGCATTAAAGAATAATACGGGGGCTTTAATTCAATTGAGTAATATTATTAAAGTTAAAGAAAGCGTTGGTGCAGAAGATCGTAATCATCATAATCGTAAAACATCTGTCACTATAGAAGCCTCTCCTAAAGCGGGAATTACACCTGCTGAGGGGCTTATAGAACTTGAGAAAATGACCAGAGAAGTAATAGCTTCGACGGATAATGTACCAGTAGATTTTGAGATAGATTATTTAGGTACATCTAAGGAGCTAAAAGATTCTAGTACTGCTTTGTATTTTGGATTCTTAGTAGCTTTGGTGTTTGCGTTTTTATTTTTGGCAGGACAGTTCGAAAGTTTCTTATCACCGTTAATTATCATGTTGACAGTGCCGCTAGCTTTGTTTGGAGCTTTGGTCGGTCTTTATAGTTTCCAGTTTTTCCCGTGGTTAACTAAGTTTCTAATTAATATACTTGGCAGTAATTTTTCTTGGTTGCAGTACGTGATCCCACAGTTCGAAAATATAAGCATCAATCTTTATTCTCAAGTAGGAATGATTATGCTTATTGGGATGGCGACTAAGAACGGTATATTGCTTGTCGAGTTCATGAATCATTTGCGTAAGCAAGGAGTCTCCACTCTTGAAGCAGTGAAGCAGGCTTCTAAGTTACGTTTAAGACCTGTGCTTATGACGGCTGTCTCTACGATTGTGGGTACTTTACCAATAGCCTTAGCTCTAGGCATTGGTACCGAATCACGTCAAAGTCTTGGAGTTGTGATAATTTTTGGTATGGGTTTATCTACCTTACTTACCTTGTATTTAATCCCTTGTGCTTATGGGATTATGTTTAAGGATAAGAAGCCGGGCTAACCCTTGAATAGTTTGGCGATATCGTTCTAGAATTTATAATTTGTGACCTTTAAAAATAATTTGCAAAGTCAATTTCTATTGATATACCTAGGTTTTTAGATTAAAAATATTTTAAGGTCACAATTTGTGACCTTAAAATATTTTTAATCTAACTTGCTTCTGCGTATTACACTTTTTTGAATAGAAACGATTTTTTACATGCTAAAAAGTTTGGATTAAGGAGTTTACAATGACCAAACTTATTATACCAGAAGTAATTACTTCAAGAATTTACCTAATTAGAAAGCAGAGGGTTCTTTTAGATTTTGATTTAGCACAGCTATACCAAGTTTCAACAAAAATATTTAATCAAGCAGTCAAAAGAAATTACCAACGTTTCCCAAAGGATTTTATGTTTAAACTAGATGACGAGGAATTTCATTATATTAGATCATTAAATCCAGAAATGAGTGGAAAAGTAATTTCAAAACATTTACCACATGCTTTTACTGAACAGGGTGTAGCAATGCTTTCAGGTATTTTAAATTCTGAAAGAGCAATCCAAGTGAATATAACTATTATGAGAGCATTTGTGCAGATGCGCAGCTTTGTAGAAACTAATAAGGACTTAATCAAGAAAGTTGCAGAGCTAGAAGCTACTATGAATAAACGTTTGAATGATAATGATGAGAAGATCGGAAAGATTTTTGAAGCAATTAGGTTACTTATAAATGAAAATGCTAAACCTAAAGATTCAATTGGCTTTCGTCTACCAGAAGTTCACTAGCCTCGTAATTACTTAGAAAACTTCTTCTATGCTCATCTATCATGCCATAGGTTTGAATAGCATCTAAATGCTTTTTGGTGCCATAACCAACGTTATTCTCCCAAAGATAGTTTGGATGTTTAGTAGCGAGTGTGCGCATATGCTTATCCCGAGCTGATTTAGCGAGATTGCTAGCGGCAGCAATAAGAGCACTATGTGAATCACCTTTAACTATTGCTTGCTGTCTTAGAACTATACTTCCATGGCTGATTTCAAGCCCTAAGCTTTGTTGTTCTGGATCATTATTTAATTCTACGAAATTAATATCACTAATATTTCTCTTAGATAACTTCTCTTCAAGTAAATTAATTATATTAGCTATAGTTTTAGGACCATCGACAAGTAATAGGATCTCCTTAGGGTATTTATGATAGAAATCAAAATACAACATCACTATATTAAGCAGGTTTTCTGTCATTGATGACCAAATGCATTGGACTATTCCTTGTTCGTCAATTTGAGCTGCGCTATGTTGATTAGTAGAATAAAGTATATGACTTTCTGGACTAAAGCTAGGAACGTTTAGCAATGAGTTACAGAGCTTCTCTCGTTTAGCATGTGGGACTTGTTTGCTGTCTTCAAGTAACAGTAAGGCACTTAGATCTTCTATCTCTAATAATTCTTCTTCTACAGAACCTTCATTAATTATGGTTTCTGAATAATATAAATCACGATCAGAATAGGACATAAACTCACCGCTAGTTAACTGCCTAGACCTGATGATATCTTCTAGTAATTCTTTAGCATGTAGGTAGAAGCTTGAGCTAGAATATGCTCCAGTGCAGACTGGTCCAGCTACACAACCTCTACCAACTTCATCTAAACCGATAATTAAAATATCGTTGTTGTATTTAGAGTATATTTTAGAATCGTGATTGATAATTTTTTTGAAATTATTTATTTGTTCTTGAGAATAAAACTCGCGCTGTAGTTTTCTGACGCTGGGACGAGCTTCTGAGAATAATTTTTTTCGGATTTTACGCTTTTTAGTTTTTGCTAGTGCCATTTAAGTTCCTTGCTAAATCTAATCGAGTTCCAGAGAAGAAATCCATAAATAAGTCTTTGAACTTTTTAGAGCTTTCCTGACCACACATTATTGTACAAGATCTGAGTAAGCGAACATATTTCCTGAAAATATCAAACTCTTCTCCGATTAGGTCACTTTCTTTAATGGCAATATTTTCACCTCTATAAGCCCTTAGATATCTATCGCTCATACGAAATTTTTCTAAGCAATCTTTGAGGTTAGAAGCTAAAGCTTTGGACTTAGATGCTATTTCGTTGAGAACAGGTTCTAGTTCACGATCAAGAATTTCATCGTAATCTTTTAGACTTAAATTTAATTCATCTATATTAATTTTTTACTCCTGATATACCTGTGTTAATCTATTAAATAGACATGAAGATATCATACTTAGGTCCAGAAGGTTCGTATACACATATTGCTACACGTAATCTTTTTGCGAAAGAAGAACTAATTCCCGTTAGCACCATTACTAATATGGTTCATGATCTATCTATGGGTTTAGTTGATAGGGCTATAGTGCCTGTAGAGAATTCTATCGCTGGTGGTGTAGCAGAGACTATAGAGGCGCTGCAGCGAGTGGATAATGTTTATGCCATTAATGAATATATTTTACCTATCAATCATTGTTTATTAGCAACTAAAGGTTTTAAGTTTAAATCTGACTTATCACAAGTTACAAAAATCCGAGCTCATCATATGGCGCTGGGTCAGTGTATGGATTTCATAAGAAAGAATATTCCTAATGCTGAGATAGTTCCAAGTTCTAGTAATAGTTCTGCAGCTAGAGATTTAAAGCAAAAACAAGACAAAGGTGAAGATGTAAGCAAGCATGTGGTTATTGCTAATGAACTATGCGCAGAGACTTATGATTTAGAAATTATTCAACGTTCAATTAATGATAGTGATATCAATGAAACTAGATTCTGGGTACTCTCTAAGCAGCCTGGTGACTATAACACAATAGCTAAGAATAAAAGCTCAATATTATTTCAGACTAAAGATGAGCCAGGTAGTTTACAAGTGATACTTAGATTATTTGCGGTTAATAATGTTAATCTTAGTCGCATAGAGTCCCGTCCTGCAAAGAAGAGTATCGGTGAATATCTATTCTTAGTAGATTTTGATCTACACAAGGAAGATCCGCATTATGAAACATTGATGCGTCAAGCTCGCCAACACTTTAGCTACTTCAAATGGTTAGGATCATATTCTTTACTCCCATAATTCTATGTCAAAGTTTCGTTATACCTTAGTTCAAATCCTTATAGCGCTTGCTTTCCTGATTATCATTGCTCGTTTAGCACAGTTTCAGATCTTAGAAGGGCATAAGCATGCCGCTTCTATTAAAAACAACTTGATGTCTAATCTTCCTGATATTCCTAGAGGAGAGATTGTTGATAGAAATGAAAAAGTTCTTGCTTTGGATCTTACTCGTTATACGCTTGAGTATAATCCAGTCCAATGTGATGAGAATAGAGCACAATTAATTGCAAATTTACAAGAAATTGTTGATTTAAAAAATCCACAATTAATATACCGTAAGTCAAGTCAAACACTTGCTCGTAATTTAAATAAGGAACAGGCTAATAAGATTAGGAAACTTCACTCTAGATTACTATATGTAAGAAAAGTTAGAACCAGATTCTATCCTCAAGGTAAGCATGCTTCACATCTTATTGGTTATGTGGATACTTATAGCAAAGCCCGTCAGGGAATGGAAGCCAAGTACGAAAAATTATTACATGATGATCCTGAACAGAAGCTTGAATTAAGTATTGATTCACGTGTGCAGGTTTTTGCAGAGAAAGCTTTGGAACAAAGACTGAGCGAAACTAGCGCTAGTAGAGGAACAGTAATTGTCATGAGCGTTAAGACTGGGGAAATAGTAGCTTGGGCTGTGTCACCGAGTTTTGATCCGAATAAATATTATGATTATTCATTTGAGGCTATTAAGAACTGGTCTCTAGTAGATGTTTATCAACCAGGTTCAGTTTTTAAAATTGTTACGGTGTCATCAGCATTAGATTCTGGAACTATAGATGCTAGCTATCGTTTTGTAGATCCAGGCTACTTAGAAATTGATAAACATAGAATCAAGAATCATGATTATGTCGCGGGTAGAACACCAACTGTAGAATTGGGTCTGCAACAGCTTTTTGAGAGATCTAGTAATCCATTTGCCGCGCATTTAGCAGTGAAAATGGGACCAGAGACTTTCTATAAATATATTCGTAAGTTTGGATTTGCTAGTAAGACTGGTATTGAACTGGATGGTGAGTCTAAAGGAATATTAGATGCTTGGAATAAATGGCGAAGATTAGATACGGCTACTACTGGGATTGGGCAAGGTTCTATTTCAGTGACACCGCTGCAATTACTAACTGCGGTGAATGTTGTAGCTAACGGTGGCAATAGAGTAAGACCTACTTTATTGAAGATTCCTAAAACTAAAGTAGATGAAGTCGAAACTCATAGGATCCTTAAGGTCGAGACTGCTAATTTGGTTAGAGATTTGCTTGCAGCTTCGATTGAGACTAATCTTAAGACTAGGTTCACTATCTCTGGTAAGATCCCTGGACTTGCAGTAGCAGGTAAGACAGGAACTGCTCAGAGATTGAATGAAGGCGGAGGCTATTCTAATAGCCGTACCATAGCTTCATTCATTGGTTTCTATCCTGCAGAAAACCCTAAGTTTATAACTTTAGTAGTTATAGATGATCCTAAGGCGGATGGTGGCTGGGGTGATACTGTAGCTGGTCCAGTGTTTAATAAAGTAGCTGGATATGTTAGAGATTTATATTTATAATTAACTGTAAATTACCAATGATCTTGTCTTAATGCAGGTAGAAAAGATAGATCTCTTCGTTCAGTTGCTTCCCATAATAACTCAAGATCATCTAAGATAGCCTGTGTATCATTTGGTAACGATTCTATTAAGTTGGAGTATCGATCTAAATCTCTTGGGTTTGAATATTGGTCCAGTCTTGCTTTAAATAGGCTATTTACTGTGCAACTTAAATTGCCAAATTGTGTATTGTCAAAACGGGTATTAAGATAGAATACTAGAAGTGCTAATTTGAATGGAGTATGCTCTAGGAGCGCAGAATCAAGTCTAATAGGATGACCTTGTCTTTCAGTTTCATTAAAAACAATATCCTTGTAGTCGTAGCCTCTTGCATCATAAAGATATATATTGCTTAGATCTTGTCTGGATGAATAAGTTGGTTTTGCTTGATCTAGAGCTTCGGCAGCCCTTTTAAGAATATTGACTCTAATTGTTTGCTGATTATTTGCTTGCATATTTTGTATAACAAACTCATCTCTTTCTTTCAAAGGAGTTATACCAGAAAAAGCTCTTGGGATGTCTCTTTCTGTGGAGAAATCAAAACCAATAGATCGTTGTTTACATTCTGAAACCATTCTTGCAAGAAGAGCTATTTGAGGATTTTGGGTAAAGTTAGCATGACATAAATCTACATTCCATAAGTATTCTAATTGACCAATGAAGTAAACAAGCTCATCATTGCTCATTGCTTGAATTACAGGGGTGATAAGGAATTGATCTACTTGAAATAAATTCAATGGCAGTCTGTTTCTATCTGAGTGAAAGGCTTCCTTGCCTTCTAAATCTTTATTAGACCAGATACTAAATCCAGGAAAAGGATTGATAGATATTTTCCCTGTATCTAATTCAACGGTAGTACCTTGTTTAATACGGAAAACCCCACCTCTGTTTTTATTTAAATCAAGAGCAAAACCACCAGCAGAATTTTCATATGAGAGTTGATCGCCATGAAATCCTGGATTATCTGGGTAATAAAAAAGATTTATAGCTTGACTCAAAGCATCAATATATTGATTTTTCAATCTTGCATGTCTTGATTGCGGTATGGTGATTTCACAAAAAGAGCCATCTACATCATTTAGATGTTGAATTTTTCGTGCAATACCATTGATATTACTTTCTTTAAAGCGTTCTCGTTTAAACTCCACAGACCAATTGCGCGAACCATATTCTATTTTTTCAGCATTATATTGTTGTAATAAATTTTGAATCGCTGTTTTACTGCCGTCCCCATGGTTACCGATACTATGCGGGTCATTTTGTTTAGTCGTACCTCCATCTAGTAGTAAGAAATCAGGATGAAAAGTACCCTGACCTTCGATTCTGATAATAAATTTATTGTCATTTGTTGTTCTTGTGCTAAATTTAACTCCTTCTAAAGTTGGGCTGAGATTGGATCTATGCGCGTCTGCAAAATTTTGACATAGTTCCCTGAGAGATTCACGTAAGGTAAATGGATGATAAGCATTTCCTCTAAATTTCATCCAGATATCTAATTCAGAACTATATGAATGACCAGCAGGGAGATAAGCATTAGTTTCTTTGGTAAAAGTTAAATCATGGTCATGGACAGGAATTGCCAATGCCCCTTCTTTACCGATAAGATTGCTAAAAATATTAAGGAGCTCAGGCTCTCTTGTTGTTGGAGGCTTTGGTAATTTATAAATATCTAACTGTGTATAAATTTTTCGGAATGTTCTGGCTTGAGTTTTGTTTGGTTTAGGAATAGTTTGTGTATTAATTGGGCTTTGTAATTCAGAATATAATGTTTGTAATCTAGAGATTCTAGCTTTGGGTATCCTCATTAGTGCATCAAGAAAATTATTAGGAATTAAATTCACAGCAGGGGTCACATTCTCAGTAGTTAATAATTGCTGGACAAAGGTTGAAACTTCACAAGCTGCTTGTTTTACAGTTTTTAAATATGCTTTAACTAAAGTTCTTACTTGAGAGACCTCTTCTGCTTGACCAAGTTTATTTATCTGATCAAGTAGACATAAAGTTGTTTGTGGTGTAGAGATTGTATTAGTAAGCACAACATTTATCTTACCATAGGCAAACAGATAATATCTATTTTATAGATTAACTAACAAGATTTTTTGATAACACAGATTCACATAGTTTCTCTGAAACCCTTTCTTGGTTTGCTTTCCAATCTTGATGTGCATTAGCGTCAGTATAATTAGTTATCCCTAAAAATGCTGACCAAGGAATATTATGCTCTGATGCTATTTTAGCGACACCATAAAGCTCGAGATTCTCTACTAAGGGAAGTTGAATAGTTCCAGCTTCACTAGAGCTTTGCTGGATAAATGATGCTGCATGTCTGACAGGATCTTTGTAATAGTTTTCAATTTTTTTGGAGACCTGATTGCATTTAGTTATTTCCAAACTTGATAAACAATTTGCACTGACCGTTGAGTGTTGAGCCTGTAACCTTGAACATTCATAGGCATCATATTCTATTGGTACATAGCTATGCTCTAGTACTGTACCTAAATTTAATAAACTTACTGAAGAGATACTTACTAGATCTCCAATTCCTAATTCTTTGGAGTATGAACCGCCTGTCCCCAAAAATATTATTCTAGAATAATTTGCATCCTGCAAAATCTTATTTAATTGCAGAGCGGCATCAAAATAGCCAATCCCCAGAGTCCTAATCGAAGACTCTTCATTGAGCTTTGAACGCTGAGCCTTGAGCGTTTTGACTTCTTCTTCCCAAGCAGAACAGATTAACAGCATGATTTAAATTGTACTGCTACAATCATAGTTAATGCTTAAAAACTTATTACCACTAATTGTATTGCTGTTTATAGGGACTAATCAATCTCTAGCCAAGAAACCTGTAACTGCTCAGAATGGCTTAACTGTTAAGGTAGAATATACTGGAAAGTTAACTGATGGCAAGATTTTTGATTCAACCAAAGGCGGGGAGCCCTTAGTTTTTGTATTAGGTAGTGGTAAGTTATTGCCTAAATTTGAAAATGCAGTTAGGGGTATGAAGATCGGACAAGAGAAAGTTATTACCATTAAAACTAAGGATGCTTATGGTGAATACAATAAAGAGAAAATCATTGAGGTCCCTACTAGTAAGGTGCCTTTGGATATTAAGGCAGGTGAAGCTATTAATCTGCAAATGCCTGATGGTAATGTGCCAGCTAAATTAATTGATAAAGGCGATGAAGTCAGCCATATCGATACTAATCATTTCCTTGCCGGCAAAGACTTGATATTTGAGATTAAACTGCTTGATATCCTCGACAATATGCAATAATCCGGGCTTAATCTAATCATAAGAATCTTTCTATTCAGAACTAGGCTAAATGACCGATATGAATAATAGAGAGACAATTTTCAGAGAAATAAGGGTTACGGGGTGCCGTTAACTAGGGATGAGGGATAGATGGAATTAGGTCATGTCAGTAAGATGCTAGCTTATAGCTTCGTATCTGAACTGATTAAGAAGAAGAAAGTAAAAAAACACAGTGTGTTGGATTCCATCATGGGGTCCAAAACTAGTGAACTTGAAGAAGAAGCCACCATTGATATGGCTGAGATGAGCTTCGGTGATCTAGAAAACTATTATAAAAGTGTTTTATCAGTAATAGAAGAGACTCCAGAGATACGTGAGTCATTAGTAAATTCCATTAAACGTGTTACCGAAGATGGTAAGGATTTAAACAGTTTCTATTCATCTAAGCAGATGGCAAACGAAGACTCTTTGCGTAAGGTTTTATTTTTGGGCAATCCAGATGAACTTGACCTAGATGATGATGCAGATTATTACAAGGATTAGACCTCTTTGCTAAACTATTCTTGTGTCCCCAGTTTTACGCATAGCTCATTTATATCCAGATTTATTGAATCTTTATGGTGATAAGGGTAATGTTTCAACTCTTGCTAAAAGATTAGAGTGGCGCGGCATAGAGTTTGTATTTGATGAAATCACTGTTAATGAACATAGTAAGAGATTCTCTGATTACCATTTGTTTTTTATAGGCGGAGGACAAGATAGTGGGCAGACTATAGTTGCCAAGGACTTACTATTACGTAAACAAGAACTAACTGATCTTGTAGAGGCTGGAGCTACAATACTCTCTATATGTGGTGGTTACCAGTTATTAGGCATAAGCTATGAGACTTCTGAAGCTGAAATTATAGGAGGTTTAGGAATTTTAGATGTAGAAACCAAGGCACCAAGAATAATCAAGGGTAAGCCTCAAGATCGTTTGATCGGTAACGTTACGGCTGAGTTACTGATTGATTTAGAACCTAAGACTATAGTTGGTTTTGAGAATCATTCAGGAAGAACTTATATCAAGTCTAATAAAACTAAGCCACTGGCTAAAGTCATTCAAGGTTATGGTAACAATGGGGAAGATACTTATGAAGGAGCTATTTATAAGAACCTTATCGGTACTTACTTGCATGGTAGTTTACTTCCCAAGAACCCACATTTGGCAGATGAATTATTGAAAAGGGCTTTAGTTTATAGCGGTTCTAGTATTGAATTAAAGGGTCTTGATGATAAGCTTGAACTAAGAGCTCATAAAGCAGCTATTGGATTAAAGTGATGTATAAGATTGAACATGAAGATCTAGTAGCAAGCGTACCAGGGGCTTTAAGCCTTGCTGATTTAGATAGAGATTTAGCTGAGTTTTCCTTAGTATCTAATATCTTCGCTCCGCCACATTATTCATTATCAAGAATTATAGCCGAGGACTGGGGACATAATATAGCGAAACAAGTTCTGGGGCTTAGTTTAAGGCATGCTAATGGTATGGAAACCAAGACCGGAGGTAAGGTTATTAAGAATGTTTCTGGCTATGATCTAGCAAAAATTTATATTGGCAGTTGTAATACTTTGGCTTTGATTACTGGAGCTAATCTTAGATTAGAGAAATTGCCAACTCGCAAAGCGACTCTAGAACTCACTATAGGAGAGGATTTTAAGGATCGATATTACAATCAAGAGCTTATTAATTTTCTTCATAAGATTAGTACTAGAGATTTTGATACTAATACTAATGTTGAAATATATTTCACTAGGGGTTTGACTGGACTTGTGAAATTTAAATTAGAGTTCTCGGGTTCTAATGAACAAGTGCAATTAAGAGTGGGTAGAGCATTAGCTAGATTAGAAACATTTTTTAAAGTTAAGCTTACTGATGTTGATACTAGCCCGGATGAAGTCTTCTATCAGTCTAGTGATAAGCGTTTGAGCTTAAGTTTAAAGCAAGCTAATTATACTAAGTCATATCCTGATGATGCTATGAGATTTGAGTTTCATTTAGCTCTTTCTGATATTTATGACTTTATGAATTCATTAGTAGATTTAATAGATAAAATGAATAACTATTCTTTACCTGATGATTATAAGTTAATTATTTATCCAAAGCAATCTAGGATTGATTTATATACGAAAGCTTCACAGCCAGAGTCATGGGTTGATGATTTCTATAGATTGAGAGTGCGTTACTTACTGCCAGATTATTTCGTGAATATTTATCCAATAACTTATAAAAACAAATCTTTAGAGTCTAAGATGAATCTAAATCTTGATAATTTCGAACAGAAGATATTACAAGAATTAAAACAAATTTATGATCCAATGGAGAAGCTAAGCCCATGGACACCTTAAACGATATTCTTAAAGCCTGTATTCATTGTGGTATGTGCCTGCCTGCCTGCCCTACTTATCAGATTACAGGTAATGAGGGAGATTCACCCAGAGGAAGACTCTATATTATTAATGATGTTATTAATGGAGCTACATTAAATGAGGAGCGATTAATAGACTCTATTAATTATCTCGATAATTGTTTAGAATGTTCTGCTTGTGAAACTGTCTGTCCATCTGGAGTACAGTACACTAATATACTTGAGCAGGCACGCAATGATTGGAAGTTAAATAGTTATTCTAAGGGTTTCTTTGGATTTATGCGTAAGCTAGCTTTTCGCTGGCTATTACCCAATAGATTTTTACTGAGAATTCTTAGAGCTTTGATGAATTTTACTACTATGTTAATTCCTTTGCATAAATTTATTAAAATTATTCCTAAATTTGAGGATAACTATCATCAAATTCAAACCAATTATTATTACCGTTCTAAGATTGAATTAAACGATGTCAGTGACAGTGATAGAACTCTTAGTTTACCCTTGGGTTGTGTTATGGATACGGTATATAACCATGTGCATTGGGACACTATTAAAGTGCTTAATGCATTTGGTTATCATGTTTATATTCCAGAGTCTAATTGTTGTGGGGCACTTGCTTATCATAGTGGTGAAGCTAAGCTAGGATTAAAACAATTACAAGATACAATACAGAAGCTTAACGAATCACCTGAGAATCATTTATATTCATATCCTTTAGTGATGAATTCTGCTGGTTGCGGAGCTTTCCTCAAGAATCACAGCGAACTTAAGGTCTTAGATTTAATAGAAGCTTTGGAGCGAGCTCCAGTCAATCCAATGAAGCCTAGTTTCTTGTCAACTAATGGGCAACGAACTACACCTAAAGCAAAAATCATAGCGACTTACCACCCTGCCTGCCATCTAAATCACCAACAAGGTTTAGCTAATGACTATGTAGAATTACTTAAACAAATTCCTAGTCTTGAATTGATGCCTCTTTATGAAGCCGATATGTGCTGCGGCTCTGCAGGATTCTATAACCTTATTAAATCGAAGATGGCAAATAAAATAGGTAAACGTAAGGCAAGATTTATAAAAAATACTAATGCAGAAGTTGTGCTTACAGCTAATCCTGGTTGCATGTCACAAATTCAAGCCCAGCTTGGAGATGATTATAAGGTTCTGCATCCAGTAAGCTTAATTAGAGGATATTTAGATTCCAATATGATTTAAATCTTAATCTGGTATTATTTACATAGGTCAGATAAACCTTGTGAGCTATAGCAGAATAAAACCAATAATTCATTCTCTTGCTGCTTATGAAGCGGCAAAAAGACCGATTTGCGAACGCAATTTTAGTCATCAAGCAAAAAAAGCCACTCTAGAATTAACTAAGGACATTACGACAAGTATCCTTGAACTTATTAAACCGGCTCGCAATGAAGAAATTTATCAACTACGGATCGAAGAATATAATTCAAATCCAGACGTACAAATACAGGTGGGTAACACATTATTCAATAATGCTGAAAGACTTAGAAATTTATCTCGGATTACCATTGAAGAACAAGTTTTTAGTACCCTAGATAGAATTTTTAAATTGCCTACTGAAGATTATAAAACTAAAGATGAATTTAAATCTCTAGATTCTTCAGAATTAGATTCAAGTTTAACTCAGTTAACAAGAACTATTATGACAAAACCTTTAATAGAATCTTACTTAAAACCAGAGCAAAATGAAATAAAACAAGAATTAGTTGATGAGTATGATATTTCGAATCTAAAAGTGGACGTTATAGCTAACCTTGGCGAGCTTGGATTAATCACTCTTCAGGACGAGCTAAAAAACAGTGTCAGAGAGGTTTATGCAGATGATATTGAAGGATCCCGAGATAAATTAGATAATTTGTTAAAAACGATTAAATATTATAATCCAAGTTCTGTTAGTGACAAAGTAATTAACAAAAAACTTCTTCTTGAAATCTTTATGAATGAACTAGAGAGGGGCAATAGCAGGGAGGTTCGAAGAGAAAAGAAAAATGATTCTATTTGTATTCTTGAAAAGGTGGCAGAAATATTAGGTCAGTTTAATTTAGATCTTGATTCTGCTTTTATGGAAAAATTTCAAAATGATATTGAGCCATTTAGAGGCAAGAGTAGATTAAAAATATTAGAAGCTATGTCAAAAACAAAAATTACTGGACATACAAATTCAGCAAGATTTATAGCAGACCAAATGTTAAAGGCTTTAATTAGTACTAATAGTAAAGGAGACAGTAAATTTTTTGCAAGCCAATTTTTAGTCAATAATCCTAATCTAATTTCTACTAATATAATTGAGCAATTAATTAAGACTCTTGGTATACCTGAAGACGAATTAAAGAGTCCTAAATCAGATACTGTGTTTTGTTCGGTGGCAATTTTGGACTCACTAGCGAAGGAAGAGCGATTTAAAGATCCAATTAAAAAACTAATTATCCAAAGAATTCAGCAGGTTCTAAGTAGACAGGATTTAAATGAAGACTTCGAAAATCTTAGCTTCTATTTATTAGTTTTAGCTCCATTATTAGATAGCCCTAAAATATTAATTGATATTTATGCTAGATATCATAATCATTTTGATGATGAGAATCTATACTATCTTGCTGCTACAATATCAAGATTTAAAAAAGATTCGTCATATATAGATTCCAGGATATTAGAAATGAATGAGACTAAACGAGAGCCATTGGAATTTGCTTTAGATACTATCCAAGGAATAATTAATAATGGTAGTAGCGTAGTGGAACCCTGGGAACCGTTTATGTTAAGTCGTCTACATACTTTAGCTAATTCAAGTATTCAAGATTTAATCCAACAAAGTATAAATACTAAAACACCAACTTTTGGAATGTTGAGAGCAGTAATGCAAGATGAGCAAGCACGAACTATGCTGATTGAATATCTAAATAAATCAAAATCAGATGAAGGAACGTTAAATATTTTGATTACTACTTTATTAACACGCTTATTAGATATTAGTGAATATCAAAGCCAATACTCTATTGATGCTGAAGTAGCTACATTCATAACTAAATTTGTAAGTTGTCCTCTAAATGAAGATCAGGAGAGATTAGCAACAATCAATGATTTATTTAATTTTTATGGAAGATTAATCGATGA
Organism: uncultured Gammaproteobacteria bacterium; assembly: GCA_964551135.1. Classification (GTDB taxonomy): domain Bacteria; phylum Cyanobacteriota; class Vampirovibrionia; order LMEP-6097; family LMEP-6097; genus CAYPGT01. The sequence goes on along the minus strand of CAZKAT010000002.1, from coordinate 96,999 downwards.
TGAATCTGGAAGATCATTATTGCCAAGCATTGAAAAAGATTTAGAGAAAGGATTTGTAACAATGGGGAAAGCTGTTGAACCACATTTACTGAAGATTGTACAAAATGCTAAACAAAGTCCGGATGACATAATTTTACAGAGACAAGCTGAACTTGCTGAAAATGTTTTAAGATCCAGGAGGTATTTACCAGAGTTAGTAACTTAATCGAAGTATAAACACATATGTTTTTAGAGCATTTAAATAACTGTAATATTTTTACTAAAGCTCCTGCAAAGTTAGCACGAGATCATAGCGATTTACTTTCTTGGATTGGTTATGTAATTAAAGATCTTGTTAACTTCAAGCAATCAGTCAGTGATAAAGACTTACAAGGCTATTTGCCAGCTGGTGATATTGATTCTTCTAGAAAAATATTAGAGAAATTAGCAGGAAATATACCAGAACAATATGAAGAAGATCCAGAGTCAGTAGCTAAAAACTTACAAGAAGCAATGGGACTTAGATCTCTACATTGGTTCAAGGAAAAACCAATAATCAATGTCTATAGGTTTGTGGTAGCCAATTGGTTGATTGATTACATTCTTAAAGCTAATAATGTTTTAAAAACTCGTGAGACAAGAAGTTTGCTAAAAAAAATTACTAAAAAAATCCCTGATGAAATTTTCATGACCCTAATAGCTCATCTGAAAAGTAATCCTTGTGTGAAACTTGGCTATGTATTACGTTTTTTAATTAGACGTAATCACAAACTACAAGATTGTTTAATAAAATCCATACTTGATAATTTTAAATCAGCGAATTCAGATGCACAAAAGGCTATGTTATTATTGTTGGCTCGTAATGAAAACACATCTTTAATTGAAATTTTCAAAAGAAGTGAGAACGATGACCATAGTGAAATTAACTATCTTTCTCAAATAGCGGCTGATTTATTAAGAATATCTCGACCTGAGACTAGAAGTTTTGATGTAATAAAAAAACATCTATATAGACGATTCCGTTATGAAGAAGCTTCTTTAGAGAAGGCAACTCTTTTGGCTCGGTTACTTAAACATAGTCATGATTCTAGTCTTAGTCAAAAGATTTTACACAGCATGAGTCGTCAAGCAGCTTATACACCTAATTTTCAATATTGTTTACAACTTTTAAATTATAGAGGTAAGCATCATTCTATTACTGAAGCAGCTCCATTGGTTTTAGGATAATATTGAGCTTAAGCTTGAAACTTACTCGCTACCTTCGCTATATCTCCAGCACCTACTATAAATAAATAATCGCAGCCATCTAACTCTGCATCAATGCCGGGTTTAAGTAGTTCAGCGATATTAGCGTAATTGCCTTGCACAGTGGTTTCTATGTTAGATGCTGGTGCTAAATAACGCACATTAGGTTTATTTATTTCTTTAACCATGCTCTCAGAATTAATTCCCATTATATGTTTAGAACGAGCTACATAAATATCAGCGATGAGACATAGATGTGGTTCAGGGAAGGTCTTAAACACTTCTACAAACTCATTCCATAATTGTTTAGTACGTTCTGGGTGATGAGGTTGATAAACGAAAACTAATTTCTTAGGTTTAAGTGATAGAGCACCTTCTAGTACAGCTTTAACTTCAGTAGGGTGATGAGCATAATCATCGTAAACTTTACAACCTATCCGGAAAGTCCCATCTGCGTTGTTATGCTCGTTCCTCGGACTACTCATTGACGTCTTAGTCAACTCCGTGTCCTCGGAACTCGCATGCCTAGCATCTGGGAGCTTTTCGAATAGGTTGTGAATATAATTAGGATTAATCAGTTCAAACCTACGCTTAATTCCAGTAAAACTTTCTAGTGCTTTAATTGCAATTTCTCTTTTAACTCCAAGCTGTTCGGCTGCTTTAATACAAGCCAGTGCATTCATCTTGTTATGCTTGCCTGGCATACTCAGACTAATCTTGTACTTATCAAGTTCGGAGCTAGAGTAAGTTATAAGCTCTTTACCCTCAGCGTATTTGGCAAGTAATGGATCATCTATATTAATAACTTTAATCGGTGCTTTATCTAAGAAAGCATAAAAACAATCTCTAATTTCATTAATACCACCAGAATAGTTTTCTAAATGATCTGGCTCTATGCAAGTAACTAGCGCAAGGTAAGGATCAGTAATAGTGAAGCTCTTATCACTTTCATCACCTTCTAGGACAAAATACTTTCCCTGACCGCCTCGGGCATTACTCTGATAATTAGCAAGTATGCCACCTACTGCAAAGCTCGGATCCAGACCGGCTTCTACGAGTATATGTGAGAGCATAGCTGAACAGGTAGTCTTACCATGGGTACCTGATACTACTATCTGTTTAAAACCTTGTGAGAGATAGTTCAGCATATCTCTACGATGCCAAATTGTTACACCACGCTTCTTGAGTTCGGCATAATCAGGGTCAGTCTCAGCGATAGCAGTACTGCGTACTGCCAAATCTATATCTATATCAAGCGGATCATTTTTTTTATATGAAAGATCACTTTTAGAGATTCGTGTTTCTGGGGATTGTTTTTCAAGAATACGTATGAGAGCAGACATGCCGATACCTTCAGCACCCAGGAAACGGATGTGTTTAAACTGTAATGAAATCACATTTTAGAGTGTAACCGAAAAGACTAAGCTTGTAGAGCTTTAATTCTAGCTGTTAACCTTGTTTTATAACGATCAGCAGCGTTACTGTGGATAACTTTACGTTTAGTAGCCTTATCAATTTTAGAAAACGCAGTAGGTAATTTAGCAAGAGCTTCTGTAGAATCACCAGCTTCTATAGCAAGACGTACCGCTTTGATGGCCGAACGCATTGTTGACTTTATAGCAACATTCATATCGCGGTTGCGTTCTGATGTCTTAACTCTTTTCTTAGCTGATTTAATGTTTGGCATAGCAGAGAAGGATTGTATCACAGATAAGGGTGAAATAGAGGCTGGATAAGGGTAATATAGGAATAGGATATAAGGAAGTTTTTAGATTTCGACTCTTTCCCTCCTTAAGCAGTCTCTATTTGCCTGTGTTTATATGTTATCCTAGCTCTAAAAGACGCCCAATGCCTAGTAATCCTATATGTATTTTTGAGCCCTCCCAGTATGACCTTATTCGTGAGGCAGGCAAGCTTGCCGGGGATGTTTTGCATCTTACTGGGGATATGATCAAACCTGGTATTACTCCCTTAGAGTTAGATGAGTTTGCTGAAGCTTGGATTAGAGAACGCGGACATATACCTACTTTTAAGGGTTATTACGGTTTCCCGAATACCCTCTGTATTTCTATTAATGAACAAATAGTTCACGGCATCCCTCACTCTAAACCAATCAATGAGGGAGATGTGGTGAGTATAGATGTGGGTGTAACTATTAGAGAGAAGTTTAATAATTCCGATTTTGACTATGTTGGAGATAATGCATTTACTTTTCCTTGCGGTGAAGTTAACTCTAAAACCAAAAAACTCCTAGAACACACTAACGAAGGGCTTTGGGCAGGGGTGGATCAGATTAAAGCTGGTAATCATATTAGTGATATTTCTCGTGCGGTAGAGAACGTTGCGAAAGCTAATCGCTACGGCAATGTCAAGGAGTTCGGTGGACATGGAGTTGGACCGAAATATCATTGTGAACCTTTTATTCCTAACTTCGTGGAGTTTTTTAATGGTTATGAGGACAATGAAATCCTTGTGGGAATGGTGCTTGCGATAGAACCGATGTTTAATATAGGTAGTTCTAATATAGTGAAGCATAAAGATGGTTGGACTATCTCTACTGCTGACCGTAAGCCATCCGCACATTTCGAGCATGAGATCTTAGTAACTGCTGATGGTATAGAAGTGATTACTGATGTGCGCAAGACTAGAGGCTGGAAACCAGTTTAGAGTCTAGGATATAAGTCCTTTTCTTATTCTCAAATATACTGTAAATATCTTGACATGCCTTGATGTCATTCGCTATCATTTAATATTATGAATTTAGCAACATTGTTTTCTAATCCGACCAACGCTCTTAGAGTTTGTGACTATGTGGGTAAGAAATTAAAGAAAGGTCTTGGAGGTCAAGATACTGAAGTTTCAGGAGAACTTGCGAAGCAATGTGTGGCTTTGATTGATACTGCTGTAAAGTCTGATCAAAACCTTTTACATAGTTTGCATAGTGAAATTAGTGGTTCTCCAGCGCCGGATTTGGAATCTATAGAAACAGTTTTAAGCATGAAACCTGCTTTAAAAACAACTGAATTTACTCTGCCTGGTGGGGATAGTGGAAAATCTCAAACACTAGAAGCTTGGATACAAGATTTGATAAACAAGGACTCAGCTACAGCTGATCGTTTTAGAGCAATTAAAGAAATCGTAAAACGCGCTTAGCTTTAGAGTCACCCCGCCACTCTGGCACCCAGTCACTGACTAGTGTGCTATTATGTCATTGAATTGGCTAAACAAATTATAGAAATGGAAGGTGTGGTCGTTGAAACTGTTCAAGGCGCCAAGTTTATTGTTGAATTACAGAATGGTCATAAAGTTCTAGCTAATATTTCAGGTAAGATTCGTAAGCACTACATTAAGATACTTCCAGGCGATAAGGTTAAGGTAGAGCTGACCCCCTATGACTTAAGTGTAGGACGTATTACTTTTAGAGTAGGTAGTAAGAGAGCTGAAGCTATTGAAGAAATAGACGATTCAGTTAAGTAACTTAATAGTCCTATTTAATAATGATTTAATGCCTTTTACAGCGAAGAAATCATTAATATTTAATTATACCTAGATTTAGCGTGATAAGATCGACACTTCGTTAAACGGAATTCTGTGTTACGTTGCGGTTTTAGAGGAAAGAAATGAAAGTCAGATCTTCAGTCAAACAAATATGTAGTAAGTGTAAGGTCATTAAAAGACATGGCCGAGTAATGGTGATTTGTGAGAATACAAAACACAAACAAAGACAAGGATAATTTTAAATATGGCAAGGATATCAGGTGTAGATTTACCAAACAAACGTATAGTCATAGCTTTGACATACATATATGGTATTGGACAAGCGACTGCTAAGAAAATTTTAGCAGAGGCTGGAATTAATGAGAATCTTAGAGCTCATGCAATCGGTGAGACAGAGTTAACAAAGATAAGAGATATTATTAAGCGTCTTAAAGTAGAGGGTGACCTTAGAAGAGACGTAGGAATGAGCGTTAAGAGATTGATCGAGATCAATTGCTATAGAGGTATCAGACATCGTCGTGGTCTGCCATGTCGTGGTCAAAGAACTAAGACTAACGCTAGAACTAGACGTGGTAAGAAACGTATTGCAGTCGCAGGTAAGAAGAAAGTTACTAAGAAGTAATAAATAAAGAGACGGAGAATTATGTCAGAAAAACCAGTAGCAGTAAAAACTAAGAAGAAAACTAAAAAAAGCGTCGTCAATGGCATCGCTCACATTAGTTCAACTTTTAATAATACAGTAGTCACTATAACTGATACAGCAGGTAATGCTATATCTGCCGGATCTGCTGGTGCAGCAGGTTTCAAGGGTTCTAAGAAGAGCACTCCGTTTGCAGCACAACTTGCAGCTGAGATAGCAGCGCGTAAGGCTATAGAGCGTGCAGGCTTACAGAAAGTAGAGGTTAGAGTTAGTGGTCCTGGAGCGGGTAGAGAAACTGCTACTAGAGCATTACAATTAGCAGGTTTACAGATAACTGCGATTGCTGATGTAACTCCATTAGCGCATAATGGATGTAGAGCACCTAAGCCACGTAGAGTGTAATAAATTTCAAGATAGGGTTTAAATATCGGGAGAACAAAGCAAGATGAACATAGAATTAAAGATCGCAGTTGAAGAACAGAATGGTGAAGAAGGAACTATAAGAGGCAAACTTACAATGCATCCTTTATATAGAGGATTTGGTCATACTATTGGCAATACACTTAGAAGAATTTTACTTGGCAGACTTAAAGGTTCAGCAGTAACTCACGTGAGAATCGAAGGTGTAAACCACGAGTTCACTTCACTTGATGGTGTTTCTGAAGATACATTAAACATTATCCTTAACCTTAAGCAGTTAGTAGTTAAGACTTACACTGATGAGCCTAGAACTCTTACTCTTAAAGGTTCTGGTAGTGTTATCACTGCAGCTCAAATTGAGTGTCCAAGTGATGTAGAAATCATCAATAAAGATTTAGAGATAGCTAATCTTTCTAATGGCAGCAAACTTAATATGGAAATATTAGTTGGCACTGGTTACGGTTATGTGCCATCTGAAGAGCATGAGAAAGGTCAATCAGTAGATATGATCCCTGTGGACTCTGTGTTCATGCCTATCAAGAACGTTTCTTACTCAGTAGAGCCTATTAGTTCTACAGGAGAATCTGCTAAGTTTGATAAATTAACTTTAGACTTATGGTCAGATGGATCTTTATCTATCAATGAAGCAGTAGGACAAGCAGCAGCTCAGTTAGTAGAATTAATGAATCCATTAATCAGCTACACTGGTCAGAAAGTTGGTGTAATTAAGACTGTTGATGAAACTATTAAAGAAGAGAAATCTAATGAAAGCAGCATGTCTAATGTAAGTGTTGAAGAATTAGAACTTTCTGTTAGATCTTATAACTGTTTAAAACGCGCTAATATCAATTCTTTAGCTGACTTACTGCAACTTAGCGATATCGATCTAATGAATATCAAGAACTTCGGTAAGAAATCAGCAGAAGAGGTTTTAGATAAGTTAGAAGCTATGGGTTACTCACTTCGTGGCGGCGGTAATGCAGCTGAGAGATTTGCAGCAATGAATCAAGCGGCATAACTTCAAGTATTTAAATAAATCAGGACAAATCATGAGACACAAAAGAAAAAGAAACAGACTAAGTAGACCAGCAGATCAGCGTAAAGCTGTTCTCAGAGCGCTTGCTACTAGTTTACTTCGCGAGAAGCAAATTGATACTACTTTATCTAACGCAAGAGCAGTAGTGCCTGAGATCGAAAGATTGATCAGACTTGCTTGCAGAGGTGATCTTCATGCTCAACGCCAAGCAGCAGCTTATATATTTGATAAAGAAGTTGTAAAAGATTTATTTACTAATACTGCTAAACGTTATACAGATCGTAAGTCAGGATTTACTCGTATCGTTAAGAACGGATTCAGACGCGGTGATAATTCTGCTAAAGCAATCCTACAGTTAGTTTAGACCTATCCTGAAGGCTCGATAAACTGCGTTACGCTCGTCTCTCGCCATCCTCATTTACGTCTAGTAAACTCCGGTGGCTCGAGACTCGCAAGCCTTGTTCTCGAGCCTTCAGAACAGGTCTAGTTATCAATTAGTTTTCATGGTACTCGAATTAACTAAACCCTCAGCAAGCACTTTTGATGGACTATATCAATTGATTAAGTTCTATGCTGATCAACGTGTGATGTTGCCCTTAAGCTTAGATGAGATTTACCATCGAGCACAGAGTTTTCGTTTACTAGTAGATAATGATTGTGTTGTTGCGAGCGCGCATTTAGATATCTTCACTCCTGAGCTTGCTGAAATTAAGAGTTTAGCTGTCGATCATCAATACCACGGTAAAGGCTATGGCAAACAGATGGTGGAAGATTGTGAGCGTGAAGCTGTGGAGCTTGGAATTAAGAAGGTTTTTGTACTAACTTACCAGCAGAAGTTTTTTGAGAAGCTTGGTTACCATGTTGTTGATTTAAACACTCTGCCAGAGAAGGTTTATAAGGAATGTGTGAAGTGTCATTTTTATAATAACTGTAATGAGATTGCAATGGTAAAAGAGATTTAGAATTTACTAATAATAAAGTTCAAGTCTTCCACGCTTAACTCTGGATATATTGGCAGACATAAAATACTATTACTTGCTCTAAGCGAATTAGGGAAATCTTCGGGTTTGTGATTTAAGTCAGCATAGAGTTTTTGCATATGTAAGGGGAGTGGATAATATATCTCTGAACTAATATTATTTTCTTGTAATTTGGCTTTAAGTGTTGAACGCTCGGCACTAAGTTCTTCGTTGCTTAGTTCTGATTTATCTAAGCAAATAGTATATTGGTGATAAATATGGCTAGAGCCTGAAACTCGCTTAGGGACTTTGATTGAACATAGCCCGATAGTTTTAGTTGCTAGTTCTTTATCGTAGATAGCAGCAAGCTCAGCGCGTTTATTATTCCATGAAGTTATATGTTTAAGTTTAATTCTTAAAATAGCTGCTTGTATCTCATCCATACGTGAATTAATACCCAATTCATCATGATAGTAACGGCGATCTGAACCATGAACTCTAATACGACGTAGACGGCGAGCCAGTTCATCATCATTAGTAGTGAGCATACCAGCATCACCAGCGGCTGAGAGGTTCTTAGTAGGATAGAAACTATAGGTACCTATATCTCCAATAGTACCCGCGTATTGATTTTTATAAGTAGTACCAAAAGCTTGTGCTGTATCTTCTATAACTTTAAGCTTATGTTTGCGCGCGATAGCCATGATAGCGTCCATATCACAAGCTTGACCATAGAGATGAACGACAATGATAGCCTTGGTTTTAAGGGTGATTTTTTCTTCGATTCGCTTAGGATCAATGTTATAAGTATCTAGATCTATATCTGCAAACACTGGTATAGCATGGGTTTCAGAGATAGCTTCTGCTGTAGCAGCAAAGGTAAAGGGTGAAGTAATTACTTCGTCACCAGCTTTAATATCAAGTGCAAGTAAGGCAAGGTAAAGAGCATCACTACCATTAGCGCAAGTGATGGCATGCTTAGCTCCAAGGAAATTAGCAGCTTCCTCTTCGAATGCTTTGACATTTGGTCCCAAAACAAAGTGTGCAGATCTTAGAACTCCAATTACAGCTTCTTCGATTTCTTCTTGAATCAAACTATATTGGGCTTTAAGATCAAGCAATGGGATTTGCTTAGTTTTTACAGTATCTACCATGCAAGTTAAGTTAGAAATTTAGAAATATTTATGCCTTAGCTTTCTTGGCCTTGCGTTTAGCGTTCTTAGTAGCTCTTTTAGCGCCTTTTTGTTGTTTATCTGGGTTGATTTTTTTACTCATTTTGTAGCTCCGTTTTACATATTAGCATGTAAGCAATTTGTAAGCGTTTAAGAAGTATCTGTATCGTCATCCTGAGGAGCAACCGTAGGTTGCGACGTCAGGATCCACTTTCATACATACGTTCTCGTTAGTAGTGGATCCTTACGGTCGGCTTCGCCTCCCTCAGGATGACGGGACAATGATTATTCTAAAGAAAAAATAAAGAGAGACTGGTAAAATTATATTTATGAAAACAGACTGTAAAGATCATGGCGCTTGTCCTTCAACTGCTCTTAGCCAGGCAGAGATCGACAAAGAACTCTCTAGTATTGATTCAGCCTGGAAACTTAATAAGCAAGAACCGAAGAAAATTTCTCGTGAGTTTAAATTTAAAAATTTCGCTGAGGCACTTGAGTTTACTAATAAAGTAGGAGCTATAGCAGAAGGCATGAATCATCATCCCGATATAAGTCTTAAATGGGGATATGTTTGCGTTGAGTATTGGACTCATAACGCTAATGGTTTAACAGAGATGGATTTCAAGGCTGCAGCGAAAGTTGATGCACTGTAACTGATATAGTTACACGATAAGGGTCTGTAGCTCAATTGCGAAGCGTTGCGATTAGCAACGCGATAGAAAAAAGACATTTCCTTAGAGAAGGGCCTGTAGCTCAATTGGTAGAGTATTTCCATGGCATGGAAGGGGTAGTGAGTTCGAATCTCATCAGGTCCACCAATTATGAAACCTCGTTCCAGTTTACGCTATAAAGATCAAATCTTCTGTCTTTAAGATTAGTCACAGTGCCAGACTGGCGTGCCGCTTGCAAGTTTTCTAGACGTACGTCTGCAAAAGCTATCATCTCTACGTTAGGAGTAGTGTCTGCTGCGATACCATCTCTAGAGAACGGGAAATCACAAGGTGCAAGGATGCAGCTTTGAGCGTATTGGATCTCCATATTATCCACTCCTGGTAAGTTTCCTACATTACCAGCCATAGCCACGAAACATTGATTCTCGACAGCACGTGCTTGGGCACAGTAACGTACTCTAAGATAACTTTGGCGCTCATCTGTACAGAAAGGTATGAAGAGGAATTGCATTCCTTGATTGGTCAAGTGACGTGCAAGTTCAGGAAACTCAGAATCATAGCAGATCAGCACACCGATAGTACCGCAATCAGTTTTAATAGTACGAAGCTGATCTCCCCCCTTAATATTCCACCAATATTTTTCGCTTGGAGTTGGGTGTATTTTCTCTTGTTGGTGTATAGAACCATCTCTGAGACAGACATAGCAGATATTCATGACGTCTCCATTCTCAAGCTTAGTAGGATGTGAACCACCAATAATATTTATGTTATAGCTGACAGCTAGCTCACTAAAAAAAACTTTTATAGCATCAGTGTGTTGAGCCAATGCTTCGATTGCTTTAGCTGGGTTTAGTTTCTTAGTTTCTAATGATAGAAGCTGCAGAGTGAACATTTCCGGGAATACCACGAAATCTGCTTTATAATCAGAAACCACTTTAATAAAATATTCGACGTGTTTTTTAAATTCATCGAAAGATGAGACCCTACGTTGTTGGTATTGAATACAGGCAATTCTTACAGTCTCAGGTAATCTGCCTCTCTGTTTATTTTGCATATCTCCAGGATTGATGAATTTAGGATTACACCAGAGCATATGTACAGCACAACCTTTGCTTTCATAGTCTTGCTTCAGGTAGTCAACTATGACACCAATGGGCTCAAAACCATTACGCATCTGAAAACTTAGAACCTGGTCCCTGATCTTTTTATTTTTTACTAATTCTAGGTATTCATCCGGGCTAGAGAATTTTACTTTAAGACCTTTTCTGTTTAGTCCAGGCATGCGACCTGCAAATACGATACCCTTGAGTCTATGATATTGACAGAGTTTCTTGCGTTCATTATATAAGCGTTGTCCGATGCGCAAACCTCGGTATTCAGGATCTACGTAAACTTCCATGCCATACAGATAGTCACCATCAGGATCATGTCTTGAGGCGAAACCGCCACCAGTGATTTCTTTCCATTTATGCTTAACCAGTGCCAGATTACCAGAGATCCTAAAGGTAGCGCAATAACCCACCACTATTCCTTCATATAAAGCAACGAATTGACCATCTGGATAGTTGGCTATTTGTCCTCTGATCATGTCAGCATTACAATGAGGTAAGTCTGACTTACCATAAACCTTGTCTGCTAGGCGATATATTGCTTCAGCATCTTCTAAGCTTGCGTTTCTAATGACTAATTTAGCTTTAGACTCTTTATGTTTGGTCTTTTGTGCGGTCATCTAGCTTAGTTTAACATAGAGAAAATCAGTAGATAACACTTTGATTAACTTGTCGCCATCACACTTCGCTTAATCACAGGGAAGTACATCTTCATGCTGTAATCATCAAGCATTCTGCGGGCGCTGAAATCTTTTCCTGTATTAAGAATAGAAGATCTCATCATTTCAACCCAAGCTTGTGAATAAACACCGTTTTCTTTTGCATAGTAAAGCGGTATCACTTGCTGCTCGAGTAGATCATAAAGTGCTTCACTTTCTTGATTACACATAGCTTCATAATCTTCAAGATTATCAGCTGGTTTAATACTCCAACCTAGTTCTGCTTTATAACCTTCATGCCACCAGCCATCTGGGATGGAGAGGTTAAGAGAGCCGCTAGCAGCAGCTTTCATGCCACTAGTACCACAAGCTTCCTTGTACATAATAGGATTATTCAACCAAACATCTGAACCACCAGTAAGTAATCTACCAAGGTTCATATTGTAGTTTTCTATTATTAGTATTTTACCGAGGAACCTTTCTTCACGTGAGTAATTAAAGATCTCCTGGATTATTCCTTTACCTATACCATCAGCGGGATGCGCTTTACCAGCGAAGACAAACACTATCGGGCGTTTTGTGTCGTTGATAATCTTGAGTAATCTTTCAGGGTCACGGAATAATAAATTAGCTCGTTTATAAGATGCGAATCTACGTGCAAAACCAATCAGCAAAGTATTTTCATTAAGTATCTCTATCATAGATTTAACTTGCTTAATGTCAAAGCCTTTACGTAGATATTCTTTTTTAACTTGCTCTTTAAGGAAGCCGATTAATACTTGCTTATCTTCTTGGTGTTTTTGCCAAATAGTTTCTTGAGACACAGATTGAATCTTGTCGAAGTGAATCTCATGTCCTTCTCTACATAGACTCTTAATACCAGGTGCAAGCCAAGTAGGCATATGTACTCCATTGGTCACATAGTTAAAGTATCTATCTTGATCCAATGGCATTACTGGTTTCCACATATCAATACTAACGTCACCATGTAACTGAGACACAGCATTGGCTTTACGAGAGATTCTTAAGGCTAATACGGTCATGGAGAACTCACTATAGTTATTAATGTTTCTTCCAAGATCTAGGAACTTATTAATTGAGACATGCATATGCTCAAAGAATCTACTAAACATTCTTTGTACTGAATCAATAGCAAACGCCTCATTGCCAGCAGGAACCGGAGTGTGAGTCGTGAATACTGTATGATTCTGTATCGCTTTCACTGCTGACTCGAAAGAGAAACCTTGAAGCATATATCTTCTAAGCATCTCAGCAGACATAAATGCACAATGACCTTCATTGAGATGATATACGGCAGGATCTAATCCTAGAACGTCTTTCAGTAGACGTACACTTGCTATACCAATAAGGATCTCTTGCTTAATCCTAGCTTCTCTGTCGCCGACATAAAGTCTTGAACTGATAGTTCTATCTTCAGGACTATTACCATCTATATCTGTATCAAACAAGAATAGCGGAACTCTTCCTATATTGGCTACAAGTACGCGAGTCCATACGACACGTTCAGGATACTCTACTGGAATCTTCACTGGTTCACCAGCTTGATTCAGAAGTATTTGTAGGGATAAGTCTCTCCAATCATTTTCAGGATAGTGTTCTACTTGATAACCATCATGATTGATTTCTTGAACGAAGTAACCATTCTGATAATACAATCCTATACCTACCATGTTCTGATTCATATCAGAAGCGGCTTTCAGATGGTCACCAGCTAGTATTCCTAGACCACCAGAATAGATAGGTAATGCTTCATGAATACCAAACTCCATAGAAAGATAGGCAATAACTGGTCTATCTACATCTACTAAGGCGTTCATAGAATGTTCACCCATATAGTCTTTAAATTTATCGTAGACCTTATCAAGCTTAGCTAGGAACGCTGGATTAGCTTTAAGTTCCTCAAAATCATCATAAGGAATACTCTTGATTAATTTAATTGGATTATGCTCAAAGAACTCCCAAAGATCAGGATTAAGAGATCTAAATAAATCTTGTGCATCTTCATTCCAAGTCCACCATAGGTTATAAGCAATATTATTTAAAGCACTAATACGCTCTGGTAGATTTGATTCTAGAGCAAAGCACCTGAGCGCTGGACGTCCAGGCTGTACATGGCAACGGCTACCAGCAAATGGATTTTCGCTTTCTACTGTTTTACTCATCAACTCTCTTTCAAAAGCTTTGCCTATAGCAATATCATACGCAGTTTTATAACCGACATAGATCTTACTCCAGTCAATATTCTTTCTAAGATCATTAGTTTGCTGAAGAATTTTATTCTTATTAGCTTTAGTAGTACAGAATTCTTGCATCATATTTGCAAGTGTTTGTATTATTTCATCGTGAGATTTATTTTTTCTGTTAAGAACTTTGACTAATGAAGACCAATCATTGTCACAGACCTGCACCCAATAGCCAAATCCAGCTAGATCAGAAGTAATAGTAGGCACTCCATTAACAGCAGCTTCTAGCGGAGTATAACCCCAAGGCTCATAAGCCGAAGGGAATAAACTTAAATCACAAACTTCCAATATATCTTCATATTTAATATTGAAGATACCATCATGCCCGTCTAAATAAAGTGATGAGAACACTACACTGACAGGACTGTTCTTCTGGTCCAAGCCAAAATGTTTACTAGCATTGATGATAGAGTCATGCTCTTTATTCCATACTGGAGATATAGCTATCTCTCTATAGTTAGGATCAGCAGATCTAGGAAGCTGATAATTACTAAGCTTGCTTTGATCAGCAGCAACTAAGAACAGCATTAAGATAGGAGGACATTTCTCACCTAGCTGAGCTTTAAGTCTGGATAAGGCTTCTATAGTAATGTCATAGCCCTTATTCTTAAATTCATAACGTCCAGAGCTAACCCAAATTAAAGTCTCTTCTGGTAAAGTTTCTCCAAGGAAATCTGAACATAGTTTGAGAACTTGTGTTTTTCTGGCTTTAAGTTTAGCTTCATCACGGACTAGAGGAGTTTTAACATCCATACCGTTATAAACAACTAGATCAGGATTAGTTCCAAGGATCTTGAAAGCTTCTCTTGCAGTGATTTCGCTAACAGTAGTAAAGCAATCTGCTCTTCTTGCTGAAGCTGTTTCCATAGAATGTTTACTTTGCACACCATAGTTATGCGCCTTATCAGCTATATTACGATCAGTTTCTATCTGGTTATAGTATTCTGAGTTAGTATGAGCAATCGCTCTTCCTAACATGGTTGCATGAGTTGAGAACACAGTCCCTACTCGCGGAAGATTCTTCTTGAGATAAAGTATTCCAGCACCACACATCCATTCATGGAAATGTGCTACTGCTTGATCATTTGGCTTAAGAGTAGATTTAACTATAGTCTCAATCACTTCTCCACATGCACTAGAAAATAAAACTGGTTCTAAATAGTCCCAAGCAGCTTCATGGGAATCTACACCATACTCTTGCCAGTAAGTGTGTAGTAATTGTTCGACATTAAATCTTTCTTTGAAACCACCTACTAGAATGACTTTCGGGCTACCTGGCACTTTCCATCTGCCCATACGGCAACTAATGTTGGCATGTACTAATGCTGGTCGAATACTATCAAAGAAAGGTTCTTTAGTTTCTTCGAACTCTGCATTTTGACCTAGGTCTGGACCAAGAGCGATATAACCATCACCGTAGTTTTCTAGAGATTCTGCAATCTTCGTGGTGATAACAGTATGGATACCCCCAACCTTATTACAAACTTCCCAACTTACCTCGAATAAATATTCCATATGTTTTTAGATATACCCTTCCTTTTATAGAGGGATCGCTTATACTGCGTGAGCTAGAGGATTTGATTGAGCAGATAATACCCCTTCAAAATCCTTAAGTACATTTTGATAATTTATATATGCTTCATAAGGGCTTTCATAAGGGTTGAAATATTTATGAACATCTCCATCGGAGAACCATTTAGTACACATATAGTAGAAATGATCGGAAGTTTGTAAGGCTTGCCAGGTGGAAATTAAATCTGGATTCTTACTTTGATAGACTTGCTCTTCAAGCTTAAATACAGACTCTAAAGCATCATCTTGAAGATTATTACCCTTCCAAGCGCTAAGATCTCTTTCCATATCAGCCCAAGAAACATAATTAGGTACATCCAGACTATCTCTTACTGGATACATAGAAGCTACTTCTGCAGGAGTATTGAACTTAAAACTGGTGTGATTTAGTAAGTACTCTGGTAATGCCCACATAAAATCAAAAATACCAGTATCGCTCCACTGATGTTCACCAAAAGTTTCGTAATCCATAAATAAATTAATGGTCTCTGCATTACCATCAAAATCATGCACCCACTTAGAAAACTTATCAGCAGTTAGAGGATGTTCTTTCCAACCACGATTAGAGAAACGAAAAGCAATATCATCAGAAAGTTGATAATTTCTAAGTAAGACTTTTATATTAGAACAGTTAACAGGTTTGTAAACGAAATTAGCATTTCTCCAATCTAATATCTTCTCTGTGCCTTCGGCTAGGATTGCTTTATAGCCAAGCCCTTCTGCGATAGCAGCTATATCATTGTTATAAATTAACTCAGTATTTCTAAATGTTTGAGTTTTATAACCAAACTCTCGTTCAATTAATTCTTTATGCTTCTGAATTTGGCGCTCGAACTCATGGGGTGAATGTAAAAATGCAAGACTATGATAGTAAGTCTCTGAAATAATTTCAACACAGCCAGTATCTACCAGGCGTTTGAACGAATCCAAAACCTCAGGATAGTATTTTTTCATTTGCTCTATAGCCACACCTGAGATCGAATAGGAGATTCTGAAAGCACCTTGATAACGATTGATTAGATCTAACATTAATTTATTAGTTGGCAAGTAGCCTTTATTAGCTACTTTATGCATGATCTCCCTATTGGCCACATCATCTTCATAGAAATGTGATTTGTTTATATCAAAAATAGTATATTTGCGAAGTCTCTTCGGTTGGTGGACTTGAAAGTAAAAACAAATACTTGGCATAGTTGCTAATGATTATAGCTTTTTTGAGGTATCAACTTCATATTAATTTTCGTCGTTCTTGTACAGGTGTTAATTTAAGTGGGCGGATACCCGTTCGCCGTCATCGCGAGGAGCACGCGTAGCGTGCGACGTGGCGATCCACTCCTAAGAGAGTATGATTAAGGCTTTAGAGTGGATTGCTTCGTCACTCACTGCGTTCGTTCCTCGCAATGACGGATTACGGGTGTCGGTTTGTTTCAAGTGAACAAGTTCTTCAATGAGTTAGCTCATTATAGAGTTCCACTACTTTATGAGCAGACTTATCCCACTGTATATGTTTAAGTTCTTCTGAAGCTTGGGTTAGTAATTCTTTCTGTAAGGCAGGATAGCTTATTACCGCATGAATTTTATTAGCTAATTCATCAGTGTCCCAGAAATCCACTTTTAATGAGTGATTCAGTACTTCAGCGACCCCAGACTGCTTAGAAATAATAACGGGTACATCAAACAAAACTGCTTCAAGGCAAGAAATGCCAAAGGGTTCAGATACACTAGACATCACGTAAACATCACTAGAGGAGAAAACTTCTTCAACTTCTTCACGGTTAAGAAAGCCAGTGAAATGCACATTCCTGCCGATTCTTAGCTGTGCTGTGCGTTCTATCAGCCTGTTAATCATGTCTCCATAGCCAGCAATAACGAATCTGACATTTTTTTCTTTTTTCAGAACTTTAGCAGCAGCTTCTAGAAAGTAATCTGGTCCCTTCTGAAAAGTAATTCTACCCAGGAAAAGTACGATTTTTTCACCTGGTTTCTTATGTAAGACATCATTCTGTTTGTTTACTTTTGTTTTAGAGACGGCATTATGAACTACGACAATTTTATCGGGATTAATATTGTAATGTCTTACTATGCTAGCTTTAGTGAAATGACTTACTGCAATAATCTTGTCAGCAGATTCTAGTCCCATCTTCTCAATCTCAAAAATTTCCTTATTGGCATGAGCTCCACTGCGATCAGTTTCTAATGCATGCACATGATAGATAAGTGGTTTACCACTGGCTTTCTTGGCTTCTACTCCAGCCATCGCTGTCATCCAATCATGAACATGAATTAGATCGTGTGGAGTTCTTTGGGCAATGACACCAGCAATATAGGCATAACGAAATACTTCAGCAATTAAATTAGCTCCATAATCACCACTAAAATAAAGCTTGAAGGATTTATCACTACTACTTTCATGCGCGTAAATTTTATACTGTTCGAGGAATTTTAAATAGCCATCTTCGGTTAAATATGGTCTGAGCGGAGAATCTATGGATACAATCTTGATACCACTTAGGTATTCTTCAAAACTAACCAATGTTTCCTTATAATTAAGTTGTATATTTGAACTAGATACTAGATTAAGGTGTAAGTCCTTTGCGGGAGGAGTTTTAATATTAGGAAGAACAAAAGTTATCTCTACTCCTAATGTGCTTAAAGCCTTAGTTAAATCAAAACAAGCTACTCCTAGTCCGCCACTTATATCTGGAGGAAACTCCCAGCCAAACATTAAAACTTTTTGGGCATGCTTCATTGAAAAAAGTATGGTTGCTCCATAACTTAAGTTTATCTAATTTAAATGATCACAAGCAAGATACTTATAGATGTACCAAAAACTTTAATATCTTAGAATCTCATAGATTTCGCAGGTACTTAGATAACAAATTAATCTGATTATGAATATAAATGGTTCAAGTTCTTAGCTTTATGCCTTATAATTTTGCTTAGATGAACATGACACAAGAACAGCTTAACACCGAGTATATGGAAAGAGCTGATTTAATTCTAGATCAAGAATGGCTTGATACTAATGGACTAGGTGGTTATGCGTCAAGTACAGTCCTCAACTGCCATACAAGGAAATACCATGGATTATTAGTCGCAGCAAATCTTGATACTACTGAACGTAGTGTTTTACTTTCGAAGTTTGATGAAATAGTAGAACATGGTGATAAATCTTATGCATTGAGTTTTCATTATTATCTTCCAGATGTTTATGTACCAAATGATGAATCTAATATTTTGAATCAAGAATTTTGTTCAGAAACTAACCCTAAATGGATATATAACGGAGATAATTTCGAAATAACAAAAGAACTGATAATGCCATATAGAGCTAATACGACTCTTATCAAGTATAGTCTCAAGACTAAAAGCAAGCAGCCTATAAAACTTAAGCTCAGACCTTTACTTGCCTATAGAAATTTTCATCATTTAGCTAAAGAGAATTCCACATATAACTTAAGCTTTGAGAGATTAACTGATGGTATTCATGTAAAACCTTACACAAATATGCCTGAATTATTTATTCAGACTAATATTCAGTCCGAATTTCATGCTGAGCCATGTTGGTATAAGAATTTTTCATATCAGCAAGAACAACTAAGGGGTTATGACCATGTGGAAGATTTGGCTTCTCCTGGATATTTTGAGATAGAGCTTCAGAATAATACTTGTCTATATGTAAGTGTTTCTGCAGAAGTACAAATTATTGAACATGAAGAAGTTTGGAAGCAAGAAATTAAGCGTAGAAAGAAAACTAGTAATAAATTTGTAAAAACCTTAGAGAAGGCAGCAGTAGATTTTATTATCCAAACCAAGGATAATAATTTAACTATTATTGCTGGTTATCATTGGTTTGGTTCTTGGGGGCGCGATACTATGATCTCTCTTCCAGGTCTTTTCCTGGAAACCAGTTACCAAGCTGATTTCAAAAAAGTTATAAGGCATTTCTTGAACTTTGAGAAGGATGGTCTTATTCCTAATATGATTGGTAAGGATAAGGATAGTTCAGCTTACAACAGTGTTGACGCTTCGCTTTGGTTATTCTGGGCAGTACAACAATTCGCTCTTAAGCTAAATAAATACGATTGGATTCAGAATGAATTCTGGGAAGAACTTAAGAATATTTTTAATGCTTACTCTGAAAGTCGTTCAGCATCTGTGAAGTGTAAGCGTAATGGATTATTAGAGTCTGGTAATGAACGAGAGTCTCTGTCCTGGATGGATGCATGTTTGGATGGCAAGTCTGTTATACCGCGCTATGGCTATTTAGTAGAAATTAATGCTCTATGGTATAATGCTGTGGCTTTCGTTGAAGAGTTAGCTTCGCGTTTTGATGATCCTATTCTTATTAAAGCTACTGAATTGAAGCAGCGTATTGAAGATTCTTATACAAGCACTTTCTTTAATGAAGAGAAAGGCTATCTTGCTGATTATGTTAGAGATGGAGTACAAAACTTACAAGTTAGACCTAATCAAGTTCTAGCCATTTCTCTCCCATACTCACCTGTAGGTGATGAAATCGCAGTGAAAGTTTTAGCTGTCGTAATTGAACAATTATTTACCCCAGTGGGTTTACGCACTCTCTCTCCTCATGATCCAGATTATTGTGGAGTTTATGCTGGTGGTACTTATAGTAGAGACAGGGCTTATCATAATGGAACTGTCTGGGCATGGTTAATTGGACCACTTGGTGATGCTTTGTTTAAATTAAACAACAATAAATCCAAAGCTAAGAAACAAGTGAAAGCTATAGTAGATGGCTTTGCTGAAATTATTAATGAAGCAGGTATCGGTTCTATTGCTGAAATCTGTGATGGAGACTTCCCTCATAGTTCACGAGGTTGCATTGCTCAAGCTTGGAGTGTGGCTGAAGTGAGAAGATTGTTAATGAAGGTTAGTTAGTAAATCCTTTATTTCCGTGGCTTTTCCTAAGAATTTTTGCTATTAGAAAGTTTTCTATATATAGAAAACTTTCTAATAAAGCCATAAAGTTTTCTATATAAGTGAAATTTTATTAGTAATGTGGTATATTTTCTGTATATAGAAAATATGGAAATCATCAAAAGAGAAGAATATCTAAGGAAAATTAGGTCATTTATAGATAAACCTGTAATTAAAGTTATTACTGGTATGAGAAGAGCTGGGAAGAGTTTTTTTTTACAACAAATTATTAGTGAATTAAAAAACAATGGAGTAAAGGAAAATCAAATTGTTTTTATTAACAAAGACTCTCTTGATTTTGATGATATTAAGGATTATAAAGACCTAAATAATTTTGTAAAAAAAAGCTCTAAAGCAAAAAAAAAATATCTATTCATAGATGAAGTTCAAGAAATTTATGAATGGCAAAAAGCTATAACATCTTTTTTTAGTGATGGCGATACTGATATTTTTATAACAGGATCTAATGCACATATGCTTTCTTCGGAATTAGCAACACGATTATCCGGGAGGTATATTGAATTCCCTATTTACACACTGAGCTTTAAAGAATTTATTGATGATTTCAGGCAAAATCCGAGTAAGAACATTGAAGAAGAATTTATGAATTACATTAAATTTGGTGGTTTTCCAGCGATTCATGATTTCGAACTTAATCAAAAAAGTATTTATCCATATATAGCTGCGATTTTTGACACTGTTGTTTTGAAGGATGTGGTAGCTAAAAATGAAATTAGGAATATCAAACTTTTAGAAAATATAATTGATTATGTATTAGAAAATATTGGCAGCACTTTTAGTGCTAAAGGTATCGCTGACTATTTGAAATCTCAGAGACTGAGTGTGGGAGTTGAAACTATTCAAAATTATTTAGCTTATTTAGAAGCTGCTTATATAGTAAAAAAAGTATCTAGATATGATTTGAAAGGCAAACGCCTTTTAGAAATAAATGAAAAATATTACTTGAATGATTTGGGAATAAGACATGCAAGATTAGGTTTTCGTGAAGATGATATCTCAGATTACTTGGAGAATTTAGTTTTTCTGGAATTAAAACGCAGAGGATATGAAGTTAAAATCGGGAAATTATCAAATTTAGAAATTGATTTTATTGCAGAAAAAAGTGATGAGAAAATTTACATACAAATATGCTACACACTATATGGAAAGAAAAAAGAAGGAGAAAAAACTATTAGAGATAGAGAATTTGAACCGTTTTTCAAATTATTACTAGATGGAGATTCTCATCCTAAGTTATTAATTTCTATGGATAGAATATTTGAAAGTAATAAATCTAAGATTTTTCAGCAGATGAATATCATAGAATTTCTTCTAAATGAACCTTTGATTAGACGATTGGGATCATAAATCTAAATTCTGTTAAGTAGCTTAAGTACTTTGTAGAAAACTTTCTTAGCGGCTAATTCTCTAATTTGCTCTCTAGTGAGCATGCTGCGATATTGTAAGTCTAGCTGTTCAATAATTACTGTGGAAGATTTAGGCATCAAGATGCCAGCGTAAATAAGACCTATGGGTTTCTCTGGAGTGCCACCATCAGGTCCTGCTATCCCTGTTATAGAGATGTTTATATCAGCATCCGATATTTTAGCAAGTCCCTTTGCCATAGCTTCTGCACATTGGGGAGAGACGGCTCCATGATTCTGAATGATTGACTCAGAAACTTCTAATAGTTTAATTTTAGCTTCATTAGAATAAGTTACTAAGTTTAATTTAGTGTAAGCTGATGAGCCAGGTATATCAGTCATCAGCTTACTCAGTAAGCCACCAGTGCATGATTCAGCAAAGGCAATACTTAAGTTACGTGATTTAAGTTTATGAGCCAAAACCTTAGCAATAGTATCATCATCATAACCATAAATATAATCACTGAGAAGTTTAGTTATATGTGCTTCTGTAGTTTGTATTAATCCTTTGGCTTGAGTTTCTGTGGGAGCATTAGCAGTGATCCTCACATAGACATCTCCAAGTGCAGCATAGGGAGCTAGGCTAGGATTAGCTTCTAGAAAGGGATTAGGGAGATTTTGCTCTTGGTAATAATCGAGTATAGTTTGTGCCATTTTTGATTCAGTAATATTAGTCATTTTAATTTTGCGTGAAATGATTACTGATTTATTCTCTGGGTTTTTGAGTTTGATAAGAGGAATACAGTAAGCTAACATAGCTTCCATCTCACATGGCACACCTGGGTAAGTGATAAACAAAGTATTTTGGTAATCTAGCATCATGCCTATTGCTGTGCCTATTGGATTAGGAATAACAGTTGCACCTTCAATTACACATGCTTGTTTATAATTTATTTGAGGAATCTCTTGAATTTGACGTATATGGAATTTCTCTTCCATAATTTTTACTTGTTCTAGGTTGGATTTCATTTCTCGTCCAAGAAACTTAGCAAGTGTTTCATTGCTGATATCATCGTCTGTAGGTCCTAGTCCACCGGTACAAATCACTAGATCAGATCTTGTGGCTGCAAGTTTCAGGCAATCGATAATTCTGCCTTCATTATCACCTACTACCGTATGGTAAAAAACACTGATGCCATTAGCAATTAGCTGCTCAGAAATATAAGTAGCATTAGTATTAACAGTATGTCCTACTAGAAGTTCTGTACCTATGGCTATGATTTCGGCTCGCACTATATATAATGGCGGAGAGGGAGGGATTCGAACCCTCGCTACAGATTTAAGGTCCATAGAACTTCTTAGCAGGAAGCCGCTTTCAGCCACTCAGCCACCTCTCCATGAGGTCAATCTCAGATGATAGCAAAGAATCTTAATTTAAGGCTTAACTAAGGATAAAATTAAGGCTTTCTTGTGAAATCTAAGTAATTCTATGGATTTTTAGCATAATGTTTGCTTTCGCATACTTTCAATTTATTTTTGAGCGTAACAAGCTAAAATGTATTTATAAAATGAACCACCCTAAAAAACCCAAGAAGAATACAAATACTTTTCAAAGTATCCGCACAGCAATGCGTGGCTTGATTATGATTATAAAAAATGAGGGTGGAGTTAGAATGATTTTCTCTTCTTTTATTTTTTTTACGATACTTGCGATTAGTTTAAAGTTAACACTTATAAAAACATTTCTTGTTTCTCTAACTTGGCTTTTAGTTTTAATATTGGAAATAAACAATACGGCTATTGAAATTGATATGGATTATAGCAGTGACAAAGAGTATCACCCCATGATCAAAAAAGTGAAAGATTATAGTGCTGCAACTGTATTTTTGTCATCTTTTTTTGCCATCACTTTTACTACAATTATAATTTACCAACGATTAAATGGATAAGCATACACTAGATGCAATGAACTTTGGTATTGTGAATGTAAACCTTTCTAGGAGTGGTTTACCTAGTGATAAGGATCTAGAGTATCTTCGTAATGAAATGAAGGTGAAAACCTTAATCAATTTTTGTACTAAGACTAATGTTAGTCATGAAGAAGAGAAAGCTAAGCAACTTGGTTTCACTTATATACATTTCCCTTGGTCTGCTCACTTCTATAATATTCTCAGACTTAATTATTATTGGAGAATCGCAGAAGCGTTGCTAGTTTTATTACGAGATGAAACTAATTATCCCATTCATGTGCATTGCTTTCATGGTAGAGAGAGAACCGGCATGATGATTGCTATTTATAGGATGGTAGTTGACCAATATAGTTTTGTAGAGGCATTAGATGAAATGAAGCAATATCACTTTAACCCTTATTACCATCCCACTTTAGTGATGTTCCTTTTAGCTTTTAGATTAACGCATATTGCCTGGTGTCGCTAAGTCTTATGTTCATTGGGTTTAATTTTGCTAAAATTAACTTTATGAGATTACTAATATTTTTAGCAGGCGTTGTTTTCTTTCTTAGCGCTTGTGATTCAAGTAACTCTAAAGGAGGACATCTTATGACATTAACTACTGCACCCAATTTCACTCTATTAGATCAAGATTCTAAATCTCAACAGTTATCAGATTATTCTAAGCAATATGTGCTGATTTATTTTTATCCGAAGGATGATACGCCTGGTTGTACTAAAGAAGCTTGTATGATTAGAGATAACTATAGTGGATTTCAAGAACGTAATATTAAGGTGTTTGGGATTAGCGCTGATAGCCCAGAGAGCCACAAGAAATTTATTGAGAAGTATCATTTACCTTTCACTTTACTCTCTGATGAGAAGAAAGAAGTCGCTAAACTTTATAACGCTGATGGAATTTTCCTGAAACGCATTTCTTACCTAATTGCTCCAGGAGGCAAGGTTGTGAATTTCTATCCTAATGTAGATCCAGCTAACCATGCTGATGAAATCCTTGCGGATTTTGATAAGGTAGCTAAGAGCTTGTCTTAAAATCTAGAATTTACTTTGTATGAAAGTAATCTCTATTAATAGACCAATATTAGTTGAATATTAGACGAATATTAGACGAAAAATAGACGAAAGAATTCTTATTGCTTAACTGCATGTAGTTCAATTGGTCTATCTGAGTCTTCTTGAAGAAGCGCTAATAATTTATCTTGGAGTATATGCACCACTTTTTTTTCAGCTGGTTTTGCTCCTGCTTTAGCACTAATCTGAACAGTATATAAAGCTTGTTCAAATTCAGACGATGGGCTATTATCGTCATTATCAAGTACAGTTACTTGAAGATCAAAACCATCAGATTTTGGGGACTTAATTAAGGCTAACTTTACATTATAATCTCTGTTAGCCTTCAAAGTTACACTAGAATCATCTTGATCAATAATGCTAGCTTCAAGACCTTTTAGACAATCTAACCTAGAAAAAGCAAATTTCCCTTTTTTAGTTAAAGTTAACCTTCCCAATTTAAATGGCTTGTCGGGAACTTCATTTATAAGAGGGGCTTGCTTAGTAACTTTAGGTTCTTTTATTCTTCCTACACGCCCTATTTGAGACCGCATCCATCTCAAGAAATTAGAAGATTGTTTTTCTGACTGTGTAGGAGGGATATGGCCAATTAAGTATTCAGCTCTAGCTCCAGTTTCTAGTCCTTCAATTCTTAGAATAGGACTGTCTTCTTGTTGGGGAATAATTGAACAGCTTGCTCCTGTTTTGAATCCAGGAATTTCGTTAAGCCCCCCGAGTTGAAAAAATGCTTTAGTAGCTCCTTCTGATGAAGCTTCTTGATCATCTTTAGGACCTGTAGCTCGGGTTGTTTTATCTACTTTAAGTTCAATAGCTTGAGTTAAAAGTTTTTCTGCTTGATGCTGAGATTTAATGCCATAGGAACGATAAGGAGCATAATTGAAATCAAAGCCATATATTTTCATAATAGTGCAATGATAACATTTTATCAGTTAACATGCACTCTAATGAATCCTGTATTTAAGTAACCTGAATCGAGGTCTCTAACAGTTACTGGTATATCAATGATTGTTGAGTCAGGATATTTTTTAAGAAACTTATTGCGCTTTTGTAATTTTACTTTAGTAAACCAAGAATCTTTAGTTATTGGAATGATTTGTGAATTAGCAATCCCAAAATTCACTAAATTCTCGAACTCATCTGTTGTTGAAAAGTTTAGTTTTAACTCTTTAGCCTCACTAACAGCAGTCTTACTAATAGAAAACTTCACTAAACTAAAATTATTCTTTTTAAGAGACTGTAGTTCTGCTAGAGGGTCATTACTATCTGCAAGATTAAACTCAAAGCTTGCTTCTATATTGTCTTCAGGGTTAATAGGTTTTACTGGGTCAGGATTTACTGGTAATTCTGGATCAGGGTCACCAGGGGGTGTAGGACTCGGGTCTGATGGTGGAGTTGGGATAGGAAGTGATGGAGGAATCGGCGCAGGATTAGCAGGTGGGCTTGGAGGAGTCTCTACTGGTGGAGTTGGGTTAGGTTGTGGTACTGGATCAGGATCCGATGGAGAATTTGGATCTGGATCGGTAGGGGGATTTGGATCTGGATTAGATGTTTCAGTAGGATTAGCAATGCTAGCGAAATCCCAAGCATAAATTAAAGTACCCAATTTAATAGATGGATCATAATCGTTTAGCTTAGCTTGATTTTTAAATCCATATTCAAAGCTTTTAGCAATTACTAAATCTTTAAATCCATCTTCTTCCATATCAGTAATTAATGGGAAGCCAGCAGAGCTTTCTAATTTAGAACCTGAAGGTTTAAGGCTACCAGTAGTGCCAAGCATTAAAGTATTAGAATCATCTCTAGGATTGAGATCTAGTACGCTGCTATCTTTATTAAATGCAAAAATTCCACCACTATCTTCCAAATTAGAATCGTGATAAAAAGATCTGCCTAATCCAGCAAAGGAAAATAATAAATCATCTTGTTTGTCATTGTTTATATCGCTGACTAAAATAGTTTCAATTCTATTCTCAAAATTAGCTCTACGTACCCCACTATTGAGGAAGTCTAGAGGCCAGTTGTTTAAGTTTTCACCTGTTTTATCAACAGCATAAATTTTACCAATATCGAACATATAGTTATTAGTAAATAAAATATCTTTCTCTTTATTTGAGTCTATATCTGCAAATGAGAAAGTACTTTCAGGTGCATTTTCTACTAATTTTATTAAGGTCGCATCATGATTAAAGATCGCAGCTTGCGAATAGTAAGTCATGCTACTGGGGGTTCTACTGACTATAGAGCCTGCTTTAGAGACAACTTCATCTAAGCCATCATTGTCTAGATCAGCTACTTCTATATTCTCCATAGTAATGATACTCTCGTCTATATTAGCTGGCCAGCCAGTTACAGTGCTAGTGTCCATGTTAATTGCAAGGAGTTTGGTATAAGAAAATTCACCACTATGATAAAGAATCTCTAACTCTGGATCATTGTCTAAATTAGCTAAGCTGAAAGAGCCTTCTGCAGGTGAAACTTCTAATGCTATATTCTTTTCGATAGTGCCTGTTTCAGCATCTATGATTAAAAGAGATTCTTGATTGCTAGATCTAGACGAAATGATACTAATGATTTCTAGCTCTTTATCACTATCGATATCCGCTATTTTCATTACACTGAGATAATGATTTTTAATGATGATTGGGAAATTAGTTCTCTCTTGTCCTGCGCCGTCTAATGAATGAAATAATAATGAGGTATCTTCGCTAGTATTGAAGAAAATCTCAGACTTAGCATCATTATCCACATCTATGCCGAGTAAATCTCCAGGATAGAGGATATTTTGGCTCCAAAGCTCTTGCCCACTGAGTTTCCAGGCTTTAAGAGTGAATGTTAATAAACCTAAGCTTGCATCATAATTAGGAGCAATTGCTAAGAGTTCTTTTCCTTTATCATCATCAATGTTTGCAACTACTGGGGCTTGTGGTTGATCGAATATAAGAGCATCTAATTTGTTTCCAAAATAAATTGGGAAGCCTTTCTTGAGTTTAGAATCTATGTAAATGTTAATAGGCTCAGTTTCTGTACTAGCATTTTTGCCATATTCTATTACTAATTTAATACTACAAACTTCATTTGCTTTGAGTTTGCTCACATCAAGACTAGCAATTTCTTCATCAATAAATTCCTTGCCAATTTTTGATGAATCTAAGCTTATAGCTTCTTCATGCCAATTAGTATCCATGCCTATTCTGTATAGAACATGGAAATTAGTTATTTGTGCTGAATAGAAGCTAGCACGTATAGATAAAGGATCATATTGATTAGTAATATCGCCAGGTAAAGGATGGATTAATTTAAAATTCTCAACTTGAGTTGATTGAATATTAGTATTAGTTTGCCCTGCTTTATCAGCAACTTTTAGGCGGAAAAATATATCAGAGTTTGTAGCTATGCTGGTATTAAAGTTAGCAACAGATTCTGCATCAGCGATAGGGATGGATTGCCATTCTATTAAATCTTGAGACCATGCTAATTCAACCTTAGCTATATCAAATCCATGTGACGATCTAGATGCGATGAAGTTAATCTGGCAATTTCCACTAATAGGATTAGGTAAGTCAATAATCTTAGCGAGTGGATAACTAGAATTAATGTTAAGAGCCTTGCTAGCATTGACTATGCCGCTGCCGATTCTTTCTTGTTTGTTTTGAGTAAATTCTTCACTAGTGTTAACTAAAATATCTTGGATCTCATCTGGATTCCATTCTGGATGTTTGGATTTAATTAAGGCTGCAACCCCTACTACATGCGGTGTTGCCATAGATGTACCTGACAGTCTTGCATAGAAGTATGGATCAGAGCTAGGGTCAGTGATTTTATATTGAGGTCTGCTCTGCAGTAGTCTTGAATCAAGGCTAATCGTCGACACAATATTAGCTACGTTAGCATCATTACTATCACCACCACCAGGAGCTGCTATATCTACAACACTGCCATAATTAGAGAAGCCTGATTTAACTTTATTATAGCCAACTGATCCTACAGTAATTACTGAATCGTAGCTAGCTGGAATAGTATCTATGGCATCAGTATCACTGTTACCAGCTGCAACTACACTAATGATGCCAGCTTCTTTAGCTTGATTGAATATATCTTCGAGTAATTCACTTGTACCACTTCCACCATAAGAATTATTAGTGATCATGGATTCTATCTCTGGATTAGTTAGGAACAAGTCAATAGCATATTGAAGTCCTTGAGCGATACTAGTCAATGAGCCTGATCCAGCAGCATTCAGTACTTTAATTGGAAGAATCTTTGCTTTAGGCGCAATACCGGCAAGTCCGATATTATTATTCGAGACTGCTGCTATAGTCCCAGCTACATGAGTACCATGTCCTGAATCATCTATAGGAGCACTATCGTTATTAACAAGATCCTTGCCGAACATATCAGCAATAATTTCTTTGCTATCAATAAGTTTGTCGTGGTTAAGATCTACATCATCTAAATCGATCTTCCCATCTTTATTAAGATCCATTACCACTGAGGGATTGACCCAAATATTATTCCAAAGATCAGGATGATTATAATCCACACCAGTATCAATGATAGTTACTACCACTCCTTGACCTTGACTTTGTTCCCAAGCTTTTTCAGCCTCGATTTGTTCGAATCCCCAGGTCTCCGAATATCCTAGAGTCCAAGCTTTACCATTTGTGTTCGAAAAATAATCATTGGTTGCATTGGCTTTTATTTCAAGGTTTGCTTCAGCATATTCTATACTTGGATCATGATTTAAATCATTGAGAATCCTTTTTTGTTCAAGGCAATTTTGTGCATTGATGTTCACCAAGAAAATATTTTCTAATTGATATTTTAGGCGCAGAGTTTTAAGTTTATTAAGTCTAGAAACCTGTCTTTGTTTGTGTTTAGAGCTAGTTGCTAAAGTTTTTATATTAGTATTTGGAAAAAGTTTTCTTACGTTTTTAGATTGATGTTTGTGTTTCTTCTTGAGAAAGTACTCTACTTCTTTTTCGGTTAAACTTGATGAACCAGTGACAAGAGCTTTGTTTTTTAATTGAGGAATGGCTGTAGTTTTAAATTTAATGATAATTTCTTCAGGTTGATTTCCTGAACAAGCTAAACTAGTGCTATTTTCTACTGCTGTTAAATGCTGAGTGACTATGCCAGTGCTGGGATCATATTCTTTATGAGTACTATTTGAGGATTTGGTTCTAACAATATCTTGTGCAAACGTAGCTTGATTGCTTGTAATAAACAAGCAAAACATACAAAAACATACAAAAAACTTTCTCTCTATTTCATAGAAAGGCATTAAAGTCCCCCACTCCATTATTAGTGTATTGTATCTTGGTTAAGAGATGATTAAGACTGTAAACCCCTGAATCTATTTTAATTAACACGTTATGGTATATTATTTTAATGATTTTGCTAGACAGAATCTACTAATAATATGACTACTATTCAAATAAGTGAAATACCAGCAGCTTTTCGTACTCGATTGCGTGAGCAAATAATGGCCGCTGAAAATCAGCGATCAAATGTGTCTGGAGCTAATATCCAGAAAAATTTCCTTGAATTTCTTGGAGCTCACGAGAAAGTTGATGCGTTTTTTTTAATGACAGCCAAATATTATGAATCTAAATTAGGCAAGATTGCCATAAGGTTTAATCAAGAATCTAAAAATATTATAGAAGGGCGTGACACAAGTGACAATGCAAGAAAGAATCTTCTGGAGTTTTTATTTCAAGATGGAAGACTATTTACAGAAGACTATGTATGTTTATTCAGAGACGGATCTCTTGATTATGTAACGGGTTTTATTGCTAAGAAAGATGATGATGAATTAGCTTTAGCTTTGAAGAAATTGCAATTCACAGATGCTAGCCTCAAACCCTTAGCACAAGCTTTATTGAAATATAGATCTTTATCTAAGGTTGAAACTATTTTAAGGAAAGCCTATGGTGCTGATGAAATGAATCTTAAAGATGTTTTGACTGAATTAAATAGTTGGGATATTCATGCTAAAACAGCTCCATATGTGAGAAGGAATTTACAAGCACTCTTAGTTGAAGTATACAGAGAAGATTTAGTAGAAGGTAAGGAGTTTACTAATATAACTAATAATTATTTAAATGCAGAAACATCTTCAGATAGAGCTAATTGGGCACAGCTTTTAAGAGAAAAATTTTCTCATGAAGCATTGGAATTTTTCCAGAATTTAGCAATGCACGAATCTAAAACTAATACCTCGGAAAATAGCTTGGAGATTCGATTAGAGGCTATTGCAGAATATGCAAGGATGAAGCCTGTTAATTTAGCAGAAACTTTATGGAGTATTATTGCTGAGACTAAGCATCCAACTGTAATTTTTAAAACTTTAACAGAGCTTGCAAAATTAGGTAAATTAAGTATTGAAGATATATTCAATAAAATTAAAAATCCAGAATCAGCAGAACAGGGTAAAATTTTTCTTTTTACTTTATTGAAATTAGCTAAAGAACCAGTTGAAAGTTTATTTAAAACTATCAATTCAAGCGCCCAGGATTTTTTTGAAAGACTCTTTAAAAGCATTCCTGCTTTGAAAGATACACTAATAGCTTTGGACAATGATTTTAAGCTACGAGAATTAGAATTGGACAAAAATTTTACAGACCACGAAATAAATTCTAATCAAGGATCTTTTAGGCAACTTTTAGATAAAGTATTAGCAGCCTTAAATATCAGAGTATTAATTCAATCAATGTTACAAGGTAAAACTACTATAGAAAGAAATAATGCTATGAACCTTCTGCAAGAAATTCCTGATAACGATATGATTAGTTTTCATAGAAAGCAACATTGTGATTCAGATAAAGTTGCAGCACAGGCGCTGACGAAAGCTGTAGGTCTTGAACACTATACTGGTGATACTGTAAATCAAGATCTGTCTTCATTGTCTTTGAGATGTGCTCCAAGTCAGAGGACTAATAGGCTTGAAGGTTTGATTTAGTCATGTTGCAAGGTTGTTACCCGGGATCAATCAAAGCTCCTATTGAAACTCATAGCAAATTAATTAAAAAGCGTGATGCTTTATTTGATTTGTACAAGCAACATTTTAAAAAACATCTTTCATTAAATGCTGTTTTGAACAGAGCAGAGATCGATAGAAGACTTGCCTCGCAAATTTATATAAATTTTAATGGACAACCAATGGTGACAGTTTCATTAATTGCAAACAGTGATTATTTTAAAAAGTCAATTCAAGATTTTATCAATGAAGCAAAAAGCGAAATTTAATTGTAGATGCACTAGGACAAGGTGTTCATGGTTTAACTTTACTTATGCAAGAAAATGATTGTGAAGTAGTTATAAAGTTACCAGTCAATCCTAGTACAGATTTTGATAAAGGTGGGATTTGTTCTTTAGAAAATGAATATGATCATACTCAAAGAATTTCTACCATTAGTGATATTGATCATAGTTTGGTTTCTAGGCCAGTAGATGGTTTGAGTATAAGAGGGCAGATTTTAGCTTTTGGTAAATTTGGTGGTCAGGATCTTTTTCATAGGCATCATTTTAATAGTTCTAATAGAGTACCTTTCATGGGATACAGTGATAGAGAAACTTTTGCACCAGAGAGGATTGCAGATCTGATTAAAGTTTATATGGAAATTTATCGAGCAAATATACCAACACTTAGTTATGGTAGCCCTCATAATACTAGATTGATTGAAGAGGGCAAGGCGCTTGCATTGTTTGATTTATGTTCACAACCTCCTTTAGCAGAACATGATGCGAAACAACTATATCTACAACAGAAACTTTTTGGCAAGAATGTATTAGCTTGTGCACTTTTTCAAGCTTTGGGTAATGGAAATATTAATTTACTTGTTCAAGGACAAATCACTAGTAAATTTAGGACCATGATGTCTCAAGGAAACTCATTAGCAAGATTTGATCAATATAGAGAAAAATTATTGATAGAATCTTTACAGGTGCTTTTAGACCGTGGAATTATTGCTAGAGATGAATTGCTTGTTAATTTAGAATTATTACGAGATGTAAATGACAGAATGAATTCGGAGATTCTTGAATATTTAAAATTTAAAGATCATGGAGAGTTCATGCAATTGGGTCAGGATTTAATGCAAAGATTAATCGAACATTTCAAGAATTAAACGTCATAGACCAAAGATTGACAGTTAGTTAAAGAGCCCTGGCAGTTTATATGTAAGATATAAGGGATATTTAATTGCGTAATCATTTGCAGCAATTACTTTGCCACTTAAAATTACTATATGTTTTGGTTCATAACGTTGAGCATATGCATAGAGACTTTTAGATTTTAAATTGTTGCCAGATTTAACTTCAATAGGAATAATCCCATCTTTAGAATCTAACAGAAATTCAATTTCTGCTGTATTTTGACCCCAGCTGAAGAATTTCTTTCTCCCTTCAGTAGTATAAATTAACTCTTGCAATACAAAATTCTCCGCTATATAACCTTTATAAGTTCCAAAGTCATATTGAAGTATTTGATTGTAATCAAGTCTGGATAAGGCTCTTAAAATCCCAACATCAAAAAGATATAGTTTGAAAATATTTTCTTTGCTATAAGCAGGTAAAGGTTGGCTGATATGATCAAGTAGTTGTACTCTATAGGCTAATCCAGCAGCTTCTAGCCAGTCAATACTGCTCACAAGATCACGATATTGAT
Source organism: uncultured Gammaproteobacteria bacterium (assembly GCA_964551135.1). Taxonomy (GTDB): domain Bacteria; phylum Cyanobacteriota; class Vampirovibrionia; order LMEP-6097; family LMEP-6097; genus CAYPGT01. Next base: position 63,764 of record CAZKAT010000002.1, on the reverse strand, counting down.
TTTTTCTAGGTATTACTCCTTTGAATCTATAGCGCCCTGAATTCCCATCTTGTCTTTGAGCAAGTTGCTCTGGAATATTTTCTAATATTCTTCTGATATGCATAGAATTTTCTTTACCACAGTATTTTCCTATATCTATATAGTAGGCATTTATGATTTTCTCTTGTTCTATAATAGCTTTGTCAAAAGCGTTTGAGGGATTATCAAGGTTTTGTATAAATTCATCTACAACTTTTGGCATACCACCCACGATCAAATATTCCTTAAAAATATTCCATAATCGTTCATGTGCAATATTTGTTTTGGGATCAAGTAATTTTGTTTCTTCTATGAGTTGATATAACTTATCTTCTTGCCGAGCAAGTAAAAACTCTTCAAATGACATTGGCTGCATATACAGCATATCTACTTTACCTACTGGAAATGAAGTCTCTGCAATCCTTACTCCAAGCAGAGAACCTGCTGCTACAACTGCTTGAGCAGGTAAATCTTCACAGAAGTATTTAAGACTGGTAATGGCATTAGGACATTCTTGTATTTCATCAAAAATCAAAAGGTCATTAGGATGAATTTTAATTTTGAGATCTATTTCAAGCTTCTCGATTATAGTTTTTGGATCCAAATTTAATCCAAATGCATGGTGAGCTGTTTTATTTTGTTCGAAATTTATTAGATGAAAATTAGCAAAACTTTTACCAAATTCTTTTAGTATGTAAGTTTTACCGACTTGTCTAGCACCAAATAGAAGCAAAGGCTTTTTATTAGGGCTAGTCTTCCAATTTTGGAGTTTTTCTAGTATTTTACGCCTCATCTATCTAAATATACCACTTCACCTGATTTTTCATATGAAAAATCAGGGATCTCTCTTATTTTTTATAGATAAGGACTTTAGTTAAAATAATATCCTGCACTGGACTGCTCAATTCAACTCAAGATTAAAATTAGTTAAGCACTTAACTAATTTTAAAAATAAAGCCTCATACTCCCTATATAATTCCGACTAGGTGTAATTACATGTAGAAAAGTTTTTCGTGAGGTTAACACCTTTTTTCTGTGATTTTAAATTTTGCCTGCTAATATTTTTTCTTAAGATTTTGAGATTGTTTAAATGATTATCTCAATCTAGAAAAGGGTGCGAATGATAAGAACAAAGATAGGGGATATCAAGAATCTTACAGCTTTATTAGAAAGCTCTCAGTCACAGGGTTTGATGAGAGGGTTACTAGTCTCGGGCCTAGCGTTAGGATTGTCAGTTAATTTAGTCTCGGCAAAAAATTCTCAAATTGAATCTATATACTTTAATACTGATCACTCTATAGTGATAGAAACAGAGCCTAAATCTAAATTAGAATTTTCATCAATTCAAGCTAATGGAAACACTAATCTTGTACAAATTAATGATGCTAAGCTTGCTCATAGAGTGGCTTCTAAGCTTGCAAGTAAAGATTTTGACTTAGAGATTAATAGACATAGAAATAGTACAGAGCTTGCCATTAAAGCTAAGTCTGATGCTACTTATATAGTGACGCCTAAGACTATTCTTGAAGGCTTAGCTTATGAGTTAGAGTTTAATTCACCAACAGCAACAGAGCAAGTATCTAAGTGGCAAGCCGTTACTGAGCAATCTTGCAAGAACGGTGATGACATGCAGTTTCACGATAGTTTAACTGATGATCTTGTTGCTAGTTTACCTAAGCCTGCTGAGAAGCAATCTGAGACAGAGTTACACCAGCTTTCATTAGAGGCATCAGATCATAAGATTTACGCTATAACCAATACTAAGAAATCTGAAATAGATACATTCTTGGAAGGATTAGATGATGGTTTAGCTGCTGTTATCGAAGCTGATAAGGAGTTTAATGAAATGACTTTTCGTAATATAGATTCAGCAAGCCTTACGCATTTGGCAGATATTTTGGCTCAGAAGGGTTACAGTGAAGAAGCTCTAGCAGCTTATCGTCGAGCACTTGAATTAAATGCTGAGAACATTAATGCTAAGTTAGGTTTAGCTGAGACTACTAATGATGAAACAGAGAAATTCATTAACTACCTGGCTAGTGTAAGTGATAAAGCGCTCTTAGAAATTGGCTCTCATTGGTTTGAACAGGGTTATCAATCTCATGATCTTAAATCTGTGGCTAAAGCTCTAGTGTCATTTCAGTTTGCTGTTCTGAAAAATCCAAAGAACGCAGAGTATAGATATCGTTATGCTCAAGTTTTGGAAAGATCTGGTGCTGATTTCTGGTCACAAGCCAGCAAGCGCTATCTAGAAGCCGCTGCTCTTGCTAAGCTTGAATATCTTGCTGGTAATAAAACTATAGAACCATTACTGCGTGATGCGACAGAGTCTCTTATTAGAGTATTGAGCTTGCAAGGTGATTTTGACAATGCAGCTAAATATTGTGCTGCTTACATTAATCTTGGATTTAAGAAGTTTGTTGATGGTAAGGCAGTATTAGCCATACTCAAGGAAGTCGAAGCTAATCGTAACCCGTTTAATAAGGAGCCAAATGCATAAATTATTACTCTTGTTATTTCTTTCCCTTACACAACCAGTAAATGCTCTGGGATATTCTGAGCATATTAGTTACTTATCTAAGATTATGCCTTCAGTATCTATGTCAACATCAAGTTTTGAGGATATAGATTTAGCTAGTAATCCTGAAGTTTTGTTATGGCTTAAGGATTTGGATACTAAGCTTGATCCTAATTATTTAAGTACTTATGATGCTGAGCTACTTTTGAATTTTGATAAGGATGGACATATTAGTGCTATTAGTCTCAATGATTTAGGAATATCTGATCTTGATAAATTTCAGATTTTTATCACTAAGTTACAAACCTTAAAAGCCAATCCTCTACCTGCAAAAATTAATTCTGAGATGATGTTTAAATTAGATGCTAAGACTTTATATATTGAGAGGAATGAATCATATTTAACGAAACTCAATGCTCAAAGTTCAGTGTCCAAGAATTCAGAGTTTGATCCAGCTCAATTATTAAGTTATTTTCAAGCTAATCCAAGCGTAATCTTAGAACTTGTTGAGCCTAATTATATTGATTATCCTTATATTGGTGAGACTCTAGTATTTCTGCTAAATGACCCTCACTATAAGGGTTCGAAGCTTTATACGAATATCATTAATATTCAAAGCAATGCGATGTTAGTTCAACTTAATCGTGTAGGTGATAAACTTATAGACTTGGTATTTAGAATTGATAGACCAAGTAAAAATTCTCGTTCTACATTGGCGACCGTTATTAATTCTGGACTAGGCTCTGCTTTAGGAGCTGGTATCACGGCTTCAGTAGCTAGTCATGGAATTATACCTGGAGTGCTTGCGCTAACAAGCATGGCAGGTACAACAATGAAAGAGAGGGATGAGCTTTTATCTTTTAACTTAGTTAAGGGAGATAAAGTGATTTTAGTAAACATGGGTGCGAAGGAAGGAGAAAAATAAAATGAAAGAAGTACTAATATATGGAGCTTTGGTAGCGGCTGTCATAGGAGCATCAGTACCAGTGATTCAAGGACTAACCGCAAACATCACTACGCAAGGGACTGCGGTTAATGCCAGCGTGAATAATCAAATGCAATCTTTGGTTAATTCTATTGGTTCAGGGACATCTAACTAATAATTTAAAGGACTAATTATGAATACTGCTCATGCAGAGCGGGGAAGCGGCTTATCTAGTCGCTTCTTCTGGACTCTGTCGTTCAAAAATCGTCAAATACTGATACCAACGCTTATTGTTTTGATTCTTCTGGGGACAGCATTTCTACTGCAAAAATATATTGCCATGGAAATGCAGCTTAAGAAGCTTAGTCATTATGAACCAATTTATGTACTTGCAGTTAACAAGAATTTAAATATCGGTGATGTCATTAAGCTTGAAGATCTTAGTCCAATGATTTTTTATAAACATGAATACGATAAGTTTAACTATACTGAACCAGGCTCTAATATGAGCATGCCATCTTTTATTAAATGTGAGTATAACTCTGATAATAAAACTAGCTCTACTAAACTTTCAGGTTTTGATGATGTAGTTGGCAGAGTTGTCAATCTGCCTATCCACGCTAATTCTATGCTGAGAAGAGAGTACTTCGCTCCGCGTGGCACAGTTCCTGGATTAGTTAATCTGATTGATGAGAGGCATACATTATTGGATATTGAAGTGCCACAGTCTGGTTTCAATGTTTTTGTGAAACCCAATGACTATGTGGATCTATATGAACTTACTAAGGAAGGTTCTAGATTATTAGCTAGTAAAGTGAAAGTGATTCTAGTTGATTCTTTGGCTTTAGGGCAGGCGCCGCTGCAAGTAGCAGTAAGTCCTAAGACTCTAAGGCATTTGACCTTATCGATTCCAGAGGAATTCTATTCTACAGTAGCAAGAGCTAAGCTTAATAAGTCTTTGGTAATAACTTATAAAAATAAAGAAGCAGAAACTATTGCTATAGAGAAAGGTCATAGATTAGTTCCTAGAGTTCCTCTGCAGCAGAATTTATTTCAGCCTTTAGTTTTAATTCAAGGTGCTAAGAAGGAGGTATTAGATCAATGACAGATATATTGTTTGTCTCTGAGACTGAGATCAGAGCAGAGTTACAACTGGCGCAGACAGAGATTGTTCATCGTGGTTATAGTATAAGTCAGGCTGTGCGTTTTGATAAAGCGATAGATTTACTAAAGATCAGCTCACTCAATGTAGTTCTAATTAATGCTTATTCTAAAAAACTTGAGGCTTATGATCTGGCGCGCGATATTAAAGAAGCCTTTCGCGGTGCAATTAAGGTGTTTGTTTATTTGCCAGAATCCAATCCTAATGAGGGTAGTAAGTTTGGTCTCTTAAATGCTGAAGTAGAAGACCAATCTAGTATTAAGGCGATAGTGAATAAACTTAGTCCTAAAAAACAACGAGAATATATTTTAGAAGAAAATATTACTTCAATTTACTCGCTGAATGGCGGAGTAGGTTCTAGTTTTATAACTATTTTGCTTGCTTATGTACTTAATTACTATAATCAAGAATCCTTAGTAATAGAGAGTTCCAACACCTTCTCTATAAGAGATAGCTTGAATATTGAAAGAGGTTTAGCTTTACTTAGTAGAGATAGATCTAAAGAAATTAATCAAGCTAGAGATTCAGACTGGTTTAATAGTTTTATTTCTAATCCAGCGTTAGTGCCTAAGATGGCGTATCTGAGTTTGTTTACTAATGTAGAAGAACGCATGAACTATTTAGATCAAGGAATAGATTTCGCTGCTAGTCTTGCTAGCAACCTTGAAGAGATAGTAAGTAAATCTTCTATATTTAGTGATGAAGTTACTCTATATTCAGCCCAGGAAGCTAGATCCAGGATCTTGAATACTGCTAATTCAATAAAATTACTTGCTAAAGATATGGAAGGAGATTCTTTCTCATTATTTGATGAGATATTGCAATTAGGCTCTAAAATTTCTAGGAATATTTTCTTTGATTTATCTTCTGATCTGACTTCATCTATTAACAGACAGTTTCTACATTTCTCTAAGAACATAGTAATTGTTTTTAAAGATGTTCATAAGATCAAAGAAGAATATTTATCTCATAAGAGATTCTTGGAAGAGAAATATAAGCTTAATGTTATTCCAGTTTTAGCACCTGGATACTATCACTATAATAAATATCTCAACCTCAAAGACTCAGACTGGCAACAAATCCTAGGTGAAGTGCCACTGATTTATCCTTATAAGCCAGATATCGTCACTAGGTTTATTTATGAATTAGAACCCATACTAGAGTCAGAGAAATTATTTGTTTTTGCGAAAGATCTTCTTATAAGGCTAGGCATTAATCCAGATAGAGAAGGTTATAAATCAAGTCGTAATATTCTTAAATTATTAGCGGGGTCTAATGCTTAATACTCTAATTAATAACAATGTATTTTATGATAGTGCAGTTCTTTATGAGCGAGATTTAAAGCAAGGACATTTGGAGAGAGCACTTTACTATCGTGAGCAGCTTTATTCTCTGATAGATTATTGTTTAAGTCCACAAAATACTAGCTTAGAGGCTCAGAGACTACAAAAGAAACTTGAAGAAATTATAGAGCCAGAGCTCTATAGAGCTAAACATCATAAAGCCAAGATACTTAGTGTGTTTATTGATGAGATTTTCGCTAATTTATCTAAGTTTTCTTTAAGGTTTGATCAAGCACCTTCAGTTAATGACAAGGCTTGGGCAAAGATACTTTTGGTGCATGATTTTATATATTATGGTCCGACGACATTGCTTTCCATCGCCTCTATTTTGCATCAATACGAAAACCTTAATACAAATCCTTTATATCAATTACTTACTCAGAACGTTGATTATAAGCAGATTACTGAGATTAGAGTAAATAATTATAAGGATATTTATTATGAAGCTGCTAATAAAATATACAAGTGGCCAGTTCCCTTCTTATCTAATGAGCAATTAATTAATGTAATAGAGCGCATCATTAGCGAAAATAATTTACTTAATAATGCCAGCATTGGTATCAATGCTTCATCTCCTATTGCTGATTTTGAACATCCTTGTGGTTATATTCGTGGTTCAGCGATAGTGCCACCAGTGGCAGAAGCTCCGATATTAACACTGCGTATACATCCAGGTGAACCTTATGTATTAGAAGATTTGGTGAATTTTGGTATGTTGTCTGCTGAAATGAAAGAATTTTTAATTGCTGCACAGCAGGCTGGTACTACCATAGCTATAGCAGGGACTATGGGTTCAGGTAAGACTACTCTTCTGAGTGCACTTTCAGAATATTGGGGTAGTGATAAGGGACGCAAGGCGACTATAGAAGATACTCCAGAATTACGTCCGCGCATTGATGACCTGATTAAGATGCGTACTATTGAATATGATAGAGATGATCTCAAGAATGTTGATGTTACTAGATTAACTAAAGCTTGTAAGCGTCATAGTGTGCGTTATGTGGTTCTTTCAGAAGCGCGTGATGGTTCAGCATGGGAGATATTGCAACTCTCTCAATCTATATTAGGAACTTTAATGACCTTTCATTACACTCTTCGCTCTGATAAATATTTAGTGGATCAAGCGCTTAATACTTTAGTCGCTCTCTGCAAGCAGCATGCATTAGCTCCTCAAGCTAACGATATGAAGCATTTGGTAGCAAGTATGGTACAGATCCTAATCTTAGTAGAACAAAATCCCATCGATAATATACGTAGGATTATTAAGATTTATTACATCACTGGTTTCGATGAAATGAATGGAGGACATTTTAAATCTGTAGAATTATTTTCACATAATTTGGAGAAAGGTTTTCATAAAGTGAATGTTTGTAGTGAGTTTGAAGACTATCTCAAGCTTAAGGGAGTGGAGTATAAGTTCTAATGTTTTATACAGTGCTCATATTGATAAGCTTGGCTTGTATTTGGATGATTTATATATTATCCCAGAATGCAAGTGACTATTCTTCATTATATAAAGAGGCAGAGTTACTAGAGAATAGAGAGCCAGTTTCAAGTAAGCTTGAATTACTAGAAGCTGAGATCTTAGATTCAGTTCCTGAGCTGAATAATTTTATAGGTAAGGGAATTGTATTAAAGCTAATAATCCCTTGTACAGTAATTTTTATTATTTGCGAATTTTTTCTTGGACCTATGTTAACTAATACAAGCCTGGGTCTGTTATTGGGTTTGATTATTAGCTTGGCTTATTCACTTAGATTGCTTTATCATCTATCGAGTAATTTCAGATCTAAGCTCTTGAATCAAATAGAGAGAGTTCTAATATCTATTCGCAATAATCTTAGTACTGGTATGACTCTTGATTATGCGGTGGCTAATACACTTAAATTTAATCAGGAATATCCTCTAGGTCCTAATTTAGCTAGGTTTATTAAACTTTCCGAGACTAATTTTATAGAGAATTTCCCACTATGGCTCCGAGGTTTAGAGAGAACTTTTAAACTTAAGGAATTAGGCAGAGCTTCACAAGTATTGAAACTAGAGCTTGCACATACAACTAATCAAGAAGAGGCTTTTATTAATGCATCTGATCATATTAGTGATCGAATCAAAATTAATGAGAAACAAAAAAACACTGTTTTTATGACGTTCTTCACTATGGATTTTATGGTGATAGCGTTTCTAGGAGTTTTGTTTCTTATTATTCCTAATATAAGTTATGATCCTGAATTACTTTGGTGGCAATCAGCATCAAGACCTCTTGTGGTCTTTATTTCAGCACTAGTACTTTGGTCAGCTTATTTAGTTACAGTGGCTTTAACACTATGGAGGCAGGGATAAGTTGTCTGGAATATTATTTATTTTAGTTATTGCCGTAGGATTGATTTACTTGGTCTTGTTATTTAACAGCAAATATTTTTGGCTGAATAAGGTTCATGAAGGTCAATCCTTACTTTATTCAAGCTCGCACCAAAATAGAGTTAAGAATTGGTATAAAGAACTGCTTTATAATATCGGTAAGTTTATTACTAGAATAATTCCAGAGAGTATTTTAAAACAATTAGAGATAGATTATTTTTCCTTAGATCGCTCTGAGGATGAGCTTTATGTGACTTTTGGTGAAGCTGTTACGAGTTTTGTGTTTTGCTTTAGTTCTTACATCGTTAGCCATTATATATTTTTATTGTTACTGAGTTTTTTAATTCCAGCTCTAATAATCTTAGAGGTTAATTTTGCTTTGACTAAAGCTAAGACTGAATTAGAGAATAATATAGAGCACATAGTGCATTGTTTAAGAATACTAATAATTAAATCTGAGACACCTATAATAAATTCTCTAGAAATTATTATTCGCGATCTTCCACTAGATTTAATTGCTACTAGAAAAGAGTTAACTAAGTTACTAGAGAAAATGAAGAAATCTGGTGCGAGAACTACTTTACTTGAATGGAAGACTGATTTACCTAAGTTTAGAGATTGGATATCTTTGCTCATTTCTATTAATGATGGTGCTAGTAAAACTGCACTTAGATTGAGTTTTGATAATTTTCTAAAGAAGATAGAAGAAACTCAAGAGCAGGAATTAAAGAATAAGGCGGAAAATATTCAGCTTTATCTTATGGGTCCAGTTTTGGTAATGCTGTTAATTATTAGTTTGCCGATGATGGATGCGGTACGTTTCTTAATGACAGAATCAATGCAGGCATCAATATAAATAGAAGGACAAGAAATGAAAATATTGCAGAAATTAGTTATAACGTTAATGCTTTGTAGTTTAATGATCCAACATGTGAACGCTGAACCTGTGCTTAGTTTCGCTAATAGAGAAGCTCTTAAATACGAGAAGATTCTTAGAGTAGGTGAAGTGGAGATTATAGAATTCACTAACCCTGTGTCACTGGCTCACTATGGTACAAACGCAGCTTCACTTGATTATATAGAATTGGAGAAGCTTGAGCCAGAAGTTAATGGTTATCGCAAATTTATGATTAAAGCTAAGAAAGCTGGTTCTGGTGAGCTAACTTTTAAGTCTGGTGATAATTTTATTAAAGTGAAAGTGCTAGTCACTGATGATTACTTGGCTTTAGAAGAAGAATTAAATAAACTATTTGGCATAGTTAATGCCAGTGCTGACGAGAAGATTCGCGTAGTGTCTGCTAACATGGTTAGTAATCTATCTAGTGGAACTGATACTACTCAACATATCTATCTTCAAGGTCAAGTTGAATCTGCTAAGAAAGCTCTTTTAGCAGTAGCTTTTGCTGCAAATGCCGTTGGGGACCATGGTGTGAAGATCTTTTCTAACCCAGGTGGTCAATTGCGTCTTAAGGATTTAGATAGTCAAGCAGTTAAGAATAGTAAAATGCAGAGTACTGGTAAAGATTCAAGTTTCATAGAGTTCTATGAATCTGCTAATAAATTAATTGATACTAATAATTTATATAGAGATTTGATATTAGCTTCTGAAAAGGAAAGAGTGATTTCTTATATTCAAGTTAAAGAACCTAAGCGCTTTGCTGTTAAGGTAAGGTTTTTAGAAATGGATTCTAAATATGTTGATGAGTTTGTTAGTTCGATAAATGCAACTATTAATGCAGGAGACCTGAAGGGTGCATTAGGAACTACTAGTTTGGTTGCACCTAATATCACTAAGATCGCGGATCTTGGTAGCACTATTCTCACTGATAGCTTTACTGGGACTGGCATTGGTAGATTAGCTACCCAGATTGTTAGTGGAAATATTATTAGCGGTTCTACTAAATTATTTGATAATGCTTTCTTGAATGTTAATCTCAACAATTTATTACAAGAAGGAGTATTAAGAGTTGTAAATGAGTTTTCACTTATTACTCATTCTGGTGAGATGGTGTCTCTTGGTAAGGGGACACGTTTCCCGGTGCCTAAGCAAAATAATGGAGTGGGGAATACAGCAATAAGTTTCGAATATATTCCTATTGGTTTCAAGGGAGAATTAAAAGTTACAAGTCTGGAGAATGATTTGATTGATGTACAGCTTGCTAGTCGTCTCTCTGCAGCGGAAGCTGCTGTGGCTACGGTTCAGGGTATTAGTATCCCAATCTTCAGCGAGGAGTATGTTAATAGTGGAGCCTTGCTTTCTAGTGGACAAGAAGTAGTATTGAATGCTTTTATGACTGAGACTGAAACTCTTGCTAAATCTTCAACACCTTTAGGTAGAATATTGCCGCTGCTAGGTAGAGCTAAGCGTAAGAAACGTAGTAAAGATTTATTGTTTATAGCATTGGCTGCAGAAGAGATAGAACCAAGTTCTAAACAGATTGCAAGTAGTGAACTTCAATTACCTCATGTTGATATGAGTAAGTCTAAAAATATTTATACTGACTATAGTCGTAAGCTAAGAGAGCATGGTGTTACTGATACGGTTAATCTAAGTCTATTAAACTCAAATAAAGATAACCAGACTTTATTATTAGAGCCTACTCCAGAAGCTGGTTTGCATAAAAATCAACAAAGGTTAGATCCACTAGATGAGGAGGGTTTAGAGCTTTAATGCAATTATCAACACTATTCTTAATAGTTACAGCATTTATATTCTTGTTTAGTTTTATTGCAAGAAATATTAACTATGCTGTAGATATTTTAAACATTGATAGTAAGAAACTGAAGCAAAGTATTATTTATTTGCAAGATAGAAATGAATATTTAACTAATATAGAGCTAGCTAGTTTGGAGTTAAATTAATGCAAATTCTACCTTATCTTCTCTTACTTACTTTCTCTACCATACTACTAATGGTTCAGTGGGTATTGCCTATGCTAAATTTGCATATAGCTTTAAACCAAGAGAATTTGTTAATAGAAAGAGCACAGAAGATAGTTGATGCTGAGAGATTGAATCCTAGTAATATTTTGAATGGCTTGCAAGATCTAGCAATTAATGGAATTAAAATTAACCAAATATCTGAAGAGAATCAAGGTGACTATATTATTTATCAGATTAACTTTAATCATACAGGGCTTTTTGCTAATAAATTTTTAAAGCAAGAGCAGTTAGGGAGATCTAAGACCTTAACTTTGATATCTGATAGACAATTATGACGAAGGAAATGAATAAACCTAGCGCAATAGTTGTTGAAGACCAACCAGTGATTTGGGATTATATACAATCTTGCTTAGAGCCTTCTTATAAAATAGAAGCTTTTTGTACTAACACTCAAGAAGCTGAGAATGCTTTTAGGAAAATCAAGCCAGATTTAGTTTGGTTAGATTGTTACCTTGGTGAGATCTCTGAATCTTATCAAGGTGTTAAAAACAGTGGTTTGCAGCTAGCTGAATGGATTAAAAGTCATAGTCCTAAAACTAAGATTTTTTTATTTACGGCATCGAGTGAATTGGCGATCCTAGCTACAGCTCAAGAATTAGGTATAGAAGGGATTGCACTTGGTGGTAAGTTTATTAAGAAGAAGGAAATTATCCAAGGTGCTATTAAGACTATATCTTATGGCTCGAAGTGGATTAGTCCAAGCATATTTGAAGATATAGAATTAGATGAGCTTTCTAATATAACAGTGTTTGAGTTTTGTGTAATATTTTCTCTATTAATAGGAAAGTCTACTATCCAAATCGCCGAAGAACTAGACACTAGTCGTAAGCGGGTGAATAACTCGGTTTATCGTGTTAAGCAAAAACTTGGACTTGATGAAAATATTACTAAAGAAGAATTACTTGAGATCTTCAAAGATAGAATTCAAAGCAGTATCAATACAAGCCAGTTCTATAATCTCTCAGAATTAGTTTCTATTAATTCAGTAGTAGAACATTACTTGAATCCAGTAATTAATAAAATTAAGTCTGGTGAATTAGCGAAGGTGAAGATTGGAGCTTTAAAATGTTAATTAATAGAGGCAATGTAATAATTATTAGCGGATTATACGGTAAATTTCATAATAATCCGCTAATAAAGATGGTGTAATAATTGTTAGCGGATTCATAGTTATTTTTATTGCAATCTACTCTACTATATCCACTGTTATAATCCAATCAGTGAGAAGAATTCTAGAATTTAAATCAGAAATAAATTGCAGTGCTAGTGAACTATTTGAATGGCATATGCAAGAAGGTGCATTTGAAAGACTTACTCCGAGTTGGGAGCCAGTTCATGTTGTAGAACGTATAGGTAAAATCTATGGTGATCTACCAGAAGAAGTTAAGTTAAAGATCAATCTAGGACTAGCTTCTATTGGCTGGCATTTAAAACACATTGATTGTATCCCTGGCAAGCGATTCTCTGATACACAAATCACCGGACCTTTTCATTATTATAAACATGATCACATCATGGAGGTTCTTTCTGTATCAAGTTCAAGGCTAATTGATAGATTAGAGTTTGAATTACCTATTGGCAGCTTGGGAGATTTCTTTGGGTACTTTTTTATAAAACAGAAACTAGAACGCTTGTTCAGATATCGACATCAAATTACTAAGTTAGATATAGAAACTGCTAAACTTACTAATAGAATGAAAGTATTGGTTAGTGGTTCTAGTGGATTAGTGGGTAAGGACTTATGTGCTTTTCTTGTGCATCAAGGATATGATGTTTATAAATTAGATAGAGATAAGGCTAAAGTTGGTAATAAGTCTATCTACTGGAATCCTGAAACGGGAGAATTAAACATTGTTCAATTAGAGGGTTTTGATGCTGTGGTAAATTTAGCTGGTGAAAATATAGCAGCTAAGAGATGGACGAAAGAACAGAAGCAAATTATTAGAGATTCTAGAATTAAGTCAACAACCTTATTAAGTGAGAATTTGGCGAAATTAAATCATAAACCTAAGGTATTTATATCAGCTTCAGCAATTGGCTTCTATGGTGATAGGCCTAATGAGATGTTGCATGAAGGTGCGCTGCATAATAAGGGTGACTATTTGTCAAATCTTTGCCAAGATTGGGAGGATGCTGCTAATTCAGCTAGGGATGCAGGTATTAGAGTTGTACATCCACGTTTTGGAGTGATATTGAGTCCTAAGGGTGGAGCTATGAGTAAGCTACTGGTACCGTTTCAATTAGGTGCTGGTGGGATTATTGGTAATGGTGAGCAAGTAATGAGCTGGATTGCATTAGATGATGTGATTTATGGTTTAAATTATGTGTTAATGAATGACAAGATTTCTGGTGCGGTGAATTTTACTAGTCCTAATCCAGTGACTAATCATGAGTTTACTAAGTCACTTGGCAAGGTTCTTTCTAGACCAACTATATTCCCTCTGCCTAGTTTCGCTGCTAAGCTTATTTTCGGAGAAATGGCAGATGCTTTGCTATTGTCTAGCACTAAGGCGAAACCAGTAGTACTTTTAGAATCTGGGTTTAAATTTAGCTATCCTAATCTTAGTGAAGCTTTGAAGCATTTACTCGGCAAATAGCAACTTATAATTAATCAAGCAATTTTTCTATTAATATGTAACAGTTTAGTAATAAGCTTAGGCGCTCTCTGAATGCAAGTGAGATAAGAAGCCACGCTATGATCAGGAGTGTTTACTCCTTGCTCCCATTTTCTCAATGTCTCTAACGAAAAGCCAAAAGTTGTGGCGAAAACTTGCTGAGTCATTTTGAGTGATTTGCGAATTTTTTTTACATCAACCCCTTTCCTTACAATTCTTACAGAGCTTGGATTAGCAAGTGCTTCTTCGATAGACTCTATTAATTCGTCACCAAGAGATTTTTCAAGTTTTGCCTTTTTCGCCGTCATATTATTCCTTAAATTGCTCAATTAGTTTAGGTATTAATTTCTTAAGCTTATTTCTTTCTTCTCCTGATAAATCTTCCTTTTTATTTTTTGCATATACTGCCAGCATTATAATTAATAAGCCGCTTGAGTAATGATATAAGATTCTTAGCCCACCACTTTTACCTTTATGACTATTAGCGGCTTGCCATCTTAGTTTTCTAACACCATTTGTACCACTTATAATCTTTCCTGCATCAGGATAGAGAGTAAGGTAGTCATAAAGATGTTCCAAATCATCAAGACTAAGTATTTTACTTGAATCCTTTATGAATTTAGTAGTAGCTTTAATAGTAATCATACTAGTTAATGGTATGATATACTACTAGTATAATATACCATATTTTGTGAATTGAAACACTTATCGTAGCAGAAAATTTCTTTAAAACTCAAAACTTGCGTAATTTACGCAAAAAGCAAAAAGTCTTACTAAGGAGGTTCCTTTTCAGCTCATATCAAATACGCATCATACTCTTCCCTAAGGGATAACAGCCATTGTGGTAGTACATAACCGAAGCTGGTATGTCTTTGAGTGATTTTTAAGATTGGTCTATAGACTTTAATATCTTCTTCAAGCCAGATAGCTTTCATTCTGTAGATGTTAAACTGAGCCAATTTCACATAGTCCTTAGCTTTTACTAGCTCATTTTTTTTAATACTTAAAATAGCAAGACTTTTATATGCTGAAGCTAATTCATAAAACTCCATTGTTTGCGGGAAGAGTTTTTTACGTTGCTTCTCAACCACTTCAAGAGCTAGTTTCTCGATTTCTGAATCTAGGACTGAGTCCTTAAGTCCGAGTAAGTAATCTAATTTAGTTGGGAAATAAGGTATAGCCTTATCAAGCTTATTGATTTCTTTGATTATTTTTTTCTTTAATTCGTGTGCAGTATTAGATTCAAGATCTTTATTAGCGAAATACAAGTGTAATAAATTATTAATCTCAATATGACGAAGCTCATTTTCAGTGAAATTAAGCTTTTTGTTGATATAGAATTTATTATAGAAATCTATATGCTTTCTTATATTTTTGAGCTCCTGATCTTTGGGATATTTCTCAATCGCTTGATCTAAGAAGCTTTCAGCTTTGTTAATGTCGCCAATTATAATTAATGACATTCCATAATATTCAGAATTTTGATGTCCCAAACGAAGTTTTTGATTTTTGTCTAAGATTGGCTCTTTTTCTAATAAAGTAACTGAATCTTCTACGTTACCTGCTAATAATAAATCTCTAACAGCTTCATAGTCAGGTTCAGCATTAACACTCATCCAGAGTCCGCTACTTATAATACAAAGTAAAGCAATAAAAATACTAAATCTTAAATAATCTTTCTGCATTCTTGGTGGAGATTTCTGCGAGTTTTTCTTTACTAATACCGTAACATTCAGCTAGGGTCTCAGCTATGTAATTAACGAAGCTTGGTTCGTTGCGTTTACCGCGCATGGCTTGGGGAGCTAGGAATGGACAATCAGTTTCTATGAGTATCCTTTCTATGGGTATAAGTTTAGCAGTTTCCCTGAAATGATCGTTTTTCTTGTAGGTTACAATCCCTGACCAGGAAATATAGAATCCATACTTAATGATTTCACTTGCAAAATCATAATCACCAGTGTAACAGTGAATGGTACCATTGTTAGCTTGTGGATTTAGAGGATACTCTTCTTGTAAGATTGTGAGAGTATCTTCCCAAGCATCTCTGGTATGAACTATTATTGGTAATTTATATTTTTTAGCTAAAGCTATTTGTTCTTTGAATACGCCTCGCTGTTTAGCTTGCTGCTCTATCTCCTTAGCATGAAAGTAATCTAAACCTGTTTCCCCAATAGCCTTAATTTTACATAAGGGATTTGTTAGATTAGAAATTAAATATTTTTCTATTTCTTGAGCTGAGCTGTTATCCCATGAATCTATTTCTGTGGGATGTACTCCTAAAGCAGTATAAAGATTGATTTTGTTAACTCCGTTATATTCTTCGGCGAGTTTTAATAAAGTAGGTATTTCACTGATACTACAGCAAGGGTGAACTATTTTGAACACTCCCGAGTCATATGCTCTTGTCATCATTTCAACTCTGTCTCCATCATAGGAATCAAAGCAAATATGAGCGTGAGTATCTATCAACTGCATGAAGTAATTTTAGCAGAATAAGTTTAGTATCTGAGTTTTTTGTTTTGGGTAACTATAGTGCGACGCTTTTTAAGCAGTTCACCAATTTTATTTTTTCTTTCTTGTACTTTTTTCTGTATATTATTGCCACCATCAAAAACTTCTTGAATCCTTTTTTCTATATTAAGGCTTAAGCCCTCTTTCTCTTTAATGATATTCATTTGACTGATTACTGTTAATCGATCTTTAAGTATTTCAATAATGGAGCCATAGTCTTCCTTGTCTAAGAATGCAGAGATTTGTTTGTCGATCATTTCTACTTGATCTAATCCTTCATCCATTGTTTTAACTACTTTTTGCATTATATATTATTGACCTAATTTAGAGGCTAAGCTTGCTACAGCAGATTGCTGTTGTTGCATTTGAGTATTGGTTATATCTAATTGCGAGAATTGTTTTTTAAGTCTTGCTTCATAAGAATCAATACTAGCTTGAGTTCTATCGATACGATCATTAACAGTTTTAATTTGACTATTAACAGAATCTTGTACTTGGCTGATTAATCCATTAGTAGCTACGTTAGGATCGACGTATGAATTAAGTAAGGACTGTAATTGAGATATAAGTCCATTGGAACCATTAGATAAGGTGCCATAAACAGAATCAGTATCACTACTGCCATAGAGTATCTTGTAGAAGGCTGTTGGATTATCAGCAAATTTAGCGCTGAATTTAGTACTATCGAAAGTATAACCAGTAAATTTATTATTGCCGTCTAATTGGCTCTTCAGTCCGATATCTATCAATGAAGTGTAAGCGTCAGTAGCACCGGTTTCTACTTTAGTCATTAGATTCTTTATTCTGCTGATAAAATTCCTACTGAAGGAATCGTTTCTGTTAGCAAGTGTTGTGATTAGCTTATTAATATTAGTTATAATAGCATCCATTTTGGTTTTTACACCCGAAGAATCTTCCGCAATGGTTATTGTTTTACTTGCTGGTGTTTCAGCTGTTGTAGCTTTTTTAAGTTCAATAGTTACACCTTCAAGTAACCCTGTAACGGTATTACTATTACTAACTAATGTTGAACCACCGTTTAAAGTAGAGATGCTGAACGTAGCATTGTTGCCAAGTGTTTCTGCTCCAGCTCCTGTGATATTCAAAGGACTGATGTCACCATCTGTGCTTACTGTGATAGATAAAGCACCAGTGCTTTTATTAGTAAGAATTAGCTCACCGTTAATTGCATCATAAGCAGCATTGACTTTTGCTGCTGGAGTACTATTAATGTTATTGACCAGGGTTTTAATCGTATCAGTTGCTGGATTGTATGCTACATCAATACCATTGATGGTAATTTTAGTCCCAGTGACACCAAGTGAAGTTAATGTAGAGGCTTTCTTGGCAGCTTCAAGATTCTGTATGCCTGAGTAGCTTGTAGCTACTCCATTGATTTGCACATTATCAAGACCTAATGCCGTAACAAGATTACTAGTATCGCCAGGTGAACCCAATTGGTTACTAGTACTCGCTGAGGCAAACGTAATATCAAACTTACCAGTAGTTGTATTATAACTTGCTCCACTGAGTCCAGAGAAGCCTTGTAAAAAAGTTTCTATCTCTCCAATCGTTGGATTCGCATCTTGAGTATAAGTCCTAGTCTCACCATTAATGGTTACAGTCCCACTAGCTAGTGTCACCCCCCCCTTAAAATTAGCATCTGTAACAGCTGAAGCCGTAGTAAGATCACTCCTTATTGCAGCAGAAGATTTTCTGATAGTGTTAGTTGCCAGACTGTTTACGCGGATATCAAAAGTCTGCGATACTGCGCTATCGGTAGTAGTGACTTTTACGAAGTTATTACTACTGTCAGTAGAGGTGACTAACTTAGGAGCTAAAGAAGTAGTACCAGCAACGATCGCCTTATAATTTATGGCAGTCTTGATGGTACCTACTTGAGTAGATAGATTACCAAGGAAAGTGTTCTCAGTATTGAGATCAGTTTTCTTGTTTTGCAGAGGGGTAATTCTATTTTGAGTTTCAACTTGTACTAATTGACTAATTAGCGACCCTGAGTCAAAACTACTATTCAATCCTATAAAGCTTGTTGTCAAAGATTCTCCTAGACTTTTTTACTAAGTCCCTATATCTTAAGTTCCACCTGTATAATACTTATTTATCAATTGATTAACCTTATTTGACTAGATTAGATAGTACATTGAGTCTAGATCTTAACCTCTAGGGGTTAAATGACCCCCTTGATAGTCTTCGTTTATATACTTGTAATTCTATTCTGGCTAGAAACCTGCATAATGACTGGATTACCATATAATTTCTCAGAGGTTTTTTGACCCCTTTCAATTCTTAATCCGCTCAATCATAATTGAGCGCATAAAAGGAGAACATTATGTATTGGTTAAAACAAACCTTACTAGTTACTATCGCATTAATACTTAGCAGCTCAAATACTTTACAGGTGCTTGCTGCAACAGACTATATAGCTAATGGGCAAGAACTCTCTGCAGAACAAACTTATATGCCTCATAAACATTCATATGTAAGATCAGGCAAGCATATATATGTGCGTGTCGAGAAATCAGAGTTTGAAGCAATAGAAAAACAGTCTATTAGTTTAACTACAATATTAACCAGGCTTGAAGATTTGGAAAGGCTTTACTTGCAGATCAAAAAAGTTATAGATGGCATAGATCTAACGGTAAACTTTATCAAAAAGTTTCTAAATATAATTGATTCCGATATCTTTAAGCCAGTTAAAGGCGCTGATAATATTTTCAAGCACAGTTCTGGAGTTACTATGTCACCTGGCTATGTAGAATATCAAGCTAAGCTCAATAATTTTAAGACCTTCCAAGAAGCTTTCCCTGAGAATGTTTTAGATATAGATATTTATTATAATAAAACCCTCTTTACTATAGACCATATAGAAGGGCAAGGTGTATTAGGAAATAAATATACCAAGATAGCATTGTCACAAAGTTTAGGAGCTTCTAGAGACCGAATCAAACTTCCTATAAGTGATGCTCTTAAAAATACTGCTACTTTTAAAATATTCCTAGCTCCAATTAACCCTCTAACTATTGATGTTGGCAATAATAGTAAAATTGTTGTTAAATACAATCAAACAGTTCGTACAGGACAAACAGCCCCTGTGCTATACACGCTTGACCCTGAGTCACCAAGTGAGATAGTGGTTATTTCTAAGTAGATTCTAAGAGAATTTTTTAGGAATTTTTAGGGAAGATAAGATGTGGAGAGTTGTTGATCATAAATTTGTAAAAGCTATTAGAAACTTGCCAGTTCAATGTCTTAAGAAATATGCTGTCTTTAAAGCTAAAGTAGAATTCTTAGGACTTGAAAGCATTAGAAATAAACCAGGACTTAAATTAGAAATGTTACAAGGGAATTTGCACGGATTGTACTCTATAAGATTAAACCGTAGTTATAGAGTGGTTTTTAGTGTAAGTCATTATGATAGAATAGTGACCATATTAGAAATAAGCAAGCATCGATATGGTAAGTAGGAAAGTTAAAATGAAAGCAAAATCAACAACAATAAATTATGATTTTTTAGGAGTTTTAAGTTCTTGTCTTACGGAATATATCAAAGGGAAACTCTCACCCGTGGAAGTCATGGTATTGCTCAAAAGCAAGCTTCCAATAGCGGAGAAAACTTCAGGATATGACCCACGAGATGATTTTGAAGGCTATGAATTGATAGAAACTTTCTTAGAAGTAGAAGGCTTGACTCAAATTGAACTTGCAAAAAAAATCGATGTCTCTCCATCTAAATTAAATGATTTAGTTAAAGGTAGAGTCAAAATCAGTCCTAGAATTGCTCATAAGCTATCTAAGGTCTTTGGAGTCAAACATACACTATTTTTATAAATGAACACCACGCTAAAATCTAAAGTTAAACATGTGGCTGTTATTATGGATGGCAATAGACGCTGGGCAAAAGAGCGTGGTTTGCCATCTGTAGAGGGTCATAGAGCAGGAGTTAAAGCTCTTAAGAATCTAGTAAGGCTTTGTCCTGATTATGGTATTAAATATTTGACTGTTTATGCTTTCTCTACAGAGAATTGGAGAAGAGAATCTAATGAGTTGGATTTTCTGTTTAGACTTTTGGGAGAGGTTGCTGTCAGAGAATTAGAGAACCTACATCGTGAGAATGTCAAGGTAAGTTTTATTGGTGATATAGGAGCTTTTTCTGATATGGGTATTAAGGCTAATTTAGACAAGCTTGCTGAGACTACTACAGCTAATACTGGACTTAATTTACAGATAGCATTAAATTATGGCTCGCTTGATGAGTTGAGTTATGCTTTGAAGCAGATTAAATCTACACTTAATGAAGAAGAGATATCTAACCTTGATGAGAATAGTTTCTCCGAATACTTATATACTAAGGGCATCCCAGATCCAGAAATAATACTTAGAACTGGTGGCGAAGCGAGATTAAGTAACTATCTTCTCTGGCAAGGAGCTAATTCTAGATTAGCTTTTATAGAATCATTATGGCCGGATTTCTCCGAAGAAGATTTAAGACAGGTGTTAAATGGTTAAAACTATTCGCAAGACTGGCTATAGAAGAGATGCTTGGATAGAGATTAACCTTGCTAACCTAGAATATAATCTTAAAGTTATTCACTCCCAATTCAATAAACCACTTATTCCAATTCTTAAAGCAGATGCTTATGGACATGGAGCTACAATTCTAGCTAAAATTTTGGATACTTATGATTTTGTTTATGGTTATGGAGTCGCTAGTATCGATGAAGCTTTGGCTTTGAGAGAAGTGAGTAATAAGAAGATCATTGTTCTAGGTATTAGCCCAGAATGGGCTTGGCAGCAGGCTTTGGAGCATGATATTGATATAACTATAGTTGATTACGAAACCGCACGAAGATTTAATGAGCTAGCTAAAGAACAGCATAAGAGAGCTAAAGTTCATATCAAAATTGATACTGGCATGAATCGTATTGGTTTTAAATATGCTGATAGACAGGCTCTATTGCAAATTGCCAAACTTAGTAATATAGAAATATGTTCAGCTTTCACGCATTTCTCTGATCCAAGTGATATAGATTATTCTCTCTATCAATATCAACAATTTAGAACCATCAGTGAAGGCTTAGAATGTCCTAAGCATCCGGCATCTAGCCAAGCAGCTAAGGTTATTTCAGATTTAGAGAGTGATTATGTGCGTTGTGGTATTGAGCTTTATGGATTGGAGAATCCCGAACTTAAACCTCTTCTTGGGCTTTATTCTAGAATTAGTTTCATTAAAGAAATTGATTCTGGTGAGAGTGTAAGTTATAAACGTAGTTGGATTAGTAATAAGCAAACTCGTATTGCTACTCTGCCGTTGGGTTATGCAGATGGTATGCCGCGAGCACTTTCTAATAAGATTTATGGCTACTGTAAGGGGCATAAACTTAAACAAGTAGGACTTGTGACTATGGATCAAGTAATGTTTGATATTCAGGATTATGATATCGGTGTTGGTGATACTATCGAGTTAATTGGAGCTCAAGTTCCAGTTACTGACTGGGCTAAGGCAGCTAATACTATTAGTTATGAAATAGTTTGCGGATTAAACCTTAGATTACCTAAGAGTTATGTAAGGTAATTATTTCTGAGCTATTTGCTCTAGGTACCCTTGATAATTGCGTTTTAGTTCTTCTATGCTATCTCCACCGAATTTCTCAAGGAATGCTTTAGCTAAAACTATTGCCATCATTGCTTCTAAGACTACTCCAGCAGCAGGCACTACACAAATATCAGAGCGCTCAAAGTGTGATTCGGAATTAGCTTTGGTAGCTAAGTCTATAGAATCAAGCTTGGAAATAAGGGTTGGTATAGGTTTGACGCCAACACGACAAGTGATAGGCATGCCATTGGTCATACCGCCTTCCGTGCCACCAAGATTATTGGTTGGGCGTGAATAGTGAAGCGGTTTGTTTTTCTCGTCTCTGTATATTTGGTCATGTACTTTAGAACCTAGGGTCTTGGCAACTTTCTCGCCAATGCCCACTTCAACTGATTTAACAGTATGAGTACTCATCATTGCTTGGGCTATAAGTCCATCTATGCGTCTATCCCATTGTACGTGAGAACCTAGTCCTACAGGCACTCCTAAAGCAAACACTTCTATTAAACCGCCGACGGTATCCCCTTGTTTGCGCACAGCATCAATATAATCCTTAAACTTTTGATCATCTTGTTTATAGGTACGTAATTCTGATTCTTCGATCAAAGCTTTACGCTTAGTATATTCAGCAGCTGATATATCCTGCCACCAAGTATTGGCTTCTTCTGAGACCTCGAGCTCGCCTATGCGCAATACATGTGAGAAAATTTCTATATTAAATAACGAGAGCAGTTTCTTACAAACAGCTCCAGCAGCAACTCTTGAAGTAGTCTCGCGTGCTGAAGATCTCTCCAGTATATCTCTAACGTCAGGAGTATCATACTTAAGTGCACCAGCTAGATCTGCATGACCTGGACGTACTTTAGAAATAAATTTATCATCAAGTTGTTTTTTGATTTCAGGATCGTTTTCATCGATAGGAGCAGGTGACATGACGTTAAGCCATTTCTGATGATCTTTATTAATAAGTTTCATGCTTACTGGTGCACCACCAAAAGTTCTACCATGGCGCACACCACCAGTGAAGATCACCTTATCGGTTTCAATCTTCATTCTGCCGCCACGTCCGTAACCACCTTGACGACGCTTTAGGTCTAGATCTATATCTTCAGCTAAGAGCGGCATATTTGCTGGCATACCTTCGAGTATGATGTTTAACTCGGGTCCATGACTTTCTCCAGCGGTAAGGAAGCGTAATACCATTACTTATTATTGTAGCAATTTCTAGGATTTAACCCATCTCAGCAAATGTACCCAGCCTGATAGCAGTTTAGATCTATGCTCAAGTGAGTCTTTAAGATTCATTTCTTCTCTAGTACTTAGGCTACCACGTTTTAATTTTTGTTGAATGTAATGAATACGTTTAGAATCATTGGCTATTTGTCTTTGAATATAACTGAAGCTAAACTGCCTGCGTCTCATTTTGCGCGGGCTAAGTCTATCTTGCCTTGCTCTTTCTGTATGTCGTTCAGGTTCTTCAACAACTGCTACTTCTTTTTCTTCTTCTGGATCTTCTTCAAAGTCTAATTCTTCAACTTCAGCAGATTCTGCTTCATCTAAAACATCGCTTTCTTCTGCTAAGCGCATTGCCATGCTTGGCTCATCTTCGGCAGCTTGATCCTCTTCTAAGTAGCTACTAAGATCAACAGCATGTTCTTCAACCTCTTCTGGTTCTTCGGCTACAGCTGTAATCGCTTCTTCAGGTGTATTAATTACTGACTCTTCCGTTTTATCATCAGTGGCAGTTTCGTTAGGTTTTTTAGCTTTAGCTTTTCTTGGCATTGGAACAGGCTTAGCTTTCCTAAGATCTGCTTTAGGTTGTTTAGCTGCTGCAGTTTCAGCTACTGGAGTTACCTCATCAACTATAGTTTCAATTTCTGCACTTGCAGTATCTTGAGCTGCTTGTATAGCCATAGATTCTTCGAATAATTCTTTAATTTCTTTGTTCTTCTTACCGCTAGCTCTCAAAGCTAGAACTTCTCTTACTGTGGTTACGGAGCTTTCACTAAGATAGACACGCTTCTGAACTCTTTCAGTGACTATATCAAAATCTTTAATCAGCTTTTTAAGCAAGGCATCAGTGACCTTTAGCTTAGAAGCCAGTTCTTTAATACTAATTAGTTCACTAGAAGACATTCTACCCCTATAGTATCAGGTTTCTACTTCCGAGCCTCTTTGTTTCTTTGTGCGTTTAATTTTCTGCGACTACCTTTCTTTAATTGAGCAGTAGTGATGCCAGATTTAAGTTCAGGATAAGTTTTAATAGCTTTAGTGCTAACTTTCATTTTTTGTTTTACACCATCAATGATAGTTGTAATAGTTTGTAGATTAATTTCAAATCTTCTTTTAGCAGTTGGGTTAAAGTGAGATCTTAAGAATGAGTATCTCCAACCTTTACCTGCTTTTCTACCTGTTATTTCGCATTGTTTTGACATTTTAATCTACCTTAATTTACTAATATCTTATTTACAACTAAGCCATCATTAGACCCAATGATCTAGCTTGTTTAATTGCTTTTTGCATTTTGCGTTGCTTTTTAGCATCTAGACCCGTTTGTTTGCGGCCCATGATTTTATGACTACTATCAGTAAAGCTTTGTAATAGAGGGATATTTTTGTAAGTGATCTCCTCTAGTTCTGGGCTATTCTTCTTTCTATATTTCATATACATACGCAGATGGCTATTTTATCACGCTGGATAACTATTTGTAGATATATATTATTTTTTAAGAAATAAGCCTCAAGCGTAAGTTTAGACATTGAAAAACATATATAATTTGCTTTGAGCTTAACACCAATGTCAAATTTATACATTATTGCTACCCCTATTGGTAACCTCGAAGACATCACTTTGAGAGCTTTACGCATTTTGCGAGAAGAAGTCAATACTATTTACTGTGAGGATACTAGGGTTACCAGTAAGTTATTGAACTATTACGAAATCAAAGACAAGAAACTTGTAAGTTTTAATAATGAGAATGAAGAATCACGCATAAGAGAAATAGAACGACGTTTATTGGATGGTGAGAATATTGCTATTTGCAGTGATGCGGGGACACCGTTAATTTCTGATCCTGGATTGAGTTTAATAAGTCAATTAGCTAATGTTGAGAATTTTAAAAATTTCCAGATAGTTCCTATTCCTGGTGTATCTTCACTTACTACAGCTCTTTCGGTTTGTCCTATTAATACCGAGAGATTTATTTATGAAGGGTTCTTGCCGCATAGTCCGCAGAAGCGTAGACGTATTCTTAGAGCTTGGACTGAAGAGACTAGACCTATAGTATTGTTTGAAAGCCCACATCGCATTATTAAGTGTCTTGAGGATATAAAGAATATTTTAGGAGCAGAGACACAGGTGTTTGTAGCCCGTGAGCTTACTAAAAAATTCGAGCAATTATACTCAGGTAGTATAGATGAAGTGCAAGCGGAACTTGAAGCTCAATTTTCTAAGGAAGTTCAGGGAGAATTTGTTTTAGTTATTAATTCCAAACTTTCTTCTTAAATGCTTGTGCAGTGATAGGACAGAATTTCTCAAGCTGTTTTTCAATTAAGCTCAACCATCCTAGGCGTTTTAAAGAACAAGGATGAGTTTTAGAGCTATAGAAATCTCCTTTGGCAGAGGCAAAGCAATGTGCAAAGAAAAGTATTTGCAGGAATCCTTCTAGATCTTCGTGTAGATGTTGATTGTCTAGAAGTTCAGCGTTAGCACCTTGAGCTTTAAGTGTCATTTTTGCTAAGTATTTGGCTGCTACTTGAATTTGTTCTTTAGCACTTAGTAAGTATTTTTTACTAGCGATGACACTATATTCGCGGTACACAGTCTTAAGAACATATTGTATTAAATCGGCTTGAGTTTTTTTCCAAGTTTGTGGGCTTTCTATATAAAGATCAGAACCAGGATGAAATGCAAGAATAAAATTATTAGGATTATTCAGAGATTCTTCTGTGGCTCTATCCCAGCTAAGGTAGTTCCAAGGAATAGCTACTTCAGGATGTTTATGCCAACCGTTTTTAATTACTTCGTGCATGCTATTAGTGCCTGTATGTTTACCGCTGGCACTTTTTTCTGTAGCAATCGCTGACCAGGAGCCGCCTTCAAGATTAAGTAAGGCTTCTGGTAATAATTCATAGTCACCACCAAGTAAATTAAAAATAGCACGAGCAGTTTGTCCTATCGAAGCTTCGATAGTTTCTACTTCAAGAGTTGATTCGTTTTCTTTATCATGTTTGTTGTGATTAATAATACTGTCTAATAAAGGTTGGCTTAGATTTAGTTCTATTGTTTTATTGATAGATTGATAATCATTAGCATAAGGTACTGCTACAACCCAACGCTCGCCAAGTTTAACTTTATAAATAGGTGCTTCTAGATTGCTAATGAATTGTTCTACTAAATTAATCTCTGAAACAACATTACGATTTTGATCTACTTGATAAATTTTGGCTGCGGCGAAACTTGCGGGTCGTGTTCCTGTCTCTATTAATTGCCAGCCACTAAATCTGCTTCTGCGAAAGGCTTTGATAGCGTTGTTAGGTATAAGCATAACCGCTACTTCATTCTTATTAATATCATGAGCTTTGATAGTTTCATCAAATAAATTAATGTTAGCGATACCTTCTGTAAAGTAGAAATGATCTACAGCAGTTTCATTATGGAAATATTTATGAAAGTAATAAGAAGTTCTGGCTTCGATATAAGCTAGATTAGAATTGCCTAGAATAGTTTGTCCAGCTATGTTCTGGGTTAATAAACTATTGAAATGTGTTACAGGACAGCCTGCAAATAAATCAGCATTATGTTCAGTATACTCATTGTTAAAACATAAGAATCCATCATCATGCAAATTAGTATTCTTAATTACTCTAGGTAATTTAAAAGTTATTTTCTTGTTATTCGCTAAAGCTTGCTTAGTACGGTTTAGTAAATCTCGAACACCTGGATATTCTAGATATATATCTTTTTCAAGTTCTGGTTTAGCTTCACCTTGATAAAAATTTCCAATACTCGAATAAAAAGATAAGCTCTGTTGAGATGGAGCTGAAGCTTCATTATTATCCACAATGGATTCTTGGTCTGATTCGATTGACATCTAGTTAGTTCGTAACTTTCTAACTTCTGGGCCCAACTTTGGGCCCAGCTACCCTAATTTTATTCTAACAGGATACCAATATTTTTCAATTCTTTTAGTAAAGTTTCTATAGCTTCTAAACTTAGATCTATATTGAAACTTTTACAGAATTGATCATGGATAGCTTTGCTAGAAAGCTCAGCTTCTAATGACCTAAGCACAAACAAAGTAGTTTCTGATAGTTTAAAGAATCTTGTCTTACAGGATTCTTGGTCACGGTAAAGGAATATAATCTCAGATTCTTCTTCTATATCTGTGCTGCGTATCTCTTCTATGCTATCTCCGGTAGTTTTTAAGTATTCGATGACTTGGGTGATGGGATATTTAAGTTCCAAAATCTTATTAATGGGTGTCAAGTGATGGGATAGGGGTGGTAGATCAAGAGCATTGTGTAATTCAAGCTCAGTCCATTCATATAATGCTAACTCGGCTAAATAATTAGGGTAATTATAATTAGCAGTAAAAGTCTCGCTAGCAAGAAATTCAGAGAACTTTTGTGCTTGATGATTATAGATCGGAGATCTACTCGGATAATTTGCAGTATAAGACTCTATGATAGATTCCCAGTTGTCAGCAAGGATGCGGTAGCAGTGGGGATAAATACTTTCAAGTAGAGCTTCGGCTCCATTAAGCACTAGGGTGCGATAAATACTAAGCTCGTTTTGAGCTTTGCTATTAAGCACAGTAGCATCTGCTGGTTTATCATATAGGTAATTAAAGATTTCTTGTTGGATATCGTATAAGCTTGCCATATAATCAAATTCCTACTGGCATAGCATCAAACTTGGAGCATATACCTTTAATTACTTTTAATTCTTCTACTAGTTCACAGAAATCAGGAAAATTA
This sequence comes from uncultured Gammaproteobacteria bacterium, assembly GCA_964551135.1. Lineage (GTDB taxonomy): Bacteria > Cyanobacteriota > Vampirovibrionia > LMEP-6097 > LMEP-6097 > CAYPGT01. Next base: position 35,779 of record CAZKAT010000002.1, on the reverse strand, counting down.
GAATCGCGTTCAAGCAAGATAGCATTGACAGTGGTGCGTTTTAGTAATGCTTCGAGTATATTATAGACTTCTGATTTAATAAGATCGCCATGAGTATCGAGAATCTTGATCTTCTGTCCACTGCGTGATTCAAAGCCATCTAAATGTCCAGCGATATGTACCTGTACTACTCTCTCCAGATCCAGTTCATCAAGAAATGCTATTGGATCATAAAAGTTATGGTTAGTAGCATTGACATAAATATTATTGACATCAAGCAAGATCCCGCAGTCAGCTTTCGCAGTGACGGCATTAATAAACTCCGCTTCACTCATTTCAGGCTCTATAAGGGTGCTATAGAAGCTCGGATTCTCCACTAGAAACGGCAATTGAAACTCATCTTGTAAGAATCTAATATTGTCACTAACTATATTCACCGTCTCTTGGGTGAAGGGTATAGGAATTAGATCTTGCATATAGTAACCATTAATGCGCGTACAAGAGAGATGATCTGAAAACCAAGGTGGATTAATTTGCGCAAATAATTTATGCATCTCTTGAATAAGAAAGGCATCGAAACAAGGACTGCCAGCTGATTCTGGGGCAGTACCAATACTGAGATTCACACCATGAGGTATTAGTGGTATTTTAGATTCTAAAATTTGCTGGAATTGTTTAGCCTTAATGCCACCTAGAGCTATATAGTTCTCTGGTACTATTTCTAACCACTTTATAAGTTCTTCATTCTCTGGGCTTGAGTAAAATTCAAGTGTTTCCTTAGTTAATGATCTTCTCAGACCTAATCCCAGACCGCAGTTTGCTAATAGTCGTTTATTAAATGACACTAGAGTTAATGATAGCAAAAACTGCTCTCTAAAAAGCAAAAAGCCCAGCATTGCTGGGCTTTTTATGAATATTGCTAAAAAGCTAGATTACTTTTTATCTCCACCACATTTATGGTCTTTGCCACATTTGTGATCTTTGCCGCATTTGTGATCGCCACTGCATTTGTGATCTTTACCACACTTGCCTTCGCCACATTTATGATCATCATTAGTTAACAATAGGTCACTTGATGGTAATTCAGAAATGCTGAAAGTAGATCCCAGGTCAGTAGATATTTGAGGTACAGAGATAGCACTAGCACCTAGAGTGCTAACGATACCTAGAGCTAACGCAGATCCCATTAACTTTTTAGAGAGATTAATTTTCTTTTTCATCGTACTTGTTTCTCCTTTTGTTTAACACAAACAATTAAGGAAATTATAGCACCGGGTTGATCAGGGAACTGGGAGAAGGCTTGCTAGATAATTCCCTTAGTAGTTCTTATCTCGTTGCCTACGCGTGCATCTATAGTTTTAGCTTTATCAAAAGCTAAAGCAAAGGCTTTGAAACTAGCTTCAATAATGTGATGTGAGTTTACTCCGGAGATTTTATGGAAGTGAATTACCATGCCAGTGTGATTAACTAATGCCCTCCAAAATTCTACACATAACTCAGTTTCAAAAGTATTAATGCGTTCCTTGTCTACAGGTACATCATAGACTAAATATGGTCGAGTACCCAGATCTATATCACAGCTCACTAGAGCTTCATCCATAACAACACGAGCAGAAGCATAACGTTGTATACCACGGCGCTCTCCTAGAGCTTCTTTGATGGCTTGTCCTAAAACTATCCCCGTATCTTCGACGCTGTGATGATCGTCGATTTGGTGATCACCAATAGTTTTAACTGATAAATCAATGAAAGAATGTTTCTTCAATTGTTCAAGCATATGATCAAAGAAAGGCACACCAGTACTGATAGCACCCTTGCCAGTGCCGTCAAGATTGACCTCTACTGCTACTGAGGTTTCTTTGCTTTCTCTTGTGACCTTTGCGTTACGCATTAACTTACATCCCTAACATTTCTTCTATATATTCTAGCTCTTCTTCAGTGTATTTGAGTACAGTATCGACTATCGTTCTAACTTGCTCACCAGTATAGTCCTTGCCAAGTTCTTTCTTGGATTCTTCCAGTAGATCCTGAGTATCTAAGTATAGAGCTTCAGCATCTTCAAAATCAGCAAAGTCGCCCTCGTCTAATTCTAGACCACCTTCACTAAATCTTTGGAATCCTAAAATCACCTTGTAATAAGTATTAAGCTTAGGGTTATTAGGATAAAGTTTCTTCTCCTTAGCGAAGTAATCTAAAGCCTCTCCCATATTGAGCTTAACATTAGCCCAAGAATCTTCTTCAAGTGATTTAAGGCTCTTACGTAGTACTAGTAAATAATCAGCATCTTTATCTCCTGCACTTGCAGTTTGACCATTAGCGACTTTATCAAAAGTATTTTTTGGTGTCACTCCTTCATTGATGAGTGGGCTATTTTTATCAGCATTAATTTCCGATTTAGTTTTCGGAGTTTCCTTTGCAGATGATTCTGCTTTACGTTCATCTTTTTTAGAGATTGGCTTAGCCTCTAATTCCGGAGCTTTACTTTTAGATTTCTGGCTAGCTTTCTCTTCTGCTTGTTGACCTTTCAGTATTGCATCTATTGAATTCAGGACATCGTTGTAATTAGAACCACCAGCATTAGGTTGAGCTTTAAATTCAGTTTGATTTTCAACAGCAGCTTCAGTAGTAACTTGCTCTTGAATTATTGATTTACTTTGAACTGTTTCTGTAGCAGGCTTCTGGATTGGTGTCCCTGGCTTGCTTTGAACAGAGTCTATTGATTTGAGTACATCTACATAATTTTTAGTATTAGTATTAATTACAGCAGGAGTCTTGAGGATAGTGGATTGAATTGCATTTTTAGTTTGTATTGGGATGCTAGTAACTGGTGTAATCAATGTCTGCACAGCAGGTTGAACTACATTGGTTTTCTTTTCGATGGTTGTAGTAACTGGACCTGCAGTAGTTTCTCTCACTCTTACAGGAGCTTCTCTTACTGTTTTCTCTTTGATAATTACTTTCTCTTCAAAGACTGGAACACTAGGAGCTTGTGGTTGAGTGACTGGAACTATTTCTTTGACTGGTTCTGCTTGAGTCTTAGGATGAGTTTCTAAAATTCTAGGTTTACGTTCATTCGTGTTAGTGGAAGGAGCGCTTGGTGCTACTGGTGCTCTAACAGGACTTACTGGAACTGGTGCAGTAGCTGCTGGTGTTGCAGGAGCTTGTACTGTAGGTGCTGGGGTGACAGGAGTTACAGGAGTCTTTATAACTGGTGTTGTTGGAGTTACTGAAGCTGGAATGCTAGTTGGTGCAGGACTTAGCTCACCTGCTTTCCTTGCTTTAGCTCTTTCGATAAGTGCTTTAAGGCGCTCGTTCTGGTCTGCTACGCCGGCGCTAGCAGCATTCACTGTGACCAGAGTGATGAATAAGAATAAATATAGTTTTCTGGACATTAACACTATAATTATATGCCCTTATCTGACCTTAGTTTTCTACTCAATACAATAGCTTATTATTTGTAGTAGCGATTTAAGTTCTCTTATTTAGTATCATTGTAATTAATGAAACTTGCTAGCGAAAAACTTGACCAACTCTTAAATAAGCCAGAAATACTTATGAATCCAGCGGATAAGAAGTATCTCTTAGCTAATATGAGCTCGCCACAAGTTGCAGATTACCTGAAGAAAGACCAGAGAATTATTCTTCCTATAGGCAGTACAGAGCAGCATGGTCCGGATGCTATCACTGGGATCGATCATATTACTGCTACTGGTATCGCTTATGCCGTAAGTCAGCTTACGGGTATTCTATGTGCGCCGCCGCTTAATTATGGTATGGCAATGCATCACTTAGGATTCTCAGGGACTATGGCTATAAGACCCACTACCTATATAAACCTAATCTGTGACTTGATTTCAAGCCTTAAGCGTCATGGCTTTAAGAAACTGATAGTTATTAATGGGCATGGTGGTAATAAGGGCCCTTTCCAGAATGCCCTTGCTGAGCGGATTGATGAGTTCTCGGAAATGGATTTTAGTTTTATTAATTGGTGGGTACTGCCAGGTTTAGAGAAAAATATTATCGCTAAGTACTTTGGGGAGAAAGAAGGTTATCATGCAACTCCTACTGAAGTGTCTGTTGCTATGGCTCTAGTACCAGGTTCTATGACTATGCCTGCAAGTTATAAATGTCCGCAGAAAGAAGTTCTTAATGACAATGTTGCTTGGGTTATTCCTAATAAGTTTAAAGATTACTATCCTGATGGAGTGATGCGTGCTGACTATTCTGGTTCTACAGTGGCTATTGGTAAAGAAGCTTTAAAGCAAGCGATAACAGAGATCGTAGAGCTTCTTGCATAGAGTCATAGTCTCGTCATCCTGAGGGAGGGCGAAGCCCGACCGTAAGGATCCACTATTACTACTGTTGTTTAGTGGATCCTTACGTCGTCGCCTTCGGCTCCTCCTCAGGATGACGACTGGTGAAGTTTTCAGACAAAATCTTTAATGCAACATCGTTGTATCAATGTTCAGCTTTGCATGATCTTTTAGACTACCTGAATTAATAATAGGATCTTTTTCTTTGTATTTTTTATGCCACCAATCTACGAAGGCTTCCACTACTTCTGGTTCAAACTGTGAGCCAGAGAATCTTATAACTTCTTCCAAACCTTCTTCTGGACTGCGTGCAGGCATGTAAACTCTATTAGTAGTCATGGCATCATAAGCGTCAGCTACTGTAGTAATTTTAGCGATAAAAGGAATCTCATCTCTACTAAGTCCATGTGGATAACCTTTACCATCTATTCTTTCATGATGAAAGAGAATTGGTTCAAGACAACGTTTTAGATTTGGTACTTGTGAAACAATATTCGCGCCAAGTATAACGTGAGTCTTCATGATACTGAACTCTTCAACGCTCAGTGAGCTAGGTTTAAAGAGTACATCATCTTTAATTCCTATCTTACCGATGTCATGCAAGAGCGCACCACCTTCAAGATTAAATTGATCCTCATCACTGAGATCAAACAATAAACCTAAGTCCTTAGACATTTTGAACACGCGATAACTATGACCGCTTGTATAAGGGTCTTTAATCTCTAAGGCATAAATTAGAGCTTTAGCTATGTTGTAGAATTCGTCGCTCATTAACTTTGTAATGAAATAATAATTTCATTACACCTCGTTTGTGTTTATAGAAGTCGCTCCTCTATAATATTATGCATTTTCTTTTAAGAAAACATTAAAAGGACAAAAATACTTTTAATTTGTTTCCTCTATCCCAATTACCTAGAACATACAAAGTACTAGTTTCAAGAAAATATATATGTCTAGACGATAATAATTCCCCAGGGGGATGTGTAAGATATTATTCTGCAGACATGCGGATATCGAATAATAACAGATATAATTGGGATATATAATATAATGAGCTTCATGAAAAGACTTGCAAGCTATTTAACTCTTGCTCTTATATTAACTTTGCTTAATGTTACTTTTTCTTCAGTTCATGCAGTTGATAGTGAAGTAACAAGGTTAATCAATGAAGGTATTACTTATCATAGTAATAGAAATTATTTACTTGCGATTCAATCATTTCAGAAGGCTTTAGATCTAGAGCCGACTAATAAACAAATACTTGCTAATTTAAGTATTGCTCATAACAATTACGGTAAGTATCTTGCTGAGAGAACTGATGGAACAGGAGCTGCGCGCGAGTTTAGAACGGCGCTTTATTATAATCCTGACAACAATGTAGCTAGAGCGAATTTAGAGTTTAAGATGAAGGATCTTGCTCAATCGACAGATGACTATGTTAAAAGAATTGTACAAGCTAAACAAGAAAGATTAGGAGAGAATTTTTTTGCTTCTATTGCTGAACTGCGAGAAGCTAATCGTTTGAAAGAGACTGCTGATGCTTACTTAGAAATAGGTACTAATTATCACTTACTATCACTAAAGTCTCTGCAGGATGATGTCTATGTAGCCAGTGCTATAGATGCTTTCAATAGAGCTATGGTTCTTGCTCCTAATGATGCTAGACCTTATATCAAGCTTGGTGACGTGCATGTGGCTATCGGTAAAATTAATCAAGGTATAGATTACTACGAGCAAGCTATTAGAAAAGATCCAGACAATAAAGATGCACAGACTGCATTGATCAATGGTTGGCTCGCTGCAATTAGAATTGCTCCCTATCTGGCTAACAATCATGTAGGTTTGGGTACTGCTTATCAATTGCGTGGTGATTTTATGCAAGCTGAAAGAAGCTTTAGACGTGCGCTTGAGATAGATCCTAATAGTTTACTGGCACAAAAAGGCTTAGGAAGTTTACAAGAAGATAGAGTCAGAACTCAAGTTAATTTATTTTTGGATCGTGCAGTAGCATTTCAGAAGCAAGGAGACTTTGATCAAAGTCTTAGTAACTACATTAAGGCTCTTAATTTAGAACCGACGAATCCTGATATTCATTACAATATAGGAACTGCATTTCAAGCTAAGGGTGATCTAGAGAGAGCTAATAAAGCCTATCTTAAAGCTATTGAACTTAATCCAAATCATCAAGAAGCTAAACTTGCTATAGCAAGCCTGCATGCAGAAGAGAAGGAAAACCAGGTGGCAGCTGCATTTGCTCAAGCAGTGAAATTACAACAAGCTGGTAATTACGTAGAAGCTATAAAAATTTATAACAGAATCGCTGTTGATAAACCGAGTGACGATTCGCTTTTCTATAATCTAGCAGTTGCTTACCAGGCTACAGGTGACCTTGATAAGTCAATGGAAAACTATAAGAAAGCACATGCGATTAAGCCAGATAAGGCTTACTCAGAAGCAATGAGGTCAGTAGAGATCTCCAAGGCTAATGGTTTGCTTGCTAAGGCAATAGAATTACAGTCTAAAGGTGCTAACACCGAAGCCATTAAGCTCTATGATCAAGTTGTAGCATTGGTCCCTGATAACGCTAATGCCTGGTATAACTTAGGTACTGCTCACCAAGCCATGGGTAACGATGCGCGTGCGCTTAATGCTTACCAAAAGGCTTATGGACTAGATGCTAATAATCAAACTGAAGCAATGTTCTTTGCGGCAATGATATTAGAAGATCAGAGACAATTAGTGCAGGCGATTAATTTATACGATAAGTACCTCAGCATTGCTCCTAAGGGCGATTATGCTGCTGAAGCTACTAGTAGAAAGAACTATATAAAGAGTTTTCTATAAACATTAGCTAATCCAATATGTATAGCAAGCCTTGAGTTTAAGCTTAAATTATAGTTTCTCTGGTTTTTATTGAATATTCTTATGCTAGTATTTTCCTGTTCTTGAGCTAATGCTTAAGTACGTGGGCTCGTAGCTTAGTTGGTAGAGCGCCTCGCTTGCACCGAGGAGGTCGGGGGTTCAAATCCCTCCGGGTCCACCACTATAACAAAGTAAAATACCCTCCCCCTTCAGGGAGGGTATTTTACTTTGTAGAGGGCGAATCAGAAGAAGGTGGATCTGATCGTACAAATTTTGAAGCTCTGCTTCAAAATTTGGAGGTTGATTGTTTTTTAATTTGTTTTCCTGACGTACGTCAGGAAAACCTCCGGGTCCATTTAAATTCCCAAAGCCTTTTTAACAGCTGCTATTAAAGGTTCAGGTCCTGCTGATTTCTCTATAGCAGGAGCTAGAGTAACACTAGGAGGAACTTTAGACGATTGCACGAAATACTGTGATGGGTCTGTAACAGGAATAACAGTAATAGGGAACTTTTGTTTTGGCGTTAACTTCCTTACTATTTTACAAACCTGTCCTAAGGCATTTTCTCCATACCTTGTTATCAACGGGTCATTAATAGTTCCAACGTGCATCCCTGAAATTATTACAGTCTTACCGCGATTTGGATCTGCGCTTAATTCAATTAATAAGTCTCTTACTTCATCGCTATGTCTAGGCATATTATTGAACTCTACAGTCTTTCTTCCTGATAGAGCGTCTATTACAGGTTTAGATAGTGTCAGTGGTTCACCAGATCCATCTAATGTAATTACCGTATCTGTTTTTATAGTGGAACCAGGCGTGGCTGTGACTGTCATAATATTCTTACCTTTCTATACACCTGAGATTTTAACATATTAGAAAATAAATGAACCTCACGAAATATATATACCTATACAAATATGGTTTTAACTTTTTCCTTTGCTACAATCATTTATCAATTCTAGTTTAATAAGCAAAGGAGCCCATCATGAAAAAGACCTCTATCAGCCTAGTTATCATCTGTTTAAGTTTGTTTTATTCCCCTGTCAGTGCCAAGGTTATAGTGAGCACGGGAGGTAGTAGTGATGGTGAATCCTTAGTTTCAGAGAAGGGCCCTAAGGGGGTTAATAAACTGGCGCTTACTACTGCAAAGGGTGGCAGTATTGCAACAGCTACTGCTAGATCGATTTTTACTAAGAAGAAAATTACACATGGTAATAAAGTAGTTTCAGCGGGTACCGACGGAGATGAGGAATTCACGCATGTTAATGCTAACTCTAGCTTTGCTGGGATAGCTACCTTTATATCTGATGATGGTAATCCTGTAGAGAATTTCACTATAGACTTAGGTTTAAATGGAACACTCAGATGTAAAACACCTGATCCGGAAATCCCAACTTTCTTCTCATTAGCGCAAATGTCAACAGATGTAATCGTGGATGGTAATTTAAACTTCTCAGGAACAGCTACCCAAGATGGTGCTGGACCTTTTAGTGCATCTGGGGATATTTCTACTGGAGATTTCACTACTGGATCTAATACAGCTTCTATTCACAAGACTTTCGCTATTAATTTAGGTACGCTAACTGATGGTCAGAAGCTTGCATTCTTCTTTGCTGGATCTACTCTTGTATCTTATGGAGCTGATGTGCCGATTACTTATTGTTCAGCAGATTTCTATAACACCGATACTTTCCAAGCAGCTAAGAAACAAGGTGGCAAGCTTACTATCGCTGCTGGTAAGACAGTTACAGTTGGCTTCATAGATAATGTCTCCGTGTTTGGTGATGAAGTTCTGTTTATTGAGAGCTCAGATACAAGCTTACTTACTAATATAGAAACTCTTAGAGTAGTTATTGCTGTCGGTGGAGGTGTGTTTACAGCTAGTGCTGGAGCAATTGGTGATGTGGATGAAGATGGTGTTAGTGACGTAGTAGTAACTGCTACTAGCCAAGCTTCTCTGATTAGCGCACTACAACTCGGTTCTAACAACACTGTATTTGTATTTGGTGAAACCAGTGCAGGAGATGTATTCTCAGGTACTGCGGATCTTAGTGCTATATAGAACTGAGAATTTAGGAGCTTAGTGTAGGGGCTGGTTTTGGTGACTTAGGACTGATAGGCTGCCTATCTCTAGGAATTACTCTAGGCTTTCTATATCCTTCATCACCACTACCACAGAAAGTGACGATTAGTTCATTACTAATAGAATCATCTGGGTTAGACGGCAATTTTTTAATTAAATTGCTACGTCTAATAGATTCTATTAATTGAGTATCATCAGTATCATTAATAACGAATTGAGATTTAGTCCTTCTAGGAGTTTGATGAACCAGATCATATGCTGCTATAGCTACTAATTTTTCCATGTTTAAGGGAATACTTTTTCTACTTAGGTTTAAGTCTTTATTTACATCAATATATTCAACTACCAAGCTCAGGCTCTTTTCATCTTTATTTTTAGGTAGCCTGTATACTAAACAAGCTACTTTTTCGTTAGGATATTTCTCCATTTCTGTATTAACCTGTGCGTCATCCACAAGTACAGTATTTATTGCTTTGAGATGATTAGCAATCTTACACATTCCTTGAAAAACTGGATCTTGGTTTGCGATTCTAGCTTCAGATTCAGAGAATTTAAATAAATATTCTTTCAAATCATTGACTGATGGATGAGTCAAAAAATCTTTTAGAACAGTATAACTGTTTGTATCAGGATCTCCTTCTAAACGATTTGCATAACGATTTAATCCACGAAAAGCTGTTTGGCAACTAGTTTTATCCATTATTAAACGCTTGTATCCGGCTTCTTGTAAGAGACCTAAGGTTGGGTTTAAGCAATCTGAACTAAAACTATAAGTAGTTATACCTGGAGCCAAAAATAATTTATTTGTAGCCTGCATTTTCTCAATGATAGTATCGTGAGGATTATGCAGATATTCTGGTTTTGATTGCCATTGTTCATTGATAGCAGTTTCTATCTCTGCAACTTCTCTACGAAAAGCTAATCTGGTTCCAATCTGCAATATATCAGAATCTTCTTGGGTCTTGAGCTGTGGAACATAAGCTCTTTGTTGTAATTCTTCAACACTTGCTTCTTGGAATTGAGTTGCTAACTTGCCTTTCAATCCACTTACTTTATACTTTAGTTCATCCAATGCACCAGGCAATTGTATACAACTCAAACCAGTGTAATAACTCTCATTTAATCTTTTGATTAAGTTTAAAATTACTCCATCGCAAATTGCAGATAAAGCATCTTTAGTCTCAGAACTTAGATTAGAAACTTCTATATCACCTTGTGCCTTTTTTGCACAATAGTAAACCACAGCTGCCTGATCTAAACAGCCAGTAGTTAAATATATTGATCCTATACTAGAGTCCAATTTATCTAAGAGATCAAAATCAGGTTTGCTGTCTTTATTGAGCTTTGAATCTCCAAGATACTCAGTATAAATTCGGGGAAGATTCCAAAGTATAGGTAGAGCTAAATGACGCACTTCTTCACGCAATTCTTGTCTATTAAGATTCTTTTTCTTCAATAGAGCCATGATTTCTGGAAAGGCATAGGACTCGACTGAATTGTCTTCATAGAAACGTTTTAAAGTAGAGGGATCAATATTTAATTGCTGTAAAACATTAGAAGGAATGTCTATTCTTCCTAATTGTTTATTTATATAATCTGAACATACTCTTCTAGCGTTTGATAAAACTGGAACGAAATGATGTTTTAATTTGGTTCTAAGTGATAAATCTTTGAGTAAGACATGAGCTGCTTCAAGACCTATTAGATCGTTTAAATAGTCTAAGACCTTTTTACTTGGTAGTGTTTGTTGTTTGTCTATTGCTAAACCAAATATTTTGGTTAAGTAGGAACTAAGTTCTTTGCGTTGTGGATCTAGTGCTAAATCTACCCCTAGCTCTCTTAATTTAGTTAAATGTGGATCCTGAGTTAGAATGCCAGTAATATCATTTAAGTGTCTAGAAACTGTTAGCGAAGGAGCAACTCCACAAAGACCTTTTAAGGCTAAAGCGGTTTCTTGTCTTAGAGACCAATCTTGCATATCGAGATAATAACATAAGATCTAATTCCTTACAATATTTATAAATAAACCCAGGACTTTTGTTGATTTTTTATGGGAAATAATAAGATTTCTTATCTAAAATAATGAACAGGTAATGACTTGGATGTAATAATTGTGTTATAATTGAATATCGTGATAATTTCAATTCAAATAATAACAAAGGAGTTTATATGGCAGTAGTAACGACAACAGGAGCGAGTTTAACAGCAGAAACAAAGGCTGCTTTATTGAATCCAGATTTTAGAAAAAAACTTTCAGAGGCAGCTCATAAAGGTGCTAATTTAAGTACCTTGTTGCATCCTCAGCTAGGGTTAAAAGATCCTCTTCTCAAGCTAATACATAATGTTACTGGTGTTGAAATTCCTGTAAAAAAGGTTTTTGAAGTTGAAAGACAAAAAGATCCTATAGAGCCATTATTATGGTGTATTTTAAAAATGCTAGGACAATTTTGCACGCAACTTAACAGTTCTTCACCAGCTCAAGATCGAGGTGTATTGGATGAACTAGAAAATAAATTACAGACCCTTAAACAATTAGCGGTTTAATTTACTTCAAGACTCTTTCTTCTTATAACCAAACCAAGTTCTATCTGCTTTAGACTCTGGTGGATACTTCTCTAGCAGCAAGTCTACGACGTCTTGCATCTTGCCATCAGCAGGAACCCATTTCTCTAGATCTGGGAAGTCTAGCTTACAGTTAGCACATTTCTTACCTTCATAGAACCTAATCGGGCACCAGAAAGATTCTACGTTACGTAGCATCTCACCAGCAAGTGCATAGAGCCCAGTCATCCAATCACAATAAAGACACCAGACCATATCATGACCCACTAGCCCATCAAACTTATAACGTGAAACATTAATCCAATCAGAGTCCTTATATTTAGGGAATCTTAGAGTCCAGCGTAGTAGTGGATAAATAATTATTTGTCCAGCTCTTATAGAGAGAAACACGGGTAAAGCCAGTAAACAAAAGAACAAGGCTAAATGGTTTCTGAAATAACCTACTATCTTGTTTAAGGTCTGGTGTAGTTTAGGTCCTTCGTATTTGTGAATAAATCTCTCGTGAATAAAATTAAAACTATATAGAACTATCAGCTCTCCTACTAAACTATAAAATGCTCCAGCCCAACCATAGAAGTGATAACCAATGGTCCAAGGAATAAAGGTAAATATTGAAATTGCGACATCTAATCCTGGTGCTTTACAGAACCAGTCATTGTATTTGATGGTAAACGAAAAGAGAATAATAAAAACATATAAACACGCAACAGTGTAAGAAACGGTTAATAAAAATGGGTTCATAAGTTAATGGTACTATAATTCTTGTGACTGAGATAAGTTTTAATACCCAAGCTACTGCTGATTTAGTTAGAGAGAGGTTTCATCCAGAGACGCTGCAATTACAGCGTCTTAAAGGATCAACTAAGCTTCCTGATATTTTAGTAGTGAGCGATTTAGATGGTTCTAAGTGGGGTAAGTTTACTGATGGATTACGATCTAATTATCATACTGAGCAGAATCGTAAGAACGCGGAAGCTTTTAATTGTTATTCAGATAGATTTATTGTTGCTGATGTTACTGGTCAGGATGTAAGAATGACTAGGCATCTATCAGATGTCTATAAGAATTTCCATTTGTTAGATTTCTTAGCTAATGATAGTGGACTAGATCTGCGTGTTAATGAAGCATCACTTGCACCACACGAGTTTCTGCATAGTCTGAAAGAAGCAGAGGGATTTAATCCTTATAGTGATTGGGAGAACTTTATTAATGGGTTTTTTGATAAGCAGAAATTTTATGAATTGATGCAAGTAGTTTTAGCTGAGAATAGATTTAATGAAGTACTAATGAATGATAATGATAGATTGAGTTATATCTATCCTAATTGTCATAAGCTTTATAGATCTAAGGATTACCCGCATATCGATGTGTCTATCAGTCCTGGTGAGATGAGTTTGGTGACTATAGAGACTAGAAAAACTCCTATTCTCGATGAAGCAGAATTCTTGGTAAGAGATTTGTGTAATAAGCTTCAGAAAAAGATTGCTAGTACTTTATCAGGACGTGATGCGGAGAGAGTTATGTATCAGGTAGGCTTGGGGGAAAACTTTGGTTATGCTTTCTTTACTCATGCAGATGAGGATAAACAAATATCTAAGGCAACTATTCCTTATGCTATTCTGAAAATTCTGCCTGCTAATATTGTCAATGCTTTGAAAGCAATAGTTTGTATTGGTGATGGAGCTAATGATAGACATTTAGGTTTACTAGAAGTTCAGAGACCTAATGCTAAGCCTCTTCCAGTGTATAGAATTATTTCTGGTACTGGTTTATATAATGAAAACCCTGCTTGGTTAAACATGGCAGCAGGTAAGGTTGAATTAGCAGAAGATAGAGGTAATATTGCTGAAGCTTTACATAGAGTAGTTAGTCAGATTCACTAGTAATCACAATACTTTTTAATCATTAAGTACTTAAGTAATTTTTCGCAGGGAATAATATAATTATAATATGCAGAATGAAACACTAAATTTGGGTGATGATTTTACTCTAGATCCTAAATACCAAGAGAAGCTTGATGTTATAGAGATAGGTGGATTGAACGGTGAGGTTATAGATCGCTCTGAGCATTTTCAGAATTTTTTCCCGAGCTTGGAAGATTTCTTGCGTAAGGCAGTGGAGTATTCACGTAACCCTAATAAAACAGTGAATATGAATTACCTCGATTATGGAATTCATGTACCCCAAGAGTTAGGTTTAGAACAAGAAGCGATAGATTATATTCTACCTTTCTATAATTCCATAGATAGTAGATCCGGATTGGATTGGCGTAATGTAATGCCGATTACTTTATTGCCTGCTGTGCTTGGTGCACTTGGAGCAGTTCTTATTAACCCGAATCTAGTTACTAGTAAGTATGGTAAGCGTGCTAATGAGCTTGAGGTTAGAGTAGTTAAATCTCTCGCTAAAATTCTTGGATTTCAGGATCTCTCTAAAGTGGGTGGACTCTCTCTAGAGGGTGGTACTAAGGGAAATATGTACGGTTATATCTTCGGTCTGCGTAAGGCTTTCCCAGATGTTAAGGAAGACGGCTTGATGGGAATTAAGCAGAAATTTCTCTTTATTAATTCACAAGCGGGACATTTTTCTAATTTTACTAATCTTGCTGCTATTGGTGTGGGTAGAAGAAATTCAATTCGCATTCCTTCTAATAGTGATAGTTGTATTAATATAGCTAAGCTTAGAGAGACTCTGGAGAATTGCTATCTGCATGGGATTATAGTTCCTACTATTCTTATTACTGTGGGCACTACTGATGCTTGTGCTATCGATGATGTGAAGGCAGTGCGTGAGATTATAGATGAAGTCTCATCTAAGTATCCAGCTATGCACAAACCACACCTGCATATAGATGCAGCAATAGGCTGGGCAATGACTTTCTTTAATGATTATGATGTTAAGGCTAATAATTTACATTTCTCAGAATCCTTTATTGATAAGCTTCCTGCTATCCAGAACAAATGTAGATATTTAAATCTTGCAGACTCAGTTACCATTGATGTGCATAAGACTGGCTTCGCTCCTTATAGTTCAAGTTTCTTGATTGTGAAGAATCAAGATGACTTCGAGTATTTAATGTGGGATGCTAAAGAGTTTAAGTATTTTGATCCAAGTGAAGCAAAGATAGCACCAGTACAATATTCACTTGAATGTACTCGTAGTGCTATTGGTATCTATGCGACATGCATGGCATTTAATACTCTTGGTATAGAAGGTTACCAAACACTCTTAGCAGCAGGTTTGCAATACTCTGATAAGCTTAAGCAGAAATTTACAAGCTTTAAGAATATTGGTGTAATAAATCAATCATTAGGTTTCACTACTTTGTTTAGACCTTATCCAAGCTTCGTAAAAGATGCGGAGAGTTTGTTGACCCGTGAAATTACTGATCCAGAGTTTAATTTAGAGTCTAGAAGATTGTCGCAGTTTGTGGAAGATTTCTTTAAGTTCTGGGAATTGCATAAGAAGCCAGATACACCGTTACTAGATTTAGTGAGAGCTGGTGCTTGGGCTCAATATGATGATCATAGTTATGAGTTATCTGCTTGGAAAGCTTATTTACTCAATCCACGTGCGGGTCAATACTTGAAGCGTTTTGTCGCTGAGTTTGTGGCGCTGAGAAATGAGTATGAGAGACAATTGCCAGAAGATTATTTAAATGAGCTTAGAGAAATTTGCTCTGCTAAAATATAGCTGGTGCAAATCAATCTTCATATCGTCGATTACGCAATAATAGCTGGCTATTTTTTAATAATGGCTTGTGTTGGTTTTTTTACTAAGCATAAGCAAGAGGGTACTATACTAGAGAATTATTTTCTGGCTGGTCGTAGATTGACCTTACCTTTATTTGTGGCAACCTTAGTTAGTACTTGGTATGGGAATCTCTTAGGTATTGGGGAGATAGCTTTTAAACATGGTTTGGTAATGTTCTTAACGCAAGGATTGTTTTGGTATTTAATTTATTTTTTCCTAGTGTTTTTCTTAGTAGAAAAAATTCACAAATCACAATTATTCTCGATACCAGATGAATTGGAAAAAACCTATGATAAGCATACTGCTGTTACAGGAGCTGTAGTTAATTTAATGTTACTTCTTCCTACTGTTTATATTATGTCTCTTGGACTTATTCTCCAATGGATTTTTGGTTGGGACCGTAATCTATGTATAGTATTGGGTAGTTTAGTGCCTTTATTCTATATGCTTGTAGGTGGCTTTAAAGCTGTTGTTTATGCTGATTTCATTCAATTCTTGTTTATGTTTATTGGTATAGCTTTGGTTCTACCGTTTGCATATTGTAAATATGGTGGATTTGAGTTCTTGACCTTGAATTTACCAGCAACGCATTTAAGCTTGGCTGGAGATTGGACTTGGCAATTAATTTTAGCTTGGTTGTTGATTGCGACTTGGACCTTAGTGCACCCAAGTTTTTATCAAAGAATTTTTGCAGCAGAAGATTTAAAAACCGCTAAGCATGGTGTATTATGGTCAATTGTTTTTTGGTTTGCTTTTGATGTGATGATTAGCTTTATTGGTTTATATGCTTTTGCTGCAATGCCTAATATAGATGCGTCTCTCTCCTTGCCTATATTTGCGTCTAGTATCTTGCCAGTTGTTTGCAAGGGAATATTTCTCACTGGACTAATAGCCACCGTAATGTCTACTTTAGATTCTTTAAGTTTTTCTAGTGCCATGTCTATCTCTTATGATATTTATCGTCGTTGCAGACCACAAGCTTCTGAGCAAGAGGTTATTTGGGTAAATAAAATTGCTCTGGTAGTTACTATGATTTTGGGTTTGGTGATAGCAATTTATTTCACGTCATTATTGGATTTAATGTATACACGCGGGACTCTAGCTATTAGTGCTTTGCTGATACCTTTATTAGCAAGTTACTTTCATATCAAAGCTAGTCCACAAGCTGCTTGCTGGTCGATTATCATGGGGCTATTGGGCGCTGCTAGCGGATATATTATTAATAATTATTATCATCTTAATCTTGAGCCAATATTTTCAGGTTTAGCCTTATCTTTGATAGCTTTTGCTACAATAAAATTTCGATGCCCATAAACAACAATTGGTTCCAGCAAATTCATAAAGAGCGCCATGCCTTAGGCATGAACATTAAAGAGGTTCTTTATCATAAGCGCAGTGAATACCAAGATATTTTAGTATTTGAGAATGAAGATTTTGGAACGGTGTTAGTCCTAGATGATTGCTATATGCTGAGTGATTTGGATGAGCATATGTACCATAAATCACTAACTAAATATGGTATGCAGAATATTAATCCAAGCACTAATAATCTAAATATTCTAGTTATAGGTGCTGGTGATGGCGGCATAGTACGTGATTTACTAAGAGACTGGGCTAATCGTATTTCTAAGGTAACTATGGTAGAGATAGATAGAGAAGTTATAGAAGTTTCTAAGAAGTTCTTTCCTAAAGTTGCTTCTGAGTTTAATAATCCTAAGCTTGACTTGAGAGTTGAAGATGCACTGGCGTTTATCAAATCTGCTGCGCAAGCGACTTATGATTTAGTACTATGTGATTCTACTGATCCAGAGGGTTTCGCTGCTGGTTTAATAGAAGAGGATTTTTATAGAGATATTCAGCGAGTTATGAAAGCAGATGCTATATTCTGTGCGCAATCTGGATCACCTTTCTTTCAGAAAGAAGAACTTAAGACAGCAAGAAATAATTTAGCTAAGGTGTTTAAAGAAGTGCATACTTACTATGCACCAATGTTAGTCTATCCTGGCACTATTCACTCCTATACTGCTGCTGGAGCGAAAATCCTTAACAAGAATAATATGGATTTAGGAGAATTTATCCTTGCCTAAAGTATCTGTCGTTATCCCTAGTTATAATCGTGCGGATTATATTCCTGCCACTATTGATAGTGTTCTTAAACAAAGTTTCAAAGATTGGGAATTAATTTTCGTAGATGATGGTAGTACTGATGCTACTGAGAATATCCTTGCTAATTACGTTAAACAAGATTCACGAATAAAATATTTTAAACAAGCTAATTCAGAGAGAGCTGTAGCACGGTCTTATGGCATGAAGCTTGCCACTGGTGAATATATATGTTTAGTTGACTCTGATGATATTTGGTATGAGGATAAACTAGAGAAGCAAATTACTGTTATGGATGCTAGTCCTGATTTAGTGCTTTGCTATGCTTCAGTGGATAGAATTGATTTATCTGGCAAGCCTACTAAAGCTGCTCGTCGTCAGTTTCAAGGTTTCTCAGGGGATATATATAAAGAACTGCTTAAACGTAATTTTATTCCCTCAGTTACACCAATGTTTCGTCGTCAGAGTTTTACTCAAATAGGTGATCAAGTGACAGCCTTTATACCTTATGAAGATTGGGATTTCTGGCTGCGCTTATCGCGATTAGGGAAGTTCTATCATATAAGAGAAGCGCTTGGTGCTTATAGATTACATCCTGGACAATCAGTGCAAAATGTTAAAGCTGAGAAGATAGAAGAAGTAACTATTGCAGTATTAAATGCAAATGCAATGAATGATAAAGAAGCTTATAGCCTTGCTTATTTACGTTTGGGTTATTGGTATATAGTTTCAGGGAAATTAAGCACTGCAAGAACTAAACTATATAAATCATTACAACTCTCACCTAATAGAATCTGGGATTATAGGTGGCATGGTTTGTTAATTGCAAGTATACTTGCTTACATATCTCCAGGTTTGGTTAAAAAACTTTTGGGATCCTTTCACTAATGTCTAATCCTGTCTTAAAATTCTTACTGCGTTACCTAACTTTCTTAGGTAATATTCCACCACAATTTCTTATTTGCTGTTTACTTTTGTATTTGGATTTCTCTGCTGGTTATAAAGTAGGTTCGCTGTGGTTTTGGGGTTATGCCTTAAATTTATTAATCAAAAATACAGTGCGCAAGGAACGTCCTCCGAAGAGTGAATGGAGAGTGCCACATGTAAACGGTTGGAGTTTTCCTTCTGGACATTCCTTAGTATCTTTGATTCTTTATTGGTCTATTGCTAAATACTTCGCTGTGCCTATGCCTTATGCAGCTTTGCTTTATGCTTTACCTTTTGTACTTGGTCTAAGCAGATTATACTTACGTGTGCATTTTATTGAAGATGTACTCGGTGGCTGGCTTATAGCTTATAGTTACTTATATTTTTTAGAAGACTCAGTTTTGAGATTTAATATGCAGTTTTACGAGATTTTTTATAAGGCTTGTCATTTCTTAAATTTATAAATCAAAGCCATAAATGTGTAATATAATATGTTCTATGCGTTATGCAATACCGATGCAACAAGGATGTCGTAGAAGTAGTGGTGCTGGCCATTGTACTAAACAAAGAGCTAGTATAGGAAAATTATTACATAAGGCATTAACTAAATTAGGCTTTCCTCAAGGTGATAAAGACAAGGCTTCAAAAGTAATTGCCATGTCTAGACCAAGACCATCGGCTAAAACAGAATTTAAACTTGAAGCTCCAAGTACTGAAGAGTTAAATAGCCCGATAAAAATTTCTATTTGTAAATCAAAACATCCTGCAGATAGAAATTTATTTAATGCTACACATGCTATGGCTGCTGTGTTTGATGCGCATGTAAAATTAGGGAAACCTATTAGATTAGAAATGGTTGTAAAAAAACTAGAAGAAGCTTTGAAGAAATTAGCTAAACCAATTATTGCTGAAAAACATATCCCAGCTCTAGCCAAAGCAATTATAGGGCAAGATAATAGAAGCTATCTTGTTCATTATGATTATGAAAGTTCTGTTAAGCAGGCATTAGATAAAATAGCTCTTAATGGAGTTAATGGTGAGACTGTTTTTGAAACAGCGGTGAAGAGTTTTGGTCCTTGGTTTATTGGTCTTAATAAAGAATTACCTGCAAACTTAAAGGTAGCGGATCTTATACCGAAAGTACTTGCTCATAAACGCTATCAAGACGCTAATGATACAAACCATAAATCTGCAGCTTCATTAGTAAAGTCAGCTTATCAAGCAACTGCTGCTTAGCGACATACATATTGCTATAATAACTCAACTATAATGTCAGAGTTATTTGAAAAGCGTAAAACCATAGAACAAGTAGAAGAAGGCAATGAACTTGCGCCTAAGTTTGATGAGCATGGCTTGATTCCTGTAGTTACTACTGATTATGAAACTGGTGAGCTATTAATGCATGGTTATATGAATAGCGAAGCTCTCAAGCAAACTATAGAGAAAGGGCAAGCGGTTTATTATTCACGTTCACGCAAGGCACTTTGGTATAAAGGCGCTACTAGTGGGCTTTACCAGGATATAGTTGAGATGCGCATTGATGATGATCAAGATTGCGTTTGGTTACGTGTTAAGGTTAGAGGTTCAGGAGCTAGTTGCCATGTGGGTTATAGATCATGTTTCTATAGAACAGTACCTAACGGTAAGAATTTTGACGCTAGTAAACCTGTAACATTAACTTATGTTGAAAATGAGAAGACTTTTGATCCGAAAGAAGTTTACGGTGACGTACCTAATCCAACGATACTATAAATGAAGACAGAGACAATAACTAAAGCAAGCACGAACAATAGACCAGATGTGGCTTCTGATAATGCAAGTCATATATCTTCTACCTTAGATCGTGTTGGTATGAGTGATGTTGAATTGCCTGTATTGATCGCCGATCATAAAGCTAATCTTGTAACTATTCCAGCTCATGTTGATTTATTTGTAAGTCTAGATGATCCTCATGTTAAGGGTATTCATATGTCGCGTCTCTATCTTAAAGCTAAGGAGTTTCTACTAAATTATCCTCTTAGTTTCCCTACTTTAGCTAGTCTTAGTGAAGCACTTATAGAGACCCATCAGGATATGAGTTTCAGCTCTCATATAGCTGTGAGTTTTGAATACATCATGCGTAAACCTGCATTAGTTAGTGATGCAAGTGGTTATCGTTTCTATCCAGTGACTCTATCTGTAACTAGAGGACAGGATTCTAAGCTTATTTATGAATTAGATATTCAGTTAGTTTATTCTAGTACTTGTCCTTGTTCTGCGGCACTAGCACGTCAGTTAGTACAAGAGAGCTTTAGTGAGAAATTCAAAGATAGTAATAATATAGATAAAGATCAAATCCTATCTTGGATAGCCTCAGAAGAGTCTCAGATAGCGGTCCCCCATGCACAAAGAAGTAATTTGGATTTGAAATTACGTTTTAAAGAAGTGTCAGCAAAACTTAACTTAGATTATTGGATTACTAGAATAGAAGATACTCTTACTACACCAGTGCAAGCTGCGGTGAAGCGTGAAGATGAACAAGAGTTCGCGCGTCTTAATGGTAAGAATATGATGTTTAGTGAAGATGCGGCTAGGCGCCTTAAATTAATCTTAGATCAAGAAATTAGTGTCAGTGATTATAAGATTGCAGTGGAACATATGGAAAGCTTACATGCGCATAATGCTAAGGTAGTTACGACTAAGGGTATAGAAAGGGGACTTACTGTTTAGATGGCTTGCACAGAACATGGTTGCTCTATAAATCACGGTCATAAGCATGATCACAAACCTAGACCTAGTTTGATTAGGGTCGCTTCGCGCCCACAAGTTGTTACTAAGACTGTACATCATCATGATAATTGTGGCGTTTGTCATGAGCATAAGAAATTAGAAGATAACGGAATAGCTCCTATCACTAAAAAACTTCATGCACATGATCATGCTTGTCATGATCATACTTGCTCTGAGCATGGTACACCCCATGGTCACATAGTTCAGCCTGAAACTCATAAGCACGATCATAAATGTAATCATCACCATCATGAAGCTAAGCCACAACACAATACTTTAGAAACTATAGTTGCTAACAGTACTATGCCTCAATGGTTTAAAGAATTAGTACTTAATACTAGTTTCTTGACGCCAGCTTTCTTTACTAATTATATTCTGAAAGCCGCTCCCTTACCTAAGCTGATCAAGACTTGGCTTGCGGTAACTGCAATGCATATTACTAATCGTGGTAATTCTAAACTAGGACGTTTAGGGCTTACTTATTTAGCTTCGGGATTGGCTAGCTTCGATAGATCCCTAAAGGGTGATAGTCCTTATAAGTTTAATCTCACTAGATTCCTGGCTACGTCTTGCATTGCTTTAATTGAGAAATTTGCTGGTGATCATAAGCCTAATCTAAAGAAATCTGGATACGACAATGCTATCTCAGAAATTAAAACTATAAGTTCTAATTTAACTAAACCTAATAAATGGAGAGAACTAATTCCTAGTCTCTTGAATATTGAAGCTAAGGTGCAGTTAGTTGCTCCAACTGTAAGTTATATTGTTAGTAAACTTCCTGGTAAGAATACTAGTAGGTTTGTCAAAACCGCTCTGCAAGCTCTTCTTATAAGTGTAAGCTTTGTAGGCAGTGATGCAATCTTACGTTTATTAGGTAAGTCTCTAGGTCAAGAGTCACTGGCTTCTGCGGTTGGTGCAATGTGTGGTTGTTGTGGTTCCCCCGTTTGTGCAGCGGCAGCAACGGATTCTGCAGTATCTAATTCTTTTTAAGTTAGGAATATGATGCTGAAGATTTTTCTTATATTATTATTTCTAAGCATTAATGTTACTGTAGTCCAGGCTCATGGTGGTGCTTGTGGCTGTTCGTCTTTTCATGATACTGGTTTGGCTGGACCTATTATAACTATCCCTGCTTATAACATTAAAGGTGGAGTTACTGCTGTTAGTCTTGGATTTGGATTCCTAAATAGGGGACGATTAAGTGCTGGACAAATTTCTGAATTACGTAGCAGTGGTTCACATGCTGATGATAACTATGGTTCTTTAGCACAGACTCTCGCTATTACTCATGGTTTAACTGATAAAGTGAGTTTATCTGTGGTGATGCCATTTGTAGAAAGTTTAGCTTTTCGAGAAGTTCATGATGGCAGTTTAGAAGAACAAGGGAACAGTATTGGTTTTGGTGATTTGGTTTTGATGAGCAAATATAATTTTTATCACAGACCCAAGTTCCAATCTGCTTTATTAGCTGGTATGAAATTTCCTACTGGAGCAACTCATGTACAAGCTGATAATAATGAGCGTTTTGAGAGTACTAGTCAACCAGGCTCTGGATCATTTGACCCTATCTTTGGTATAGCTTTCAGTAAACAATTTAAAATGTTTGGCTTAGATGCTAATTTTTTGTATAGGATTTCTACCCAAGGAGCGCAAAATACTATAACGGGTGATGTTGCTAATTACAATATTGCAGCAAGTTATGCTTTGAATCACGGTCATGAAGATGAATTTCATCACCATCATGATGAACATAAGGATCATTCTCATCATAATATAATGCATAGAACATTGGAAAGAATATTTCCTGAGCATATCGCTAATAAACATTTAACATGGGATTTAATTATGGAAGCAAACACTATTTGGCAAGAAGCTCCAGAACAATCAGGCATAACTATACCTAATCACGGAGGCACTACCGTTTACCTTAGTCCTGGTCTGAGAATGGTAATGAATGATAATTGGGTTTATAATCTTAGTCTTGGTTTCCCTGTAATTCAAGCTCTTAATGGTATTCAGGGAGGGACTGATATGCAATTATCATTCAATATGGCAACTAGTTTCTAGGTTAAAATATATTTATGCCGAAAGCTATAAAGCAAATTCTCATTCTTGGTGGTACTCATGGAGTAGAACCGCAGTCTACTTACGTAGTAGAACATTTGGCAGAACATTTGAAGCTTATAGAACAAAATTCTCCTGAATTAAATGGGCTTTTTAAACTTTACCAGGGAAGCTTAGAAACTGGTCTAGAGCTAGTTTTGATTCCTGATCTTAATCGTTATGGTTTAGAGAATAATAGTCGTGGTAATGCAAGAGGCGTAGATTTGAATCGTAATATGCCGGCAGAGAACTGGTCCTCAAACTATAGCAACCTAGCTTATTTCCCTGGAACCCATCCTGCAAGTGAACTTGAAACGCAAGCTCTGGTAAATATTATCCGCAAGAATAATTTTGATCTCATAATCTCCCTGCATACTAATCATTATGTTGCAAATCCTAATCCCCCTCAGGTGAACTATGATGGTTTAATTTTAGCTCCTGCGTATAAGGAGGTAACAAGATTAGCGGAGTTATTAGAATTACCAGTAACTGATGATATCGGCTATCCTACTCCTGGCTCACTTGGTAGTTATGCTAAGGATCTGAATATTCCATGCATTACTTTAGAAATGGACGATAACTATTCTAATGAAAATTCTTGGGCGAAGTACGGATATATTCTTGCTAAGTTTCTTAATTCTTGCAAACTATAACCATCAGCCTAATCTAAAAATATTTTTAATTCCATATAGGGATTAGGTTCCGCCGCTGCGCGGCGGTTGCGCTACGCGCGATTCAATATATATTTATTTTGCAGTCCGCAGGACGACCGCGCCGAAGGCGCGGAACCACCATCAAATGAGATTTAGATTTACTTTATTAAATGAGGAGAGAGGGAGGGGAGGGTATAGTTACGCTATAATCTGTTCTATGTCTATTGCAGCGATTAAATCTAGCAAAGCGACTAAGGCGATTATTCTCGGTTCAGGGGTTAATGTTTTAGATGGTATAGACCCGAGAGCTTCTATTCCTTATAGTGAGATTCCTAACTGGCCTCTTGGTAAGGTTAAAGGTCATAAAGGCATACTTGATATTCATGAGAATATTTGGGTCTTACGTGGACGCGCGCATATCTATGAAGGATTCACATGGGCACAAGCCTGCTTCCCAACTCAATTCTTGATTGATAATGGTATTAAAGAACTGATAGTAACTAATGCTGCTGGTGGTATTAATCCAGAATATGAGATTGGTGATTTAATGCAAATTACTGGTTATTTAAATTTTATTCGCCCAGGCTTAGTAAGAGGCAATTTGGAAGCACTCTTGCAAAAACCTACTATGTTAAAGAGCGATTTAATTTCTGGCATAAGGCATGGAGTATATGTAGCAGTACATGGTTCTAATTATGAAACTGATGCTGAGATAGCTCTCTTCCGTAATCTGGGAGCGGATGCTGTGGGCATGTCTACAGTGCCCGAGTTAGAGATCGCTTTGAAACATAATATTAAGATCACTGCAGTAAGTATCATTACTAATGTCTATGGTAAAACTGAGGATTTAGGACATGATGGAGTTTTAGCTGTGGCGAAGAAAGCGAGTGATAAGTTGATTAGTTTATTAGGAATAAAGTAATTAAAATTCGTCATTTCTGAATATAGGTTAACTTAAGCAAACCGATACCCGTTAGCTGTCATCGCGAGGAGTCTGCGAAGCAGACGACGTGGCGATCCATTCATGCTGGATATGATTAGATTCTATACCAATACATTTTATTTGTGCGTTGGAGTGGATTGCCACGTCGCGCTACGCGCTCCTCGCAATGACGTATTACGGGTACTAGTTTGTCTAAGATGACGATGAGATAGTCCTGCTATAATCAATAATTTCATGGCTAAATTAACAGTACTAACTGCCTACGATTTCAACACTGCAAGAGCTCTTGCAGAAGCTGGTGTAGATTATATTCTTGTCGGTGATTCTTTAGCGATGGTAGGTTTGGGTTATTCAAGTACTCAGCGTGTAAGCCTGGGTGAGATGCTTATATGCACTAGAGCAGTAAGACGTGGTGCTCCAAATTCTAAGATTATTACTGATATGCCATTACGCGCATTGCATAAATCTCTTAGTGACTCTGTAGATGCAGCTCATAAAATAATTAAAGCAGGAGCTAATATAGTTAAGATAGAAAATGCTGAGAAGGAAACCCTAAAGCTTATCGAGAAACTACGCGAAGAGGAAATTGAGGTGATGGGACATATAGGCTACACACCTCAAAGCTTTGATAAGCCTGTCTTAGTGCAAGATAGAGATCAGCTCATAGCTGATGCTGTAAGGCTTGTAGAACATGGAGTAATGGGCATAGTTTTAGAAATGGTTCCTAGTGATATAGCAAGAGAGATAACCGAATTACTTGCCCAGAAAAATATTCCCACTATAGGAATAGGTGCTGGCGTCGCGACTACAGGACAGGTGCTAGTCTCTGACGATATGCTTGGTCGTTATAATTTAATTAATCCTAAATTCTTGCGTCGCTATTCTAATCAGTACCAAGACATGGTGAAATCATTTAAAGAGTATATTAGTGATGTGCAGAATGAAAGCTTCCCTAATGAAAGAGAGTCTTATTGACTCTGTTATAATAAGCCTATGTCTTCTAATCCCTTACTTAATTATAGAGAATTTGTACCTTACCAGCAGATTAAGGCAGAACAAATAGTCCCTGCTGTAAAAGAATCTATTACTAAAGCTCAAGCTGTGCTTGAAAATATATTGAAACTTTTGGATAAGCCAGATACAGACTTAAGCTTTACTAACACTCTTCATGCTCTTATAGAGATGGAAGAGATAGTAGAGAAGGTTTGGAATCCAGTGCAGAACTTACTTAGCCTTATGGGTAGTGATGATATCCGTGCTGCTGCTAAAGAGGCTCGTCCCTTGATAGTGGAGTTCTTTAATAATTATGCTTTAGACCCACGTGTTTATCAGCTTATTAAGAAATATTCTGAGAGTCCAAATGCTAAGTCGTTGACAGGTGAAGCCAGACGTCATTTAAAAAATACTCTAATAGACTTTAAGCTTTCGGGTGCTGAGCTTGAAGGTGAAGAGAAAGAAGAATTCAAGAAACTTAACCTTAAACTTTCTGAGCTTAGTCAAAAGTTCTCAGATAATTCTACTGACTCTAAATTTGAATTAATCATCATTGACAAGAAAGATCTTAGCGGTTTGCCAGATGATGCCGTGCAAGGTGCTAAGCGTAAGGCAGATGAGTTGCGCGAAGAAGGAGCTAAGATCGCAGATGGTGCATGGGTATTTAATTTGGACTATCCATCTTATGGTCCATTTATGAAGTTTGCTGATAATGGTGCATTGCGCAAGCAGCTTTATATCCAATATTTATCACAAGGAACAGATCGAGCTAGTAGAGGATTGCTTAGAGGCGATAAGAAAGATTCGTTAAACAATGAACCACTAATTAAAGAAATCTTTCAGTCTAAGTTACGCAAGGCTAATTTATTAGGCTACAAGAGTTACGCACATGTTTCGCTTGAAACTAAAATGGCACCCAGCCCTGAAGGAGTGAAAACTTTCCTAGAAAGAATAGCGACTAAGTCAAGAGCCTTAGCAGAGCAAGAATATGCTGAGCTAGTGAAATTCCAGAAAGAAATTAATTATCAAAACACTGAGAACAACCCTAATAAAATTTATCCTTGGGATAAAGAATATCTTTCAGAGAAGCTACGTAAGGCTAGATATGATTTAGATAGTAATTTACTTAAGCCATACTTTGAATTAAAAAATACCATCCACGGTATGTTCCATATCGCTGAAACCCTTTATGGGATTAAATTACAACAAGTACAAGGTATAGAGGTTTGGCATCCAGATGTGGAAGTTTATGAAATATTAGATTTAGATCATACGAAGATAGGCACTTTCTATATGGACTTATACCCTAGAGATATCAAGCGCCAAGGTGCGTGGGTTATGCCACTAGTCGCAGCTTGTGAACGTAGCGATGGGACTAAGGTGTTACCGCAATGTGCTTTGGTTTGTAATTTAACTAAGCCACATCCAGATCAACCTAGTTTATTAACGCATGTGGAAGTTGTTACTTTATTCCATGAATTTGGGCATGCCTTACATCATTTATTCTCTAAAGTTAAACTTGAACCACTCTCAGGAACTAATGTTGAATGGGATTTCGTGGAACTGCCTTCTCAACTTAATGAGAACTTTTGTTGGGAAAGAGAATCGCTCAAGACCTTCGCTAAGCATTATGAAACTGGCAAGAATATCCCCGATGAATTACTTAATAAAATGCTTGCAGCACGGAATTTTAATGAGGGGCTTGCTTGTATGAGGCAACTCGAGTTTAGTTTATTTGATCTGGCTGTCTATATGCGTGAGACTGACAAGGATTATAAAGCTCCGCTTTCTTTGCTTCAAGAGATAGTCGCTAAGTATGGTTTGTTTGAAGTTTGGGAAGGAACTAATTTCCCTTGCGCTTTCTCGCATATCTTTGCTGGTGGTTATGCTGCAGGATATTATAGTTACAAGTGGGCTGAGGCACTAGAAGCAGATGCGTTCTCTAAGTTCAAATCTGCTGGAGTATTAAGTTCAAGTGTAGGCAAGGAATATAGAGAGAAGATTCTAGAAAGAGGTGATAGTGTGCCTCCTATGGATTTATTTAAGGATTTTATGGGGCGAGAGCCTCGTGAAGAAGCGTTACTGGAGCGCATGGGTTTATGACACAATTTTTATTATTAGCTTGTGATGGTGAGGATGTATTGGAGCAACGTATGGCATGCCGAGATGAGCATATTAAGCTGATAGATAAATTACGTGATGAGGGAAAGGCTATGTTAGGAGCAGCTTTATTAGATGAAGAGGGTGAGATGATGGGATCTGCTATCTATCTCAATATGACTGAAGAAGAAGTGCAAGAGTATCTTGACATAGAACCTTATATGGTTAACGGTGTTTGGGAAGAAGTGGAAGTTATGCCATGTAAGCTTGGACCAAGTTTCGCTAAGAAATAGTAAAGTTTTTTCCTGCGGCTTGTGCTAGTTTTTTATCGAGAGTCCAGATCTTGTAATCATATTTCCAAGCAATGGTAATAATAAATGCATCTATAGTTCCAACACCTTTACTTTGCCATTTATAGTTATAAGAATTAATTCCTGCTTCAATCCATATATGGTTTTCATTAATGTGAGGTAGTGCATCCCAGAAACACAATATATCTTCGACTTCTGATTTTGATTTAGCTCCTTGAATTAATTCTGCAACTAATGGCTCTAATATTAATAAACGATGATCCAGAGCTAATTCCTCAAGGGAATTTAAATAATTTCCCTTTGCTCTTAGAGCCTCTATCCAAATGGAACTATCTGCGATAATCATCAAGTTATTTTTCTATTTAATGTTCTTAATTCTTTTGCTGAATACTGAAACTCAAGAGGATTCTTTCTGATTTTATTGAAAAGTTTCTTTAAATCTTCCTTCCTTAACCAATCATCTAGCGCCAATATCAGAGATTCGGTTGTATTCTTTGCCCCTGTATGCTTTTGGATTCCACTAACTATATAGTTGGGTATTAGTGCGGTTATCTTGGTTTTTGCAAGATCTTTCTTGGTAAGATTTTTTTGTCTAACGGTATTTTCTTTCTGCATATATAACTATACGATATTATACCATATTGTATCGTATAATATCTATATGTCCAAATTAACGATTGAGCTTATAACAAAAGATCCTCCAGGTTCAGAGACTGAGATCGGGCTTAATGAACGTAAGCCTAAAGAATCGCAATATTTTCTGGATAACAAATTATTACAAATATATCTTGGACCAAAATCTAATTTAAGCCTAGCTAAAATTCGTAAGCGTATTTCTGATGTGGATTGGAAGTCAGTCTCAGAGACTGAAGTAGAACTTAATATTGGGACTTTGAAAGCGGATGAAGCAGAAGCAGCTTACGAGATGATCTACCTTAAGAGTTTTATTTTTGATAAGTACAAGACTTCAGCTGCTGAAAGACAAGTGCAGGTGAAGAAAGTTTCTCTTAAGCCTAAGAAGCCAGAAGGAGTTGATTCCGAGCTTAGAGATGACATTATTGAAGCAGTTAAATTTTGTCGGGATATTGTTAGTTCTAATGCTAATTCTATAACTCCAGGACAGATGCAGGAGTTTGCAGAAGACATAGCAGCGAATTCTAAGCAGATTAAATGTAAGGTTATAGACTCAAGTCAAGCTAAGAAGCTTGGTATGGAATGTTTACTTGCGGTAGGAGCAGAGAGTCTCAATAACGCTAGTACTGAATATCATCCACGTATGGTAGTGCTAGAGTTTAAAGGTGCTAAAACTCCTAAGACTGACGCTGCTAAAGCTAAACCTAAGAAAGAAGAGCATATAGTTTTAGTTGGTAAAGGTATAACTTTTGATACTGGTGGACTCTGCCTCAAACCTACTCAGTATATGCTCGACATGAAATCTGATATGACAGGGGCTGCAGTAGTGATGTCTGTGTTCAGAGCTTTAGCTAAATCAGCTAATAGAATTGGTTCTCATATAAAAATTACTGGTATCATGGCACTAACTGAAAATGCTTTTGGGGGAAGTAGTTATAAACCTGGAGATGTACTCAGAGCTATGAATGGTAAGACTGTAGAAGTGATAGACACTGATGCAGAAGGACGTTTGGTTCTGGCTGATGCTTTGAGTTATGCTGCCACATTGAATCCTGACAAGATTATTGATCTAGCTACTTTAACTGGATCTATAGTTTCTACTTTGGGAGAAGTAGCTGCTGGCGCTATGGGTAATAGTGATGAACTCTTTAAAGCTGTAGAGAAATGCTTTAGTAAAGAAGGCGAGAATATTTGGCAGATGCCGCTCTATGAATATTATAAAGATTCTCTTAAATCAGATATCGCTGATATAAAGCATTGCAATGCTAGACCTGATGCGCTTTGTGCTGGAATATTTCTGCGTGAGTTTGTGCCAGAATCGGCACAGTGGTTACATTTGGATATAGCAGGTGTTGGCTTCCTGGAGAAAGATGGTTTGTGGGCTTATAAGGGTGCAACTGGATTTGGCGTTAAAGGGTTGCTTCGTTATCTAGTGTCTTTGTAATTTCTTTTTCAAATCCTCATAAAGCTTTGTTGCATAAGGCGTTGGCACATTGAATTCTTTGCCACGTTTAACTACCACCCCAAGTAACTCATCTAGTTCTATAGCATTGCCTTTCTGATAATCTTGTAACATTGAAGTGCGAAAATCATACCACTCAGGTACATCAGTTCTCGCCATATGTTTTATATCTACATCATCAGGTACTTTATATCCTTGTGCTTGAGCTACAGCTTTTGTTTCTGCCATTACTGATTGAATAATATTTCTTATTTTTGGGTTAGCAAGTAATGGTCCTACAGTCATTTCGTAGAGTACGCTAGCTGGATTGAATGCCGCATTCCAAACTAACTTATACCAAAGATCTATATAAATCTGTTTACTAATTTTAATGTGAATATTAGCTGCTTTAAGTAAGTCACAGAGTTGCTTTATACGTTCTGATTCGATGCCATTTAGTTCAGAGACTATCAAGCCATAGTCACCCTTCTGTAAATAAATTCCAGGTTCTAAAACTTCAGCTGCAATATTGGTCAAAGCTCCGATGGTATGTTCTGGTCCAAGTATAGAAGCAATACGTTCTTCATTCTCCACACCGTTTTGTATAGAGACTACTGCAGTATTGGGAGTTAATTGTTGCTTTATCGCTTCACAAGTTGCAATCGTGTCTTTAGATTTAACGCAAAGCAATACTATGGTTAATTCACTTGCATCAATAGTATTTATTTCAGAATAGTTTGAATATAAGTTTAGATTTTTGATATTAACAATACTCTCTTGCATTTCACCGAGAGTTTCTCTCTTGCAGATTAATGTAGAACCTTTATGCTTTAGTACTTTCAGCGTTTCTCCGCGCGCAACAAAGCTCAGCTTAAATTTAGCGGAATTAGATTCCTGATATTTGGCGAGCATAGTTCCGTAGAACCCACCGATAGCACCGACACCGTAAATAATAACGTGCATGATTATATTATCTCACGTCTGGCATGAGATAATATTGATAATGGACTATCAAGATTTACTTACGAAGGAATTTTATAACAATACGGTAAAAGAGTATTTGCAGGCGTTAGCAATTTTTATTGCTTTCTTAGTTGTTTTTCGTGTTTCTCGTCATTTTATATTTAGTAAGGCAAAGGCTTTGGCTGCACGTACTGTAACTCAACTTGATAACAGAATTGTTGATGCACTGGAATCTGTTAATCCACTTTTTTATGATTTTGTAGCTTTATATATTGCTTTTCATAAATTATATTTCCCCGAAGCTTTTCATCATATTCTTAATAAGGTATTTTTCACCTTTGTTATTATTCAGATTATTTTTGCTTCACAGAAGATCATTGAATATTTTATACATAGATTATTTAGTCGTAGAAAGAAAAAAAATGCAAATTATCAAACTCTATTTAGTGGTTTAAGTCTCTTTGTTAGATTGATTCTTTGGACTATTGGTGTTCTATTAATACTCTCTAACCTTGGAATTAATGTTACCTCGCTAACTACGAGTTTAGGTATAGGTGGTATTGCAGTGGCACTGGCTGTGCAGAATATTCTTGGAGATATTTTTAGTTCATTCTCTATTTACTTTGATAAGCCTTTTGAAGTGGAGGACTTTATTGTTATAGGTGAGCAAAGAGGTACGGTAAAGAAGATTGGTCTAAAAACCACTAGAATAGAGTCTCTTGATGGAGAAGAGGTCATTATTTCTAATAAGGAGCTCACTAGCTCACGTATTCAAAACTTTAAGCGTATGCAGAAGCGTCGTATTCTGTTTACTTTGGGGGTAGTCTATTCTACAAGTTTGGAACAATGCAAATTAATCCCAAAAATTATTAGTAAAATTTTTAAAGAGATTGATAATGCTGATTTAGACAGAGTGAATTTTCTCGAGTTTGCTGCTTCAAGTTTGAATTTTGAGATTGTTTATTTTCATCTTTCTGGTGATTATAATGAGTATATGCGTGTCAGAGAGATTGTTAATCTACGCATTAAAGAAGAGTTTCAGAAGGCTGATATTGAGTTCGCGTTTCCAACTCAGACACTTATAGTAAAGAAAGAGTAATTTTTAACCTATGCTTAACCATCATTTGTTATTAATCATTTGTCCAGTATCCTGGATATTAAAGTGGGGACTTTATGGGTTTAAACTCAGTCAATGAAACGGACTCAAACCTTGAATTACTAAGGATCATAAGAGAATCTGCAGCTAAAGCTAGTCAGGCTAATTTAGCGGTAGCAGATAAGCAAGTCGCCAGCCTTGATTCAGCCTATCAAGAAGGTCCACGTTTTGGTGCTAATTCTATCGTTCCTCAAGCATTTAACAATAAAGCTAAGAATCTTTCTACTCAAGAATGGTCTGGAATTGGCGCAGAGATTATTAATACACAAAATATTACGGCTGATAGGGGTCAGAATACTGGACGCGATAATTTAGAAGCTAGAACATATATGCTTGATGCTCAGCTTGATAATAAAGAAAACACTTTTGTAAATTTCACTGCTAAAGATGGTACTAAGTATGAAGCTTTTAGAAGTAAGAACGCTACTGGAGTTTATTATGGCATAAGAGCTAGTGGAGAAAAAGATTGGCAAGATCTAAAAATATCTCCTCATAAGGATTTACAAAAAACTTTAGATCAAGCACATACAAGTAAGCTGAAAGATATAGATCGCTTGGGTGATTATGAACATTACAAATTAGATCAAAAAAAACAAGGAGAAATCAATGATTTCAATGAGCTCTATAGAGATGATAATGGACAAGTTAAGCCTGGTTTAGATGCTAGTCGCAGAGAAGCTTTAACGAAAATTGAAAGCTCTAAGGAAATTCTAAAAGACATTGATTCAATTAAGCGCGATCATCCAGAACTAATCTCTGACCTAGTTATGATTAGGTTTGATAAAGTATCAGGAATTATTGGTGAAGAAAAACTTACTACTGAAAAACAAAATCTAGAAGCTGAATTAACTAAGCTTGGTGCTAAGGCTACAGAACATGGTTATGACTTAAGTGGGGTGAAGGATAAAGATACCTTGCTGACTAAGCTGGATCAAGCCAATCTTGCTATAGACACTAAGATAGATGCAACACGCAATATGGCTCAGAGGCTTAGTGATAAGGAAGAAGCAGAATATAAGAGAATCAAAGGAGAAACCGGGAAAATAATGAAGGGACTGGAGACTAAGCACTCTACTAATCCAGAATTTTCTAAGTTGCAAGAGCGTTATAAAGAATTATCAGGACCTTTAGATCAAGACCAGGGTCAATATGCTTTAACGCAGCTTAGAGCCTTAAGAGCCCAGTTAGAACAAAAATTGCCTGACGAGAAAACATTTAGAACACGCGAAGAGATTAATGCTTGGCTTAAGGACATGCCTAATACTACAAGAACCTTGGTTAGAGATCCTAATGGAGGCAAGTATAACTATTACACTAAAGATGCTGATGGTAATATTTATCAAGATTCAGGTCATATGCTGGCTGAGAAGCTTGATCCAAACAACAAATATTTACCGCTTCAGTCTGATAGTAAATTCATAATTCAGCAACAAGAGAAGGGTGACTATAAGGCTTATAGAATTGATTCTCGCTCTGCTAGTAGCCGTATTATTCCATATTATGATGAAGCATCTCAGGCTACAAAAGTATTTGCAGTCAATGAAGATAGTGGTAATAAAAAATACGAAGAGATTCAAGCTATAAGAATCGATCGCGCTAATATTGATGCTTATAAAATTAAAGATGGAAGCGAGGACAAATATTATATAGTTCCTAAAGATGCTGTCAGTAAAAATAGTCTCTGGGAGCTTAAGTTACCTAATGGTGAACATGGTTTGATCAGTGCATCACAAAGCAATTATAAGCCAGATGGTGCAAAAACAGCCACGATAGATGGATTGGATTTTCACTTTGATCAAAATGGCAACCTGATAAGTATCGTAGCTCCACAAAGGCGTAGTGAAGGACTTTCATATGAATTGAATCAATTAAATGAAGCTAAGAAGAAGATTTTTGGTGGCTATTAATTGTCGTTATGGATTTTACGAAGTTCGTCTAAGCGGAATTTTTCTCCAGCTTCATAGCCTGGTGCAAGGATTTCAAGTTCTTTGAAACCTTCCCCAGCTTTATATCTAGCAGTATCCTTACCTATGTCAAACTTATATTTGAAGGCTTCAGATAGAATGCTTGTAGCTGTTTCACCGAATAGTTTATTAGCAATTACTCTTTCTATATTTCTTCTCATGGGTTGAGTTGACTGATCATAATTAAGAATTGCTAGACTTGTGTTGATCAAATTAAGTGCTGATGGTAAATGATGAGCTGACCAACCTGCAGCTAAAGCACCAACTGTCAAAGACGCTAACCATGCACTTTTGATATTCATACCAAAATGTACTATGTCATCTAGGCTTACCTTGGGACTATCTTGTTTGCGTAAATTTTTAACTGCAAAATGATTAGCAGCTTGTTTGGGATCATTAGCCTCGGCTACATACATAGCAAATTCACGCAAGTCTTGTACATAATCCCAGCCATTCTCTCCTTTAACGCACCAGGTTTTATTAGCGAAGGATTTTTTCGGAGTTAGTCTTAATATCTCGTAGGCTATATCGCGCCCGCTGGTGCGTAGAATTAGCTTAGGATCTTCGTTCTTTAAATTAAATAAATCAGCTGCTGAATCTTTAGCGAGTTTAGGTGGAGTATCTATAACTGAATATTTATCTGCTACTTGCGGCTCTTCTTGCGCTAGTAGTTTGCCAACAATGTCAGTCCTTTCTGGTGACATGAATCCTAAAGTCCCAAGTCCAGCGGCCACCTTCAACCAATTTCTACGATTTAGATTAGTACCTGTTGCATTTATTTTCATAATTATGGTCCAGTATTCTGGACATTATAGCAAATACAAGATAAGCTTATTTGAAACTAATATTTAGCTCAAGATTCCTGGATTTTGTATAATTAATATAGCTAAAAATCTATGTAAAATGGAATTATATACTCCAGATTTACTGAGAATTTTCCTAAGTATGGAGTGGTTTCAATTATAGAAGCTTTGAAGCAACTTTAATAATTAAAAGTCTTATCGTGGTCTGATATCCCCAATCCCTTCCTCGAGTTCAGTTGATGAAGGTCGATTGAAGCTTTGGATAGAACGACGGGCGATTTCTACGGCTGCCATTGGTTCAGCACCACCAAGGTAAGTAATGAGTCCTTCCTTGATACATTGAAAATACTGCGATTCATCTG
>CAZKAT010000001.1:0-464359 GCA_964551135.1 uncultured Gammaproteobacteria bacterium | reverse complement strand
ATTTCCCCAGAACCAAAGTGTTTTTGGTAAGAACTATAGCTTATAAACTCCAAGAAAAAAAATACGGCAAGCTAAAAGCTAAATACAGAAAGATTCTTGAAGAATCTACTGATAGAACTAAAAAGCAAAAAGTCAAGTATGACCTAGATCAGGGTCAAAAGATCACCAAGGAATATCGAGGTAAGACCTATATCGTGCTTGTCTATGAAAAGAAATATATTTATAACGGTGAGGAGTTTAATAGCTTAAGCCAGATCGCCAAGCTGATTACTGGGAAGCATCTCTCTGGACCATTATTTTTCAATTTAAGGAAACGCAAACATGGTTAAAATCAATTGTGCAATATACACTCGTAAATCTACAGAAGAAGGCTTGGATCAAGAATACAATAGCTTAGAGAATCAATTTGATTCTGCTAAAGCCTATATCGAAAGTCAAAAACACGATGGCTGGAAATTTTATAAACGATACGATGATGGTGGTTTTACAGGAGCCAACACTAAACGACCTGGTTTACAGCAGTTGCTTAATGATATTGAGAAAGGATATGTACAATGCGTAGTAGTTTACAAGGTCGATAGATTATCTCGTTCATTGATCGACTTCAGCAAGATGATGGAAATTTTTGATGCAAAAGAAGTCAGTTTTGTTTCTGTTACCCAGCACTTCAACACATCAAGCTCAATGGGTAAGCTTACCCTCAACGTTCTGCTCTCATTTGCTCAATTCGAAAGAGAAGTAACTGGTGAAAGAATAAGAGATAAAATTGCTAACTCCCGCAAGAAAGGTATGTGGATGGGTGGTAATGTCCCTTATGGTTTTAAATTAGACAATAAAAAACTTTATATTAATCCTAAAGAAGCAGAAGTAGTTAAGTATATTTTTGAAAGCTACTTATTAGCTCCTTCAATTATGGAACTTAAATATAAATTGAATGAAGAAGGTTATAGAACTAGAACTGGCAAACTTTGGTGTCATGGAGCGCTTGGTCGTGTACTTAAAAATCCAACTTATATTGGCAGGGTGAGACATAAGAAAAACGTTTATGATGGTATCCAAGAAGGCTTTGTTAAAGAGGATCTTTGGACCCAAGTTCAAGCTAAACTAGCTGACAATATGAATAGAGATTCCGATAACTTAGTCGTGGGCAGGTATCTACTCTTCAAGAAGCTCTATAACAGTAACGGAGAGATGTATCGCTGTGATGCCTGTATTAAAAATACTAAGAATAAAAAAGTTAGACATGAATACTATGTCTCTGATCAGAGAAGATTTAAGACCAGAAAGATTGATGAAGTAGTAACAGAAAGTTTAAAAGAGTTTATCAAGATAGGTAGCCTACTTGAGAGAGAAGAACTAGATGAACTTGCTAAAATAAATTGGAATAAATTAACTTTCGAACAACGCAGAAGTTTCATGCAGTATCTTATAAGTAAAGTGATCCTTGATGGCGATGAAATACGCATAGAGATTGAAAGAGAGAAGATTATACATCTACAGAAATGGCAAGGGGTTGAGATACAGCAAGGGACAGAAGAACTTGAAAATGTTTATCTCTCAAGCAGTGGCAAAGTTATTAATATTGTTACTAGCTTTGATAAAGTAAGAGTCAGAACGATAGGTATGAATAATAGCCTGCTCTGGAATATTGCCAAAGGATATCAATATAGAGAGTGGCTTGAGTCTGGCATATCATTAATTAATATATCCAAAAAAGAAAATAAACAAGACGGTTATATTATGAGGATTCTAAAACTCGGATATCTCAGCCCTAAAATAATAGAAGCAGTCGTAGATGGAAATTATACAGATGAGTTTAATCTTGATCGTTTAAGAGAAGTATCAGAAGAAATTGCATGGGAAGAGCAAGAGCGTAAGATTGAAGGTTTTTCAGTCTAATTATGATCCCAAAATATACAGTAGATTTGCGATATTACTCCCAGCCATACCTCGCTTTTTTGGCGAAAGAGAGCTTTGCCCAATTCAGCTCTAATCCCTCTCAAACAGCCAGCTCTCTGGTGTGGCTACCAAGCAAAAAGCCCGCACTTGGCGGGCTTTTCTCATGATTCTGTGAATGAAACTCAGTCACAGAGTTATAGTGGCGGACGGAGAGAGATTCGAACTCTCGGTAGCTTTCACTACGACAGTTTTCAAGACTGCTCCGATAAACCGCTCTGGCATCCGTCCATTGAGCATTTTACTATAGGATGGATGAAGAAATTATGAAAATAATGCTATAAAGCCTTAACCTCTAGGGGTTTTTTGACCCCCTTGTTCTTGTAAAGAATGTAAGACAAATCTCCATCAGGCTAAAAAGTTCTTATAAATCCATAGATTTTATATAAAAGCCCAGAGGTTTTTTGACCCCTTTCAAATTTTTATCGCGTTGACTAAGATTTTGATTTATGACTAAAGAACTTAGTTATGCTGATTCAGAGAAGTTTAGGGCCGAACATAGGCATATAGGATATTTATTGTGCACTCCACTTGCATTAAGCCTGCTGCATTTCTTGGTCGAGGGTCAGACTATAGAGCATTCAAGATTCTTTATGGAGTCTTGTTTATGGCTTCTTGGTTATTTGCTCCTCAATAATAGCTGTGTTATTATGAGAGAAAGGGACAGGAAATATGTTAGAAAACTTCTTTCATCAAATTATGACTGACGACGACTTATTCGGAGCCTTAGCATGTTTTATTTTTGCAATAGGCACAATATGTTTAGTATGGTCCATGGAAAGAGAATCCAAAAAAACTTAGTATCTAAATAGCAAGACTCTATAACTTTATTTAAGAGGACTATATCTTGGAGAAATTAAGGCAAGCCTTAGGGATTTGCTGCATACTAATTTTAGGCATATCGCTTAGAGCAATTGCTTCAATTAAGCAGTTTTCAGCTAGTCTCGTTTCTACTCAAACACCCACCAAGACCGAATCTCCGAGCATAACCAAGGTTTATAAAGCTCAGATCACCCAAAGCAAAATACCAGAACTGAAGACCGCAATAGTCTGGCATGCTCCACCTTATAAATCACTCAGCAAGAAACTAAGCCCTAGTGAAGAAACTCTCAGAGATGAAGAAGCCATGCAAATACTTCTTAACGGTACAACTGAAATAAATGAAGATCTAATGAAAGCCAAAAACATTATCAGTAAAAAAGAGCCCTTAGTATTTAAGGTAGGAAGATTAATAGCCAGGAATTCGGAACTTGAAGACACTACAAATCTTCCTAATTTAATTTTCAATAGTAGAGGCAAAGACGATGCTCAAGAATTAATTAATAGAACCAGTACTTATATTTATCAGAATTACCAGGACTTCAAAGCCTTTTACCAAGCAAGTTACAGCAGAAACATTAAATTAATAGAACAGCATAATAATGCTAAGGCTAAACTTGAATTAATTTCAGGAATCAATGCAGTAGCTAATATCGAAGCCTTGCTCAATGGAGGACGCATATGAAATTAGGCATCATTTTACTAGCAATGTTCATAAGTTTAAAGGCAGAAGCAAATACACTACGAGTCGGCTATGGTAGATTGAGCTTAATAGATCTCGGCTCTCTTATTAATGCTAAACCATTAATTGTAGATGAAACTCTTGTAAGAGCTTATGAATTATCAGGCTTAGATACTGAGAACGACAAAAGTATCATTGTTCTACAAGGTCTCAAAGACAGTGGTGAAACGGATTTAACAGTAGACACACAAACTGGCATTAAGCAATTTCATTTAATCTTAAACGCAAATAATGGAGATGATTTGGTTATGGATCCTAAATTATCTCGCAGCTATATAGTTAGAGAACCATATTTATTAGCTAAAAGTCGCTCAAGCATAATTAAAATGCCTACTCATATTAATGAATATGTCCTAGCTGGAAACCCCAATCTAGTAAGTCTTAAACAAGTAAAAGATTACTACGATCAAGATTTCTTAAAAATCTTTGCACTAGTCACCAATATTAACGAAGGTTTGACAGATATTGTAATTCCAACACGTAGGGGAGTTTATAAATTTGTAGTAGATATAGGGAGAATGAATGATGAAAATATACAGCATAATACTTTTATTGATTTTGCTTCAGAGCACACCAGTAGAAGCTTTTGAATATCAAGAACAAACTCTTCAGCCACTCAGTGAGCCAAATACTCAGCCACAGAGATTACTTGCACCTAAAATCAAAACTTACCCATTCTTAAATCAATTAGAATTATTACTCTACCCAAGTCAAAATTTTAAATCAGAGAATCCCAGTCAGAGACTGGAACGTTTAGAGATGGCGGTATTTGGCACTAAGCAACATGGCAATATTTCTACTAGATTAAATAATCTAAAAGAGGAATTAGATAATTGGCAGATAGGAAATATGCAAGCAATGAAAAATACTAAGCAAAACTCCGAACGCTTGCAACCTAATATCGAAAGAGAAAAAATCACCTATCCAAATTATAATAACCCTAACACTACTCCACTAGCAGCAGCTGTAAACATTCAGCGTCCCGTTACTAGAGATTACCAATATATGAACTACAGACTAGCAACACCTTTACTACAAAACATTGGCAGGAGGACTATAGATGCATTTTTTAATTAAAAGCTTCGTTCTTGTATTATTGATCCTTAGTTTTTTACCAGCCTTAGCTTATAACTCTGGTGATGCAATTGTCATCACTCGCAAAGCACCAGTTAAGAAAGCCTTACTTGATCACAAATTTATTTTTATGCAAGAAGTTAAAGCTCCAATTACCAATATGCAACGCTCAACTGAGTTAAGTAATTATTCTATTAAATCATTAGTACCGGTTAAATCTTCTACTGAAAATAGTCAGAAGAGAATTATTATTCAGCATCCAAGCTCAAGCACCGAGCCCGCAAAAGATAATTGGGATGCTTATGTAGAAGAAGTTCCGGTAGAACTTGAGGAAAATCTAGGAGTAGAAGCAAAGTTAGTCGGAGTCCATTAAAAACAAGGGAAATGGGGCTTAATAAATAAAGATCTCTAATCCCAAATGCCAAGAAAATTCAACAACTTCTTCAACTCAGCGTTAGTTCTATGTCTTGGAATTTTTTCTGCTGCTCACGCTATAAATTTCAGAGAGACTAATTTAGAAAACGGTAAGGCTTTAAATCCTATTAAACTAAGTTCTATTATTGACACCAGTGAATTACATGGTGATATGACTCTAACTCAACTCTGGATTCCCGGTGTGGCTGGTAGTTCTAGTGCAAATTACAATGGCTTATTAGACTTCAGATTAGAGCATCATTTAAGCCTCTATAACACAGGAAAGCAGCAGGGTAATATAGTTACACGAATAGCTGGAGTTGGCTATATAGATCAGAGAATTAATAGTTTTCTAGATGATCCGATTATTGAATTACCAGAACTCTTTTATCAAAACTGCTCTAAGATTGGCAAGAATAATCTAGATCTAGTATTTGGTAAATTTGTTAATAGAAGATTCTATGGCAAAGATGAAATATTTAATGATCCATATGACATAGGTGAGATGCGTTTTATTGGCGCACAGGTCAATACTTTAAATATAATGAGTGGCATTAATGAGGCGAGAGATTCAGATCTAGCTAATATTGGCGTTGCCGGTGCGCGCCTCATACCTAGTGGTTCTTACGGATT
Organism: uncultured Gammaproteobacteria bacterium; assembly: GCA_964551135.1. Taxonomy (GTDB): domain Bacteria; phylum Cyanobacteriota; class Vampirovibrionia; order LMEP-6097; family LMEP-6097; genus CAYPGT01. The sequence goes on along the minus strand of CAZKAT010000001.1, from coordinate 458,721 downwards.
TCATACTGCAATTAAAAATCAGGATATGAGTGGAGGTTTCTTTAAGCGTTGGGGTTATGAACAAGCATTTGCAGTAGCAAGGCTAGACGATTTCGCTGGAAATTTTTATGGCATAAGTGAGATTAATAAGGATTGGGGTAAGGAGAAATCATCACGAGCCATGATTGGTCTGCTTTACGCTAACGATGCGGTATTTAGAATCCCAAACAACAGCAATAACAATAATCTATTAATATACACTGGTTACTTTAGTCGTCCTTGGAAAAAGTTTGCTTATCATATGCGCTATGGGACCTTATTTAGAGAAATTCAAGGTTCACAAGTACCGTTAAACGAATATCGTATCGGCGTGAATTATAAAATTACTGATAAAGATAGCTTTAGTACTTGGCTAGGTTTATTTGATGGCAATCTGGGACTAGGTGAGAACGATCATCTACTCACATGGGTTTCAGTTTTCAAACATATGATAAATGATCATCTCTCAGTAACAGCAGCTATGGCACAACGCTTTGATCAATTCAGCTCAGTAGCTACTGGATCACAAGACAATAACTTCACCTTGTTCCTGCATATGCAGACTGTGTTTTAGCAGACTATGTTTTAAGAGAACCGATACCCGTAATTCGTCATCCTGAGGGAGGGCGAAGCCCGACCGTAAGGATCCACTACTACGAGATTTATTTTAATTAAAAGTGGATCTTTACGTCGCCCGCTACGCAGGCTCCTCAAGATGACGAACTTGTCTTTAATCCTACTTCTAAGAGGCAACGAACGATGGTCCGAGACTCTCATTAAACCTTTCTTCTTGAATCTTAATTAGTTCTTTCATTGAACCATCACACTTGTGTACTTTGAGGAAATTAGCTGTACTACGCGCTGCAATAGGTATACCACCAGTAATCACAATAGTGTCTCCAGGCTCTATATATTTCTGTTCTATCAATGCTTCTTCTACATTCACAATCGTTTGGGTTGTGCGGTGAACATCACTAAAATAAATAGGAGTCACTCCCCAAATAATTGAAAGATAATTATAGGTATGGATATAAGTAGTTGCTGCTAGAACTCTAGCCTTAGGTCTAAGCTTAGAAATTCTCTGTACACTTTTACCAGAACATGAGAACGCCACTATTGCTTTAATATGTTTTAAGTTAGCAAAAATATTTACAGACTGAGCCATAGCAATATAGTTAATTTCATCATCACTAAGCTTCTTATTGCTCAAATCTCTTTGAGGGACAGAAATAGTCAAGTTAGCTTCTACTTCTAGAGCTACCTTACGCATATAGTTCACAGCATCCACTGGATAAGAACCAGAGGCAGTCTCACCAGAAAGCATTACTGCATCAGTACCATCCAAGATAGCATTCGCTACATCACTCACTTCTGCTCTCGTAGGGAATGGATTATTAATCATTGATTCCATCATCTGTGTAGCAGTAATTACAAACTTACCAGCTAGGTTAGCTTTACTAATAATTTCCTTCTGTAATAGAGGTACTTTCTCAGGCTCAAGCTCTACTCCTAGATCTCCTCTTGCAACCATTACTCCATCTACTTCGTGTAGAATCTCTTCTAAATGCTCCATTGCTTGAGGCTTCTCAATCTTCGCAATAGTTTTAATTGGTGAATGTGGATGAGCCCTCTCTATGAGCATCTTTAATTCTCTAATATCTTCTGCTCTTCTAACAAACGATAAAGCTAAAAAATCAGCCTCAATCTTAATCGCTTCAATTAAATCTTCTCTATCTTTCTTAGTGATTGCTTGCAGACCTAATTGCTTAGACTCTGGCAAATTCACACCCTTATTAGATTTGAGTTTACCGCCAACCATTACTTCACATTGAACGGTTTGACCTTTAATAGCCTGTACTTCTAATCTAAGTAAACCATCATCTAATAAAATTCTCTGCCCTACAGCTACTTCAGTCGGCAACTCAGGATAGTTTCTGATAAATACTTTCTTAGGACTAGAATTATAATCTGCATCCCCTTCTTCTATAGTAAGAATTATCTTCTCACCTTGAGTTATCACTACACCCTCTGGCAAAGTACCAGTTCTGATCTTAGGTCCCTGTAAATCCACTAGAATTCCAATTGGTCTACCGTATTCCTTAGCTAATTTTCGTATAGTTGCTATACGCTGTCTGCGGCTCTCCCAATCTCCATGTGAGCAGTTAATTCTAGCTACATGCATACCAGCTTCTATCATGGCTCTAAGAGTAGTTTCAGTTTCACTTGCGGGGCCAAGTGTGGCAACGATCTTAGTTAATGAATTCTTTTTCTGTATGTCTGTCATCTTTGTGCTATTACACCTAGTATAGTGGCTCTCCTTGCTCCAGTAGAGCTTGGAATGTTATTAGGTATTCTATGATAACAGGTTAAAGCCAATAATGAAAACAAGATAGCCTCTTTATATTGACAATTAATATCAAATTCACTATGTGTTAAGAATTGTATAGATGGATTCAGCGATTGTAGGTGCTGCATTATAAATTTATTGTAAATACCGCCACCAGAAGTATAAACTTTTTTGATTTTATATTTTCGTAATTCTTGGCTAATAGTATAAGCAGTGAAATAACTTACTGTTGCAATAATGTTTTCCTTATTTCCCAGATCCAAAAATTTATCAGCATAGCGTTCATCAAATAATTCTCTGCCAGTAGATTTAGGAGGCTCTATTTTAAAGTACTCTGTCCTATCAATTCTTGCTCTAATAAAACTTTCATCCACCTTGCCTTTATAAGCAATCTCACCATCCTTATCATAGTTTTTATGAAAGAGTTTCTTAGTCAGTAAGTCAATCAAAGTATTGCCTGGACCAGTATCATAAGCAATAGTAGGTTTGCCAACTTCTAATACTGAAATATTAGCAATACCGCCGATATTTAAAGTGGCACAAGATTCGGTCTCTGAGCGAATTAGATGATGATCCAGAAAACTAGTAAGTGGCGCACCACAACCACCAGCAGCTATATCTGCAGAACGAAAATCAGCAATAGTAGTTATATTAGTAAGCTCTGCAACTATAGAAGCATTGCCTAATTGTAAAGTACTCTTATCACCATGAAACACAGTCTGACCATGCATGCCTATAAGATCTATATGAGGATCTAAACCTGCCTCCTGAAGTTCTTTTTTAAATTCATGAACTAAAGCTGCAATAAACTTACTATATTGGAAATTCAGATTAGAGATATCTTCAAGAGACCCTTTTTGTTTACCAATAAGAATCTCCACATCATTACGAACCTTAGGGTCAAACTGAAAGCTTAATTCCTTAACGATTCTATACTTTTTTAAATTATTCAAATCCCAATCAACCAAGGCCATATCGACCCCGTCTACGGAAGTACCTGTATTTATTCCGAGTACAAGCACAGGGACTGATTATACAATGATCAAATCTAGATTCTTAAGAAAAGTCTCTGGTCGTATATTATGTTGTGATACAATCGTCATTCTTATGAAAGGACCTCAAAGAACTAAAGGAAATGGCACTGTTGTTAGCTCTAGTAAAGACGTCCAAGAACTAATTGCACAGATTAAAGGTCAAATTAAAAGAGCACTGAAAACTTCTCCATCGGATCTAACAGATAAAGAATCTATTATTCTATATCTAATCAAATTCTATGCTGAGGACAATGATGCCAAAGCAACTATGCGCAGAATTAGAAGGAGAATCAATCCATTAGATCAGAATGATTTTGCTGATACTTTCATAAATTACTTAAATCAACATCAAATTAGTAAACAAGTTGGAGCTCAATTCACTAGAAAGGATATTAATAGAATAACTGTTGAGAAGCTGCCAGAGCCTGAGCGACCTCATATTGAATTAGAAGGCTATCTAGGTAACAATCCTAACAAAGAATATGTCCCACCTTCTAGAGAAGTCACTGCTTGCTGGCACCAACCCAGGCTAGATTGCCAAGAAATCATTAGAGATTTGGATCAGAAAAATTTCATGGACTTAGAACCCTTTATCGGACAGTCATTCATTATTTCAACCTCCAATATTATTGGGCAAAGTGATTTTAAATTAGCTAGACTAAAAAAAGTTGATGCGAATATTTTACAGTTTGAATATACAGAAGAATATAGTAGGGAAGATTTTCGTAAAGAAACTTATCGTCTATATAAAGAAAATATTACAGCGAAGAACCCCACCATACTTTATCCAATACATCCAGATGCAACATATCCTGACTTAGTTAATAAGATACTTGCTGGTTACAAGGTAGCTGAGTTTGATTCTCGTAAAGATGTAGAGTATATTGATGGAAGATTAGAAGGATATCCTCTTACACCTGGTCATTCTTATAAAGTTCTGTGTATTAGAAATGGTACTAAATCCGAAGTTGGTAAATGGTGGAATAATGGTGCAGAGCTTATAGCAGAGGCAAATCCTTACAGGGATAATGCTTTTCATTTTCAAAACACTAGTCCCTTAGGTGCACGTGGCAGGCATTTTATTTTTATTGATACAACAGAACATTTAGCTGAATTGAAACAACGAATTACCAACTTTTCTCCACCCGAGCCTCGAAAATACTATGTTAGACTAAATCCCTCTAGTTTAACTGAGTTTAGATTACCTGATTACATTGGCTATACCTTCGATGTTAAGAATTATGAGAATGGAATAAGTTTTACTGGGACTTTAGCTGCAGCTGATAACAAGTCTGCAATCTTTTTGGATGAAGCTAACCAACCAAGGGAAGTTACGCAGTTTAATGGAACTTATGTCTCACTTGTAGGAAAAAGAATTAATACTGCAAATGATGTGTTCAGTAGATTGAAACGTTCTGAATACGATCCCCAAAAGGATAGTATGATCTGTGGAGGAAAGATTGTTAGTGAGCAGAATCCTGAAGCAAATGCAAGGTATGATGTAATTTTGGTCAATGATTATCATACTGGTAAAACCGATGAAGTATTAGGAACCGATTTGATTTTTACAGAACTAGTTATGATTCCAGCAAGTAGACCACCTAAATATACTTTATGGTTGGTAGACCCATGGAAAAATCAAAATGTAAGGATAGAATATGCTCATAATAAAGATATAGTGCTTATCAAGAAATCTTGATTCTTAAGAAAGCTCAATATTCGCATATTATGTTGTGATACAATCGTCATTCTTATGAGAGGACTTCAGGAAACTAAAGGAACTACAGTAGTTGTTAGCTCTTGCAGTGACGTCCAAGAATTAATTGCACAGATTAAAGGTCAAATTAAAAGAGCACTTAAAACTTCTCCGCAAGTTCTTAGAGATAAAGAATCTATTATTCTATACCTAATACAATTCTATGCTGGTGATAAGAATGCTCAAGCAACTATGAGCAGAATTAGAAAGAGAACTAATCCATTAGATCAAAATGATTTTGCCACTACTTTTATAAATTACTTAAATCAACATCCAATTAGTAAACAAGTTGGAGCTAAATTCATTAGAGCAGATATCAATAGAATAATTGTTGAGAAATTGCCAAAGCTCAATCTACCTCATATTGATTTAAAAAAACCTATACCTCCAGAATTCTTAACTGCTATACATCTTGCCTATACCCAGGAACCAAGCGTCAATCTCTGGGAACCTCAAACAATCAGGCAAGTACTTAAAAGTTTAGAGCAAGAAGGCAAACTATATGATTATGATCCTAACAAAGATGTAATTATAGATGGCGGCAAGATTCAAGGGACAACACCTGTAAAACAAGCCAAATATGATGTGATTTTGATTAATGATTTTTATCATCAAACGAATGGTAAAGTTTTGTATAGGGATGCTACTTATAATGACTTAACTACAATGCGTGCTGGTGCCTTTGAAAGAGGATCATCCAAATATACTTTATGGCTTATAGATTCACAAGGTGAGAGAATACAGATACGTTTTCTACACAATAGAGATCTATTACTTATCAAAAAATAACTAAATATTTCTACGATTTTAAACTCAAAAAATTCTCTAATATCTTATGACCATATTCCGAAAGAATAGACTCTGGATGATACTGTACAGCCACTAGTGTCAGATATTTACGATGTGAAAGAGCCATGATTAAATGATCTTCTGTTTCAGCTTCTATAACTAGATCAGATACGGCTTCTGCGGAAGCTCTATCAACGATAAGCGAGTGATAACGCGTTGCAGTGAAAGTACTAGGGATATCCTTGAACACTGGATGTTTACTATGATGATGAATGACGCTAGTCTTACCATGCATTAGTTCTGGGGCATGTACTACTTTGGCTCCATAAACTTCTCCCATCGCTTGCATACCAAGACAAACTCCGAAGATAGGAATCTTCGCAGCTAAATTCTTGATGATCTCAATACTTATTCCAGAATCCTTAGGCTTACCTGGACCGGGGGAAATCAATATATGAGTAGGTTTGATTTCGTTAAGAATCCTATCAATGCATTCTTCTTTAGTGAAGGCATCGTTACGTATCACTTCAGTCTCTGCACCAAGCTCACCCAAATACTGCACTAAGTTGTAAGTGAAGCTGTCGTAGTTGTCGATGACTAATACTTTAGGCATTAGAAGAGTGATTTTAGCATTTCATAAAACTGTGTGATTTTTCTGTTAGACAAGGATGAGGAGGTTTTTGACACCGGAGTTTACTAAAACGTAAATGAGGATGTCAAAAACCGACGAAGACGCAGTATAACAGGAAAAGCGCGCAGTTTTACGCTGCTGCTTTAGTTTTCTTACCTTTGATCTCTTCCGCTACGTTAGGAGGTACTTCTTCATAAGAAGAGAATTCCATTGTAAATGTACCTTGTCCTTTAGTTTTGTTACGGATATCAGTTGCATAACCGAACATATTAGCTAGAGGAACGTAAGTAGAAACGAATGATACACCTTTATCAGTTTCCATCTTCTCTACTCTACCGCGACGTGATGAAATATCACCAATAACGTCACCCATATAAGCTTCAGGAACTTCGATATCAACCTTCATTACCGGCTCAAGGATAATCGGCTTAGCTTTCTCTACACCTTCTTTAAGTGCCATAGAAGCAGCGATACCAAACGCCATCTCAGAAGAGTCTACCTCGTGGAATGAACCATGCTTAAGTGTTGCTTTAACACCAAGTAATTCATAACCCGCCATTACTCCACCAGTCATAGCTTCCTTCATACCTTTCTCAACTGCAGGGATATATTCTCTAGGAATAATACCACCGACGATCTTGTTAACGAATATAAGAGGTGGATGTTCTTCACCTTCTTCATTCTTACCAATAGGTGCCGGTTCAAAATCAATTACTACGTGACCGTATTGACCACGACCACCAGACTGTTTAGCGTATTTCACATCAGCAGTAGAAGTACCCTTGATAGTTTCACGGTAAGCTACTTGCGGTTTACCCACATCAGCTTCTACCTTAAACTCGCGTCTAAGTCTATCAACCAGAATCTCCAAGTGCAATTCACCCATACCAGAGATGATGGTCTGACTAGTTTCATGATCTACTTTCACTCTGAATGTAGGATCTTCTTCAGCTAACTTATGTAATCCAGAAGAAAGTTTCTCTTGGTCAGCTTTCGTTCTAGGTTCAATCGCTACAGAGATCACAGGCTCAGGGATGTGAAGAGACTCAAGAATTACTTGTTTCTTTTCATCACAAAGAGTGTCTCCAGTAGTAGTGTCCTTAAGACCTACTATCGCGCAAATATCACCAGCTCTGATCTCATCGATCTCAGTTCTGTCATCTGATTGTAATTTAATTAGACGCGATACACGCTCTTTAGCTTGTTTATTAGAGTTGTAAACGTAAGTACCAGAGGCAATCACACCAGAATACATACGGATAAACGTCAAACGCCCTACAAACGGGTCAGTCATTACCTTAAACGCTAGACCAGCCATCGGTGCATCGTCATCACAAGGACGAGTTACTTCATTATCCTGATGATCAAGTCCCTTAATCTGTTCTACTTCAAGAGGATTTGGTAAATAGTCAACAATAGCGTCAAGTAACTTCTGAACACCCTTATTCTTGAACGCACTACCACAAATCATAGGAATCACTTGCAGCTTGATAACTGCCTTACGCAAACCAATCTTCAATTCTTCTTCTGTGAAAGCATCTTCACCTTCTTCAAGATACTTATTCATCATGTCATCATCAGCTTCGGCAATAGCTTCTACTAACTCAGTACGCAATGTTGCACATTGTTCAGCTAGATCTGCTGGGTAACCTTCAGTAATAGTTGCTTCTTTACCCATCTCATCTGTATAAATGTAAGTTTTCTTCTCTAATAGATCTACTACACCTTGGAACTGGTCTTCAGCTCCCACAGGTACTTGTAGAGGACGAGCATTCACACGCACATCATTACGCATTTGCTTGTGAACTCTAAAGAAGTCAGCACCTTGTCTATCCATCTTATTAACGAAAACGATACGCGGTACTTTATAACGATCAGCTTGTCTCCAAACTGTTTTAGTTTGCGGTTGTACACCACCAACTGAACATAGAACAATAACCACACCATCAAGTACACGCATTGAACGCTCTACTTCTATAGTGAAGTCCACGTGACCAGGAGTATCGATAAGGTTAATAAACTTACCTCTCCACTCAGTAGAAATCGCAGCAGCAGTAATCGTGATACCACGTTCTTTCTCTTGCTCCATCCAATCTGTTGTAGAAGTTCCTTCATGAACTTCACCAATCTTGTGAATCTTTCCTGAGTAGAATAAAACTCTCTCTGTAGTAGTAGTCTTGCCCGCGTCGATATGCGCTGCAATACCCATGTTTCTATAGTCTTCATATTTAACTTTACGTGCCATGTTTTGTCCTTTTCTGCCTATTATTAGGCTTAACGCTACTATTCTAGGGCTTTTTGTACCTATATAGCAATACTGATATATAAAACTAGATTATTTTAATAATTTACTCGACTTTCTCGGTAAATTTACCGGTCGGCGATTTAAATTTAGCTTGAATCTGGAACTCACTATATTTAGATCCATTATCCTCTTCATAGTCTCTAGTACCGACTATTAAAGCATCCTGGACATATTTAGAATTATTATTCAAATTTATAGACAGATCTGATACATCTTCAGTAGATCTTGCTTTACCCATAATTAGCAGTTTTACTTTAGAAGCATTAATTCTCTCAAACCACATTTCTTTAGGAGTTAGCTTACTAATATCTTTGAAAATTTGATCCCATGGAGTACGACGCTTAGTAATGCTTAAATAAAAATCTTTCTCAGACTCTAGCTCTGCTTCTTGCTTCTGCAATGCATGATACTCAGCATTAAGTTTTTTGTATTGAGAGGATTTACGCTCAAGCGTTGCGAGTCTACGTTTCTGATTTAAATTATCAGCGTGCGTTAAACCTGTAAGGAAAATAATTAAAGCTGCCATTAAAGCTGAACCTATAAAGGTTAGATTACGTGGAGTCATTGGGATAGGCGCGCGCGGTAGTTTAGTTACTTTCGCGATATTAATCTGATCAGGAGCGCGGTATAAATACTTAGCTAGATATCTAGTAGGATCTTCGCAAATAACATGTGGATAAGTTAAACCAAATCCTAGAGCTGAGTCCTTCATTCTTGGACCATAGAGATAAATCATAGATAAGGTTAGATTATCTACGTGATCGAAATACTCAACTATAAATCTATTGATATCACTAATTTGATCTCCATTGTTAGGAATATTAGCGAGCGCTAAAGGATTGTCCTTACCCCAAATAACTATCTCACTTCTATCATCACCCACCCAAGCAGTGGCTCTAAGCTCGTTATGTCTCTCGGTTCCAAGTAAATAGAAACTTGGAATTATGGATACTATAGTTTGATTAAGAGTAGTAGCAAGTTTCTCTATCTTGCTATAAGCATCTGCCTTAGGCGACAAGACTAAATAATCACAAAGTTCTTGATCTAATTCTTGTCTCTTAGTTACGTCTAATCTTTTGATCCCAAAGCGCTTACCTATAATCTTTTTATTGATTTCTAAGCCCAAAAAAATCAGTTTCTCTTTATCTGAAACGTTATCAGGTAGCGTAACAATCTGATGATTAATACAACTAATAGGTAAGGAAATAATTAGATCCTTACAATCAAATTCCTTGCTAGCTAGTTCTGCACCAAAACGCAATATCGCATCATCAGTATTATTCCAAAAATAATCAGTGCCAATATCAGAGATATAGTTAATACCCTTACAATGCAGAGCAATGTATTCTTCACTAAAATCAAGAATAAGATTCGTACAGACCATAGGTTAAAGCCTGGGGCTTTCTAAAGAATTATCATAGCAGCAATAAAGGCAATGGCCAATGCGCCACCAAGAGGAACATATTTGGAAGAACTCGGTTCAATTTTTTTGTTAAATGCTGAAGATATCTTGACTGCAACAAAGTAAATCAGAGCAATATAAAACGCAGAAAGCAAAATCATCAAAGCAGTCACCGGACCCAATATTGTTGCAATAAGAACTACCAATACTGTATCTCCTCCACCAAAAACTGTCGCAGTTTGCTGGTCTTCAATATTCCTAGCTTCGCTTGATTCCTGATTAAACAGATATTCAAGACAAATCTCATTAATAAAATACGATATGCCTAAAGCCAGATTAAACCAAAAAAACCCTCTTAGAGGAGAACTATAAGCCAAAGCAATCTCTACTATAACTAAAACTAAATATAAGTAAGTAATGTATTTAGTTAGAAATTTATTTCCTAAACATAAAGCTGCAGGTGTAATTCTTAAAGCTTTCTCTCTAAAATAAATCAGATTCATTATATGAGTGAAACAATCCAAACTAAAAATACTCAGTCCAAAGAAACTAAGTGCTGAAAATAAATTAGCGAGAGCTTTAGGCAAGATTAAAAAACTTTGCAGCGGCATATAGTAAGGTGAGCCATAGAAAGTTATATAAGCAAGGGCGATAATTAAAGTTGAGTAGCTAAGCACATGCGGTAGTTTATGATGTCTATGATCTATAAACGCCATAGCAACTGTTGCTGAGATAACTATCATAATGAACAAATACTCAGCAAGATGATGAATTTTATTAACAAAGCAAGCACCAAGAAGTCCCACTATAATTTCTACGATTGGATACTGTAGGGAAATCTTAGTCTGACACTTACTACATTTGGCTTTTAAGAAAATATAACTTAATACTGGTATATTCTCGTACCACTTTAATTGATACTTACAATCAGGACAATGTGATCTGGGTTTTAAGAGCGATTCATTACGCGGAATTCTATATATAAGTACATTAGTAAAACTACCAAATAAAAATGCGATAATGAGCAAAAAGCATTTATAAAGTGATAGCAGAAGATCCATATACATACAATAATTCTACAACAGCATTTATAGCACTCGGCTCTAACCTCGGAGATAGAGTTGCAAATCTTGAACTAGCTTTAAAATTACTCAATGATAATCCTGACGTGAAGGTCATTAAAGTTTCCAAATGGCTTGAGAATCCAGCGATAGAGAATGCTGGTCCTGATGATTTCCTAAATGGTGTAGCTAAAATAGACACTAAACTTAGTCCTCATGCATTATTAGATCTTTTATTAAAAATAGAGTCTGAGATAGATCCTGAGCGTAATCTACGCGGTCGCAAACAAGCAAGAATGATAGATTTAGACCTACTTAAATATGCTAATATGAAGATTAAAGACGATAGTTTAGAACTTCCGCATCCTAGAATGCATGAGAGAGATTTTGTGATGAAACCATTAGGAGAATTAGAATCTAGTTTGCGCGAAGCATGTAAACAAGAAGCTATCAGAGTTCTAGAGTCTAATCCAAATTACCAGATTCGACGCATGTATCTATCTGATTTAGACCAAGTCGCAGCAATGGACCCTAAGGTTTTCGGGATAATGCATTGGACTCGTAATATATTTGCAAATGAGCTTGCTAATCCAAATGCAATTTATTTAGTGGCTGAAGAGCTTCAAGCTGGCAAGCTCACAGGCAAGGTTCTAGGTTATGGTGGTGCATGGTTGATATTAGATGAGATGCATATTATGACTTTGGGCACAGACCCAGATCAACGCCGCAAGAAAATCGCTGAATCGATTATAGTCGCTCTTATAAATCAAGCGATACAATCTGAAATCAACGCTATCACTCTTGAAGTACGTTTAAGCAACCAAGCTGCCCAAGATCTTTACGAGCGATATGAATTCCAAAGACAAGGTATACGTAAGAATTATTACGAGAGTGATGGCGAAGCTGCTCTATTACTCTGGACTGAAAGTATTCAAGATGAGAAATTTCAGAAAAACTATTTAGAGCAACTGAAGAAGCTCGGGGCTAGTTTTGTATAATATAATAGACAAAGAATAAGATTCTGGTTGCTATATTATACAATAACTAATTAACGATCCTAAACGCATTCTCCATTCTTGCTATCTCATTTTGAGAAAATGATTTTTTGGCAAGAGATTTCCATTGACGCACAATTTTAGTAACTTCAGTAATGATTTTTTGGGCTCTTGATTTATTTAAGCGAAAATATTCAGCGACTTCAAGAGCAAGTTCTAAATCTTGAGAATTATCATCTTGCGAAATATTTAGTTTAAGTCCGTTGCCAGTCTCTGAAGGATTAATGTCATAAGCTGGCGACAAGCTCCAACCTTTCTCTGTGAGCAAGAAACCATGGTTTCTCAAATGATCATCCGTATTAGATACACAAATATTAAATACTATCCTGCGCCAAAGCTGTTCTAAATCTTCTTCTATATTAGAGCCATTTTGAATGAGGAAATCTACTATATCTAAGTAACTCACTCCTTCTTCAGCACCGTCACCATCTTGCTTGTTCAGCATGGTCATTGCAGAAGCAAACTGTATTCTTTTTTCTCCCAAGCGATCAAACCTCTTCGTTAAGAAAGTATCATGCTTAGCAGTAAATCTTTTTATTTGTGATTTAGGAACATTGATTTTCGCCATGACTGCAAGTTCATAAACTAAAAACTCCCAAGCTCCTATATTAAGATCATCATTTGCACTTGGAAACTTTGCAATCCAAAGCGCACCCTTCTCATCAATGACGTTAGCTTTCGGACGAGCACCACCCAAAGATCCTCCTGGAGCAATCAAAAGTTTCAACCATTTGTTATAATCCTTTGCATGCTCTGATTGAGACTTCTCAAGCTGAAGACTAGCATGTTCTAATTCACGCAACTTAGTCCATGGTGGAGCCGCCATTTCTTCATTATCATCCAAGAAAGCTCTATCTAGATCTAACTTAAATCTCAAAGCACCCATACGATACGCATCAAATACACCAAGTAAATAATCTGATTCCATTAGAGTTGTTAGTGGTCTCTTTTCTTCACGTGCAGCTTGAGCCTCTCTTCTCCTCATAAGAACTCGCCCCCAACGATCTGGCGCAGAATCAAGAAAGAGACCAAAATTTAAATGCTTAGAATTAGGGTATTGAGGACCACCGAATAATAATAGATTCGGATCTAGACTACGAGCATATTTCGAATTAAGCCAATTATCATCATATTCAAATGAAAAAACTTCCTTACCGCGTGACTGTGATGCCAAGAGAATTCCCATTAATTGAGGACTCTCCATTGTTTCCCAATCAGCAAAAACATAAATGTTTTTTTGTTTAGTTTTTCCTGATGATTTCATTTCTTGCCCTTATGCATCAATTCTATATCTTGCAGCTTACGACCCAATTCATCATCCTTAGCAATAAGTAATAAATCCTGCTCAAGTCCAAGACTAAACAATACATTTGCATAAGCACCGAAACTTACAGTTGCTTCACCGTTCTCGATTGCCCGCAAAGTCATCCTCGTCATTCCCGCTCTTTCTGCAAGCATGATCGTTGAGATATGCCGGCGTAATCTAGCCAAACGAATATTTTCACCAAGTCCTTTAAGTATAGAAGCTAGCTTTGGAGTTTGAATTGTAGTTTTCTTTCCCATGTATAATATAGTACCCTAATTTATCAGTTTTGATAACTATATTATACAAATTCCAGGACAAGCAAGTATGTTATTATAATAACTATTATGGTAACTTCTGCGGATCTAGCTAGAATATTTGAAATACCTGAAAGCAGCATCCCTAAATTAGTTGCAGCAATGTCAACTAATGGTGGTCGCTTAACTAGAACTGCAGTCGAAAATCATACTGGAAGAAAAATAGGGAAAACAATAGTCCCAAACTTAGAACATCAATTAAGGCTACTTAATGCACCGGAGGGACAACAAATTTCCTCAACAACGCAAGCAAGTACTACAAGATTACCTATTACTATTAAAAGTACAGCAGAACTTGAAACAGCAATAAATCAAGGATCAATTAAACAAGGAGATGCGGTTGAAATCCAATCCCTAATAACACCCAAAGGAAGAGATATCTTCCCCGTATGGGAAGTTAAAAGTCCATCTAAAGGTACGATAGGATTAGTACGAATTCCAAACGGTACAACTGATACTTTAATATTGCTTATCAACGATATAAAACCTAAACCCAATCAATTAGATACTCCAAATATGTCTGTTAAAACTCATAGTCGAAATATAAACATGAGGATTATTCCTAAACAAGATTAGAAGTTCTAGAAGAACTATTTAGAGCAGTTACAAAGCTTGTGCCACTCGTTTCAAAGCTGATTCTAGTTGCCTAGGTTTCTCTACCAGAGCTAATCTCACATGATCTTTATCACCAAACGCAGAACCAGGAATACTAGAAACTCTAGCTTCTTGAATTAGATGCTTAGTAAAATCCATAGATCTATCATCTGATAAAGCTTTAAAGCTCTTAGGAATTTTTAACCAGAAATACATTGCTCCCTGAGCGATAGTATCAGTAAATTTACTAAGAATATTTTTTGCTAGCTCTAATCCTCTTGCATATCTTTTACTGAGTCTCTCTATACACTGCTGCATCTTTGGCAAAGCTAATTTAGCAGCTTCAATATGGAAAGGTGAAGTACCATGACTAACTGCCCAACGAGTTTTATTAAACATTGCAATTTTTTCTTTGCTACTATTCACGAAACCTATACGCAAACCAGGTATAGATCCAGTTTTGGAGAGAGAAAATATATCTATTGCGATATCCTTATCAGTTGCAGCAAAAGGCTTACAAGGCTTAGCAGAAAAATCAAGATTACCATATGGATAATCATTAATGATAGTGACATTATACTTGCGACATAAAGCAATAATTTCTGTTCTTTCTTTTTCGCTCAAGACCGCACCAGTAGGATTTTGAGGATAAATTAGCAATATTGAAGAGATGGGCTCTTTTTTATTTTCAAGAATCTTTTTAAGTTGCTCGAAATCAATGGTTCCTTGTTCATTAATAGGAATAGCTTTATCTTTGAGGTTCAAAGCTTTAAGTGCTTGTTCATATTGTGGATAGCCTGGTACTGGTACTAATACTCTTGACTCACCAGGTTTATTAAAAGCCATAAGAGCAATAAACACTCCTTTATGAGCACCTTCTATACCGGAGATTTCATCAATATTAGTTTTATAACCATAAGCTTCTTTGATATGTTTTACTACAGCTTGCCTAAAATCTTCTGGATCAGTATTTGACGGATACTTAGATATAGTTTTATGAGCCCAATCTTTTTGACTTAGTCTATCAATCAAACCACGGCGAACAGTTTCTACTATTCTGTAGTCATGTAATGGACTACCAATATCTAACCTAGTAACATGAGCCCCATCAGCTTCTGCTTTTTTAACTTCTTCGGCAATAACTTCATATATTGGTTTTGAAGTTTGAACTGAATTCATAGGGAATTATTGTAACATATAGATTATCTTTACCACCAAATCGGTAAATAGATTTATTCAAAGGCTCTGTAGCTCTAATTTCTCTCAGCAGTCTGTGCTGATATAGTAGCCATCTTTGCTAGTCTCTCTTTGTCTTTAGCAATAACATTTTCAAGTGCACTTTCACGAGCACCACGCTGGCCTTGGTAATTACTCTTGCCGTGTTTCTTCTTACCATAAGGATTAGCCACTATCATATTCTTCATAAATATCATTTGTGCAATAGCCTTACCTGCTTCAAGAGTTAACGGAGAATTACTTTGGTTAGTAAGTTCTACTACACCTTCACCCTCAAAACCACTATCAAAGAGCCCCGCAGACTCCACATAGAGTCCCAAACGCGCCCAAGAACTTTTACCCTGAAGTACTCCATGAATATAATCTGGGAAATAGAAATATTCTTCGGTAGTCGCAAGTACAAAATCATCAGGATCTAAAACTATATAGTCCGCAGTAAAACTTTCAAAACTACCATCAGATTTCTGACGAGCAAAATGACGGCCAAGATGCACATCAAGACTATTAGGTTGTACTGCTTCATCACGATAGCTATCTATCTTTAGTAAACCAAAGCGCAAATATAATCTAATCTGCCAATCCACCAAATTACCTGGCGCAAAAAACACTAAATGAATAACATAAAGGATGGCTAAAGTTAGAAGATCCATAAGATCTTATTTTACTTGGATAATATAGAATAATCCATTAAAGATCTCTCATGTTTATATTACTGAATTATATAAACAACCAATACCCGTAATCCGTCATCGCGAGGAGCACGCGCAGCGTGCGACGTGGCGATCCGTTCAGGCAGGTAACTGACTATCAAAAGCCACTACATTTTATTTATGCGCTGGAATGGATTGCCACGTCGCGCTACGCGCTCCTTGCAATGACGGCAACGGGTATTAGTTTGCCAAATGATACCTATTGAAAATAGAGCTAGACCGTTTGCATCATTTCCTGAGTAATAACATCAGATCCTAAAAGGTTCTTAAGTTCATCAGGTTTAGAACTCTTAGAAAGTATGTCTTCAACGCGAACATTACCCTGTCTATAAAGCTCAGCAAGTGCAGCTTCAAGAGTTTGCATACCTTCCTTACGTCCGGTTTGAATTGCAGAATAAATCTGGCTTGTCTTACCTTCACGAATAAGATTAGCGATACCTGGAGTCACTACCATGATCTCCATGGCCATGGACCTACCCTTGCCATCTTTCTTCTTAAGAAGGGTTTGTGACAATACTGCTTTCAATGAACCACTAAGCTGGATTCTAATCTGAGTCTGTTGTTCATGCGGGAATACGTCGATAAGCCTATCTAAGGTAGAAGCCGCAGAGCTCGTGTGCAAAGTGCCAAATACCAAGTGTCCAGTTTCCGCTGCTGTTACTGCAAGTGAAATAGTCTCTAGATCTCGCATCTCACCAATTAGAATTACATCCGGATCTTCACGTAGAGCAGATCTCAATGCTGCACTAAAACTATGTGTATCATTACCAAGCTCACGTTGGTTAATAAGACTCTTCTTAGATCTATGCACAAACTCTATCGGATCTTCGATAGTAAGAATGTGTTCTGATCTATGCGTATTAATCCAGTCAATGATGGCAGCAAGAGTTGTAGACTTACCAGATCCAGTTGGACCTGTCACTAAAACCAGTCCACGAGGTAGTTGTGCTATAGCTTTAGTAGTAGCAGGTAAACCTAACTGCTCCAAAGATGGAATAGTCTCAGTAATAATCCTTAGTGCAGCTGCGTAACCTATCCTGTCTTTAAAAACATTGATCCTAAATCTGCCAAGTCCATCCACACCATAAGATAGATCTAATTCATGAGTAGACTCTAGAACTTCTTGCTGATGCTTAGTCAAAAAACTATAACAAAGAGTTTTAACTTGCTCTTTATTCAAGGGTGCAAAATCTGTTCTCTGTAATGAACCATTAATTCTTAAAATTGGCGGTTCATTAGTAGCGATATGCAAATCACTAGCCCCATTATCAATCACTAATTTAAGTAATTTATCGATCATAGTATTAAATATACCCCAATATAAGGAAGCCCTAAGATATCTTTTATCTTACCTGCCTCTGACTTGTCATGAAAGCCCAAGAACAAGGCTTGCGAGTGCCGAGCAGCCGGAGTTGACTAGACGTCAATGAGGACTGCGAGGCACGAGCGTAACACAGTTATTGGGCTTTCAGGGCAAGTCAGACTAAACAGCCTTGAAAACTCTATAGCTTGTTTCTAATAAAGGAGCTGGATCTGGACTTTCAGTTTGAAGCATTAAATAGTTACCTCTAAATTTAGCAACAATATACCAATTATTACTATCTTGAAATAATATTTGGCATAATCTACCGGTACCTAAATCTTTAGAGTTTTGACTTTGGGCATTAAACACTTCTAATAAACTTTCTTTAGAATAACCACTCCAAGCGAACACTGTATCCTCTAGAAGTTTACCTTCCTTATCAGCACACATTGCTCCACTGATATCAGAATCCATATTCTCTAGCAAAGCTCTCTCTAAGTTCTCTAGCTTGTCATTTTCTTCAAGCTTACCCAATTTATAATCTTTAAGATAGAGATCAAACAGAGAGTTAACTTCTTGTTTAATTGCCTCACTCGCTCTTGCTTTATCTGCTTCAGCTTGTACATCTGCCAGCTGTTCTACCTGCCTAGTTCTCATATTTGCTGGAACTTTACGACTAAGCTCCATCCCAAAGAAGAGACAGGCAACGGTGTTCAGAATAATTAAACCAACTAAATTAATAGAAACTAAGTTAGGCATAAATCCTTCAAACGCGTCAAAGGCAAATAATTTATACTTCGCTTCTACTGGAATAAAGCTTAGTAAAGCAAAACAAATTCCAATGAAGAACATATAGTAACAACCGATCTTGATAATGTCTCGGATACCAGCTTTAGGAAAACTAGCTAGTATAACCAAAAAAATCAAACTAACTTCACCTAGTATGAGACTAATAATTGGGATCTCTTTAACTATTTGTGAGAAAAAAGGAATAGGCGCACCAAGAAATAATGTGACCAATAATGCATTGAAAAGGAATCTTATACGGATTTGTTTGTTGATCTCCATGGTCTATATATTAACATCAGAATGCTGAATGCTCAATGTTAAGCCCTAAACCCTACACCAAGTTCTTTCTCTAAACTTTGCTTGAGTTTTTCTACATCTTGGTCTATAAGTTCACCACTGAGAGTTTCTGTATCAGATTGGAACTTAAGTCTAAAAGTTGAACTCTTCGGCTTAGTATCAGTAGCTTCTTTCACAGATCTTCTAAATAAACTTACTAATTTAATTTCACGAAGGTTCTTGGATAATTTCTTCTGCATTAAATCCTGAATCATCTGCACATCTATATCATCAGAACTATCTACTGTTATATCCCTCTCTACAATTGGTGTACTAGCTATTGGCTTAAACTTAGTTTCCTGAAGTTTAGGATGATTAAGTTCCAGTATATAACTCTCATCAGGTAGATCCCATTCCTTAGTGATACTTGGATGTAGTTTTGCAATAATGCCAATAGTTCTATTGTCCTGTAAGACCAAGGCAGAAATCCCTGGATGCACTAAGCTGGTATTAGAGTTCTTAATTGAGCTGAACTTAGCTCTAGGATAGAGATTCTCAATTATAGATTTGAAATAGAAAAAATTCTCTGCCATAGTTTTAGGCTTAGCTTGAGTCCAATCAGGTTCCACTTGAACTAAGATAGCAGCAAGCTTAGATTCTTCTATAGAGTTATCACGACTCGCCTTAGCCGTATCACCAGAATAATAGTAAGTCTTGCCGATCTCAAATAATTTAATATCTATTGATTTATCATAAGCATAATTTCTGCTTGCAGCTTGAATCAAGCCTGGCAGCATAGATTTACGCAACATACGATGCTCTCGTGATAAAGGATTGTCCATTTCAATGTAAGCTGCTTGTGTAGACTTGCTCACAATTAATTCAGGACCCATCGCATCAATCGCTAGTAAACTATCACCGATCAAACTACTAAGCCTTGCTTCTGAGAATCCTGAAGCAATAAAAGCTTCCATGATTTTTTCTTTAACCTGAGTTTGCTCATTAAGGTTCTTCTGCGCAGCAACGCTAGTATTAGGAACCTGTAGAGGAATATTGTTAAAGCCATAAAGCCTGCCCAATTCTTCAATAAGATCCGCTTCACGACTTATATCTAGCTGCCTATAACTTGGAATAGAAAACTCTAATTCTTCAGCACTCTCTTTAACTAATTTAATTCCTAGCCTGCCTAATAATTTAATACTAGTCTCACGAGCTATATCTATACCTAGTAAACGTTTAACCTGTCCGTTCTTTAGTTTAACTGTTTTCTCCGAGATATCTTCTGAACCTGCTGTTAGGATCTTACCAATCTTTAACTTAGAGCCTTCTTTAGTAGCAAGCTGCACTAATAATTCAAGCGCTCTAAGTAAAGCAAGCTTAGAGAACGATTTATCCACACCACGTTCAAACCTTCTCTTAGACTCCGATTCCACGCCTGCAGCCCTTGCACTCTTACGCACTGCAGCAGGATTGAATATAGCTACTTCTATTACTATATTTTTAGTTTGATCATTAATTGATGAATCCAATCCACCCATTACTCCAGCAAGTGAGCTTGGTCCCTTAGCATCAGCTATAACTAAGTTAGTATCATTAAGCTCATAAGTTTTCTCTTCAAGTGTTGTTAGCTTCTCGCCAGCTTTAGCTCTACGCACTTCTAGATAGTTACCGTTAATCATCTCTCTGTCGTAGAAATGCATTGGCTGACCAAGTTCAAGTAAGACATAGTTACTAATATCTACTACATTGTTAATAGATTTAGTACCCATTGCATTAATGCGCTCTTGCAACCATGATGGTGATTCTTTTATTTCTATACCTTCTATTGTAATAGTATAGAACAGCGAACAATCTCTTTTAGCGTCGTCTCCGATGCATGGCTCTATTGATTTAATGCTCTCGTCATAAACAAAACTAGCCGATTTAGTATTAAGATCAAGATTGCCTACTTGGTTTAAATTAGTTAAGCCCTTAATGATTTCTGAAGAGTAGTGTTGATGCGGGATTAACAGATCTTTATCCAAGAGTGCAGTGATCTCTCTTGCTTGCCCGAGAACTGATAGAGCATCACCTCTATTACTTCTTGCTCCTACTTCTAATACATAATCTGGTTCCAGATTAAGAACCTTAGAAACTGGCGCGCCTAATTTAAGATCGCTTGAAAGTATATAAATACCATCACCTTGTTTCTCTTTAATAAATTTAAGTGTTGTTTCGCTAAGACCCAATTCCTCAGCTGCACAGAGCATGCCACAACTTTCTATACCTCTAATCTTAGACTTCTTGATTTGAAAAGTAGAACTATCGTGTCTATTAAGAACCGTAGCTCCAATAGTAGCCACTGGCACTTTTTGCCCGACTGCTATATTAGTTGCACCGCAGACTATTTGTTGAATGTTTTCAGAACCATTTGCGTTATAACCGATACAAGTTTGAGTTACTTGTAATTTATCAGCATCAGGATGTTTAGCGATCTCTCTAATTTCACCAAGAACTATATCGTCTCCTAAGTCAGCACCTAGAGCAGTAGCTTCTTCTACCTCAAAAGCACCCATAGTTAGTTTCTCGACCAAATCTTCTAATTTGATATCGCGTAAATCAATAAAGTCCTTTAGCCAGTTATAAGAGAGTTTCATATAGTAGTAAATAATAGCTCATAATATGTAAAACGCCCTTCGGGCGTAAGACATATTAATAATAGATATGAATAAATAAAAGCTGTTGAGCTGGATCAACTATCCCCAATGTGTATGACGCCCGAAGGGCGTAAGACATATTGGGGATCTTGTGTCAGTGAGAGCAATCCATGGGAATAAGGTCTTTATGGTCCTATTACAACCCAATCAAGGTCCAAAATATAAACTACTACAGGACTGGACTCCTTATAACGAGTCAGTGATCTGGGATATTGCTAATAAATATTATAAAAATAAAGGTGTTCAAGCATTTAGTAAAAGTAATGGCAATAGAGCAATACCTCATAACATCAACACTAACTATGTTAATGCTAAAGCTTTTGCAGAATTGGTGAAAGCTAATTTAGTAAATTATCCTCAAGATTATCGCTTGCAAATTCTTGAATGTGGCACAGGCTCTGGATACTTTGCTATGAATTTTCTACATGCAGCGAAAGACATCGGCATTCTTAAGAGAGTGAAATTATTAATTAGCGACTACACCACAGTCAATCTTCAAGAAATCCAGAAGCTCAAAATGCTAGAAGGATTCACTCGAGGAGAAGACTATGAATTCATCAAGCTCGATCTACTCAACCCACAAGCCACAGAGGATCTAAGTGGCAAACCATTTCCATTAGAAAATATTTCAGCTGTAATTCTAAATTACGTTCTAGATGCCTTACCGTTAACAGTTCTATGTAAAGCTCACAACAATTCATTTGAAGAATTACAACTTAAAGTGGAAGAATCACATACTAGTATTCATGACGCATTGAATAATCCAAATTTGATGACAGATTTAATTAAAAGTGAAAGATGGATGCCATACAAAGCTCAATATGAGACTGACCTTGAAGCTAAATATTTCAATGTTTTTCAAGACTTTTATCAGAACGCCAATCCTCAACGCCATATTCCTTATCCATATATTGCTATGTATGCTTGCGAACAGTTACTTAAATTCCTTGATAATTATGGTTTCATTTTTAGCTGTGATATATCACCATTAGAGTCTTCATATTGCCAGATAGTAGGTAATGCTCTCGCTCATGAGATTGACATTGAGTTTCTAGCTAAATATTTTTCAGAGCAGGGAGTTAATAGTAAAATACAGATAGATGATGTAGTCTCGAGATTAATCCTAACAAATAATTCATCTATAATTCCTACTATAGAAACCAGTTTTCAAGAGCACTACATCACTAATAATCTTGTACATCGTTATATAGATTTGCGTGAGATCTTAATTAAATTCAATTACCCTGAATCTGCAGATGTAATGAAATTTGCGCTAGAAGAGTTTGAGAAGCTAGCTAAAAACTCTCCTTATCCAGGAATCTATTGGGGTAACTACTACGGAATACTCGGTAACACAGCTAAAGCTATAGAAGCTTATAAACAAGCTCGCAGCTATGATTACCTTAAGAGTTATAATTTAGATCTAATCATAGAAAACCTAGAAAAGAAGTTAGCTAAAGAATCTAAATGACAGAGTATCTTGAATATTTAAAACCCATCGATAAGAGTTATGCAGAAATGCTAGACCTGCTAATCGATTGGTCTAATATCAACTCACATTCTTATAACCTCAAGGGACTAGCGACTATACAAGAAAAACTTAAAGCTCAATTTATAAAACTCGCTAAAAAATATTCACATCTCAAGCTTGATATTCAAGAGATAGAGTTAGCTAAACATTTGACTATTGATTCCAAAGCTAATGAAGTAGAATTAGCTCTAGGTAAGGCTTTAAGAATACGCAAGCTCAATGCTTCGCCTCATGCTCACAAGGTCTTATTAATGGGGCATATGGATACGGTTTATCCCGCAGATTCTAGTTTTCAGAAATGCACTCAGATTGACGAGAAAACTCTTAATGGTCCTGGTGTTGCAGATCTTAAAGGTGGACTCATAGTCATGCTTAAAGCTATAGAACTATTAGAAGCTAGTCCTTATGCTCAGAATATCCAGTGGGAAGTATTTATTAATCCTGATGAAGAGATTGGTTCGCCTGGTTCACAAAAATTATTTCCAGAATTAGCTGCTAATAATGACCTGGCCTTGATATATGAACCAAGTCTCAGTGATGGTTCTATAGCTTATCGCAGAAAGGGCACAGGTAACTTTACTCTCGTAGTGAGAGGCAAAGCTGCTCATGTCGGTAGAGAGTTCAAGGAAGGAGCTAGTGCCATATTAGCAGCAGCAGAGTTTATCCATGAAGCTAATCAATTCAATTCAGATGCTATAACAATTAATTTCGGCAAGATTGAAGGCGGTGGTTCTTTAAACGTAGTCCCTGACCTAGCTATACTTGGAATTAATATTAGAGTAGAGCATAGCGAAGACGCTGTGAAGATTGAGAAATCATTTAATAAAATCATTAGCAAATTAAATTCGCAAACTCATATAGAAGCTAAGCTATATGGTAGCCTGAATCGTAAACCTAAAATCCCTAACGAAG
Organism: uncultured Gammaproteobacteria bacterium; assembly: GCA_964551135.1. Lineage (GTDB taxonomy): Bacteria > Cyanobacteriota > Vampirovibrionia > LMEP-6097 > LMEP-6097 > CAYPGT01. The sequence goes on along the minus strand of CAZKAT010000001.1, from coordinate 434,656 downwards.
CACTAGAACAACTTTATAAGTCCATTGCAGAATGTGCTGCTGAGCTTGGACAAACTATTCAGAAGAAAGACACCGGTGGTTGCTGTGATGGCAATAATCTCTGGGAGTTTGGACTAGTTAACATTGATACTATGGGAGTAAGGGGTGGACAAATTCATTCACCGAAAGAGTTTGTATGTTTAGACTCACTAGTAGAAAGAGCTAAATTAAGTGCCTTGTTCTTGATGAAATTAGGGGCTAAAGAGACTTTATAAAGTTATCCCCGGACTCAACTTCTCCGGCAGCTTAATTACAGCACTCTCCATTGAAGACACCGGATAAGCACAATAGTCTGCAGCGTAATAAGCACTAGGTCTATGATTACCACTATATCCTACACCACCGAAAGGTGCAGCGCTACTGGCACCAGTGATTTGATTATTCCAGTTCACCAATCCAGCACGAATGCGCTCATAGAAATCCTCGTATAATTTCTCATCATCACTAATTAAACCAGACGATAAACCATAGTCTGTGTCATTAGCTTTAGCGATAGCAGCGTTCCAATCCTTCACTCTATATACTTTCAATAGAGGTCCGAAATTCTCTTCATCATCAGCGATACCAGTACAATCTATAATTCCAGGACTCACATAAGCATCACCCAGAGAGAGTTTCTTCATCTCTAATAAAGGTTTAGCTCCTTTACTAATTAGAGCAGCTTGGGCTTCTAATAGTTTCTGAGCTTGAATATTAGAAATTACTGGTCCCATAAAATTACTAGCATCTGCAGGGTCACCAATCTTAATCTTAGACGCAGTTTCAATAAGCAAATCTAAGACCTTCTGCGACTCAGCATTATCAATCAAAATCAATCTACGTGCACAAGTGCAACGCTGTCCTGCAGTAATAAATGCTGACTGAATAATTAAATAGACTGTCGCTTTAATATCCTGAACCTTATGCACCAGTAAAGGATTGTTACCACCCATCTCTAGAGCAAGAATTTTCCCTGGATGACCAGCATAATTCTGATGAAGTATAGTACCAGTGCGAGAACTACCAGTGAAGAATATTCCATCTATACCAGGATGATTAGAAAGAATCTTTCCAGTCTCAACCTTACCTTGCACCATATTAATCACACCAGGGGGCAAAGCAGCTTGCTGCCAGAGTTCCATAACTAGCTCACTAACATAAGGAGTCAGTTCACTTGGTTTAAAAACTAAAGTATTACCAGCAAGCAAAGCTGGAAGTATATGTCCATGCGGAGTATGTATAGGAAAATTATAAGGACCAAAAACTGCTATCACTCCATGCGGTTTATGACGCACTATACTATCTGGTTTACTATTACTACGAACAAAAGTTTCCAGTGATGAACGTTCTGCATTAAGCCAAGTCCCAGTACGGTCTTCATAAGCATCTACGGAAATACCAAGCTTACTAATAGGACTAGTAACCTCAATAGCACATTCCCAAATAGCCTTACCAGTATCCTTACATAAAGCCTCAGCTAATTCATTCTTATGCTCTTTCACTAACTCAATAAAGTCTTCTAAGTAACTTAGTCTCTCTTCCAGGCTTAACCCTGACCAAGCAGGAAATGCTGCACGAGCAGAGATCACAGCAGCATTTATCTCAGTTTCTATAGCTTGACTACCTTCCCAGATACTTTGACCATTAACAGGATTAATAGAAGAGAACTTCTCTCCTGAACCATTAATCCATTGATCGTTTATAAAGTGAGTCATAGCTCTATAAACCTCACAGAGTCACCGTTTGACAGCTCAAGTAAATCAATAATATTTCCTGGAATAATAATATTATCTCCCGTTATTTTAGCAGAACTTGCAGTCACCTTAAAATCAGTTTTCATATTACTTATTAAAACTAATGTTTCATTAGCTTCACCTGATTGAACTTTCCTTATTAAAGAATCTTTCACTGCTTTAATATCTAGGACTTTAGAAGATACTCGCGGACCAGCATCGAATATATCTACATGTCCATCACGCTTAAAACCTTGCTCTTCTAAGTATTTTAGAGCAGAAGCAGTATCCTTATGTACCTTACCTATACTCTCTCTAACTTGCTCAGGAAGTAGGGGAATATAAATAGGAAACTTAGGCATTAACTCTGCTATAAATCCCTTATCCTTAGCACTTAAATAATCAGCTTTATCAAACTCCATATCGAAGAAATGCCTTATAGTCCCCTCCCAAAAAGGTGACTTACCCTTATCATTGATATAACCACGCATCTCTGCTATCACTGTATCTGTGAACCTTTGTGGGAAACTAGCTATAAAAAGGAATCGTGCAAGACTAAGATACCTACCATAGCCAAAACGTCTAAACTCAGGAGCAACAAATAAAGAACTAACTATAGTAGGTCCATCATGTTCTTTAACAAGTTCTAGAAATTCTACTTCTTTATCCACTCCCAATGCTGGAGAGAGTTTACGGTTCTTCCTAATCTCATAAGAATAAGATGGTTCGTAACCACCAACCCTAGCTCTAATTGCAGCAACTCCAACAATCTTATGATCATGTTCCAAAACAAATCTATAAGCTTCAGCCCCTACCTTAGTAGGTTCTATCTTAAGACTGTTCATAGATTCTTGGATTTTATCTGCAAGTAGTTTTTTATCAGCAGGCAAGCTGGTCATACCTGGACCTGTTTGTTTAGCTAAATTATAGAGAGAATCTAAATCATCTTGCGTGACTGTTCTGATTAAAAAGTTCGCTATCTTCTCGTGCTGCATGATGATTAATGGTCGCTATTAAATTATAAGCTGGAAACAATAAGTCTTGCTTATAATTACTGGATTCTGTGAACTTAGAATATGCTGTTAATACTTTATCGTATTTATTGCGTATGTCACGATGATCATCAATCAGCTTAGTTAGCAATTCTGACTTGTTTAGCTTAGGAAATAGTTGCTCTTCTTCCTCTCTAAAATGTTCATCCAAGATTTGTTTAATATATTTTAGTAGCTCTTGACAAGTTTTAAGCAAACGCTGATCATCTCGCGTATTCTTCATTTGCGTAAGCTCTTGCAAAAATACTTCTAGCTGTTTATAAATCTCTTGATGCTCTGTTTCTAGCTTAGTGATTAGTTCACTCATATAGTAATATAATTATAGCTGTACTCATATGAATTATTATGAAGTAAATTTTGACGGGATTGTTGGTCCCACGCATTTGTTCTCAGGGCTTAGTTATGGCAACGTAGCTTCTGAAATTAATCGAGGTTTAGAATCCAATCCAAAAGCTGCTGCCCTGCAAGGATTAGAGAAAATGAAATTTCTCTATGATCTAGGTTTAAAGCAAGCAGTATTGCCACCCCAACTAAGACCTCATTTAGAAATATTAAAGATCAGAGGTTATCAAGGCAAGAGTCATGAAATCTTACAAACAGTTTACCAAGATGATCCTGAGTTATTCAGAGCAGTATGCAGTAGTTCTAGCATGTGGACAGCAAACGCAGCTACTATTTCCCCTAGTATAGATTCACAGGATGCTAAGTTACATATCACTCCAGCTAATTTAAGCACTAAGTTTCATCGTTCCATAGAAGCCCACTCTACTAGTAAAACTCTTAGGCAAATATTACCCCTAGCCTCTCACCATGCACCTTTAATCTCTATGCTAAGTGATGAAGGTGCTGCTAATCATATTCGCCTCGCTACAGAGCATGGTAAAGCTGGGCTAGAACTATTTGTTTATGGTTATTCATTTGATGAAAATGCAGTGAAACCCAATATCTATCCAGCAAGGCAAGCCAAGGAAGCTTGGGAGGATATTATTAATCTTCATAAACTAGATTCCAAGAATTATGTTCTTGCTCAGCAGAACCCAGAAGCAATAGACCAAGGAGTATTCCATAACGACGTCATTAGTACTGGCAATCTTAATTTATTTCTTTATCATGAGAAAGCATTTCTTAATACAGAGGAAACCATTGCCGAGCTCAATCGTAAATTCAAAGTTTTATCAGGTAAGGACCTGATTCTAGTAGAAGTAAAAGAAAATACTATTAGCCTTGAAGATGCTGTAGAGAGTTATTTATTTAACTCACAAATAGTAACTCTTCCAGATAGCTCAATGATACTGATAGCACCAAGCGAATGTCAGGAAATCGGCAAGGTAAAGAATTTTATCGATAAGCTAATCAAAGATCCAAAGATTCCAATTAATCAAGTTCATTATTTCAATCTACGCGAAAGTATGCGTAATGGTGGTGGTCCTGCTTGCCTGCGCTTGCGCATAGTAATGAGCGAAGCTGAAATAAAACAATGTCATCAGAAGATATTCCTTACTAATAAACTATATAGCGAACTATATTCATGGATTGAAAAACACTACAGAGATAAGCTGGTTCTTGAAGATATAATCCTGCCAGGATTTTACGAAGAAATGTTAGCAACTTTTAAAGAGCTAGAGAAGATTCTAGAGTTGAAGTTGGTTTAACTGTAAATTTAAACTCATCACCAACGAAATCTACCACTACAGTTGAATTGTTAGGCAATTTACCAGCTAATATTAAATTAGCAAGTTCATTCTCAATACGCTTCTGTATTACTCTCTTCACAGGACGAGCACCAAAACTAGGATCATAACCAATAATGCCAAGCTGCTCTAGGGCATAATCAGTGAACTTAAGTTCAACACGTTTCTCTGCCAGACGCGCTTTAAGACCTTTGAGTTGAATCTCTACTATCTGCTTCATAAGACCAAGCTGCAACGGAGAGAAAATTATAATATCATCTATTCTATTCAAGAACTCTGGCCTAAAATGCTCTTTCATCATTTCCAAGATCTCTTCTTTCATCTGTTCTTTACGAGCTTCTTCGCTAAGTGCCTCTGAACCTTCTTCAGCTTGAGCAGTAAAACCTTCATGCAATTGCTTTTCAATAATATATTGACTAGCAAAGTTAGAAGTCATAATAATTATAGTATTCTTGAAATCTACTTTCTTACCACGACCATCTGTTAAATGACCATCATCAAGAATCTGCAACAGAATATTAGAGACATCTGGATGTGCTTTCTCAAATTCGTCCATAAGCACTATTGAATAAGGCTTGCGTCTAACTGCTTCAGTAAGTTGACCGCCTTCTTCATAGCCTACATATCCAGGAGGTGCTCCTATTAATCTAGCAACACTATGCTCTTCTTGGTACTCAGACATATCAATGCGCACCATCGCATTCTCATCATCAAACAAAGACTCAGCTAAAGCTTTCGCCAGCTCTGTCTTCCCTACACCTGTAGGACCAAGGAACATAAATGAACCTATCGGTCTATTAGGATTAGACAGACCAGCTCTAGATCTCTTCACTGCTTCTGCAACAGCCCTTACAGCATCATCTTGGCCAATGACACGTTTATGTAACTCCGATTCTAAGTCTAATAATTTCTCTGATTCTTCCGCAATCAGCTTAGTGACAGGGATACCAGTCCATTTAGAAACTATCTCAGCTATCTCAGCTTCATCAATCTCTTCTTTTAATAGTGACTTAGCTTTAGATTTACCACCAGAATATCCTTCAGCTACCTTAAGTTGTTTCTCTAATTCAAGCAAAGTACCAAACTTTAATTCAGCAGCACGCTGCAAGTCTGCCTTACGCTCTGCATCTTCAATCTTAGTTTTAGTTTCCTCGATCTTCTGTTTGATTTCTTTGACACCAACTATTGCACCCTTCTCTGCTTGCCATTGGCTACGTAGTTTATCAGCTTCACTAGTAAGTCCAGTTAATTCCTTCTCTATCTTTTGTAATCTTTCTTTACTATCTACGTTCTCAGATTCCGCTCTAAGAGCCTCTCGCTCAATCTTGAGCTGCATTATTTTACGATCTAATACATCTAACTCTTGCGGCGCTGAATCTATCTCCACACGCACCTTAGCAGTAGCTTCATCAATAAGATCGATAGCCTTATCTGGCAGGAATCTATCACTAATATATCTATGAGAAAGCTTAGCAGCAGCTACTATAGCATTGTCCTTAATTCTGACACCATGATGCGCTTCGTATTTTTCTTTAAGACCACGCAGTATGGAAATAGTCTCATCAACAGTCGGCTCATCAACTAGCACCATCTGAAAGCGTCTTTCTAATGCTGAATCTTTCTCTATATACTTTCTATATTCATCAAGCGTAGTAGCTCCAATACAATGTAATTCACCGCGAGCTAAAGCTGGCTTAAGCAAATTACCAGCATCCATAGAACCCTCTGTAGCACCGGCTCCTACAACAGTATGCAGCTCATCAATAAATAGGATTATTTGCCCTTCAGCATCTTGTACTTCTTTAAGTACAGCCTTGAGCCTCTCTTCAAACTCACCCCTAAACTTAGCTCCAGCTATCAAAGCTCCCATATCTAACTCTATAACTTTCTTATCCTTCAATCCTTCAGGTACGTCTCGATTAATAATACGTTGTGCTAGACCTTCTGCAATAGCAGTCTTACCAACACCTGGCGGTCCAACTAATACTGGGTTGTTTTTTCTACGACGAGAAAGCACTTGAATAACACGACGTATCTCATCATCTCTACCAATAACCGGATCAAGCTTACCTGATGCAGCGATCTCAGTTAAATCCTTACCAAATTTCTTCAATGAGTCCAAAGTCGCTTCTGGATTGTCATTAGTAACTCGCTGCCCTTTACGAACTTCAGCAATAGCCTTTTTCACCAGATCACGATTTAAACCAAAATTACTGAGTATGTTTGGCAACATACCTTTATCATCGAAAGCCGCAAGTAAGAGATGCTCTAACGATACAAAATCATCTTTCATTGAGGCTGCAATCTTAATAGCATTATTTAAGAAAGTTTGCGTGTTAGCAGATATCGCTAACTGGTCACCAGCCACCATCAGCGGACTAGCTTTAGGTTTTGATTTAAGATAGTCTCTTAGCGCGTCACTTAGTTTATGAATATCTACTTTTAATAATTCTAGAATTTTATAAAAATGCGAGTTCTGGATATCTTCAAGTAAACATACTGAAGCCATAATATGCTCTGGTTCGATTGCAGAATGATCAAGACTCTTGAGCAATTCCTTAGAATCTAGAATTGCAGTTTGAGTATTTTTAGTGAATTTATTGAAGTCCATATTTTTATTGATTGTAACAAAAAGAGATACTAATCTTAATCAACCCTAAGGCTAATACCTTACTATTATTCCCTAAATATCTAGCTTATCGGCAATATGTATGACGCCCGAAGGGCGAAATACATATTATGTTTTCTTGGGTAAGCAAGACAACAACCATGAATAAACAAAGCTCACTACAATACAAACACAAGTTCCATAAAGAACTCCGAAAACAGGAAAACTATAGTGAGAAACTAAAGCATAAATGATTAGAGTAGTCGAACCAAGTGGCACAGTCTTAAAGAAACCAAACAAAGCTTCCTGACTGTAGTAGTAATGAATGATTACAATCGCAGCAAGGAAGGCAGCGGGGAACATAGCTATTACTCCACCCCAGAAAGCTCCCATACTATGCCCAAAGTAAACAGTAGTTGCCACCATTAATCCTGCAAACATCGCACGACCTAATTGTTGAGCTGGTTTGTATTTAAGTGCTTTCTCTTCCTTATACTTATGACTACCACGAGCCATGATCAAGTGAGAGAGCCAAGCTAAGATTACAAAAATTACTAGCGATAAAATAAAATTATCAAACTGATAGACAGCAAATGGTAAGCTCATTAGAAACCAGAGAGCAGATGAAATTATTGAAGTCACGAATATAATAAATATTTTTTGTGCTTTACTTAGTGATGACTTAAAAAATAAAATATTAATCCATTTAGCAATATAAATATATGCTGCAATAAACAAAAGAGAGATAGCAATAGGCGCAGGAACTAAAGGAAGCAGTTTCTGGAAATCACTAGGCACAAGAATCATTCCGAGGAAGAAAAAGTTAACTATTATTGTTGATGGTAAAGATAGTACTATTCCAGCAAGTGATTTAGGAGCCTTCTCTGCGACAAATGATTGCAATGCTACAACTGCACCACCGATAAAAAACGAGCAAATTAGTTGAATAGCAAATAAGCTCATCCAATCTATTATGCGCTAAAATATTAATTATGAGTAAGAAAATATTAGTGGTACTGGCTGGTTGCGGAGCCAAAGATGGTTCAGAGATCCATGAATCAGTGCTAACTCTGCTGGCTATAGATAAAGCTGGTGCTCATTTCCAATGTGCAGCTCCGAATAAGCCTCAACATCATGTACTAAATTTTATTGATAACTCTGAAATACACGAAAAGCGGAATATCATGATTGAGTCAGCACGAATTGCTCGCGGCGATATTTTAGATCTAGCTAAAGTGAGCATGAATAATTATGATGCGGTAATTTTACCTGGTGGTTTTGGTGCCGCAAAGAATCTCTGTAGTTTTGCTTTTGAAGGTGTTAAAGCAAGTGTAGAGCATGATGTCAAACGCATTATCAACGAAGCTTATGACGCAAAGAAACCTATAGGAGCAATTTGCATATCACCAGTGATAGTTGCATTAACTCTAGCTCAAAAGAATCCTAATATAATTCTCACCTTGGGAACAGACCCTGCTTCTAATACTCATTTACGTGAAATTGGCGTTCAGTCTAAAGACTGTTTAACTACTGAATGTGTAAAAGATACTGTTAATCACATTGTATCCACTCCAGCTTATATGCACGGACATTCTCGTATTTGCGAGTTAGAGCAAGGAATCAGTCAATGTGTGAATGCGGTAATCCAGATGTGTCACCAAAAGGCTGGAGTCTAAATATTTTTACTAACTACCTGGAGTCCCTTTGTGAATATTTGATGAACAAATACCAAAATCTAACATAGCTTGAATCGCTTGAACAAACTTCCTAGGATCTTTTTCATCAGAATATTGTCCAAATTGTATGCCACTAGTAGTCTCACTGAGCCATACATTAAATTTATTTTGAAGTTCTGCTCTCAACTCAGTAAATCTGTCTGACCATCCTTGCTCATGATAGTTTAGTGCACGATTTGCAATAAAATGTTCGCCTTTAACATTTCTAATTCTTCTTGCAACTTCATTTGCTGATTCACCTTCACGAGCAAACAATTCATCTCTATTTGAAGGCATTAACTCCATTAATAGTTCTCTCATTTCCTGCCTAGTTAAGTTTTTGGCACGACTAACATAAATAGATTGGAAAGCACCTTTTTTGGGGTTGTTCAATTTGAGAACGCCATCTTCAGCTTTTGCATGAATGCGATTCTTTCCAATACTATGCACACCTAAATCTTTCTTATTAGTTCTATCTGCTTGACAGAAATCTGGTAAATTATTCACTGCCTTAAGAAGCCTATCTGCACTATTATTTAAAGTTTTCATAGGCATTATCTTATCTAATGCTGGGCAGAAAAGTCAATACTTTATATAAAATAGCAATATAAAAGCCTTATTTTGCCTATAATTTAGTTGGAAGTTTATGTCAGGTCACAGTAAATGGTCACAGATCAAACGTCAAAAAGCCATCACTGATGGTAAGAGAGGAGCTGTTTTTACCAAGTTAGCCAAGGCTATCACTGTTGCAGTTAAGACTGGTGGTGGACCAAATCCTGATTATAATTTCAAGCTCAAAACTGCTATTGAAAAAGCTAAAGAAGCACTAGTACCTAAAGCAAACATTGAACGTGCTATCGACAAAGGTTCTGGCAAAGACGAGGCAGATCTAAAAGAAAATATCTACGAAGGTTACTTACCTGGCGGTGTAGCAGTGATGATATTCACCGCTACTGACAATGTAAATAGAACCTATGGTGATCTTAGAACTATGTTTAGCAAGGCAGATGGCGCTATTGGTACTAGTGGCAGCGTGGCGTATCTTTTCGAAAAGAAGGGAGTAATGAAACTTCATAAGCCAGAAGATCTCAAGAGTGAATTAGAAGAAAAAATCCTCGAATTAGCTATGGATAATGGCTTTGACGATATGAGTGTTGAAGATGAAATTTATTTATTTTGCAAGGCAGAAGATATAGAAACTAACTCTAAAAATCTAGAAGATAAAATTAAGCAGAAAAATATATCCTTAGAAATTATTTCTTCAGACAGTGAGTTCATACCACTCACCACTATAGAAGTTAATGATGAAAAAGAGCATGCTAATATTCTAAAAACTCTTGAAGCGTTCGAAGATCACGATGATGTGATTAACGTAGTAGCAAACCTAGCTTGAATATAACTATCGAGCATATCTTTAAATTCATTACTAATATTATCGCCTCTAAGAGTCTTATGCAGCTTGCCTTCTATATAGACCGGAGCTGAAGGTTCTTCATGATCACCAGGTAAGCTAATACCAATATCTGCATACTTAGATTCACCAGGACCATTCACTATACAACCCATAACAGCTATCTTGAGCTTCTCTACACCGGGATACTTAGGTTTCCATTCATTTATACGTTCTTGTATATGAGAATTAATATCCTCGGCTAATTCTTGAAAGTAGCTACTAGAAGTACGTCCACAACCGGGACAGCTAGTAACACTTGGTTTGAAATAATTCAGCTCTAAAGCTTGCAATAATTCTTGGCAGGCTCTTACCTCTAAAGTTCTATCCGCTAATTCTCCTAAACCCGTACCAGGAGTAAGTGACATACGAATAGTATCGCCAATGCCATCTTGTAATAAAATCCCCATAGCAGCAGCGCTAGAAATCATTCCTTTAATAGGAGTACCTGCTTCAGTAAGACCTAGATGTAGAGGGAAGTCACAGGATTTAGCTACCATACGATAAACATTAATGAGATCTTGAACTTCTGACATCTTCACACTAATCACAATACGATTAGAATCTAATCCAGCTTGCATAGCAAGTTCAGCAGAACGCAAAGCACTCTCTTTCATTGCTAAGTACATTACTTCTTTAAAATGCAGCGGATCCTGACGTCGCGCTTCGCCCTCCTCAGGATGACGAAGAAGTCCTTTAGCATTGCGCTCCATAAACTCAGTGAAAAGATCTTGGTCTAGTGAACCCCAATTCACACCAATACGCACAGCTTTATTATTAGCCTTAGCGATCTGAATTATCGTATCAAAATTGTAATCATGCTTATCACCATAACCAACATTACCAGGATTAATTCGGTACTTAGCTAAGGTCTCTGCACATTTGGGATATTTAGCCAGAAGCAAATGACCATTATAATGAAAGTCTCCAACTAAGGGTATATCCAAACCTTCAGCTTTTAGCTTAGCTGCTATTTGCGAAATAGCCTGAGCCCCAGCTTCATCTTTCACAGTAAGACGCACCATAGACGAACCAGCTAGATATAATTTTTTGACTTGCTCTACTGACTTATGTACATCATCTGTAGCAGTATTAGTCATAGACTGCACAACTATAGGATGCTCTGAACCAATCCAAAGGTCCTTGGCGATTTGCACTTGTTGAGTTTGGCGACGAATACCCATGAAGGTATATTCTAGCAAATACAGGTCTCATACATTCGTAACAAGTAGATAAGGAAAATTTGACATATAATTAAATCATGCTCGACTATCTCTATAAGCTTATAAGAAACATCCCCGAGAAGGATCTATTACTCACAGTATTTGGTATTTTTTGTATGGGATTACTTGCTTTATCAAGTGCTGCAAGTGGGACTTTTCTTACTAAGCAACTCATATTTTTCTTTGTTGCGGTAATTTTAGTATCTCTTTCATATCGTTTATTCGACTTAAGTTTTTTTCAGAACTATGCCACTGTAATTTACTTTCTTAATATTGGATTACTAATAGTATTGAAGATTGCTGGTACTTCAGTATTAGGTTCACAACGTTGGTTAAAACTAGGACCTATAAGTATCCAGCCAAGCGAAATAGCCAAGATATGTTTGATAATTTATTTGGCTGCTTGGTTAGCTAAACATCCTATTCGTAATTACTGGGATATATTGAAAACTCTTTTTATTGTCGCTATTCCTGCTGGGCTAGTGCTTATTCAACCAGACTTAGGTACTACATTAGTGTACATTGCTATATGTTTTGGAATGCTGTTCTGGGCAGGAGCAAAATTAATGGAGCTATTAATTCTTATATCACCATTAATCACAGCTATTTTAAGCTCGATTGGATTCAAACTATTAACCTATCATCATGGCAAGATTAATTTTGCTATAACTGTTCCATTTGTAGTTTTTCTAATAGTATTGTTTATAGTGACTGTGATCTACTATCAAGCTTGGCGCTCTCCTACAGCTAGTTCTGCAATCTTTGCATTTGTAACTTGTAATTTGCTAGTAATGGCTTTTAAATCTATTGCTTGGGGCTTATTGAAAGAATACCAACAAAAAAGATTAACTATCTTCTTAGATCCCTATGTAGATCCTCTTGGAGCTGGCTATCACATTATCCAAAGTCTTTATGCTATTGGTAGCGGAGGACTATTTGGACAAGGTCTAATGAAGGGTGATTTAACTCAAGGGAACTTCGTTCCAGAACAACATACAGACTTTATTTTTTCAGCTATTGGAGAGGAGTTTGGTTTTCTCGGATCAATACTAGTTCTAATACTATATGGAATACTCTGCACCAAAATTATTCATAGAGCAAAGACCACTGATGATAGATTCAAATCACTAATGGCAATTGGTACATTTTCTATGTTGTTTTTTCATATCTTTGTAAACATAGGAATGAACTTAAGTGTAATGCCTATCACAGGAGTACCTCTACCTTTCTTTAGCTATGGAGGTAGCTCACTAGTAGTAGATTTATTTTTAGTATCTTTGGTAGTTAAAGCTTCTCAAAGCTCTAAGAGTTACAACAGTTATAGATATTCTTAGTTCAATTGCATTAATTCACCATCAATAGCCACATGTGTATTAATCTCTAATTGCTCTTCTATCTTGCGCCTAAGAGTATCAGCTGCCTGTGGTTCACCATGAGTTAGTATGACTTGCTTAGGTTTAGTTTTAGCTGATTTAAGCCAATTTATTAATTCTTTTTGATCAGCATGAGCAGAAAATGTTTCTAACTTCATCACTTCTGCTTCTATTGGATGATAATAACCAAAGAATTTTAATGATCGCTCCCCCTGTTCTAGAGCAGCTCCACGAGTTCCTGGTGCTTGAAACCCTACTAATAAAATCTTGTTTTGGGGATTCGTTCCAAAAGTTTGGAGATGATGTAATATTCTCCCACCCGTAAGCATACCACTAGCAGAAATAATTACCATTGGGCCAGATTGCTTATTAAGCCAAATTGATTCTTCAGGACTATTAATAAATTGAGCTGTCGAACAAACAATCTCTGTTTCTCTTTGATCAAGCTTATGCTCCTCATGAAAGTTTTTATAAAGCCGCGTCACATTACTAGCCATCGGACTATTAATATATACAGGCATTTTTAATTCAGGATATTTAGTTATTAACTCATGAACGCATAAGAGAATCGACTGTGCTCTCCCTACTGCAAATGAGGGTATAAGCAAGACTGCTTTATTCTTCTGAATATCTTCGAAAATTGGTTTAAGTATATCGACTGGATTGGTATTATCATGCAATCTATCACCATATGTAGATTCCATGACAATATAATCTGCTGTTTGTGGTTGTGATGGAGGATACATAAGATTGTCATTGAAGCGCCCTAGGTCACCAGAAAATAATATTGATGTACCATTTGCCTCTACTCGGACACTAGATGCTCCTAATATATGACCAGCATAACTAAATTTAATTGAAAAATTCCCCAGCTTAAACTCTTCATTAGTTCTGACAGTTCTAAATAGATGCATAGATCTTTGGACATCAGCAATAGTATAAAGTGGCTGAGCTGGTTGATGCTTAGAAAACTTCTTTCTATTAGCATAGTCAGCATCTTCCTCTTGAATACGTGCACTATCTTCTAAAAGTATCTGGGTGAGAGCTTTTGTTGCAGATGTACAATATAGATGACCAGAGAAACCTTCTTTAACTAATTTAGGTATATAACCACTATGATCTAGATGTGCATGAGTTAGGATTATCGCTGATATAGATTGAGGCTTAACTGGTAGACCTTGCCAATTACGTAAGCGTAAGTTTTTTAATCCCTGAAAGAGTCCGCAATCTACAAGGACTCTTGTACCATCGCTACTTTCTAGCAGATACTTAGACCCAGTTACGGTTCCAGCAGCTCCTAGAAAGGTTACCTTCACTTCAGAGTATCTCCTGCTTCACAAACAATTCAGGTTCAGTACTTATACCAGATAAATATACTCCCCAATGTAAATGTGGACCAGTAGAAATACCGGTATGACCAACTTCACCAATTTTATCGCCTTGCTTAACTTCTTGTCCTTCTTTCACATCTATCTTGCTTAAATGCATATAGATAGAAGTCACGCTCTGACCATGATCTAGAATAATAGTGTTGCCATGAACCACAAAACCATCTTTCTCATAACCAGTAAGCGATACTTTACCATCTGCTGGTGCATATACCGGTGATCCCATATTCCCAGCGAAATCCAAACCTTTATGATAACTATCTACAGGTCCACCATTATATGAACGCTTCACTCCAAAAGGGCTTGAGCGCATTGCTTTAGATGGATAAACAAACTTGCCCTTCCAAAGTTTATGATCAGTTGCGATATGTAAATTATGACCCACTGCGTTAAGTTCTTTTTCAGTAGGATATAGCTCTGCTTTATCAGGATCTAAAGTGATCTTAGAGACTCCCTTGCCATTATCCATTACATCAACTGGTACTTTTTCTTCCCACCCATCTGCTCTAGCCAAAATAGAATATTTTCCTGGCTTAGTCATATTCTCAACAGGAACCAGTGCTCTATAAGTTTTAGCTGTGCTCATTTCATAAGTAGGAAACTCTTTAGAATTGAACCAAATATGAGGATGTTTATCAGCATTTTTAATAACTGCTTGAAAAAATTCACCTTGTTTAATTTTTACACGATCAAGACTAAGACTAGGTACTACTTTAGTCTCACAAACACTAGGCTCCACAGCAAAGCAAGGTGAGAACATAAGAACTGGAATCAAAATCAAAGATAGCAATCTAAACAAACGAGTATTAATCATATGTTTCAATTATACACTAGTATGTGACTGGGTGAATGAGTGTCAGAGTGACTGACATTTATCTACCCAGACACTCGCTCACTCCGCCACTCACTCACTTTTTTTAACTTCTTCTGGTTCTGGCTTCTTAATTCCCATTTTTTCGTTATACCAAGCTTCATAAATCTTCTTAGCGACAGGAGCAGCAACACTACCGCCATGCCCAGCACCTTCAGCAAATACAGCTACAACTATCTCAGGATCATCAGCAGGAGCATATGAAGCAAACCAACCATGAGTAGTATGAGCATAACCTTTAACTTCAGCAGAGCCAGTCTTACCTGCAACTTTAAACTCAGTAAACTTAGAAGCCTGTCCAGTTCCCGAATCTATGCAAGTCTCTAATCCCTTACGTACAATGTCATAAGTACCTTCAGAGAAACCTTTAATAGGAATTAATCTCTCTTTAGAAGGATCTTTAATCAAATGTAGTTGTGGAGAATAACCTTTATTCGCTATTCCTGCAATGATCTTAGCTGCTTGTATAGGAGTAAGCATCAAGAAACTTTGTCCGATAGCAAGATGCAGAGTATTACCAGGGAACCAAGCTTCTTTAACGTATTTCTTCTTCCAGATAGGATCAGGAACTACACCAGCAGATTCACCAAATAGCTCAACCCCTGTCTTAGAGCCAGCTCCAAACTTACGACCAGTATCAGCAATCCACTCTGGTTGCATACGTTTAGCTATCTGATAAAAGAAAGTATTACGCGACCATGCTAAAGCTTGAACTATATTCATCGAATCTTCTTTACTAGTCCAATCGCCAAACTTAAAACCACCGAAATAAACACTACCGCTTACTCTTAGATGTTCGCTTTCATTAACCACACCATGCTCCAAAGCAGCCAAAGATGTGATCGGCTTCCAAATACTTCCTGGTGGATATGCAGATATAGCTCTATTAACAAATACCTTATGAGCTAATAACTCACCGTAAACATCTGCTGCAACAGGTTTAGTAAAAATATTAGGATCAAAACTTGGTGTACTCACCAAGGCATAGATCTCACCATTTTTAGGATTAAGAACAACAGCGGCTCCCTGCATATCCTTAAGAGCCTCATAAGCTACTTTTTGTAAGTTTATATCTATAGTTAAATAAATATCCTGACCTTTAATTGCTTCCTTGACAATTTTTTTATTGTTAGAACCTTCTTGCAGACCACGCCCATAGCGATCAACAGAAACTCTGGCTTCTCCATTGGTTCCTTGCAATATTCCATCATAAACTTTCTCTAATCCTTCCTTACCAACAATATCCCCCAAACCCAATCCACGAAGGCGTCCTTCTCTTAATTCTTCATTATTAGCCTGCCCTACGAATCCCAATACATGTGCCCCAACTTCATTATGAGGATAGTATCTAGTCGCTTGCTTTTCGACAGCAATTCCTGGTAAAGATTCTTGATTCTCAAAAATCTTAATAGCAGATTCAATAGAAACATCATTATCTAAAACTATTGGTAATGGAGTAGTGGGATCCATCTCCTCAAAGAACTGCAATAGTATTTCATTAGGAATTGGTATGAAGTTTGATAAAGTTCTAGCCACCAAAACCTTATCCTCATGCTTTCTAAGAACAGCAGGAAAAACGATTACACTTAATGATTGTTTACTAGTAGCAAGTATCTCACCATGGCGATCATAAATTATTCCTCGAGGTGCTCTAGTAATCGCAGTTCTAGTAGTATTGTTCTTGGCTAAAGTTTTATACTTGCTGTACTCAATAATTTGCAATTGAAATAGTCTTAGACCTAAGAATCCAAGTAAAATAAAGGTAAAATAGTAGAGTATATTGCTTTTATTGAGCATATTACGAAATACAGTATACTATAAGCACCCCATAATGATAAAAATTACCAATCTAGCAAAATCATATGGCTCTAATAAAATATTAGATGGTATTAACCTTACAGTAGAGAAAGGTGAAGTCTTAGCTTTAATAGGTTTCTCAGGCTGTGGTAAAAGTACCTTACTTAAAATTGTTGCAGGTTTAGAACCTGCTGATTCTGGACAAATAGAACTTGGTTCTGAAAAAGTAGGGATGGCATTTCAATACTCTGCTTTATTTGATTCCATGAATATTGCTGATAATATCAGTTTCCCTCTAAGAGTTGGCAAAGACATTAAGATAGTAATACCAGAGTTTGAAATCTCAAGAGTAGTCTCTGAAAGACTTAACTTAGTTGGATTACAAGGCATAGAAGAAAAATTTCCTAGCGAACTTTCTGGTGGTATGAGAAAAAGAGTTAGCTTCGCAAGAGCCATCGTCAATGATCCTGAAATTATTCTATATGACGAGCCTACTGCTGGACTAGATCCTGTGGCAAGTACTATTATTGAAGATTTAATTGTAACCTTACAAGAGAAAACCAAGGCTGCAAGCATACTAGTAACCCATCAAGCTTCTACTATTAAACGAGCTTGCTCTAGGGTTGCTTTGCTTTATGACACTAAGATTGTATGGGAAGGCACTCCAGATGAATTGTTTAGTAGTAAAAACAAAGATCCTTTCGCAACACAATTTAGAGAAGGTTCAGTTAAAGGACCAATGCTGGTACAACATTAGAATAAGAGCCTACTTGTTAAGCACTCTGCCGCCGAAGATATTAAGTCCCGCTTCAACAACTTCATCTAATTTAGTTCTAGCTTTGAAATTGGTAACTTCAACATCATCCTTACGAGAACTAACCACAACTTCATCTTGACTTCTAATAATCTCACCAGCATCAGGCACTAAATCTTCTAATGGATTAGCTTGTTTAACAGATGTATTTCTTGGAGCTGGAACTATCTCATCAGTTGCTTTGCCTGGGACTTACCATAGGCATTTCATTAAGCATCACTACTTCTATACTTAATGATTTAAGTTCTTTACCTGATGATTTTTGAATAGCAGAAATTAACTCTTCTGATCTTGATTCTAGTTTAGACTTGAGGAATTTAAACTTATCAGGCATTTTCATTAAAGCAATACCATCAATAATATCTATTAATTGTGCTTGGCTACTTATAAGCATTCCTTTAGAACCAGGGGAAAGATAGTCAAGGAAGTCACTAGAGGCTGCACCAATTGCTGGACCTTCGATACTCATAGTCAATGGCACTTCAGAACTAAATGCTGAAGCTTGTACATTGAAGGTTGAACTTTCAGTCCGAGCTTTTGAACTTGTATTATTCGTCATCGGTCTCTCGATATCTATTGTGGACCTTTGAACATTAGGAACTGAGCGTTCAGCATTATTAGGTACAGAACCTTTTTCAAGCTTCTCTATACGTGATAAAAGATCTTTAACTACCAGCATATCTGCTCTATGAGCAATTTTGATAAGCCAAGCTTTAAGTATATTTTTATTCTGAGTGCTTTGCTTAAGACGAATTTCAAGCTCTGATAAAGAATCAATAATCTGCACCAGTTCAAAATTCTCAATATTATTTTCCTGACATAAACTTATTAGATCTTGAAATTTAGCATCAGTAGCTTTACTAGCAAGTTTCTCTAATAAGGTCAATAAATAATCGGCAAGCTCTTTAACAATACTAGTAGGTTCTTTACCACGAACAATCAGTTCATCCAATTTATTACAAAGAGCTTCTGTGTTTCTCACTAAAATATAGCTAGAGATTTCTTTTAACTCCTCACTTGGTACAGCGCCAAGTATCTCCAGAACCTTGTTTTCATCAATAATTGAATTCTCGTCAGAGAAGACACTAAGCTGATCAAGTAAACTAAGAGCATCACGCATAGCTCCATCAGAATGTTCAGCAATTAGTTTTAAAGCAGCCTCATCTATTCTTATACTTTCTTTCTCTGAGACATATTGAATACGCGCTAAAGCATCATTGATCGAAATCGATTTAAACTTCAATTGCTGGCAGCGACTAGCAATAGTCTTAGGAACTTTATCCACTTCAGTAGTAGCTAGTATAAAGATCACATTAGCTGGCGGTTCTTCTATAGTCTTCAATAAAGCATTAAATGCATCCTTACTTAGCATATGAACTTCATCTATGATGTAGATTCTATACTTACCAGCAACACTAGCTAAATTAACTCTTTCAATAAGCTGACGCGCATCATCCACTCCACCATGAGAAGCAGCATCCATCTCTACTACATCAATGCTAGAAGAGTTAGTAATACTCACACAACTATCACAAGCACCACATGGATTAGAACTTGGAGATTTAGCATCTAATGAGTTAGTGCAATTAAGTGATTTGGCTATAATTCTTGCGGTACTAGTCTTACCAGAACCCCTAGGACCAGTTAAAAGATAAGCATGCACTATCTTATTATTCTGAATGGCATTAATCAGGGTTTCCTTAACCGAATCTTGCCCCAAGACATCCGCCAATTTCTGGGGTCTATATTTTAAAAATAAAGGTTCGTAACTCATTTTGCAGCGGGTCCTACTTATTTTAGCCCTTAGGAGAATAATATGTTTAATATAGAAATACTTTGTGAAATTATGTTACTTTCAATGTTTTTTCAGTAGCAAATTAAATTAAAATATTCTCGGAAATGATTTGATCTATACGTATAGATCAAATCATTTTAAAGATTATAAACTTAAACTAACAAAATAATATAGTTTGGGCCGATATTCTTTGTAATTCAAATGCAAATAACAGCTGAAATACCAAATATCACACAGCAACTTTCCCAAGCGAGAGAAAATTTTTCGCTTGGGCACAATAACAAATTTAATCAAAATGAAAATAAATTTAGTACTGAAAAAACATCAGAAACTAAATTATGGGAAAAGGCTCGCAATATTGCAGAGATAGTTTGTTCGCGAGAATCTATTTTCAGGTCAGCCTTAGATTTAACAGGTTGGGAAATTCCCATGATACTTGCTGCGCTAACTAGAAACCTCTATAGTACCGCAGAAGCTGTCTATCAGGCAGTTTACTCATTATCTACGATGATAATGACTCCATATTTCACTAAATGGATTGGTCATCTTGTCGGTAAAACAATATTAAAAGCTGATGAAGCAAAAGACATTAATCATTATATGTTGTTTCAAATGCATGACCTAGATAATCATGATACTTTAATGCAAGGATTACAAAGAATCAAAGAAGAAGAACCTGAAGATCTAGGATTTGTTGCAACACTTTATAAGGATAGTAAAAGTAAGGAAGCTCGCTATCTCGAAAAAGCTAAATCTATTAAAGATTTTGCTAATAGTTTTACGCTAGATGAAGGAAAGCTAGAACGAATCAAAAAATTAAAAAGGTCTACTATTCAGGGTGCAAGCTTCATTGAGGGTTGTTTATGGGGATCTCAATACTTAACTAATAGAATGTTTAGAAAATACATTTTGGGACAAAATAGTTTTACTGGAACTATAAATTACGATACCAAAGACTCTACTAAAAAAACTGATGCAAGCAAACTTAAATGGTGGCAAATCGTTGGAAATATAGCAGCAATGTTTTCAAGTCCAGTAATTAATTATTTTCTATTAAATAAATTAGAAGATAAAGAAGCTGTGAAGAAATCTCCTTGGTTGCAAACCATCAAAAATCAATGGGATATGACTCATGGAATATTCCCGAAACTTGGACTAATGGTTTCATTCATGATGATCCCGAATAGCTTAGGTATGTTATTCTCCTCCCAAGGAAAAAATGAATTCTTTGAAAACTTATTAACTCTGTCTACAGTAATGCAATCATGGTGGTTTGGTCATAACCTTACTAATGGCTCACTTGCACAAAGAGCTGATATCAAACTAGTAGAAAAATTTGGACTAGATAGAGGCATCTTGGTAGAACCGCGAGATGCTAACCTACTCATGCCTGAGCCTGCAAAAATACAACACGTACTACGCAAAGTTCGTCATAATCCTAAACTTGAAAAGGAAGCTAGGGAAATGCATGCAAAAGTCCTGTATCAAGGATTCACACTACATGCATTATTGATTTTTGGAATGAAAATGTTAATCAATCAAGTAACCAAGTGGAGAGTGGGTAAAGCTAAATAGCAGCATCAAATCCGACATCCACATGCTTTCTATTTGCATATAAAACATCTAAAATTTTAGATCTATAACTACTAAGTTCGCTTAAAGATCTTGGTCTAGACGAAGGAATATTTATATCTGCCTTAATCTCTCCGGAAGCAAACTCGTCAGAAGATTTACCCATAATAATAATTCTATCTGCAAGAATCAAAGCCTCATCAATACTATGAGTAACAAACACAATGGTTGTCTTTAACTCAGACCATATTTCTGTTATAAGTTTCTGCATATTAAAACGTGATTGATCATCCAATGCTCCAAACGGTTCATCCAATAATAACAAATCGGGCTTCACCACAAAGGCACGAGCAATAGCGACTCTTTGTTTCATGCCGCCAGAAAGCTGATAGATAGGATCTTTAGCATGATCTAGTAAGCCCACCATTTTAAGATACTTAGAAGCTTGCACAAATCTCTCTTCTTTATCTTTTATTTGATACTTCAATCCAAAGGCAACATTCTCTATAACATTAAGCCAAGGAAATAATGCATACTCTTGAAAAATCAAAGTTCGATTAATATCAGGTCTAGTGATCTTCTTACCAGCCATAGAAATCTCTCCTGAACTGGTTTTCACAAAACCTGCAATCAAACCTAGCAAAGAACTCTTACCACAGCCACTAGGTCCTAGTAAGCATGTAAACTCTCCATCTCTAATCTCAAGATTAATATCCTTGAGTATATAGTCACCCTTGTGCCTTGCACCTTGATAAATTAATGAAGCATTGTTGATTAATAAGGTCATTAGATCGCTTCTAGCCCCCAAATTTTATTTACACGCTTCTCAATTCCTCTAAAAAATACATTGTCACTAAAATATCCGAGCACCGCGATAATCAAAATCATAGACAAGACTTGAGACATATCAGCAAGACTTCTACCTAATTCTAATACTTGTCCTATGCCTAAGCCAGAGACGAAAAGCTCACCAGCTATTAGAGCTCTCCAAGCAAAAGCCCAGCTCAAACGTAGACTACTAACGAACTGAGGAATAATAGCCGGGAAAATCACCCTTATATAAAGATCTAGATACTTAGAACCCAATGTTTGAGCAGCTCTAATAATCTCTCGGGGAATAGTCATAACCCCAGTACGCACTCCTAAAGCACAAGGTATAAACGCTTCTAAAACTACGATAAATAAAACAGCAGATTCAGAAATACCAAACCACAGAAGAGCCAATGGCACCCAAGCCACACTAGGAATAGACTGCAACGCTGTTAAAGAAGCACCAACACTGTTATCTAAGAAACGATAACGCGCTATCGCCAAACCAGCCATAGAACCTAATATCACAGCTATAACATAACCGATACAGAGTCTGCGCAGAGATTCAAATATCGCTAATAAATAATCAGCTTCTTTAAATCCAAAATATAAAGACTCTAAAACATCCCCAGGACTAGGCAAAAGATACCTAGGATAAAGCTCTAATCTGACAATCAATTCCCAGAAAGATATAAGTATGGTAAAAAACACCACACGGTGAATGTAACGATGCTTAATAAACTTATAGTCCCCGACTTTAGCTGCTGTTATTCTGTTTTGAAGATCGTTAAGCACTAAGGCTTATTCTAACCTAATTCATATTTAAGATCATTATTCGTCCATTTACGAGTACTGATTTGATTTCATGATTAACAATCTCATTAGTAAGATTACGAATACCAGTTTCTAAATTAGCTGCTGTTTTAAGAATTTGTGTAGGCATAGTTCTAAAATAGTTAATGCGGTTAGACATTCTGAGTTTCTCTTCCTGACTTAGTTTATATTTTTTAGTTTCTGTAGTCATTTTCTAACCTTAAATAGCTTGCCCTATACATATACAAGGTTAAGAGCCAGGTGTTTTTGATATTAACGCTAATAAATCTTCAAAAATACCTAGATTTGACGCCATTTTTAACCAAGCCTTAATCTCAATCAAGGGTTAACCCAAATTAACAACGGTCTTATTTTTAACCTTAAATCGCTAATGCTTGATTCTGTAATTCACAAAGCTTCTTCACACCTTGCTCTGCAAGTACAAACATAGACTGAAACTGAGCAGAACTAATTACTCCATCTTCAGCAGTAGCTTGAATTTCAATAATCTCACCCTTACTAGTAAGAATAAAATTACCATCTGCTTGAGCAGAACTATCTTCTTCATAATTTAAATCTAAAAGCGCTCCATCATTTCTCATACCAACAGAGATCGCAGCAATCTGATTCATAATCGGTAAACCATTCTTGAAACATTCTAAATGAACCATACCGTTAGCATCAACATTCTGACTGCCTCTTGGCGCTCTAACTTTCACACCATGTTCTTGTAAATATCTAAGACAATCATAGACCGCAACATAGGCGCCAGTGATGCTCGCTGTGCGCGTACCACCATCAGCCTGAATCACATCAGCATCTATATTAATAGTAATCGGAGGCATAGCTTTCATATCTACCATAGCTCTCAGCGAACGACCAATCAGCCTCTGTATCTCTAAGGATCTACTGTTAGCCTTATTACGCTCACGCCCGATACGATCATGAGAAGAACCTGGAAGCATTGAATACTCTGCTGTAATCCAACCTTGACCACCCAGCTCTCTAAGATGTGGAGGAAGATTAGGCTCTATCTTAGCTGTAACTATTACTCTAGTCTCACCGCAAGTCACCAAGCATGAACCTTCTGCTGTTTTAATAAAGTTTCTCTCGAAGCTATATGGACGAAGTTCATCTGCCCTTCTGCCATCTATTCTTTGTATTGTAGTTGTGGTCATAGCTATATTATAGCCTGTGAGGCTAGAGCTTTATAGAAATGTGCGAGATGATTACAGACCTTTTTGAGGGCTCTTTGACGAAAGCGAGCTGAGGCAGAGCGAGCTCATATCTGAGGTCCGCGAGAGGCGCAGCACGTTAAGTTGGCAAGAATCGAGCGGAGACCGAAGAATGAGTTCGCGATAGCCGAAGCCGCTGGACTGTCAACCGAGCCCGAAAAAAGTTGTCTGTAATCATCTGCACCTTACGTGAAAATAGATTCATATAAATCACTACAAACATTTCTAGTATAATAAATTACTATGGCTCATAGACCTAAAGTAATAGTCGCAGGTGCCCTTGGCAGAATGGGCGAATCGGCAATGCAAACTTTTCTTGCAAACTCAGACAAGTTTGAGTTAGTACTTGGTGTGGTCAGAAATCTTGCAGACGTAAATAAAACAACTATAGAAAATTACAAGAAACAAGGTGTAAAACTTACAGACAACCTTGAAGCAGAATTACATCGTGGTGGAGTAGATATATTAGTAGAGCTTACAACTCCAGATAGTGTTTTCTATAATTCTAAAATTGCCTTAAAGAACGGAGTAAGACCAGTGATCGGTGCAACTGGCTTAACTGATGATGATATAAATGAACTCTCTGCACTTGCGCAAAAGCATATTACCGGTGCCATCATTGCTCCTAATTTCTCTCTTGGTGCTATCTTGATGATGAAGTTTGCAGCAGAAGCAGTAAAGCATATGGATAGATACGAGATCATAGAGAGACATCACGATCAGAAGCTCGACTCACCATCAGGCACTGCAATTAAAACAGCAAAGATGATGTCAGATGCAGCGAAAGGTAGAAAAAACAAAAGTCCTTATCATGGAGAACTATCTCGTGGAGAACTTCACTATGGTATTCCTATTCATAGTCTAAGATTACAAGGCTATGTCGCTAGTCAAGAAGTAGTTCTTGGTGGTCAGGGACAGACGCTGACAATTAGACACGACACTATTGATAGATCTAGTTTTATGCCAGGAATTTTACTTGCTAGCGAGAAAGTTATGAGCTTAGACCGCTTGGTGTATGGACTTGAGAAGGTTATTTAAGATTTTTTAATAAGCTATTATCGAAGATAGGCTAAAATATTATCTTATGACAGTGGCTGGTTTAAAATTATTAGATAGTTCACCATTTATAAAAGGTCTTTTAGAACAAGGTGCAAGGCTAGGAAGACTAGTAAATCATGAAACTAGTAATTTATATTCACCAGAATCAGTTGAATTAGTACAAAGTTTACATCAAGCTGTTGATGCAATTTCAGAATCATTAATAAATGAAAATACTACAGAACTGCTCCGCAAACTCAGACTAACAAACATAAAAGAGAAATTTGCTGAACTTGGAACTAAACTACATCATTTTTTCCAATATATTGTTCGCAATGGTATATCATTACCAGCAATAACAG
The DNA here is from genome assembly GCA_964551135.1 of uncultured Gammaproteobacteria bacterium. Taxonomy (GTDB): domain Bacteria; phylum Cyanobacteriota; class Vampirovibrionia; order LMEP-6097; family LMEP-6097; genus CAYPGT01. The sequence continues at coordinate 409,298 of CAZKAT010000001.1, read as the reverse complement.
CACCAAATTTTATTGATAGTTTATTAGTTATTAACACAGATAAAAAGCCTCAATCAGCTGAAACAATAGTTGGAAGAGTCAGAAACCTAGTCCCAGATGGAGTTTTAGAAGATACACAGTTACATAGTATTCTTACTTATACACTCTATCAAGCTGGAATCAATCGACAAGAAGTAATGAGAGCTACTGGTTTATCACGAGCCACAGTTTATAGACATTATGATGAATATACAAAAAATATAATTTCACAAACTTTGAAAGCAGCTAGGGCTCGTTTATTCATTGCACAAGAATATAGAAAATATGAGAATAAGCTAACATTAGACAAAATTGTCCATGAGAAATTTGGTATTGGTAAATCAACTGCTGATAGAATAATTGATAAATATAGAGATTTGAACCTCATATTCACACTTGATGATGCCCGAATGGCACTGATAACTTTAATTAATAGTGCTCCACGACAAGCAGCTTAGATTGAATTAATTACTTAAGCTTCGCTACTATCTTATCGATCTCTAAAGCAGAGTTTTTCACCCAATCACGAGCCCAGACCTTATGTGTATTCCAGCCTAAGGATTTAAGCACTTGACGACGTAAGCGTTCCCGATCACGGGTAGTCTTAGCTGAACGATAAATCTCTCCATCAGTCTCTATTGCAAGAATATAATTATCTGCGTTTTGCGGATCTCTAATAGCGATATCTATTCTATAGTCAGAAGACCCAAGGAATCTTTCTATAGTATAGCCTCTAGCTTCCAGCATTCTAGCTATAGATTCTTCGATACAAGACTTAGATAATCTATCTTTAAGTTCATCCTTAGCAGTAGAGATGGTTATCAAATCATGAGTACTTGCTTCCACTGATTGATTATTAACCCCAGTGCGCGATGCTTCCTCACTAAATCCTAAATACTTCTTCAGCAGAATAGCTCCCTGAGCGCTAGTGCGGCTTAAGTCTATATCAGAAGACACTATAGATGAGAATACTTTTAGACGATCACGGGCACGAGTAATAGCCACATTCAATCTTCTATGACCACCTTCACGATTAAGTGGTCCAAAATTATGTGAGAGATTACCTTTCTTATCACGCGCGTAACCTATACTAAAGTAAATCACATCTCGCTCATCACCTTGCACGTTCTCTAAGTTCTTAATGAATAAAGAATCCGTTCTTTCTTCATCAAGGAAACTTTGATCCATGTCAGGATACTTGCGCATAACTCTAGCAAGCTCTCTTTCGATGGCAAATTGTTGAGCTTCAGAGAAAGCAATCACTCCAAGGCTTTGGCTAGGATTAGTTTGGTAATGTTCTATAACAGCTTCAGCCACTCTAGCAGCTTCTTTACGGTTAAATCTAGAACCTTTCTCATAGTAGCCTTTATCTATTAGTTCAAAATCAATACCAAAAGTACTAGAATTCGATATCGGTGAAGGGAAGGTAATTAATTGGCTATCATAAATATGATAGTTAGAAAATTTAATCAAATCCTCATGACGGCTGCGATAATGCCAATTAAGAGTTCTACTATCAAGGAAAACTGCACATTCATCTAAAACACTCTCAAAATTATTATTCTCATAATCATCATCATTGTCTATATAGTTAAAGAAATTAGTAGGTGGCAATTGATTAGAGTCACCTGCAAGTATTAATTGCTTACCACGATAAATAGAGCAGATAGCATCTTCAGTTCTAATTTGTGATGCTTCATCAAAAATAATCAGATCAAACTCTACAAATTTTCTATCAGCTTCTTTCTTATTAGTTTCAATTAATTGAGAAACTGAAAGTGGACTCATCATCCAGCAAGGTTTAAGAGTTTGTAATAATTCAGGGACTTCTTGAATAAGAACTCTGATTGGTTTATGCTTTTTCTTCTTATTAATCTCATGATTTAAAACCTGCAAGTCTAGCTTATTAATTATGTTTGAAGCATATTCTATCCAATTAAGCGCCAGTGATTTACAGATTTGAGTTTTATTCCTACCAATAAGCTTAAGATCCAAGTCACAGAATTTATCGATTAATAATTGCTGAGCTTCACCACTAAACTTACGCATCTCCGGATTCTCTATTTCAATCTTATCTATCCAGAGTTGATATAGCTTACGCATAAAAATATTACGTATAGTATCAGCATCAAGTCCTTTAACTGGAGAATTAATAAGAGTATCTATATACTGACCCATGCCAAGCTTCTTCGCTTGAGATTCTAATTGCTTAAACTCAATCCAATCCTCAATTTTAGTAATATGGCAGATTAAATCTTCTAAATGTGCAGCAAGTTCAGTGAAGCTTAAATTATCCAGATCAAGATTAGGATTAGGAAATATAGACTTATAGAAATTAAGATGGAATTTCAGTAGCTCATGAGCCTGAAGTAGATCCGTAGTTTGCTTCTCAAATTCCTTAAAATCATCCTGAGATCCAGCCTCAGAAATTACTTCAACCAAGGAAATCGGCAAAGCATTAGCATTAAACTTACCTAATACTTTCTGCACCCAACGAATAGCAGTAATAGTTTCATCCCAATCAGTATCAAAGTCCTTATAGAAATCACCAAGTACCAAGGATAGCTCAGTACTGCCTTGATTTAACTCATGGGATTTCTTATCAAGCAGTGCTGCTTGCTGTAAGTCCTCAATAATAGTTTCTAGATTACGTGCTTCATTATATAGAGATAGTTTCTTGATCTGATTAACAGTCTGCCAATAATCAAAGTTAAGAAATCTAAAGATGCCAGTAAATTTTTGCGTGAAACGAGTTAAGAGCTCATCATGATCAAGCTGCAGGAAATTCTCACTATAACGAGAAAGTATTTTCTCCTTATTAACTGCATATTCTTCATGCTCAATCTTCGCTTCAAGAGTTAGAGTTTGTACCTCACCTAACTTAGATGGGTTAAACCAATCTTTCTTAGGGAAAGGAGAGTCTATGACAAGTTTAGCTGCTTCAGCAAGCCACTTAAATTCTTTAATATTAGTGATCTTCTTATCGAAATACTTCTCAGATATAGGATTAGCATAACCGGCTAGCTTAATAATTATATTTTTAAACTCAATAAAATTAGATTTAATATCATTCTCAAGTTCAAAGCTTAGGTTTTGCACATTAGCATTACGCCAGATGAAATTATGGTAGTCATCTAAGATCTCTTGTTTACTAGCAAGTTGTTTAAATAAATAATCAAACTCTGAAAGCTTCTTAAGATCTATCTTCTCTATACTTGGAACTGTGAAATCAATATTATACTCAAGACCAGCTAATGCTAAATCAAGCTTACTCAATTCACCATATATCTCATAAAGCGAGTGGTTGATTGGTTCTCTAAGTTTATGCAGTTCAGTGATACCACGATGCAGTGCAGCTTTAACCTTGTTAATATCTTCGATATATTCTTCACGTCTTGAATCAACAGCGATAGATTTAATCTCTTCTAGAGCAATTCTAATATTATTAATGATGTCTGATTTTTTACGTTGAGCATTATGCAACTCAAGACAAAACTTATCTAATTTACTTTCCTTCAGTCTATTAACTACAACTTCAAGTGCTGATTTCTTCTCACTTACAAAAAGTATCTTCTTATTCTGCGCTAATGATTCTGCAATAATATTAGCAATAGTTTGTGATTTACCAGTACCAGGAGGTCCTTGAATAACGAAGCTCTGACCAGCTTTGGCAGCATTAATAGCCTCTTCTTGACTGCTATCTGCATCAAGAATCTGCAGCGAAAGATTAGCATCTAACCTTGAATCAATCTCATGAGCTTTAACTATATATTCAGCCTTAACATTCGGATCAATTCCATTAGGAAAGACTTGCTCAGGCAATTCACCTGAAATCTGTCTGATTAATGGATGTTCAAGAATACGACTTTCGTTTTCTTCTAAATCTCTATAAAGAGATAATTTAGCGAAAGAAAATAAACTAAGACAAGAATCCTCTGTTACTTGCCATTCGCCATGATCTTTAGTAATGCGGTCTTGAATTGCTTGAATCTTCTCTTCAAGGTCCTCTATCTTCTCTATATCTTCAAGCTCAGCTTCAAGATCACTTAGATCTATACCATAGTCTCTATCAAGCTTATAAGCCAAGGTAGGATTAATACGAATCTCATCTTCTATAGCATTGAGCTTAAAAGCTCCATTAAGACCCTTACGCTCTAAACCTACTGGAATTAATAGTAGTGGTGAACGAGCATCTTCTTCTATATTAGTAGTGTTCTTAGGATGCCATTCAAGAAAGTACAAAGCCATATATAAAATATTCACACCAGTTTCTTGAATGCTAGCTTTAGATCTAGTCTTAAGCTTAGCCAGGACTTGTTCTAAAGATCGTGAATCCTTATTAGTCAATAAAGCATTAGTGAGATCTAGTTCTTGATCCATCACTATGGGAGTCTCTTCAATCTCATCTACTTCATCAAAACTCAATCCAGGTTCTAAAGCATCTGGATCTGCAGGAATCATTTCATCACTAACAGCCTCATCAACAAATTCACCGGTACTAAAAGCACCGATCTCATGTTGAAACCCAAGACTACGAGCTTCTAAAATTATTTTCTGGAAAATTTCTGGCGCCTGTTCTTTAAACTCAATAGTTAAACTTGGTCTAGATTTGAAGAACAACAATTGATTTCTTTTACTAAAATCAATTAAATGTTTCTTCCAATTATCTAGCTGCAATTGAACTTTATTAGTTTTAGATTGATTAGCTTGAATTGAACTCTGATTAATTACCATAGAATATACAAGCCTAATATGGCTTACTAGCGTTATGACGTGTTATCGTATCTGATGTTCCAGAGAAGGAAGATAAATTAGTTAAATTTTATGATTAGTCTAAATATTTTCCTAATTATCTATTGTCAATTGAATAATTAACTGATACTATAACTACTGCTAATTATTAAGAAATAGTAAATGCTTGAGAAATTAGTAAGTGCAGGGTAAAGGGTAAATAATTTGGTTCAATTGTTTGGTAATAAAGAAGCAGTAATGGCATTAGGCCTATTAGGCAGAGCCATGAGTTCAGTAAAAGCTGCTGCTCAAAAACTTGCTAGCTTCGTATCTGAATTAGGTTCACCAGTTCCTAAAGCATCTCGTAATGAAATAGTAAGCTGGCATCAAGAAGGACCTTTTAGTAACAGATCTCTGAATAGAATTCCAAATATAGACAATAGTCCCAGACTAGCTTTTCAAGCAATGCATAGAAATACCGGCAGAGAACTGCTTAGTTTTATCGATAGTTAATTGGCAAAGCCTTCTTAATTAAAATTGTTTTACAACTACGCAGCTGCAGCTTCTTCAGCAGGAGCTTCTTTAGCCTTAGCTTCAGCTTCAGTACGTTTTTTCTTAGCTTTAGTATTTTTCTTACTCTGTGCAAGTAAATCTGTTCTAGATTTCTCTTTATCTGATCTTGATTTAGCTTTAGCCTGGTAAGCACCAGTAGCTAAATCATGTAAAGGTTGTTTCTTAATCAAAGTAGCAACAGTCTCAGAAGCTTGAGCTCCTACTGATTGCCAGTGTTTAACTCTTTCAGTGTTGATAACTAATTCTTTGGTTTTAGGATTATAGAATCCAAGCACTTCTACTGGCTTACCATCTCTCTTACTTGAGTGCTCTAACACAGCCACTCTGTACATAGGGGTCTTATTCTTTCCAAATCTCTGTAATCTAATTTTTAGCATAATAACGTAATGGCTTATTCTAGCTCACTTAAATCTAGAAATACAAGCTATAAACCCTAAGACTAGTCTCTTTAAGGTTTTCTTAAACACTTGCCTTAGCAGCTTCTACTAATTCTTTCGCTTTTGCAGCTGGATTGCTGATCTCAGAGAACTTAGCTTCAGGGAAATGAATTCCCACCTCTCTAGTCGCTGAACCTGGCTCAGTATCACTACCATGAATAGCATTATCACCAATATGCTTACCGAATTGCTTGCGAATAGTACCTGCCGCAGCTTGCTCAGGGTTAGTTGCACCCATCGCATCTCTAGCCTTAGAAACAACACTTTCACCTTCCCAAACCATTCCTAATATAGGGCCAGAAGTAAATGAACTAATCAAATCAGGAAAAAAAGGCTTGTCACTAAGAGCAGCGTAATGCTCTTTAGCTAATTCAGTACTTGGCTTATAAACTTTCATAGCCACGCATTTAGCGTCAGGGAGAAGCTTTGATAGTAACTCAATAATAGCAACGCTATCTTGGCGTTGATATGCTTCTGGTTTAATCGCTAAAAATGTTTTCTCTGTAGTCATAGTCATAAGATTTTAACCCTTATTGTTAGCCTAATGGAATTTTTTAAACAAATATGAATCTATCGCTCAAAAATGTTATACTGTAAAGCTAATTTATGTCCATTCAAGCCCTAGAATCAATTAAAGAGCAAGTTTATAAGGATAGTGAACTTTGTCCTTTATTCTGGGATAAGGCAAGTGAAAGCGTTAAGTTAATTGATCAGCGATTATTACCATACGAACTTAACTTAGTAGCAATAACTAATGTCCAAGATATGGCAAAAGCCATCAAGGATATGGTTCTTAGGGGTGCACCTTTAATAGGCATCGCTGCAGCTTATGGTATGGCACTTGCTGCTAAGCAAGATTACGATTTAGCTAAAGCAGATTCATTACTCAGATCCACTAGACCTACTGCTGTAAATCTCATGTGGGCATTAGATCAAGTTCAAGGACTCACAAGCTATGAAGCAATTTTAGCTAAAGCTCATTGGATACTAGAAGATGATATCACTCGCTGCAAAGCTATGTCTAAAGTTGGAGCAGAATATATAAAAAATAAATTCGGATTAAACAAGAAACTCAGAATACTAACACACTGCAACGCTGGAGCACTCGCAACTGGTGGTTACGGAACCGCTCTAGGAGTGATTCGCACACTTCATACCGAAGGTTTGCTAGAGATGGTTTACGCAGATGAAACTCGTCCGCGCCAACAAGGAGCAAGATTAACAGTTTGGGAATTAGCTAATGAAAATATTCCTGTAACTCTTAATACTGACAATATGGCTGCTCATTTAATGAAGCAAGGTTTAATTGATTTAGTTATCACTGGTGCTGATCGCATTACTGCTAATGGAGATGCTGCTAATAAAATAGGAACTTATGGACTAGCAATTCTTGCGAAGTATCACCATATACCTTTCTATATCGCTGCTCCAGAAAGCACTATAGATAGATCACTTAAATCTGGTGATGAAATAATTATCGAAGAACGTCATAGCTCCGAAGTTTCTCATATCAATGGAGAGACCTGCACTGCCGCTTCTGGAGTGAGTTTCGTTAATCCTGGATTCGATGTGACACCTAATGAACTTATAGAAGCAATATTTACTGAGCAAGGGTTGACTTAGCAAGATATCATTTGCTATAAATAATATTTTGTTATGCCACTTTCTTTTTCAATTTTACCTTCACAAACTCTGTTGGGAACAGGTCGCCCGAGAGAGATTCTTGATGGTGCAACAACTTTTTATTCTTCTTCAGACAATAGAGCTAAGATGGAGAGATTAACCAAAGTCACTCCTCCTCCTTCAGAAAATGTTGTCATCCATTCTAGACCAACTCAAGTCGAACTATCTGAACAACCTATAATAACTCAAGCTACTGATATTCCAACTATTGGCATCCAATCTGCTGACATTCAAGTTACTGACACTCAAGCTGCTGACACTACTACTGTAAAACTATCACTAGAAAGTATTCAAACTCATCTTTTAGCTGCTGCAGTTGAAGCAACAGGAAAAGATGTGAGCTTCTTTAATCCTAAATACAAGATTGGACCAGAAGGTAATACAGGCTGGCAAGGGATTGAACATTCAGAGTCAAAACAAGCAATGAATACTAAATTCATTCAAGCTGTAAGTAGACTAACAGGTTTTCCAGAAACAATGCCTGCTTTGAAAAACTTAAAAACTTGCAATATGCGCTTAAATGCATTAGCTAAAGCACTTCATGACTCTAAAGAAAACCAAAGTTAAGCTGAAACCTTAGCAGTTTCAAGCAAAGTTCTAGACTTCATTTGCTTAGGTTGCTCTAATTCTAAATACTGACAAACAGTGGGAGCAATATTTGCAAGACTTAGACTAGCAGCTAGATCTTGAGGATTAGCGCAAGGTGCACGTAATTTAACATCCATCTTAGAATTAATAATAATGAAAGGCACTGGATTACAGCTATGTGCAGTTCTTACACCACCATTTGCTTCTATCATTTGATCAGCATTACCATGATCTGCAGTAAGCATTACCACATACCCAGTCTCTATAGCTTTAGCAACAACTTTCTCTAAAGATTTATCAATAGCTTCTAATGCGGTAATCACAGCATTCCAAATCCCTGTATGTCCCACCATATCTGGATTAGCGAAGTTACAAACTATTAGCTTATAATCCTTGACTTGATTATCCATAGCTTCTAATAATTTATCCGTGACACCAGGAAGACTCATTTCTGGTTGCAAATCATAAGTAGCAACCTTAGGACTTGGAACCAAACATCTATCTTCATGAGGATAAGGTTCCTTACGACTAGAATTAAAGAAATTGGTCACATGATTATATTTCTCAGTCTCCGCTACTCTGAACTGATTAAAGCCCACTGATGAAACTAGCTCTCCAAGATTCATTGAATAATCTTGCTTCGGTAGAGTATCATGCGTAAAAGCAATCGGTAGACCAAACTCATGATTATATTCAGCAAAACAAGTATAGTGAAAGTTCTGTAACCCACTATCCAGACCTAATCTTTTAGAGATCTCCTTTGCGCGGTCAGGACGGAAATTAAAAAATATAACAGAGTCATTATCCTTAATTAAACCAGCATGATTAACAACGGTAGGCATAATAAATTCATCTGAATCACCAGTAGTATTTTTGCCAGCTTTAGCATAAGCATAACCTTGGTTGATAGCCTCAACTGCAGTCCTTGCAGTCTCTCCAATACCTTGAGTAACACATTGAAAATACTTCTCAATTCTATCCCAGTTATTGTCTCTATCCATTGCCCAATAACGTCCAGAGACTGTTGCAATATTAATCTTCGGCATATAGCGTTCCATTAAATGTCCAGCCACATATGGTGGATCATCACGCCCATCACTAATCGCATGAAGATAAACTTGATCATTAGGCAAACCTTTACGCTTAGCAAATTCTATCAAAGCATCTAAGTGTCCTAAATGCGCATGCACATCACCTTCCGAGATCAATCCCATAAAATGTACTTTAGAATTGTTTTGCAAAGCATGATCAAAAGCATCTTTCAGAACTTGATTATTAAAGAACTCACCAGTTTTCACCATATCAGAGATCATAGTAAGCTTCTGCTTATTAATCCTACCTGCACCAATATTCTCGTGACCTACTTCAGAGTTACCCATAATACCTTCTGGCAGACCGACATAGACACCACTAGCATTGAGCAATGTGTTTGGATATTTTTGAATTAAACTATTATAGAAAGGAAGTTTAGCAGCTTTAATAGCATTACCCTTATCTATAGTGCTATAACCCCAACCATCTAAAATTAACAATAAAACTTTTTGCATGCGTATATCATTTTAGCATTTAGGCTCTTTACTTATGTGTGAAGCCCTGCGCCATCGGCATCCTTCTGCCCACACCAAAAGCCTTAGTAGCAACTTTTAATATCGGTGGTGATTGTTGACGCTTATATTCCGCTTTATCAATCATATTAAGAACCTTCTTGACTAAAGCAGCATCAAAGCCAAGATCAATAATTGCTTTCAATGATCTGAGATCTTCCACATATAGTTTAATAATCTGATCTAATACTTCATAGTCAGGAAGTGAATCGCTATCTTTCTGATCATGTCTAAGTTCTGCACTAGGAGCTTTATCTATGATGCGTTGTGGAATAACTTTCTCTTTACTATTGATATAATCTACTAATTCATATACTTTAGTTTTCAATAAATCACCGATCACAGATAGCGCACCGCAAGTATCACCGTAAAGAGTCGAATAACCAACAGCAATCTCTGACTTATTACTAGTAGCAAGTAACATTGCATTTAATGAATTGGCTTTAGCCATAAGTATATTTGCTCTCAATCTTGGTTGCAGGTTTTCATCGGCTAAAGGATTCAGATTAGGAATTAGCTTACGCATAGTCGTATGCAAGTCCTTAATAGCAATGGTTTCATAATTGATTCCTAAGTTTTCAGCAAGTTGCTTAGCATCAGCTAAACTCTCTTCACTAGTAAACTCCGATGGAAGCATATAAGCATAAACATTCTTCGCTCCTAAAGCTTCCTTAGCCAAATAAGCTACCAGAGCCGAATCTATGCCACCCGAAAGACCCAACACTACTGTAGAGAAGCCACATTTCTCCACATAATCTTTCAGTCCCAGTACTAGAGCTGCTTCTATCTCAGAAATCTGAGCTTCTGGATAAGCCGTCCCTGTATTTTCTTTGTTTAATATTTCACTATCAACGTAAATCAGATCAGGAGAGAATTGCTTAGCTTTAGTAACTAAAGTTCCACGGCTATCTAGAACCATAGAAGCACCATCAAATATAAGTTGATCATTTGCACCAACTTGATTCACATAGACAATCGGGATCTTGTACCTTGCAATCAAGGTCTTCATAAGGTTTTCACGAATCTTAGCTTTACCATAACTATATGGTGAAGCAGAAATATTAATCACTAAATCAGCTTTCTTAGCAATAAGGTCTTCTATAGGATTACGGTTATAAAGATTAGGGTAAGCTTCTATCCAAATATCCTCGCAAATACTCAGCCCAAGCTTCTGACCATTAAACTCCCATACCGTCACTTCTTTAGCAGGCTCAAAGTAACGCCATTCATCAAAGACATCATAACTAGGTAATAAAGTTTTATGAGCAGTCTGAGCTAGTTGTCCCTCTGCTAAACAGAAAAGCGAATTATAGAATTTCTTACCAAAGCCAGTATTGAGAGAGATACCTCCAACAATAATGCCAAAGTCCTTATCACTATATAAAGCAAGTTCTTTAATATAGTGATCTTGCATTTCTATCAAACCATGCTTAAGTATCAAATCCTTCGGTGGATAACCAAGCAAGGAAAGTTCAGGAAATATAATTAAGTTCGCTTTGTTTTTCTTAGCAGTCTCAACCTGCTTAAGAATAAGTTTAAAGTTATGCTCTATAGCTCCAACTATGGGATTAATTTGTGCAAGTGCGATTTTCATTTTAACCAAATAGAATTTTAGCAGCTCTCTATAAATACAGTTGAAATGCTAATATTTAGACCATGACTATGACAAAATCTAGGTTAAATCAAGTAAGACCCATCACATATGCAATCAACGATAAAGCAGAAATCTCTATCGCTAATATCAAGATTGAAGACCTAGCACAGAAGTTCGGTACTCCTTTATATATACTCTGTGAAGAGACTATTCGTAAACGCGCGCAAGCTTATACTCAAGCATTCCAAAAACACTACCCAAATCATTTAGTGATATACGCAAGCAAGGCTCTTAATTGCATGGCTCTCTGCAAGATCATGGAACAAGAAGGCTTAGGACTAGACGTAGTTAGCGCAGGAGAATTACACACTGCTCTTAAAGCAAAGTTTCCAACAGAAAGAATAATATTTCATGGTAATAATAAAAGCCCGCAAGAGATTGCTATGGCAATAGAGAACAACGTAACTATAATCCTAGATAATTACTGTGATCTGAAAAATATTGAAAACTACTTAGCAAAGAACTCCCAAGCAAAAGTAGAAATTATAATTCGTATAACTCCAGGCATCGAGTGTCATACTCACGACTACATTAAGACTGGAAGCATTGATTCTAAATTTGGTTTTAATCTAGAAGAGGCAGAAACTGTTATAGAGAAGGTTCTAGCGATTAGCAAGAATATCAAGATACGTGGATTACATGCTCATATTGGTTCGCAGATTTTTGAAACTATTCCCCATAAAGATACCTGCAAGGTATTACTTACTACTTATAAGAAGATCAAGGATAAATTTGGTATAGAGTTCTCTGATCTAAATGTTGGTGGTGGACTAGGAATAAAATACACAGAGAACGATGATCCTCCAGAAATAGAAGAATGGGCAATGATTATCGCTGAAGCTGTTAAAGCTAATTGCAAGGAACTTGGATTAAAGGAACCGCGCTTACTGACTGAACCTGGTAGAAGTATGGTGGGACCTGCCGGAGTAACTATTTATCGCATAGGTAATATTAAAGACATCGCAGGCATCCGCAAATACATTGCGATAGATGGTGGCATGGCTGACAATGTTAGACCTATCATGTACGGAGCTCGCTATACAGCAGAGATAGACGGTAAGGTCAACGCTACTAATTTAGAGTTAGTCACTGTTGCTGGTAAGTATTGTGAATCTGGTGATGTGCTTATTAAGGACATACAACTCCCTAAAGCTGAGAGTGGAGATCTACTTGCAGTTTATTCTACTGGTGCTTATAACTACAGCATGGCATCTAACTACAATCGTGCTACCAAACCAACTATGGTTCTGGTGCGTGACGGTGAAGCTAATATCATTATCGAAGGCGAAAGTCTTGATGACATAGTAAAACACGATAGATTGCCAAGATATCTAGAATAAGTGCCTGAGTGACTGAGTGTAAAAGCGTTCGAGAGTATTTCATCAGTCACTCAGTCGCACAGACACTCAGGCACTGTAATTTGTCATATAATATAGTAGAGGCACTGAGTTATCGACGACAGCACCATTAATTTAAACTACATTGATATTAAAGAGTTTCTTTATAAGTCTTTTAATTTGGATTTTAATCCCCTAAGTATCACCAGTGTGATACTACAGCTGGCATTAATTGCTTGGCTTATTTTCATAGTTTACAAGCGCTTCCGTGGAACTCAAGCAGCTAGAGCACTTAGAGGAGTAATTCTACTTAGCCCGGTGATTTTGATTTGCTACACTCTTAAACTCTCAATCATCACTAGATTAATAGAAATATTTTCACCAACTATCTTGATTGGTTTGATTGTAATTTTTGCACCTGAGTTTAGACGAGTATTAATGCAACTTGGTGGCAATCTCTCTCTAGTAGACTATTTGCATATTGCAGAATCCAAGAAGACTATTAATGAAGCTACTAATGAAATTATTGAAGCACTAGAAAGCCTTCAGCGAAATAAGTTTGGAGGTTTAATTGCAATCGAGAGGGCTGCAGTAGATAGATACTATATAGACTCTGGTAAAACTATCAATGCAACTTTAAGTAAGGAATTATTACTTTCGATATTCAATCCTAAGTCCCCACTTCACGACGGAGCTGTAACTATTAAAGGATTCACTATCATTGCTGCAGGTGTGATATTACCCATGACTGAAAACCCTAAGCTTGATTGGCAATATGGCACTAGACACCGGGCCGCAATTGGGTTTACCGAAGTAACTGAGTCTTTATGTTTAGTTGCATCTGAAGAAACTGGTGAGATATCCATGGCTGAACAAGGTAGAATAACCAGCCATACATCTATAGAGCCAATTCGTAAGCGTATACAAGAGTTTTATACGGAAATACTTAAGACTGAGAAAAAGAGCAGTAAGGTAGGTAAATATCTCAATGAAATAATCTCTAGTATTAGAGCGCTTAAAGCTGAAAAACAGAACAAATCTGAAGCCGAAAGCGCGATAGATTAAGAAGAATCCTTAAGGAAAGATAAAATTTTAATAATTCATCTATTATGTATTGCAATTTTTAATAATTCCTTGCTAAAATAACTTTTACTATGAACGAAAACCAACAGAAAATATTTGTAATTGATGATGATCCGGCAATCCTTGAGTTAGTTACCTCTAACCTCGAAATGCAAGGATATACCGTAGAATCTTGCGATAATGCTATAGATGGGCTGGCTTTAATCCAACAAAACCCTCCTCAGCTTATTATCCTTGACTTGATGATGCCTAATTTAGATGGCTTCACTGCTTGTCAAAGACTTCGCCAAAACGACAGAACTAAAGACGTTCCTGTGCTTATGCTTACAGCACTTAGCCGTACAGAGGACAAAGTTACTGGTTTTGACTCAGGTGCTGATGACTACTTAACTAAGCCTTTTGAACTCGCTGAATTATTCGTGAGAGTTAGAGCTTTACTTCGCAGATCTGGTGCTATTAGCCTAGCCCAATCTATTCCGGAGATACTTCATGCTGGCGACATAACGCTTATGCCTGAATCTCGTGAGATCAAGATTGAAGACAAGATTCTAAGACTCACACCAATTGAGTTTGAAGTACTTCATTGTTTAATGCAAAACCACGGTCAAACAGTAAGCCCAGGAACTTTACTTAAAGAAGTTTGGGGTTACTCACCAGAAGATGATGTAGACACTATTCGTGTTCACATCCGTCATTTAAGATCTAGAATCGAAAGTGGCGATAAGAAATATATCAAAACTGTCTATGGTGGCGGTTACCAACTTATTCCAGATGGCTTCGTGAAACACGCACAAGCAGTTGGTGTATAAGATCCTTTAATTGAATGAACTAAAAAGCCCTCGCTTTTATGCGAGGGCTTTTGTTTTTATAAAGGGAAAAGCTTAGCTTTAACATCCTTCATTAATTTTTCAATGAAAGGATTGATATCAGGGAGTTCTAATGTTTTAACTACTTGAGCTAATTCACGTGCTTTAGCTTCATAGTTTTCTGTAACATTAGGTCTCCATCTCTCAGTATTATAAATCCACAGCTTTCTACAAGTATCAGCAAACTCTCTGAAATGACTAACCTCTAATTGAGCTAAGAAAGTTCTCGCAGGCTCTACAAGTGCTTCTCTCATTGATATTGGTAGATTTTTTAGGACTCCTATAATATGTTGGATAGCCATATTCTCGATAGGAATTTCACTTAGTTTTGTTCTTTCAATTAAACCGCAAATTCGCTGTGTTCTTGTTTCATCATCATAAATCTTAGTAGTCTTAGCATCTTGGATAATTGGCATAAGAGTCCCCTCTTGCTCTGATGCATGTAAAAGCAAAAATCTAGCACCTTCTAAATTAGCAAATGATCCGTATATAAGTTCCTCACGTCTCTCTTTCGATGTTGTATCAAAAAGTGCTTCCCCTTTCGCTCCAGTCTTTATAAAATCCACTATCATTTGATAAACAGGCTGAATAATAGTTGTATCAATATTAGTTTGAAGAGCAGTATTAGCTTGAGAGATAGAACTTATCATAAGCATATTATTATATCAGAACTAGCTGTAAATAGGAACAAATTTCTCTAGAAATTCGTCTGTAAATACTGGATGAGCCTTGGCAACAGGGTTAGCTTGGCTTGGGCTTGTCTTAAAAAGGAGATAAAAAAATGAAGAAAATGATTAGTTTGCCTCTGGCGCTATCTCTTCTACTGACCATGGTCATTGCCAAACCTGCTAAGGCAGCAGATAAAGGCTTGCTCTCAATAATCGGTCCAATAGTTGGCGTGCCAATCGGTGCAGTAATGGGTACTGTACGCGGTATGACTTCTAAAGGCGTAGAATACACTGGTGATTTCTCTGAAGCTATGGGTGATGGATTTTTCGGTAGATTAATCGGCACTCCAACTGGGCTCATCATAGGTGGTGCTACTGGCGCTGTCACTGGATTAGTGAAAGGCGTAGTAGATGGTGTGGTAATCGGTATCGATGATCCTCTATCTGCAAAAAGCGCAAGCTTAGATGGAGATTTCATTGACTACGAACCATATGAAATTCTCTCGAGTACTAAATCTAACTAATTAATACTCAACGATGAGTGATTGATTAATATATAAAAAGCCCTCCGTGATGGAGGGCTTTTGCTTTAGAACTATCTTGATTATTTATTAGTCGGATAGCTTGTCATTTCTAAGGGATCGTTCCCACTTAATTGAGGACAGAGTCCATATGCAAAAGCTCTATTTCCAAACTCATCTGATACCGGAATCAATCCATCTGTAGATGTGCCACTTAAAACATCTGTTTCATTCCATACTGGTATCGGCATTACAGGCTTTGCCAATCGTCTATCCGCAGTTCTGCTAATTTCCTTTCCCTCTGTTTGTTTGGGAGCGTGTGTCTGATCATCATTTAATATAAGAGCATTATTACCCTGACCTATACCAGCAGTTGCTAAACGTCGTTGATCTATTTCCATATTTGCAATTGATACCATAATACTCCCATTCTAGCACTTATCTATACTAATTACAAGCCCCAATGATATACTAGTTAACTCAAGGTGAAACAGATAGAAATCTACGACACAACCCTCAGAGATGGCGCGCAAATGCGTGATATCTCCTTTAGTGTCGCAGATAAACTTAAGATCTTAACTATTCTTGATGAACTAGGAATAGCCTATGTAGAAGGTGGCTGGCCTGGTGCAAATCCTAAGGATGTGGATTTTTTTGAAGAAGCGAAGAAACTTAAACTTAAGAACACCACATTAACTGCATTTGGTTCTACGCGTAAGGCTAATACTAAGGTAAATGAAGACCCTATACTTAAAGCTCTTCTTAGAGCTGATACTAAGGTGATATGCATAGTAGCTAAGAGTTCTGCTTGGCAAGTAGAGACTACTATGAAAGCTAATCTAGATGAGAATCTAGAAATGCTAGCTGAGAGCATTAACTATCTTAAATCCCAGGGTCGCGAAGTTTTCGTTGATGCTGAGCATTTCTTTGATGGTTACAAGGGCAACCCTCTATACTCCGAAAGCTTCATTAAGACTGCAATTCAAGCCGGTGCTAAACGCATGATACTTTGCGATACTAACGGCGGCTCACTTCCTGGAGATGTTTATAAAGTCACTCAAGAGTTAGTGACTAAATTTGGTTCTGAGATTGGCTTTGGCATACATGCGCATAACGATGGTGAGCTTGCAGTAGCTAACAGTATTCGTGCAGTGAGAGCTGGTGCAATTCAAGTACAAGGTACTATTAATGGTTATGGCGAAAGATGCGGTAACGCTAATTTAATTTCCATCATTCCAAACTTACAGCTTAAATATACCGACGATAAATTAATTTGCATTCCTGAAACTCAACTTTCAACGCTTACTAGCGTGGCTCGAAGAGTCGCAGAGATAGCAAACATGAACCTCAATCACTCACAAGCTTTCGTGGGAGATAGAGCTTTCACACACAAGGGTGGTTTGCATGCTAGTGCAGTAGCTAAGGAGAAAACTAGCTACGAACATATAGACCCAAGCTTAGTAGGCAACAAAACTCAAGTCGTAGTCTCAGAGCAATCAGGCATTAGCAATATTATTGATTGGTTTAATAATAATGGATTTAATTTCGATAATGAAGCTCAAGCGAAAGATGCTGCGCAAGCAGTGCTCGCTAAGATCAAGGACATGGAGCATCAAGGTTACAGCTATGAGAACGCTGGAGCTAGCTTTGAACTGTTAGTTAGAAAAGTTATTGCGAAAGGTTTTGCAGCCAACCTTAAACCAGCTAAGAAGGCAGAGGATATTTATCCTAGCTTCTTTGAGCCAATAGAAACTAATGTACATATAGTAAACGGTGAAAGAACCGAGGCTACAGTAAGAATTAGCATAGCTAACACAGAGAAACATTCTGTGAGTCTAGGTAACGGTCCAGCCAATGCCCTCGACCAAGCTCTACGTAAAGCACTCAGAGACTACTATCCAGATGTCGATCAATTTCAACTACAGGATTTCAAAGTAAGGATATTAGACAGTCACTTGGGTACTGGTGCTATAACTAAGGTACAAATCAATACTGGTTCAGGTAATGATGATTGGGATACTATCGGTGTCAGCACCAACATCATCAAAGCCAGTTGGGATGCGATAGTAGATAGTATCGAGTATGGATTGATTAAAGCAAAACTTGCTTCAAAATCGTCCAGAACAAGGCTTGCGAGTCCCGAGCCACCGGAGTTTATTGAACATAAATGAGGATGGCGAGGGACGAGCGTAACGCAGTTATGGGCGATTTGGGAGCA
Source organism: uncultured Gammaproteobacteria bacterium (assembly GCA_964551135.1). GTDB lineage: Bacteria > Cyanobacteriota > Vampirovibrionia > LMEP-6097 > LMEP-6097 > CAYPGT01. The sequence continues at coordinate 391,317 of CAZKAT010000001.1, read as the reverse complement.
AGTTTTCATGCTAAATAATAATGAACTAGCTGAAGTCCATGGATTCTTGCAACGTCTGCAAGGACAAACAGTAAAAGTTGAGATCTACTCTAGAATTAATGTTGGCTTCCATCAGTCATATTCTGTTAAATTACAAAAATCTGGTGATGCTTATAGCCTAACTAGTGAGAGCGGCGAAGTGTCTATGTACATAGATGCTAAAGAAGCAGAGAGTCTTAGTTCAGACCATAGTTCAGTAAGCTTGCTTTATGGTGACAATTTAGTGACAATACGCTTTGCGCGTAAACGTTGAACTTAAATAGAAAATAGTGATAAAATAGCAAATTTTGGTATAATATTACTAAAGGAGCCTAATTTAATGTCAAAATCAGAAACTAAATTGCAAATACCCCTAAGTAAGAAACTAAAAAAAGATCTTGATAAAAAGTGTGAGTCAATGGGATTTTATTCGAGCAATGACGTAGTAAGATTTATGATCCAGAATTTTGTTAGTGGACAATGGGGAATTAACATGAACCAGCCTGGAGCATATCAGTTTACCGATCAAGAATACGTAGAAGAACTCACTGGAGAAGCAGAAGAAAGTTTTGGCAGAGCTCTCGAAGATGTTAAGCATGGTAGGACTTATAAACTTGATATGAATAAACCTAATGCAAGGAAAAGTTTAGAAAAATTGCTTGAAGATTAATTATGAAAGAGAGATTTAATTTTGAATTCTCAGAAGAATATCTCAGAAATGCTAAAAAGCTCATCAAATCTAAACGTCTTTCATTAGATACCTTAAATGATGCTTTAGAAAAGCTTTCAGAAAATCCTTTAGACAGCTCACTGAAGAGCCATAAAGTTAGCTCTAAAAACTATGGTAAAGCCTGGAGTTCCAGAATTGATGGTGATATAAGAATAATATGGCAATTAAGAATAATATGGCAATATAGTAATAAAAAAATAGAGATTTTTGTTTTAGACATAGGCGGTCACTCTGGATTTAAGAGGGTTTATTAATGCCAGAGCCTAAATACAATCGCGAAGACCATTTGCAGACTAAACAAGCCGCCAGTATAGATCCTCAAGAGATAAGCGAACATATCAATGAATTGCGCAATAGAATTATTATCGCAGTAGCCTCTTTTATTATTGCAACTGTTTGTTTCTTCTATTTCTCCAGTCCTATTATTAGATTCTTAGAACAAGCTGCTCCAGAGGGTTCTAGCTTCTTTCAGCTCAAACCTGGTGAACTGTTTACTAGTAGCCTTAAAGTGTCAGTGTTTCTAGGAGTAATTATTTCTATGCCGATATGGCTAGGACAGCTAGAAGAGTTTATTAGACCTGGACTTAAAGACAATGAACTAGGAATCATTAAACCCATGCTACGCTTCTCTCCTATCTTATTCTGGCTTGGAGTAGCCTTTGCCTATTACTTAGTATTGCCACCCTTACTTAGTTTCTTACTAGGATTTGGTCAAGGAGTGATAGAAACTCGTTACGGACTAGAACATTTCATTAATTTAGAATTATCGATTCTCAGTATCTGTGGGATTACGTTTCAATTACCTATCATTTTAATTACCTTAGGTTACTTCCGCATTATTAACAGCACTCAATTATTATCCGCCTGGCGCTATGTTATACTCGCTGCCTTCACTATATCTGCAGTAATCACACCAACCCCAGATCCCTTCACCATGAGTATTTTAGCAATGGCACTCTTGCTGTTGTATTTTTCGACTATAGGGATTCTAAAAATCACTAAACACTAGTCATCAATTCCTCACCAGTACCCGTTATCCGTCATTGCGAGGAGCGCGTAGCGCGACGTGGCAATCCATTCCTATATTTTAAAGAAGATTTTTGAAAATAATAGAACTCAGTTATGCGTTGGAGTGGATCGCCACGTCGTCTGCTTCGCAGACTCCTCGCGATGACGGCAACGGGTATCGGTTCTCTTAAAAGACTAAGTAACTAACTTCTTAACTTCGGATCAAGCCTATGAATACTGATATCTACTAAAGTATTAGTAATAAGCAATATAATCGAGAACACAACAATCACTCCAGAGACTAAAAAGTAATCACGATTAATAAACGCAGTGACGAAGTACTTTCCCATACCTGGCAGTGCATAAATATACTCCACCACAAAAGAACCCGTAACTAATATCGCCATAATCGGACCAAGTATAGTAACAATAGGCAGCAGACTGTTTCTCAATCCATGTTTCAGCACTATAGTCCAATAATCCAAACCTTTAGCTAGAGCTGTTTTGATATGTTCCTTGCCAAGTGTCTCTAACATTGCCGATCTAGTAATGCGCGCGATGTAAGCAGTAGGAGCAATAGACAAAGTAAGTGCAGGAAGAATTATATACTCAGGTCCTTCCCAAAGAGCAACAGGTAAGCAATTAAGCGTCAGACCAAAGATGGCAATTAAAATTCCTGCAAACACAAAACTCGGCATAGACATACCTAAACTTGCAAGCGCTGAAGCTAACTTACCAGCAGCTTTATGTGGATAGAGTGCAGCAATGATACCAAGGGTTAAGCCTGCAATCACTGCAATAATAAACGCTAAGAAGCCAAGCTCAAGAGACACAGGAATAGCATCAGCAAGTATATCCATCACTTCACGATTAGGATATTTAAGACTAGGACCCAAATCAAACTTAGTTAGAAGTCCTTTCATATAACTTAGATACTGATGAGTAAGCGGTTGGTCTAAACCATACTTATGCTCAAGCTTGAGAATGATCTCTGGAGCAAGAATACGTTCTTGATCAAAAGGGCTGCCAGGCAAAGCTCGCAGCATAAAGAATGAAGCAGTAATCAACAAAAATAATGTCAGCAAAATACTGATAAATTTCTGTGTTAAAAAATTCAACATCTATTATATTGTAAAGTGTTTCTAGTAGAACTATTCAGCTACTGCAACTTCTTTGATCTTACGACCGTTATAGAAGCCACAAGCATCACAAACGTGATGAGAAAGTTTTTGCACGCCACAGTTAGAACAAGCAGTTAACTGTAATGTTGTACCTTTCCAGTTAGCTCTTCTTTGTTGTTGTCTTTGGTGCGAATGATTTTTCTTAGGTACTGGCATGTTTTAACTCCGTTAAGGCTAAGATTCTAGCAATATTCATCAGTATTGGCCTAGCTAGTATATATTTACTTAATATTTACAAAGGATTTTCATGTATAATTATGTATCTATATGTCTCCGATAATGGCACAATCCGTAATAGACAGAACAGCTGAGAAGCTTGAGCTTTTTGGGAAAGTTCGTGAACTCGCTAAGACTAAGAATACTGTTATTCTTACGCATATTTACCAAAGACTCGAAGTACAACGTGTAGCAGATTTCGTTGGTGACTCATTAATGCTCTCAAAACAAGCCCAGGAGACTGATGCAGAGATCATTGCTTTTTGTGGTGTACATTTTATGGCAGAGACAGCAAAGCTGCTTAGCCCAGAGAAAAAGGTTCTACTCCCTGACATCCAGTCAGGCTGCCCGATGGCAGATATGATTAATGTCGATGACTTAAGAGCATTTAAGAAAGATCATCCAGGTGCGCCAGTGGTTTGCTATGTAAACAGCTCAGCAGCTGTTAAAGCCGAATCTGATATATGTTGTACTTCAACTAACGCTGTAGATATAGTTAAATCTCTAAACAGTACTGAGGTAATTTTCGTTCCTGATAAGGGTTTGGGCGAGTGGGTGCAATATAAATTACCAGAAAAGAAATTACATATCTATGATGGCTTCTGTCCAACACACTGGCAGATCACTTCAGCTGAAGTAGACAAGCAACGCATAGTACATCCAGAAGCAGTAATTATCGCCCATCCTGAGTGTGACCCAGAAGTCTGGCGCAGAGCGGATTTCGTCGGTAGCACTTCGGAGATTTATAAATTCGTAGAAGAGTCTGCTGGACGCAAGTTCATTATTCTCTCTGAACAAGGCTTAGTAGCTAGAATTCAAGCTGACTTCCCTGAGAAGGACATAGCGACTGTGTTTCCATTGCCACTCTGCCCTAATATGAAGTATCACTCACTAGAGAATCTTTATGATGCAATAGACCAAGAATATACTGAGATCATTATTCCTGAAGAAATACTTATCCCTGCGAAAGCCACTATTGATCGCATGCTTGAGATCAGTAATCAGAAGAAAATCTGGGCTGGACCAAATAGATAATATTGCTTATATTATTAGACTGTATTTAAATACACTTGACAATAACGTCACTTTCATCATATAATTTCTTAAGCATTAAGTATTATTTAATGCTGTATTACAAGGGAGTAATTGAATGACAAATTATTATGCAGTTAGTCATGGTGGAAGACCTAGCCTCGACGATATGTATGGACACGGCAGTCCAAAGCCCAAACAAGAGCTAGAACATTGTGATTATTATGACTCACCTAAACATCTAAATTTTCCATGGCAAAATAAAAGAACAACTGATTTAAATATTCCATTGACGGATGTTGGTAGATCATTAGCAATGCCTGAATCTAAAAATAAGATTATTGTTGCAAATTCCACACAAGGTGCTGTTATCAATAATAATGGTTCAGGAACTGTTACAGAACCAGCTACCCATTCTATTCAAGCTACAGCTGCAGCTGACACAGTCATACCTAGTAATCTAGCTACTACTACCACTGTTTCAGAAACTAATAGCTCTGAACCCATAACTAAAAAAGCTGAGATTCTTAAAGCAGTTGAACAAAACTGAACTAGAAGATTTTAGCTCAAGACACTCAAAAAGCGCATCGCATCTACCACATAGATATCATCTATAAAACTATTCCAGTTTTTTTGATTAGTTACTACTATTGTCGGTATTTTCAGTTCATTCTTAAGTTTCACCAAACCTTGATCCCATTCTGGATAACCATGTTTGACTTCAACTAAAAGCCAAGGCTTAGATTTAAAACTAATACAAAAATCTATTTCATTTCCCTTGTAATTCCGCACAAAATATAAACCAAAATCATATCCATAACGATCATTCCATAAAGTAATAGTCCTATAAAGTTGAGTAGCAATAAAGTTTTCAAATCTCGCACCGGGATCTTCGACAAAAGACCAATCATAAAAATATACTTTCGGATTTTTTCTAACTGATTTGATTACTTGTTTAGACCAAGGCTGAACAGTGAAACTCAGCATGATTTTTTCTAATTGAGTCAACCAAAGCTTTACAGTTTTATTATCAGTCTGCAAATCTTCTGTAAGTGAATTGTGAGATATAGTACTTGAAACCCTATCTCTAAGCAGCTTTACTAAGATCTCTACACTATCAAGCTTCTGTATATTTGATAAATCTCTTAAATCTTCCCTAATCAAAAGTTCTTGATGTTGTTTTTGCCATCTTCTCCATACTGATTCTGAACCAGAGAAAAAAGACTGAGGAAATCCACCAAGCTTAATTAAATCCTCATAACTAGAGCGATCTACAATATTTGATTTACTGTCCTGCATTGCTTTAATTAAAGTTTTGGCAGAAGTATATTCATTGAAATCTTTTCTAGCAAGTTCTACTATAGAAATTGGGAAAATATGCGTCAAGAAATATCTTCCTACTAATGAATCACCAGCTCTTCTAAAAGTATCTAAGCGAGCACTTCCGCTAATTACGAATTGATAATTATCCTTATGAACATCATAAATACCCTTGAGAATATCCTTCCATTTATGTCGCTTGTGAATCTCATCAAAGGCAACAATAGTACCTTCTTTACTCGAATCCACAAAAAAAGAAGCTTCCGCATTATAAGCATTACGCACTTCCTTATCATCCCAATTAAAATAGCTACCTCCAAGCTTGGCAATTTTATTTTTAATATAAGTAGTTTTACCAACTTGTCTTGGCCCAGAAATAAAAAGCATCCTGTTTAGTATCCATTCTGGATCTAAGGCAAAATGGTCAATAATAGGGATAAATTTAGACTGCATACCCTAATTTTACCCTAAAATTTAGAATACATACCCTAAATTTTATCAGCTATCCCCAAACCCCAAGAACTTTCTTTCAGATTTCTTATATGAATATAAGCGTGGGATCTCAGACTTCTTAACTGTTAGACTAAGCTCTTCTGTTTTCCTTAAAACAATCAGCTCAGATTGAGATTTACTATTAAGCTCTTGGTAAGTCAGTTCTATCGGTATATTAACAACATTCAAATCATTGATCTTTGTTATCAAATCACCCTTAGTCAATCCTAGTTTATAAGCTGAACTTTCTGGATATACTTCCGTAACTTTCAGACCCTTACTAGCTTTAACTAGCTGGAATCCATAAGCCTTATCTGTTGCATGCATTAAATCAGAGATATATTTATGATTCACATTCTCTCTTGTCGCATAACGTTCACAAAGAGTACCCTGGTAATGCCAATCTCTGACTATATTATGCGAATCTGCTGTAAATGTTAATCTACATTCACTACTTGAATAATAACCTCGCGCTGACCCAATTCCAAAATTAATGTTAGTTGAGTTAGGTCCATTACTACCGTTTAAATAATTACTATTATTAATAGAACTGTTTGAATTATTCGGTAATAAATTAAAATGCTGTTCAATAAATTGATACTCCATAACCTTGGTACCATTACTATCAAAGATCCTTTGAGGTGATCCAAAATTCTGTACCACATTAGCCTGATCATAGCCCTTATAGGAATCCAAGACTATCTTAAGTTTTTCCTTACTAGTACAAGAAACTAAGAATAGAAGACTACAAAACAGAAGAAGTTTTTTCATTGCTAAGTATTATACAATAGACCTCTCTATTTTATGTTCTGCTTCAATGGCAATAGCAAAGTAAAAGTACTACCCTCACCCTCAGCACTTTTAGCAGCAAGAGTTCCTTGATGTTTATCACAAATAATTTTACAGAAAGTCAACGCAATACCAATACCATTATATTCTTCTGTTTTATTCAATCTCTGAAATTGTTTAAATATAGCTTCTGAGTCATCACTTCCAAATCCCACACCATCATCTTCTACTTCAATCTTCACGAGATCACGACTGGTAGTAATTTTAATCTGGATAGAGAGACTAATATTAGGATAACGAAATCTAATAGCATTGCAGATCAAACTTCTTAATAGCTCTGATATCAACATTGGATCAGCCTCGATGCTTGGTGGATTACCTATGATTTGAATTTGCACATGATTCTCTATTAGCTTGCTTTTCAATTCATCTAATACTTTATCGAAGATCTTTCCCAAATGCACTTGCTGAAAATTAATTTCCTGATTAGTCATCGTCGAATATTCATACAAAGTCTCTAGTAAAGTTTTCATCTTCTGACTAGTACTCTCAATGCTTGCTATATAGCTCTGTCCTTGTTCATCAAGCTTGCTTGCATATTTAATTTTTAGTTTATTACTAAGATTGAGAACTTTATCTAAGGGTTCTTGCAGATCATAAGAAACTATTGTTGCAAAACTTTGCAAAGCCATATTACTTTTCAGGAGATCTTTGAGCAAAATTTCCAATTCTAAATCCATCTCCACTATTTATTCCTAAGTTAAAGCTTTGGTTAACAAAAACCCCGATTTTTAACCCTTTGATAACCTAGGCTCTCTAGGACTAAAATCTCCTTCAGGGAAGAAGAAAGCGCTTGAACTCCAGTCACAACGACCGATACATGAATCATACGCCCACAACACAGTAATACGGGGGACGTAAACCAAAGGAGAAAAAACTATGTTAAAAGAAAGAAGTAAAGAGACAATCAACCAAAGTAATTTAAGCCAATCGGTTAAATTGCTACTGTGCAAACAGAGAAATGATGAACTGACGGAAAGGAATCAACAGAAGAGACTCGTGTTCCTGACTGACTTTGATGACTTGCTGCAACTAGCCCCCATTCGGTTCTTTAATCAACGACTAGCCCTCACGCAAATAGCCGACGATTATAGATTCTTTATGCAGCTAGATAGAATTATCCGCAGCATTTAAGATCCGGATCTCGCTCTCGACTCACGCACTATGCAGGCGCCTGCATTTTTTTATATGAAAACAAAAATGAACCCAGAATTTTTTTATAACATAAATGCAGCAGGATGTTTATATGTATCTGTTGTATCTGTCTCCTGCTCCGGTTCTAATTCTAATTTAATTGGTTTTCCATGCATTCTACTTAGAAGTGCTTCGTAACTATTTATACGAGAATCTACCGACTCATCATCAGCAAGATTCTGCATTAAATTCCTTTGATGAAGTTTTATTCGGCGAGCTTCTAGTTCTTCAGCTGATAATTCTGGTTTGATTGGAACTAGAGTCTCTCTGTTTCTCTCTCTTCTATCTACAAAAGGACAACTATGATTTTGCCTACGATACCTTGTCCCAAGATCTAATCTTTTGAAATTTCGTGATGTTGTTTCATCACCTAAATGCACATGTGTAGGATTTCGCCTTAGCCTTATTAACTTATTAGTACTAGCAATTACCATAAATATGAGGTTCGGTCTCTAAGAGTCTAACACTAAAGAAATTATTAAAAAAGGTATTGATATGATATTATTTTACATATTATGGAAGCAACAGCAACTAGCTTTAGCAGAGATTTACAATCTTATTTTCAAAGAACAACACGTGTATTAAGAGCCCAAGTTGATCATCAAACTCTTTCTGATATTCAGCATGCAGTCACGATTTACAGTTCCTCGCCTGTAGATGATTTCATAGGGCACCGAGATGGCTATATTGCCGATCTTTTTACAATTCTCAATTCAAAACAATTTACTGAACTTGCAGATATGTTTAAGTTTCTCAATACTTGTTTGAAATTAAAAACAAAAGTTCAAGGAATGGATATTAATGGTCCAACGAGTGAAATGCAAACTGTTGATAATCAAACATTAAAAACTGAGATTCCTAAATTATTAGATGGTATGTTTGGCAGAATAGTAAGTATGGTTAAAGAGGCCTTTGTATACGATGATTATAGTCATGAAACTCCTCTAACTACAATCATATCTGAGAGCAGAGCAAATCTTTCTACTGAGGATGTAAGAGAATTAGTGACTGCGCTTTCGATCAAATAAATAAAACAAGAAGAATAGAGATGGGATTAAAAGCAAGCCACCAAAGGCTAAAGCTATAAGCACTAACTGCATAGTAATCACTGGTGCATGTGAGTCATAAATAATATGAGTTGGAATAATTAGATAAGGGTATTGTGCAAGTGCCCAGCCGCTGATAATTACAGTGACTTGAGTAACAGCAGCATAACGGGCGACTTCGTATTTTTCCTTCACTAAAGCATAGATAGCAAGTAGAGCTGCAATGCTTGCTGCACTTAGCAGATATGGTGCCCAAATAGTATATAACTTATGAAATAAATATACAGCATCTTGGCTAGCCAAGTAATAAACCAAAGCCGCAATAGGAGCGAGGCTCAGAGCTGATATCAGAGCACGCTTACGAAAGTCTCTTCTTAGTACTAGATTATCTTTCAGATCTGCAGCGATATAAACTGCCGCCAGGAAAGCAAACAAGCCCTGCGAAAATAATCCACAAGCGATCACGAAAGCGTTTATATCACCGATGTTACCGCTAGCAAGTGAACCAAGCGTGATACCTAAAAAGAAAGGTGTGAGGAAACTTGCAATGCCGAATATTTTTGACCAAGTGTAATAGATCTTGTCTTTTTTAGGGTCGTATTGTTTGAAAGCGTAACCAGCACCTCTAAGAACTATACCGATCAAAATCAGCATTAAAGGTAGAAACAGAGCTGTCATCATTGCCGTATATGCAGAAGGGAAAATTGTAAACAATAAAACTATTACCAGAATTAACCAGACATGATTAGCTTCCCAAATAGGACCTATAAGCTTACTGATAGCCACTCGCTGCTCATGTTTGCGCGGACCGAAGGCAAGTAGATCCCAAATCCCTCCACCAAAATCAGCCCCACCACTAAGAGCATAAATTATTATAGAGACAACAATAATGCCCGCTAAAATTAATTCTAAAGATAGTCCCAGAATATTCATTATGCTGCTTTCCTAAATATCCTTCTCATAATGATAGTAAGCGTTATAGCTAAGGTTAAATATAAAGCAGCGAATATATAAAAATAAATTCCAATATTACTTACAGTAGTTACAGCTTCTTTAGTGCGCATAATGCCATATATAATCCAAGGTTGCCTACCGACTTCTGTAACTATCCAACCGGCTTCCATAGCAATAAAACCCAATGGTGAAGCAAGAATCAGAGCCTTAATTAAATTATTACTCTCAAACAAATTCTTCTTGATAAAGAAAGCATAGAGAATCCAGAGACTCAGAAGAACCAAAATGCTACCGCAAGCAATCATCACCGTAAAAGCAATATGAACAATATTAGTATTAGGCCAATCTTCTTTAGGGAATTCTTCTAGCCCTTGAACTTCAGCATCAAAATTATTATTAGTAAGGAAGCTAAGTAAGCGAGGAATCTTCACCGCATAATCTACGGTCATAGATTCATTATTAGCAATCCCACCCACAACAAAACTAGCAGGCTGCTCAGTATGATAATGAGCTTCCAGTGCAGCGAATTTAATAGGTTGTAGTTTATAAACCACCTTAGCGCTATGATCTCCGCTAATTAGCATAAACGGCGCAATCACAGCAAAAGCAATCACTGAGAGCTTAAAAGCTTCCCTATGAAAAACATTACCCTTGTCTTTTAGTAAGTAATAAGCATGCACTCCAGCAACTAAAAGAAAGCAACTTATATAAGAAGCAAGCACTAAGTGAATTGCCATTTGCGGAAACATTGGATTAGTGAAAACATTAATCAATGGATTGTCACTAATGTTATAAGGATGATTCATCCAGGCATTAGTCGCCACCACAAACACAGCTGATAGCAATCCACTGATAGCAACTATGATTGCTGAAATCGAGTGTATCAGCGGTGGTAATTTATCTCTACCATAAAGAAAAACTCCAAGGAAAATCGCTTCCATAAAGAACGCAAATCCTTCTAACGAGAAAGCTACACCAATAGTAGCTCCGGCAGCTTCCATAAACTTAGGCCAGAGCAAGCCAAGTTCAAACGATAAAACAGTACCAGAAATCGCCCCAATCACAAACAACAAAGCAGTTCCCTTAGACCACTTCTCACTTAATTCTAAATAGACTGCTTGCCTATCCTTAAACCAAAGCAACTGAGCAAGCGCCATTAAGAATGGCATACCTATACCGATACTCGCAAAAATAATATGGAAACCCAATGAAAGCGCCATCAAAGATCTGGCATAAAAGAGATCAGTAAATAAAGCTGAGTTTTCCATACAGGCTTAGTTTCAAGATTTAATAATTATAGCTAGTAAGGCAATATATTACTAAATTTAGTATTGACATCAATGCAATTTCAAAAACACTATTCTTACAGTAGGTGACTCTATTGATCCAATGCAAGCATTTAAACTATAAACTATTTATTGATTTTTACAATCAATTACCTTGCTATGTTAAGATAAAGATTCATGATACAAGGAGTTAGGATAGCAAGAGAACTTGGTCAATTACGAAAACAACCTATTGAGAATAAACCTACTCCAAACCCTTTTACATTTGCTAGAACTCCGTTAAGAAAAGAAGAATTGGCTATTTACCATGATGCTTTAGACATTCGTCCACAACAATACAATACAAATCATTGCACTCTAGACTTGATTGGGAACCATATAGAGGGGAATCATTGCACTACTAACTTAGTTCAGAACAATACTAACAATGACCAAGTAGCATTTTCAGGTGAATGCCATGGCAATGAACATCATTCTCATGCAAATGGGGTCGTAGCTAGACATTGGACATTTGTCAGCATTGAGCATTCACCAGGATTCTACTATTATTTAGATCATCTGCTATTATTATAAATGTGAACCAGATAAACATTGGTAATAGAACAATTAGCGAGTTATTTAAAGCAGCTCAAGTTTTTATACAAAAAACTGCTTCTAAAGAAGCAGAAAAAGACTCGGATTTCGCTAAAGCATTAGAGACAAAAATTCTAGAACCTAATCCTGAATTTTCTAAACTTGGTGCAAACTTAGCAAAAAATCACCTTCATTTAACAGTATCAAAATCAAAGCAAGAAATCGGGAATTACAAGAATGACAGTAGTAAAAATCATCTTAGAAAATTATTAGAAACTGGTTTTGCTTTCTTTGGGAATCAAGGGGAAATAGACTCTAGTCCAGAAAGAAAATCTAAAATCAGTGAAGCTATTTTTGGAATTGCTCAGGGATTTGCTAATGAAGTCGAGAAATATAAACAAGGTGCCCTTGAGATTTTCACTCGTATTAAAAATCGAATCACAAATCAAAAAGATTCAGGTGCTCCAGATGCATTAGAGGCTTTTGGAATGAATCCTGTCAAGAAAGCTAGTGACACTATTTATGGTAAAACAGATACCGCACTAGAAGCTTTGAATAATCCATTACTTGATTATGGTACAGAAGTACCTTACAGTAAGATCAAACCAGAACACATTATTCCAGCTCTCAATGAAGCAGTTTCAAGAGCAAAAGCTCAAATTAATAAGATTCTCAAACTCCTAGAAGCCGATCCTAGTGAGGATAGTAAGAATATGACTTTTGAAAACACTATAGTTGCTTTATCTGAGGCAGAAGCTGGTTTCGAAGATGTAGACCATATTTTTTACTATCTAGCAGGAGTAAATAGTACAAGCGCTTTTAGAGCTATTCAAGAAGACGCTAATGATATTGCTAGTGATTTTAGGAGCTATATTGCTAATGACAATAACATAACCGAACTAAAAAAAAGATACTTCGCAACTGAAGGAGCTAAACTAGAACAAGGTCCAAGAGCTAGGTATATTAAGGATTTGGAGCTTGCAATGAAACTTAATGGTGCTGAACTTCAAGGTCCAAAGAAAGAAAAATTTAACAAGCTTAATAAGGAATTCTCAAAACTTAAAACTGAATTCAATAACAACATGCTAGATTCACGACAAGATATCTTATTTACTGCAGACCGAAAAAATGAATTAGCTGGATTAACAGATAACGACCTTGAAAACCTAAAAGAGAATGCTATTAGTGTTAGAGAAGCATTAGTTGAAAAATTAATGGAAGATGAGCCTAGTGGTCAGTTCAAAAACAATAAGAAAGCAGCTGAGCAAGAAGCTTTGCGAAGAATCCCCGAAGGTTCATATTTAATTTCTGGTGATTATACGATTTATATAGCAGTAATGAAAAGATTAGATGATCCGCAAATCAGGAAAAAATTTGCGGAACTCAACGCAAATCAAGCTAGTCCGAATGCTAGTAGAGGCCTACTAGATGTATTTAATGGAGAAAAGAATAGTGAGCTAGACAATACCGAAATAGCTAAGCGAATTTTTGAAATAAAACAAGAGCAAGCAAAATTAATTGGTTATAATAGCCATGCTGAAGTTTCTACTGTAAACAGCATGGCTGTTAGTCCAGCAAGAGTACTGAAATTCTGTAAAGGTATTCTTGAGAAAGTAAAACCTCTAGCTGAACAGGATTACAGAGAGCTTGCTGATTTCCAGGAAGAAATTGGATACAAGAATAGACAAGTTAATCCTAAAGAAGTTTATCCTTGGGATATAGCATATCTTGCAGAGAAACTTAAAAAACGTGATTATGATATTAATGATAATGACGTTAAACCTTACTTTGAATGTAGGCAAACATTCAATGGCATGCTTGATTGCGCATCTAAATTATTTAGTATCAAATTCACTGAAAAACCTGCCGCAGATATTCTTGAGAAAAACGAGGGTGGAGCAATGTATGAAGTTAGTGATGCCAAAACTGGACGCAAACTAGGAAACTTGTTACTTGATCCATTTATGAGAAGAAATAAAGATGATGATGGATATGCTCTCATGGTACGTAGCGGTTACAAAAAACAAGATGGTTCCATAGTATTACCATTAGTAAATTTTGCCTGTAGCTTTGATAAGCCTAAAAAAGGTAAACCTAGCCTATTAACTCACAATCAAGTTAAAGAGCTATTCCATGAGTTTGGACATGCATTACATGTCTTACTATCTGAAGCTGAAATAAAAGATCAATTTGGTTACAACACTAAATGGGATTTCAGCGAATTGCCAAGTCAATTGATGGAGAGTTTTGCTTTTGATAAAGACATTCTTCAAAGCTTCGCTCGTAATCAAAAAGGTGAAATCATTTCTGAGGCTCTAATTGAAAAACTCAATGCCGCTCAACAATTTAGAGCTGGTACTCATACATATAGAGAAATTACAGAAGGTAGCATGCCTGACATGATGCTCTATAGTCAATCAAATAAAGCAGCTCCAAAAACACCGATTGAAATATTCACTGATATAAACGATAAAACTCGTATTGGACCAAAAGTAAGGGATCTAAATTATAGTCCTAATACTTTTACTCATATTTTTTCTGATGGATATAACGCTAAATATTATAGCTATCTCTGGTCAAAAGTACTTGCGGCTGATGCCTTTACTGAATTCCAGAAAGGTGGAGGTTCAGTGTTAAAACCAGATGTCGGTGAGAGATATAGAAAGACTATTCTTGCAGTGGGTGACTCTATTGATCCAATGCAAGCGTTTGAGAATTTCACTGGCAGAAGCAAACTAAACATCATTCCTCTTCTTAAAGAATTAGGCGTTAAAACAAGTTCAGCCAGCTACAGCACCAGCTCTTGAAGATTGAGCTTTTACTTTAGGTGCCAGGCATAGTTCAAGTATTTCAGATCCTTGGCTTGACCAGCGTCTAATTTGCTCTAAAGAAGCTGGATGTAAAATACTTTGTTTATTTGCAGCAGAAAAAATAATTTGTGATTTTGGTTTTGGTTGCCAATCAGTGCCTGAAATAACCGGACTAAGAATTTCATCAAAAGGTTTAGAATAAAACTCTACTAACGAAGTCAGCAAATCTAAAGTTAAATAAAAATCCATAAGACCACTTCTTCTGCTATATTGATCTTGAATTTGTGAACTAGCACTTTGCTGGAACATATGCGCTAAGCGTCTTTTATCTAACTTAAATATAAGCGCTGATTTGTATCTGATTTGCAAGTTCTGATTATTGCCTTTCTGGAAATTTCGGCAAAGTTCTATTAATAAAGTTTCGATTTTTGCTTTATTACTCTTACCAATTAAGCGATGATCTTTATCAACTTCACTTAGTAATGATTCTAAATCTATAATGTATTCTTTTTGTTTTAAATGAATATCATCGAGATAAGTTTTGGTATATAGTTTATCGGTTCTTGCCCACAAACCCCAATCTATATAACGAACATCATCACCTGGAGTATAGAGTCTATGACTATTGTGAAGACCACTTCCGGTCAAGAAAGCAGGACTAGATCCCATTTGTCCCATATTAGCTCTGGACGCGAGTAATCTTAGGAAATCTGAACTGCCTTTAGTGTTACTAAGCTTCTCACTAAAACTATAAGCTCGATACCAAGTTTCACTTTGCTCAGCAAAATGATTTTCTAGTCTTGTGGGATTGGAAGAAAAAAAACACGAATCAAATATTCTAATAAATAACCAAGGCAAAGATTTATTTTGAAAAAGTTCAGCCATAAAACTTGCTGGTGAAAAACTAGCTGCAGAGTTAAACATTGCTGCTTTTAAGTTTTTAACATCATCTTTATCAGTAATAATTTTTTGACCAATAGGTGAGATTATCTCTTCTTGACGATTTTCTTCTCTAATAATTCTTGTTGCGGCTAAACGTAAAGTTTTCTCATCTAAATGCTCCCAATTAGCAAAAAACTCATTGGCTAAATCAGAATCCTTTAAATATTTTTTGAAAATACTTTCCAATTTTGATTTGGAAAAAGATTTCTCTGAGTTAAATAAAAACCTTCTCAAATCATCTACCAAAGCATATTTGTTGCTTATAGTTTGACAAAGATTAGCTAAGTATTTGCTTTCTTCTAATACAGATTTTTTGAGTATGGATTCTCTATAAAATCCATTTAAACTATAGTTGTCTCCATTTAAATATGAACTAATTCGTTCATTTAAAGCTTTAACTACTGCTTTGGGATTGAGTCTTTTTAGAATTGTTTCCTTCATTTCTTGATCTATTCCAGCTATTGGTTTATAAAAATCATCAAGGCTTAAGTTTAAATATTTCTCTATTTGCTCTACCAGATCTCTACATTGATAATTTTGTTCTAAAAATTTTCTTTTCTCATCATTCGGAATATAAGACTCAAATAGTTCAATAAGATATCTATAATCTCCATCACCGCCCCATGTTCCTTGCAGTCGTTTAAGTGCATATTCTAAATTAGAACTTATTAAACTTTGAATGAATTCATCATTAATAGTAGCTTTTACAGGAGGAACTCCACTTAAAGTCAATAGTTCAAAAAGCTTTGAACTAAGTTGAAGAATACTAGCTTCAGGAAAAGGACGATGCCCCATAATAAGGTAACTATGTTGAATTAAATCTTGATATTTGGGATCTCTAGTATCAAAGATTGGTATTTTACCTTTGCTTGAAACGATTTCTAATAACTCATCATCATTAAATAAGCCTCTAGTCTCTACTCCCATTTTGTTGAGAAAATTAATGGTTTCAATCAAAGTCTTCATTTTTATCTCCAGTTGATAACTATGATCATTATGACTATCAAATTTTAATGATTTTTGAGAAATATTTTCTTTTAATACTTGTAGTATTTCTTTTGCAAAATCATCAGTAAAAGATGTACTGTTTGCAGTAACTTTAAATATTTCTGGTGCTGGATTTTCAGCCTTAATGCAATCAGCCAGGCTTGGCTCTTCTTTACCTGCTTTGAAAAAATAATCATTGAGCTCGTATCCTTGAGTAATTCTTTCAAGTAAATCTTTTCTATATTGCTCTGGATTATATTTGCAAAATATTTTTGTACTAATAGATCGTTCTCTACTAGGGAAGTCCCGGCGAAAAACTCCATAAACTAATTCATCTATAGTTTTATCTTTTAATTCTTTTAGTTCTGTATCATCAGTATTTTGCTCAAGCTTTTTTTCAAGAACCTCGACTAGGTTAATTAAGAAAACTTGCTTCTCTTGATATGAAAAAATATATTGAGAATCTATAAGAAATTGATAGGCTTTTTTTAATTCTGCGCTTGAAAACTTTTTTAAATCTTCCAAACAAAAAATATGAGAAATAATTGAATCAGCGTTAAGGACATGAAAGACATCTCGCAACCAGCTGTTAAATGATTCATTAGAGAATGAAGATTGAGATATAGTTCCATAATGTTGCAAAGTATAAGCTCTAGCTTCGCTCCTTAATTCTGGGGATTTTTTAAGTTCTTGAATAAAAGCGTTATAATGATCTGCTTTGAGTTCTTTATTTTTATTAAAGCTAGCTTTAATTTCCAAATGATCATGATCACCGGCGTGGCAATTATGATATGCGTGAGCTAATGCACTAAAAATTTGGTCAATATCAGCGCTGGCTAATATCTCTGGAAAGCTTTCTGAGATTAGCTTTAAAGTTTCAGCTAATTTAGCATTATCTGGTTTTGCTTTAGGGGCATCATCAATAGTAATAAGTTTAACTAATGGACGATCATCTTTTCTATCTCTATATGAATTTGAACCCCAACTGCGTGTTGAAGGTGAATTATAGCGGTAGTAAGGAGAATCATTGGAACCACTATGATGATCAGCGCTTGTATTTGAGTCTAGCTTTACTTTTAATTCAAGTGTATTTTTTGCTTTTGGTTTATCTTCTTCATCTGAAACTTCATCTGCTATGTCTTCTGGAATTTCAGTTTTACTAAGATCAATCTGTGCAGAATTAGCTGGACTAAAATGATCAGTTAGTAGAATAATTTGATCTAGAACATTTGTTGCAGCAGCAAAAGCAAGTTCTTTGGAAGTCCTAGTCTCTTCTCGTACTTGAGTAAGGAGCTGAGGTAATTCTAAAAGATCTATCATCAAATCTTTTTCTGTGGACTTCAGTGTTAAAGTTTGCAGATGCTTATAAGCCCTCTGAGCTAAATCCTCTAAGGAGCCTTGGGTGTTTTTTATTCCTAGATTCTCAAGTAACTGTTCTAGTTTAGGTCTTGCTTCTGCTTCCAAAAGCTCAGCTAAAGCTTTGCCTTGAAGATTTTGATCGCCAGATCTGAGTGCAAGCAACTTTTGATAAGTCACTGGCAAAGCAGTGGGGTTAAAATTGCCATAAATCGCCACAAATTCCAATTATAGCAAGATAAGAGGATATTTTGGGGACTTACCCTATTTATCTATATTAAATTAGACTTTAAAATAGTTAAACTATATTAAAATATGGTTTAATATAGTTAAGATGATTAAGCGTCCTTTTTGGCTAAAAAAAATAAATGAAGCTTGGAAAAATAAAAGTATTGTATGGCTTACAGGTGTGCGCCGAGCTGGTAAAACTTTTCTTGCAAAGAATATTCACCCAAGTGTAGAGTATTTTGACTGTGAATTAAATCGAGTTAGAAATCAAATCGAAGCTGATATTCAAGGCTTTTTAGAATCTATTGAAAATAAAACTATTATTATTGATGAAATTCATCGACTTGAAAATCCAGCAGAACTTTTGAAAGTAGCAGCAGATCATTATCCTCATATAAAAATACTTGCAACCGGATCCTCTACTTTAGCGGCAACCAAAAAATTCAAAGATTCTTTGACTGATCGCAAAAGAGTTGTTCATATTACTCCAATGATTCTTAGTGATTTAGAAGAGTTTGCTAAAGCGGGATATGGTTCAGCCAAAAATTTGGATAAAAGGTTTCTACAAGGTGGTTTACCACCTTATTACATGTCTGCAGAATATCCAGAAACAAGTTATCAAGATTGGATTGATTCTTATTGGGCAAAAGATATTCAAGAATTGTATAAGGTTGATAATAAAGCAGCTTTTGAAAAGTTTATCGAGCTTTTATTTATTCAAAGTGGTGGAATTTTTGAAGCAAGCAGTTTTGCTTCACCATGTAAGGTTAGTAGCCCTACTATCTCAAATTACCTGGGAATTTTAGAAGCAACTTTTGTCGCTATAGTGATTAGACCTTATAGCAAAAATAAATCACAAGAAATAGTATCAGCCCCAAAAGTTTATGGTTTTGATACTGGTTTAGTAGCTTATTTCAATGGTTGGATTAATGTTCGCAATAAAGATAGAGGATTTATGTGGGAGCATTTTGTTTTAAATGAACTTAAAGCACATTTACAAACTCGTGAAATAAATTATTGGCGTGATAAGAGAAAGCGTGAAGTAGATTTTGTTTTGTCCAAACGTGGCAGTGAAGAAGTAATGGCTATTGAATGTAAATGGCTTGCAAATGATTTTGATCCAACTAACTTAATAGCTTTTAGAAAGAACTATCCCGAAGGTATAAATTATTTAGTAGCCAGTGATGTTGATAGATCACATACTTTGAATAAAGGTGATTTAAAAGTTAAAGTAGTGAATTTAAAGGCTTTAATTAAAGAGATATTGAGTTAAAAAGTTAGAGCCATACCAGCAGTTCTCTGCTTCTCTAATCCGGCTAATATAGTTTCCACATTAGCTTTGAATATTTCAAAATTTATACCATCTTGACTTTTATACTGCTCAATATTTCCTTTCAAATATCGAAATGCTTTAAGAGCAAGCTCTAAAACTATATCTTTAGCACTTGATAAATCATATTTGGTTGTTTGTAGTTTAAAATCTTTGCTAGGTTTAATCTCTAATCGTAAGGATCCAATATCGTCTGGCAGAGGCATTCCTCGAATATCGACTGGCACTGTTTCTCCTAATGATGGAGCTCCAACATCACCAATACAGAGATCTACTGTACCATCATTTGTAACTAAATTAAAAACTATTTGAAAGGGTCTTTTCTCTGCTTGACGAGCAAATGCTCTCAATAAACCAGCATATGGTGGTTCCTTTTTAAATTCCTGAGAGACACTAGTAATATTTTCTATCTCTGCTGCTCTTAATTTTTGAATCCCTGCTTCATGGTCTAATTTTCTTTGAGTTTCCCTTTTAGCTTGGGTTTCAATTTTACTTGCTTGTTTCTGTTCTATACTAGTAAGCGTATCTCCAGCTGCTAATCTACCAAACCAATTTGCAATTACTCTTGCTAAATTAAAACTCTCTTGCTTATCACTTGACTCTTGAGTTTGTGGATTATGAATTATTCTTTGTAATATCTCTTTAGCTTCTCTAGTTAAGGATAGGTTTTGACGGTCAGTCCCTTGTTTAGTTTTTTCACGAACAACTTTATCATTTAAATATTTTCCTAAAGTTTCAGCAGCATTTTTAGCCTTTGTAAAACTAATTCCAGCAGTTTTCATAGCTAGATAATAATATCATGATAAGGTATTAAGCTTGAAAATGAGCTAAAATCGAATTTAAACGATTAATTACCTTGTATTTTGGGTATTTAGAGTCTAGAATACAAGGTAATTATGTATTTAAAGCGACATATTGAAACTAAATTAAAGTCTTATACAAAAAACTTCAAAATAGTTTTGGTCAAAGGCGCAAGGCAAGTTGGGAAAAGTACTTTAATAAAAAACTGTTTTCCAAATTTAAAAACTATTGTCTTTGACCCAGTGCAGGATCTTTATGGAGCAAGACTAGACCCAGATCAATTTCTTGCAAATTTTCCTGCTCCAATTATTTTAGATGAAATCCAATATGTACCTGAATTAATACCAGCTTTAAAACGTAAAATAGATTTATCCGAAAAAAAAGGACAGTATATTTTAACTGGTTCACAAAATATTTCTGTGATCAGAGATATTTCTGAAAGTTTAGCAGGAAGAGTTGGAATCTTAGAACTCGATGGTATGACGCCATATGAACTTGCTCAGCAAAGTGATAAAAATTGGTTGGATCAGTACTTAAATTCTTCTGGTGATTTTGCAAATAAAGTAATTGAACCTTTAGCAACTAACAAAACATTGTTTGAAACTATTTGGACTGGTTCCTTACCTGGATTAATTGACATGAGTCCTGAAGTGTATTCTGGCTTCTTTCAATCCTACATACAGACTTACATTGAGCGAGATGTAAGATTGTTTGCTGATATAAATGATCTAAGCTTATTTTCAAGGTTTGTAGCACTAGCTGCCGCACATTCTGCACAAGAAATCAATAAATCTCAAATAGGAAGAGATATAGGTTTATCACCTAAGCAAGCAGATAAATGGCTTGAGATTTTAAAATATAGTTATCAATGGCAAGAGATACCTGCTTTTAGTTCTAATATCATTAAGCGTATAACAAAAAAATCTAAAGGTATTTTCACTGATACTGGATTACTATGTTACTTACAAAAAATTTCCTCTCCAGAGACACTAGCCTCGCATCCTTTATGGGGGGCTATTTTTGAAACTTATTGTGTGAATAATATTCTTCGACTAGCAAAAGTTTTAAATATAGCACCAGCTTTTTATCATTGGCGCACTGGTGCAGGAGCAGAAGTAGATTTGATTTTAGAAAGAGATGGGAAAATTTTCCCCATAGAAATTAAATCGAGTTCCAATTTAACCAAACATGATACACGAGGAATAATGAGCTTTAGAGAAAGCTATCCAAAACTCAATATAGAACAAGGTTTAATAATTTACTCTGGCTCTGAAGCTTATAGATTAAATGACTTTGTTATGGCTTTTCCCTGGAATGGGGTTATTTAAAATAAAATTGGTAAAAATCTCATAACATTATCTTGAAAAATAAGGCGATTGCTGTTATTATTTTAAAGCTATGTTTACTGCTGCTGCCAATACTATTAACTTATCTTCGGCTCTAAGAGCTGGAGATTCTATCGGTGCGGAAGCAAAAGTTCAAACCGGTCCAGTAGTAATTGATGGGAAAGATTTTTTTGATTTTAAGGAATTAGCTCATAATATTTCTCTTCTAGACAATCTCAAAGAAAAATTAGAGTCCTGTCCTGCAGGCTATGGGATCTATATTTATAGATGCGATGAGCAAGGAAAGAAACCTATAGAAATTGCGCAAATCACTAAACCCACAGAACAGCGAATATTGGCTTGGATTGAGACCTGGGAAACTCCTCCACAAATATTTTTTAACGGCAAAATGAAAGATAATGGATTTAAATTTTCTCCTGGTGAGACTGCACGATTTGAAATAGTAAAGTTCGGAGATAAACCTACTATTAGTTCTACTAATTCTAAGTTAGTTGATCCTAGATCAATTGGGAATTCTTTGGCAGAAGTTGAAACACAACAATTACCACCAGCTTTACCAAAGTCTACAGATAGTAAAAATGCTTTTCAAGTTATAGCGTCTCATTTTGTCGAATCTAATGATGAGAGAATTAGGGAACTAAATAAAGCCTTGGTACAAAATGATTCAGTATCTGGAACCGTTTGGTTTTCATATCCAAATTCACATGGTTGGTCAAATTGGATCAAACTTTTTGATGGCACAATAACTCAGAAACAAGCTCCAGAATTAATTTATGCTGAACATGCTAACAATCATATAGAACTCAATGGTTTCGGTGAAAAAATAAAAATCAATCCTCAAAGTATTTTACTTTTTGATTTGAAAAAAGATTCAGAACAAGTAAAAAGAAGCTGATATTAGAGTTACAGTTAAGCAGGGAAAATATTTATGTTAGTTAGTGGATTAAGTCAGAGAAAATTTCATAGTGCTGGAACTGAAAGAGCTGGTGGAGCTGCAACTCCACAAAATCCAATACCACCTAACCCTGAAAGTGTTGGAGAAAACCCATTAATTGTTTATGCTGATCACTTGCGCACTCGTCATGAGCTTTCTAAATGGAGTCAAGTTCTTAGTGAGGGTAAAACTTTAACTGGTACTATTTGGAATTTTAATCCTAGTATTGGCAACAAACAATGGGTAAGAATTTTTAATGGAGATATAAAGAAGAGCAATAATCAAAACATTCTTAGTGTTCGTGGTAGGCACGATAATGAGACTAGAATATTAGGTATCGGAATTCAAGGTATCACGGTTGGCACAAATAGTTATTTACTTTTTGATTTAAAAGAGAAAACAGAAACTGGAGCTCCGCCATCAGTACCCAAAGATCTAAATGAAGGACATTCTACTGCAACTAGAACCAGCGTTTCAGAGTTAGCGCAAGCAAGTAGTACAACTGAAAATTCTAATGTACAAATTGGACAAGATGAAACTTTTTCTGTAAATTCAAGTAATCCCGATACACTCAACGAAATTCTTGATACTGCTTGCAAGCGTTTCCTAAATACTTGTGAAGCTATTCTAATTGATCCAAACCTTGCAGTAAATGCTCATAACGATAAACGATTTGTACACTACTGGTCTCACGGAGGAAATAATATATCTAAAATTGACGAGGCTAGAAAGGCTCACCCTAATTTGGTCCATGAGTTTACACCAACTATTCGTGCAATCCTTAAAAACAATAATCAAATAGTAGGAGAAATCTTTAATTTTATAGGTATAACTGCATTAAAATGTTTTGAGATGGGTCAGGATGGTTACTTATTTGTTGAAAAAAGTAATGAGAGACTTTACGATCTTGGTCTAGATCTATTACAGGGTCTAAATCCAAGATCTAAAGTAGAATTACAAGTCTTAGTTGAATATCCAAATTTACCTGAAGGAGTTAAAACGGAAAAATATTTATGTCAATCAGTGAATATAGAACCAGTTATTAGTGAAGTAAAACCCAAACCCGTTATAGGACAAGTTTTAGCCCAAGCTCCTGCAGCAACAACTAAATCAATAGAATTTATTGAACCCGTAACCATTACAGAATTTGATTCGACATATGGAATCCCTTCTGCGCAAGTTAGTAATTTAGTGAGAAACAAGTTGAATTTACTTCATAATACAAACACTCTCAACCGCTTTGTAAATGATGGTCAATATCCTAAATTTAAATTACCTGGTTATGAAATTATTCTTGTTAGAGACGGACAAGAGATTAGTGTATTGAAAGAACCAATTATTAAGGTGTTTGAGTGTAGTCGAGATCCTTTTAGACCTAGCCAAGCAATGGGAATTGCCTATGAAACTATAACTAGTGTAGAAGCAAAGCCCTTTTGTGAATTAAAAGTAGGTGATACTATCAAAGTAAACTTGGTTGAACTTGGAGATAATTTAGAAACTATTAGTGAAGGTAATAAAGTTGAATATAAAGGTCCAAATACTTCAACTGACCGCAGAAGAGAATCCTCTTTTGCTCACAACCTTCAATCAGAAGCTTACCGAGCAGCTTTTAATTATAGAGGCGGTGAAACAATAGGATTCCAAACTATTCACACTGATTCTCAAGGCAATCAAACTGTGATTATTACAAACCATATTCTTCCAATCTCAGAAATTCCAAATCTAAATATTAGTGACACTTTGCAAACAAATGTAGTAGTGCTACCACGTCAAATAGGTGCTAAGTAAATGCCAAAACAAATTAAATCAGAAGTAATTTTTTATCCCGGACGAATTAAAGAAGGTAAGGTTGATGAGTCTCAATTAAGTGTTAATAAAGATGTTGAAAGCCTGACTAGGGAATGGCGTGGGCTAGCAGAGCGACTTTGCCAAAGTTTGCCTACTACTAATAAGAAACCAATATTTAAAATAGCTGATCCAGTTCAATCTAAGGAAACTTATACCTTACCAAGTGTCGAAGTTAAATTACCAGATATTAATCCAGAGTTTACTGATCTTTTAAATCCTCGTGAATATAGTCCAGTATCTGATAAGAGTAAATTAACCTGGAAGTTTTCACTGACCAAATTCAATTCTGGCAAGAATCATTCAAAAAAGAAAACTTCAACAGAAAATAATCAAGAAGATAATGATGGTGAAATATTAGAAGAAAAAAAATCTAATAAATTCAATTTTACTATTACAGATCCACATAGTTCTTTTCCAGTAGGAATTTTAGGATTGGAAGAAGTTTGTGATAAATTTACTGAATATTTAGGTCAATTACTGCGCTGCGGTACTTTCCCCTTGAATAAAACAGCCAAGAAAATTTATGGAGATCAAGACCTCAATGGTAAGGATTTTGCTGCTTTAAGAGAAAAATATAAAGATAGCTTAGATAGAGAGATTGCCAGAATTTATGAGGTCTTAGATAAATTTATTAATGGAAATCTCACGGTCAATAACTTAGCAAAGCAATATCCAAATTACTCACTTCAAAAATTAATCAAACTAATAGATAACAAAGATCAATTAGTCCAAGATCTTAGTAGCTTAGATTTAGATGATTATTCTTGGAATAATTCTACTTTCTGCCAAGTGATGGTTGATTTGCAAGGGAATGATTTAAAGATTTTTGAACAAGCTATTAAAGAATTAAAAGTTGAACATCCAGAGCTCTTAGCAGATTTTGAATTTACTATTGTTAATCCTGCCAATGCTAAAACTTCAGGACCTACAGCCTTAGATTCAGCACAATATATTGATAACTTTATTAGTAATGCTAAGCCCAAGCGTAAGAATATAATACTGATTGGTAATCCTAGAACTGACTATGGGAGAGCTGTGGCTTCTGGTATTAGCAACAGTGCTAGTCATGGATTGAGTAGTATAGGGTTTTTCGGTTTAGCGAGAATATGGGGAACTGAGGATCAAAAATCTCTTTTTGATCAAATAAGTTTAGGTGCAGACGAAATAGGTAATTTTGGAACTCCATTCATGAATATAGTAGGCCTTGCTAATAAATTAAAGAAAGAAAGAATTGCTGAAGACAGACTAGCAGGTAAAATTACAGTCAGAAAGAGAGCAAAAGCAACGGAAGAAAAAAAGACAAAGAAAAAAAATGAAAATGAAGATCTAACAGCAGTTGATTATGACTCTTATGCTCGCGCTGGTTTGCAAGATATAAGGATTCAATCAAAAAAGGATAGCGTTGCAATTTTAAAAGACCGTCTATTAGATTTATTTCAAGCTCCACAACTGGGGCATGGTGTTCTGAAAAGTAAAATTTCACCACAGTTAAGACAATTCATTAATGAGAATAAAACTAAAGCTAATTTGAGTGATTTTAATGGTGATACCGTTTTATCAATATTTTTATGGCACAAGAATGCAGAACATACTAATCTTGAGTTACTTAAACTTTATAATGATAAAAATTTCCTATTGAATTTAATCCAATTGACTGGAGACAGTGTTTTAAAATCAGAAATCAGAGATCTCTGCGATAAAATTCAAATCGCCTCTCAACTAATTCAAAAAGAAACTAAGCCATCATTAGAAGATTTAACTAAACACGCTTTGCCATTATTTTCTAATAATCATGAGCAGAATGATTCCGTCCAAGCAGTATCTACTCAAGTAGTAAATAATAAAGTAGATGATGCAAAAATAAAAGAATTAGTAGATCGTTTAACGATCTGGAAAGCAATGCCATGGAAATTTGTACTTCGTGGGGCACATTTTACTGAAGAATTTAAACAAATTGCTTCTCCAGCATTAACTAAGGGGGTTAACATTATAGATGATTCAAAAATTACTGATCAAGCTTCTGAGTTATTACGAGCTAATAATATTAATGGTTTCTCTGAGGATCAGAAGTATCAAATTGCAACAAGAATTCTTATGGCATTAAAAAACCCAGAGGATGAGATCTGGAGAGGAACTAGTCCAGAGTCTAGAAAAATTCCACCTACGAGTCAACTCCGAGAGATTGCAAAATCTCTGATCAGCTTAGGAGTAATGGACTATGGTGTGAAGCAAAATCCTAAGCCTGTAAAAACAGCCGTGGCATAACTAAACAGCTACATGCAACCTTGCTTTAAGTCAATCCAAGCTAAGTCAATGAGTTATAAAGAATTTCTTGCTGCAATTATGCAACAGAAGCAAGCATATGACCAAGATTTTTAGATTCAGATTTAACCTGTGGTTTCACACCAGTTACAGTATTAAGACAAGCAGTTAGTCCGTCATTAAACACTTTACGTTTATCAACTGGAGCTTTACTAAAATCAGTAGCAATAGGTTCAAGAATTTTTTCTTCAATTAGATCTGCTATTTTTCCATAAAGATCAGGCAATTTAGCAAACAAGTTTCTTGCTGTATCAGTAGAATTATTTCTTAGAAATTTCCATAATACAAAAGGACTTATAAATGCTCCAGCCTGTGGGTATTGTATCGGATGCTTTTCTTCAGGACCTTTTAAGTCAGTGTTGGGCACATCAACAAGAAAGTAACCAGGCATAGATTTCCCACCTGAATAACCATTTTCCCATCTTAAATTTTCACCATCATGTTGTTCTAAAACAACACTCAGGTCTGATTCATATTGACCTGAGCTTGATAATTTAGGTGCAGGTTTATGTATAAAAGGTTTGAAGCCTTCATTGGTAAAACGCTCTAAGGTTTTCTCCAATGCCTTTACATTAGAATTAACATCTATTACACCTGCATTATTACTTTCTCCTACAGTGTGATGAAATCTTCCAAGGCTATCTGTATATTCTCCAACTATGCTGCTCATAAAGTGTCATATTATCATGATGAGCCTATTTTAATTATTAAAATCACAAAATTTAGGTACGATAGGGTGTAATTAAGAGTATCGTAGCTTATGGCTTTATCTAAGAAAACAGGGCCGAGTTCGGATATTGATATTGCTGTAATTAAGAGGATTTTAAACAAAAATCACCTATATAACTTGCTTTTAACTATAAAAAGTGTATAATTAGATATATCCAATTGGGTATATAGTTAATGCAAGTATTTTTCTATACTAAATCAAGTGGTAAAAGTCCTGTCTTGGATTATATCGATGATTTGAATCTCAAGGATAAAACCAAATTACTTGGTTGCTTAGAGAGTATAGAGCAAATGGGCTTTGAAAGTCCCAGGGTTGAATTCAGGCAAATTGAAGGCAAACTTTGGGAAATCAAAATCAAACTTAGTTCAGGTGGTTATAGAATCTTTTATGTCACTTTAACTAAAAACAGAATGGTCTTACTGCATGCTTATAAAAAGCAGTCACAGAAAGCACCAAAGAAAGAAATTGAAATAGCATTGAATAGAATGGAAGAGGTAGCAGCAAATGAAAAATATTACAAAGAATAGCAAAGCAAAGAAAGCGATTAGCTTAAAATCTGCCCTTGAGAAAAATCTGAAAGACCCTAAGTTTGCTGACTTATATCAAAAAGAGCAATTAATTAATGCTCTTGCAAAAATGATTCGTGATATTCGTAAAAAAACTGGAATGACACAGTCTGAATTTGCTAAAGAAGTTCAAACAACCCAGCCAGTCATAGCCAGATTAGAAAGTGGTAGAGATAGCCGCACTCCATCATTAGATCTTCTTATGAGAATTGCTAATGCTGCTGGGACTAGGTTGAATATTAGGTTTCAGGCTTAAGTGAATCAACTATCTGGAAATTCCGGATAGTTCGAAAGAAGGGAGATTTCTAAGTTATAGAGCATTATTGGCAAATTTCTATACCTTGCTTCTTCCATTGTTCGATTATATACTCGCTTAAACCATCAACAGCTTCTGGAACACATATACTAGCCAGTTCCTTACCCACATTCGTTAATAGGACTTTACCTACTTGTATTGCATTATCTTTTTTGTTGGGGAGGTTTATATTATAAGAAGAAGCTTGATATGTAACTACTATAGTTTGTGAAGTAGGTAATATTTTATAACCAGATAAAGGTTCAAAGCATATAAGACCAATTACATCGAGATGTTGCAATACATTAAAATTAATTCCTTTGCTAGTATAAATTTCTGCTTTTGAATCATAAATTAAAGGACCAATGTTATCACCTAGCTTCCAGTTAAAAGAACATAGTTTTACAAAAGATTGAGCATCATTTTTATCGAGAGATTCCATTAAATTTATTGTTCTCTTAGTAAAAGTCCCTGGTGCATTGGCTTCGCCAGCCAATATTCTTGACCAAATATCTTGCATTTCCTTGTCTGATATATGACGACATTTATTGAAGAAATTCGTTATCCAATCCTCTTCTATTCCTTCTGGTTTTGCATCAGTAGTAAGTTGAGGAAGAGCAAGAGCTGTAATGCTTTCAATATTTCTCTGCACTTTTACTTGCTCGTACATAAAGCGTTGCGACGCCCGCTGCTCTAATTCTGTTATTTCTATTTCAGATTGAATTACTGTCTTTTTAGCATCAGCGTTAGCTTTTGCTAATTCTCTAATCTTATGAGGCTCATATATAGTACCAATTGCATCTGATATTCTTTCAATCAAAGTGTCTATTGGTTTTGCTAAATCCCCGAGATTGATTACTGAGTTTCCCATAATCTACTCCTTAATTATAATGGCACGCCCGACAAGATTCGAACTTGTGACCCTCTGCTTAGAAGGCAGATGCTCTATCCAGCTGAGCTACGGGCGCGTGATTTTTGCTCCTGCATCTGCCTAGGCAGATGTCTTTTGTCTTTTCGTTCGTATCCTTCGCTTTGCTACGGATACTCACACGCCAGCTGAGCTACGGGCGCGTGATTTTTGCTCCTGCATCTGCCTAGGCAGATGTCTTTTGTCTTTTCGTTCGTATCCTTCGCTTTGCTACGGATACTCACACGCCAGCTGAGCTACGGGCGCGTAAGTCCTTAAGATTCCAAAGACCGAAATAGAATATACCATATTTCAGCAATCAATAATTATGTATTTCTAGTCTATTGTAGTTTTGGAGAATTTCAATAGATCCAGTACTGCAAGCAGGTTCCAGCTATAATTCTCTCCAATGGCATAACCAGTCATAAGATTTTCTTTGTTATTGTCTAGATGTTTTTCCTTAATACTTTTACCATGACCATCTTGCCAATCTCTAAAGTTAGCTTTTATATATTTTTTTGATATTCTGTCTGCGAATTTTTTCAATCGTTCACTCTCCTTAACTTTCCCTTCATTGTTGAGTTCTTTTGCGTAGTATGTGAGCCCTTCTACAATCATCGCTTGTTGTATAGGCCAAGTGTAAGGCTTATCCCAATGCATACCCGTCTCTATATTGCTAGCATAGAGCCCGCTAGGACCTTCTAATTTAGATTGCAAAAATTCAACCAAGCGCATTAGCATTTTTAGTTCTTGCTCTTGTTGGATATCAAAGACTTGAGCCCAGATAGTATAACCAGCACTAGCGAAAACATAATTAGTTCTAAGTTGTCTCCTAGTTATATGATACTCGAAGAACATTCCTATATCATCGTCCCAGAGCAGCTTGAACATGGAAGATTTAATTTCTTTAGCTAGGTTCCAGTATGATTCGGCTTGCTCATGATTGCCAATGATCTCAAAAATATTAGCTAGATCATTTGCTCCTCTGTAGAGCTTGGCGTTATGATCTACCGGAATAAACTCATTAGTGAACGCATTAAAGGGACCATAGAGATGATTCGTATCGTAACCAGAGACTCTACTCGCACGATCGTTAATGTAATAATTAGCACTTAAAACACAACTCTCTTGCGTAGCGATATCATCCAAAGAGCATTGCGTTAAGACCTTACTGTAATCAAATCCCTTAGCATAACTTGGTCTATCATTATCTTTCTGGTAAGCATAATCCTTGAGCTTCTCCAAAACCTTATCATAGTAATAATTATGCTCCTTATTACTAGCTAAGACTTCTACGCAAGGGCCATCTCCACCCGCAATCCATTTATAGAGACGAATAGAAGGGATCTTTACTTTTGCACTTTCTTGAATCCAATAATTCAAACTAGCTTCAGCAAGCTTAACTCCAACCTTATCTAGCCAGATTCTATCCTGCGTTACTTGATAGTACTCTAAAACATTGCTAGCGAGAACGTTTGCTTGACTTCTGCTTGTGTAGTAGCTTCTATTGCCATTCAGTACATAGCCATATCGTTGCACCATAAAGTAAAAATCATCTAGCATGCTTTTCACTAAGCTAAGATATTTTTTGTCTAAGATTCCTGCCGAGACTAAACGCAAAATAGCACTTATAGAATAGGATGCATCGTGGGGATACAGCTCTGGATGAAAACTGCCAGCTCGCAAATATGGCTCTGGTAACTTGATTAAAGTCTCTGCAGATGCAGTTTTTGGGTCAAAAACCTTATCGTCTGGATAATTAATATTTCTCTCTAATTGCAGGGGGATAAAAATCTTAGTAAATTCATGAAATAAGCTCTGTTGGTATAAAAGATAGCCAGCATAGCTGAGTGACAGTAGCATTAATATGGTAATGATGCCAATAGCGATCTTTCTCATATAACTATTGTAAGGCCTAAACTTGCTATAATCTAACAATAAAGCGCATGCCAGAAAACAATACAACAAATAACAAAATCGTAGAGCTAACAGAAAGCGCTATTAAGCAAGTAAGCACTCTACTAGCTAAAGAAGCTAAAAATCCTCAGACTTTTGGTCTACGTTTAGCGATTAAGGGTGGGGGTTGCTCAGGCTTAAGCTATAACCTAAGCTTCGATGAGATTAAAGAGAAAGATTTAATACAAAGCCAAGATGGCTTTAAAGTTTTTATTGATCCTAAGAGTGCCATTTATTTAAAGGGAATGACAGTAGACTTTGATGACTCTCTTACTGGTAAGGGTTTTAGTTTCAGCAATCCAAATGCTACTAATACTTGTGGTTGCGGTGAAAGTTTCTCGGTATTCTAAACCTTAGCAGATAAAGCTTCTATCATTTCTCTTCTTGCAACACTTGTATCTATTGTATCTAGAGTATCTTTATCTGAATTATATTTTAGTCCTAGTTTTGCAGGATCAAGAAGTTTAGAAACAACGAATATAGTAAGTAATATTCTGTCACCGTAAGTTATAACCCCATCAGTATCCCTTACTGTACTATTTTCGGGATGATGTGCAATAAGTCTGTTAACCATCTTAAGAGCATTTTCTGGATCAAGGCTACTAGAAATAGCTAATTTAACATCAGCATCATAAGCAACTGTTGTTTGAAAAAACTTTTCAATTTCTGGAACTTTTGTACTAAGCAAACCATTACTTTGAATTGATTTAGCTAGAAAATCTTTTAATGGTAATTCGGGTATTAAATCTGCAAATTGTGAAAGGGCGTCTTTATTACTTTCTAAATATGCACCTCTAACTGATGCTACAAAATGACGCATAGCTGTTACTGGATTGTTTTTCATTTCCTCATTAATAACCTTAATAGTAGTATTAACTGAGCTATCACGACATCCCGAACTCGTCATTAAAAGCCCAGCTCCTACTAAACCTTGCTGTAAAAATTCACGTCGAGGTATATTACTCATTAGAAAAATTATACCAATAGTTTTTGAATTTGCCATAATTAGTATTGTAGATGAAGTACTTACACATTACCGGTAACGACGCAGAAGCTTTCCTAAAAAGACTCAGCACTAATGAACTACCTAAGCTTGGACAAGGAATTTATTCTGGATTCTTGAAAGCTAATAGTGAAATAGTTTCACTGGTATATATAAAGAAAGAATCTGAGTCTGAGTTTCAGATTTGGACTAAAGATTTAGAACTACTTAAAACGCATCTAGAGAAGTTTATTATTACTGAGGATGTGCTCATAGAAGTGGATTCTGACGCGAATAGTTCAATTGATTTAGATGACTACAATACAGGAGATAATCTAATCAAACTCTCCGAAGAGCAACCAGAGAAAAAACTTCTAGAGAAATACGTTAGCTTCACTAAAGGTTGTTTTCCTGGACAAGAGCCTTTAGCGAAGTTTAAGAACATTGGACTTAAGAAACGTGAAGAGCGCTCACAGAGCTATCTTGACGAAGCCTTAGATATATTTGCGAAAGCAGATACTAAAGATGCAACACAATTAGATCCTGCTATAGATTTACTACGTAAGGCTTTGAAGGAAAACCCACGCAATGAAGATGCAATGGAATCGCTTGGTGTCATGCTTGCAAAGCAAGGCAAATATCAAGAAGCTATCATGGTCATGCATCAGCTAGAAATGATTAATCCTGAGAACCAGATGGCACAAATGAACCTATCTATCTTCTATATGAAAATTGGTGACAAAGAAACTGCTGAAGAACATAAGGCTAAAGGGGCTGTACTTGCTTTTGGGAAAGCGCTGCAGTAACAAACAATTAATTACATCCATTAACCTACTGCGCCGGAAGCACCCTAGCAACAACCCGCAGTGGTAGCTGTTCTTGATTAGCCCTAATAGTTTCAACTATACGGACACCAAGCTCTGTATAACGTCGAGAAACATAACTAAAATATTCTTGCAACAATTCATCATTATTAAAATGTTGCTTTAAAGTTTTAAAAAAACCATCGAAATTATAACTAAGTCTCTCAATAGCATGTTTATCACAGAACTCACTGGTAATTTTTCGAGCGAAGTCTGCTGTAGAACAGTAATCATGCTGACTCCCTAAAACTCCCCATCCTAAAATTCTCACTATATCTCGAGGCTGTTCATTAATAGAAGCAACATCCGATAAAAATTCACTGGCATGTCTATTAGTATAAAAAATTACACCCGGAATTAGATCCTTCACTATTAACGGTTCTTCTGAAGTTTCGTCAAAGCTTCTTGGACTCAGAGCTTGCTTTAAAGCAATGTGCATGTATTCATTCGCCAGAGCTAATCTCTCTGCTTCCTCATAACTAATCTCTAAAGATTCAGCTAATTTCTGAACTTTTGGCTTATTTATAACAATCCTCAAACCTTCTACTGAGCCAAAATTACGAAATGATGAATCATCAATCACAAAAACTTCTACTTTCTGAAACGATTTAGCTAAAGGACTTAGAAGTTTAGTTACAGATGGAACAGCATCTGGAATAACAGGCTTGTCTTCGGCACCTTTAATAAAGAGATTTACTTCATTAGGTTCAAGTTTCAATTCAGCTGCAAGTGACTCTATAGAGTGCTTAGTCTTATCCAAATCATTTACAAAAGCAGAATTATATAAATAGCCAAGATCAGTAATAGTTTGTATCTTAAGAGAGCTCATTAAACCTTGTGTTTGTTTATTAATAGCTTCTCTTAATTCTCTAAGTACCTTTCTTTGACTGATAGGATGATTAGGATAGATTGTGGTAATTTCTTTGAAAGCCTTGTTAGCTATCTCTAATATAGAAATTAACCGTTCTTTAGAGTCTGTTGTTTTTGTTTTCAATGATCCTAGAGGGTGAAAGAATCGCTTCTTCATAAAATCACGAACAGTCTCATAATTCAGCTCTGCACTTGTTAGGAATTGAGCTTTAGCTCGACTAGCTACGCTAGTGACCGCTGCGGCTCCAACGGTCTTAAGCCATTCACGACGACTGAATTGATGAGAAGGGCTTGCATTTCTAAAAATACCGACCATATTAATAATATTTTAAACTAAATAATAAATAAGTGTTGAATACATGGAATCATAAATCAGTTCAAAACATCAACAAATACAGCATTACACATTAAATAATTTAGAATCTACTACTTATAATAAGATTTCTTAGAGCTTTGACATTTATAATTAAGCTTTTGGCGGGGTGATTTAGCAAGTTAGCAGATAGAATCTTAGATGAGGACGAATTTATAAATGGGACAAAAAAATAACGTAATAGTAAGAATAGCCGGAGCAGCGGGAGATGGTATCGCATCGACTGGTGAATTTCTTGGTAAGACTTGTTCGCGCATGGGCTTACATGTGCTTGCTTACAACTCATTCCAATCAGCGATTCGCGGTGGACATGTGTGGTTGCAGATGGCGATTGGTCCTGATAAACAATTAGATCATGGTGAGCAACCAGAAATCGCACTTCTATTTAATAAGACTAGTCCAGCAGTTCATGTACCTGATATGAAAGCTGGCGGTATTGTGTTTTACAACGCAGGCACTATCAAGAAAGAAGAGATCGAGAGTCTTAGATCTGATGTGCATTTCTACGGTTTAGATTTTAAGAAGATGACTGATGAAGCAGGACTCACAGGAGTTAACTCAGTAATGTTGAACGTGATGCTTTCTGGTGCTCTAGTTCAAGCTATAGGTTTGGATGGTGGAGTAACAAGAGAATTTATCAAGCATAAATTTGGCAAGAAAGGTGAACAAGTATTAGATCTCAACTTGGCTATTTTCAATCTTGGTGTCGAATGGACAGCTAAAAACGTTAAGAAAGAATCTATGCAGATGAAAGGTGACGGCAAAGCTAAGATATTTATGACTGGCAATGAAGCTCTAGGATTGGGCTTGGTAGCTGGTGGGCTTAAATTATATTCAGCTTATCCAATGAGCCCTGCTACTGGTATTCTTCACTACCTTGCAACTGTTGGACAGAGCGAAAAAATTATCATCAAACAAGTAGAAGATGAGCTTGCTGCTATGAACTATGTAGTAGGAGCAGGTCAAGCTGGAGTACGCGCTGCGACTGCAACTGCAAGTGGTGGCTACTGTCTAATGGTAGAAGCTGTAGGTTTAGCTTCTATGATGGAAATCCCTGCTGTTTGTATCGTAGTATCTCGTGGTGGTCCTTCTACTGGAGTACCAACTAAGCAAGAACAATCTGATATCGATCTATGTATCGCTGGTAACGGTGATTCTCCTAGATTCGTGATTGCGCCTAAAGATCCAGAAGATTGTTTCTATCAAGCTGCTAGAGCATTGAATCTTGCTGAGAAATATCAAATCCCTGTTTTAGTTTTAAGTGATTTCTTCTTGTCTGAGCATTTTGAGACTATCGATGATTTAGACTTCACGAAAATAGAAATCAATCGTGGTAAGTTCTCTACTACTTGGGAAGGTAAAGAACGTTACAAGCGTTATGAGTATACAGAAGATGGAGTTTCTCACAGAGTGCGTCCAGGAGCGCCTGGTGCAATGTATGTACCATGTAGTGATGAGCACAACGAATACGGACATGTTATGTCTGACGTAGAAGCTGGTTTACCACACGCACGTGAAGCACGTATTAAGATGCATGCTAAACGTATGAAGAAGATGGAGACTATGGTTACTAGTGGAGACGCTCAAGCACCAAGCTTCGAAGGTGACGCAAATGCTGAGACAACGTTTATGACTTGGGGTTCTACTTATAACTATGCTAAAGAAGCTATCAATCTATTAGCAGCAGAAGGCATCAAGGTAAATCATCTACATTTCACAGATGTATATCCTATCCCTCGTGCTAAAACACTTGAGCTTATGAACAAGTGTAAGAGAATCGTTTCAGTGGAAGCTAACATGTGCAATTCACTTTGTCGTGAAGTACTTGCACAGACTGCATATGAAGTAACTGAGCATATTAATAGATGGGATGGCGAGCCGTTTACTGGTGAATATATAGTGGAGGAATTCAAGAAACTTGCCGTAAAAAAGCAGCTAGCTAATGTTTAGAGAGATCTTGAGGAGAAAATTATGACAACAACAACAGTATTAGAAGCAAAAGATTTTAAAGGTGATGTACACCCAGATTGGTGTCCAGGCTGTGGAGACTTCGGTGTACTTAATTGCGTACAAAGAGCACTTGCAGAGATGGGCTTAATGCAACATCAAGTAGCAGTGATCTCCGGTATCGGTTGTTCATCTAACCTACCTGGTTTCATCAACACTTATGGTATGCACACTCTACACGGTAGATCATTACCAAACGCACAAGGTTTCAAGTTAGCTCATCACGATATGACTGTGATTGCAGTTGGCGGAGATGGTGATGGTTATGGTATCGGTGTTGGTCACTTAGTTCACGCTCTTAGACGTAACATAGACATGACTTACATAGTAATGAACAACTCTATCTATGGACTTACTACTGGTCAAACTTCACCTACAAGTGGCTTTGGTATGAAAACTAAATCTACTCCGTTTGGTAACCCAGAAGTACCTCTTAATCCTTTAACTCTAGCCCTAGGTGCTGGAGCAAGTTTCGTTGCTAGAGCTTTCTCTGGTAATCCAAAACAAGCAGTTGAAATCTACAAAGCAGCAATTGCTCATAAGGGATTCTCTCTAATAGACACCTTCTCTCCATGTGTAACTTTCAACAAAGTGAACACAGCTCAGTTCTATAGAGACAATACTTATGACCTTAATGCAGAAGCAGAAGGACATGATATTCATAATTTAGAAGCTGCGTATAAGATAGCTGCTAAAGATACTTATGCTACAGACCGTATTGCTACTGGTATTTTCTACCAAAGCGAGCGTCCTTGCTATGAAGAGACGGAGAAAGATACTCTTTCAACTCCTATCTGTGATCATAAGCTTGGTGTGTCTCCTGAGCGTGCTGAGCAACTTAAAGCAAGTTTCAAGTAAGTCTTGACTTAATACATTTCGAAAATTAAGATTCTTAGTTTTATTATAGAACTGAGTTAGAATGGTTTTGAATAATTATGGTTACAGGAATTACAGAGTCAGTAAAGAGCCCCGTTGATTATGAATCAATGAGCCCGCTAGAAATTTCAAGAGTAGCTAGCTCGACGGCAAGGATTATAAATGATACATCAGGTACTCAGCCATATACAAGTTGGTTGATAGCTCAAGCATTTAGAGGGCTCAACCCTACTTTAAGTGCAAAGCCAATTAGTTTTCTAAAGAGATTTACTGGTGAATTATTATCAGAGACAAGTCCAAAGAAATTAACTCCTGATACTTTAGTAAAAATATTTCAGGCAGCTATTGAAAAAACTAAAGCAAAAGCCTTACATGCTCAGAATCCATCTCCTAGGAAACCTGAGCTAAGTGCAAAAGCAACTCGATTCTTAGACCTAGTTACTAGTAAACTATTGTCTAAAGTAGATTTAGATAAATTTGCTCCGAATGATTTAGTAGAAGTATTTCAAGAAGCTCGTACAAAAACCGGAACAGATCCTATGCCAGTCAAATTAAGTCCGCAATCAATTAAGTTCTTAGAAGAATTATGGTTTCAAGCAACTTCAGGCAAATTAACTCCTGATGCTTTAGTAAGAGTATTTCAAGCAACCCATAGAAATATTACAGCACAAGAAATAGGACATGCCGAACATACAGATTGGGCATTAGAAGACGTGAATCAACAAAGGGCTACCAGAAAGACCCAGGCTGAAGTTATTGCAGCAGCACCAAGCCCAGTTAAATCAAGAAGCTGGTGGAATAGGTTTCATAAATAGAGGAGATTATTATGATTGAAGTAAAAGATGCAGCAAGAAGTACTGATTACAATTATACTTGGATGAGTCCTCAACGTATTTGGGAAGACAATGACAGCACAATAGAATCCATTAAACATCATTTAAAATTATCTAGAAAATTGCACCGTCCTCAATTAATGCCAGAGCGCTTAGAAGAACTTGAGGTAACTCCTAATAAGTTAGCTAATAGCTTTCTAAATCGATTGGCAACTAGGCTAGTATCAGAAACTGATTTAGATCAATTAACACCAAAAGGTTTAATAAGAATGTTGCAAGCAACTCATAATGATACTAAAGAACATGCGAAAGCACACGCTACTATAGCAAAAAATGTCCGTGACAATCTAAGTCAAAAATTACATGATATTTATCGAGCAGAACAAGGAAACGGACTCTGGAATTTGTTTAGGAAACAGTCTCAAACTTCAGCATAATGCAATTACCTATAATGAAGTAACTTAAAGCAAGTTTCAAGTAAAAGTAATCAAGTTTCCAAGAGTAGTAAAATTTCTATCTAGTAAGAAATTGATAATGTGAACTCGATTAATTCCGTAATCATCTTTTGCTAGAAAGTACTGATCCAAGCTAATTATAAGTTTAGGATAATGGTCATCTATATTCATTAAAGGCGTATATTCTCTTTCAATAGTTTCTGCCGAACTTAGCAGAAAACACACTTGAATATATATTTTTTCTGCAGCTTTAGTAGCAATGAAATCTACTTCTTGCTCACCAATCTGACCAATATCTACTTTATAGCCTCGACGCAATAATTCAATGTAAACAATATTTTCTAATGTTCCTGAAAGATCAGTATCTCTAAAACCCAAAACAGCATTTTTCATTCCATGGTCT
This sequence comes from uncultured Gammaproteobacteria bacterium, assembly GCA_964551135.1. Taxonomy (GTDB): domain Bacteria; phylum Cyanobacteriota; class Vampirovibrionia; order LMEP-6097; family LMEP-6097; genus CAYPGT01. The sequence goes on along the minus strand of CAZKAT010000001.1, from coordinate 352,398 downwards.
GCTAGAAAGTATTTCTCCTTCATTTCAAAATGCTTTTTACCTTTGATATCATAACGAAGAGCTTTATGTAGCAAAAATCCACCTTCTATATACTTCAAATAGTTTTGGATAGTATCTACACCAGTTTTGATCTGCTGAGATTTTAAGTATTTAGAGATTGCATTTGCAGAAAAGATGCTCCCCAAATTATCCATCGCAAATCGAATTACCTTATCCAATAATGCCGCATCTCTAATATGATTTCTGGTAATAATATCTTTTAGCACTACTGTATTGTAAATAGATGTAATAAATGGGAAGATTGCCTCATCTTCTAATGGCAATAAATGCAAAGCCGGGAAACCACCATATCTTAAATAAAGCTTAAATTCATCTTCTAGTGATTTATATTTTCCCCTGAAATCTAAGAATTCTTTAAAGCTAAGAGGATATACAGTGAATTCAATATAGCGTCCTGATAAATAAGTAGCTAGTTCGGATGCTAATAAATTTGCATTGGAGCCCGTAATATAAATATCAAACTTTTCTTCAGCGAAAAATGATCGAAGTGCTTTCTCCCATTCTTCTATATCTTGAACTTCATCAATAAATAAATATTTTTTGCCAGTTTTATTTTTCGAGAAGAAGTTTTTTACATATTTATTTAAATCTTGATAATTTTTTATAGCTTCAAAATCTAACGACTCCTTATTAATAAAGCAAATTTGTGGTTCTTTTATTCCTCGACTCTTGATTTCATCAATAATTTGTCTAAGTAGATAGCTTTTACCTGATCTACGGATACCAGTAATAACTTTTATCATTGGCCCATCAATGAATTTTTTGATTTTTTCTAAGTATTCTTGCCTTAAAATCATGGATATATCCTAAATTATACCCTAATTTATACTTTTTATAGGATATATCCCATAAAACTAGTTATTCCTCATAAAGTTTAGGATATATCCTAACAAATTACAAAGCTATAATATCGATATGCCTGCACAATCCAACTTTTCTAATAAAACTGCTCTAGTTTGCGGAGCATCTCAAGGTATGGGATTTGCTGTAGCTAAGTTACTCGCTGAACAAGGTGCAAGAGTTATAGGCATAGCACGCAATAGAACTACCCTAGAAGAGGGTTTCGCTAAGCTCATGAATCCTAGTCAGCATAAGTGTTTAACAGCAGATCTATCTGACACAGAGTCCGTAACAAATTTAATTAAAGAATTAAAGCAGCCGAATCTTAATCCAGACATCTTAATAAATAACTCTGGTGGACCCAAGCCCTGTACTGCTATTGATGCCACTATCGATGATTACTTGCAAGCTTTCACTCAACATTTGCTAGCAAGTTCTGCTCTTGCTCAAGCCTTGGTTCCGGCAATGAAAACTAAGGGCTATGGCAGAATAGTGAACATCGTATCGATTGCCGCTAAAGTACCTTCCGATAATCTTGCCAGTTCCAATGCTGTACGCGGGGCTATGCTGAATTGGGCTAAGACACTCTCTAACGAACTTGCACCTTATGGTATCACTATTAATAACGTACTGCCAGGCTATACCGAAACTGAAAGGCTTAAGGAAGTGATCTCAGCTCGCGCAGTGCAAAATTGCGTAGATGAAACTGCAGTACAAGAAAAAATACTATCCAAGATTCCAATGAAACGCTTTGGTAGACCAGAAGAGATAGCTGCAGCAGTTTTATTCTTAGCAAGTCCTGAGGCTAGTTATATTACAGGAGTGAGTTTGCCTGTCGACGGTGGATATATAAGTACTACTTAGAGAGTCGTTTATAAGTTGTCAACTTAAGAGAACGAGTACCCGTTTGCCGTCATCGCGAGGAGCACGCGCAGCGTGCGACGTGGCGATCCACTGTCCTGTGAGTATGATTAAGGCTTTAGAGTGGATTGCTTCGTCGCTTCGCTCCTCGCAATGACGGATTACGGATATTCGTTTACTAAAATGACAATAGTCTAAGAATTCTCTCTATAAGCAAACTTCGACCCCATAATCCTATAGCATAACTTAGCCACCAAGAAATCTGGACCTGTCATTCCCGCTATAGGAGCAAGTTCTACTACATCTGCTCCAATTAAATTAAAATGCTTACAAGTTTCACGAATCAAGTTGATAGGCGTATACCAATCCAAACCACCAGGCTCGGGAGTACCAGTACTTGGCATAATTCCAGAATCAAAACCATCTACATCAAAAGTAATATAGAAATCTTCGTTACCATATTTCTTCATAGTCTCTAAAACATCCTTAGAACCCCAAAACCTCATGGTTGCACCAGGAGTGAGCTTGCTATCACTGCTATCTTTAGGATTAATTTCTTCACGAAACTCTTTTATTGCTGAGCGGTAAGCATAAGTCTTATAAAATTCATCGCGCGCATAGAAAATAGTTATAGGCATATCTTCAAGCATATGATTATCAGCTTGCTTGTGTAATTCACTCAACCATTCACATTCACCTTCGGAGATATTACGAATACCTACAGAAATAATCTTGATCTTAGGGCAAGCTTTATAAATAGAATGAATGGCACAAGCATGATTATAAGGATTACCACGAAAGTCCTTCCTCAGATCGGCATGAGCATCGAAATGTAATAAAGTGAGACCCTTACCTTGAGATTGCATATAGTCATATGCTGCTTTCACCGGACCAAGACTAAGCGAATGTTCGCCACCAAGTACGAAGGGAAATTTATTACGCTTATATGAATCTGCACACTTCTCATATAATGCTTGAAATGGTTTAGCAATACTTGCATCTTGTAAGTCCATTACAACTGGCTCAAGAGTTTTAATACCGTAATCAGAAGGATCTATATTAAACTCATCATCGTAAGATTCAAGCTCCATGCTAGCTTCTAGAATTGCATCTGGACCTTTATCAGTTCCATGTCCATAACTAGTAGTCTTGTCATAAGGACAAGGAATAACTTCAAACAAGTACTCAGGACCTGCGACTTTTCTATTACAATTTCCAAAGATCTTCATTGTTGTAAAGGATTTTTAAACTTGGTTATATTATTCTGGAATAATAATTCTACAACACCAACCGGACCAGATCTATGTTTAGAAATAATCACATCTGCGATACCAGCCTTCTCAGACTCAGGATTATAGTAGTCATCTCTATAAATAAACAGTACTATGTCTGCATCCTGCTCCAAGGAATTATGCAATATAAAGTTCTCTGCTACAAAATTATGGTATACAGGTACTTCAATATCATAAACATCTTCTTCACCTATCAATTCTATAGATTTGATTTTATCCCAAAAAATATCACTAGAGGCAACTTGTTCAAGCTTTTGACTGTCTAAAATTTTTGCTACTTTAGTCATTCTTGTCCTCGAAATGTTTGCTTTAAACAAAGCACTTCCACAATACTGAGTATTCAAGTGAGCTTGAAATTCCCGATGGCTCATCTTTCTCTGTTTTAAAGTCTCTCTAACAAGATTCCAGAAAGATTTAGGAATAACATCTGCATTAGGATTATGACTTACCTCATCTAACAAAGGTAACAGCTTCTCATAATTTCTCTGCTTCTGTCCAAAGAAACCTATCTGTTGAGCAAATAATCTTATATTTTCAACATCAGTAATATTTACCTGATAATTATTGCGGTAACCAATTTTAGGATTAATAGATATGCGAGATTGCACCCCAAACCTCAATAATAACTTCTTCAATTGTTGAATCAATTTAAGTGATTGAGAACTATATGAAACATTAAACCTGCCTTTATTTCCTGTTTGTGACTTTGAATAATTAATTGACCCATCTGTAGCCCATAAATGTCTTATAAATAACGATAACTGACTAAGCGGACAGTTAAATAAAACTTGAGGGAGTTCTTTAGTATAAGCACGTGCTTGTTTAAGTTTATATTTTTCTAAAAGCATAGTAAACGGATGTCGAACATTATGCGTTAAATGATAAGGACTAGGCATGTATAAAGCTTGAGTCCCCTCTGAGTTCCTATCTGCAACAGCATTACATTGAATATTGTAGAGATAGTTATTCATTTGAGAAACAATCTCTAAACAATTAGGATCTTTACTTGTGTAATGGTATGGTTGTCTTGGTAAATAACAGCCATCTCCAATCATATGCGCTAATAAAATTAATTCTTCATCATCAATATATTCTTTATAAGTATTTAAATCTCTATCATAATTAAAATTATCAGCCTTCGATTTAAGAACTCGTGCCGTAGCAACGTAATCGTCAACTTGTAGTTCCTCAAGAGCTTTCCAACCACTGTCAGTCAGGAATGGATGATTAGCTGAGGCTTTAACTTCATTGCCAGAAAAAGTAGTAACTTTATATATTTTTTTCTTTCCAGAATAAAATGCTTTCTTGGCTTTTACTGAAATCAATTTTTGCTTTTCATCTAATGCATACACAGGAAAGTTCTCTTTATTTAGTAAATCTTTGATTGGATTATAGTCACCTGTTTCAGGATCATAAATCAAAGTATCAGCTGTTAAGCAACCGCTTTCACGTAAATCAGATAGCATAGGACGCTTATCCTGACGGGCTTCTACCGCACGCGATAGCTGAGATAAAGCTAATACTGGCACATCAAGTTCACGCGCCATCATTTTCAAACCACGAGAAATCTCAGAGATCTGATTTATTCTAGTGTCATTAGATCTACCTTCCAGTAATTGTAAATAGTCGACTACCACTAAGCCTAGCTTACCGCCACATTGAGCTTGCAGGCGACGACACTTACCACGAAGCTCCATCACTGAAACACCAGCAGAGTCATCTATATAAATAGGCGCTTCACCTAATTCACTCATTGCTGAACCTAATTTAGCCCAGTCATCTGCATGTAGCTGTCCAGATCTAACTCTAGAACTATCTACTTCAGCTCTAGAACATAGTAGTCTTTGTACTAACTGTTCTTTAGACATCTCTAAACTAAAAATCGCTACTGGATGTTTATACTTAACTGCTACGTTCTCAGCGATATTCAGAGCCAAAGAAGTATTATGCACACAAATATCATTAGCCACAAAATTATGAGTATCAGGAATAGTTAAATCATAAACTTGATCAAACCCTAAATGTTTTATAGAAACAATCTCGTCCCAATAAACATCACTATTAGCAATATCATTAAGTTCCTTATGATTAAGTGCAGTTGCTATTGCAGATAAACGTTTACGAGAAAGAGATCTTTTGTGAGGGTGTATATTAGTTGTTGATTTAAATCCAGCTCTTGAAGCCAATGAAGACCAAGATTCACTTCCCTTCATTTGTTCAATCAAACTCCAAACCTCTACAGGAATAAGGTCTTTATTAGTATGAGATTTTTTCCCTGAAATAGCTTCACTCACTTTCGTTAAAGCTTCTTCTTTTCCATAAATTCCAATCTCATTAATAAAAGTTCTTATTGAATCTTGATCTGTAATATTTAATTGCCAAGAAAAATGATCTGAACCTCTATATTCAACTGTTTTTTGACGAATTGAGCTAATAATTCCAAATCTCAGTAATAGATGTTGTACCTGCCTTATTAATTTTTCTGAAACACTCGCATAACCAAGCTGAGATTGACCAGAATTTAACACAGTAGCCCAGCCATCAGTGGAGAACAAACGATTAAGCAATAAAGCTATTTGTTGTTTTTTTAATTTAAAAACTAATTCTGGAATCTCTTTTTGATGAGAATTCTTACCTTGTAAGCCCATTTGTTCTAACCAAATTGCTAAAGATGATCTCTGATTCTTAGCAATACTATTTAAACCATTTGGAGCTAATTCAGTTTCATCAGTATTTAACAGTTCACAAAGCCTATTAAAACAAATTTCATCAGGTGTAACAGCACCTTGATGCCATAAAGTTACTAAAGCAGGGCTAACATCCAAGTGAATAGCAATTTCTCTATAAGAAATATTTTTACTATTAATTACCTGTTTTAATTTATTAGCAAATAAAACTCTTTGTTCTACAATAAATTCATGATTTTTTGAAACTCTGAATGAATCTGCTCTGGCTTCGTCATTGATTTTTTGAGTTTTTAGAGATGAATCAAATTCACCAATTGCTGCAATAAAATCTTCTTGAATTTTCAAATTATTATTAGTAAACCCAATAGAACTCTTAGTAAGGCTTCCATCACCAATTAAATATCCAAGAAGTTTTGCTTCACAATCTCTGATTTGTTTGTGTCCAAATACATTAACAATTCTTGGCACAGCAATCCTAACACCAGCATGCAACTCCTCTAATTTTTTCCAACCGGTAATTGTTAAATATGGATGCGTAAGAGTTGTTTTAATAGAACGACCAGTTTTAGTAACAACTTCAAATATTGGTTTAACACCATCATCAATAAAATCACACGGACTAGTAGATGAAAGCTTCCAATTAGAATCCAATGTTAAAAGTTTTGCATCTTTGGATTTATAAATTTGTTCAATAGTTACAAGACTTCCATCTTCAAGAATAATTTCAGAATCTTTCTGTAAGCATTTCCCCATCGCCGGTCTCGCTGCAAGGATCAATAGATCACTCTTCTGTAAACCAGAAGTGAGCGTATTTAAATCATAGAACCCAGTATTGATACCAGATAGCTGATTTTTATTAGCCTCTCTTTCTTCAAGAATTTGCCAGCTTCTATGAACTAAATCACCTATATGAATTAATTGTTCACGAGATTTAGTTTGAGATAAATCAAAAATTAACTGCTCTGCTTTATCAACCAAAGTATCTAAATCTTCTTCAGTATGATAACCAAGCTCTACTATCTCATTACCAGCAAGTATCATGCCTCTGAGTAAAGCTTTAGATTGAATTATTTTGGCATAGTGAGGTGCATTAGCTGCAATCGGTGCGTGATCAGTTAATGCTGATAAATAAGTTCTGCCACCAATTTCTTCTAAAGTACCTTGATCTTTCAGGTGCTGAGCTGCTGTTAAAGTATCTATATTTTCGTTCTTATTGAATAAGGCCAAAAACGATTCATAAATCAATTGATGGGATCTCTTATAAAAAAAACTAGATTTCTCTATATATTCAACAACCCGATGTAAAGCATCCGCATCTACCAAAATCGCTCCCAAAACAGCCTGCTCCGCCTCGAGACTATGAGGCAATAATGCAGTATCTATCTTAGGTTTGGACTTGGTGAAACTACTGTTCATGGACGTATAATTATAGCCTCTATTAAGCCATGAAAATTTGCACAAGTTTTAAACAAGTATTAACACATGCTCTGTATTGATGGTGATATATTTAGTCTGTTAAACAATGATTGAACCAACACTCTATAACAAATTAGAAGACATAGAAAGAAACTACCAATCTTTGCAAAATAAACTCGTAGATCCTGCTATTTTACAAGATCAAAAAGAATATCAAAAAATAACTCGCAATCTAAAAAAGCTAGCTAAAACTGTTGAACAGTTCACTCGCTATAAAAATCTCGTTAAACAATTACAAGAAGGCAAACAAATACTTAAAGAAGAACAAGATCCTGAACTGAAAGAAATGGCACAAATTGAGATAGCTCAAGCCGAAAAAGAAATACCTAAACTATCTGAAGATCTTAAAATTCTTCTTCTACCTAAAGATCCTAATGATGACAAAAATACTATCGTTGAAATCCGTGCTGGCACAGGTGGTGACGAAGCTGCTATTTTTGTTGGTGACCTCTATCGTATGTATATTCGCTATTGTGATAAAGTTGGTTTCCAACATCAAATGATCGACTTTAGTGATTCCGAGCTGGGTGGTTATAAAGAAGTTGTGTTTGAAATCACTGGTGAAGAAGTTTATAGCAAGCTTAAATATGAATCTGGCGTACATCGCGTGCAAAGGGTTCCAGCAACAGAGTCTCAGGGCAGAGTTCATACTAGCACTGTAACAGTTGCTATCATGCCAGAGGTAGATGACGATGTGAATATAGAAATTAAACCTGAGGATATTACCCTTATAACTTGTAGAGCAGGTGGTGCTGGTGGACAGAACGTTAACAAGGTAGAGACTGCAGTAAGACTAGAACATAAGCCTACTGGAGTAGTAGTACAATGTCGCGAAGAAAGATCGCAGCTACAAAACCGCGAAAAAGCAATGAAGATGCTTAAAGCTAAACTTTATGAAATGGAACGCCAGAGACTAGAACAAGAACAGCGCGATATGAGAAAGAGCCAAGTAGGAACTGGTGGTAGAGAAGAGAAGATTAGAACTTATAACTATAAAGACGACAGGGTTTCTGAACATAGAATCAATCAAAACTTCCCTTTAAGAAGAGTATTAGAAGGTGATATGGGTGATGTCTTCAATGCCCTAAGTGCTTACGATCAGCAGCTTAGATTACAGGAATTAGCAGAATCACTATCATAGTGACTGGGTGACAGAGTGTATGAGTGACTGGGTGACAGAGTGTATGAGTGACTGGGTGACAGAGTGTATGAGTGACTGGGAACTAAACTCAGCCACCCAGACACTCACCACTCCGTCACCAATATGGGTATAATATTACTAAGATGTCAAAGCATACTCAATCTGATAATTTTGAGCATGAGCTTGATGAATTTTTCAAAGAGCGCGCTTTATTTCGCACGCAAACAGTAGCAGATACAGCTAAAAGCAAAGTTGCTAAAGAAAGATCAGAAGATGAGATTAAGCACCTGGATGCGAAAGAAGGTTCTCAGTCGGGATGTTGCATGACTGGTTGCTATGATTGTCCTTGGGAGTATGCTGGTTAATAGCTAGTCCATTATTCTTTGCTACTTCAGCATAATAACGATAGCTTGATTTCGGAGTACGAGTAAAATTCTGCTGATCCACATGAATCAATCCAAATCTAGGGTCCATACCTAATGCCCACTCAAAATTATCCAGCAAGCTCCAATAAAAATATCCTTGAATATTAGCACCTTCTCTGATTGCCTTGTGCACAGCGATCAAATGATCCCGAATAAACTTAATTCGATAATTATCATGTATGTCTTTAGAAAAATCATTCTCAGAAGTCTTTAAAGCTTCTGCATAAGTACCTGGTTTATTCTCTAAGTGAGAGTATCCATTCTCTGTTATATATATAGGCCTACCCTCAAGTAATTTACTTAGCTTCTTGTCAGTGAGCACCTTATATAAGCCCTCAGGATAAATCTCCCAACCAAGACTATTACTGAGACTTCCATCTACTGGCTTCTGTAACTCACCCCAGAAAGCAGAATCTACCTTAGCATTAGCAGCATCTTTAGCATGAGGATTAAGCTTATAACTAAATCTAGTGTAATAATTCACTCCAAGGAAATCGAGAGCATCCATCTCTAAGCAAGACTCTATAAACATATTGTTATGCAATTGAGAACGTATAACATTAGGACAAGCATCAAGAGATTGCCAAGCCTTAGTATATAAATGCTCTTGAGGTTTCTCAAAACAATATAGATTCTGCGAGAAACCAACTTGCGCGCGTGGGTTTACTTCCTTAATAGCCTTATAAGCTAGTTGATGCCCAAGAAGCAGTCCCTGATAGGCTTTAAAATATCTATTCCAATCATTTTCGTATCCAGGTGGCCAAATTCCTGACTCATACCCAAAGCCAAGAAAAATATTTGGTTCATTATGCGTTATCCAATATTTAATTCTGTTACCATAACGCTGCACTAAGAACTTAGTGAAATTAGCAAACTCATGAGCTGTCTTAGGATTTTCCCAGCCACCTTCCTTAGCAAGCCAATTAGGTAAAACAAAGTGAATAATAGTAGCAAAAGGTTCTATACGCCTAGAGCGCTTAGTAGGATTAAGGTTCTCTTGTAATAATTGATCTAGAAGAGAATCATAGAACTTAGCTGTATTCTCATCGAAGCTACCAGGACCACGATGTAAGCGTGCCCAATTAAAAGAGAAGCGATAAGCATTGCTATTCAAGCCACGCATCAATTCCACATCTTCCATCATTTGCTCATAATGATTAGCAGCGCGACCATCATTCGTTGGCTTTAAGACCTTATCAGTTCTATCAATCCATTCGGACCAATCAGAAAGCTTAGCTAAATATTCTTCTGGATGTCCTTCTATTTGAAAAGCAGCCGTAGCTGTACCCCAAAGGAAATTATTGGGGAATTTTAATGTAGGATAATTAGTAGTAGACACCTTCTTAGATTATACCAAGACTCTCGTTCTTCACCCAACCCAAAGACCCATCATATTTAATCTGCGACCAATCAGCTCCAGATCTCACCAGCTCAACTATCTGACCATCTAATAATTCAAACAGTTCGCTATAAGCCTCATTATCTCCAGAATAAGCTTTAGTAGAGATCTCAGCTACAACTGCATAATGTTTCACTTTTTGTTCATAAGCAACAAAACCAAGATTCAAAATGGATAATATAAATAAGATGGATAATATAGATTTAGCTAGATTAGCTAAGCGTATACGATTTCTAAGAATAAATAAGAGATTTAAAATCAGAACTAGAATTAAAGACTCTATTAAATTAATGCCATTAAAACCAAGCATCATTGGTTGCTTAAGTTCAATCTCATTTAATGTAAGATGTAAATTATTATTAAGTTCTTTATCACGCGGAATAATTTTCTTAGCTTGATAGTAATTTTGTATAGCCTTACCGTAATTCTTTAGCTTATAATTTGAGTTAGCTAAGTTAATTGCTATAAATGGGTTATCAGGATGTTCTTGCTTTAGTTCAGTGTAAGCTTCTACTGCAAGTTGATAGTCACCATTAATATAGTAACTAGAAGCCAGTTCTATTTGAGAGTCTGTCCGTAAAGTCCCATCTGCTGCGTTATGCTCGTCCCTCGGACTACTCATTGACGTCTCAGTCAACTCCGTGTCCTCGGAACTCGCATGCCTTGCATCTGGGAACTTTTCGAACAGACTCTGTTTTTGATTTTTATCCAAGTTTCTCTAACTCCTTCACCAGAGACAATGCATTGGTTTTGAAATAGTCAAGTTTCTCAAGATTATCATTACCAGACTGCATTGCATAATTCACTCTATCACTTTCCCTAAAATAATCATCCAGTTTTAATTTCAGCTCTGGAGCCCTCTCTATATCTGCTTCTAAATTATTTCTCAGTTCTTTCAATAACTTAGAAATCTCTGCTATATCTTCTGACTGACGTATGTTTTTAAGACAAGCTTTCACCAAACCATTGTTAGTAGTCTGATTAAGCTGATCTGAATGACGAATCAAATTAAAAAGTTTTGCGATTAACACTAAAACATTCAATACTATAAGCAGAATTACTAGGATCTTAATATCAATAGGCAATGGCTTATAAGTCTTAATCTCTTCATCAGGAATCACAAAGATCTCCTTGATTTCAATAACTTTTTTCTTCTGCTTAGGTTCCTTATCAGCATTGACTTCCATGCCAGTACCATCATTAGCATCTTTATCATCATTTTCTAGAACTTCTATCTCAAACTTCTGACCTCCATGACTCTCATACTTACCGGTCTTAGGATTAAAACTAATTATTGGCTTAGTTTCGATCGCTAATTTACCAGTAGTTTTTTTAGCAATTATTGCAGTATTAGTTACAAGCTCAAAATACTTGATAGAGTTATTAATTTCTTCTCTCTTATTTACCTTATCCTTAAACACACTATAGAGTTGAGACTCATTTACAAAATTAGTATCTATGCTACTTAAATCACCACTACCATAAAGCTTAGTTTGAATAGTTAGCGCGTCACCTGCTTTCACAGAATTTTGCTTAAGACTATGATTCACAGCTAGTTCACCTACATAACCACTAAATCCTTTAGGAGCTCCTTTCGGCAATGGATTTACAGTAACTTGTAAAGAATTAGTTTCTAGCTCAATCTCTCGCTCTATTAGAAATGGATTCATCATTCTAAATGGATCAAAACCACCCAAAGATAAATTATTATTATCCTCAAGCACAAGAGCTTTAAGCTTATTACTAGGAATAGTTAGAAGCCCAGCCTTAACAGGGAAAAGCATAAAATTAATTTCATAGACAAGGTAGTCATCAATACCTTCAGTGATTTGATATTCTTTAGCTTTATCACTTTTCTCACTAATAAAATTATCAAGCTTCAGAGGTGGAATATTTAAACTTCTCAGATTACCTTTATGATAGACTTTAAGACTTAAAGGAATTTGCTCATTGATATACGGATGAGAGTTACCTAAACTGATCCTAGCAAAAACTTTTTCTCGAGGATGAGTGTTAATAATATTTGCTGCTCTGGGAGGACTATTAGGTACTGGACTCGGCATCTGAGTAGCTGCAGCATGAACATTGATGCTAATTGGCTGAGTAGTATAACTATCACCCGCTGAACTTACTGAAGTTGGTGGTAATAGGATTTGACCTAAATGTTTAGCTCTAATCAAAAACTTAAATGTCTTGGAACTAGTAGACTTACCATTAATATAACTAAAATTGGAACTAGAAGAAGTAGCCACTACTACATAATCAGGAGTATCCTGCGGGAAATCTACACCCTGAACATCAAGCTCTGTAACTGATACCATCAATTCAATAGTTTCATTAATACCTAGATCTGTTTGATCTACACTAGCTATAACTTGAGGAAGCGCTAAGCAAGGCTGAGCCAAGAAAATAAACAGTATTAATGCGTATAAGAATTTAACCATTAGTCGCTAACTTAGATAACATAGCTGTAGTAGATTTACCTTCTACTAAGTCTATAATCTCTATTCTAGCGCCAATTTCCTGAACTACTGCATATTCTGGGAGATTTGCTGGATTATAGTCACCGCCCTTAGTATAGACATCAGGTTTAACTTCTCTTAAGAAATTAATAGCATCCAATTCATCAAAAATCACTACGTAATCTACGGGCTTAAGAGCCGCTAGTAATTCTGCTCTATCGTTTTCAGGATTGATCGGTCTATCTTTACCCTTAAGTTTTTTAACACTAGCATCTGAATTAATCCCCACTACGAGCATATCCCCCAGTGCCTTAGACTGCTCTAAATAACGCAAATGCCCTATATGTAAAATATCAAAACAACCATTAGTCGCAATAATTTTCTTACCAGAAGCTTTCGCTTCTTTAACTATTACACTTAAATTATGAAGTAAGACCAGAGTCATTATCAGGATCCTTTAAAGCAAGTCTGTGACAGACAATCATTCGGCAATGGACATTCATCCACTGATATCATCTTAGCCCATTCCTTGCGAAAGCACTCGCGCGCTTGCACATAGTCATAGGCAAACTCAAACATTTCTTCCATGCTTCTTCCATGCTTCTGGGCAAGCGCTTTTAACGAATAAAACTCTTCTGAATATCCAAGCGCGAGATTCATATTAAACATACGTCTACATACAGGCATACCTGTAACAGAACAAGTTTCAACTTGGAAGTGAGCTGAGTTCTTAGTGAGGGACTCTCGCTTCATACATAACTTTAACTGCTTCTAGAATTGGCTTTGGTGGATCTGCGTACTCTTTAGTATCTTCTTTAATTTGCTTTGCTATACGAGCAATATCTCTAGTCAGTTCATAAACATTATGCTCATGATCAGTAAGTTTACTTAAGAGACTGTGTACTTCGTGGTTATCATTTTTGCTCATAGGTCGATAATTATAGCATAACGGGTTAAGACAATATGTATTACCAGATTGTCATTACCATGACTTTAACAGCTTAAACAGATCATATATAAAAATCATTCTTTTCTTTACATGAGACCCGCTTCATATATAAAAATTATATGTGAGATAAAAATCACTTGATATCGCAATATCTTGCTTAAATCCCCACAATATCACTCATCATCTCTTCCACTTCAAGATTAATAAGCACATCTACAGAATCAACAGCTTGCTCTCCTGCTAACTCTACTAAGGTACGACGGTTGCTGGAATAGCGGATATCTACTTCGCGTAACTTACGCTCTAGGTCTCTCACAACCATTCTAGTAAAAAATACTGAACTGCCATCTTTCTTAGTTAAAGCTTCGCCAGCATCTAGACGAGCGGGTTCAAGTTCAAACAATAGTAAACCTTTCTCCACCTTCGCTTCTTTATAACTGTGGTAAGCCTGACGCATACGTTCAGCGACTTCGTCTACCAGCATGAACAGTACTATCATATCGGTCTTGGTAATTTGTTTAGTACGATCAGTTTGCGCGTTAGTGGACTCTACTACATCGCCAATGACCCTCGCACCCACAGCTGAACCACCACTCACTAAAGCATTATTAGTCAGAGCTGATGCTGCATAGAATGGCACGAACAATGCCTTAGACAATACTTGCATCACTGCATTATTTTTCTCTATCTCATCTGGATTAGAAGACAGAGATTTAACAATAAATTGAATAGTGCGATTACGCGCTAAAGTAGCTCTCCATAATTCGAGGAGCTGTTCTTTTTCAGTTTGACTAAAAAAATTCTCCCTTGATATTCGATCCTCTTCAGTATCAATACTCGGGAAAACAAAGTTTAAGGCTTTTTCTTCGTTGAACTTGAGTTCTTCTCTGAGCTTTTCGACATCACTTTCTTTAGTGTTTTTTTTAGACTTGCTTTTGCTGTTGCTCTGCGACTTAGACTCGACAGATCCGGTTTGCGTTCTTTGATCTTTTTCATTTTGCTTTTCAAGTTTGATATTTTTTGGCTCATCTTCTTCAATCCTTATTAGATCTACCTGCCCGGTCTTGGTTAAGCTAGGGTTAAGAATTTCTTTTCTAGTTTCTTCTTGAGCCTTTACTTCTTTACCTACTTGTTTAGCAATCTTCTCTACTTCTTTCTTAGTTTTTTTATCAAGCTTCTCTTGCGCCTTACGATCACGTTCTCGCTCTCTTTCTATTTTGGCCAGTTCATTCTTTAGCTCTAGTGCTTGCTTCTGTTGCTCTTTAAGCTTATCTTCGAGCACTTGAGTTTTATCAGCTTGCCTTCTAGCCTCAGTTTCTCGCTGTTGCTTCTCTCTAAGCTCCACTTCTCTCTCATAAGGAGTGAGTGCCACGACCTGCAGAGGAAGGACAGAAATAATTATTATTAGCAATATTATTCTTCTAATCACAATTTAATTTTAGACTGCAAGCTCTGATTTTTTAGTAAACAATAGACTTCCTTCGAAATTTAAAAATTATCTTAGGGCGACACGCGCGTTCCGCGCGGTCGCTATCTTTTTTCATAGACCTCTAATCGAAACCTGGGGTTTCGAAAGAGGTCTAATATATTAATACATTGACTTAGGATATTAAACTTAATATAATGATCGCATGCGTATTCCTAACTTAGTTGGTGCCTTATTAGCAAATAAAGGTGAGACACAGAAGCCACCAGGAGATTTAAGGCAAATGCTAATTAATTTTACAGGTGATGCTCCTAAAGGTGAAGCGACTCTGAGTAGTTATGTCGATGCTCTAAGAAAGAGACTTGATGAAGCTACTGGTATATCATATGGACTCGACGGTTCAGCAAGTCCAAAACCTGAAACTGCACCAATGCGATTTCTAGCTAGAGAAATGGGCAGTAAGCTATACGAGAATATTCAATTAATCCATAAGATTTGTTTTCCAAACGACACTCCTAATGGCAAGAGAGATGAATCATCTTTCGCCAGTGAAATAATACAGCCAGAATTAAGAGCTGGATTTGCAAAAATTGCAAGCCCCTTAGTAATTGCTATCTCAAAGTTCGCTAAAGAACTAACTGCTTGGATGAGAGAACATCGTGATGAAGATATTCCATTAGAATCTGAACTAGCAACGACTTAGTGATCAAAGACGTCTTATACTGCCGCAGTTTCTTTAGCTAACTGGCGGAGCGTGTATTGTAAAATCCCACCATGTCTGTAGTAAACCACTTCAATTGGTGTTTGCAATAAAGCTTTAGCCGCTATAGTAACCTTAGAACCATCTGCTCTAATTGCAGTGATCTGGATCTCTTGATATGGCTTAAGATTATCATCTAAATCTCCAATATCAAAAGTTTCAGAACCATCTAAACCATTCTCAGCAAGTACCTTACCTTGAACTTCTATTGGTAGAATACCCATACCGATTAGGTTTGAACGATGAATTCTCTCGAAGCTCTCAGCTATTACTGCTTTAACATTAAGTAGCATCTGTCCTTTAGCAGCCCAGTCACGTGAACTACCATTACCGAATAACTTACCAGCAAACACTACACAACCAATATTTGCAGCTTTATATTTAAGCGAAGCTTCAAACACTGTCAGATGTTCAGCAGCTTCAAAGCTAGCTCCGTTACCGAAGTATTTAGTTACAGGTCCTTGACTACCAGGCACTAATAAATTACTTAAACGAATATTTGCAAAAGTACCACGAGTCATAACTCTATCGTTACCACGACGTGAACCATAACTATTGAAATCTACATCTGCTACACCTTGCTCTCTGAGATACTTAGCAGCATCAGAATCATTTGCAATATTACCAGCAGGCGAAATATGGTCAGTAGTAATAGAATCACCGAGATTCAATAGCACCCTAGCTTGCTTAATAGATTCGATTTTACCTATACCTAAATTAAATTTCTCGAAGTAAGGAGGATTCTGAATATAAGTATTCTCCTTATCCCACTCATACAGATCACCAGTACCAGCATCTATAGAGTTCCATAGTTCAGTACCTTGAGAAACTTTATTATAAATATTCTCGTACATTAATGGATCCATGACTTGATCGCTGACAGCCTTGATCTCTGCTTTACTTGGCCATATATCAGCTAGCATCACATCCTTACCATCCTTGCCTTTACCAATTGGCTCAGTCTTAGGATCCCAGTTCATATTGCCCTTAATAGCCATTGCCACTACTAACGGAGGTGACATAAGGAAATTAGCTTTCACTTGGGGACTAATACGTCCGTCGAAGTTACGGTTACCCGAAAGAACACTTGCAAATACTTTATCAGGATTAGCATTGTAAGCTTCCAACGCAGCATCAGAAAGAGGCCCGCTATTACCAATACAAGTAGTGCAACCATAACCTACTATATTAAATCCAAGCTTCTCTAATGGTTCAAGCAAATTAGCCTTGCGCAGGTATTCTGTCACCGCTTGAGAACCAGGTCCAAGAGAGGTTTTCACCATAGGACCAACAGTTAAGCCTAAAGCTACAGCTTTCTTAGCTACTAAACCAGCTCCAATAATTACTGCAGGGTTAGAAGTATTAGTACAACTAGTAATCGCTGCTATAACTACATCACCATGATCTTTAGGGTTATCACTTAAACCTAAACCATGCTCAGAAGAAGGTCTCTTAATAGCTTCAGCGAACTTAGATTTAAGATCATAGAAATTAATTCTATCTTGTGGTCTACGCGGACCAGAGATAGAAGGTTGAATCACTGATAAATCTATTTCATAGTTAGCAGTAAACGACTCTAGATTACGATCTAGTCCCCAAGTGCCTTGCGCCTTGAAATATTTCTCTACAGTTTCTATTTCTGCTTTAGAACGACCAGTACGACTTAAGTAAGCAAGTACTTCTTCATCTACAGGGAACATACCCACAGTAGCACCATACTCAGGACACATATTAGAAACTGTAGCTCTCTCTTCAAGTGTCAGAGACTTACATCCAGCTCCATAGAATTCTACCAACTTACCAACCACATTAATCTTTCTTAGATACTCTGTTACATATAAAGCTAAGTCAGTTGCTGTGACTGCAGAGTCTAATGCACCACTAAGCTTCACACCAATTACTTCTGGAGTAGGTATAGCTACTGGTTGTCCGAGCATCGCAGCTTCAGCCTCAAGTCCACCTACACCAAATCCAAACACTCCTAAACCATCAATCATGGTAGTGTGTGAATCTGTTCCAACGCAAGTATCATAGAGAAGTACTCCATCTCTGTCTATGACAACGCTTGCAAGATACTCCATATTCACTTGGTGAATAATTCCAAACCCTGGAGGCACAATTCTAGTTTGGTCGAATGCTTGTTGCGCCCACTTAAGGAATTTAAATCTTTCATTATTACGTTCAAACTCTAGCTTCTCGTTAGTCTCTGCTGAGTTAGACTTACCAAAGCTATCTACTTGTACTGAGTGGTCTATTACTAGATCAAGTGGCACTAAAGGATTAATTTTATTAGGGTCTAAACCTACTTGTTTCGCTGCATCGCGCATGGCAGCTAGATCTACGAAGAGTGGTACTCCAGTGAAATCCTGCAGAACAACACGCGCTGGTGAGAATGGAACTTCTCCACGCTCTGGATTTTTCGGATTGTATTTAGCAAGATTCGCAATATCTTCCTCACGAATTTTCGTACCATCAAGGTTACGCAGCATACCTTCAAGCACCATCTTCAAGCTCACAGGAATTTTACTGAGATCACCTAATATGGCTTCAGCTTTCTTAAGCGAATAAAACTTTCTAGTGCCATAACTAAGCTCTAAACTATCTTCAAATTTGTTTTTCATAATTTTAATACCTTATATTTTAAGCCCGATTTTACAAAAGCCTAACAGAATATTATCTATAGTTAAATTCTTGCAATCTAGCATAAATAAGACTGGCCAGCTTTAGGCTCCTATTGTAGAATGACACTCATATGGTAATACAACAAGAAAAAATCCGCTTAGCAGACCCAGACGTATTTGGTTTTGTTAATCTGCTTCAGGATTCTTCAGAAGCCGTACTTAGCTTGATGGCAGAGCAAATCAGTAAACTAGATGATTCAAGCTTAAGAGTCATCGAAGAAATCGTCCAGAAAGCTGACGATGATGAGCTGATTGATAATTGGTACCATGCAAGTAAAATGTCACTTATAAATCAAATCCAGCACTGGAAGAAAACTGGAGATTTAGAAGAAGGATTATTCCTTATCTCTAGACTTAAAAACCCAGGCTTAGATTTAGCTAAATACAAAAATATACTAGATGATTATGCAGCAAGAGTTGCAGGTAAATTAACTGCCGCTAGTAGCAGTCAAGAAATTATAGAAGCTATAAACCAAGTCCTATATAAGGAAGAAGCTTATGTCGGTAATCAACTCAACTATTACGATATAGACAATAATTTCTTACATACTGTAATGGAAACATCTACTGGTAACCCAATTATGCTTTCTGCACTCTATATACTTATTGGTAGAAGATTAGGATTAGATATCAAGGGAATAGGTACACCTGGACACTTTATCGTTAAGTTTGAAGATCAATTCCTCGATCCATTCTTTGCTGGCAGAGAAATCACTAAAGAAGAATGCGTACTAAGATCCCAAGAACTAAGCGTCTACTGGCGTGATGAATACCTAGAGCCTATCGATGATGTTTTCATTATCTCTAGATGCATCAGAAACTTAATTGCTATTTATAAGAAGCTTAATGAATTTGAGAAAGCAGCTGATGCTACAAGCTTATTGAAGTTAGTTTAATACCCACTTCTCTATAAGCTCTATAGCTGCATTAATAGTAGTATCTATCAACTCAACTTCTTTCTTAGGAAATTTACTTAAGACATAGTCGGCACGCTGCTCGCCACCTGGGTCAGGACCAACTCCAAACTTTAATCTATGAAAGGCTTTAGAGCCTCCTAGCTTCTCAATGATATCTTCGATACCATGCTGACCACCAGCACCACGATTAAACGCTGAGCGCAGCTTACCAGTATCCATACTGACATCATCTTGCACTACTAAAATATTCTCTGCTGGGATTTTATAAAACTTCATTAGCTTAACAACCGCTTCACCAGAGTTATTCATAAAGGTAAGTGGCTTAGCTAATATTACTTTTATGTCAGACTCTGTCAGATAGCTGGACACATCTGCTCGCATCTTAGTTTCTTTCTTAAACTTCAATCCTTGTTTAGCTGCTAAAACATCAAGCACTCGGAAACCTATATTATGCCGAGTAGAGTCATACTCACTACCTGGATTACCAAGTCCCACTATTAATTTAACGTTAGCTTTATCCATTACTTGGTATTTCTTTTAAATACTTAAGCGCTGATTCGCCCAATCTCTGTCCAACGGTAAACTCTTCATTGAAGATCTCATGAGCACCTGCTTTATGAAAACCAGATGTATGAATTTCGTATCTAGAACGAACTAGAATATATGCATCTGGGGCAAGACGCTTAACATTATGAATAGCTTTTACTGATGCTTCAAAACTTGGAATAGTAATAATGACCAACTTAGCATTAGCAATACCATGATGTTTCAAAATCTCTATCTGCCTAACATCACCAATATAAGATTCGAAACTCTGATCCAGTGCTCTCTCAATACAAGCACGATTCAAGTCAAGCACAGCGATACGTTGATGGTATGGTTCTTTTAATTGTCTTGCAACCTCACTTCCAGCTGGACCGTAGCCGAGAATAAAAATATCAGCTTTATGAACATCAGGCGTAGCAGCAGGACCATTAGCTGTTTCTTTAATACCTAATAAAAGTCTCTGCATTGTCAAGCCAAGATATGGACCAGATTTAATTAAGAAGGTTGTAATAAATAAACTAACTATAGTTACTGAAATAATAACCTGATATAAATCATCAGTCAGCAAATGAGCATCTTTCGCAAGATTACTTAAAACAAAAGCAAACTCACCGACCTGAGAGATACAAAGCGCAGAAGCAATAGAAACAGCAATACTGTTATCACAGAATTTAAAAATCACAAAAGATACTAGAGTCTTAAAAAACATAATTAGTATAGTGACTAAAATAACGAAAGCAAAATTATTTACAATCCAAATCGGGTCAGCAAGCATACCAACTGCACTAAAGAAGAGGGTTAAGAAAATTATTTTCAAGGATGAAACATCTACTCTTATTTGTGAAGCAAAAGGCGAACTGCCAAGTAGCATACCAGCTATGAAAGCACCAATCGCAGGTGAAATGCCGATCTGATGTGCTGTCCAAGCCGAACCAATACTAATAATTATGGCAAGTAATATAGCCATCTCACGATTATGTTCTAAAGTAAAAACATGCAAAACAGGAGCAGCAATTTTATTTAAGAGCAAATATAAACCTAATACTAAAGCTATAACACCACCCACAGTCATCAATAAATCACTAAACAATTGAGACTCACTATGACCAGAGGCTAAGAAGGAAACAATAATAGTGAAAGGTACAACAGCTATATCTTGTAATAAAAGTACTGCAGTAGAATTACGACCATGCAAACTATCTATCTCAGCTAAATCAATTAATGTGCGTAACACTGTTGCAGTGCTGCTTAGCGTAAGCATCAATCCTATAAGAACCCCAATCTTAATATCAAACTGCAAAAAATAAAAAATTACAATTATTAGCAATGGAGTAAGAAGGATTTGTAATAAACCAGCCTTGATAAGCTTGCCAGGGAAAGTCTTAATCGTATTCCAAGAAAACTCTAGCCCAAGACTAAATAGTAATAATGACACTCCCATCTCAGCTATGGCTTCGATCTCAACAGGTGATTTAATTAAATGAAGACTGCCAGGTCCACCAAGAAACATCCCAGCTAGCAGATAGCCAACTAAAGGGCTCAAGCCCAACCTCATAGCAATGCCACCAAGGACTAAGGAAGATCCAAGTAATATGCCAATATCAGTTAATAAATCCCAGAAATGCATTCAATTCTATCCTAGCATCAGGCTTGTTTTTAAACTATATTTTAATGAACAAAATACTTACTCTTCGAGTTCTTCCTTGCTAAAAAACTTTAAATATAAAGGTGGCATTGTTATTAAGGAAAAAATCATCGCCGAAATCATACCAAAAACTATAACTACAGCAAAAGGCTTCTGGATTTCTGACCCCGTACCGCTTGATAAAGCAGCTGGCAACAAGCCCATAGATGCAAGCAAGGAGGTCATAACTACTGGGCGTAGCTTCTCTTTCACAGCTTTGATAACTGCAATTCTAGGTTTCATCCCCAGTTTCATAAAAGACCTCATTGCAGAGACTAGAATAATACCATTCTGTACACTAACCCCTGATAGAGCAATAAAGCCAACAAGGGCAGAAACGCTGAGATGAATTTGATTTACAAACAAACCAAAGAGTGCTCCAACAGCTGCATAGAGAATAGTAGTCAAAACAAATAGAGCAATAGTAAATGAATTAAAATCAGCAAACAGTAAAATTAAAATTAAAAATATACTTAAAGGAGCAATGCTTAATAAGCGTGACATAGCCCTCTGTTGACTTTCAAACTGCCCACTCCAAACAACTCTATAGCCTTCAGGAAAATCAACTGCCTGTTCAACCTTACGCTGTGCTTCCATCACAGCACCACCCATATCACGATTAACAACACTAAAACGCACACTTGCTCTTCTACTATTATTTTCTCTATATATAATTGGAGCTCCATCTTTCCTTTCAAAGCTTGCAAGCTGAGCAAGAGGAATTCGTAGTTTATTGTCAGAACTTTCTATAATAATATTTTTAATAGTGTCTATGTCATCTCTATAATCGGGAGATAATCGCAGAAGAACATCAAAGTGCTTCTCATTGTCAATAAACTGAGTCACAGCTTTACCTGCGAGTGCCACTTCAATAACATTCTGAATATCATTAACTTTGATACCATATCTTGCACAAAGTTCTCTATTGATTTGTATTTGCAGCTGAGGTTGCCCTACAAGCTGATCAACAAAAACTTCATGAATACCTTCTACTTTATTCAAAATTTTGGCAATCTCTTTTGCTTTACTAAGTAATATTTTCAAATCTGGTCCAAAGACCTTAGCTGCAACCTGTCCCTTAACCCCCGAAACAGCTTCGTTAACGTTATCAGAGATAGGTTGAGAGAAAGTAAAAATGATGCCAGGAAATTCATTGCGAAGGGCTTTATCAATCTTGGTAACGAGCTCACTCTTCGTGCAACCCCATTTCTCCTTATCAATTAAATCAAGGAAGATCTCCGTATTATTTTGTAAATTGGGATCTGTAGCATCTTCAGGTCTGCCAATCTGGTATAAGCTTGTTTGAATTTGCGGAAATTCTGACAAACGTTTACTAATTTTATCTGCTACATTGTGTGCTTCATTGATAGAAATACTTATAGGCATAGTAGCTCTAACCCAGATAGCACCTTCATCTATCTCTGGCAAGAATTCCGTCCCGAGGAAAGGTATAAGGCAAAAAGAAGTCAATATTACAATAACCGTTATATTCAGAATACGCTTTGGAGCTTTAATTAATTTATATAACAAAGGTAAATAAAATGATTTAATTTTTTGGATGATCCAAGTTTCCTTTTCCTCTACTTTATTTTTGAAAAATATTGAGGAAAGTACTGGAACAAAAGTAAGCGTTAATATTAAAGCTCCCATTACAGCAAAACACATGGTTAAAGCGAGTGGCTCAAACAATCTTCCTTCAACTCTTTCTAAAGCAAATAATGGTAGAAATGCAAGTATAATAATAGTCTTAGCAAACATTATTGGTTTACTTGCTTGAATGCCAGTTTCTACAATAGTATTCTTTAAAACCTTTGGATTATATTTATGCAGATGAGCAAGAGCAACAAAAATAGTTTCTGTCATCACCACCGAACCATCTATAATAATCCCAAAGTCAATCGCACCAAGGCTTAATAAACTTGCAGAGATACCATTAAACTTCATCAGAATAAAGGCACAAAGCAGAGACAAAGGTACAATCAATGTGACAATTAATGCCATCGTCCATTGTCCAGTAAAAATATAAAGAATCAAGAATACTAGAAATACCCCACTCAGTAAGGTATGAACAACATTCTCCAGCGTTTTATTAATTAAGTGCTCGCGATCATATACAGTATTAATTTTCACACCTTGAGGTAATGATTTTTGCAATTCTGCAATCTTAGATTTAATTCCATGTAAAACCTTAGCTGGATTTTCACCCTTACGCATTAAGACTATACCTTCAACCAAATCACGTTTTTTGTTATTACCAACGATGCCCTCTCGAACTGCAGGTCCAATAAATACTGTTGCAATATTTGATATTTTAATAGGTACGCCATTAATGGCTTTAATCACTACATTACTGATATCTTCGGTACTTTCAAGTAAACCAATCCCCCGTACAGCATATTGTTCATTATTAATAATTAAATAGCCACCACCAGTATTTTTATTAGATGCCTCTAAAGCATTTGAAACTTCTTGTAAACTGAGATCATAACTATTGAGTTGAATAGGGTTAATAAATACTTGAAATTGTTTGACAGTGCCACCGAAACTAACGACATCAGCAACACCATTCACTTTCTTAAGATTAGTTCTCAAGACCCAATCCTGGAGAGTACGTAATTCCATAGAGGAATGATTAGACGATTCTATAGTATATCTATAGAGCTCACCAATCGGAGTTGATAGCGGAGCTAAACTTATATCAGTTCCAACAGGAAGATCTAGATTTGAGATACGCTCAAACACCAACTGTCTTGCAAAATATTTATCAACAGTATCATCAAAAATTATAGTAATAACTGATAAGCCAAACAATGACTGTGAGCGTATTTGCGTAGCATAAGGTAAACCATTTAATTCAAACTCAAGAGGTATACTTACTTGTTTTTCAATTTCTTCTGATGCTATACCGGGATATTTAACAATAATTTGAACAGAAGTATCAGTTACATCTGGATATGCTTCTATAGACAATTGCAAAAAAGAATTAATACCAAAGCCTAGTAAAATTAAGACACCAGCAATAATAACTACTTTATGAGAAAGTGAAAATTTAAGTATCTTACCAATCATAATGAGTGAAGCTTAGATTTCAACCAATAACTACCTGTGCTAACTACTTTATCACCTGGTTGCAAACCTTCTAATATCTCCACTTGATCTTTATTAGATCTACCTATCGTTACTGGTACTTCCTTATAACCTTCTTCTGTCTCAAGGTAGACAACATTATTCTCATCAACCTCCTGGAGAGCAGCTTTGCTAACAACAAAAGCCTCTTTCTCACTCATATTAATAAAAATCTTACCGAACATTTCAGGTTTTAATTTAAAAGTTTGATTAGGTATAGTTGCTCTCACTGTAACTGTTCTAGTAACAGGGTCTATGGTTGGAGAGATATAATTTATTACTCCTTGTAAATAGTCATCAGGATAGACTTCAGAAGTAAATAAAACCTTTTCATGTAATTGAACTTCATTTAAGTCTTTTTGATAGATATTAGCTTCAAGAAATACTTCTGATAAATCAGCCAACTCAAACAACAGAGTGTTTTGAGCTACAACTTCACCAGGATTGATAGGTCGTCTAATAACGATAGCATCATTAGGTGCTCTAACTTTTGAGAGTCCAGAACTATCATTAATTGATGCACCAAATATATTAACCTTGGCTGTTCCAGCTTTTAACAGAGCTTGCTTCTGTTTCTTCAATGAATCTAAGGTACTAAGAGCACGCTTCAGTCTAGCTTCAACTTCTTGAATTTCTTTTAAAGCAACGATACCTTTATCATATAATTCTTTTTCTCGATTGTAATTTGCTAATGCCAGATCATATTCAACTTGAGCTTGATTAACATCAGTGTCTAAATTGATATCTTTCTCCTGTAGATTATATTGGAGCTCTGCAACATCTTGACTCGTGATTTCTAATAAGACTTGCCCTTTAGTAACCCAATCATTCTGTTCAGCATAGACCCGGCTAATAGCTCCATGAACTGGAGACATTAAAATGAAACTCTTACTCGGTATAGTTTTAACTACACCTGTATATGGTAATTGAAATGTAACTATCTTCTTCTCAGCTGTTTCGGTCTGAATACCAATAGATTTGACCGCTTCAGCATTAAGTTTAATAATTTGTGTATCATCTTGTTCTCCAAGCTCTTCTGTATCTAACTTGTGACAAGAAGAACTTACCAAGGTAATAACGCAGAGAATCAATATTTTAATAAGTTTCATTAATAAACCAATACAACCAGTATCCCTCACAAGGATTGTCCATAACTACATACTTAGATATAATACATTCAGACAGGTATAAATGCCAGAGAACCACCTATTATTAATAAAATTTTCCAAGCATCGTCTTGCAAAACCGCAATTGCTAAAACTATTATTGAGTATTACGCTAGTATTTTTTCCATTTATACACTTTAACAGAGTTGAAGCTGAAGAAATTGGCGAAGCATTAACTCTTAAGAACGCTATCACTATTGCTTTAGACAATAATTATGATATTAAAACCAAACTAGCTAGTTTACCACTTGCTGAAGCTGAATTAATCAAAGCTAAATATAGACCTAACCCATATTTATCCAGCACTTTTGAGTTCGTCAATAGTGGAGCAACACATCCAGGAGATATTGGCATAGAACTCGAGCTTGGCAAGAAGCGCTATTGGCGTATAAGAGCAGCTAAGACTGAAGGTGAAATCAATTCCAAGGAATTAGATCATATAATTTGGAATACACAGATTGATATTAGGAGATCATATATTCAGCTTGCCATTGCTCAACAATTTCTTCAACTTGCAGAACAAAGAAAACTTTTCTATACTAAACTTTTTAATACCGTTCAGGCACGTTATGAAGCTGGTGATGTTTCTAAGCTTGACTTATTAAGAGCTAAGGTAGAATATTTAACTTCAGAAGATGATCTTTATAAATTTGAAGAGAATTTCAATAATCATGAAAAAGATTTTGTTTTGAAACTAGGTTTTGATCCTCAAACTAAAACAAACATTACTTTAGATGATATTGAAGATGAGAAGCAAATTTTCAAAGTCAAAACTAAAAACCTTCCTAATTTAGAAGAATTACAAAAAATTGCTCTTAAGAACCGCCTTGATAGCAAGATTCTCGAAGCTGAAAACAAAAAATTGGAATATCAAGTCAACGAAGCTCAATGGAATAGAGTGCCCAATCTGACGCTTATCGGTGGCACTGCTACAACTATGGGAGCTTGGGGTCCCGATATTGGAGCGCAAATGAATATACCTTTGTTTACCAACGGTAAGGGAGAAATTAAGGAACTTAAAGCTCAATTAGAACAACAAAAGATAGCAATGAACAAGAAGGAGTTTGAGATTAGAACTGAGGTCAATCGAGCTGCTACATCACTCAGAATCAAAGAAGCTCAACTAGAACGCTTTAAGGATGAAATCCTACTTGAGCTTGGACAAGTTTTTGACATGATTAACGAAGCCTACGCAAAGGGAAAATACTCTATTACTGAAGTTCTTGTTGCAGAAGAAAGAAATATGGATATCAAACAAAGATATTTTAATTCGTTAGAAGGTTACACATTGGCTTTAATTGATTTTGAAGAAACTCTAGGTGTAACAGCCGAGCAGATCTAATGAAGAATATTATTGATGTCAGAATTTCAATAATTACGCTTTTCATAAGATCACTATCAATACTAATATTGACCTATCTCCTCAATACAGCAGTATTAGCTGAATCTACTGAAACTACAACCTTTGAGCTCGGTGGTGCTAGTAATTCTCCAGGTATCTCCAATAAAGGTGAATTGATCATAGAAGAAAACTTTCATTATCAAGATACATTCTCTGGTAGGAACTCTTACAATTATCAATTATTACAAACTAAACTCCGTTATGGACTAATAAACAATCGACTAGAAGCGCGCTTAACCAGCGCTGGACTGGCTCTCAACTCTATAGACTCGGGGTTCTCAAATATCTCTGCAGGAACCAAAGTTCGTTTACTCGATGAATCTAAATATCTACCAAGTACAGAAATAATTGGCGACTGGGAGATTCCTGTTGGAGATGTCAATCTGCGTAATCCTGGATTTGATCATAGTTATATGTTAGTACTTGGTAAAGCATGGACAAAAAAATTCGGAAGCATTATTAATTGGACACTTGATTTCTCTAGTTTTCAGTCAGAGACTGGTATTGGAGGTATTGTATCAATGCCAATAGTTTTCAATATTAATTATTATTTCAAACCTGAGTTCAATATTTTTTCGCATATCTATGGCACTCATTATTTTACTGGTGGCATTGATGATCCTTTATCAGTGGACATGGGAATGAGTTATGCTATCACCAAAGACTTCGTTGTTATTTCTTGGATTAGTAAAGGTCTCAACGATGCTGCACAAGATATGACCATAGATCTAGGCTTTGTATATAGACCCTAAGGTAAATACTAGTATTAAATATGCTAGAATCCCGCTTGGAGTTCTCAATTCCCATGGAAATATTAAGCTGTTTTACCTTAAAAAGTTCACTTCAATTTATTGGCGGATTAACTTTCTTACTATATGGTCTAGACCTAATGAGCATGTTTCTACGCAAAGCCTCAGGTAATACATTACGTCTTATTCTCGAGAAAGCCACAGAAAATAATTTAGTCGGAATTTTAATTGGAACTGTAGTCACAGCCGTAATTCAAAGTAGTAGCGCTATGACTACTATATTAGTTTCCTTCGTGCAATCAGGCTTAATTAGTTTTGAACGCAGTATTGCAGTAACCTTTGGAGCTAATATTGGAACCACTGTTACTACGCAAATTATTGCTTTCCATGTCACACAATGGGCTTACTTAATTATTGGTATTAGCTATCTAACTCTAGTATTAGCACAAAGAAGCCAAACTAAAAATATTGCCACCGTTGGAATAGGACTTGGGCTTGCTTTCTTAGGTTTAGAAAATCTTTCTGAAGCAATGAAAGTACTAAGAGACTCTGAATACTTTGTGGGTGCAATGCAAGGTCTAGAGAATGTTTGGTGGGGTATGTTTGTTGGTATGATTTTTACCGCTCTGATTCATTCTAGTAGTGGAGTGATTGGTATTTGCATGGGGCTTGCTATGCAGGGACTTATGAGTATTGAAGCTGCAGTACCTATTATATTAGGAGCCAATATCGGTACTTGTATCACTGCGCTACTTGCTTCTACACGAGTCGCAGCAGAAGCTAAGCGCGTTGCAGCTTCTCATATCATCTTTAATGTCAGCGGAGCTGTACTCTTTGGATTCATTGTCGCACCATTCATAGATTTCTTACACCTATTCACCCCTGCTGATGACATACCACGTATGATAGCTAATGCACAAACCATATTCAATATAGCTTCTGTCGTTATTTGGTACCCTTTTATCAAACAACTTGGAGATATGTCTCGCTGGCTGGTTCCTGCAGATGCTAAATCCTCGCAAGCTGTTAGATATTCATTTCCTCGCGTTAGAGATCTATCTCAATCACCAGAATTGCTACTTATACAATCTGCACATGCAATTAAAGCTTACAAAAACATTGTCAAACAAATGCTCTGGACTTCACGTGATTACTTTATTAACGAACAAAGAGAACGCCTAGAGCAAATCCGTGCTCAAAGAGAGAATCAACAAGAGTTTAGAGCTGATATTTTAGAATTCTTAAGTAGAGTTGGTAAATTACAAATGTCATATACTAATATCTCTCTGGTTCTTAATCAGATAGCGCTTGTCAATGAAGTAGAACATATTGCATTTAAATTAGAGTCATCTATAGAACTATTAGGGGAAAATTTTCCGGATTTCGATGAGAAATATGCCGGACTAGATGAATATTTCATGCAGACCATCAAATGCTTCTCGAAATCATGCAATGCCGTACTCAATGATTCATTCTCAGAATGTAAGCGTATTAATGAGCATATAGACTCACTTCGCATTATCGAAAAAGAATTACGCAATCGCTCTGTAGATGAGATACACGAGGAAGCCAATGAAAATGAATATCAACGCGAGAAGCTAAATCTGTGGGTATTAGAGTTCCTACGTAGCGTTAACAGTACGTCTAAGCGTATTTGTTATATAGTGATTAGTCAGAAATCTAAGATTAAACATCAAACAACATCAATACGCTAATCGAATTAGCATTTAAATAAACGGGTGTTCGTTCTCTTAAAATATTTAGATTTAACTACGAGCTCGTGTTTCCAAGTTCACACCAAAAATATGAGTTTTCTGTTGGGCTAATTTTCTCATAAACAACTCAACTATATTATCAGAGGGATTGGCTTCAGCTTGTATCTTCTTAAGATCTTTCAGATATTGTTTACTAGTAGTAGGACTTAAACTACTATCTATTAATATGTTTTGCAATACCTCTAATGATGATATATCTAGCATTGTTATTGAAGGTAAGGATTCTCTATCAATTGAGAGTTTTTGTTTGCTGATAATTTCTTTCAAATGTTTTACTTCAAATGGAGTAACTAAAGAAAAGGCTAGCCCAGTTTTACCTGCTCTACCAGTTCTACCAATACGGTGCACGTAATCTTGACTATCTCTTGGTAAATTGTAATTAAACACCACTTCAATATCATCTACATCTATACCACGAGCTGCTATATCAGTAGCCACAAGAATCTTAGCTTCACCTTCTCTAAACTTACGCATCACCGCATCACGTTTACGTTGTTCCAAATCACCATGTAAACTAGCTACACTAAAACCCTCTGCCTTAAGGCGATTAAACAAACTATTCACTTGAGACCTAGTATTACAAAAAACAAGCGCCGATCTAACACGATAAAAAGCTAATAGACGTTTAATAGCTTCAGTCTTCAGATCTGGTTCTACTTCATAATAGACTTGTTTGATTTTTAATTCTTGATCTTTATTTTTGACTAAATTAATATGCTGAGCTTTGTTTTGATATTTTTGTGCTAATTGTAAAATCACAGGCTGCATCGTTGCCGAGAATAGCAGAGTCTGTTTTCTATTAGGAGTAGCTTTGATAATATGTTCTATATCATCTTTAAATCCCATCTCTAGCATCTTATCGGCTTCATCAAGCACCACCATTTGCACAGACCTGAATCTTAGCGAGCCTTGTCTCACATGATCAAGTACTCTTCCTGGTGTCCCTACTATTACCTGAGGATGATTTTTAATTAGCTTTAATTGAACACTTATTTTCTGTCCACCATATATTGGCACACAACTAAATCCCTCTCTATATTTCATCAATTGCGTAAACTGATCTGCAACCTGACAAGCTAATTCTCTAGTAGGACAAAGCACCAAGGCTTGAATCTCTTTAGTATCATCTTTAAGCTGCTCTATTATGGGGATAGCGAAAGCTGCCGTCTTACCTGTCCCAGTATCAGCCTGTCCAATAAGGTCTCGTCCTTTTAATAAGATAGGAATCGCCTGTTCTTGAATCTGCGTCATCTTAGTAAAACCCATATCTTCAAGAGCTTCTAGAGTTGATTTAGCTAAATGAAGAGTAGTGAATTTCATTATCTATAATCATAGACTATGAATAGTGTTTAATGATAAAATATCTATGTCGAACAGGGGAGCTAAGCCTGACTTAGCTGAGATTGTAGTAGTCTACTAAACCCTTTGAACCTGATCTGGTTAATACCAGCGAAGGGAGGTAATATATGATTCCTTTTGTATCTAAAATTTATAGTCGTTTATTTCCATCTGTAAAAGCAGAAGATTTTTGGAAAGATCGTACTGTTGTAGCTGACCTAGCTCTCTCACCAAGTGGTGTTGGAGCATCCATATCACCCTATGTAAGAACTTGTGGTGAAATTTTAGCCAATAATCACAAGCTTAAAACTACTATGCATGCCTTTGGAACCAATGTTGAGGGTACTTTGCCCCATATTGAGTTGGCGGTTAAAGACTGTATTCAAACCCTACATAGACAAGGTGTCCCTAGAGTTTCAGCAACACTTACAATTTGTAGCAGAACCGATAAGGATCAAAGCCTTGCAAGTAGAATGGAAAATGTTAAATAAGAAACACTACTCTTGATCTTGCTCAGCAAAACCAAGGAATTTTTTTATAGAGTTCTTATATAAGGATAGTACAAGTAAGTCTGTTTTCTTTACAGTCATGATCATTGTTCTCTTTCCACGCAAGACTTCTATTTTAGAAGAGTCATTCTTATTAAATTCATCACTAGCAAATTCAATTGGTAAATTTATAAAACTCTTACCATTAATTTTCTGTATGATGTCATCTTTGCGTAATCCTATTTGATAAGCTTGACTATCTTGGCTAATTTCTTCCACTTTAAGACCTTTCTTGGTTCGCTTATATGTGAAACCTAATATATGAGAGTATTTGTTAGGCAGTTCCAATATATAATCAGGATTCACAAAATCTCTTTTTGCATAGGAGTCACAAGAATTACCCATATACTCTGCAGTAAGAATCTTGTTAGTTTTTTTGTCTACAGAAAAACTTATACGGCAACTATAGCTTACATATCCTCCACCACCGCCATAGAATATATTTCTTCTAAAACCAGTGGAATATCCCAAACCACCATAAGGTGAAATAGTTGAAGGCATATAAGTATTGGTATTAAAACCATAAACTAAAATTTTCCTATTACCGTTGTCTAATATATTATTGGGACTACCGAATTTGGCATAAAGTGAATCAGAATGATAACCATAATAAGAATCTAAAACAGCGAGTAATTTAGATTTGCTAGAGCAAGAAGCAAGCATTAAGGAAATAATTCCAAACAGCAAAAACAGTTTTATATTATTAATTCTTAGATTCATACAAATGATTTATTATGAATGCTATAATTATACAAACAAAATAAAAAGGTTATATTTATGAAGACATCAATTAAAAGAGCTATTAGCGTTCTAGTATGCTTAGTAATTTACTTAACGATTTCATTTGGAATGAAAAACTATGCTCAAGCAGCCACAGCTGGCGAGATTGATGCTAGTGCTAATGCGACATTAGAGCATCTATATAAAGATGTGAAAGGCGCTAAGGATCTTGTTGATAATGCTGATGGGGTTTTAGTATTCCCGAATGTATATAAGGCAGGGCTTGTTATTGGTGGCGAATATGGCGAAGGAGCTTTAAGAATTAATGGCAAGACTGTAGATTATTACAGCACTGCCACTGGTTCTATTGGCTGGCAACTTGGTGCTCAGAAGAAATCTATAGTTATATTATTTATGAATAATGCAGCCTTAAACAGATTTCGCAACAGTGAGAATTGGAAGGCAGGCGTAGATGCTTCTATTACTCTTGTAGCCATAGGGGCAGACGGATCTATCGACACCGCGAAAACCAATAAACCAATCATTGCGTTTGTAATTGGTCAAAAAGGCTTGATGTATAACCTTACTTTAGAAGGTAGTAAGTTTAATAAACTTAAGAAGTAAAATTAGACACCTAATTCTTCTGATAACTTCACCCAACTAGCTTCTTGCTCGGCTACTTGTGATTCTATAACTTCAAGCTCAGCTCTCAAACGTTCAAGTTCCTTATAATCACTTGCTAGTTCAGGGTTGAATAACTCTTTCATTAGTGCATCTTTTTGCAAATGTAATGCTTTGATACTTTTCTCTAAGTTTTTAAATTTAGTTTGTTGTTGTTTGATTTGCTTGCGATCTTGATTATGCTTAGCTCCAGCACTAACTATAAAATTATTCTTCTGCGTAGTTTCCACACCATTAGTTCTGCGAGATTCCTCTATAAGCCAATGACGCTTCTCTAAATAGTCATCATAATTACCTTTGAAAACAACTAAATGCCCCTGATCAAATTCCCAAATCTGCGTTGCATGGCTCTGAATAAAATATCTATCGTGGGAGATACAGATCACTGTGCCCTCATAATCTCTTAGAGCAGCTTCTACTGCTTCTTGCGCAGGAGTATCCAGGTGATTAGTAGGCTCATCCAGTAATAAAGTATTAGGACCCGCTACCATCAATTTAGCCATGGCTAAACGAGCCTTCTCTCCTCCACTGATAACTTCAACCTTCTTGAATACTTGCTCTGCAGTAAAAAGAAAACGTCCTAAAATTCCTCTGATCTCTTTCTGATGCGTAGGTGGCATAGCATCTTCAAGCGTGCTAAATACCGTCTTCTCAGGATCTAAGATTTGCAATTGATGTTGAGCATAATAACCAAGTAAAACTCTATGACCAAAAGTCACAGTACCATTGTCGGGAGTTTCTAAACCCATAAGTATTTTAAATAATGTAGTCTTACCGCAACCATTAGCTCCCAGAATAAATACACGCTGCGGCTCTTCCTTAGTCCACTCTAATTCAGCAGATAAATTCTTGAATAAATGATGATCACCAAAACTCTTGCTTATATTATTAATATGTAAGACCTCTCTACCACTAGGATTAGGGAAAGGAAACTTAAAAGACAAGCGCTTCAATTCGCCCTGAGGAGCTTCAATAATCTCAATTTTTGCAAGTTGTTTTTCGCGGCTTTTTGCTTGAGTACTTTTCCTTGCACTTGCTCTAAATTTATTTACGAAATCCATCTGTTCATCAATGTATTTTTTCTGGCGCTTAGCTGCAGAGCTCTGTAGTTCTCTCATAGCATTACGTTGTTCTACGTATTGAGTATAATTTCCAGCATAAATAGTTAAAACACCGCGTTCTAATTCAGCTATCTCTGTCACTACTTGATCTAAGAAACGACGATCATGTGACACTACTAAAATTCCATGAGGATAGTTACGTAAAAAATTCTCAAGCCATTCACAAGCTTCCATATCTAAGTGATTAGTAGGCTCGTCCATTAGAATTACATCTGCTTCCTGCAACAATACTTTGGCAAGGTTAATGCGCATCTGCCAACCACCACTAAACTTACCGACAGGTCTATCAAGCTCATCTAGACTGAATCCTAGTCCAGTAACCATACGTCCGATCTTCTCGTCTAGTTTACCAACATCTAGACGTGCCAATACTTGCTGTACATCTCCCAAATCTATTAGCACCTGATCAAACTCATCTCCAGTCACTGTTTCTAATTTATGAATAAGCTGAGTTTCTTTCTCTTGTAGTTCATTGATTTCAGTGAAGACACTATAAAGCTCTTCTTTTAAAGTATTAGTAAGTGTTAGCTCTGGGTTCTGAGTTAAACATTGCACACGAATATTTGCAGCAAGGTCTACGGAACCTTGATGTGGAGAAAGTTCTTGGGTTAAACATTTAAGTAGAGTAGATTTACCAGCCCCATTAGCACCTATCAAACCAATACGACTCTGAGGTGTAATCTTAAGACTCACTCCATTAAGCACTTGGTGTTGCGCAAAATTTATAGAGATGTTTTTAGCTTGCAGCAGCATTTAATTTAGGCTAGCATATAGTTGATACATAATAGCTATTCCTAATGCTCTTTTAAGAACTAATTAACTAAGTCTAATAATCTTCGATAATCGAAATTTAATCTTCTATTTTATAAAATATTAATATTTATTAACGAAAATTTAACTTCGTTTTGGGTATAATATTTATATAGAAGATGGTAACAGTGAAAAAGAGAACAAGCTCTAAAAGCGCTCAAACTCCTACGAGGGAATTTGAAGAGTTCTTTATTTCGATTGACGAACCAATCTACACCTCGGGTGTTGTTTGTAAATTACTTACGATACCAGTATGGGTGCTTAAACAGCTGGACAAGGCGGGCATTGTTTCCCCTCCACGTGAGCGGGAAGGACAGTCCCGCCTTTATTCTAAACGAGAACTTAAAACATTAGATCAGGTGTGGTATCTAATGAATAAACGTAAAGTAAAGGTAGATGGTATTAAGGTGATTCTAGAAATGGAACGTCTTGGCTATTTGCAATATGAATAAAGGAGGTAATTCATGAATTTAATTCCATATAGAAGAAAATCAAATATCTCTCGATCAAGCCCCTTAGATTTGATTGAAGATTTACAAAGTGACTTATATCGACTCTTCGATAGTTCATTACTTAATTTCCCTGCAAATGATCAGTTTCAAAAAAACTGGTTACCTCATACTGATATTCATGACATGAAAGATAAATTAGTCATTAAAACTGATTTACCAGGTATGGAGAAGGAAGATATAGAAGTAAGCATTGAAGGCAATACTCTCTTTATTAAAGGAGAGAAAAAGCATGAAGAGAAAGTCCAAGATAGTGGTTGCTTAAGGTCTGAAAGATTTTTTGGACATTTTGAAAGATCCCTTCCATTAACTGAGGATATTGATACAAGCAAGGTTGATGCATCGTTTAAGAATGGTGTACTAACACTTAACATTCCTAAACATGAAGGAGCTAAACCTAAGCAAATAAAAGTTAAGGTCCAATAATTTCTTGAGGGCAAGAGCATGGGGTCTCCTGCCCTATATTTTTAACTATAGATCAGTATTATCCTTGAATTTAATTAGGTAATCCACAATAGCACTACTTATGGCTATGATAGGCAAGCTAACAACTATACCTATTAATCCAAATATTTGAATACCTATCAAGAGCCCAAATACTACTACTAAAGGATGTACTCCAAATGCTGATCCCATAATACGTGGAGCAATAATCTGATCACGAATAATTTGTGTGTAGATTAAATATACAGTGGCTGCAATTATGGCTTTAGCCTGTCCACTAGTAGCAAGTATAAGAAGAATGCTAGGTATAATTGCAATCCAAGTACCTAATATAGGAATAAACTCTAACATTTGTAAAGATCCTAACAGTAAAGCAAATTTACTTGCTATGAATAAATAAGTACAAAGCATTACTCCTGCAGTCAGAAGAGCTATTTTAAATTGTCCTATGACTAAAGCATATAAATTAGAATCGATACGCTTTTTAATTGCCTTTAAATGTTTAAGGTAGTGATGTGGAAAGAGACCAGCAAATAACTGCCAAAGTCTCTCTCCATCAAGAAGCAAATAAAAACTAATAATCATGGTTAAAACACATTCAGTAATAATAGTTACAGTTTTTGCAAGTGATATTGAAAAAATCTGATAAAAATTACTATAACCTAAATTATTAGCTAATGTAGAAGCAAAATCTACAAAGGAACTATTATGATTTTCAAGTGTATCTAATATCATTTCTAATATATGGCGAATATCGCCACCAATATTGTTACTAGCTAGAAGCTCTCTAATTTGTATCGAGATCTCTGGTAATGAAGAACTAAGATCAGCATATTGTTCATTGAAGATAGGACAAAGTAAGTTTATCAATGAAATAAAAAATATTATAATGGTTGAGAAACAAATAAAAATAGCAAGAGGTTTCAACTTAACGTATTTAGTCAAAAACATAACAGGTGTACTTAATAAGTAATTAATCAATAAACCAAAAATAAAGATCTTCAATAAATCCTTAAATACAAGTCCAAATGCTACAAATGCAATGAAAATTAAAAGATATAAAACAATAGTCAAAGCTTTGGCGGCCCTATTTGTCCATGGGTTTTGAATGGTCATATTCAAGAAGTTTAACAAATTTCCATAATATTAGTAGCTTGAATCTAAAAAAATGGCGTAAATAAGCAAGAATGACCCTTAGAACTATTTCATATTAAATTATTTGTTCTATAATCATTCGTGTTATAATAATTATAGGGTTAATAACAATAAAAGGAGAACTCATGCTTAGATTAGCAATAACATTTTTTATCATCTCAATTGTTGCTGCCTTCTTTGGATTTAGTGGAATTTCCTCAGCAACAGCTCAGATGGCTTCATTCTTGTTCTGGTTATTTTTCATAGTATTTCTTGTAACTTTAGTTTTAGGACTATTAGGTCTTAAAAAACCTAAAATATAATTTTTCACTAATAAGTAGAAAGCCTCATAGTTAGGCAAAGGAGAAACAATGAACAAGAACACAATAATTACTATTCTCGTCGTGCTGGTAGTAGCAGTTTTAGCTATGTCATTCTTTAACAAAAACAACCATAAGGATAAAAACATAATGGATGAAATTGGACATGAAGTTGATGAAGTTGGCGATGAAATCGAAGATAGAACTAATTAAAAAATAAAACAATTAATACAAAAATAAAAGGAGGTTGAAATATTTCAGCCTCCTTTTCCCACTCACATTTAAACTTACTCTCTAGATTCTAGAACAAGTAAGTTATCAACTTCAGTCACCCCAGGTATAGATCTAGCTATCATTGCGGCATGATCTCTTTCAGCAATATTGTCTACAGTTCCTGTTAAGATTACTCTGCCATTATGGACTGCAAGATTCACATCATCATCCAAATCTGGATAACTATCAATCTTGTCATCAAGCATTTTGAAAACTATATCATCAGGTATTTTCTCGCTAATAGTTTTCACCTGAGTGACTTCCTTGTCGAGAGAACAAGTACCATCATTAGTTTGATAAACATAGGTTTGCGTAGTAGTCGTTTGTTTTGCACTAACAATCATTGTAGTCATATAAACTGTCGATATTGTTACAATTATGAGACTTATTAATTTCATTTTAACTCCTTTAATTTAGATATTTGGTTTTTTCAAGCCTAGAAGGCCAAGAATTAATGTTACTAGGAATACTACTAGGAATAACCAGAACAAGAAAGAAGCAATATCTGCTGATGTATTAGCTATCCCACCAAAACCAAATAAAGCAGCGATAATTGATATTAAAAAAAATACTAGTGCATATCTAAGCATTTGACCCTTCCTTTATTTTTTCCGCCCATTTATCCATTTGTTTAGTTGC
Source organism: uncultured Gammaproteobacteria bacterium (assembly GCA_964551135.1). Lineage (GTDB taxonomy): Bacteria > Cyanobacteriota > Vampirovibrionia > LMEP-6097 > LMEP-6097 > CAYPGT01. The sequence continues at coordinate 314,037 of CAZKAT010000001.1, read as the reverse complement.
TTCATCTTTAGCTATTCCATAACGTTCTTGAATTTTTCCTATTAAAGAATCTATGTTACCTTCTGCTGCACTTAAGTCATCATCGGTTAACTTACCCCACTGTTTTTTTATTTGGCCAGTAAACTTTTTAAAGTTACCTTGTAATGTATCTTTGTTCATTATGAATCTCCTTTTCGTTTCATCTATAATCATTATGGTACAAATGATTTAAGAGCTGATTATTTGAGTATAAGATATTTTTAATAGTGGCGTGGTTGAGCCATTTCAATACTTAAAATAGTTTTTATCTGACCTAAAAATTCCAAGAACTAATATATTGGAATTTGCACGATAAATTTACTGCCCTTACCAATTTCAGATTCAGCAGAAATTTTACCTTTATGATATTTCACGATTTTCTCGCAAGCAGCAAGTCCAATACCAGTTCCTGAATAAGTATGGCGAGAGTGTAATCTATAAAATATTTTAAAGATGACTTTTGCATATTTTGGATCAAAGCCAATACCATTATCCTCAAAAGTAATAATATGATGATTATTTTTTTTGAAATAATTAACTTTAATTTGCGGAGCTAAATTAGGATTTTTGTATTTAATCGAATTAGAAAGTAAATTAATAAATAACCTAATAAGAAGTGTTTTAACACCGTAAATGGTAGGTAATTTATTCGTTATAATTTCGGTTTTAGTATCTTTTATTCTTAAGTCTAGATTCTTTTCAGCAGATTTTAAAACTTCATTCAAATCAACCTCTTCAAATTCAATTAATTCAGAGTCTAAGCGAGAATACTCTAAAAGATCAGTAATCAATACTTGTATTAGAGCTGAACCATCATCAATAAATTGGATATATTTTTTGGCTTTTTCATCTAAGACTTCTCCTTTACTTAAGTGTTCTTCAAGACGCTTGATGTTTTGATTAATCATGCGTACTGGCTCTTGAATATCATGAGAAGCTACATATGCAAATTCCTCCAATTCCTCATTAGATTCTCGCAGAGATTTATTATCTCTTCTTCGCCATAATAAATAACAAAGCACCATAGGAATTACTATGTAAATAATTCCCAAAGTAATATTCAAAGTAGTATGTAAGTTTTCTGAAATGACCATATACCTAGCTTCCCTAGATTGGTTCTCAAAAAATATTATATCCTATGCAACTAATGATTCGGGATGTTGCGTCTGATATTTCAATCTCTCAAAAGTATAGAAAATAGTTTTAACAATAATCTGTGAATTGATCGAATTCTTGAGAATAAAATCTTGAGCTCCTTCTGAAAACGCTTCTTGCCAGAGTTTTCTATTTATATAACCTGTAGTGACTATTATAGGAATGTTTTTAGCAAGAGCTTTAATTCCCTTTAAAGTGTCCCTACCCTTAGTTTCTCCTAAATCTAAATCTTGAAAAATCATATCAAATTCAAATTCTTGAAGGCGCTCTTGAGCATCTTCTAAACTCTTAACCCATTGGGCTTCTAATTCATAAGCTCCATATATAGCTATATCGTTAGAATGATCAAAAGTCTCCATCAATACATCAGCATCACTGGGATTATCTTCGATCACCAATAATCTAATTTTTCTTATTTCTTCCATCATATGAGTTTCATTTTAGCAAATATTTATTTGAAAGTTCAATCTGTTAGGATAAAACCATGCTTTCTTTATAATTTGTCATGACAAAGAGTATTTTTAAGATAAATCTCACCAAAGAATAAAATTCTAGTATCAATGATCACAATTATTTATATGATAAGGATTAATTGTTAGTATTATAATCATTTGAATTAAAATCTATTAATATTAAATTATTTTAGGATTAGCTTTATTCTGTAATTTCATCCTTTAAAAACTAATAGATTTGGAATTATATGATACACTGATGTTTAATTTCTATAATTTACTAATGTAATTCACCACACTAAAAGACAATATAATGAAAAAGAAATCCCCAGTCACAACAGAAATCGAAGATTTAGGCTCAACGATATTAAGAGATCTTAGAAGAATCACGCGAGCAATAGATTTAAATTCTAAAAAACTTTCTTCAGAAAACAACTTAACTGCACCGCAAGTTTTATCCTTGCTTGCAATCTACAATGAAGGTCCATTGACCATAGCTGCGATAGCTGACGAAATTCATCTTAGCTCAAGCACCATGGTTGGCATTATTGATCGCTTAGAAGCTAAAAATCTTGTTATAAGAGAAAGATCTAAGACTGATAGAAGACAAGTAATGGTTAATATTACCGACGAAGGTAAAAAAGTCGCTAAAAGATCACCCGTTCCTTTACAGGAAAAATTACTTCAATCTTTTAGTAAGCTTACTGAAGTTCAACAAAAAAATATTGGTAAATCTTTAGACCTATTAGTTAAAATGCTTGATGCTGATAGTGTCAAAGCCTCACCAATTTTAGCTCCTGGTTTTAATATAAAATAACTGAACTTTTAAATACTTAGAAGAGTCGAATTATCTACTTGAGTATTGAACTTATTAAAATTATTTTGTAATTTTTTCAATTCACTATCAATTTGTCCTACCTTGGACAGATTATGATTAAGATCAGAAAGCTCATAAGCGATTTTATATATAGGAATAGTTAATAAATATAAAGCAAAAGCCATTGTAAAGATTCCTAAGGCAATCAAACTCACTTTGCTCATCTTGCGAATCTTACTTATTTTACCTTTCATATAAGCCCTTTAATCACAGAACATCTCTAATTGTGGAGATGTTCTGTATATTTTTCATTGTATATTTTTCATTATTGATTACTATTTAGTTGCTATTTCAAGTCTGTCTTCAACTTCTCTAACACCACTAATACCTGATGCTAATTGAACAGCTTGTTGTTCTTCAGCTCTGCTATCAACTTTACCTGTTAAAGTAACACAGCCATCCTTAACTTTGACGTTGACATCATGATCTATGTTTGGATATTTATCCATGGTCTTATCCAAGGATTCTTTAATCCGCTTATCCGTATCTTTTTGATAATTAGCTAAGACTGAATTATTTATCATCAATCCTCCTAATAATAAGCCTAATGCTATTTTTTTAATTCTCATGATAGTTCTCCTTTTTATATTACACCTATGCAACTAAGTATACGTGTAATTCTGTCTAAGATCATTGTACCACAAATCATTTCTATACTAACGATTCTCAATAATGCTGCAATATTAACCATAATTAATTACACATAATCATTTCAGTGCTAATTATTACTACTGAAGGGGTATAATTTTATTAATATGAAAACAGTTGTTTTTTACGGTTCAATGAGAGAAGGTAGAGAAGGTATTAAACTCGCCAAATATATTTGTAAATTATTAGAAGATAGAAATCACACTGTAAATTTTATAGATGCAAAAGAAGTAAATTTGCCAATTTTGGATAAAAGATATTTAGATTATGAAGTAGGTAAAGCACCAAAGGCACTAGAAGATTTAGCTGAGATCTACAGAAATGCTGATGGTTTCATTTTAATTGCAGGTGAATACAATCACGGTGTACAACCTGGTTTAAAAAATTTACTGGATTATTTTTTAAAAGAATATTTTTATAGACCATCAGGTTTAGTAACTTATTCCATCGGGGATATTGCTGGTGCCAGAGCAGGTATACAATGGAGAGTAATTGTAGATCAACTAGGTATGCCTTCAATACCTATTATGCTTAATATACCTCAAATCCAAAATAACTTTGATATAGATGGCAAGCTACTTAACAATGAGCAAATTAACAAAAATTCCCAGAAATTTCTAGATCAATTTGAATGGTATGAAGAGGCTCTTAAAAATCAACGTGACACTAAAGGCACTCCATAAATGAATTTATAACTTGCCTTGGATTATTTTCTGCTTAGATTTCTCATCTTTGAATTCTTCTGATAATTCAGCAGACTCTTCCTTATTGTCTATAACTTTTTTACTATCTGGAAGAATGTCTTTCTCTTCTTCTTTCAAATGATGTTCAAGATTTTCTCTTAACACTTCAAATTTAGCTTCCCAATGGACATCATTAGTATTAAGTAATTTCATCTCTTTTAATAAGACTTCAATTACATGATGCTCTTCTTTGCCTTCTTCTACTCGTTTATTTAAGTCCTCATCACCATCTTCCAGTAAGGTATCATAAAGGATTTTTTCTTCAGCTTTACTATGTGCTAGTAATTCTTTAGCTAAGCGATTAAAGATTGCCTTCCTTTCTGGAGATTCATCCTCTATAGCGTTTTCTAATTCCTTTGTAAGTTTACGAAGTACATCGTGATCTTTTTTTATAGATTTTTGAATGGTTTCATTTAGCATAAAATACTCCTTTTTTATATATTTACCTAGATAAAATTATGTGGTAAGCAATGCAAAAATTGCTTACCACATACAACTGGTGAGAGGCATAAGTCTGGTTACATCTTCCAATAAAGTTGGAAAGCCGAATGTGTATAAGCTACCGCATTCATGTGTTCTTGGTGAACTCAGTACTTTAGATTCTCATCAAAACTCTTGATCCGGGGTCTTAATTACTAGTTAATGATTAGATTGTATTCAAATCATTTCTATTCTAATTATACCTAATTTACTCTCTTTATAAACGTTTTGAAAATTATATTTTTTTAATTCAAAACTTTTTAAGAATCACATAACACAAAGGCTTATTCAGTGTGTCATGAATAAGCCTTTGTGATCAGGTGAACAAGTTTCTAAAAGAATTATCTGCCTCTTTTATCGTTACTGTTGCTTCTACCGCTGTTTCCGGAATTACCACTGTTGCCAGATTTATTACTTCCAGACTTTCCACCTTGATTATCTTTGTTTGTTTCATTACGTTCCATGATTTTCTCCTTTTGATTGCTAACCATAGCAATCATTCGTATACTAATCATTATACCACGAACAATTATACTTGTGTATGAAATTAATAAAGTTTCGACTTAGTTTTATTAGTTATCTTCAATTAAAAAATTATCGTTATTTTGCAAGTTTCGCAATCACTAAACCAGCTATAAGTGCTGATATAAGTGAATCTAAAATACCAATAGCAATATAATCTAGACCAAAACCCCACCAGTTCAAATATGGAATATAGCTTGCAAGAGCGATTGCAAGACCAACAACAAGTACGAATTTCAATCTATCGAAATAGCTTATAAGAGTTGTTTGCAATAAAAGCCAAGTAAGCAAGAAAGTAATTGCAATATCTAAAAGTAATTCATTAACGAGTTTAACTGGAGAGAAGTGTTGCCCTTTTGGAGTTAAAGCTACTAAAGCTGAAGGTCCTTCCACAGCCTTACAGTCATGCATGGCTGGCACAGAATAAATTCCTGGTTTTTGTGAATCAATATTTTCTAATAGGGCTGCTTGTATTGATTGATCATCTTTAAAAGAATGAATAGTTTGACTATGCCATGGCAGAACCATCCAAGAAATATTAACCCAAGCAAAAACTGCAATGCCTGCAACTAGACTTGTCTTTATTAAATTCATCATAATAATATTTTAGCAGTTATACTTTAGACTTGAAAATGAGTAATACAAGCCTTTACTGAAATTTAATTACAGATCTAATACTCTTGCCTTCTTTCATTAATTTAAAAGCATCATTGATTTTTTCAAGTGGCATTTGAAAACTTACCATATCATCAAGATTAATTTCTTTAGACATATATCTATCTACATAACCTGGCAATTCTGTTCTACCTTTAACTCCACCAAAAGCTGTACCACGCCACACTCTACCTGTCACCAATTGAAATGGTCTCGTGCTTATTTCCTTCCCTGCTGCTGCTACACCGATAATAATCGACTCACCCCAACCCTTATGACAAGCTTCTAGAGCAACTCTCATTAAATCTACATTACCGACACATTCAAACGAATAATCTACGCCACCATCAGTCATCTTTACAATAAGCTCTTGAATTGGCATTTCATGATCTTTAGGATTAATACAATCAGTTGCTCCTAATTTCTTAGCTATAGGAAATTTATCAGGATTAGTGTCTATCGCAATAATTCTGCCAGCCTTAGCTAAGCGGGCTCCTTGTATTACGGATAAACCTATACCACCTAAACCAAACACTGCAATTGTTGCTCCTGCTTCAACTTTAGCAGTATTCATCACTGCACCGATACCAGTAGTAACACCACAACCCAAGAGACAAACTTTATCCAAAGGCGCTTCAGGATTGATCTTTGCTAAAGCAACTTCAGGTATAACAGTATATTCAGCAAAAGTCGAAGTACCCATATAATGATAGATAGACCTACCATTCTTGGAAAAACGTGAGGTACCGTCCGGCATTAATCCCTTGCCTTGAGTCTCTCTAATACTTTGACAGAGGTTAGTTTTACCAGATTTACAAAACTTACATTGACCACATTCTGGAATATATAATGGAATAACATGATCACCCTTCTTAAGTGAACTAACGCCCTCTCCTAGCTCTACAACGACTCCGCCGCCTTCATGACCAAGTATCACTGGAAATATTCCCTCAGGATCCTCTCCTGATAAGGTATAGGCATCAGTATGACAAACACCTGAAGCATGTATTTTCACTAATACTTCCCCACGCTTAGGAGCTTCTAAATCTACTTCTTCTATTTTAAGTTCTTCACCCGCTGCCCAAGCTACTGCTGCTTTAACTTTCATATTAATTATTCTATTACTCCTGCGTAATACCAACGTCCATCTTCTTTAATAAAACGACTGTGTTCTTTTAATTGATCTGGTTGATCATGATTATGATAACGATAACTTGCAATAAACTCTACTTCACCCTCGGTATCACTCTCTAGACCTGCTTTAGTACCAGTAACCTTGAGACCTGTCCAACGCAAACCAGGTTCAAAACTTAGATCATCCATGGCAGCTCTTTGACTTGGATGCCAAGTACTAAGCAAATAGTCTTTAAGTTTTTTAACATAGGCAGTATAACGTGAGCGCATTAATTCTTCTGCAGTACTCGCTACTTTTAAGCCTTGATGCAGGGCTTTGCAACAATCATTATAAGTTTTATTAGTACCGCATGGACACGTGTTAGTGTTTACCATTATTGACAACTTATGGTAGTAATCGTCAAATGTCAAGTAATAACCTAAAAAGCGAGAGAGTACTTAAATAAGGAAGGAAGCGAAGAAATGAAAGAAGATTTCTTAAACAAGAAAGAAAAAATTGTCGCTAAAATTTCATCAAGCCTATTGCTCAATAGGATACAGATTTCGAATAAATCCCCTTTCATTGTCATTAAAATAACATTCAATATGACGCCTATTATCTGTGGTAGAATGATTAATCATGGGCAGAACCATACGAGGATCAGAGCGCAAACAAGAAAATTTTGGCCAACGACATAAAAAATCAAGTGGTACAGATATTACTCGCATTATTACAAACAATAACGGTACGCCTAGCCGAGTAGAAGCAATTGTTAGCACTATCATTTTTGCTCTTAAACCTAAGTTGCGTAATATTAGCGTTATAGATGAGGATAAAATTTCTGCTGCAATGCTCGCGATTCTTAAAGAACATCAAGGCGAACTTAATAGAAAAGGATTGGATAGTTTAAGCAGAAGTCAAAAACGTTTATTAGTTGAACAATTATTGATAAGAATGAAAGAATTAACAAGAGTTAGTTATTCACAAAGAAGAGCTATTCAAGACTTAGGATTTGATTCTCATTTGTTCTCTTCTGGTAATTCTACAAACTCAGCAAGAGACCATCAAGAAACAATATTACACAGAAAATATTAGATAGGAAGTAAGCAATATTAATTAACTCACCAAAGGTAGTTCATTCCAATCAGTAGTATAGTTAGGCGAGCGTTTTAATTGCTTGGATTGCCATATATCTACTTGCTTATGACCAAAGTCCTTCTCCGAATGGGTTTTATTAATCCCCATAGAAGCCCAGAATAAAGTTCTATTACCAAAATAATCATTTAAATTATCTACCAAGTCTAAGCATTGATTGTGCTGAGAAGATTCCGTTACAGCAAGGTCATTCAAACTTAACTGCACTGTACTATCAGGAATTAAACCAAAAAGAACTATACCAGCTTTCCTATAATACAAATGTGGTTGATAAAGCTCCTCTACTAAGCTATGGGCAAGCTTGATTAAAGTAGGAGTATAGGAAGTCGGATGCTCAAGAGCTATTTCACTTGAATGACGCTTGCCATACCATTTCTCAGCCAGCTCAGAACTGGTTTGTAAGAAAACATAAATATTTTTAGTTAGTAAATTTCCCTTACGTAGTTTATAAGCTGCACTAGCAGTGAAATTAGCAATAGCTTCCTTCAATGCATCAAGTGACTGTACCTTGGTACCAAAAGAACGAGAGTTAATAATACTGCGGGGTAGCTTATGGCTTATATTATTAAAAGTAAAACATTCTTGACCTCTAAGTTCTCTTACTGTTTTAAGACCATTGATGCCCATAGTTTGCTTGATCCATATATCGTTAGCGTATTTAAGATCAAGCACTGTATTAATTCTATGTGCCAGCAAAAATTTACGGTGATTCCAACCAATACCCCAAACCTCTCCTACCGGTATATCACAGAGAAAGGAGTCAATATTTGCATTAGTAAACTCTTCATCACCAAAATATAAACTAAAAACTTTTGCTTTATTTTCCTTCGCAATATTAGCAGCAAGCTTAGCAAGAGTTTTACTAGTAGCCACGCCTAGTGAGATAGGTACTCCTATAGCACGTTCTATTCGAGCATGAATCAAAGCAGCTTTATGACTAAATTCTTGAGGACTTAAGCTATTACTATCACCAAGTACGATAAAGGCTTCATCAATGGAATAAACTTCTATATCAGCAACTAATTTATACAATTCAGTCATTATGCGTTGCGAGATATCTCGATATAAAAGAAAATTAGCTGAACGTATTTGCACCTTATGTTTTTCTAGCAAGTATTCACACTTGAAAACTGGCTCACCCATCTTGATACCGATGTCCTTAGCTTCATTAGAGCGAGAAATAATACAAGCATCATTATTAGAAAGAACTACGGTAGGACGATTGTGTAAGCTGGGATCGAATAATCTTTCGCAAGATACAAAAAAATTATTACAATCCAATAAAGCAAAAATTTTCATTACAATTTACGAATTAGGTGAGTAGCCAATCCCCAATACTCTGACTCATAATCAAGATCAGACTTGAACTGCATGATCTTAAGTTCTCTTTCTTGGTTAGTAATTATGATCTTGTTCTTTCGTGGTAAGCAAGCTCGATCAACAACTAAAATATCACCATTGAAAATATTCAAAGCTTGATGAGCGTTTCCCTTAACTTGCATATAAAAAGTAGAGGAGGGGTTTTTCACCACATAGCGATCTAAAGCCAAATCTAAATGAAAGGAATCATCTTCAGGAGCCACTAATCCAATATCTAAGAACTTAAGGGGAATTTCTGTCATTACTTAATTATATCATACATATATAAGGGTAATTATTTAAATACCGAGGACTTATATTAAAGAAATTGGGCATAATTTTTAATATTAATGATTCATATTTAAAATATATTGATATAATTTAAATATGAAGGGATTAATTTTAAAATGTCAAACAATTTTAAAGCTGGTTTATATAAGAAACAAATAGTCTCTAGCAATAATAAAGAACTCAATTACGAGAGCTTTTCACCAGAATGCATAAATCAAGAATACTTTTGGCAAGATCATAGAATAGATATTTTACTAGAAGAAGCTAGCAGAGAAGTTGGTGAACTAAATGCTTACCTAACTTTTATTCCAGATCCTGATTTTTTTATTCACATGCATATGAAGAAAGAAGCTGTTTCTTCTAATAAAATAGAAGGGACACAAACAAATATCGAAGAACTTGTTACCCCTATAGAAGAAATTATAGAAGAGAGAAAGGATGACTACTTAGAAGTTGTTAATTATTCCAAAGCTCTAAAATATGCCATTAATAATTTATCAAGGCTACCTATTTCAACAAGATTACTAAAAGAAATACACCAAATTCTTCTTAACAGTGTTAGAGGGGAACATAAACAACCAGGAGAATTAAGAACTTCTCAAAATTGGATTGGTGGATCTGGTTTAAAAGATGCTTTATTCATACCACCTCACCATAAAGAATTAAATGATCTGATGTCAGATTTAGATAAATTTATTCATAATGATAGCCTTAAAATGCCATCATTGATTAAGGTTGCTATTATTCATTATCAGTTTGAAACAATACATCCTTTTCTTGATGGCAATGGTAGGTTAGGTAGGCTTCTAATCATCCTTTATTTAGTACATAAGGAAATATTAAATAAACCAAGCTTATATTTATCTGAGTTTTTTGAAAAGCATAAATCACAATATTATGAATCTTTAACCCGAGTTAGAGATACTAATAATTTAGATCAATGGTTAAGATTCTTCCTTGTTGGAGTGATAGAAACTTCTAAGAATAGTAAAAATCTCATCATGAATATCATTAACTTAAAAAAAGAACTTGAAACAACAATTCTTACTTTTGGTTCCAAAATAAAGAATGCTTCTAGTGTATTAGAATTTATGTTTCTTCATCCCATTTTCAGATACGAGAGTCTTGCCAAATATTGTAGTTTTAGTGATCCAACAGCATATAAATATATTGATGCTTTTAGAAAACTTGGTATTTTAGAAGAAATAACAGGAAAGAAAAAGAATAGACTATATGTATTCAGAAGGTATTTAGATCTTTTTAAATGATCTTACTCACTTTATACTCTCATGCTTAAAATTGCTTGTTGAATTCTCTTACGTAATTCTTCTACAATTTCTTTTGAAGTGCTAGATGGATCTGCTTCATAAGCACCAAGCCAAGCACTGAGATCCACTGGATCTAATAAGCGAACAAATGCCTCACGCTTACCAAACAGAGGAGGTCGTTTTTTATTGAAAACCATTCTTTCAAGCTTTATTACAGTTTCAGCTAAGCGTTCTTCTGATGGATTAAGTTCTATATATTGAGGCTGCCAAGTTGCCATTTGTATTGTATTTTTTATAGCCTTTAAATCTTCTTCAAATTGTTTTTGTGTTTCAGGGCTAAAGAACTTTTTCTTATTTATTTGCTCTCTTAAAAAGGCAGTCATTTTTTGTGCACGACTAAAAAGATCTCCCTGAGCCTCAGTTGTATTATTGTATTTCTTCTCAATTTCTGCAATAATGCTAGCTCTAGTCTTCTGCAATTGATCGACAAGGACATTCACTTCCTTAATTTCTACTTCCTTATCATTTACAGGAGCAGTAGATTCTCTAAGTTTATTCATTATTCGATAAAGCTCTTCTTTCATATTCAGAACATTAGAACGCATAGCCAGATGTTGTTCCATCTTGGTAATTCTTTTTCTTAAAGTAGCTACGATGTTTTTTTGGTAATGATATTTAATAGCCACAGGTTGCACTGCAACTGTCTTAGCAGGGGATATTTCTTTCAGCGCCTCCATGCCAATATGCGCAACTCCTATTTTAAATGGTTGCACAGACTCATTCAAATTATATATTTCTCCTTCAGGAAACATGACCAGTATCTCTTTACCATTTTTGACAATATCAATTGCATATCTTATAGACTGGTGATCTTGAGCACCTCGCTCAACTGAAAATGATCCAATGTATTGTAAACACCAGCGTGCAATACCAAACCATTCCTTATAGATCTCAGAATTAGCCATAAACGTAAATCTACGACCAGAACGCCGCGAGACTTCCATACATATCCTCGGGTCTAATTCATCAGAATGATTTGCAATTAAAATTAAACTTGTTTTTGGTGAAATAGAACTAAGAGGTTTTATTTCAGCTGGATTAATATGAAGTTTCACTTTAGTTTTGAGTTCAAGAAAACTAAGATGCTGCCATATCCAAATAAATGGACGCTTATGTTTTGCTGGGTAAAACTTTAGAGGCATTTCTTTTAACTAATTATGCTATTAATAGACTTCTTAAAATTATATCGTATATACACTTGGCATAATTTTCATTTAAACCACCATCTCTTAAGCAATTTTCTTGATAGAATTCTCTTGGTGTTGAGAGCCGCATTTAGAAAAGCTTTTTTAGAGACTGTTGCATACGGAGCTCCTAGTAGCTCTGCTTATCAAAGAGCTGTTAAGAAATTGTGCCCATCTGGATCTAGAAGTCCAAGATTAATTTCAGCTCCCTGTGTTCATCCTAGCTCTATTCCTGAAATTTCAATAGATGATGGCTATAGACTTAGTTCCAAAGCTGAAACTCAAGAAATCCCACAAACTCCAAAAACTCAGAAACCAGAAAGATTACATAGCAAAAAAAACACTAAGGTAACGATTAATCCTATGGAGCAAGATTTATCAAAACATAAACGGAATCGGCTTCATGTTTTGATCAAACAATATCAAGATGACTATTTAACAAGTTTACTTGATGCTGATTGCAATGAAGCATCAACTGCTGCACTAAAAAAAGAGCGTAATGCTTTCTACGAAGTTTTTGGGGCAAAGCCTAGTGAACAAGAAGCCTTAGCCAAACTTATAGCCAAGGATCTTGATTCTCATAGTAATGACAGTGCAAAAATTGTAAATGGATTAATCAATTATTTGAAAAATTTAGCAAACTTTCTACAAAGCAGAAAAATTCAATTAGAACAAAAAGCTCCAAACCTTCTACGAAAATATATAAAATATGGTGTCCATGAGGTTTATCGCCTAATCAAATCCATTTCTCACAAAGTTACTACTGCAGGACATTCTAAGATAGATCCTTACGGCAATTTGTTTCCACAAGTTCATAAATCTATAAGCGATATTTTTGGTCAAGCAATGCAACCGATTGAGTTTTAGTTTGAGATGAAGGCGACTTTATATCCTTTTAACAAAATCGAAGCCCCATAAAGATCTCTTAAAGCCAAGTCTTTTGGCAACAAGTTCATAAGCCGGTAAATAATTAGCACAATAGGCCCTTTCAGGATCAAAAATTATTCTATTGAAAAATGATTGGATTTTTATTTTTCTATAGCCTGCCTGCTTAGCTAATTTCATAAGAATTTTGATTAATAATTCTCTAAATTCATTGACACAATTTTTTAAAACTTTATTTTCAAAAACTACAGTGGATGTATCATCAGATGATTTATCACATCGATTAACACCTTGTATCTGCCGAACAAGTATACTTCGCTCGCTTAGCTCAAAGGCAATAAACGCAATAGGATAATTTTTATAAGTTAATGCTATAGCTTGAGGAGAATCTAAATAGATATCAATTTTACCTTCTAAGCCAGGGACGGAGGTTTCATTCCAACCTTCGCAACTACCATACCTCATGCCTCCTAATCTATTAAAATTCTTTGATTGTAATCTTACTAATCCAAAATCTTCATCTCGTATTTTATATCTTTTTCTTCCTTGTATATGATTTAAAATGATTGCTCGTAAATCAGGTCTTGCATCCTGTTCTAAATTTGAAATTAAGGCTTCTAGTCTTTCTTGCTTAGTTCTGGGACTAGGAACTGCATGTAATCTTTGTATTAAATCATCCCTTGCTTCTAAATTAAAATCTTGAGGATCGTGGCTATTAGAATTTGATCTAATGTTATAGAGATAACCTGATAAATTAAATCGTGGGAGAAGCTTCACTATGTGAATCCTAGCAGAGTCTCTCAGCCGCCGCGTGAGGGATTCTAACATCGGTTTGCTATAATCTACTATGCTCCCCTAATTTGTTTTTATACAAAAAGGTTCAATTTTTCATCAAGGAGCATGATGTTAGCAGCTTAAAAGGAAATATTATGGACTGGAAAGAATTCTTTCTTTTAACGTTAGTTGGAGCTTTTGTAGTAAGCGTTGTACTACACTATGAGAAAAAATATAAATGCAAACTTTATCCAGCAGCTTGGTCTTGTGGTGCTGGAATTCTTTATGGAATAATTGATCATTTAGTTACGAGTTATTATGCGATACCGTAGCTGTGATATACGGGCCGTATCTCCACAGTTCACTTTTCAAAATAATGATTTAAAATCTTCCTCCTCTCAAAAAATTTCTCTTACATTCAAGACACTTCTTTCAAAGTTAAGAGCGCACAAAATGCCATTTAGGCATTTTGTGCTAACCCCCGGCTTAAAATCGTAGATTTTATGTTCGAAATTAAAATCTCTCCCCCCACCAAAAAACAAAAAGGGGTGCAAAGCACCCCTTTTTGTTTTTTTAATGGTAGGCCATGAGGGATTTGAACCCCCGGCGCCTCGGTTCGTAGCTCTCTATTACCAAACCCAGTCATAGACAGTGTTTACGACACTTCGGCTCAAAGGTGCTCAAGATATTTCGTTAGTTGCGTTAGTCAGAAATAAAAGGACTGACTAATGCAACATCTAACATCGGACCAGATTGCCCAGGATTTGGGTATTAATAAACGTACCATACAACAATACTGTAGGGAAGGTTTTTTACCAGCTACTAAGACCATCAGAAATAGAGCCCATAGCTATCAAGTGGAGTTGGGGACCTATTTAGAATGGAAAAAGCTTCATTTTGATGGAGTTAAGAAGGGTAAATGCAATAAGTATTACCGTAATACTAAAGAACTAACTAAATCAGCAATTAGAGCAGAGGTTGAGATTTGGTTAGAATGGTGTGCCAATGGCCAATTAAGTGGCAAACCCTTCTCTAAACGAACCCTAGAGCTATATGAGTCGTATTTTGGATACTTCATAAATGGCTTACCAAGACAAGCTAAATTACCAATAGTCTCAGTTGATAATTTACGCTCAATCCTTGGACAATATCCACCAGAAAGTTATTCAACAAAACAAAAGATCTATGATTCGACAATGAGTTTTGCTAAGTATTTAGTAGAAACAAAAAAACTCACTGAAGCAGATCGAGAAGCATTTAGAAAGCTAAGACCTAAACGCTTTATTCCCGCACGCAAGACAGTACTCACTCAAGCACAACTAGAGGAGATTCTTGCTCACATTAATAAAGCTCCCGGAAGAAACAGTTATGATCGACTGCTAACAAAGACTCTAGTTATTTTTCTTACTAATAGTGGATTACGTGCTCAAGAACTTTGCAATCTCAGACTAAAAGATATAGACCTAGAGATAGGTATAGTTTATGTCTGGCTTGGTAAAGGCAACAAAAATCGAAGAGTTGGAATAAATGAAGACACCAAAATGATGCTTATAAAATATCTCAAAGAAAGACTTAAACATGATGGTGATAGTTTTTTTATTTCAGGTATTTGGTCCCCATTAACCAAAAAAACTCTGATGCAAAAAATTAGGCGAATTTCTAAAAGTACTGGCATCGATATCACTTGTCATGGACTTCGTCGGACCTTTGCAAGTTTGAATTCAGCAAGGGGAAGACCTTTGAATCACTTAAGACTTGCTCTCGGTCATGCAGATTTAAGCACAACTCAAAGCTATATTATGACGACTGAGGATGAGGTCGTGGAGGCTATGAAGGATTGGTGATAAAAGGTTATAAAATGGGTATATTGTAGATGACTGCCTTTCTCTAATAATTTTATTGCGGGTGGGATGATGAGTGCAAAGCTCGTGCATCAAAGACTCGAATTGGGACTCTCTTACAAAAGTGAAATGAAAATCGAAGTTAAGAAGGAGAAACCAAAGATGAGAAAAATAAAACTAGTAAGCAATCTGATAAAAATAATCGCGGTGACAATATTAGTAATAACCAATGCACAAACAGAAAATCCTACCTTTAGCTTTCCAATAATAAACTAAATAAAGATATAACTAAAAACTTAATAGTTATACCTCACCAATCTTATTGATTTTTTGTGATTTGCTAAAATTCTAGTAATGAAAAAATCAAAAAAGCTCAGCGATAGCGATATGGCTTATAGAGCCTATCTTGATAAATGCTATGGTTATCAAATTTCAGATGAACAATTTCAGTGGCATAGGAAAAAAGGGATTAAACTCATAAAATCCCTACTGAAATATTTTGAAGATGAATATAGGGAAGAACTTCTAAAAGAACTTGATAGAGAAGCTGAAAAACCTATTGATCCAAAACTAATTCTTGAAAGTAGAATTGAAATTCCCGAAAAGCATAAATGCACCTTGGGAAGTGAAACTATTTTAATTGCTGATCGATTTGGGGAAGAACCTTCAACTAGAAAAACTGCCAAACCCCTATCTCGCAAGATACAATCCAATATCAAGAAAAGCACACTTACAAAACTAGATTTTAAAGGAGTTAAATCTATTGATAGTGGTTTTTCTGATGAAGGTATTGGCAAAATTGTATTTCTTGCTGGTGAAGATCATTTCAATAGAAAAGTGCAAATAGTAAACGCTAGTAAGCCGGTTAAAGAAAAAATCCAATCCCTTATCAGTGAAAGAAAAGAACTATTAATTGAATGTGGATTGTCTGCTAAATTCATTCAGCAAAAGTACTGTAATGCAAACAAACAAAGATCCTCTAAGGCTAGAACGACTAAATACGGGGCATTACTGGCTTTAATGGAGCAACGTCTGTAATACAAGATGATCCAATAAAACAAATATATATATAAACAAAACATAAACCACTAGGTTTTTCCTATGATTTTAGGCTAGAATCTCCTGTGGGCCCCTATAGTTTAACGGATAAAACACGCGGCTACGAACCGCACGCTCTAGGTTCAAATCCTGGTAGGGGCACCATTCCTCTAAATAAAACTAAGTTAAAGATGCTAAGGCATTCAGTCTGAGATTCATTAATAATTACCCACCTAATCTTCTATCAGAATAAGGAATAAAATGTCAAAATCTCTTGTATTATCAAGTACTTTAGAGACTTTCTTATAAATTGTAATGTATTGGTATAATGATATAAAACTTCATTATATTAATATGGTAACATTAGCACAATATATCAAAGATATCAGAGCAAAGGGCAAGAGGAGCTTTACAAAGCAAGAGGCCCTTAAGGACCTTGGGGTTTCAAGTGATAGTTTTAATCATAGAGTTGTACGCCTGAAGAAGACTGGTGATCTTATAAGCCCTGCTAGAAACTTTTATGTTATAGTGCCACCAGAGCATAAAGCTTTAGGTTCAATACCTGCTGATGAATTAGTCGCTTTGCTAATGAAGTATAAGAAGCTAGATTACTATGCTTGCTTGCTGACTGCTGCTCAGTATCATGGAGCAGCTCATCAAAGAGCTATGGTATTTCAAGTGATGACTAATAAACAATTGCAGTCTCTAAAGTTTGGAGCGGTGAAGATTGACTTTGTTTATAAGAAATCTTTAGAAGGCTTACCAGTGCAGGATTTCAAAACTGCTTATGAGGTAATAAAAGTATCTAGTCCAGAGCTAACTGCTATGGATCTTTTACAGTATCCTGAAAGGTCTCTTGGTTTAAGTAATGTTGCGACTATTTTCTATGAATTAATAGAAAATATTAATCCAGTTAAATTAATGGAGCTTATAAAATCTTCTGGAGAAAATTCCTTGGTTCAGCGTATGGGCTATATCCTAGAGCAGATAGATACTTGGGATGATAAAGCTGCCAAAAGAAAAGCTCAAGTAATAGAGAAGCTAGAAAACTACGTAAAGAAACATAAACCTTCTTACGTGTCTTTGTATTCCTCTCTTCCTATAAAAACTTGTCCTAGAAACAGTAAGTGGAGGATAATTGAGAACTCAAGTATCGAGCCTGATTTACGATAGATAGAAATATTTTAGAAGATAGGCGATTGTCTTTAATGAATTTAACTGTCATCGCAACTACATCACCAACAATCAGCTTCTTTTAGCCCTAAAAGCCTTGATTTTAAGTCATTTTCACCTATATGTTATCGGCTTGTGTACCACATATGTTCGTACCATCTACAACAAAGCCTTCAAAAACACTGGAAATTCTGTGCAATAATGTTATATTTATAACAAAGCTTAGTGATACTTTATCCTTTAATATTTCTGATAAAATGTGCTTAATTTATCAGTTTTATCCTTGACAGCCTGAGCGTTTTTACTCAATGAAACGTAATGACATTGTTCATAAGTATTTCGTTATATTCCCTGATATAATATTAGTGAATTTTCATTTAGAGGTTGAATTATGAAAGCGTTACCAGCAGATCGTCGCAGCGAAGTTATGACTAGTCTAGGGTTTAAATCTGGGCCGAAGCTTACTCGTGTTGCAGATAGTGAACAGACTTCAACTCAAGTGGATAATTTTGATCGTAGAGCTTTTTTGCGTAAATCTGCTGCTGCAATTATAAGTTTGCCCTTATTAGAAAGAATGTTGAACAGAACGGAAGCAGCAGAAACTGCAACTGGAACTAGTGCATTTACTGCCAAGAATGTTGCAAGTAAGGGTATTAATACACAAGAAGGTTTAATTGATCTAGCAAGTGATATGGGATTTTTACCAAAAGAGACTGATAACTCTAAATTTAGAAGAGCTGATTTTAGTGTTATTGTGGATCAAGTAAGTTTTGATGACTTAAGGAAATTTTTTAGAGGTCTTGAGATGCTCAAAAATGAAGGTTACCTTTCTGTGAGTAGTGATGCAAATGATATACATCGGATCTTAGAACAAACCAAGTCTATAAAAGCCGTTGATAGATTACTAGTGGGCTCAGCCGGCTTTAGAAGGGATAAAACTATAATCTATGGATTGACTAAAGAGCAAACATTTGCAGCTCTCGAACATTTGAACTCAAATTATGGATTCCCGTATAAAGATCCATCAGAGAATATTAGGCAGTTCAATAGCTATGAACAATATGTTGCAAATGCTGTTAACACTAGTTTAAGCAATCGAGGTCTGTATCGTGCTGCACAAGAGATTGTTCTTGCTAATCGTAAAAGTGCAAATGCTAATCAATAATTCATCTCTATCTAATTACACCGTTATCTGTTTCGTTTGTCGTCGAACCTAGATCTACTTCTACTTGTGGAATTGGAATATTTTGAGGACTTGGCGGTATCGATGGTGGTAGTTCAAATACTGGTCCCCCATTTCCGCTACCATTTCCATTATTACTATTAATATTGCTACCGATAATATTAGTGTTAAAGCTGCCACCTGGTACTCCAGGTCCATAACCAGGAGCTGAGTTAGCTCCCTGACTAGCTTGTGATGTAGAGCCTAATTGATTTGACTGATCTGGCGGTGACTCAGTTCCAAAATTTCTTTTAAGAGCTGCTGAATCTGATCGCAAACTATCAACAAGTGTCTTCTGATCAGACGTTGCTTCCTGTATTCTTGACTGTCCTGAACCGTTGGATAAATTTGCTATATCATTTTGAAGATTTGTTACTTTATCCCGAATAGGATCTCCTGTCACAGAGGTTGCACCTGGGAAATTAGTCTTAGAGTCTGCTTTGGGATCATCTGTGGGTTTTGCTTGTAAAGCAGCAGAGAGTCCCGCACCCTCAATCTGTTTAGTACCTGGTACTGTTGTAGCGGCCTTAACAGCGTTGCTTATATTGGCGTTAGCTTGTGCTTGCTCTCCTGGTTTAGCTTCTGGCTTTTTAGGATCGTCAGTTTTTGCTTTGCCCTCATCACCAGTACTTACCGAAGAGTCTGATTCAGAACTATTTGTAGCCGTCCCTGCTGGTGTGCCTTGCGTAGAAGTTATTGCAGGTCTAGTTGCACCAGAATTAGCAACTGATGTCATAGAACCAGTTCTAGATTGGCTAATGCCAGTAATTACACTACTCGTATTTATTGTCATATGAATCCCTCATTAACGTTACTATTTATACATATAGGGGTTATCCTTAGGTTAAATAACACGCCATTTAAAAGGATAGGCATTCTGAATATTTAAGACAATTAATCCTTGTATATCAAGCATTTTAGTCAAATCATAATCTTGACATGTAATCTATATAATACCGTTGTTTATAGGGGTATTTTTACGTATGCAAGCGAATGATGAATTATTTCCAGAGCCGGATGCCAGTATCTCTAGCTCAATTTTTGCAGTAGATAATTATGAACTGAGTAAAGATTACTATAGAGAAACTTTTTATCAAACTATAAAAATACTAATGAAAGAATATGGTCTGTGGATAAGAATAGATCTAACTTTCTTGCTGAGGCAATTAACTCTATCTAAGATTAGTTATATAAGGTTTGTAAAACAAAACATTCTCAATTCTTGCGGCATGGAAGTGAGTTTCTATGAGAACCTCGATCCATACGAAGCTCTTGATTTATTTATTTCACGTCCTAATTGTCCGAAACATGATCCACTGATATTCAAAAAAATCACTTGTGATTGGAATCTAAAGTATGGTGAGAAGATTATTCCACAGATAACTAAATTATCAGTTGCCTATCAAAAGATGGCAATATATCAGTTAGCAGGATTATATCGTTATTTAGAAGAATCATTTGGTGAGAAAATTAATTTAGCTGATAGTCCTTACCCTGGAGAGGAGATGATTACCCAGCTTACCAAGCTGCCTGTAAAGGATCTGGATAAAGAAGTGGATCTCAATACTGAGATAGAGAATATGTCAAAGGATAAATTCTATAAGAAACGCTTTGATGCTCTCTATGCCAAACTATTAGAGAATCCATCGGATGAATTCAGAGCTGATTTCTATGAGTTGATAGCTTGCTCTAGTAGGTTGAATGAGTTCTATTTCGATAATGTAATGAAGGGAATTAAAACCACTCTGAATCAAAATTTAAAGAGCAAGTTTGGTAATCAGCATAAGGTAGAGATTGATCTCCACTTCAAATATCTAAATAACGTAGTGAATCCTCTTCAGGATGAGATCCTACAGGGTTATAACGCACTATCAAGCTATAGCTACGATCTAAAGTTTACAGAAGAAGCTAATGTAATCCAAAATAAGCAAGAACAGGTTATTAATAATGATCAGAAGACTAAACCTGATGCAATCCGTAGTGAACTTAAGCCTTATCAGCTTGAGGTGAATGATAACTTAGCTTTAAGTATTGAGTTTTACAAGAAGACTTTTGATGCTACCCTCACTGAGCTTTCTGATACTGGTAATGAAAATACCAAAATAGCAATCAATAATATTAGAGCGTACCAGAAATGGCTTACACGCCGTAATATCAATTTTACAATTAATCAGACTTGGACAAAATTTAGGATCAAACTAGACCATGATCTTGCGGGCTTTATTACACCTTTTGATTATATGGATATTCTGATTATGGAAGTTAAGAATAGATGGGAGGAAATTCTTGGTGTCTTTAGTCAAAATACAAATAGTAGTAATGATTACTATCGGTCTAGATTATCATCAGCTGCACTATCCCAAAGAAAGCTTACAAATCTCTTTATAGATGATATATGTAGTCAGGTTAAAAATAAATATGGAATAAATGCTTATGCATCATTAAAGAATCAGGATTATGAAAAGGGTTTTACTCCTAGTTCGATTATCAAGGGTTTGTTGCCGCAAGAAGATTCTTTATCTGTTATGCAAGAATTTATAGATTCTGATCTGCATTTTGAGAATCTATATCATAGTGCAAATTTTTATAAGAACTCTATAGCAAAGATCGCCGAAAGATTCTATGCAGAACATGGAAATATTGTAGAAGATGGTCTAGCAACTATTCTTCATTGTTCATGTAGGTCAAGATTAAAAAGGATCATGGATGTTAGGCAGGATATCAGAGCAACGTACAGAAGAGAAGTAAATTTTCATTACGAGAAGTTTTTTATGTTTGCTGAATGGCTCCAGTTCTATTGGATGTATCCACATGTGTTGGAATCGCCGCATACGATGAATTTCTATGACAAGGGACAAATTGATCTTATAGTCAACAAATTTACTGAAGTATTGGGTAGTGAAATAGAGTTGGATATAAAGCTATTACTTTTCTACATAGCTCAACTTGAGAATGTTTTAGTTGAGTATATGAAATTCTCTCTATATGAGAATTCTGGAATCGTAATGGAGAATAAATACTCGATAAAAGATATTGTGGATTTGACATCATTAGCTCTTGTTGCAGAAGAGGATTAGATTATTTATTTGGAGAGTACTTTTCGTCTACAATGCTAAAAATGCCCTAAAATCAAGGCTTTTTGATCAATTATTCATAAAAATGGTTTTGATTTAATTGCGAATCGGCATATTATCTTGTAATTATGTATAATGTATATTCGTGTTACAGGGTGTCTTACCAGGATCATTAAAAGTCCCAGATCAAGCTTTTGCTAAATTGCAAACGAAGCGTGATCAATTACTCGCATTATACACGCAGCATTTTAATAGATATTTATCAAACTCTGTTATAACAAATAAACTAAATTCAGATCGATTCTTTTTAGAAGAAGTATCACAACTAGGCGGCGGACACATTGGCAGTTTCGCTATAGCACAAACTAAATATGTGAGAAAACGATTGAAAGATTTTACTGATGAAGCAAAACGCAAAGGCTTAATTTCCAATATCATGGGTCGTGGTTATTCAGGAATAACAGTACTGGTTACAGAGGGACCACATCAAATGGTGGTTAAGCTTCCAACTTCGCCTGCAACTGATTTTGCAAGAGGAGGTCACGGATCATTAGCTAAAGAATTTGATCACGTGCAAGGAGTTGCTGAGATAGATGGCATTGATCATACTTTATTGTCACGTCCTGTTGATAATTTAAGTATTAGAGGAAAACTCCTTGCTCATGGCTTTATAGATGGCAAAACGTATTTAGCAAAAGATTCCATTCATTCTAAGGATTTGGGTGTGGTGAAACGATTTAGTGAGATCAAAACTTATGATCCGATTAGGGTTGCTGAATTGATTAAAGCCCTTGCTGAGATTTATAAAAAACAGTCCATCTTAAGCTATGGTGATCCTCCCAATGTAATGATCACAGAGGGTGGTAAGGCTCTTTCTCTTATTGATTTATGTCCGATACCTTGTACTGAGGAGAATGACAAGCGAGAATTTTCATTACAGAAGAAAATCTTTGAAAACCATGCTATCGCTGCGGCTTTATATCAAATGATTAGTTATGGTTCACTGTCTTGTTTGACAGAGGGTAGTACTGCTACTCTTACTAGAGATTTGATTATAGAAGCTAATGTTGATAAGGGGAAAGGTTTTTTTGGGTATAGAGAAGCATTGTTAAGGGATAGCTTACAAGTATTGCTTGATCAAAACCATATACAAAGAGATGAACTTATTCAAAATCTCGAATCTCTAAGAGATGTGAATACTAGGCTAAGATCTAATGATATGGAATATATCAAATTCAAAGCACATGGTTGCTTAACACAAGGTGGTATGGATATGTGTCAGAGATTAATAAATCATTTCAAAGGAGTGAGTAGTTAAAATTATGATGCCATTTGATCCAGTCGAAAATAACTTGAGACTTGCACGCGAGTTCTGTGCAAAAGCCAATAGAGCGATGCCTTTTAAATATCAAGACTTGAAAGATAGTCCAGTTGAATGTTTGGCAAGTGCAAGCACATTGACTCATGGCTGGATTAGTGCTGATGTACCATGTGGAGCAATTGTACTCTTGTCAATGGACACGATAAAGTTTGCTGAAATCCAAGAGGATTTGGATAAATTCTTTAAATGGTTTGAGAATCTAGTAAAAAGTATTGTTGATAAGTTTTTATCAGTGCAGCCTGGATTCGACTTTATTAACGATGCAGCTACTGTACCTAATAAATTTACAAAATGGCTTATGAATGATTTACAACCACAGTCCATAATGGCTCTGAAAAAAGTTATAGACATTGTCTCTGTATTTAAGTATTATGCTGGAGATATATTTGAAGTTAAGGACAATCCAATGCGAGCAATCTTAGATTCAACTCTTAATGCTCAAATAAAAGAAGGTTTAAGTTTAAGGACCGTGTTAGAAGCAATGGGTATGAAGTTTGATGATTAATTGTAGGCTTTATAGAGAAAGTGCTTAAACCTTAAGTCTTTCCTCTTTACTTTCTGTTGTTATAAATCTGCTATAACCTTCATCAAAAGTTAGATATCGCATGAAAACTAATTTGATTATTTAGTACAACTCATCAGACAAACCATTAAGAAAAAACGTGAAGTATGCCAAGCTTAGATTTTTATATTACGAATTCTATCAATCCTATATTTATAAACCTTATTGCCATATCTAGTCGAGTAGCAATTTATGTAAGTATCACCTTGCATAGTGAACTTTTCATACCTTGATACTTGAGATTTATCCTTATAGTAAAACTCAATAGGTTGATTACTACGAAGACGATCTTTTAAATAGCTTAAAATCGTATTGAGAGGAGTTTCTCTCTGAAATACCTCACCTATCGTACTCTCTGATTTCCTTGGCTCTACAGTAGATTTTTGTTTAAACCTCGTAACCCGTAGAGACTCAAAAGGAATACTCCAATTTTTCCCACAATCATTACATATAAATCTTTGTGTTGATTTTGTCTTACCCTTTTTATGTACTTTTACAGAGGAGCATTGAGGGCAAGCAGGATTATCATATTGAGCGTTGCTAACTTTGGATTTCTTAAGATCTTCTATTTTTCCTTTCTTTGGTTTTTGAGCTTCTTTTTTAATATACGTATCTTTTGAACAGGCTTTACAAATGGATTTTGAAGCAAAATCATTTAGATTTTTTGCTTGAAAGCAGATTTCACAAACCTGGTATTTATAGCTACTCTGTAAGTGCTTTATGGTTTGGTGAACACCATCTAAAATTTCATTGAAACAGTTTTTTTTTTAACTAAGTTTTGAAGTCGTTCATCTAAAGTTTCAACTGGATCATTTCCAATATTGAAACAATTTATTCTGATAAACCTATATCCGTAACTTTCCAATACTTTCTCACGATAAAGATCATCGTCTTTCATGTAATGCCTGTAATTATATTGATTTACCATTTCTCGATTTGTAAAATGCTCTTTAAAGCCATCATATTCAATGATTATTTTTTGGTTTTCAAAAACCAGTAAAAAATCTACCTTAAATAAAGGATGTTCATAAGTTTTATCTAATTGTCGTAAATATTTACCAATCTCAAATTGAGGGATAAATTCTATTCGGTCCTTGTTCTCTTTGTAGAACCGAGTTTCATAGAAATAGTTTTGAATTTTATCTTCCATTGGAGAATTTATATCAGTACCGCCAATAATTTTCTTTTTAGCAAGTTCAAACTCATTTGCATAATGAGCTAAAGCATTTCTAATCTCACCACTAAATTCTTCAATATTTTTACTTAGAACAAAATGTATGGTTTCCATAGCTCTACTAAATCCTACATTTAACCTTTGTGCCTTAACACTGCCATCTTCTTCATCACTTATAGTTGAAAAACTTTTAGGGAAAATATAGATTAATTTATCAACATCCTTCGTCGCTACCATTGAGTAAAAAATATAATTCCTTTCCTCGCCTTGGCATGTATCAAAAGTCATAACTTTTAATCTGCGAGACTCAAATAACCAATCTTTAATACTGAGAATACTTAGCCTATCGAAAATCAATTGCACCTGCTCTCTATGCGGAGAAATGATGCCAATAGAGCCCTTATAATCAGATTCATGTAGCTCTTGCAATTTAGTGATAATAAAATCGATCTCTAGATTATTAGTATTTTTTACTTTCTCAATCTTATTATCATGCGGAATTACATCTATTTTAATAACATCTTCAATAGGGACCCCTCTGATTTTCATAGATTGAAGAGAGTTATCATAAAAATATTTATCCGAATATGAAATTATTTCGGGATAGCACCTGAAATGTTTCTTTAGTAAACATTCATAGTTTCGAATAAATTTCATGAATTTTAAAATTGAATTTTTAATATCAAAATTTTTGTTTACTTTTTCACACCATGCATAAGTATCTTCAATCCCATTTAATTTTTCCAATTTGAAAACTTCTAAAACTCTAGACTTGTATTGTTGATTTATAACCTTACTAGCGTTGTTTGATTTCACATTAGAGAATTGCTTATCATCACCCAGAACAACAACTTGCTTCCCTCTCAATAACGCAGGTAACGCTTGTGCGACACTAACTTGAGAAGCTTCATCAATAATAATCAGATCAAATAAATCTTTTTCGAGAGGAATAAATTCAGCATAATCTCTAATTCCAGACAAAATACAAGGAAAGGCTTTCTTTAAATTCTGAAATAGATCTTTGGGGAATTTCTGTTTTTGCTTGATGATTGTTTTTAGGCTATTTGCATCATTTGCAAACGAATTTACGTACTCTAACAATCTTTGATCTAAAAAATGAGCCATTTCTGCTGTGACAATGGTTTCAAGCTCTGACTTTTGATCAATGTAATGATCATTTTCATTATCATAAAAATTTTCATTCAAAAACTTATCTACTTTATGAAACTGCATTGCAGTCAAAAAGTCTTGATTATTCAAGCTTTGACTAAAAAGCCTATCGTTATCGCTAATTGTTGAATTGTCCAATTTAACAATCATGTTAAATGCTGCAATTAAGTCATATTCAGCTTCAGAAAGAGATTTAAATCTCTCAAAAAATTCTAACGATCTCTCAAAAAAGTACAAATTCTTTTCTGGTCTTTCAATAAACAATTTAGGGAAGAAATTTCTTAACTTTTTAAGCTCCCTATCAATATCCTCTTTAGCAAAGATGAATCCAATGATGGGAAGTTTTTTCGATTTAACAAAACCAATAAAATTTCTCAACGCCTCTTCAAATTTCTGTAAATCTCCTAGATTTATATTTTGTTTTAAAAATATTTCTCTAAAATTATCAACTTTAAATTGCTCATCAAAAAGCTCTAAAGCTTGTAAAGCTATGCTAGTTCCCCTTTCACAACTTTTAAGACTGTCAATATCATAATTTTCAATAAAGAACGTTTGCTGCTCACTTAATTCAATTTTTTTATCAACATTCTCACAATAAAATTTAATATCTTCCATTGATATTTTTTCTATCATAGACAAACTATCTTCAATATCTTCTTGAATTTCCCCTAGGACATCTTCTTTATGGTCTAGTAAATCTTCTTGTTTCTGTTTGAAGGCATAAAAATGCTCTCTTATTGTTGCAATAACTGGTGCTGAAACAATATTATGAAATTTGTTACCAGATTTACCTAATCGAAGTATTGGATTCTGAAAATTTTCATCAAATCTAACCTTTGCTAAAGTTTGGCTGATTTTATCTTCCACTACATCAAGAGCCTCTTTTTTATCAGACAAAACTAACACTGATTTTTCTTCCAATAAGGCCTTGCAAACAATTGCAGTAATAGTATGACTCTTACCTGTACCGGGAGGACCTTCTATCACTAAAAACTTACAATCATTGTTAGCAAGAGCACTTATAATTTGTTTCTGCTCATCATTAAGTGGGACAGGACTTTCAACTAAAAGCTTTTCTGGGATTGATTTAGATATCCACTCCTCACAAACCTCGTCAATAAAAGAAATAGGATTGTCTTCAATAAAACTTTTCAGTAAGTTTGTGAACTTTTCATTTAAGTCACCATTATCATTTAAAATTTCCTCATAGTCATTAATTAAAGCCTCATCAGATTTATCAAATATATAAAAGTATGACTTATTGGAAATTTGTACAAGTAAATTTGAATGTCTTTGAATAT
Organism: uncultured Gammaproteobacteria bacterium; assembly: GCA_964551135.1. Lineage (GTDB taxonomy): Bacteria > Cyanobacteriota > Vampirovibrionia > LMEP-6097 > LMEP-6097 > CAYPGT01. The sequence goes on along the minus strand of CAZKAT010000001.1, from coordinate 286,462 downwards.
CACTATTTTCAAAATCTATGTTTTTTTTGAATTCAAAGAAGTTTTCAAGTTGATTTATATATGACTTGATCGTCAGGAGGAAGTCACCGGCTCCATTTAGATACAATATTCTATCAAAAACTCCCAATAAAGAATCGGCGTTCTCTGATTGCTTATTAAATTCTTGAATTACAAACTCGATAGCTTTGGCATTCACATAAACTCTAGAATCCAAGTCGATTTTGATCTGTGATAGTTGTTCTTCAAGTTTAACTGGCATATAAAACAACGGGAAAGAATCTTTATTTAAGCAAATTTCATAAAAATATAAATAGACCTCTGTTTTATCTATTAATTGATTATTGCGATAAATTTTACTCAAATCAAGGTAGGCGTCTGCTATTGAAAGATTTTTAAAATAAATTCTAATTGCCTCTTGCAACTCTTCTAGTAAAAGAGAATTATCCAACCATTGCTTTAAATCAACTGAAGCTTGAGCTGAAAAAAAATCCCTTAGTATCACATTGAACTTAGCCTCAAAAATACTGAAAATATTATCTATGACATCTAACTCAACTTGAAATTTACTGTTTTCATCAGCCAACCCTAAGTTTTCAAGAGGTTTATCTAAGGTATTCAGGAAAGGGTGTATAAAATTACTTGCTATGGCTTTTTTAGCTTCCTCTACGTTAAATTCACAAAAATAATCATATTGATTAGCAAATTTATTTTTACTTGCTAATAAACTCAGTTCAATATCCTTTATAGATTTTTGTAATTGTTCATCGTTCAAATTAGTGATATTTAACTCTATTAAATCTAATAATTTTTCAGGTATATTTGCAACGTATTGCCCTTTCTTAATGACAAAGCTATTCTCAGGAAATCCTTTATTGATTTGATTAAAAATCGATTGTTTTAATTTTAAATATTTATCTAAATCAAAAGCTAGTTGTAAATTTTTATATGATTTTTGAGTAGTACTTCTCTTCGGAACCCTCCTTTTCTTGAAATCAGTTTCAAGAAAATTCATAAAGTATTTAGCTACTTCCTTGGTGAATGAAATTTCAACTTCGTTTTTTTGTTGAAGCACTAAACTTTCTGAAGACATAGGCTAAATTATGCAATAAAAAATCTTTAAATAATATGGCCATATTTTCGAAACAAGTCTAATTCAAGTCAAATTGATCTGAATAAAGCCTATATTAATAATTACCTTAAAGACATAAAGGAGACCCAATACCAGTAAATACTTGTCAAGACCCTTCTTGAAAAGCTATTCTTACCCATGGAGCTAGTAACAGCTCTGGGGTTTTATCGCCTCTCGTTAAGTGGTCACAGAGATGTCTGACCATAAAAATACGACATCTCCCGGTTTTTATGCCGGGAGATTGTGGTGTATGTCCAGAGCCTCCGGGCTTAAAGATTACAGTAGTCGTCTTAACGCGATTGATAAACTCCCGGCTACTTTTTTGTAGCTAAAACAAAATCTCTCTTCGGAGGGATTTTTTATTGCAAGAAAGGGAGAATATAATGTTCAATCGAAAAAAACTACTTGTACTGGTTTCTGTTTTACTAAGTCTAACAGGCTGCTCGGCAAATAAAAAAGAAGAAGAGCTTTATCAGCCAAAGAAATCTAAACACACCAAATACATACAGAATTTAGTTATTTATGATTTAAGTGATTACTTAAAGGCCAGAGATTTTTCTGAATCATTTGAAATAGTAAATTATGGCACACAAGATTATGGATCTGAACGTTGGGAATTCAAAAAGCAGATTTACTATCCAAAATGCACGTATAGAGTAGAAGTAACTAGCATAGCAGCTTCTAAAATTTATAATATTTTTTCCTGCATCGAATGTGTTGATCCTGATGACTTTGCAAGTATTGTGATCCCCTTTCAATCCAAGATCTTACAGATTGCATTAAAAGGTCGTTATTCAAGCCAAATAACTGATTGGTTTGAATCAAATATTCAAGGAGAAGGCGTAACTCAAGTCATTGATGAAATCGAAGTCAATAGTAGTGGAGAAGAAGATGATTCAGGAATCTTTAATGCTTTATTGATCAGAATAAGAGATGAACAAATATAAGGGAGGAAAATAAAATGTTTAGAAATGATTCAAAGTTCAAATTTATAAAATCGGATTCTGGTAATCAAACCATAGACTTCATCGTTAATGTCATTGCCTTCCCGATTCATTTTGCTATGTTTATACTATTACTTATAACCACTTGTGGTGTCTGGTTGATTGGGCTTATACTCATTTTTGCCACTATATTAATCTTGAAAAGTTGTGTAGGTCTTTAATTGCCCCCACCCCCGACCCGTCTGGTTCCTGCCATAGTGATATCTATGCGGGTGCCGCTCGCGCGCGCCATTTTCCTAGCGGAAAAAATTTAAAAGTGGTTGACAAGGTTTACAATGAATATTGATGGACTCCAATCTTGTTTCACCTTCAGAGTTAGCTAGACTGTTAAAGATCAGTAGACAAGCTGTACATAAAGCTATTTGGTCCGGACGATTATACAAATCTATAATTAAAACTACAGGTGGCTTAAAAAAGAAATATTGGATTGATCCTAGCCTTGCCAAACGTGAGATGGGATTTGAAGAAATCAGCGAAGCTGAATCTAAAACAAGGATACAACTAGCTCAAGGCAAACACATGGTAGCCCTCTACAAAGCCAAATTACTTCAGTTAGAGTATGAAATCAAAACTGGCAAATTAATCAACGCTAAGGATGTTACAGAGACCGTATTTGAGGTATATGGACTTCTGAGAAGCCAATTACTGGCTTATCCAAGTAGAATCGCAACCATTCTTACTGGATCGGAAACTGTTAAAGAAATCGAAGCTATTGTAACCAAGGAGCTCAATACTATTTTTGATGATTTTAAAGTTATACATGATGAGGCTATTGGGGTTTTGCTTAATCGACACAAATATCAAACAGCAGACTAACCAAATATAACAACAATTGTTAGTTCTAAAAAACTATATGTAGCCTATAGAGCCTCTAGTAATATTGCTGGCATAGAATTCCAACGTAAGTCAATTGGCGTCTATCTAAAGCTCAAACCAGAAGATATAGATGTCGGCAAGGAAATCTATAGAGATGTTACCAGTATTGGTACTTATGCTCCCGGGACTGCTGAATTTACTATCATTAAAGATAAGCACTTAGAGATAGTGAAACTTTATATTCGCCAAACTTACAATAAGCTTGGTGGTTAGTGTATTTGTTTTTAGTTTTCTGTCATTGAGTCATCTTTATCCCTAAGCAAATACTTAATATATGACAGATGACATAATGACAATAAAATTTCATATTAAAGGAATTTTATTTATTATAAAAATTAACTCTTTGGATTGCCATTTTGATCAAAATGTTTGTCATAGATTGATTCATAACAATCTCCATTAAAACTTTTAATCCCGATTAGCCTTGCTTCCCCAGTACGATGGTATAGCAAGTTTGGAAAAACATTTTTAATTTGCTTAGCAAACTCTCGAACACTTCTAATTAACTTATCGTAAGGATTAGGATCGTTCCAAATTTTATTACCATGTGTAGTAGTTTCAAGGAGTCTATAGCTAATACACCATCCTAAGTAAATACTATATATAGAAGTTATTATGCTGCCTTCGCTTATAGAGCATTCGGCAATACCAACCTCGCTAATAAACTGCTGAAAATGGCTATTGTCCTCTCTCACTTCCTGCGTTAATTCTTGAATAGAACTATATTCAATACCTTCTTTAAGGACCTCTTCAAATTTCAGAAGAAGCAGGTTAGCAAAAGCTGATATTATTGCTTCTTTAACATAGCCCTGATCTTCTTTAAATAACGGATTTGCTTTTTTCTCTCTTGGATTTTTAGGGTCTGGGTTCGTGCAAAAGGTATTTTCAAATCTAATGATGCAAGTTCTGGTGTATATCGCAGCATCATGTGATTGTGTATTAGGAATTCTATTGATATTAAACAAGCCAACTGCTTTTGGATTAAATGTTACTGGAGATTTATAAATATCTCTTACAGTCATTGGATCACCCGTAGCAAATGATTTTAAAGATTGACAGTGATCGATAGCTATTTGTGAGTTCTCTGAAGGCCAGTTTATTTTACTCTTCGTGAGCGCAAAGGTGTTATATCCCTTACCCTCATCATGTAATTTAAAATCTTTTAGACTTACATTAGTCAAACCAGCATCCCCAAACAAAGTCTGCAACCAGAATCTTAAGGTATCTTTACCATTAGAACCTTCTCCCCATAAATAAAGTATTCTAACAGCTCGTCCATGTCGCCTTCTAATTTCTTCCAAATCCAAAGCCGCACTCATAACTCGCAAAAGAATATCCTGTTGAGTTTCATCAAGCATATCATCCAAAGCAGACTCTAATACGTTCGAGTCTGCATCAGGATTATAGTCACATGGAATTACGTAAGTAAAATATATTTCAGATGAAGGTTTAACTAGCTCTTTATTAAGTTTGCTATCAGCTTCATAGCCAAACTTCAAATATCCATTCTGAAAATTCAAACCACGAGGATTAATTAGATCCGGATGAACAAAACTTATTTTTTTAACAAAATTAAGTGCACTATCAATTTTTTCAGGAGTAGCAAATTTATATTCGTACTTACCATCCTTAGTCTCGCCAGTAACGTATTTATCGAAGAAGATAGCTATAGTTCTTTCTAGTTCAAGATCATCCAATTTTTGATAGTAAGAGTCTTTATACATATAAAGCTCACTACCAAAACAAGCAAATCCATCTCCGTTATTAAATATATTCTCTAATGCAACTTGACCTTCAGTCTTTTTGGCAAAATCACTGGTGCTCTTCCTATATCCATTTTGAGTAGCATAGTAAAATAGTGTCCCTATGGTTATTCTGCCATTAGCTTTGGCAAATAATTTATCAACTTCTACACCATTAGTTTTATAATCGGGACTCCACTCTTCTATTATGGCTTTACCTTCATCGCCAAATTCAGATGCAATAGCAAAAACAATATCTCTCCAAATGTTATAACCAGGCATCGCGGGAATATACCCTAAAGCTTTTCTGACTTCTTCGATGCTAGTCTTCTTATGAGTATGTTTATTCGCGGCATCGTTAATTAATATAGTTTCTTCATGAAGACTACTTTGAATTTCTTTAATCACTTCTTCCGTTAATACGCCATCAAAAACTTTAATTACCGAATTTCTTGATCCAAAAAAGAATCTAGCAGCATCTTTACAGCTGACGTCACATTGCGGAAATTTCTTCATTAGTACTTTAATGATACTTTCTAATCTATTTGCATCTAATATGTGTTTTTCGAAAACAAATACAGCCCTAAACCTATCACCTTTATCAGCTTGCCTGTGACTAGGAGTAGTATGAATTATTGCGGCGTAGGTTTTAATAAAAGGGTTCGCTAATGCTTCCTCTAAATTCCAGTTATCGAAATCAATTGCAGCAAAACCTGATTGATGGAAATTGGACCTTTTTCTTTTCCCATTAAAATGGAAACTATAAGCAAATCCACTATCAATTGCTTCTGCAAATTCATACCTTGTGCCAACTCTTTTTTCAAAACAATTGTTAGCCTCAGGGGTTTTAAGAAATTGATCACTAACTTTACCCACGATCTTCTCGTTTATTGAGAATGCAATTTGTTCATTAGTAATTTCTGCTGCCTCTCCTGGCTCTGGATTATTTAGTGGATTATTCATTTTGGCTCCTAATTTTATTTGATCTGGGGCTGCCTCTGTGCCTAATCTTTATAAGTGGTTTTAGATATTCATTTAATCGATTAGGATTGCGTAAGAATTCCTCATCCGAGATTTCCCTCCCATAAATTTCTTGAAGATAATCCCCAAGCTCGTTATCAATGATTCGTGATTTGTGTTTCATTTTTCATCTCCTTTTGTTACCAAGTCTTCATGTCACTAATAATCCGTTCTTCGTCAGGCATATAATAAGATTTTTCAGTCGTAGAGACTGATGCATGACCACATGCCCTCGCAAGAGACATAATTGGAACACCTTTCTCAACATTTTTTGTCACGAAGCTACGCCTTAATCCGTGCGGTGTTAAGTCAAGTTCTGCTCGATCAGCTAATCGTCTAAACTGTTGAGAAAAAGTTTCTTTAGTCAATGACTTACCATTTTCAAGAACAAAAAACCTATCGGAATCAGTCACTGGCCTATGTTCAAAAAACCAGCGCAACCAGAATAAAGTTTTACGATTCAAGCCAAGTCGACGAGTTTTGTAGCCTTTGCCAAGAGCAATTATTAGCTCAGCACGTTCGAAATCGATATCTTGAACTCTAATATTTATGACCTCCTCCCGACGTGGACCACAATTATCTACCAAGATGATCATGCAAGTTATTAGTATTTTTGAATAAGATGTATGCTTACTTGCCTTCCATAATGTCTTTAGAAGCTTTTGTAGCTGCTTTGGTCTAGCTATGGTTCTACGAGCTGGATAAAGTCTCTTAGGTCTAAGTTTTTTAAGTTCTTCTCTGAAAGCTGGATCTAGTTCCCCAATAAAAACCAGAAAAGCAGTGAACGACATTAATATGTCATAAACTTTTTGCTTATTACTATAGGCTTTTGGTCCATAAGAACCAATCGCCTCTGCTATGTGTAAAATTGTGCAACCATTCTCTAAAACAACAGGATTGACTCTTCTTAAAAAATATCTAAAATAGCTTTCTTTAATTTCAATTGTTCTGGGTGTATTAGGCTTGCCAGTATGTTTGCCACTCTTACAGAATTCAATCCATTGCTTTGGATAGTCTTTGAATAAATATGGATGAATATTAAGTTCTGAGGCTTTGTATTTTGGCCGAGTTTTCATGCCAATTATATTAAAACAATGCTTCTACAGATCTTCTACAAATTGAAGAGAAACTTTATGTGGTTTTGTAGAACTTCTGTAGAAGATTATGCTGCTGATAAATTTACTATCCTCTTAGTTAATTCATTGAAAAGCTGGGTTTTGTAAGGTTCTCTATTAAGATTCTTATTTTTTTCTCTCTGCTCATGTCCTTCATTAAATTCATTATAAGCATTCTCTTCACTAATATGTTTTGTCGTACTTGAATAAAAATAAGCAAGGGCTTTTATTGTCGATTCAAGGGTTGGTTCGTTCATAATTTCTTCCAAGAAGGTGTGAATATGATAATAAGGAATATCAACTCCGGCAATTACCAAAGGTAATCCTTGATAATATTGTCCATCTTTCCTAGAGAAATAACTCAATAAAAGCTCGTGAATTTCTTCTGATGATGTTTCACTAGAGTCAATTAAGAAATATTCTACATGAGGATTTTTAGAAAAAAGAATTCTCTTATAATTTTCATATCCTTGTTGAATGAGTTCCTCTTTAAACCGAGCAAAGCTAGCCTGAAAATCAATAATTCTCTTTTTATGTTCATTAAGATCATAGATTCTCTTAACGTAAGGCTTATTCTCATCAGCATTTTCGTTTAGTTCACTATTTTGGAGTTTCCTTAATTTTTCTTCATGAAACCCTTCAACATGTTCTATTAATAACTTATAAAAATCATCATTAATTTTTATAAAATCTCTCCTATTAATTTCACGATCGTAAAAATCAACCTCTTTTTTTGAATAGAGCATCTTAAAGTGATAAAAGATTTTTTCTAATATACAATCAATATCTTTAATTATCGTCATATACTCATTCCATGTTATGGTACGTCTCAACTCTTCGAGAAAAGTTCTTGTCATAGAAACACAGTCTATAAGTGTTTTCGCCATTTCCAATTTGATTTTGAAATCAGTTTTCGTATAAAATACTTTGTCAAAATGTTTGAGCTCCTCAATCACATTAGCCTTAAATTTCAGTTTAAAGGACTCAACAAGTACTTGTTCAAGTTTGGTTATATTATCCGTGTGTTTATCTTTTTTCATTTTTTGCTTTAAAATGAGGTCTTTGGAATTCCTCTTCCCTAAAGTAATTTATCCAATATTCTAATATTTCTACAGAATCATATTGACTGTCCCGCTTTGGATGTTTAATATGGTCGTCTATTTCAATAGGATCGTTCCATATAGTTTTGCAATACCAGCTATATTCAAGGAAAAATTGAGAAATAATAACCAAACACAATTTAGCCATAGATAAAATAGTTTTAGATTCATCATTCTCATATTCTCTTGGTGCATATTCCGCAAGTGATAACTTACCGCAATGAGCATAATCTGATAAATAGTTATAAGCAGCAAAGAAAGCATCATTCAATCCCCTAGCTTCACCTATTTGGAATATATCTTTAAGTAAAAATGATTCAGAATAAATATACTTACTTTTAAATATACTTTTGAGTTTTTTCTTTTGCATCCTTGGTAGTTTGCTAATTTTTAAATGTTCCTCGATTAACTCTTGTGATACTTTATTAGAAAACCTACTAATGAAAGCTTTCTCTAGTTTCTCGATTTCTTCTTCATGGATAAGCAACTTTAAATCAATATCAAATTTCCCCTGCACATTCTGATAGCATTTAAAAGCTAAATACTCATGCAAAAACAATTTTGCCAATACCTGTTCTTTAGAGTCGCCACTACTACCATCTTGAAAAATATTAGTAGCAAAAAGATATACGAAGGTCAAAAAGCTCTCATAAAGAGATCTTTGTATCGCTGCTATAGAGGTAATATCAATATGCTTCTGCTCCATAAGTGCAAAAAGTGTTTGAGCTTGCTCTAAGCTCCTTTGTAAAATGTTAATTGCAACATTAAAATCTGCTTCTGTATTTATCCTTTCTACCCTATTGTCAAAGTCTGTTTTAAGCCTATGTTCTAAGTGCCTGCGTACAATGTCGAAGTGAACTTTTATTTCGCCTAAACTAACATTTTCAAATAAAGTAACTGTCATAATCATTTTTGTAAAACTGTTAGTTTAATCCTATTGATTAGCCTTTGTTTGAAGTCGTCAAGCTGATCTTCTTCCCATATAATGATATTTCGGTGGTTTAAATCAAAATGCACATTATCAAATTCATTTTTGCGGCATGTGTAGATAACCGTTTTGCCTAAGCCTTCAGCGAAACCAGCTTCCCAATAGACCCCTTGTTTGTGCTCAGTCAAGTCTGCAATAATAAATCTAGACTCTCTAATTTCAACTATGATGTGATCATCGATATTATCATTATGCTCTTTCTCATCTATCCTATAAGCCGTAAGATCTTCCACTTCCTTTGCTGCTGGTTTAAATACATCATCGTATATCTTTTTCAAACTCTTATCGAAAGACATTGCAACAAAGCACTTATTAGATATAGTGTCTTTTTTGCTTAATTCAAGCCCTTGTATTAATCCTTTATGAGTTAAGTATATTAACTGAGATCCATGAGTAACCTCTCCCCCACTGGCTTCTTTAATTTTTCTATTGGGTCCTTGCTTTGATTCAATAAACCCTTCACCAGCTAGTATGTTAATAATCGTACTTAGTTCTTTGTCATTTGAGCACCAATAACGGTAATAATCTATAGGTGGAATAGTATTGACTCCATCGCCTATATTGTTTATTTGACGATAAATTTGAGTTAAAACTTTTGTAACTTTTTCTACTGGATTAGATGGTCCCGGGTTAGACTGAACTATCGCTTCAACATGATCTGCATCTTTGAAATACAATGACTTGTTTTTTTGAGTATTACTAATTGTATAATTTACGAAACCAAGAAACTTACTTTCCTCTTTCTCTCTGATTTCAATTAGTTTATTATAAGCATCAATTGCCAGGCTATAAGTACCACAAACTTCACACTTAACTTCCCAAACTTGGTTAGCTAATCGACTATCATTCTCGCCTCTTGGGCTCTTACAAATGGAACACTGGCTCATGAGCTATAATGGTTCTGACTAACGCAACTAACGCACGGTCTTGAACACTCACAATCTTAGCAAAGCCACGAAATACAAAGGTTTCTCGCACATGGTATCTCGGTTCGTAGCCGAGTCCTCTATCCAGCTGAGGTAATGGCCTAAATTAAGAGCCTTAATGGCTGCATGAATTCTATCACTTAAAAGCATTGATATTAGGCTATTTAAGGAATATTAAAGGCTTAGAGCTGCTAAGGGTTACCCCCAGTTGGGCTCTGGTTTAGAAGCGGGATTAACTAAGAAGGAGCCTTTAGTTTAAAAGGTATATTGTATTGGAAACTGATGCAGATCAATTAAGTTCCTTATTATCCTTGGTATTACTAATAGTAGTAATTATCATAGTAGCTTTATTACTCTTACCTAGGTTAGGATATTTTACTAACAAAGAACCTGAATCGGTTGACGATGATGATGCACATGATGATCATTCTATACAACCCTTACGAAAAATTTTCTTAGAATATAGACACACTTCTGTAAGTGATTGGATTAATTGGGTCAAGAACCAGGATATCAGCCGTAAAAATACAGCGTTTACTAATCTGGTCTACTACTTAGATAGTGAGCCGGAAGAAATCGGTTCATTAATCAATGAAGTAATCAAAGCTGTAGTTGCTTTTAGCTATCCTGAGAGTTTCACTTCTATTAATCGTCTAGTAGAAAGTGTGCGTAAACATTGGGGACACTATCATACTGCTGATCAATTTTATCCTCAAGCAGTACAAGGTCTTGTGAAACTCAATGAAGAACGAGCTCAAAGTATTTTAATTACTGAGTTTGAATTGCTAAAAAATAAACCCAAGCCACAAGTCTTTCTGATAGCTATCTTAGATGCTCTTAGTGAGTTACATCTAAATGATGAATTAGATATTTTCTGGCTCAAAGTTTTAACCGATCCTCTCTGCGATTTACCAATCAAGGAACATGTTATAGACCTTCTCAGTGAGCAGGATATAGAGTCTAGAATAACTGTTATTTCTCAATTCTTTAAATTCTGGAATAAATCTGGAATGAAAAAAATTCCTGATAATGATATCAAAATTATCCAGAAAGTTTTTTATGCAAATCAAGATCTAATAGTTGATGAAAATTATGAGTTATGGGATTTAGTCTTAGACAATTGTGAGAAAAAACTCACAGAACAAGTTTTTGTAGAATTAACAGCTACATTACTTGAGAATACTCAAATCAAAGAAGAATTATTGCTACAGCTATTTGATGTAGGAAATCTCATTCGCAATGAATTTCTAGAAGCTCTAGCTCATAAGCATACGCTCTCTAATGAAGAATTAGAGATTATTAAAGAACAATACACTGTTAATATCAAAAAAAGCGCAAATATAATTGATATAAAAAAATACAAGAAGAATAAAAAAGTACCAGCTCAACTTGAGGATACTTATCAACATTTAGTCAGAGCACTATCTTTAGACCAAGAGTTTAAGAATAATAATTTACCTGCTTTTAATTTAATTCTTGGACAGTCATTAAATGATAAACAATATATTATAGAATGTTTAGCCGCAAATTATAGCAACAAACTTTTTAGTGTTAATTTGCCTGAGCTTCTTGGCTCAGTTACAGAACTAACTACATTTAAACCTTTAGTAAATCAAAATAGACCTTGCATTATATATTTTTATGGACTTAGCGAACTACTCAGCAAAGAATTAAATGACATTGAAATAGCTAACTTAGAATTGCTCAATAATTTATTTAAAGAATTTAAAGCAAGTACTGGAATTAATTTTCTAATGAGCTTAGAAATTAGCCATGAAAAACTAGCTACTAATGATGAATTCAAAGAATTATTCAAACATATGTTTAAACTCAAATATGGGTTAATTAGGGATATTGATAAACCTGATATATTAACTAGACAAAAGCTTTTTAATGATTGCGTTAAACAAGTTCTACCTAGTAGAATCAAATCTAGTGCAGGCTTAGAGCTTATAGCTAAACATACTGAGGGTTATTCTTTAATTGAATTTCTTTCTTATATAAATAGTTATATGAAATTCTGCTTATTAGTTTATGGTGAACTAAAATCACCAAGTGAGCTTGATATACCAGGTATGGATCTCTCTAATGAAGAAGAACAAGAAGCCGAAAAAGAACCAGTAGATTAATAGTTTTGCAGTATAGCGAATATGATACTATTGTGCTTTAGCAATGACTAAGCCAAATTTAAATCAAAACATCATAGCTATAATCTGGGACTTTGATAAGACCCTTATTCCTTACTATATGCAAAAACCTCTCTTTGAAGAGTATGGCATTAACGAAAAACAATTCTGGTCAGAAGTAGGTCAGCTACCTGGTCTCTATAAAGAGCAAGGCATTACCCTTAGTTCAGATACAGCTTACTTAAATCATATCCTTAGCTATGTTCGCCAAGGTCAATTTCAAGGTTTGAACAATAGCAAACTTAGAGAGCTTGGTGCAAGATTAGATTTTTTTCCTGGATTACCGGAATTTTTTGGTAAGTGTAAAACTCTCATAGAGACTAACGAAGCATATTCACGATTTGATCTTAAATTAGAACACTATATTGTAAGCACTGGACTAACTGAAATGATCAGAGGTTCACAAATCAGTCAGTATGTTAAGGGCATCTGGGGTTGTGAATTCATTGAGATTCCTTATGTATCTAATAACGCTAAGCTTGAAGCCCAATCTAGCACTGGATCTGAGATCACTAGTATTGCTTATCTCATTGATAACACCACTAAAACTCGTGCACTCTTTGAAATTAATAAAGGTGTGAATATTCATCCAGATGATATAAGTGTTAATCAATCCATGGCAGAAGAAGATCGCCGTGTGCCGTTTAATCATATGATTTATATTGCTGATGGTCCTAGTGACATACCAGCATTCTCAGTAGCACGCAAGAATCAAGCTAAAACTTTTGCAGTGTATAACAAGGATAATATATTATCCTTCAAGCAAACCAAACAGCTTCTAGAAGACAATCGTGTAGATATGTTTGGTGAAGCGGATTACAGAGAAGGTACTACAACTTATCTCTGGCTTATGGAGCAGATTAGCTCTATAGCAGAGAACATCGTTACCCAGAAGAAAGCTAAGATGCGCGAAGCACGTGAGTCTATGCCAGTGCATTTGAATTAAACGACAAGGCTTGCAAAAAACTTATCTCTTAATTTATCAGTAACGGTTGCAACTGGATTACTAAGCCTTGCCATTAATGAGCTTTTTAATCTACTAGTACTTTTACTAGTAGTTTCTTGTTCAATAAGATCTGGGATTTTTTTCAAGGGAGCTAATTTACCTTGATCATCTTTATCATCACTATGTAAATCATTTAAGATGCTTACTAAGAGCAAGAATAAAGGTCTACCTATCATTTCGTTAGTTCCCTCTGTAGTAAATTGCTCTATATATAAACTTTGCTGAGCTGTAATCTTGTCTCTAACAGCCTTGTCTGGATTCACAGCCTTAGTTAATCCATCTGCTATCATGGCAAGCTGCCTATCATCTAACTGATGATAAGCTCTGACAATAAACTCTGCGTTCTCTTCAAGGTGAGCTATTTTAAATGTCGTTTGACTTGTTCTGACTTTGGCTTCAATCTTTTTTAACTCTTTGATTATTCTATTAGTGTCTCTAATTAAAGTATCTGAACCAAGTTCTGGCACAGTTCCTTGTTTAATTTTATTAAACTCTATTACCTTCATCGCATCCTGGAAAAATTGCAAAGAGCCATAAGTATCTATGAGCTGAGGATTAACCTGCTTGAGACCTTGCTCAATACCTTGTAAAGTTTCCTTATTATAAAGATCATGAGCAAATAGTATTGGAGTTAAGTAATAGAAGAAATGCTCCTCTTTGTTACGCAATTGACCATTCTGAAATTTTTCCTGATAACCAAAATTCTTAGCAAGTGAATTGACGCTACTTACGTATAAGTCTTCCAGAACGGCTTTCTCTTCTGGAGTTTGAGGCATAGGATATTCAAATCTTGATTCTCTAATGCCCGTTGAGTTTGGAACTTCCTGATCTTGCTGAGGCTTGCAACAGCAATTATTCTTACGTTTAGCTTTCCCTTGCCTGGATTGAGCTCCATAATTGTTATACGGAGATCTTCCTAAATTATTACGATAGTAAAGAGATCCACCTAACAATCCACCATAAAAGAACGGATAGCCACCAATTCCATTGCCTCTGTTAGGGAAAAAACCACTAAATGAAGAAGCATTATATGGAAAACTACTAGCAGGTGTTTGTAGGAGAGAACGTGGAAACCCAGATAAAGGGCCAAGATTAGTATGAATACCAGATGGGATACCATGAACAATTTGAGCATCAGCTGTTTCAGTAGACCCAGATAAACCAAGAGCTGCTAAAAAACCTGCTTTAAGCACATCTCTACGAGGCATTTTCAGCTCTAATAGCTGTTCTGATCTTTGTCCGACCTGCATATTACTAAATTATAGCGTATATATACATACTAATTCTATAAGTGAAAGCACCTAATAAGGTTACAATTACAGCGATATGCATAAGCTTATTTCAGTATTATTAGTCTCTATATTACTCAATGCCTGTTCTAAACCTCATACAGAGAAGCAGTCATGCCCGCTACAATCTTCAGAGATGCAAGAAACTAACTACGATGGGCTAAGTGATGAGTATAAAAAATTACTAGATGCAGCTGAACTTGTAATGAAGAATTCTTACAATCCTTATTCTAAGTTTGCTGTAGGTGCAGCTCTCTTAGCTCAAGACGGTACCATTATCTCAGGGAGTAATTTTGAGAATGCTGCTTATGGTTCAAGTGTTTGTGCAGAGCGCGCTGCGATTCTCAGAGCTAATGCTATGGGCTATCGTAATTTTAAAGCTATCGCTATTATCGCACATGGCGAGAAGGATGTAGAAGCAGTAGTAGCTCCTTGTGGCGCTTGCCGGCAGGTAATTTACGAAGTCTCAGAGCTCTCAGATCAAGTCATAGACGTCATCATGTCTAATACACGTAAAGATCATGTCACTATTAGTACTATTGAACAGTTGCTACCTCTGGCTTTTGGACCGAAGGCGCTGGGGGTCGATCTGAAGGCTTATCGCCACTAGATGGTTTTTCATCAAGAACTGATACAGGCTTGACTGCTGCTCTTCTTGGATTTGAAATTTCTAAAATACTTTGATTTCTTTCTGGATTTCTAAGATTGCTTTGAATTTTTCTTTGGTTTGCCTCTGGTTGTCCAATCCCTGAAATCATTGCAATTAACAACCCAGACATTGCAGCAGTAAAAGTCATCACTGCTCCTCTCAGAGCTTGTCCATCAGTAGATCTATTAATAGCCACGATTTAGATATTATCATACTTTAAGCTTTTTATTAGAATTGAGATGCTAAGATTCTCTCTTGGTCCGCAAGGGCTTTGTTGACATCGTAGTATGCAATCAAATAAAAGGAAAATTAAATGCCAATTACTAAAGAACAAAAACTGGAATTTATCGAGAAGTTTGGAGACAATCCAAAAGACTCTGGTAAAACAGAAGTACAAATAGCAATCTTGTCTAAAGACATAGATCAATTAACAGAACACTTACAAAGAAATCGGAAAGACCATCATGGTAAAAGAGGTCTATATCTTAAAGTAGGTAAAAGAAAAAAACTCTTAGCTTATCTTAAAAACAAAGATATAAACAGATATAGAGAGCTTATTGCTGCTATTGGATTGAGAAAGTAAGTAATTATATTAAAATATTAAACTGGTTTTGAAATCGTCCAGAACAAGGCTTGCTCGTCCCGAGCCACCGGAGTTGACTCGCCTTGTCAATGAGGATGGCTCGGGACGAGCGTAACGCAGTTATGGGCGATTTCGGAACCAGTTTATTAAAGATTTCTCATGAAATCCTGTATAGGGCGTTGTTTTGCGGTTAGAATGAGTAAGGAATATAGAAAGATAAAAATAGGAAAGAAAGAAAATGAATATGAATATGTTTAATGTAAAAGAATTATCGTTTAAAGTAGGGGATGATGAAATCACAGTTAGTACTGGTAAGTTAGCAAAACAAGCCACCAGTTCAGTACAAATCAGAGCTAATGACACTGTACTTTTAGTTACAGTTACTGCAAGTGAAGAACCAAGACAAGGGATTGATTTTTTCCCATTGATGGTTGATTTTGAAGAGAAACTTTATTCAGTAGGTAAAATACCTGGAAGTTATAATCGTCGCGAAGGTAAAGCTTCAGACAAGGCAGTTCTAATATCACGTCTTATAGACCGTCCTGCTAGACCTTTATTCAGTGAAGGTTACCGTAATGATGTGATGATTAACGTTTTAACTTTAAGCATTGATGATACATCTCCACCAGATACTATCGCTATGTTAGGTGCAGGATTTGCACTAACACTTGCAGGATTGCCTTTTGATGGACCTTTTGGCGCAGTGCGTGTTGCTATAGACAGTAAAGGTGAGTTCATCGTCAATCCATCAGAAGAACTGCAATTAGCTTCTGATCTAGATATAGTAGTAGCTGGTACAGCTGACTCTATCATGATGGTAGAAGCTGGTGCTAATTTCGTTGATGATAATAAAGTAGTAGATGCTATAGCTTTTGCTCATGAGCATATCAAGGTTCAAGTAGCTAAGATTGAAGAATTCGCTAAAATCTGTGGAGTTAAGCCTACTGAATTCATAGCACCAGAGACTAATGCTCAATTAATTCAAATCATAGAATCCAATGCTAAAGCGGATCTAGAAGCTTCAATGGTTAAAGCAACTAAAGCTAGTCGTAGAGAATGGGTAGCCAAGGCTAAAGAGAAAGTTAATTCTGCAATCGAAGCTCTAGGTGAAGATAGCGAACTTGCTAAATACCTAAAAGAGAATCCTAATGAGCTTTCTAACCAATTAAAATACTTCGAGAAAACTCTTCTTCGCAAGCAAATCAAAGAAACCAACGTTAGAGCTGACGGTAGAGACCCAACTCAAGTTAGACCTATCTATATCGAAGTAGCTCAGTTACCAAGAGTTCACGGTGATGGATTATTTACTCGTGGTGATACGCAAGTACTTTCTATCGCTTCACTTGCAACAGAGAGAATGAGTAAGTCTCTTGACGGTATCGATAGCGAAGCAGAAAAATTCTACATGCATAATTACAACTTTCCTTCATGGTCAGTTGGAGAAGTGAAACCTAATCGTGGTCCAGGACGTAGAGAGATCGGACACGGTGCTTTAGGTGAGAGAGCTATACTTCCAGCATTGCCTGATAGAGAAGATTTCCCTTATGCTATTCGCGTAGTATCTGAGATCTTAGAATCTGCAGGATCTACTTCTATGGGTGCAACTTGCGCTTCATCACTTGCATTGTTTGATGCTGGTGTACCAATGAAAACTGCTGTAGCAGGTGTTGCGATGGGACTTATACAAGAAGGCGATAAGGCTATAGTTCTTACTGATATTCATGAGCTAGAGGATTTCCTTGGCGATATGGACTTCAAGGTAGCTGGTAATGAGAAAGGTATCTCTGCTCTGCAGATGGATATTAAGATCAAAGGCATCTCTATGCAGACTATCAGAGCTGCTATTGCGCAAGCGCGTGATGGTCGCATGCATATTCTTGGCAAGATGAACGAGATCATCTCTGAGCCTCGCACTGAGCTTAAAGCTAATGCTCCAAGAATTACTATTGTTAAGATACCTACTGACAAGATCGGTGCGGTAATCGGACCTTCTGGTAAAAACATTAAGTGGATTATCGAAGAGACTGGTGCTGAAATTGATATCAACGATGACGGTACAGTTAAGATCTACTCTACTGATGTAGAAGCTTCTGCATTAGCTAAGAAGTATGTAGATATCTCTGCCAACGGTGTCCAAGCTGGTGATGTCTACGAAGGTACAGTTGTGAAAGTTCTAGAAGGCGTAGGCGCTATAGTAGAATTGATCGCTGGTGCATCTGGATTAGTACATATATCTCAGATCAGTAACCAACGCGTGAACAATGTTGAGGACTTCGTAAAAGTCGGCGACAAAGTTATGGTGAAAGTTCAAGGTACTGACTTTAAAGGACGTACATCCCTCTCTATGAAAGCATTACAAGAGCCTCAAGAAGCTGAAGCCGCGAAGAACTAGTTGTGCTTAATTTAAATTAGGATCCGAATTGGTCTGAGGATATTGGTATATGTGTTCTAACCATTGCCTATATTTGCCTTGAGGCAATTCCGAGATATCAAGCATCTCCCCATCTTGTTGTCTAACAATATATTCTTCCATTCTAGTCGAAAGCAGGCTATGTTCATCCCAGTTAAATTGTTTGCAGAGTATGTTGCGAAAATCGTTAAATTTCTTTTCAGATTCATATGATGTTTCCGCTTTGCAATATCTCTCAGAGAATTTACTTATAAAATTCTCTAAATCTAAGCTAGGGTCATTAAGCATTGCCTGTAGTGGTGGATAAGCTGACTCCCAAACATCTGCTATCTCAAATAACATAACGATGTTATCCCACATAAAAGTATCACCATTAGCTTCTTTGACTAAAAGCTCAGTTAGTCTTTCATCAGCTCCAAGCATAGAAAAAAGGTCTGTTTTTATATCATCACTAATATATGGTTCATTTTCTTTCTCTTGCTGCAGTATATTAATTGCATAGTCCTTGGCAGCAGCTTCATCTTGATCTAATAGTTGACCGAAACAATCAGTCAATAAATCATATCGATATTTGCTAAATTCAATATTATGCTCAATTAAATACTTAAGATCTCTAATAAATAATTCTTTAGTATATTGAGTTTCACCCGCACTTATACTATTCCTAGCATAATTCAATATCCTAGCAGCCAACTCAAAGTCTGGGGCATAATTTAGTGGCAAATCAATATCAGACTCTAATTCAGATTGCTCCTGTATCTCTATTAAATCTTCCATTTGATTTTTATCAAAAGCTATAGATTTAACCAAACTACTAATTTCCTTAGCTTTAATAAATTGTTTGCCAGGATAAATATCATATAGCTCAAGAAGTAGATTTTGACAGCTAGTAATTCTTTGAGTAACTTCACGTAAAGCTGGCTCCAAATCCATTGCACTTGTTTGCTGAACTTCAACATTATCTTCTAAAACTACACTACCTTGATTAGCATAATCCTCATCTTCATCGTCATCATCACCGATACTAATAAATTCATTAGCCCTTTTAGCAAAGCTTTCCATTTCTGCTAGCAACATCATTCTAAATAGCATTTTGACACGACTGGGCTTAGTTGCAGCAATGAGATTTTTGACAAAACTAGCACCAGTCTCCTTAGCTTCACCAGCTTTCAAATAGATTCTAATTAAACGTATAATTTCTGGATCTTGAATCAAGTTTTGCTCTTTACAAATCTGAACAAATTTATCAGCAATACGAACATTCCCTGGCTTTCGTGTCATTAACGCTAGAAATATTCCCTCAGTAGATGGAATCCCTTTAACAATAATCCTACTAATAAGCCTATCGCTATCTTCGGTCTCAGCAGTATTTATACTTAACTGTGTCATAAGTAAATGTTGCAAGTGATTGTCTAATTTAGGATTTGCTTTAATTGCTGCTTCTATATCTTTAATAAAATTAACAAGCAATTCTTCCCTATGAATTGGATCTTGCTCAGTAAGTAAACTTTCAAAAGTATCAGTACAATATTTTTCAAATTGCATCTGAGCCACTCTGTCATTGCCTGGAGTAGGCATGAACAAATGCCTCCTTAATGTATCTCTGGATGTATTTAGTGGTCCTAATAATTTATCAAGCTCATTAATCAATGGCACTGCTGATGCATCACTTTCCAGTGCAGTAGTTGGTAAAGAAAAAGCTCTTAGTGGTATACGGTTGTGGCTCATACTTATCCGATCATAAGCAACATAATAGCATCAACATTCCAACTTGGCAGCTTGATATTGGTCTTTAACATAAAGTCTTGACCAATTCTAGGTTTTTATTTTTCAGTTTTTCAATTCCTGGGCATAACAGCTATATGGGCCACGATTATTCCTTTGATGCTTTAACATCTCATATGGACGGATATTTTTTCGTACAGATTTTGGTTTTACTTCTCTGTGCTGGTTTAATTGGACTAGAACGTCAAGTCAGTAAAAAGCCCGCTGGCATTAGAACTTCCATCCTTATTGCTTTAGGTTCGATGTTGTTTGTGAAATATAGTATTCTTGCAGGACTAGATCTCGATGCACACAACGCTGATCCAGCACGTGTTATGGGTCAAGTAGTGAGTGGTATAGGTTTCCTTGGTGCCGGCACTATTATGAATAAGGAAGGATTGGTAGCTGGATTAACAACAGCATCTACCATCTGGGTAGAAGCAGCCATAGGAGCAATTATCGCTCTAGGTTATTTTGTCGATGCTTTCATGTTTTCACTAGTAGTAATTTTTGTACTGCAAGGCGTAAGTCAGATAGAGATCTGGCTGAGACTTTCACAGATCAAAGGTAAAAAACGTATTCGTGCTGGAGTCGCACAGACTTATAGACATATAGAAGATGTGTCATAAATACCCTATAAAAGCAAAAAATCTCCTTTCGGAGATTTTTACGTAAGATTTCTAATTAAAGAAAAATGCCCTAGCACCTAACTATCTTACCGGGCCGTGTCCAGCCAAGTATTGTCGTCGCGAGTCGCCTTAACTTTCGTGTTCGGGATGGGAACGAGTGTGTTTCAACCGCATCGACACCAAGACAATATGAATACTAGCAAATTCTCCATATATTACGCAAGTGCTTTATGAAATGTTAAGGTTTTGGCATTGGCTATAATATCAGCAGGTCTAAAATATTGCATTCCCCCCTTGTTAAACTCAAAATCTTCATAGTCGCAGGTACCAGACCGGAATTTATTAAGGTATATCCTGTTTATAAGGAATTCATAGAAAGGTCCAAGATCGACTCATCTCCTGGTACCCAAGTTAAACATGAACTAGAGATTAAATGGATAGCTAGCGGACAGCATCATGAATTACTGACAGATTTATACGCCTTCTTTGAGATTAAACCTGATTATGAGTTTGATTTATCTAACTTAAATGATAATACAGAAACTCATTTATCCAAGCTTGCAGCAAGAATCCTTAAAGAAGCCAGCACCGTTTATGCAAGAGAAAAACCTGACCTAGTCATTGTCCAAGGTGACACTTTGACAGCACAACAATGTGCTCTAGCAGCGTTTTATCAGAAAATAGAAATCGCACATATAGAAGCAGGTATCAGAACTAATGATATTTTCAGCCCCTTCCCTGAGGAACTAGCACGCAGAATAATTTCACAGATTAGTACACTCAACTTCGCACCAAGTCAAACTGCACTTACTAACCTTGATGCAGAGAAAGTAATGAATAAGAAGAATAGTTTTAATTTTTATACCGGCAACACGGTTGTAGACACGCTTGAATACACCAGGAAAATAATTACTGACAAGAATTTCAATTGGGGTGAATTTAGATTTGCAAGGTTAGCTTTCTATCCTGATCTAGAATACGACATGATCATGACCCTAGAAAAAATTAAGCATAAGAAAATAATTCTAGTAACTGCTCACAGACGCGAGAATGAAGGTGAGGCTCACGAGAATCTAGCAAGTGCAATACTCAGAATTGTAGAAAGATATGCTGAATCTGATTCCGTTGAATTTATAGTTTCAGTACATAAAAATCCTCAAGCTAGAATAGCATTTGAGAAATTACAGAAAGAGCTTGAGGAGTGCTCTTTAAGCAATGTTAGATTTCTTGACGCCATAAATTATCCACTTTTCTTAAAAATAATGATGCACTCGTATTTCATAGTCACTGACAGTGGTGGCGTACAAGAAGAAGCTCCATATTTTGGCAAACCAGTATTAGTATTTAGAAACTTAACTGAAAGAGTAGAAGGTATAGAGCATGGCATGGCACGCCTTATAGGCACTGAAGAACATGTAGTTCATGGCGCTATGCTAGAGCTACTAACCGATCCAGTTGCTTATAACTCAATGATAGTAGAAGGTATGCAACCTTATGGTGATGGGCTTGCTGCTAGTCGAATTGCTGATGTCAGCCTACTATACTTAAAAGGACACTAATCCATGTACCCATACAAAGACTTACGTGAATATATTGCTGATCTAGAGTCTCATGATGAGCTAATTAGAATCACCGAACCAGTAGATGCTGAATTAGAGATCACTGAAATCACTGACAGAGTTTCTAAAGGTCCAGAAACACAAAACAAAGCTCTCTTATTTGAGAATGTTATCGGTTACGATATCCCGGTATTAATCAATGCTCTAGGTTCACACAAGCGTATGCAAATGGCACTTGGCGTTAACAATTATGATGAAGTAGCAGCAAGAATTAAAGAATATATCAAACCAGAAATACCAGAGTCTCTCAGCGACAAGATTTCCAAAGTAATGCAATTAGCCGAAGTTAGGAATTTCTTACCCAAGCTTGTGAAAAATGCTCCTTGCCAGGAAGTGGTGATACTTGCAGAAGATTCTCCTGCAGAAAAACTTCTCGACAAATTACCTATAATCAAGTGCTGGCCTGATGACGGTGGCTCCTTCATCACTCTCACTTCTGTATTCACTAGAGACCCAGATAAATTAGGTTCTGGTCGTAATGTTGGTATGTATCGCTTGCAGAAGTTTGACAATATCACCACTGGAATGCACTGGCATAAGCATCACGACGGTTCGCATAATTATCAAAAATCCCTCAAGAAGCAATCGCGCATGGAGATAGCTGTCGCGATAGGAACAGATCCAGCAATCACTTACGCTGGGACAGCTCCCTTACCACCAGGTATTGATGAGATGATACTTGCTGGTTTCATTAGAAACAAAGCCGTAGAGTTAGTACAATGTAAGACTATTGATATTCAAGTACCTGCGACCGCAGAGATAGTTATAGAAGGCTATATAGATCTTACTGAAGATACAGTCACTGAGGGACCTTTCGGTGATCACACAGGCTTCTATTCACTAGCTGATAAATATCCTAAGTTTCATGTCACTGCACTCACACACCGCAAGAACCCAATCTACGCTACTACTATAGTCGGAATCCCTCCTCAAGAAGATTGCTATCTAGGGAAAGCTACTGAGAGAATATTCCTACCCTTATTACAATTAATATGTCCAGAAATTATTGACATGAACCTACCTTGGGATGGAGTCTTTCATAATTGCGCTTTAATTAAGATTGATAAACAATACGCTGGGCATGCACAGAAGGTGATGAACACTGTTTGGGGAACGGGACAGATGGCATGGACTAAATATATTATTGTTTTTGATAAAGAAGTAAATATTCATAATTACAATGAAGTAGCTATGTATGCTTTTGGTAACACTGATCCACAACGCGATATGGTATTCACTAAAGGACCGTTAGATATACTGGATCATGCCGCACCGATTATGGGCTACGGTTCTAAAGTTGGTATCGACGCCACACGCAAGTGGGCTGATGAAGGTTTCACTCGTGACTGGCCTGATCTCATTACTATGTCTGCAGATGTTAAGCGAAAAGTTAGCGAAAAGTGGACAAAATATTTTAGCTAAAAGCTATTATGTATTACGCCCGAAGGGCGTAATACATAATCATATAGAGCGCTCTAGGACTGCCATTCGCACGGCTACTCCATTATTCACTTGTTTATAAATCATAGATCTCTCGTTCTCTACTAAATCACCGTCTATCTCAATACCACGATTGAACGGAGCAGGATGCATGATGATAGCGTGATCTTGCATCATATTAAAACGTTTCTTGTTTAAACCATACTCTTCTAAATATTTATCATACTGACTACTTTGCGTGTGACGCTCTTTCTGCACACGTAACATCATCACTACATCAGCACTTGCCATCGCTTCATCAACATCAGCGATACTAACATGCTCTTCTAAAAGTTCAGAGTTGGAACTCGGCAACCATGCTTCAGGACCTGCAAGCATAACTTGCGCGCCAAACTTCCCTAAACCTACTATATTAGAATTAGCTACTCGACTGTGTTTAATATCACCTATGATAGCGACTTTCAGACCTTCGATCTTACCGAAATGTTGTCTCATGGTCAGAAGATCAAGCAAGGCTTGAGTAGGATGTTCATTCGCTCCTGCACCTGCATTAATTACAGATACTGTGACTTGCGGAGCAACTTCTTGAAGTATGTTTTCTTCTGAGGTTCTGATGATAGTAGCTGCGACACCCATAGCTTCAAAGGTTTTGAGCGTATCATAAAGAGTTTCACCTTTCTCTGTACTAGAGGCTTTAGGATCGAAGTTAAGCACATGATAGCCAAGTTTCTTTGCCGCTACTTCAAACGAGAAGCGTGTACGCGTACTTGGTTCAAAAAACAAATTACAAATTATTGGATTATCAACAGATCTAGGTGCATTAGAAATCCTAGAGTTAGGATTATCAGCCCAGTAATCTCCTCTATTTAAAATCTCGACAATTTCTTCACGACTAAGATCTTTAAGTAGAATTAAATCTTTGCGCATTTTGGTTTTCTCTTTTTTATCTATTATTAGCATCGCTTATTAATTTAAAAGAACCTGAGATTTCTCTGAACCTACAATCCAAGCTCCACCTATTAACTCTTGCCCAATCTCAGCATCATAAAATGCTACCGCTTGCCCTGGCGTTATTGCTGAAACAGGCTCATGGAAATCAATCTCTATACCAGTTCCATCAAACTCATCAGTCAAGCATACAGTAGCAGGAACAGCTTCCATGTTATAACGCACTTTAACCATCGCCTTAAAAGTATTAGAAGGTATCTTAGATATAACATTACGATCCTTCGCATAGGCTTTTTGTCCGAACATTTTATCCCTAGTACCAACATAAACAGTATTAGTATGTGGATCTATTTTAATTACATAAAGTGGTTCACTATAAGCAATGCCTAATCCCTTACGTTGTCCATAAGTATAATTAAAACTACCGTTATGTTTCCCTAAAACCTTTCCTGATTCAATTTCAATTATCTCTCCAGGTTTCTCTCCCAATATCTTAGTTAAATAATCTGAGTTAGTCATATCATTACTAACAAAGCAAATATCCTGAGACTCTGGTTTATTTGCGACACAGAGACCAGCCTCTGTAGCAATAGCCCGAACTTCTTCTTTAGTAAAATCAGCCAGAGGAAACACAGTTCTAGAAAGCTGTTCCTGAGTTAAACCCCAGAGCATATAACTTTGATCTTTATTAGTTTCTTTCGGTCTTAGTAAAGTAAAATTATCATTATCGATTCCGAGCTTAGCATAATGTCCAGAAGCCATATGCGTAACTCCAAGCTTCTCTATTGAATAAGCAAGTAAAGAACCCCATTTCACATCATTATTACAACTTATACAAGGGATTGGCGTCTCACCGCGAGCATAAGATTGATGAAACTCTTTAATAATGCCTTCTGCAAAAGCCTTACGTAAATCTAAAGCATGATGCTCTACACCAAGTTGATCACAAACCTTCACTGCATCTACTACGCCATTGTCACAACAACGACCTGAACCAGAAATAATCCAAGCGGTGATGCCTATAACTTCATAACCCAGATTTTTAAGTATCGCCAATGCCGCAGAGCTATCCACGCCGCCACTCATAGCTACAGCTATCTTAGATGTCTTTGGGTCAGGAAGATAATTCATCAACCTTTTAGTATAGACTATTTAACCTAAAAAAGCAGTTTTTTAATGAAAATCACCCCCCAAATCAGTCATTCAGACCTCTTGAGCTGAGAAAATAATACATTTTATCTAGCTGTTTTGGTTGTGACACTGGGTCTATTTTGCCTAGTATGCTTAATGTCGGCAGAATCAGTACACTTATGAGCCACCTGACTCAGCGTAACAATATCGTTACTGATCAAGGTCGCTTTGCAGAAGAAAGTTCTAAATTAAATACACAACAAAGATATCTACATAACTATGATGCTCCATCTGGTCAAAAAGATTTAGTACAACTCTCTGGACAAATCGTAAACTATCAAGCTATTGGTAAAAATCAAGGCAAAACAGTAACGGAGCTTGAGCTTGCAGAATCATCTCTTAATACCATGAAAGATACTTTAGATCAGATTAGAGCGAGTGCCTTA
Organism: uncultured Gammaproteobacteria bacterium; assembly: GCA_964551135.1. Lineage (GTDB taxonomy): Bacteria > Cyanobacteriota > Vampirovibrionia > LMEP-6097 > LMEP-6097 > CAYPGT01. Next base: position 260,462 of record CAZKAT010000001.1, on the reverse strand, counting down.
CAAGGTGGTTCAGATACATTAAATTCAGACGATATGTTAGTTCTCGGAAAAGAACTTAGAGAATTAGGCGAATCATTTTACACTTCATCAAATACTAAAATTGGAAACAGATATTTATTTGGTGGAATACAAACAGATAAAAAAGTAGTTACTTTTGTTCCAGGAGCAGTTTTTGCTAATGCAACTTATAAAGAAGGGGCTAGTGATGAAGGAGAAAGGGTAGTTGAGGGAATTCAATCAAGTGTAGGTCTTGGTGATTTATATACTGCACAGAAAGCTTCTGCTGATTACACTGGCAGTGTCCCCGGCACACTTCCACTTGGAACTAATGCTGAACTAAATTTAGTTGTAAATGATGGTTATAACGATATCAATGTTGGCAATATTGCTTTTAGTGCTGGAGATAGTTTAGCTACTATCGCAAGCAAGATTAACACTGCATTCAATACTGCGGGTGGTCAAGGGTCAATAGTACAAGTTAGTAGCGGAGCTTTAAATTTCGATACAGCTTTAATTACTAACAATAAAGAAAACGAAAGAGCAGCCATAATTATCAACCCAGGTTCTAATTTACCTAACACCTTATCTGCATTAGGATTAACAGCTCAAACTACTAAAGGTACAAGTACCAATATTAGAGAAGCTTTCACTAATCTTGAAGCAGCATATAACTCTGGTGATACTCAAGCCATAAGAGAATCTTTAGTAGATATAGAGTCTAACTTAGATAAATTAGTAGCAATCAAATCTCAACTCGGAGATTTAGTAAAAAAATTCAATGATTCAGTTGACAATGCCAACTCCAGAGAAACCAATCTTAGTATTACCAAATCAGATCTTGCCAGTATGCCAGCTGCAGAAGCAATTCAGTCAGTAACATCAGCACAAGCTACATTAACCGGGTCGATGCAAGCAGCCTCAAAAATAATGAGTACCAGTATTTTCAATTTCTTAAGTTTATAGGAGTTCTTCAATGGTTGATAGATTAAGTACAGGATTAATGTTTCGCCTTCTTGGTAGTCAAATCACCGACAACCAAAGTAGAGTATTTCAGCTTTCTAAACAATTAAATTCTCAGAAAAAATTTGCTACAGCTTACGATGATCCCGTCGCTCTTATTGGAACTATTGGAGTACAAGGTAGAATATTACAAAACGACCAAGAAATAAGGAACCGTGGACAAGGTAGTACTGAGTTAGATGCTGCTGAAGTATCTATTAATGGCATGAACAATATTCTTGGACGAGTAAAAGAGATTGCTCTTTCTGCTGCTAATGATACTCTTGGACCTTCAGAAAGAACGAATTATGCAGATGAACTAGCAACCTTAGTACAATCATTTACCCAATTTATTAATAACAAAGTTGGCAACACTTACATATTTTCAGGTCAACAAGGGAATTTACAGACTATAAGATTACAAAACAACTCCCCATATAACACTGCTGTTTACAAACACAATCAAGACGATGGTGCTCAAAGAACCATCGATGGTATTACTACTAGCATTGATCTTAAAGATGCTCTAACATCACCAGCGAGTAGCGCCCAATTAGAAAGTAGTGTCATAAATCCAGTTGCAGCAAGCAATGGAAATTTAGATTTTGAAATCAATGACGGAAACGGTAATATTGTTGACTTCACAGCAAACATTAGCAGTGGTGACACACTAGCCAATATTATTTCCAAAATCAATACAGCTTTCACTGCAGCAGGCGGCGTTGGATCCATAGCTCAGGAAAGCCCAGCTGGTTACCTAAATATGGATACAGCTCTTATAACGGGCAATACAGCTGCAGAAGCAGCCAAAATTCAAGTTATGAAAACCTCAGATTCTACTTTAGCAAACCAATTATACATAAAGAAACAAATCAATCGCGGACAAGAAGCTGGTGTCTATAATACATTTCAAGCCTTAGATGATGCTCTTAGAAGTAGTGACACAACTACTTTAAGAAGTTTATTGACTAATATAGAATTCAATCTAGGACAAATGAACACGGCTCTTAGTAGAGTTGGACTTTCCAGTAGTCAAATAGAAAGATTAAATACTTCTTCTGACGATTTGGATATCAAATTACAAGCAGATCTTTCTGAATCACAAGACATAGACTTTGTTAAAGCTAACTTAGACATGACTAATGCACAAGCTGCCCTACAAACGTCTATTCAAACATCGTCTAATTTTTTCAATCAAACATTATCGAGGTTTTTATCATAGGAGTTTATAGATGAGTACATTTGGCAGTTTAGGAATCAGTGTATCAGGTCTGCAAGCATCTCAGGTAGGTCTTGATAATGCTGGTAACAACATAGCCAACGTTAATACTCCAGGCTATTCACGCAAAACTGTTAGTTATCAAGAAGGTACCGTAGGCTCTGCTCCAGGCGTGAACAAGGAAAGATCTTATACTGGAGTTATTGTTGAAAATATCACCAGAATTAGAGATCTATTTCTTGACAACCAGATTAGACAACAAAATTCTAACTTAGGCTACAACAAAGCTGTCTCCGATTTAAACATTGCCATGAATGATGCTCTTGGTGAACCGAGCGACACAGGATTAACTGCCAAACTTAATCAATTCTTTCAGTCAGCTAAAGATCTTGCCGCTAACCCTGAATTAGAAACAGCTAAAACTGTATTCATCAATTCAGCATCTGCACTAGCAGATAGTTTCAATCAAATAGATCAATCTATTGAACTCTTGAAAAATAATTTAGATGCTACTCCGACAGGACAAATTAAATCATCTGTTAATCAGCTTAATTCTCTTTTAAGTGAATTATCAGATGTAAATATTCAAGCTATCGCTTCTGAAGGACGTGGAGTTGCGGCAAATGATCTAGAAGATAGAAGAGATCTACTCTTAGATAAAATCAGTAATCTATACCAATTCGATATAATCAGGAACGGTGATGGAACCTTCAGTAAACTAAATGTTAATAGTCATAGTTCTGAAGCTCAAGTAGTAGCAAGTACGGGATTCTTAAATTATGATTCATCAATCTCGGCAATTACTAGTTCAGCAAATACTCTAACCTTAAGCGTTGACAATGGAAACGGTGTAGCTACAGGACCAATGACGATTACATTTGACAGTGGTTCTTCAATCAGAGATGTAGTAAATAAAATCAATAAGAACTTTAATGCTGCTGGTGGCAAAGGGACTATCGCTTCAGTAGATAGCAATGGTAGATTAGCTTTAAGCACTAAATTAATTGATAATGCTCTCAATACCGATAGTGCTGAAATTGATATCACAGGTGGAACAGCACTTACTGCGCTAGGCTTAAGTGTGGGAACTACTAATGGAGCAGATGGTATTAGAACTACTGTGTTAGATGGTGGTGGACTTCACTACATCTTTGATGTAAATGCAGGTAATGATGCTATTGATTCCTATCCTAGTACCTTGATTCTTCGTAACAATGATGCTAACCAAGCTCAAGTAGGAAGTATAGATACTATTGGGGGAAAGATTGGTGGTCTAATGCAAATGACAAACAAAGAAATCCCAGACATGAGAAAAATGCTTGATGAGTTTGCTATGAGTATCAAGAAAGGGGTTAACAATCTTCTCTCGCTTGGTACAACTAGTTCTGGTAACCAAGGTTCAACTTTATTTACTGGTTCTACTGCTGGATCACTAGCTATCAATCCTAGTGTAATCAGCAATCCTGCTTTAATTGCACAAGGAATAACAGGAAATGTTAGTGATGGAGCAATAGTTTCAGAAATAGCTGATTTATTCTTTGGCAACAATAATATAATCAGCAATGGTTCACAATCTGAAGCAGTTTACTTGGATTCTCCAAGTACTAGTGGTACTCAAAGTAGTGTCCCATTAATACCTGGTCAGCAAATTACTATCCATGCAGATGGCATTATTAAAGATGGATCTAGCCCTGTAAACGCTGGTGACAATGGTTTTGGTGGTGGTAGTTTAGTACAGATAGAATTTTTAGATGCTTCAGGAACTGTAGTAGGCTCTGCTATTAATTTTCCGACCTCAGCTGGTGCACCCAATGATAGAGTATCCTATTCTGGCACTGTTCCTACTGGAGCAGCTTTTGTAAGATTTAAAATGAATGGCACAACATTTAACGACAATGATTTAACTAATAATCTTGGTCACTTCAAGATTTCAGTAATCCAAGGTTCTCAGAGTGATGCAACTTCTAACTTTAATAATAAAATCGCCAATATAGTTGGAGAATTTGGTACTAGAGGAAACATCGCTATCTCTAAAGTAGAGAATACTCAAAGTTTATATGACTCACTTGATAATCGTAGACAGAGTGTTATGGGTGTATCTTTAGAAGAGGAAGCTGCTGACTTAATCCGCTTCCAAAATGCTTTTGCTGCAAACGCTAACGTTATGCGCGTTATGTCAGAAGTATTACAGACATTAACTGGCATATTATAGTTCTAAGCTCATGCTAAAATAAATCGCATGCAGAAACAAACTCATGCAAAGGTAATTGACGGCAAAGCTATTGCTCAAGACATTAGAGCTGAGCTTAAATCCCAGATACAAGAACTTAGGAAAAACAAAACTACATTAAGAGAACCTGGTTTAGCAGTGATTTTAGTAGGAGATGATCCAGCAAGTAATTTCTATGTCAATAAAAAACAAGAATCCTGTACTGAAGTGGGAATCAAGTCTTACAAGACTATACTTCCAGTTACGACTACTAGAGAAGAACTAATAGGAACTATTGAGAAATATAACGTTGATGATAAAGTTGATGGTATTTTATTACAATTACCCTTACCAAAAGCAATCAGAGAGCATACTCAAGAAATTATTGATCATATTAAACCTACTAAGGATGTAGATGGTCTTACTAGTTATAATCTAGGTTTATTAGTTGTAAATGATCCACATACAGTCTATCCATGTACTCCAAAAGGTTGTATGGAATTATTAAAACGCAGTGGCATTGATCCTACTGGAAAGAGAGCTTTAGTAGTTGGTAGAAGTACACTTGTAGGTAAACCAATCTCATTAATGCTTAATCAAGCTAACGCTACAGTTACCATGGCTCATAGTAAAACTACAAATTTAGAAGAAGAAATTAGCAATGCAGATATTCTTATACCAGCCATCGGCTCGCCTGAATTTATTAAGGGATCTTGGCTTAAACCCGGGGCTGTTGTTATTGATGTAGGAATTAATAGCGTTGAAAAAAACAGTCAAAAAACTATAGTAGGGGATATGGAATACCATACAGCTCAAGATACTGCTTCTTATATAACACCAGTGCCAGGCGGAGTCGGACCAATGACCGTGGCTATGTTATTAACTAACTGTTTTGAACTTTACAAAAGACATGTATAATACTAAATATGGAACTTGGACAAATTGGTTTAATTACGAGTCTGGCGTTAGTTAACGGCCTAGTATTGCTTATACTTAGTCTTACAATACAGAAGATATTCGGTATCTCAACTAAAGGTAAAGTTAAGCATGAATCTTATGAGTGCGGTATGAAACCTGAGATGGATGCCAAAGTTCAGTTTGATATTAAATACTATCTTTTTGCCATCATGTTTATTGTGTTTGATGTTGAGTTTGTATTCTTAATGCCATGGGCTAATTTATTCAACGCCAGCGAAGTTGGCAATAGAGGCTTCATTATCATCGAAGCATTTCTATTCGTTGCCATCTTATTGATGGGCTTGATTTATGCCTGGAAAAAAGGCGCACTTAACTGGAACCAAGACTAAAGTCTTTCTAGTCCTGCAAGTATATTCAAGACATCTTGGGGATTAGCTCTCCGACGATAGTCAGGATTAGCATACGCATACCTAATCACCATATTTTCATCAATGATATAAGTTGCAGGCACTGGTAGCTCATAGGATATATCACCGTTTGTGATCGCCGTTTTGATCAAGCCAAGTTCATCCCAGAGATCAATTTCTGATTCAGATTTATAAACGAGATTATATTCCTGAGCTACCTTATTACCCTTATCACAGAGAACTTCAAACTCCAATCCATTTCTTTCCATTGTATTTAAGCAATAATCAGGACGTTCTGATGAAATAGCAATGATTTGTGCCCCAAGAGATTTAAACTTAGCTAATAAGTTTTGAAATTTCCTTAATTCTACATAGCAATATGGACACCATCCTCCTCTAAAGAAGGTTAGAACCACTTTTCCCTTATTACACAATTTAGCTAAGTTAAACTGCTTGCCAATTGCGTTTGGTAAGGTGAAATCTACTGCCTTATCCCCTTTATCCAAAAATTTATGAGCAAGAGCAGATGATTTAAGAATATCTATCTTCTGCAAAATCCCTCTTAACGCTTGTGGATTGATATCAGTTAGTAATTGGTCCTGTAAGTATTCTATTTTAATATCGTGATCATTTAAAACATCTTTCGATGCTTTAGCATTAGCTTCTCCCATTTCGCACTCCCTAAGTTTGTGGTCGTCTCTTCTGCAATATATAAATTGAAAATAATCATTTCCTTGATCAAAAATACCCGCAAGTTTTTGATAACAATGATCAAATTTTTCGATATCTATACTTTATATAATCAAAGCGATAAATAATACCAATACGTATTATCTCATTGCATGGGTTAGGCAGCAGGGAAATATATTTAAATGTCGTTGAATTACGATGAAATTGAGGCAATAATTGCTGTCGTTGAGACTGGTAGTTTTAGAGCAGCAGCGCTCAAACTACATAAATCCCAATCATCTATAAGTTATATCATCAAAACTATTGAAACTCATCTTGCTATCTCCATCTTTGATCGTGATGGTCAAAGAGCTAAATTAACAGATGCTGGTCAAATAATTTATAACAAAGCATTAGCTCTGCTAAAAATCAATAAAGAAATCAAAGAATTTAGTAACTCTGTTTCTACTGGTATTGAAACTAAGATCAAGCTCGTAGTTTCTGCTGTTACTCCCACTGTTTTACTAATGGAGATTTTTAAAGAATTTAATGCAGAGTTTCCTAAAACTCAAATTGAACTTATTTTTAAGACCTTTGAAGAACCGCTTGAATTATTACTAGCTGGCGAAGCTGATATCGTTGTCACTGCCGGTAATCAGCAAACTAATGAATTAGAAAGAATGAAATGGAATCAAATTGAATTTATACCAGTAACTACTCCATATCACGAAGCTGCTAATCCCAATCTCACGGAGGAAGAGCTTTATAACTTAACGCACTTAGTTGTGGGTGGTAGATCTACATTAGCCAAGAAAGCTCCCGCATCTTTAGTAGAGAACGCTAATGTTTGGAATATAACTGACTTCTTAATCAAGAAAGAGTTATTAGTTAATGGTCTAGGCTGGGGTTATATACCTAAACAACTTATTGAGAGAGAACTGAGAGAATCTATTCTTATCCAAGTACCATCTAAAGATATAGTAATGAAACAGCTAGACCTAGTACGCAAGAAATCTGACTACCATGGACAAGCATCTAATCGCCTCTGGCAGATGTTTCTAAGGTACAACAATAATATTAATCCGAAAGTTCAAAGAATTAAACTTGAGCAAAAGTGGATAACTTCTCAACATACTTCGCTATCTGATCCACTTCGACATTAATCTGATCACCAATTTCTAATTGAGCAAGATTCGTCATTTCCCAGGTCTTAGGAATAATGCAAACTTTAACCATATTAGTTGTGATAGCAGCCACCGTGAGACTTATGCCATTAAGAGCAATAGAACCCTTATGAATAATATATTTGCCCAACGCCTTAGGAATCTTAATCTTAAGCTCGTAACTTCCATCAGCATTATCTACTGAAGCAAGAGTTCCAATACCATCTACATGTCCTTGCACTATATGTCCGCCAAGTCTATCAATAGGTCTAAGACATCTCTCAAGATTTACCTTAGTACCCTTCTGATAAGAATTAAAATTAGTTAGCTTGAGTGTTTCATCAATCGCAGTCACCCAGAAGCTCTTAGGACCTATCTTAGTAACAGTCTGACAAACTCCATCTATAGCAATACTGTCACCAAGTTTCAGATCTTTGAGAACTTGCTTGGCATTAACTTCTATATTGAGATTAGTAGCTTCTTTCTTTAAAGAAACAATATTGCCTTGTTCTTCTATAAGACCTGTGAACATTGCCATGATTATATCAGAGGTCAAACGACCCGTCTTACTTATTAACAAAAATCCAAAATCAGAAAATATTCCTCAAAACCCGCATCACAACTAGAATATCAAATAAATTCTCAGGTGACTTTTGACCCCTTTCAATTCTAAAACTATTTGTGCATAATTTCACTCATGGATCACTATCCATCACATGCACTGTTTATGATTGGTTTCTCAATGGAAGTACCTATTGGCATGGCATTTCTCAAAACCTCGCTTAATGAGATTAATCTAACGGATGTGAATTTACCATTATGTCTCGTATTATGCATATTTGGAATATTTATAATGTGGGTAGGGTATATAATTAAAGACAAGGACAGACAACAATGATTACATTTTGGGTTACATTTCTTTATTTGTCATTAATGGGAGGGTTCTGTTGGCTTATGGCTAAAGATTCCTTCAGTAAAAAAGGTCATAAACAACAAACAAATGTTAAAGCAAGTGTTGATATGAGATATCTATAATACTTTCGCTGACAAAATCTTCACTGGGTTAGCAGTACCATCAGAACCAGGATACGGAGCTACATTGTCCTGTACGATTTTGTTAACTACATCCATGCCCTTAACTACTTGTCCAAATATCGCATAGCCATAAGGATCTACGCCACCAGGATTAAGTGAAGGTAGTGGAGCTAGGTCAATAAAGAACTGTGAACTTGCTGAATTAGGATCAGAAGTACGAGCCATGGCTAAGATTCCAGCTTTATTGTGGCTAAGGTTCTTAGACCATTCATGTTTAATATACCGAGCTTGTTTAGTTTCTGGGTCAATGAAATTACCAGTACCATTACCCTTAGGGCAACCACCTTGAACAACGAAACCAGGAATAATTCTGTGGAAAGTTAATCCGTTATAAAACTTTCTTTCTACTAGATCTTTAAAATTGCCAGCAGTGATAGGAGCTTGGTCCATAAACAACTCTATCTCTATAGGACCCTTCTCTGTTTCCATCAAGACTATAGGGTTCTTGTGATTTTGTTTAGCATCTACTTCTTTAACTAATTCTGATTCCATTTTTTTTGTTTCCGTTATTGTTGTTGTCTTAGACTCTACTTGAGTAGTTTTAGGATCTTGTGCTTTGACCACTAAGAACACTACTACTAGTAAACCTAATGCTAATAAACTGAATAATTTTGAGTTCATGAAGCTATTATACTGCAGCTTCAGCTTCAGTAGCTTCAGGTTCTTTCTTAGGAGCAGCTTTAGCCATTTCTTGGTCTATAAGCTTCTGTTGGAAGTCCTTAGCGATACGAGAAGTATCTTCACGCAATCTAGTCTTCTTAGTACCAACAAGGTTACGCATGTAGTAAAGCTTAGCTCTTCTAGCCTTACCTTTACGTAAAGTCTTAACCTCTATAACTTTAGGTGAATTAAACAAGAAAATCCTTTCAATTGCGACACCTTGGAAAATCCTTCTAACGGTAAAAGTCTTATTAACTCCGCCACCTTTCATAGCAATAACCATACCTTCAAAGTTTTGGTGACGCTCTTTAGCACCCTCGCGGATTAGAACTTTAATCTTTACAGTGTCACCGACTTTAAAATCAAACGGCACTTTTCTTAATTGGCTTTTCTCTATTGCTTTAATTATTTGCTGGCTCATGGTTTTTGCCTCAATCGGTATTACACTATACTCTAGTTGCTGCCGATCAAGTGCATAATATTAGCAAAAAACCCACTCGAAAATAGCCTAATTTAAAGTAATTACACTTTTTTTTTAGTTTTAATAAGCCTAAATCTAAAAAATCGTCTTTAAAAAAGCCGGATCGGTATTACCACCCGAAAGAATAAGCCCGATTTTTTGTCCAGGTTCAACTTTAAGCTTATGAAACATCAGAGCAGCAACTGGCACAGCTGCGCTTGGTTCAATCACCAATTTCATTCTAAAAAACACGAATTTCATAGCTTCAATAATCTCAGTCTCAGTCACCAAGAAAACATCATCTATAAGCTGCTTAACTATAGGGAAGGTGATCTCACCAGGACTACAAATACTCAAACCATCAGCAATAGTTTTAGGAGCTTCAATCTTCACACGCGAACCTTGTTTAAGAGACTGATACCAATCATTGGCTCTCTCTGGTTCTATACCATAACCTTTGATCTCAGGTTTAAGGTTCTTGGCTGCAATCAGTGTCCCAGCAAGCAATCCACCACCACCAAGTGGTGCCATAATCACATCCATATCTCTAACATCTTCTAAAAGCTCATAAGCAGCTGTTCCTTGTCCAGCAATAATATCCAGATTATCGTAGCCATGAATCAATGCAGCCTTGCTGTTTTGCTTTAAGTCAGCAACAATAGCATCCCGATCATCAACATTCCGATCAAAAAATTCTAGGCTAGCACCATAGCCACGAGTCGCTTCTATCTTAGATTGCGGTGCATCCTTAGGAATATAAATTTTCGCTGGCATACCCAGAAGCTTAGCTGCCAAAGCCACTCCCTGAGCATGGTTCCCCGAAGAGACAGCAACCACACCATACTCTCTTAGCTCCGGTTTCTTCTCTAATAATTTAGCGATGCAGTTATAAGCACCACGAAATTTAAACGCACCAATACGCTGAAAATTCTCACACTTGAAATATACTTTCGCTCCTACCATCTCATTTAAGGTACGAGAGGTCATAACTGGAGTCCTATGCGCAATACCTTTAAGACGCTTAACTGCTTCTTCAACATCACGCAAAGCAAGATTACCAACAAGGGTCATAGAGACTATTGTAGCAATATATTTGATTTATCAATACTGAGGAGTTACAGGATCGTCATCCTGAGGAGGAGCCGAAGGCGACGACGTAAGGATCCACTACTACGAGGAATCCATAAAAGTGGATCCTTACGGTCGGGCTGCGCCCTCCCTCAGGATGACGAAACTACTAAATCCGTTCTGTCGCTAGCACATCGGACATATTGTTAATAGTAACCATTATTCTATTAAGTTCGTCTTGTCCTTTTACATTCAAAATTATTCTTAGTAATGCAGTATTAGAGGTTGGTCTTTCTTTAACTTTAAAATCACTAATATTGATTCCAGCATCAGCAACTAAGGTAAGTATATCTTTCACCACTCCGACTCTATCTATCACTTCTATATTAATATGAGTTGGATAAGTGTTTTCACCTTTGATATTCCAATTCAGTTCCATGATTCGCTCAGGCTCTACTTGTTTAAGGTTATGACAATTAAACCTATGAATAGTAATTCCCTTGCCTTTGGAAATCACACCAATAACAGGTTCTCCAGGAATCGGCATGCAACATTTAGCAATGTTGTATAGTAGTCCATCTAACTCTGGAATTTCAGCCCGTTCACCTTTCAGTGCAGCTCTACGAGGTTTAATCTTCTGTAATTTTCCCAGATCAAGTTCTTCATCTTGCTTCTCACCATATTTAGTACCGTGAAGTTTATGTGAGATCTGAGCAACTGTTGTATCTCCAGAACCAATGCTTGCTATTAAATCTTCCGTAGTCTTATAATTAAGTCTTTCTGCCACAGCCTCTAGCTCAGGAGATTTAATAAATTGCTCCAGACCCTCTTTACCAAAACTTTCTTCCAGCATTTGTTTACCAATAATTAAATGCCTATCTCTGTTCTGAATCTTGTACCAAGACTTAATCTTATGCTTTGCCTGATTTGTTTTCACAAAATTCAACCAACTAAGATTAGGGTGAGCAGTCTTAGAAGTAATAACTTCTACTAGGTCTCCATTCTGCAATTTATAGTTTATTGGAACTATCTTGTCGTTAACTCTAGCACCAGTACAAGTATCTCCAATCTTAGAGTGAATCTTGTAAGCAAAGTCAATCGGCGTCGAGTCTACAGGAAGAGTATAGACATCACCCTTTGGCGTTAATATATAAACTTCTTGACCAAGAATATCTTTCTTGACAGTATCAACGTACTCAGTAGCATCCTCCACATCTGTATGCCATGAAATGAGTTGCCTGATCCACGTTAACTCTTCAACTTCTTTCGCTTCTGCTTCACTTGAGCTACCACTCTCTTTATAATTCCAGTGCGCAGCAATACCATTCTCAGCGATATCATGCATCTCATGAGTTCTAATCTGCACTTCTAACGGCTTACCGAAAGGGTTAATAATAGTTGTATGTAAGGATTGATATAAGTTACTCTTAGGCACAGCGATGTAATCCTTAAATCTACCTGGCATTGGTCTAAAAGATTCATGAACCAATCCTAATGCCGCATAACAATCTTTAACATCATCGACTAAGACCCTGATACCAAGCAGATCATAGACCTGTAACTCTTCTTCATCATTAACAATAGTAGTAGATCCAGGCTTCTTGAGTTTCAAGTAAATACCATAGAAATGTTTAGCTCTTCCATAGATCTCAGCCTTAATACCATTCTTCAATAAAACTTGCTGTATCTTTTGCTGAGTAACTTTAATCTGAGATTCTCTCTCTTCTTGCTTACTACTAACCAGTAATTTTACTTTCTCATATTCTTCAGGATATAAATTCTTAAAGCATAAATCCTCGAGTTCAGTTTTAATTGCATGCAAACCGAATCTATTAGCCAGAGGAGCAAAAATATCCAGGGTCTCTCGTGCTATGCGATAACGCTTCTCATCATTTAAATATTGTAGTGTTTGCATGTTATGCAATCTGTCAGCGAGTTTCACTAAAACTACACGCATGTCTTTAGCAATAGCAAGAAGCATCTTACGAAAGTTATTAGCTTGCGCTTCTTGAGTTGATTTAAAATTTAACTTGCCTAATTTAGTTACACCATCCACTAACTCATAAGTAACTTCACCAAAATTTTTCTTCATTTCATTGATAGAAGTTTCAGTATCTTCAAGCACATCATGTAGCAATCCCGCACAAATAGTTGGAGTATCACATTTGAGCTCTATCAAAGTTTTAGCAACGGTAACAGGATGAGTGATATAAGCATCACCACTCCTACGTTTTTGTCCTATATGTTTCTGAAAAGCAAACTCATAAGCTTTCTCAATCACCTCAATAGAATCTTGATTGCGTTTTTGTTTCTGCAATGCATCAACTAAATCTTTGTGCAATATTGGTTTTAATTCTTCTAATTGCATGGGAAATTAAGCTACAGCATAGCTTATAGCTATTTCATTCCACAATAAAACATGGCAATATTCAAATACCATTTCGTATTTACCAATGATAGATATTTTAGATTGCTTTTAAAACTTAGTTTTCAACTTCTTTAGCATCTTTATGCTTATGATGCTTGTGTTTAACCTTATGAGTATCTGCATTAGGATCATCAGGTTTAATTAAACTAGAATCAATAATGCCGTCAACTCCCTGCTTTCTTGCATCTATACGTTCAAGACGAGCAGTCCAACGTGCAACCTTCTTACTATCACTTGCATCATCATGATCATCTAGATAGTTATTCTTACGTTTCATTATTTTTTGTTCTCGTCTATCTAGTTCATCAATAATAGTATTTCTAAGTTTGGTAATTTTATCGCCAATTTTGCCTTTATCTTCTGCATCTGCAGCAGCAGTAAGCTTGTCGTATTTCTTATCAAGCTTCGTTAATTGACTAATATCATCGCTAATAATTTTCATAGCGATATCAATAAAACATAATATTATTAAGCTTAGGTTAACTTATCATATTCAATGTTTGAAATTCAAAGCAATTTTTATATACATAATTGTTATTGTTTGGGCAACTTATAGGATATCTAGTAACATTGTAATTATGATAAGCAAACTATCCATGCTGCTAATCCAAGCCATAGAAATTTATAGTTATATGCTGCTTATATGGGTTATCGGTTCTTGGTTTCCACAATTTCATGGTACTAAGTTCTATAGATTTATCGATAAGTTAGTTGAACCATATGCCAGAATTTTTCGCGGATTAATTCCTCCCATTGGTGGTTTTGACTTCTCGGTAATAATTGCATTTATTGCACTCAATATGCTGCAAAGAATAATTGCTTATTTTCTTCTTAGCCCATTATGAACTTCTATTTATGTTTTAGTATTCCTTTTATTCTAGGTATAGCCATTGCTAAACCAATAATTGCTTTCCTCAAATCGCTTAATTCGATACAGACATTCAGAGAACAGGGACCCAAGTCACACATTGGATCTAAGTCTGGTACACCAACTATGGGAGCTTGGATTTTTCTAATCCCTATTTTTATTAGTTTAGGAATACTTTTTTATAACAACGGTGGTATCAGCATAGTCTTAGTTGCAGGAGCACTTGCCATAGGTGCATTAATCGGTGCTATCGATGACATACTAAAAATTCTTAAAGCTAACTATAAAGGTTTAAATTCCATACAAAAATTAATTATCCAACTCCTTGCTAGCACAGCAGTAGCTTATTTCTCAGGCAGATATTTATTTGCTGATATCAATACTAACTTCCCTGACTGGATGGGACCATTACTAGTGCTAGGAGAATTCATCTGGGCATTTCTAGTTATTGCCGGCACTTCTAATGCCATCAATCTTAGTGACGGTCTAGACGGGCTGGCTACAACGCTCTCTATACTTGCTTTTGCTGGATTGGGTTGTTTATTATGGTTTAGAACAGAGTTCTCCGTGGTTTCTATAATTGTCATTATTATTGGAGGATTAATAGCTTTCCTGATTTTTAATTTCCATCCAGCTAAAGTCTTTATGGGAGATACCGGTAGTCTGGCTCTAGGAATGGGTTTGGGAGCCTTAGCTTATCTAACTAAAACAGAATTATATCTTTTAGTTTTTGCTTTAGTGCCTGTATTAGAAACTCTATCAGTGATATTACAAGTCTTAAGTGCTAAGTTGTCTCGAAAATTCTTAGGCAAAGACCTGCGTCCATTTAAGATGGCTCCTTTACATCATCATTTTGAATTATGCGGTATGCATGAGCTTGCTGTTGTTTATCTATTGGCTGGATTTCAATTGATTATCAGCCTAGTTTTCCTTTATTACTATTATTGCTCAGATAATTCCAGTGTATTTAACCTAGTAAATCCTTAACCGATTTTAATAAAAATAGACTAATATAGGTATTTAGATTGAGATCGCTAGGTCATTGAAGTGGCAAGTGATTAATAGTCTTGTTAATCAACGGAGGTTCCCCAAGTGAAAAAATTTATAAGTTTAGGTTTATTAGTATCGGTAATGCTAAGTTGTAGTTTCTTAGTACCAAGCTTTGCTAAGAAGCATCATGGCAAAACATCTAGTGTCTCAAGTATCACAGCAACTATCACTGGTAATGTAACTTTATTAGCTAAACGCAAAGGCTTCCCAACTGATTTAGCAGCAATATATGCTGGTAATGATAGTGCCGTTACATTTAACAAGAAAGGTAAGAAGATCAACGTAGCAGGAACCTACACAGGTGGAAGTACTGTAACAGTCAACGAAACCTCTGCTACTGCTGAAGATACAGATTCTTATAGTTTTGATATGCCTGCAATCCAGAGTATATTAGAAACATTTAGCTCTACACTCAATAAAGATTCAGCGAAGTCTGGAAATCTTACAGCTAGATTTGGTGATCTATCTAAAAGCATGTCTATAACCAATGTAGTCACTAGCCGCACAGGCAATCACGGTAAACTAACTGGTACTTTTGCTAAAAAGAGTGCTTCAGGTAGATTTACATTGAATTTTACTTTCCAAGAATAATTAAAATTACTGATATATCCCAGTCGTCATCCTGAGGGAGGGCAAAGCCCGACCGTAAGGATCCACTATTAAGAGTTCTCTATTTAGTGGATCCTTACGTCGTCGCCTATGGCTCCTCCTCAGGATGACGGCATAGATAATTAGGATATACAATGAAGTAGATGTTTAACTACCTCATTGTATTCTTTGCAATCTATATATTAGGCTCACCGCAAGGCTTAACAATCTGGTGGGTACATTTGCTTGCAGCAATTTTTGCTCTGCTTAATTTACATAAAGTTTCTCACTATTATTTATTTTGGATCTATTTATTGATTGCATTTACCTTTGCTTCAGAGCCAAGATTCAGTACAGAATATTTCATACTAGCTGCAGGCTTTACAGCTTGGTCACTCAGTAATTGGTGGCAAAACATATCCGAAGAAAAACGTAAAAACTTTTTACTTATAGTTTTCATACTACTTTATGCAGTAGGAAAACTGCATTGTACTTTTTATGAAAAAGGTTCATTAATACTATGGTTACCAGTTTTTCTATCCTTGTATTTCATAACTAAGAATCTTAAAACCAATGTAATTTATTCTGTTTCAGGCTTAGCCTTATTATTCGGCAATAAAAAAACCGCTCTACTAGCATTCTTAGCATCATTAACAAACTATCTCAAGTCTAAATATATTTATATTGCTGGCTTACTTGTAATAGGAGTTTCATTCTTCTTTCTTGAAAGCATTCAACACTTCTTCCATAAATCATTCATTTCTAGATTATTCATCTGGTATTCGATTCTACAAGGCTGGCTTGCCAAACCCTTTCTAGGACATGGCTTTGGGACTTTTGCAATTGACTTCCCGCCTTATCGCTCACATAGTGGAGCATTTGGAGCACAAACACACCAGCAGATTAGTCATGGTCATGGATTATTTACCCATGTGTTGTTTGAACAAGGTTTATTAGGATTAATTATTGTTCTTGCAATTTTCTACTTAATCTATAAAAATGCTAAGCAGGCTTTTTTGCCTTTATTAATCATTAGTCTCTTTGACGCTCCTTTAGTCTGTTTTAATCAATATTTATTAGCAGCTTTGATTCTGGTACCATTTCTTAACATTAAATTACCGCAAATGACATCTAAGTGGATCAAAGCAAGTCAATATTTAGCTTATCTTCTTGCTTTAGTAATTTTCATCCCAAGCATAGTTGGTCATTATTACTACGATAGAGGTTCTATTGATGATGCTATTAAATGGGATTCTAAAAACTCTCTCTATCATTTCATGAGGGGGGCTGACTTGCTTAATAAGGATACTGTTGAAAGCGAGAAGAGTTTAGAGAGAGCGATAGAACTCAGTCCTAACGTCTCCTATTTTTATGGATTCCTTGCTGCTGCTAAACTTGCCAATCTTAAATTCACAGAAGCAAAGGAAGCAAGTGCTAAAGCTTTATATATGGATGGTGACGATCAATACTGGTATGTGTTAAGTGCTTTTAGTCACTACAAGGATGATAAGGATATTTATAAAAAGCATTATGCTAAGGCTTTGGAATTGAACCCTGAGATAGATACTTTATTACGAGATCCTAGTTTCACAGCCACAGAATTCATTGGTGCCAAAAAAGCTGATGCCCGTGTGGTTTCCTTCTATCGCAAAGGACCTAAGGTGTTTTTGCCTCTGCCGTATATTGAAGCCTCCAAATGATATTCATAATTTCTTAAGCCTTTCCCATGCTATCCTTTAGCCTGCAAGCAAGCCAGAAAAGGACAGGTGATTAACTTGGCAGAAGTAAGAGTACAAGAAGGCGAATCAATCGAGGCCGCATTAAGACGTTTCAAAAGAGAAGTTCTTAAAGCTGGTATTATCCTTGAAATAAAGAAACGCACTCACCACGAAGATGAGCGTATGCGCAAAAAACGTAAGAAAGAAGAAGCGCAACGTAAAAACAGTTTCGCAAATAAAAATAGATTCAAAGATAAAGATAGAGACAAAGATAGAGAACCTATCTAAGGATCTTTCTTATTCCTATTACTAATTACAAAAAAGCCTGGCATAATTATATGATCAGGCTTTTTAATTAAAGGATAGAAATTTTGTTCAGAACAACACTAAATTCAACTATCACACTTGCAGCACAAGGACTGACGAAGTCTTATAATGGTCGCAAGGTAGTTGATAATGTTCATTTCACCATCTCGCAAGGTGAGACAGTTGCATTACTTGGACCAAACGGTGCTGGTAAAACAACTAGCTTCGACATGGTAGTGGGATTAGTAAAACCTGACAATGGATTTATCAATTTCAATGGACAAGACATTACCAAACTTAAAATTCATAATAGAAATCATTTAGGTATAGGTTATCTAACTCAAGAACCTAGTGCTTTCCGCAATCTTAATGTCAATGACAACCTAGAGTTAGTACTTGAATTACATGGCTATGACAAGGCTAACCGTCAAGCCAAAATCAAAGAAGTTCTGGAAGAATTTGGTATTTTTCATCTTAGGGATATGGATGCCATTAGTCTTTCAGGTGGCGAGCGTCGTCGTTTAGAGATAGCCAGAGTCCTTGTTACCGATCCTAAATTTATTTTATTAGATGAACCTTTTACTGGTATAGATCCTATTGCAATAAATGATATTCAGCAAATCATTCACAATCTTTGTAAAGAAAAAAATATCGGTCTGCTGATCACCGATCACAATCCTGCTGCAACCCTCTCTATTACTGATAGAGCCTATATTATTCAAGATGGGAAAATTATCAGAGAAGGTAGTTCACAAGAAATAACTAATGATGAGCTAGTGAGAAAACTCTATCTGGGAGCAAATTTCAGGCTTTAGCAGAACTTACATTATGCTTGTCTATAAACATCGAATTTATAGGTTCTGTCATCTCTATTAACTTATGATCTTCAACATTCTCAGTTCTAAGTTCAGAACCTTGAGACATAGTCGACCATTGCTGCAAGTTAGACAAGAATGGTGATATAGGTTCTTGAGCTTTAGCTAATGGTCTAACTAAAGTAAGCTTAGGAGAATAATCAGTCTTAGTCATATTTGCTAAGTAGCTTTCCTTTTGCTCTGGACTTGCAAATTCATATGTATCTAATAACTTAGGATCTCCTACTATATTCCACTTGCCATCTGCTTTTTGTTTAATATAGTGCCAATCAAGCTCTAAATAGTTTAAATCATTACTATTAATATTAGTCTGTGGATGTATTTGAGAAGGAATTATAAACGCATCAAAACCTTGAGCAGCATATAGCCCTTCTGCAATCTGATGTAATAAATCCTTAAAGTCGTTTGATGACGTTGAAAGTGGAATCACTTTATCAGCAGAATAATACTTCTCAAATGTTCCATATTTCTCTTTTTTCGCTTTGATTTCTTTTACGATTTCGGCTTCGGGTAATTTCTTCGCTTGCATTCTCTGCCTAATATGCGTTTCAATTAAGTTATCAAAAGCATCAGTGACAGTAACAGCTGCTGGATCTTTAGTAAACTCGCCGGTCTTCTCATCCTTATGAAACACAGTCACTGTATGATATTCGCCAACTTTTAATGCATTTAATACATGCTTTAGTGGCTCACCTTGTTCTTCTATCTCTGCACCATTAAATAGTTCTTTATAACGATTGGCAACAATAGATTTATGTGCAGCACCAAATAATCTTGGTAACCAACCAAAAAACTTATACATAGTTCTCGTAAATCCATTAATTCCACCAAACAATTGTTTTAAACCAACTTCTCCTCTATTAGCAATTACTAGCGTGTTGCCATTTTCACTGATAACCGCACTATCATATTCCGTAGCACTAGCATTAATTTGAAATCTATCTAAGATTGCTTTGAGCTGAGAACTTAGTCCACTATCGTCTGCTTTAATCTTCTTAAAAATATAAGTTGTAGGTAAAGTATCTGGTTTAGCATGTAATGCCTTCTGCACGATTCCAGCTGTCTTAGGATTAGCTGTTATTAATTCCTTAGGAGTCGCTCCTTTGGCCTTAACTTCGCGAGTCATGCCTGCATTAGCCAACCTATCTATACTTGCTACCAATCTATCCTAAGTTTAAAAATTCACCCCGAGTCAATACGAATTGACGTTATACTAGCATGAGGATTTACAAATTTCTATTCCACTTAAGAAATTTTATGTAGAAATAAGACTTCTTACTTTCATATATCTCTATTGTATAATTCAAATATGAGCAAAAACCCCCAGGTATTAATTGTCGATGATGACAAACTAGACTACCAATTTATTGAAGAAATCATACTTGAAGAGATACCAGGAATT
The DNA here is from genome assembly GCA_964551135.1 of uncultured Gammaproteobacteria bacterium. Taxonomy (GTDB): domain Bacteria; phylum Cyanobacteriota; class Vampirovibrionia; order LMEP-6097; family LMEP-6097; genus CAYPGT01. Next base: position 240,360 of record CAZKAT010000001.1, on the reverse strand, counting down.
GAGATAGATTACCGTAACAGTTTTGATACTGGTATTGGTGCCATAAAAGAATCTGAATATGAAATAGCAATCCTAGATTACGATCTAGGCGTTAAAAAAGGCAACGAAATAATGTATGCCATTAAGGCTACAGGTAAACCGGTTTCCGTTATTTTTATTACTGGAAATGACAACCCTAAAATTGTTAATGAATTAAAAAAAGCTGGGGCTTTGGAGGTATTTCACAAAGATAAACTTGATACAAACAGCTTCTCTGATCTAATAAAAACCAGTCTTAAAAAAAATTAATCAATAAAATTACTGGTGGTTTACATGTAGATGAAAGCATATGGGTATAGTAAGATAAGAACTAAATAAACGGAGGCTATATGTCTGATACTGGGCAAGACGTAGAAACTCAAGGGATGAAAGGGTCTACTGGCACTTTATCACTTGTAGACAACAAAGAAGCAAGCATACTAATTGTAGATGATGATTCTGCAGATGTATTTTTTCTAACAGAAGTTATTGAAGAGAATTTTGACGAAACAACTAATCTAACCATAGATAAAGCAGCTAATTTTGAAGAAGCCATGCAGAAAGTAGTAGATAATCACTACAATCTAGTACTGCTTGATTATAAACTTGGCTATCTTAATGGACTAGATGTACAAAAATCCATCAAGGAAGAAAAACCAAATATGCCCATAGTTTTTATTACTGGACAAGGTAACGAGAAGACTGCAGTCGAAGCCATTAAGCAAGGGGCTCTTGATTATCTAGTAAAAGATGAACTTAGTGGTGCAACTGTTGCTGCAATACTCAAAAAAGTTTTTCACAACAATACCGACATTAATACCAAAGAACTTGTTAAACAAAGCAAACAACTTTTTATATCTATCAATAGCAGAGAAGGTCAAGCTAAAAATTCATCAACCTATTTTGTTAAACTCGACAGTCTAATAAAGCTTACTGCGAAAGGCAAGTTTGCCACAGCTAGTGCTGGTAATTTCTTTATGGATTTTGATAAGTGGCTTTCGCCGGAAGTGTAATGATAAACGTACTACCTATACCTGGCTTGCCTTGTGCTTCTATATGACCTTTATATCTCTGAGCTATTTTTCTGCATATTGACAAACCCAATCCATGACCTGGATATTCATCCTTGCCATGAATGCGAACGAATTGCTTGAAGATTTGCTGCGCTTGATCATCATCAAAACCAATGCCATTATCCTTAACAGCAATCTTCCATACATCTTTCTGACTTATTCCTAATCTCAAATTCTGCACATCTTGTTTAGCTTCAAAACAACTAATAGTAATAAGTGGAGTTTCATCTTTCTTGCGAAACTTAATAGAATTAGTAATTAAATTCTGGAAAAGATCTTTAATTAAAGGCTCTTCGCCTTCTATCATAGGCAAGTCTCCCGATATCTCAATACGAGCATTAGTTTCTTTAATACTTGTCTCGAGATCTTCCATAACATTTTTAATAACAGAATTTAGATTCACTTCACTGTAATTAGGTAAATCAGCATTGATGCGAGCATACTCTAGCAGAGCGTTTAACAAACTACGCATTCTCTGAGTAGCATCCACCATAATATCTAAGTATTCTCTACCTCTATCGTCAAATAGCTTGTAATATTTTTCTTTCAACCTACCACCAAAATTAATAACCTTTCTTAATGGCTCTTTTAAATCATGTGAAGCAATATAAGCAAAATCTTCAAGTTCTTTATTACTTTGTTCCAATTGTTTAATAAGATCATGTCGCTCTCTTGCATAATAAATTGTCCGCAAAAGCAATACAGGGTTAATTTCACCTTTGATTAAATAGTCTTGGGCACCATGTTTCAGAGCAACTGACCATAACTTAGTATCTACATTACCAGTCAAAACCACTATCGGTATATCAATCCCTGACTCAAGTACAGTATCTAGAGTTCCAAGATTAGAACCAAAAGAACCAGAATCAAGTAAATTAAGATCTAAAATCAAAAGATCATATTCATTAGCTTGAAGAATTTTGATCCCTTCTTCTAAACTTTCCTCCCAATCAGCCTGAATAGTTTCATTAATAATCTTGTCTGCATTAACGGCTCTACTTATATAGCCTCTCACTAAATCTGCATCAGATTCACTATCATCTATTATTAGTATTTTCATCTATATGAATTCCCTGAATATTCTACCTTGATATTTAAAAAATTGCTTGGGATAATGATCCAAAACCCTTTATTATCAAGGATAATATCACGAATTTACCCAAAATAGTTAAGTGCTTAAGTATTAGACTGGACTGAATTCAAGAAAATGGTTAGAATCATAAACTAGGTGAACTCGGCCAAGTGATATTACCTAACAAAATAAGTGAAAATCATGCCTAAGAAAACATCTAATACTAAGAATTTAGAACACGCCGAAAGTATTTTCAAGGGAATTTTTGATACTTCTATTGATTCTATTATTACCATAGATGAGAAAGGTACTGTTATCTCTTTAAATCCAGCAGCAGAGAATCTACTGGGCTATACACGCAAAGAAGTAGTAGATAAAAATATCAAGATGGTTATGCCATCACCATATAAAAATGAGCATGATCAATATCTAGAGAATTACCGTAGCACCGGTCTAAGAAAAATTATTGGTATAGGTAGAGAAGTAGAAGTACAAACTAAAACTGGAGAAATTATTCCTATACACCTATCTGTCAGTGAAGCTTTCATTGATGACAAGAGAATTTTTGTGGGAATAGCTAGAAATATATCTAGCTTGAAAAAAACTCAGGAAGAATTAAGATTAAGTGAGGAAAGAAGTAAGGCTATTATCGATAATGCCGTCGATAGCATCATTACCATTAATGCTGAAGGTTTGATTCAATCTATGAATCCATCTGCAACAAAAATGTTTGGTGTTGAATTAGATGAACTGAAGGGGCAAAATGTCAAAGCTTTAATGCCATCCCCATACAAACAAGAGCATGACGGTTATTTACAGAATTACTACAATACTAAAATCAAAAAAGTAATTGGTATAGGTAGAGAAGTGGTTGGACTTCGTAAAGATGGTTCACAGTTTCCTATTCATCTGTCAGTTAGCGAATATTGGGTTAATAATGAAAGATTCTTTGCCGGTATAGTGCGGGATATAACGGATCTTAAAGAGGCTGAGGAAAAGATCAAAATTAATAATGAGGAACTTAGTCGCCAAAACTGGCTCAGGCAGGGACAAGTTAATCTGCATGAATCAATTAAGGGTGACCTGGAGCTGCAAGAGATAGCTAGTCGCATTGCAAGAGAAGTATCTCTCTACACTAAGGCTCAAGTAGGAGTCTTTTATATTGTAGAAAACGATAAAATTAAACTTTATTCTGGATATTCTTATCCACCACAAGAACAAACTGAGTACGCTTTCAATGAAGGTCTAATTGGTAGAACAGCAGTAGAAAAGCGCATTATTAGGCTTAGCGATATAGTTGATAAGCGTCTTAATTTATGGACTTCATTTGGAACTTTATCCCCCATGGAAATAATTGCAGTACCTTTATTATATGATGGACAAGCTATTGCACTGCTAGAGCTAGGATACAGTACTAATGTGGATGATACTGTTATAGCTTTCCTAGAATCTGTAATAGATTCATTAGGTGTAAGTATTAGCTCAGCAATCAGTCGAACTAAAATCGCCGAGTTATTAGAACAAACCCAAAAACAAGCTAGTGAATTGCAAATTCAACAAACTGAATTAAAAGTATCTAATGAAGAGCTTCAACAAAAATCTCATGAACTAGAAGAACAGCAGCGGGAATTAGAAGCCACTAATGAAGAGTTAGAAGAGCAGCGCGCTGCGCTTGAAGAACAAAAGCACAAACTCGAAGAGGCTAATCTAGACTTAGTAGAAACCAGAAAAGACTTAGAGCAAAAAGCCAAGGATTTAGCAATATCTAGCAAATATAAATCAGAATTCTTGGCTAACATGAGTCATGAACTGCGTACTCCATTAAATAGTATTTTGATACTTTCCAAACTATTGATGGAGGATACGGAGCAATCCCTGAGCCCTGAGCATAAAGAAAATGCCAAAATTATATATGATTCGGGACGTAATCTTATAACTCTAATTAACGATATTCTTGATTTATCTAAAGTTGAAGCTGGAAAGTTAGAAATTAATATCGAAGAGTTCCTAGTTAGTGATTTAATAGATAGCTTAAATAGTACTTTTAGGGCTCAAATAGAACAGAAAGGGCTGAAATACTTACTGGAAGTAAGTTCCAATTGCCCACAATATATCAGTAGTGATATTTTAAGACTAGAACAAATCATTAAAAACTTTATTTCTAATGCCATGAAATTTACTGAGCAGGGTGAAATTAAAGTTTTCATACAAGCTTTAAACGATGAGTTCCTTAGTATTGCAGTCGAAGACACTGGTATTGGTATCCCTGCTGATAAACAACGATTAATATTCGAAGCATTTCAACAAGTGGATGGCACTATCACGAGAAAATATGGTGGTACAGGACTAGGCTTATCTATTTCAAGGAGCTTAGCAGAGAAATTAGGAGCAGAGATTCAGGTAAAAAGCTCTGAAGGTCAAGGTAGTACCTTCACTTTAATACTACCTCAAAAACTCAAGACAATAAGTTTCACCAATACAATAGAGAACGAGCCAGCTATCATTAAATATCAATCGAAAAACGCTATAGATGATAGAGAGACTATTAAGGCTGGCGACAAAACTATGTTAATTTTTGAAGCTGATAAAGTACTCGCTAAAGCTATTGCAGGGCATTGTCGTGACCTCGGTTATAAGTGTATTGTTAGTACTAGTGGGGAGCATGGATTAGAAGATGCTGTTAAATTTCAACCCAATTCTATTATTGTAGACACCGACTTACCAGATCAAAATGGCTTACTAGTACTCGATAGACTAAAGAATAATCCACAAACTAGACATATACCTACATATATAGTTTCTAGCGAAGGTAAAAGATCCGACATGATTAAACTTGGTGCTGTTGGCATGCTCAACAAAAATAGTGAGCTTGCTGATATACCAGAAATTATTAAGCGACTTGAAAGAATATACCAGAAACAATCTAAGAAAGTTCTTTTAATCGAAGACAACAAGCTAGAAAGTACTTCCATTAAAAAACTCATTAATGACAGAAGTATAGAAGTAGATGAAGCAGATAGTGGTGCCCGTGCTCATGAGCTACTAAAAAACGAAATTTACGATTGTATTATTCTGGATTTAAAACTACTGGATATGAGTGGATTTGAGTTCCTACAAATGATTGCTCAAGATGATCTGAAAGAACTACCCCCAATAATAGTTTATACAGGCAAGGAACTTAGTGATGAAGAGCAACGTTTACTTGAAGAAATATCCAGCTCGATTGTTATCAAGGGGGTTAAATCACCTGAACGATTACTTAATGAAGTAACACTATTCTTGCATAAACTTGAATCTGAGATGTCTCAAGACAAACAAAACATACTGAAATCAACAAGGCATAGAGAACAAATTTATGAAGGTAAGAAAGTACTTATTGTGGATGATGATATAAGGAATGTTTATTCGCTGAAACAAATTCTTCAGGGACGTGGCATGGAATTATTTATGGCTTCTACTGGCAAGGAAGCATTAGATAAACTTGCTGAGCATCCTGGTATAGATATAGTTTTAATGGATATTATGATGCCAGAAATGAATGGCTTTGAAGCTATAGAAACTATTAGACAAACGAAAGATCGCAAAGAATTGCCAATACTAGCTCTGACTGCTAAAGCCATGACCGGCGACAGAGACAAATGTTTAAGTAGTGGAGCAAATGATTATTTACCCAAGCCAATAGAACCAGATAGATTGATGTCACTCTTAAGAGTGTGGCTAAGTAAGTAAACCAAGGAGATAAATAATGGAAAAAAAAGACATCACTATAATAGGAATAGCAATTCTCTTAGTAACAATAATTTTATCGATTGACTTACAAATGCCGCTGGGAATTGCCATTGGTATGTTATACATTGCTCCTGTTTATTTATCCTTTAATTCATCTAAACTAGAATATGCTTACCTTATCGCTTTCATTAGTATATGTTTCATTATAATAGGTGCCGTGGTATCACCTCCACCAGATATGCCATTATGGCAGGCTAGAACCAATAGAGCCATGTCAGCAACAATGGTCTTATTTATTGCTTTCTTAGGTGCTATGCAAAAAAAAGCAAAAGATAGAATTAACAAAAACAATATTGAGCTTGAGAGACAGGGGTGGGTTAAAGATGGACAGGTAAAACTACAAGAATCAATCAAGGATAATAAAACTCTTAGTGAAATACTTAACTCTGCTCTTAATCAATTAGCTAGTTATATTGGTGCTGATGTTGGTGTCATGTATTTGCTTGAAGAAACAAAATTGAAAATGTATGCTGGTTACGCTTATCCAGGAGACAAGAAACGTGAAGTAGAATTCAATGAAGGCGTAGTTGGTAGAACTGCTGCTGAGAAAAAACTAGTCAGGCTCAATGATGTAATCGTAGAGAGGATGTCACTTGAATCTTCATTCGGGATAATGGAGCCGAAAGAAATCATGGCTATTCCACTTATATACAGCAATCAAACTGTAGCAGTTATAGAATTAGCTTTCCCTGATAAAGTTGAAGATAGGGTCATAGAGCTACTGGAGTCTACAAGAGATTCACTTGGAGTATCTATCAATTCTGCACTGAGCAGGGATAAAGTAGATAGGTTATTAGAAGAAACTCAAGCTCAGGCTGAAGAACTGCAAGCTCAACAAGAAGAACTTAAATCCTCTAATGAAGAATTACAGCAAAAATCTGCTGAATTAGAAGAACAGCAACGTGAGCTTGAAGCTACTAATGAAGAGCTAGAAGAACAGAGAACAGTATTAGAAGAACAGAAGAAACGTTTAGAAGAAACTAATTATGATTTAACAGACGCTCGCAAAGAAGTAGAGAAAAAAGCCAAGGACTTAGAAGTATCAAGTAAGTATAAGTCAGAGTTTCTAGCTAACATGAGCCATGAGTTACGTACTCCTTTAAATAGCATTCTAATATTATCCAAATTATTATTTGAGGATAAACAAGAAACCTTAAATACTGATCAAAAAGAAAACGCTAAAACTATTTATGACTCTGGTAATGATTTATTGAGTCTAATCAATGATATTTTAGACTTATCTAAGGTTGAAGCTGGTAGGTTAGAAATCAATATAGAAAGAATCTTCATAGATAATTTAGCTAGTAACTTAGATAGATCATTTAGAGCACAAATAGAAGCTAAGAGATTAGACTATCAGATTGAAATTGGGCAAGGATGTCCAGCGATAATATATAGTGATAGTTTAAGATTAGAACAAATAATTAAAAACTTTATATCTAATGCTATTAAATTTACGGAACAAGGGAGTATTAGGGTTTTATTTAATGCCGTAGATGAAGATCGCATTGCAATTAGCATCAAAGATACTGGCATAGGCATTCCTGACGATAAAAAACAAATTATATTTGAAGCTTTCCAACAAGTGGATGGTAGTATTACTAGACGTTTCGGTGGAACTGGACTCGGATTGTCTATCTCTAGGAGCCTAGCTGAGAAGCTTGGAGGTGAAATTCAAGTAGAAAGTAAACTTGATCAAGGTAGTACCTTCACCTTAGTAATTCCTACTAAGGTTAAAGGTAGATCAGAAAAGACTCGAAACACTAGTAGTACACCACAATCTAATAATCCATCTTATACAGAAATGGAGGATATTAATAATGCTTATATACCTATAAATATTCCTGATGATCGTAACCATGTCAATGAAGGGGATAAGGTTATATTAGTATTTCAGTCTGATAAGGTACTTGCAGAAGCTATATCTAATCATTGTCATAATCTTGGTTATAAATGCTTAATCAATTCTAGTGGTGAACTAGGTCTGGAAGATGCTGTTAAATTTAAACCTAATTCCATTATTGTAGATACTGACTTAATTGATCAAAACGGTCTCATAGTACTGGATAGATTAAAAAACAACCCACAAACCAGGCATATTCCTACTTATGTAGTATCCGCGGAAGCCAAGAAAGCAGAATCAATTAAATTAGGCGCTGTCGGCATGCTTGATAAAGCTGTAGGCATGGATAGTATTCCAGAAATAATCAAAAGGCTGGAAAGAATATACCAAAAACAATCTAAGAAAGTTCTTTTAATAGAAGACAATAAAATAGAAAGGGAATCCATTAGAAAGCTAATCATGGAGCAAAGTATAGAAGTAGAAGGTGCAGCTACTGGAGTTGAAGCTTATGAACTTCTTAAAACTGGAAGCTATGACTGTGTAATACTTGACCTGAAATTACCTGATATGAGTGGCTTTGAGTTCTTAGATATGTTGAAAAAAAATGATATTGAATCCTTACCCCCAGTAATTGTTTACACAGGCAAGGATCTCAGTCAAGAAGAGCAACGTAAGCTTGAAGAAGTTTCCAGTTCAATTGTGATTAAAGGTGTGAAATCACCTGAAAGATTACTTAATGAGGTGACGTTATTCCTTCATAAAGTAGAATCAGAGATGTCTGAAGATAAGCAAAAAATATTAAAATATGCTCGTCATCGTGAACAAGTTTATGAAGGCAAGAAAGTTTTAATAGTCGATGATGATATAAGAAATGTTTATTCATTAAAACAAGTCTTGCAAGATAGAGGTATGGAACTATATATGGCTTCAACTGGTAAAGAAGCATTAGAGAAACTAGCAGAACATCCAGATATAGATATAGTATTAATGGATATTATGATGCCCGTAATGAATGGTTATGAGGCAATGGAAGAGATTAGGAAAACTCTTGATCGCAAACAGCTACCTATCTTGGCATTGACAGCCAAAGCTATGACTGGTGACAGAGATAAATGTTTAAGTAGTGGAGCTAATGATTATTTACCTAAACCAATCGATCCTGATAGGCTTCTATCTTTATTAAGAGTATGGTTAAGTCAGTAGCTTCAGATAGCAAGAAAACTTTCGAATCGACAGAGTCTATAGAAATCAAACTCCTCATAGATGGGATTTTCTATGCTTATGGATATGATTTCCGCAATTATGCTTTTTCATCCAAGAAGAGAAGATTAGATGATTTAAAAATTAAATATCACTTCAAGAATTATGCAGAAATGCAACATCGAATTCTAAATGATAAAGAATTCTTCTATGAATTATTATCACGTCTAACTATTACTGTCACAGAGTTTTACCGAGACCCTTTCTTCTATGCTGCCCTGAAAAACAAAATATTTGATCATCTTAAAACTTACCCTAAGATTAAAATCTGGCATGCAGGTTGTGCTAGTGGTGAAGAAGTATATTCGTTAGCTATATTACTTAATGAGGCTGGTCTTTATGAGCGTTGTATTATATATGCAACCGATATCAATCCTAATGCTTTAGATACAGCAAGAAAGGGAGCTTATTCTCTAGAAAGAATTAAACGTGGTAGCGAGCAATACTTCCAAGCTGGCGGACAATTTACTTTAGCCGAATATTACACCACGAACAGAGATCAAGGAATCATTAAAGATGAATTGAAGACTAATTTAGTGTTTTCAGATCATAACTTAGCTACCGATCAATACTTTGGAGAAATGCAATTAATATTGTGCCGGAATGTGATGATATATTTCAATAATGACTTAACTAACCGTGCCTTAAACATTTTTGATCAAAGCCTTTGTCCAGGTGGCTTCCTTGTGATTGGCAATAAGGAGTCCTTAAACTTATATGAAATCTCATCAGGTTATGAAGAATTAGACAAGAAAAGTAAGATTTATTGTAAAAAATGGAAGCATTAAAACATAAGCAATATAAGGCTATAGTAATTGGCGCTTCAGCTGGAGGCTTGAAAGCTTTTTTCAGGATCTTACCAAAACTACCTGAAAATTTCCCTCTACCAATACTTATTGCTCAGCATTTACATCAAGAGTCTGATTCATTATTAGTAGAACTATTATCCCAAAAAGTTAACCTTAAAGTAAAAGAAGCTGTGGCACATGAACCAATCTTACCAGGTACTATTTATATTGCACCTCCAGGATATCATTTACTAATAGAGCCAGATTATACCACTGCACTTTCTGTAGATGAAGTAGTTAATTACTCTAGACCTTCTATAGATGTATTGTTTGAATCAGCAGCCTCGGTTTATAAAGATCATTTAATAGGGATTTTATTGACAGGCGCTAATAATGATGGAGCCCAGGGACTTAAAGCTATAGCTGATTATAAAGGTTTAGTCATAGTTCAAGATCCTTCTAGCGCAGAAGTAGCAACCATGCCAGCAGCTGGCATTAAATCAACTCAAACCAAAAATATTCTCTCCCTTGAAATGATTTCAGACTTATTGGAGGTATTCAAAACATGACACTAACAGCTGTTCCAGTATTAATTGTGGATGATAATCCTGCTAATTTACATTCATTTGAAAAAATGCTTGCAGACATGGCAGTAGAAGTTACTAAGGTAGATTCTGGTGAAAAGGCCTTACAGGTTTTATTTGATAAAGTGTTTGCCTTAATATTACTTGATGTACAAATGCCAAGTATGTCTGGTTTTGAAGTGGCTAAACATATCAGACAAGACCGTAAAAATGATATGACTCCTATAGTATTCATTACAGCTTTTAGTCATGATCTACAAAAAATTAGTGAAGCTTACAAGGAAGGAGCTACAGACTTCATCCAAAAACCAATAGAAGTAGATATCTTTCGTTCTAAAATTCATAACTATATAGAGATATATCAGCTTAGACGCTCAAAAGAAATGCTTGATTCACTTTTAGACCTCAATACTGATGGCTGGTGGGAATGGAATATCAGTAAAGGCAGTAAAAGTATGTGTTTAAGTTCAGGCTTGAAAGAATTACTAGGTTGTAAAGCTTATGAACTTGAAGATGGCACTGTAAGCTGGCAAGACATCATTCATACTGATGATTTAGATAGATTCAATATTGCACTTAAAGATCATCTACATTCAGGCGCTAAACATCCATTATCCTTAGAGTTGAAATTCAAACACAAAGCTGGAAATACACTATGGATCATCTGCCGCGGACATGGACTAAAAGATGAATCGGGGAAAATATATAAAGTAGTAGGATTCTTGACAGATATAAGTAAACAAAAAGCAATAGAAATGAAACTTGCTCATTCGAATACAGAGCTTGAACAGTTTGCTTATGTAGCCTCTCATGATTTACAAGAACCACTTAGAACAATATCTAGCTATGTAGAAATGTTGCAGTTTAAATTTCAGGATCTTATCAAGGATAATCCTGAAGCTGCCAAATACATGAGTTACATAACTAAATCAACAGACAAGATGCAGGTCCTAATAAAAGATCTACTTAAACTATCCAGGATAGGTAGAACTAATGGTTTTGAAGAAATAGATCTCAATGAAATTATGAGCAATGTACTCAACAACTTAAATGTAATCATTAACGAAAATCAAGCTCAAATCAAAATTGATAAATTACCAAAAGTAAATGGTAATGAAACAGAATTATATCAATTATTCTTAAATTTAATTTCCAATGCTATTAAATTTAAATCTGATAGAACGCCTATAATAGAAATGAAAGTTACTAAGCAAGAAGATGGGGATTGGTTGTTCATCGTATCTGATAATGGTATTGGTATGGCACAAAAATATTACGATAAAATCTTCATTATATTCCAAAGACTAAAAACCTCACAAGAAGTTAGTGGCACTGGCATAGGACTAGCATTATGTAAAAAAATCGTAGAACATCATAATGGAAGTATTTGGGTGAAATCTGAACCAGGTATAGGTAGCAGCTTCTATTTCACTCTTAAAGCTATAATAAACAAGGATCAAGAACCAATCATAGAAGATACAGCATTAGCCATTTCTGGGTAATTTAGCAGTCTGTAACCAAAGTTTATCTATCAAGCTACTTAGTTCTATGAATTCTTTTAAATTTTTCGGTTTAGAGAAAAAACAATTGACGTGATTTTCATATGCTTTTTTAATGTCATCTATTGAATCAGATGTCGTCATCATAATTACAGGAATAACTTTCAATTCTTGATGACTTTTAATGAATTTAAGAACTTCTATACCATCTAAATTCGGTAAATTATAATCTAGAATAATTAAATCAGGAATCTTGCGATCTTGATATCTATCTTTTCCTTCAAGATAGCAAACTGCTGCTTCACCATCCATAACAACATTAAGACTGTTCTTATTTTCCAGCTGACTAAACGTTTCAACTAAAAGATCAACATCACTCTGACTATCTTCGATTAATAAGATTTCCTTGATTTGATTTTTCTTGAGTAACGAATTTAGCACTATGATGATAATAACATGACTCTATAATTTGATCTAAATATATGAAAATACTATGATTACCGCCTACATGCGTAAAACAACGAGATTTCATAAATAGCTTTCTTGGTTCAAATATTTCATTTCCCTTAGTTTTTTCATCATTAGATATAAAATCCTGAGCATTGGCACTTGAATCCTCATTTTCATTCTTACTACTATGTTTCAGAAGAAATCTTCTTTGATTTCTACGTTTTTGATCACTAACCGCTAAAGCTTTACTAACAGGCTTATAATTAATATACTCTATAGGACTATATTCTAGTTCTATATTCATATTCCCCCAATCGCAAATATGACTATAAGTCAATGCAACAATCGCTTTGAACACAGGAATACCTAGGTATTCCCACATAAACATTATACCCTAAATATATCTATTTGCATCTTTTTCGGGTCATTGACTGGATTTTAGGATTATTTAGCTCCAGACTTAGAGTTTTTTGCCGATTATACAATGTGGAGTATCCTAGTATGAATACACCTAGCTATTTATCACTAGATAAAATCATATGGGTAATGGGAATAGCAGCAACAAATGAAAAAACACCTGGGCGTTTTAGTAGTTGCGACTATCTTTGTCATAGTATCAATATTGACCGCCTTTGCAAGAGATTCTGGTAATATTTATCGAAAAACTAAAGCAACAATCGAATTCAATAGAAATTTTTGTAAAACTGTAAGTCATCATCCATTAATTACTGTCTGTGTAGGGGGTGATCAGGAAGAAGCTAAATTAACCCTGTGGACTGAAAAAACTCTAATCAAAGGCACAGAAAAATTACTTGCCAAATATAGAAAAACTACAAATGTATCTCGCATCAAGTTTGATACCAGCAGTAGCTGTACTTATGCAGACTGGAATCCTACTGAATGTGGTGGTGATGCAAGCTACTGCGAAGCTTATCCAAATGACCCCATGTGCATGATGACGAATTGTAATTATTATAATTGGGAGCCAAATTTATGTGGAGGTGCTGAAACTTATTGTGATGCTTATCCTACTGATCGTATGTGTATAAGTTCTAATTGTACTTACATAGATTGGGACCCTGCTGAATGCGGAGGTGTAGATACTTACTGTGCTAGATATCGAAATGATCCTATCTGCTCAATGCCATAAAATGCAATTACGCTTCATCTTAGCTCTATTTAAATTTGAGTTTTAATAATTTAGAACTCAAGACTTATATTTTTTTGCCGAGTATATAACAGGAATACACCCGTGTAAATATACCTAGCTAAATCTCTTTAGATAAAGCTATATGGGTATCGGGAATAGGAAAAACAAATGAAAAAACATCTGGGCGTTTTAGTAGTTGCAGCTATGCTTGCAACATCAATATTAGCTGCATTAGCAGTGGATCCACCCAATCAGGATTTGGATTTTAAAATAGCTAATTTTAAAAAAGAATTTTGTAAGACTGTCAGTCAGGTTCCCCTGATTGCAGTTTGCGTTGGTGGTGATCCAGAAAAAACTTGGTTTACCAAGGGTACAGAAAGAGCTTTAAGAACAAGAACTCAAAAACTTTTAGAAAGATATTCACAGTCAACTAAAAATACTGACCGTAAGTTCTTGAGCATGTGCAATTACATGGATTGGGTTCCATCCGAATGTGGCGCCGAGAGTTTCTGTGCTGCCCACCCTGATGACGGTCATTGTCCATCACCTTGTACTTTTACTGAATGGCATGATCCGTATTGTGGTGGTAGTACTTACTGTTCTGTTCACCCTGATGATGATAGATGTCCATCTATGTGTAATTTCATGGATTGGCATGCAACCTATTGCGGTGCTGCAACTTACTGTACTGCTCATCCTGATGACGGTCATTGCCCATCACCTTGTAGTTTCACTGATTGGCATGATCCATATTGTGGTGGTAGTACTTACTGTTCTGTTCATCCTGGTGATGATAGATGTCCATCTATGTGTAATTTCATGGACTGGCACGCAACTTATTGCGGTGCTGCAACTTACTGTACTGCGCATCCTGATGACGGTCATTGCCCATCAACTTGCACTTTCACTGATTGGCATGATCCATATTGTGGCGGTACTACTTATTGTTCTGTATATCCTGGTGATGATAGATGTCCATCTATGTGTAATTTCATGGATTGGCATGCAACCTATTGCGGTGCTGCAACTTACTGTACTGCTCATCCTGATGACGGTCATTGCCCATCAACTTGTACTTTCACTGATTGGCATGATCCATATTGTGGTGGCAGTACATATTGTTCTGTTCATCCTGGAGATGATCAATGTCCATCTACATGTATGTATCCAATGGATTGGCATCAAACTTATTGCTGTGCCCTGAATCCTAGTTCGCCACATTGTCCATAGTGATATTAGTTATTTGAAAACTACATCTTCTAATTTCTATTATTGAAGTCAGGAGATGTAATTTCAACAGATGCAGCTAAATCTTTTGCAGTAGTCTTACCATTAACTATTTCATAGATCGACTCAGAAGCAATTCTCATATTTAATTGTCCAAAAGAGAAACCCATAACTTGAATTTTATTTATTCCTACAAGCGGAGAATTAGGTGACATAACAGAATAATTTACAAACTCAATAGGCTTAGCTGGCAGAAGCATTTCTTGGTTTTCAGCTCTTTTAAGTATCCTCGGTAAAAGCTCTTGTAAAAACTCCTTAATTGCAATTTGAACTTTATCATCTGTATTAGTTGGTGCTTGGAATTGACTATAATCAAACTCTAATTTATTATCAGGACCAATTGTTATAGAAGCTAATTTTCTAGGTGCACTATTTATTATAGGTCTTGGAGTAGCTTCTGAGACTGATTGTTTTGGTTGAACTTTTGGAATATCCTGTTCTTCAGCTTTAACTGGTTGTTCACTAGCTTCTAAAGTATGTTCAAGTGGCTGACTTATTGCAATCATATTGGCATTTCTATCATTATCAATTTTTGTACCCTTTGTACTAATATTAGAATCAGGAGTTTTACTAGATCCTGAAGTCAACAAACCTGCTCCCAAAGCCATAAGCATTATTGTTAGCACTCCAGCACCTGTTATTCTTCTACTATTATTCATTTCATTATCCCCCAGTTTCATCCTACTCTTTCTCCATGGAATAAGCTCTCTTCTTCCATTAGCAATAAACTCTTCTAAAGTATGAGCACCGACAGTACTTCGTCTTCCATCGTGACTAACCTCTTGTCCTAATTGGTTACGATGCTCAATCTTAGCTTTTATAATCCGCAATACTCGTGACAAGAATCTTTCATCAAAAGCTTTCATATCAAAGCTTTGCTCATATTGTTCACGAATTAAACATGCTACCTCATATCTTTCATTCTCATTCAAGTTCTTTTGGGAAACCAAAGCAACTAATTTACTATCAATAAGTTCATTCTCTACCCTATCCCAATCAGCTGCTGCCAGCCTTATTAATAATATATCTCCAGGATTAGCTAACTGAACTGATTCACCTTTCTCCATCTTCTCTGCCAAACTACTCATATAAGCTAATAGATCTTGGTTAACTTCTCGAGCATTACTAGCATCTGGTTTGGCATAAGCAAATCTATCACCATAAATAGCTAAATCATCCAGAACCAAGTCATCAACAGAAACTTTACTAGCTGGTCTATAAGGTTCACCAACAGTCCTGGTATTAGTATAATTATAGATAGACTTCACACCATTTTCATTAAGAATCCTTCTCATTTCAATATCAAATGGATGCAGAGTATAATCTTCCTTGTATTTAAAATTACCCCTTTTGATTCTCTCACTATAAGCTTTTTCATAATCTGCATCACTATAGTCACCCTTTGCTATGCCTAAGTATTCCGGATTTCTCTTCTCATGACGACAAGCCCAATAGCGAACAAAGTATTTTATTCTATCTTTAGCCTTCTCCATATCAGCTGGAATGTTTAAATCTAGGCTTGATGAAATGCCATTCTCTCTTTCTTCAAATTTTTTCTGAAATTCTCGAAGAGCCATATAAACAGTGCTTCGATTATCTTCGTCATCCTGCAAAGCTAATCTGCCTTTAGCATCAAAGCAAATAACTTCCTTCTCCAATAAAAAATTAAGAAGCATTTGTGAAGTTATAGCATCAAAATCTTCATTAGGATGTACTCGCCAAGTATATCCAACTAACCTCTCTAACAGCATTAGCTCTCGTGCAAGTCTAGCTTCTGAATGTCCAAAATGCCTCTATTACGATCAGAATATAAATCAATAATCATATTCAGATCCACTCTCATTTCTTCAAAAGCTGCTGTTTCTCTAAAACGTTTCAAATCAAAACCGTATTCTGCATTCTTTAGTACTAATTGATTCTGGTCTAATGTTGCAAGATTTGCTTCATTAAATAATTGAGCAAGTGGTCCATGACTATGATGGTTGTCATGACCACCAAGCCATTTAAAACCAGCTTTAATAAGATCAGATTTACTGTCTTGCAACTTTCTTAAAACAGAAAAACTATTTGGATTTATACAATGCTCTAAAATTGGCAAAGTATATTTCTTAGTTCGGACTACAAATCTATCGATATAGTACAAAGCAAGTATTTCAGGCGCGTTCTTTCTCTTAGCATGCCAATAATCTTGAAAATTAATTACATGATGTTCCAAAGGAGTAAAGCCTCTAGTACTCCAGGGTGTATCACTAATAAGTAGAATATTTTTCTCGGGCATATAATCTCTTCTAAATGTAGGACCGGGATCACCCTCAGCAAACATGATAGCTTCAAATGAAGGTCCGTTTTTCAATTCAGTTAGAGAATATGGTACATGAAAAACTCCCATATAAACGGTTCCACCATTTCTGAGAGATTTATCTATTGCTGCTCTACTAGCTTCAAAATCATCTTTTAAAGCATCAGCTACTAAGGTATTAGCAAAATCCCGAAAAACTTTCTTACCCAAATAAGGATGATCCTTTACATCATCACCATCAATGAAAGCTTTCCTTATAACATCAGCTTTAGCTTCTGGACCTTTAGCCTCAAAGTATGCTGTCCTTAATTTCTCAGTTCTATCTTTGAAATCTGCGTGTTCATTAGCTGGAACTGAAATACTATTATTCTCTGCAGCTGCAATAGATCTAGTAGCAGTAACGAATGTACCTCGTTCAACAGGTTTATCCCTAGGCGCCATAGATCTGCTAAAAAATAGCCTAGATGCTGTTGAAGATAAGTAGTCAGGTAATCGCCTCAATCCAATAGAGATTATACGGAGTTTAGTTAGTATTTTCCAGCATTTTTAACAATTTAACGTATTATCTGATTGTATAAAATTTTCATACAGATTAGTTAAGCGCTTAACTAATTTAGGTATAATCTACATTGAAACCTAATTGGAGTGCTAATTATGAAGGATAAACAGATATTTAAATATAGTAAAAAACCGGCCAATAATAGCGAATTTGAAGAAAATAAAATTATCGTTGAAGATTTACTCAAAAGCCTTAGACATAAGACTTTAGAGGATTTAGTTCATAAGATAGAAATATTAATTAAGGACTTAAATACTTATCATTATGATTGGCCCATAAATGCAGTTAAAAATACTGAGACAGAATCTTATTACGCTATTCATTTCGAGAACCTAGATCTCAGTATCGTTAGTAAAGAGCTTGATAACGTCACTATTTATATTGGATTCGGCCTAGATTTAAATATGCAGAGAACTGTATTGGGATTTTGGCTTAAAAGAGAGTCTGATAATCCCTACAAATTTTGGCTTAAGGTTTGTCAGCAATTAAAAGATTCAAGAATACATTCTGTTGAATTCAAAGAACACTGTAATCAATATTGGCTCACAGAGGCAATGCACCAAGTTTTTGGTAATAAGCTATAAATTAAATCTTTAAGCAATACTTTTCGTCAACTCTTGCATATCTTTTATCAGAGCAGGCAGCGAATGTAAAATTCATCTTTAAGTAGAGGGCTTTAGCAGCTTCTAACTTAGAATTAGTCAGAGCAAAAATCTCTTCATAGGAATTTTTCTTAGCATATTCAATCCCTCTATTAACAAGCATTTGAGCAATGCTTCTACCTCTATACTCAGGTCTAACAGATAATTTTGCCATTTCTAATTTGGTTTTATCATGGTCTATTAAAGCTAAAGTACCAACTACCTTAGTTCCATGTAAAGCAATAAATATTTCCCCACCTTTCTTAATAATATAAGCTTCTGGATCAGCAAAAAGTTTCTTGTCATATTCTTCAACGTCAAATTGCTCTTCAAGCCAAGCAAGATTTAATTTCTCAAAATCTTTACGGTATTGGCTTTCATAATTAACTATATTAATACGGAAACGTTCAACTAAAGGTCTGTTTCTTAATTCACGTTCCATTCTAGTTAAACCATCTATCATTAATCCATCATTTCCACCTATAGATTCCTTGAAGGCAGCTTCTATATCAATCAAATCAGGGACTACGGAACTTAAAAGTTGCTCACCCTTTTTAGTCAAAGAAATTAAACGAGAACGTTTGTCCTTGCCTTTAAGAATCTTCACCAATTTCAGTTTCTCAATCTCAATCATAGATTGAGAGACAGCAGCAGTAGAAATATTATTACGGCTTGCTAGAGTTTTAAAATCAACCCTACCTTCACGCTGAATGGTCGCAAGCATTGCAAACCAAGAGGATTTAAAACCCCTCATTCTATAATCGTAGACATCTTGCACTTGTTGGAAAAGTAAATCTGACAACCTTCTAGTTCGAGAAGCTATGGTGATAACACCTGATAAATCTATTTCATTTAAAGAATACTTGCTTTTCATGAGCTTAATATAATTAAGTGCTTAATTATATCTCAATAAGTTCATTCTTGACTGCAATAATCACTGCATCAGTTCTGTTTTTAGCTCCAAGCTTGATAAGAATACTTCTAACATGATTCTCAACCGTTTTAGTACTGAGTCCTATTTCCTCAGCTATCTCAGGATTTTTCATACCATCTTTAATTAAAACCAAGACATCAATCTCACGATTGGACAAATGATGAGGAAATTGAACCAAACCACTGGTCATATTAACCTTGGGTTTAGCTATAAAGCGTATTGTTTCTTTCTTCTTACTAATACTTTTTTTAACCATAATTTCAACTAATAAACGTCTTTAACATAGTATCACGTTTATTTTTCTCCTTCATGTTTTTCTGATTCTACTTTAGTTTCTGTCTTAGCTTCATCCTTTAGGCTAATTTTTTCATTAAATTTCTCTACTGCAGTTTTATTCTTTATCTGAATATCCGTAAGTAACTTAGCTAACTCTTCCGTCATTTCACTAGGATTAGAAATCATTTCATTTAATTTATGTAAAGCAAAAACTTTGGCAAAAGCATCAGCAGGAATTGGCACATTTTTAGCTTCGATTTTTCTTATAACTTCAGCTGCAGGGATAGCAACTTCCTGAGGACCTTTCTCCGTCATTTCAATAGTAGTTAAGTCCCTCATTTTCTCAAAAATATGACCCTTGGCACTAGCAAAATCTGCCATAAATATATTACTTGGGAAAATTAAAGTTGTTCTAGTACTATTAGTTACGCCAAACTGCGCCAATAACCTTTGTCTTTCACCGGCAGATTCTCCCTTCTCACCAGCATATTTTTCTTTCATATCATCACGAAGTAATACTGTGCTACAAACACAAACACCATCTAGTCCTTGAGATTCAAACTTATTGATTTCATCTATAACTGATTGTCTAGCAGCATCTGGTAAATTCTTAGGCAAATTAGCCTTCATCTGCTCAAGCAACTCACCAAACTGGTCATAGAGTGCAACAGCTTCAGGTTGTTTGTAATTAGCAGAATTCAAATCATAACTAGCAGAGACACTATATCTACCGCTACGCAAACCATCAAAAATTCTACTAGCTGGTTCAAGTTTAGCTTCCTTATTAGTTGGGTCAGCAACATTAATTCCAGAGCCAGCTCTAGCATACTTAGCTGCTATACCCCAATTAACTCTTGAGAATAATCCAGTAAACCAACTGGTAGCTCTATAAATAAAACTTCTACGGAATAATTGCTTATCTGCTCTTTGTCCTGCCATGTCTATAATAGCCTTACCTTCAGGATTGACATGAACACTTATAAAATCTTTCTCTGAACTTAGTTCTGCTTCTAAACCATGCTTAGTTAGCAACCATTTTAAATTTTTCTTAGCTTGCTCAGAAATTTCTAAGGCATCAACTTCCTCGGCTTTGAAAATTTTCTGATATTGCAAAGCAGGATCATCTATTTTTTTCACTTCGATAGGAGTATGGAGTGCTTTATTATCACCCGTAAGCTTTGGAGCTTTAATCTCAGCTATAGCTTTATTACTTTGCACATCTTTACCAACTAAATCTGGCCCTTTATGAGAAGCTAGGGGATTTGTTTTGAGCTCAACCATCTAGATATGCACCTTTAGTCAATACGAATATACGGGTAAAATATTAGCATGCAGGGAAAAGAAAGTATATTAAATATTATCTTGGGTAAAAATACCTAGCTAAAATTTAACCATAACTATATTTTTCAAGACTGAATTTACGATATGCCAATTGCTATAATCTTGAACTCTCATGGTTACCAAACAACGTAAAGAAGAAACTGTAACTGAGCTAAAGGACAAATTTAGCCGCGCTAAGTCAGTGTTTACCACTACTCAACTTGGCCTTACAGTGGCACAAATCTCTAGTCTCAGAAAGGAGATTCGTGGTGTTGGCGCCGAATTTAAGATAGCTAAAAACAGCCTATTTAGAATTGCTTCTAAAGGAACTGAGTTCGAAAAACTTACTGGTGACCTTAAGGGTCCATCAGCGTTCTTGTTCTGCTACGAAGATATAATTGCGCCAGCAGGTAAAGTTAAGAAGTTCTCTAAGGAGAATAAGGATATTATCACCATCGGTGGTGCTTACCTAGATGGAGAAGTTCTAGATCAAGAGCAAGCGACCAAGGTTGCAAGCTTACCTTCTAAAGAAGTTTTATTAAGCCAAATAGCTGGAATGTTAGTACAAAATACTCAAGCTATTGCATATATTTTAAGTCAGCTTGGTGAAAACGAAGACAAGACTAAGTTACTTAAAGATTTAACGGTTGCTACTGAGTCCGTGGACGCTTCAAACAGTAGTAGCGGTGCAGCGAGCGCAGAAGGTGAAAGCAAGGAGCCTGAAGCTTAAGCTAAGACAAGGTAAGGACAGGAAAGAAAGGACAGAGGAAATTATTATGGCAACAGCAACAAAAATTCAAGACGTATTAGAGCAAATCGCAGGACTTACAGTGCTAGAAGCAGCTGAACTTAAAACTGCAATGGAAGAAAAATTCGGTATCACTGCAGCATCAGGTGTAGCAGTAGCAGCAGGCGGCGGTGGTGGCGGCGAAGCAGCAGCTGAGAAGACAGCTTTTGATGTAGAGCTTACTTCAGCAGGTGCTTCTAAGATCGGTGTTATTAAAGTGGTTCGTGAAATCACTGGCTTAGGACTTAAAGAAGCTAAAGACTTAGTAGAAGCAGCTCCTAAAGTTCTTAAAACAGGCGTAGCTAAAGAAGAAGCTGAGAAAATCAAAGCTCAACTTACTGAAGCTGGCGCAACTGCAACAGTTAAGTAATTACAAAGTAAATTAACTAAAAAGGGTAAAGAGATGGATTCATCTTTTTACCCTTTTTAACATTTAGCTCCTAGCATTCTCATGTTAGACTAGAATCATGCCTGAATCACGTGGAATGCAATTAGGTGGGGACTTAGATAATTTAGCTTATGCTAAAGCAGAAGAGTTTGACGCAGCACTAAAAAAGTTCTGTGCCACTAAAAACTGTAAGCCCGAAGCGGCAATACGTTGGGCACTACAACGCTCATTAAATCCAGAGCAACGTAAGTTTATCCAAGGCAAATTTGATGAGCTCTATAAGTCTGGCGCATCGTTAATCTAATGGAATTTTCTTCCATACTTATCGACAAAGCAATTGATTTAGCTGAAATCACTGCAATTGCAGGAAAAGGTTATGGCATCATGGTCAAAGCCGTGGTCGACATACAACAAGAGATCATGGTAATTGGTTCCGAATTACATGTAGACGAAGAAAGTTCTTTACTAGACTTAGGTTCCAAACAAGAAAATCTGTGGGGTATTAACATTTTCCCTGCTAAACCTCGAGCAGAATGGATTCAGTTTGATTCTATGATTAATCTTAGACCTAGTCAGAATAATAGAAGTAGATCCGTGGAAGATCCTCAAATTCAACAAAGAATTAGAGATATTGTTGATAAACTTATTAAGTAATGAGTTACAAATCTCTTGAAATTGACAAAGACAGATGGTATCGATTCAGTCTTGCTGAGCAGCTTGGCAATATAGGTAGTGAAGTTGATAGATATGCAAGTTTACTAAGTATGGATAAGAACTATGCTACTGACGCCTTGTATAGGGCTATTGATTTAATTGATGTAACTAAATCTGATCCACGCTGGAAGGGTCCTAGACGCAAAGAAATTAACCGCCTTAAAGAACTTTTATGCGATGCAACTTTAGGTGATAACGAATATAAAACACCAATTAAATACTTTCAAGATTACTTCTTAGATTTTGCTATCGTTGCAAGAGCGAGGGCTGGGAAATGACATATTACATCACCACTCCGCTATTCTATGTCAATGATCTTCCACATATAGGTAGCGCTTATCCAACTATTGCAGCAGATTTTTTTGCGGGACATATGTTGCAACGTGGGGAAGATGTGGCTTTCTTAACTGGCACCGATGAGCATGGTCAGAAGATAGAGAAGGCAGCAGCGAACAATAATAAAAGTCCTCAAGAACATTGTGATTTTATCGCCGAAGAATTCAAAAAACTCTGGAAGATCTTAGATATTAACTATGATTATTTCATTCGCACCAGCGCTCCTTCGCATCGTCAGTTCGTAACTGAGTTCTTTCAGAAGGTTAGTGCTAAGGGTGATATTTATAAGGGACAATACAAGGGTCTCTATTGTAGTCACTGTGAGGATTTCTGGCTAGAGAAGGATCTTATTGAAGAGGGCGATACTTTTCTCTGTCCAACTCACAAGAAAGCTGTAGAAGAATACTCACAAGAAAATTATTTCTTTGCGCTATCTAAATACCAAGATCAATTACAACAATACATCGATGCGAATCCTGAGTTTATTTCACCAGATTACCGCAAGAACGAAGTACTAGGTTGGCTGAAAGAAGGCTTGCGAGATTTCCCTATATCGAGAGCTAATCTGAGTTGGGGTATCCCTGTTCCAGGTGACACAGAAGGACAAGTTATCTATGTCTGGTTCGATGCTTTACTTGGCTATCTATCTGGATTAGGCAAGGATAAAGACAAATTCTGGCAGAATGATTCAGTAGTCCATATTATAGGTAAGGATATATTACGCTTCCATGCGGTCTACTGGCCTGCAATGCTGATGTCTGCTGGATTACCGCTACCTAAGAAAGTTTTTGGACATGGATTTCTTACTAAAGATGGTATGAAGATGGGTAAGACTCTTGGTAACATTATTGACCCAATCGCTCTTGCAGGTGAGTTTGGAGCAGAAGCAGTTAAGTTTTATTTCTTGCGCGAGATCATGTTTGGTAAGGACGGAGATTATACAGATGAAAGCTTCATACAGAGACTTAATTCTGATCTAGCCAATAATTTAGGCAACTTACTTAATCGTTCGCTAAAACTTATTAGTAAATATTACGACAATAAAGTGCCCAATATTGCAATAGACTCTCAAATAGAACAAAATTTCTCAACACTGGAATCAAGTTTCACTAAACATATAGACGAACTTAATCCATATGCAGCTCTAGAAGAGCTTTTCAAAGCATTAGATACGGTTAATGTATTAATCAATGATGTAGCGCCTTGGAAAGTTCTTAAAGATGAATCTGCAACTGAGCAAGCTAAGACTACTGCTGCTTGCTCATTAGTAAGTTCTGTATATGCTTGCAGGCAAGCAGCCATATACTTAGCACCAATTATGCCAAATATATCAACGCAAATATTTACTAACCTTGGCATAGAAACAACAAAGCTCACTCGACATGAATCATTAGCTAATACCTTTAGCCTAAAACGATTGAAAGAATCTGTAATAGGACTTACTGTTCTTGCTGAACCTAAAGCAATATTTAATCGCTTAGAAAAAAGAGAAAAAACAACTGCATAAATGCAATATATCTTCTATCCTTTATATTATATTTTTTGGACATTGGCTCTTCCTATCTTAAGCCTGCTGTCACTTACTCTAGTTCGCAAATGGCGTCAGGGACTGAAGTATCGCTTAGGCTATCTTGATCCAGAGAAGTTTATCAAGCCATCCAAATATACTAAATTAATCAACACCGACCCAATGGCAAAACCAATTTGGTTTCACGCTGTGTCTGTTGGTGAACTAAATGCACTAATTCCTTTACTTAAAGTATTCATTGGCAGACCTTTATTACTAAGTGTTACCACAGACACCGCCTACAAGATGGCAGAGAATAAACTTAAAGAAGAATTAGAAAATAATTTTATTAGATTAATTTATATGCCATGGGATCATCCTCATATAATTAATTCAGTATTAGAGAGAATCAACCCTAGAGCTATAATCCTGATGGAAAGTGAGATCTGGCCTGGACTAATATTCGAAGCAAGTAAAAGAAAAATCAAAGTAATGATAGTCAACGCTAAACTATCAGATAATTCATATAAAACATATCAAACATTTCGTTTGTTTATTTCTTGGATGTTTGAGAAGCTCTCCTTGATTCTAGTGCAGACTCCTCAAGACAGCCGTAAATATATCAACATGAAAGTAGATAAAAGTAAGATTTTCATGACCGGCAATATGAAATTCTCTGCACTTCCCAATGTCAAATTAGAAAGGTCAGCGAAACTCAGGAGCTTACTGGGTTATAAGAACAATGATATAGTTTGGGTTTGCGGCAGCACTCATCCTGAAGAAGAAATTTTATTAACAGCTATATTTCAAGAACTCAAAGATGAAATACCTCAGCTAAGACTAGTCTTAGCCCCAAGACACCCAGAAAGATTTGGAGTGGTGGAAACTATTATTAATTCAGCTGCACATCTCAATCCTATTCGACTAAGTCATATAAAACAATCACTACAAAACTATGCACAGTATCATAATAATAGAACTGTAAGCGGCAATCTTGTAAAACTTGCTGAGAATCAATCAACAACGGACACCGAAAAGATCAGCTTAGACCAAGTACTTTACGATGTCTCACATACAGAAGCAGAAACACCAGACCGTACTTATAGTGCTGATGATGTTTTATTAGTAGACACTATTGGTGATCTTATGGATATATATTCTATTGCTGATATTGCTTTCGTCGGTGGCACTATGAACGATAAGATAGGAGGACACAATATTCTAGAACCTGCTGCCTGCAGAGTTCCTGTAGTTATCGGACCTCATTATTACAAGAACACAGAGATGGTAAACATGATGCATGAAGCTGATGCACTAATTATCGCTGAATCCAAGGAAGACTTAAGATTAGCTATTTTAGATCTCGCTCTCAACCCAGATAAAAGAATCTTAATGGGATCAGAAGCTAAGAACCTTACAGAAAAGAACAGACGTATAGTAGTAGATGTAGCTGACTTACTAAAAAAGGAAATCTATTAAGTGAGTTTGAAATCTTTTATTTCTTTTCCTTATCAATTAGCACACGCGCTACGTTGCTCACTCTATGATCTAAAAATTCTCAAGAAGAAAAGATTGCCTGCATACGTAATTTCTATTGGCAATTTATCTTTTGGTGGTACCGGTAAAACTCCCATCACCATTGCCTTAGCTAAATATCTAGCTAAACAAGGTTTGCAAGTTGCAGTATTAACAAGAGGATATAAGTCAAAAGCAAAAAAATACCCAATAATTGTTAATGCTGGTTCAACAGTCAATGACATCGGTGATGAAGCCATGGAAATGTTTATTGAGTTTGCTGATACTAATATCACCTTAGTAGTAGATCCTAATCGCTATCGAGGTGGCATGGCAGCTTACAAACAACAAAAGATAGATGTTTTTATTCTTGATGACGGTCTGCAACATATACAATTAGCTAGAGATTTAGAGATAATTCTCAAGAATGTTAATGAATCAGGATTCTATAGGGAATTCCCTTGGGCAGAAGCTAAAGCGGATCATCTTATATACACTAAGGTAAGTGATGAATGGATAAGAAATAATCCTGGAAAGAAATATGCTAAATTTAACCTAAGCTTAACTAAAAAATTGCATCCTAAGACTAAGCTAGGGGTTTTTACTGCAGTGGCTGACCCTAATACTCTTGTAAAAAATATACAAGAACACCTAGAGGGCCAGGGATACAGTAAAGAAGAACTCCGTAGTATAGAGAGAAGGTTTTATGCCGATCATCATTCATTCTCTTTAGGTGAAGTTAAGGAGGTAGTCGCATTGGGTATAAACATAATATGCACTCGAAAGGATTTTGTCAAAATTCCTCAAGAGTATAGAGATAAATTTATTGAAGCGAAGATTGACGTAAAATTCGGTCCAAGCGACTTTGAAGCAACGGTACATAAGGGGGTAGTACTATGATGCAAGATCAAATAGTTCCAGCTGAAATAATAGGCAGCAGAACCAAGGGTAATCTTTCAAAACGTGAGATGGAAGTATTGTTGCAAATCAAGGAAGGTTTGCGCAATCCAGAAATCGCTTCAGGCTTAGGTTTAAGTACTAAGACTGTAGAAAATCACGTAAGAAGTATTTTACAAAAACTCGGAGCTAAGAACCGCACTGAAGCTGTGGTTGTAGCACTGAAAAGTTCGTTAATTGATATCTAGCTCAACAAGCATCAACGATGCTTAAAAGTCTAGATGGATAATTACACCGTGGTCAAGTTGATGCGTAGCTTGAGCGCTATATAAAAGATTCGAGAAAAATCTTCGATTTTTCGAGACAAGATTATAAATTATAAAGTATTACTCTAAAAGATACTTTTGAGCTAGAAATATCCCTGAAATCGTCTTGGCGTCAGGGATTAAGCCTTGATGTATCATTTCAATAGCTTTAGCTATTGGTAACTTGATGACGTTGACTAGCTCACCGTGATCTAAATTCTGCTTGCCTGGAACTAATCCTTG
This sequence comes from uncultured Gammaproteobacteria bacterium, assembly GCA_964551135.1. Lineage (GTDB taxonomy): Bacteria > Cyanobacteriota > Vampirovibrionia > LMEP-6097 > LMEP-6097 > CAYPGT01. The sequence goes on along the minus strand of CAZKAT010000001.1, from coordinate 212,826 downwards.
AGCTAGATATAAATAAAGTACTTCTGTTGAATAACCTGGACAAGGATAGATATATCCTAGATCAGTCCATTGCGTTGCTGTATAGCCTGTCTCCTCCTGTAATTCTCTTGCAGCGGTCTCAAATGGCTCTTCACCATGATCTCTTTTACCTGCTGGGATTTCATAAATAAGCTTACCTAGAGGTGTTCTAAACTGTTCTACAAGAATGATTGAACCATCTTCAAGTATTGGCACCACACAAACACCACCAGGATGAGTAAAGTATTGCCTAGTGGCTTGAATCGTAGGCTGAGATTCTATTTCAACAGCATCTTCAATAAAATCCAAGAACTTACCTTTGTAAAGTAACCTGGTAGCAGTAATTTTTTCGATCATGTAGCTAATTATAGCTTTTTAGTTGCCATATTTATAAATCTTGAACACTTGATCCGATGCGAGCTCGTTCATATCCATGCGAATAAGATTGACCTCATAAGCACGGCAAGCACCAGCAGTACCAGCACAATGCATCAGCTTAAGACTCACTGGCTCACCGGGTCTACCAGCTATCATGGAAAAAACTTGATCAGCATCAAAAGCCATAATATTAGTATGATCAACTTCTAAAACTCTGTCACCAACTTGAACGCCAGCACGTTCCGCAGGTGTATGTGGATAGACTTCTATCACAGTACTCATGTCACCCTTACGATGCAAATATTTCACACCAATAATTCCAACATCAGATGGTACGAAAGTAGCATCTGAGTTAGCTACACTAAGTTTGAATGATGTGGGTGCAGCTTGCTTCTTTATAGATAAATTTTGCTCAGTATAAGCAGCAGCATTTACGCTCATAAAAGAGCAAATGAATAAGAGCAATATTAAGAACTGCTTTAGAATCTTCACTTAGTTATTATTCCCCAAATTAGACTAAAGTTAGGTTAAGAGGCTTATCTAGAATAGAACTCAATAATCATACGTTCGTTAACGTTCATAGGTATAAGCTCACGAGATGGGATCTCAACAAACTCACCTTCAAAAGCATTCTTCTCTCTCTTAATATAAGGAAGTACATCTACCCAATTCTTCATAGCTTCAGTTATAGCAGTCATCTTACGAGCCTTAGGATGGATAGCAATAGTATCTCCTGGGTTCACTTGATAAGAAGCGATATCTACTTTGAAATTATTTACTAGAATATGACCGTGACCAACTAACTGTCTTGCTGCTGCAAGTGTAGGTGCGAAACCAAGTCTGTAAACCATATTATCCAATCTTCTCTCTAAGAGTTGAAGTAGGATCTCACCACTAGGACCATTCATACGAATAGCTTTCTGTACGTACTTTCTGAATTGCTTCTCAGTAATAACTCCGTAGCTGAATCTAAGTTTTTGTTTTTCTTTTAGAAGTAAACCGAACTCAGAAATCTTAGCTTTGCGTTGACCATGTTGACCAGATTTGTAGGGCCTCTTAGCCACTTCGAATATAGGCATGCCTGAAAGCAGCTCGCCGTATCTTCTTGATAATTTATCCTTAGGTCCTGTATATTTTGCCATAGGGGGCTAATGATAACCCAGTCATATCTGGTATTTCAAGGATTTAGAGCCTATAAAGCTTAAGAATTTGTATAGCAGCTTAAGCCCAGCCTGGAAAATGAGTTGGTGGAATAACAGCTACAGAAGCCGTTAATCCCATGAAAACCAGCAGCAAACCAAGCCCCGAGGAAACTATCGGAAGAGAGCTCTTTAAATATATCAAGGCCAAAGATTCTGGTCTGAACCTATTTAAGCTTGATTTTCTTAAGAATCAGATGCTTAAGCTCAGTATTTCTAATCCTAAATTACAAAAAGAACTATTCAGGTTTGTGGATGTACTACCGACACTACAAAACTCTAAACAAATCTCTCAATATTTATTTGAATACCTAACTAATTCTAGTCCTAATTTTTTAATCAATAATCCTATGGTTAATAAAATCCTGGATTGGGGAGTACATACTACTGTGAAACTGCTAGCGGCAAGTTTCATATGCGGCTCTAACACTGAAGAAGCCTTAGTAAAAATTCAAGAACTGAAAAGAAAAAAACAAGACTACACCTTAGACATACTTGGCGAGCTAGCTCTAAGCGAGAAGGAAGCACAGCACTACTATGATGAATATATAACATTACTCACAGAAATTCCACAGGTAAATATCTCTGTCAAGCTCTCCGCTATGATACCACAAGTCAATCTACTAGACTTCGTTAATAAGAAAGCTATTATCAAAGAACGTTTACGCAATATCTATCGCATAGCTAAGCAGCAAGGATCATTTATTAATGTAGACACTGAGCATTATGCCTGGAAAGAACTAACTTATGAAATTATTCGCGAGCTCTTAATGGAAGAAGAGTTTAGATCTTGGACTAGCGCTGGGATTGTCATTCAAGCTTACCTAAAAGAAAGTGAGCATGACTTGAGGACTTGGATTCATTGGGCGCAAACTCGCTCTACTCCAATCACAGTAAGACTAGTGAAGGGTGCTTACTGGGATTATGAATATGCTATTAGTCAGCAGCATAACTGGGAAGTACCTGTATTCACCGAGAAGCATCTATCTGATGCTAACTATGAGAAGCTTACAGAAATCTTACTGAACAATCACAGGCATCTTAGACCTGCATTAGCTTCGCATAATATTAGATCGCTGGCTCATGCATTAAATTACGTTAGAACCAATAATATAGATCAATCACGTTATGAGTTCCAAATGCTCTATGGCATGATGGATTCACTTAAAGACTATTTTGCTGAGCATGGATATACCATCAGAGTTTATATGCCTTATGGTGAGCTAATTCCAGGTATGTCATACCTGGTAAGACGACTATTAGAGAACACTGCTAACGACTCATTCTTAAGACAAGGAATGCTTGAAGGAAGAGATATTGATGAACTATTAAGAAATCCTTCTCCAGAACCAATGGAAAGTAAAGAACTAGGTACCCATGGATTCACTAATGATCCTAATATAGATTTCTCTAAAAAACTTAATCGCGAAAGAATGAAGCATGCAATTAAAAGTCTTAGACAAGAGCTTAATGAAGAAAGATTATATCCAGTTTATATAGATGGCAACAAAATTTACAATGACCATTATTTCGAATCACTCAATCCAGCTAAACCTACAGAGGTACTAGGAAGAGTTTCTCACAGTACCATAGCTGATTGCGACAAGGCTATCAATGCAGCAGAGCAAGCTTATAAGAGATGGTCTCAAGCTAAACCAGAACTCAGATCAGAAGTACTTAAGCTTACAGCACAAAAACTAAAAGACAATCGTTATAAATTTAATGCTCTACTATGTCTTGAAGCTGGTAAACCTTGGCTAGAAGCTGATGGAGAAGTGTCTGAGGCTATAGACTTCCTTGAATATTACGCAGCGCAAGCATTAGCAATGCAAGTCAATCAACTTAGATCACTAGCAGGTGAGAAGAATACCAATCATTATCAAGCTTATGGAGTTGCAGTAATTATTTCTCCATGGAATTTTCCACTAGCGATTATGGCAGGCATGACAGTGGGAGCTTTAGTTATGGGTAACGCCGTAATCGTCAAACCCTCTCAGCAAACTTCAATTATCGCTCATGAATTCTTAAACTTACTAAATCAATCAGTAAAAGATATAGCAGCTGACTATGCTAAAGGCTTAGTAAACTTCATTCCTGGTGATGGTAAAACTATAGGATCATATTTAGTTGCACATCCCAAGACCAGGTTAATAGCATTTACAGGCTCAAGCGCTGTAGGCATGAGCATTCACGATACAGCAAGTCAAGCTAGACCAGTGAAACGTGTTATCACCGAGATGGGTGGCAAGAATGCAATTATCATCGATGAAAGCGCAGATCTAGACGAGGCTATACCAGGAGTGATTCACTCTAGCTTTGGTTATGCGGGTCAGAAATGTTCTGCTTGTTCTAGAGTTATAATTCACGAAAATATTTATCAGCAATTTATAGAACGCTTAATAGAAGCTGCCCAGGTGATTAACATAGGTGACCCTAGTGATGAAGCAACTACTATGCCACCAGTAATAGATGTCAATGCTCAATACAAAATCTCTCAATATATTGACTTAGGCAAACAAGATGCCACTATGCTGCTTGGTGACTTAGTTATACCAGAATCAGGCTACTATCTCAGTCCTTATATCTTCACTGATTTAGCTCCAGACCATAAACTGGTACAAGAAGAAATATTCGGACCAGTTTTAGTTGTATTCAAAGCTAAAAATTTAGATCATGCCTTAGAACTCGCTAATGATACAGCTTATGGGCTTACCGGAGCTTTCTATTCTCGTAGTCCACTTAGCATAGAGAAAGCTTCGGAAGAATTTATGGTGGGTAATTTATATATTAATCGCGGCTCCACTGGAGCTGTAGTCTCCCGCCAAGCCTTCGGTGGTCTCAAGCAATCTAGTATTGGATTTAAATCCGGCGGACCTAATTACTTACTGCAATTTGCTCAAGAGAAAACTATTACTGAAAATACTATGCGCAGAGGGTTTGTGGGAGATTAAGCAACTAGCCTATCTGCTAATCTACCAACGAATCTTCTAGTATCAATGTGATCTCTAAAAATAAAATCTACATCTTTATCCTTAGCCAGCTGTGTACCAACAGCTACATTAATAGCTCGATCTTTTCCTAATTTTCTCTTAGCTTCTTGCATGGCTTTGAGATCTGTACCAGAATCTCCAAAAATAATTACAGTTGTATCTTTATCAATCTTTTCCTCATCAAGAATGAACTTCATTCCATTAGCTTTATCAAAAGCAATCTTACCGTTGTTGAAAATCAAATAACTACCATCAACAGATTCAGTACAAGTCCAATGTTCATCTGGTTCAAGACCCACTGTTGTTGGAGTTTTCCTCAACACATCAAGTACCAATCCTTTAATATCGTCTTTATAGTCAATAGTAGATTTTCTAAGTTTTAGACAAACTGCATTAGGATCTACAGTATAATCTATCAAAGGTTGAATCTCAAACGGCTCTAAAAACCTTTGTAAATACTGCATTGCTAGCACAGAGGTTCCAAATTCTGGTGATCCATAATTTCCGCAACCAAGTATGTCTAAAAATCCCTGTAAATGTTTTTCAAAGTGTGGTTGATAACCATCTTCTTTAGTTACTTTTGCATAACCAAAAGCACCATAGATAGGTATTTGATTAAAACTTCTTATTAAGCTAAAGTCTTGAAGATTTCTTGCAGTTAAACAAACTGCTTTTAATTTGTCAGAGTATTTTTCATTTATCTCATCTAACTTTTGAATAACAGCTCGCGGAGTTTTCCCTGCTCGTTCTATATCAAAGACCATATCATTAGGAAAACTTTGCATTAAAGTCCCATCTATATCAAAAACTAAAAGATATTTTTTGGAAGATTTCAAATCAATACTATCAAGTAACCGATCAATTGAACTATTACTACCATGAAAACTTTTAGGGAAATCTTCAAGCTTTGGTCTTTTATGTGTAGGTAAGTCGTGATGTGGAGGAATTTTGATAGGAGGAGGCCTTCGCCAACGAGGCATCATTTTTTGCCTCTCTTCTTCTGACAACGATAAACTGTTTAAAAATTTAATGAAGTCCCGACCCATGAATCAAAATAATAGCACATGATTATTTTGTTCGTAATAAAGTCTCATTTAATTTTCGCTTAACACTCTCAACTTTATCTTCCATAGTTTGCTCTCTATCAGTTCTAGTTCCAAGTTTAATGGTCGTAGTAATTCTTGGTGCACCAGCTTGATGCACAGCTTCATGACAACGCTTAATTGCTGCCATCACCGCATCCCATTCTCCCTCAATATTAGTACCATAAGCATGAAGATGAGTTTTCAATCCAGCTTCTTGAAGAATCTTTTCGCAAATTGCAATATACTCTGATACCGACACTCCGATTCCCATTGGCACCAAACATAGATCGACAATGACTTTCATATTAATCCTTTCTTTTCGGACTGAGTAACTCTATCTTATAACCATCTGGATCTTCTACAAAAGCTAATACTGATGAGCCATGCTTCATAGGACCTGCTTCACGAACTACTTTCCCGCCCTTAGCTTTAATCTCATCACAAGCCTTATATACATCTTCTACTTCAATAGCGATATGCCCAAAGCCCTTGCCTAGATCATAAGAACTGGTGTCCCAATTATATGTAAGTTCTATAGCAGTATTATTAGCTTCATCACCATAACCAATAAAAGCAAGAGTAAATTTACCATCTGGATAATCTTTACGGCGTAAAAGTTTCATTCCTAAAACTTCAGTATAAAACTTGAGAGATCTCTCTAGATCTCCGACACGGAGCATGGTGTGTAATAAGCGCATATTAGAATTATACAAGATGCTATTGATAATAAGGTTTCGTCATCCTGAGGAGCAACCGTAGGTTGCGACGTAAGGATCCACTACTACGAATAGTCTATTAATAAAAGTGGATCCTTACGGTCGGGCTTTGCCCTCCCTCAGGATAACAAAGTTACAAAGCCTAGAATCAAGTTACCAAGTAGCTTTATCTATAGTTATATTAAAGTCGGTTTTAAGATCTGCTTTGACTTCTATTAAACAAGCAACACCATCAACATTAAAATTATTACAATATTCCTTGCCATCATCTTCAATAAAAATACTATAAGTACCAGGTTCTAAGTCCAGAGAATACATACCTTGTTCATCAGACACAATAGAGGCAATCGGTTCATCATCAAACTGAAAGTAACCATAAGTGACACTATCATCTACACTAGTGAGTTCTCTTACATAGATATTTCTTGAAACGAAACTAGTAGTGCAACTTGAGTTCTTACTAAGAGGTCCTGGCATACAATTACCAGAAACCATACTAGCCTGTCCAAAGACTCCAGCGCCATTAGGATCGTAGCCCATGACCAAAGCTTTAGCAGTGCTTACAGCTTGATCTAAAGTTTCTTTATCAGCTTTCTCTAAAGTATAGAGTTCTTGCGCAAGGTTTACCATTTGCGTTGAATTGCGGTGTAATATTTTCAGGTTCTGAAGTTTATTAGCTATCTCTCTTTGATTACTTGTAAGTTTAGTTTTCTCTAATGAGAAATATTGTTTATAAAGCGCTCGTTCTTGATCATAAACTTTCTTTGCGTGCTTATAAAACGAACTATAGTAAGACTTGTCGATCTTAGATTTTAGTTGATTAAGATTTGAACCTAAGGAGTCTACTTTAAGACTGAGTTTATTATGGCGTTCTAACATGCTCAAATCCACAGCACTCGCTGGATAGCAAGTAACTAATAGTAGAAGCATTATTAGGCTTAAACGAATCATCTTGGGAGTTTGATTATCGCATAGCTGAATCAATTAAGAATCAGCCTAAAGAACTATATCGGCAATAACTAGCTAAACCTTATAGTGCATTGATTTAGATTAAGAATCGCTTAAGATAGTTTCCGCTAAATGGTTGATTTTATTGCTAAAATTATTATTACTATGCCTTACATCGGAATTAATGATATAGAACGCCAAGGAATGCTGAAAGAGATCGGAATTAACTCTGTTGATCAGTTATTTATCGATATACCAGAGAATTTGCTTCTTAAGCGCGAGTTAAATCTTGAGACTGGCTACAGCGAGTGGGACTTGCATAAATATTTTAATAAGCTTGCAGCTAAGAACAATTCTAATAGTGGCATTAACTTCAGAGGAGCTGGCTGTTATCAGCATCACGTACCTGCATTAGTCAAGGCTATAGCTAATCGCGGTGAATTTCTTACTTCTTATACTCCTTACCAACCAGAGGTCTCTCAAGGCACTCTAGAAGCTATTTATAAATTCCAAAGTTATACTGCAGAGTTAACTGGCATGGATCTAGCCAATGCTTCTATGTATGATGGAGCGACGGCATTTGCAGAAGCAATTACCATGTCTTGGCGCATAGACAAGAAGCGTGAGATTTATGTTTCTAAATATATTCATCCTGAATATATTAGCGTCGCTAAAAATTTCTTAGATCCATTAGATATCAAATACCATTATTATGAGTCTCTGACTGATATTCCTGACGGCTCGACAATAGTAATCGCTAATCCTAATTTCTATGGAGAAGCTATTACTAATGATGCTGCAACTATTTTACGTAAGACGGTGGATGATCATAATTTATTCTTGATAGTAGTGGTGCCTGAGGCTTATTCAATGATCAAAGAAATCAAAGCGAGTGAGCTTGGAGCACAAATAGTTTGTGGTTCAATGCAGAGTTTCGGTAATCCTGTTCATTACGGTGGCGCGCAAGTAGGGTTCATCTCCTGCAAGCAAGATTATGTTAGACAAATGCCAGGTCGTATCATTGGTAAGACTACTGATCGTAAAGGACAAGAAGGCTATGTATTAACTTTCCAAGCACGCGAGCAGCATATTAAGCGTGAGAGAGCTAGTTCTAATATTTGCACCAATCAATCGCTACATGCACTTTGCACGTCTATCTATCTAACACAAATGGGCAAGACTGGTTTAAGAAAGATAGCTGCAGATATATGGGCTAAGACACAAGCGTTCAAGAAAGAACTTTCTGTATTCCCTGGAATAGAAATACGTACTGAGAATCCTTTCAATGAGTTCTGCGTAGCGATTGCAATTGACAGTCCACTTAATGACTTGTTTAAGCGTTATGCTGTTAGTGTTAATAACATTCTTAAAAACAACGCTAATTTATTCTCACTTGACTTCAGCAAGAAGCTTTATTTATTTGCTGTGTCAGAGACTCATTCTATTGGCGAACTAAATTCGTTCTTAAATGATGTCACTGCAATACTTTCCGAATATGGACAAGAACTGCGTGCACCGCAAATCACTGAAGCACAAATCTCTAAATTAACTGCTGAGTTTAATGCTTCTAAATTACCTGAGATCAATATTGCAGACCAAGGAGAGCTCACTGTCTGTCGCTATTTCACGCAATTATCACAGAAGAATTTCTCCATAGATACTCATTTCTACCCTCTGGGTTCTTGTACTATGAAGTACAATCCTAAGATCAATGATGAAATCGCAAGTAAGCCTGAATGGACTTCTTTACATCCTTATGATAATGACAAGGATATCCAAGGAGCTCTTGAAGTATTTACAGAACTTAATCAAGCTCTTTGTGAAATCACTGGTTTCCATAAATTTAGTCTTCAGCCTTCAGCTGGTGCTCATGGTGAATACTCAGCTCTATTAATGGCAAAGAAATATTTCGCTGATCGTAAAGAGCCTCGCGACCTAGTCTTAGTGCCAGATTCAGCGCATGGTACTAATCCAGCTTCTGCATCTATGGCAGGATTTAAGATTATTACTGTTAAGTCTACTGCAGAAGGTGACGTAGATATGGAAGATCTTAAAAAAATCATTTCTAAGAATCAAGGCAGAATTGCAGTGTTTATGCTGACTAATCCTAGTACCTTAGGCTTATTTAGCCAAAACATCATCGAAGTGTCTAAGCTAGTACATGAAGATGGCGGACTTATGTATTATGATGGTGCAAACCTTAATGCTATTGTCGGTGTCTGCCGTCCAGGTGATATGGGATTTGATCTAGTACACTTAAACCTACACAAGACTTTCTCTACACCTCATGGTGGTGGTGGTCCAGGAGCTGGTCCTATTGGAGCAACTAAGGCACTTGCAGCATATTTACCTGGAGCTGATCTTAAACGTGATGCAGAAGGAGATTTATATTGGGATTATAGTTCCACTAATAGTATTGGCAGAGTAAGATCCTTCCATGGTAATTTCAATGTTCTGCTTAGAGCATTAACTTATATCAAACGTAATGGCAGAGAGGGTATCAGACGCATAGGCGAAACTGCTACGCTGAATGCTAATTACATTCAAGCTAAAGTAAAGAATAGTAAAGTACTGTCTCAGGATGGAATTTTCCAACCTAAGTTCAATCGCGTCTGCAAGCATGAGTTCATAATTTCTGCTTATAGACTTAAAGAGAAATATGGCATCACTGCTCTTGATGTTGCTAAGAGACTCTTAGACAAAGGCATTCATGCTCCTACTATCTACTTTCCGTTAACAGTAGCTGAGACTATTATGATAGAGCCAACTGAGACTGAGCCTAAATCAAGCTTAGATGCTTTGGTTGTGGCTTTTGAGGAGATCATAGAGGAAGCATTGAACGAGGATACTAGAGCCTTACTTAAAACGGCTCCACATACAACTAAGTTCTCTCGCTTCGACGATGTGAAAGCAGTGAAAGAACCTATGCTCAGTGATTGCATGACTAGGGCTTGTTATGAAGCTAGCACTCAGGCTTCGAATAATTAATTTTAGTAAGACATTACAGCGTCGCTATAAAATCATCATACTCACTAGAGTTGAGAGTATCCATATCGTCAAAGTTAATACCATCGATAGACTTAATCTCTACTATCCAAGTATCTGACTGAAGGTCTTCTGGTCTACTTACTAGATCAGGATTAGTGCGTATAAGCTTAGCCTTAAACGGTGCATAGACATCACCAACAGCTTTCACTGATTCAAGTATGGCAAGTGAATCACCTTCATCAAAAAGTTCACCAGCATCTTTCTCTTCGATAAAAACTATGTCACCAAGTTGATCGCAAGCATACTTGCTGATGCCCATATGAAATTTACCGCCACCGATATCTTCTATCCATTCGTGTGTTTTAAAATACTGAACCATAAAAGCTATTTTAATCATAAACGAGATGATTTTTAATAATAAAATATGAAAATTAGATAATATTTAAATTATCTTAATAACGCACCTTGACGTCGCACGCGTCCGCGTCATTTTCAACATAAACCAATCAAAAAGACCTATGCTACTTTAATTTTAAATTCTTGGACTTCCTTAGCTCTGATATTTCTATAGAACCAAGCTTCACCAATGATTGCAAAGGCTTTTTTTCCGCGTATTTCTATATTAGCTGAATCTTGAGTATAACTAGGATCAATATAAGCAAGAGCAATAGCTCTGTTAAGCATTTGCGAGAAATTACCACTTGTGATTTCACCAATAGGCTTACCATTTATATCTATAACAATAGTATGTGATCTAGGAATAAGCTTCTCTCCTATAGGAAATGCTAATCCAACTAATTTTTTATTCTTTCTTGTGACATTTGCTTTACCAATAAAATCATGATTCTCTAATTTAGTAACCCAATCTAAACCAGCTTCATAAGGCGTAGTTTCTTGATTTATATCATTACCATGTAAGCAGTAACCAGCCTCAAGTCTTAATAGATCTCTAGAACCTAAACCACAAGGCTTAGCGTTTTCTGTATCGATAAGTTGCTGCCAAATTTGCATCAATAAAGATGGTGGTCCATACAACTCATAACCTTGCTCACCAGTATAACCTGTAGCAGCTATGACTAGACCTTGTCCTTTATACTGAACTTCTTGGAAACTAAAATATTTAATTGTAGTTTCAATTCCCAGAAGCTTTTCAGTAGCAGCTTTAGCATCCGGTCCCTGAATTGCAATTTGTCCCCAACTAGAAGTAATATCCTCCAATGTTACATCAAACTTAGAAGCTTGTTTACGATACCAAACACTATCAGTAGCATGGTTACCTGCATTATCCACTAATAGAAACTTCTCAGAACTAATTTTATAAATTATCAAGTCATCAATAATCCCACCATGTTCATTAAGCATCGCAGCATATAGACCTCGTCCAGTAGCTAAAGCAGAAAGATCATTGGTAATAATATGATTCAAAAACAATTGTGCATTAGGACCTGTTACCCACCAACGCCCCATATGCGACACATCAAATAAACCTATATGCTGACGACAAGCTGTATGCTCTTCAGTAATACTTGAATAAAACGTCGGCATTTGCCAACCACCAAAATCTGCAAATCGTGCATTATTAGCGAGGTTGAAACTATGAGAGATAGGTTGTTTAAGATCAGGCATTAAGCTTATTATAACGCAAAAACCTCACCTAGGGTCGGATGTGGATATATCCAGGTTTGCATTTTACTAATAGAAGGATTCATATTAATAATCGGAACCACAATAGAGATCAAATCAGTAGCATGTTCACCAATAACATGACAGCCTATAACTTTATCGTTATAAATAACCCATTTAGTCATACCCCGATCAGCACCAGAGACACGCGCTTTACCATTGCTAGCCCAGTTAATAATTTTAGTTTCGATAGCATCACCATATTTCTCTCTTGCCTGCGCTTCAGTTAAACCAATAGTCGCAAGTTCTGGATGAGTAAAAATTACCAGAGGCACTTTGGTTTTATCAATTACATATTCTTCACCAGCAAGCTTAGCAGCAAGCTGTTTTGCCTGCGCATAGGCATAATGAGCAAGAGCTATTCCTTGTGAGGCATCACCAATATAAGTGACTGAGTGGCTGGGTGGCTGGGTGGCTGTAGTAATAGGTTCACGTCCTACAGAAACAAAAACTTCTTCGCCTTCTTCTAAGATGATGCTACTTAAATCTTTCACACCAGTTTCAATTTTTATTTTTTGAGATTTAAGTGATTGTAAAAGTTTGGAATGAATGTCCTTATCCAAAAAGGATAATATATTATCCTGGACTTCTATAATTCGCACTTGCTTGCCATGCTGCACAAGCATAGATGCTAGTTCTATACCAATATAACCGCCACCAATGAAACAATACTTATCAGCAAATCCTTTAGTTAAATTCTCATCAGAGAAAAAGCTATCACTAGTTAAAGCTTGCGGAAACTCTTTCAGAGTGCGGGGTTTAGAGCCAGTAGCTATTACCAAATGACAATACTCTAACTCAGTACCATTACTAAGTATAATCTTATCTCCTTCTAATTCTGATCCTGCCTGAAAAGCTCCCAGATGCAAGGCTTGCGAGTCCCGAGACACCGGAGTTGACTGAGTCGTCAATGAGGATGGCGAGGGGCTCGCATAACGCAGCAGATGGGACTTTGCAGGTAGGATCGCTTCATCAAATATAAGTTCTATATTTGCTGCTTTCAACTCACTTGCAATCCCTTTCTCTAAGATCATTTTATTCTTAGTGATTAATTTAGAGAAATCTTCTAGATTTTCTATAGAGTGTAATTGTTTACTTGGGATGCAACCAACATGCAAGCAAGCACCGCCAAGTTTGTTTTTTTCTATAAGAATAATTTTTTGTTCTAAAAATCTTTTTCTGATTTCTAAGGCAGCGGAGTAACCACCAGGGCCGCCGCCAATAATAATTATGGGTTTATCATCCAACTTAAGCACATGGCTAATTATAACTATTAAGCTACCTGAGTAGCTAAAGCTGCAGCTTGAGATCTTGAGCTTGGGAGATTCATATTACTAGCCAATCTAATTTCTGGTTTAGGAGTTTCAGTACGGTTTTCTTTAGATGGCAGCTCATTTCTGTTATGAGAAATTCTAAGTAAATATCTACCAATACCATCAATACAGAGACTTAAAGGCACAAATGCTTTCTTATAATAAGGAAGCATCTTCGCTAAGAAATCTGAAACAGTACCACCGAGTAAACCCAGTCCTGACATGAAATAATATTTGCGTCCCATCTGCAAGTGTCCTGGATGGGCTTGTTCTATATCCATTAAAATTCCACCAAAGTCTCTTATAACAGTACCTAATTTCTCGTTACCAGTCAGGAACCAAGTAAGTACACCAAGGTTACAAAATATACCTGACGCGACACCAAACATAGCATTGTTAGCATTAGCAAGGTTTTTTAAAAAGTCCTTGCTAAAGAAGTTGTTATAACTCTTCTTAAAACCATCTGCAATATGTTGTAAATGGTCAGAGAATGAACTGAATTTATCCTTATTATTAATGATGGCTAATGAGTTAGCTAGAGTATAAGTACCTGAAGCCGTTCCTCTATCCAGATAAATGTGATCATGAGGTACAGTAGAACCAACAATGATGTCATTGAAATGTCCTAATGCACCGAGAAAGTTACCCTTACTAAAATATTCAATAGCATTAATTGCACCATTAATAATAAGAAAAATCTTAGCTCCAACCTTCCCAAAACTATTAGCAAAATCTTTTACAGAATTAGAGAAGCCAAACATATTAGCTGCTGCTGCAGTTCCATTACTAACAATAGATAGAACATTAACAGCTTCAGGAATGTGACTCTTAATCCAAATATTTTCTGTTATTGATTTAAGAAAGCCAGACTCATTTTTAAGAGATTCGTCAGGTTTATGAAAATTAATATGATTAGTTTCTGGAATAATATTCTGAGGCTCAGAACTAGAATTTTCCAAACGTGGAAAATTAATACTAGGCAGCAATGGGGGCCTAGATTGAGAATCCATATTATGCACCGGTACTGCTTGAACTAGAGCAGTTTGCAATTAAGCCTCCTTAATACGTGTTACACTTCGAGGATAATATCATTTTTATTTAAGCTTAACTATTAAGTTTGAATATGTATTATGCCCGAAGGGCGTAATACATATATGAAATTCTCTTTGTAGCAGAAGGGTTTTTGGGCTAATATTATCTAATTAGCATGAGATTGTTAGATAATATTAGATTGCCTTTCATTTAAAATACTAGATAATTCACTAAGAATATATTTTTCTTGGATAAGTTCACCTAAGGTTTTATAAGACTGAAAATATTTCAAATCAACATCAACTTTATTTAGCTGAATAGAACCTTGCTGAATAAAACTTCTAGAGCCCATCGCTTGCGCAGCACCAACAATCTTATGTCCATGAAAAAGACCCTCATTAGAAACATGAGTAGAAAAACAATTAAATATTTTCAAAGCATTAGCTAACTCATTTGTATTGAGCGCTGATGCTTCAATTTCAAGATTAAAAATTTCATTTACCAAACTTATCACCATCTCATTTACTTTACGAAACGACTCTTGTAATTTACCACCAAACTCTGTATCACTTTGAGCACCAATAAAGGTGTAACAAATATCACCACCATGAAGTACAGCACGTCCTCCCGTAGGACGCAAATAGCAAGGCAGTCCCAAAGCTTCTGCTTCTTTAATAAGCTGCTCTCTATTTCTTTGAATTTTACCAATAGTAAGTGCTGGAGCATTCCAAGTATAGAAAAAAAATATCGGTTTGCTTTCTGAACTTAAATCAAATTCCTGAAAGAGTGTTGTATCACGCACCATGTGTTCTGCATCACATTGCACGGAATCTTTGACAAGCATTACTCTTCTCCTTGAATCGCCAATCTATCTGCCATATAGCTACTTCTCACCAAAGGTCCTGCTTGGATCCATAGACCAATCTTCTCTGCTTCTTTAGTATAGAATTCATAAACTTCAGGCACTACATATTCAAGCACTGGTAGCTGCATACCTGGAGGCTGCAAATACTGTCCTACAGTGACATAGCGCACACCAGAGTCATAGAGGTCCTGAAATAATTCCAGCATCTCTGCTTGAGTCTCACCCAAACCAACCATGATACCCGTCTTAAGTTTAAGATCAGAATGATCTCTAAAATATCTAAACAAACTCAAGCCCTTATCATAACTAAATCCTGGACGCACATAGTGATAGCATGAACGCACAGTCTGAATATCAAAACAAAGCATATCTGGCTGTGCTGCAATGATCTCATCGAAAGCAAAATCCTGATTCTGAAAATCTGGTATTAAAAGTTCGAGCTTAACATCAGGTCTGCGCTCACGCACAAACTCAGTCACCTGCCTAAAATGCGCTGCGCCACCATCGAATAAATCATCACGAGTAGGAGAGGTAACTACCACATATTTAGCACCCATATAATTAACCATATCGAGCATCTTCTGCGGCTCTTCAGTATCTACAGGAGCTGGCTCATCTCTACCCACTGCACAGAAAGTGCAAGCACGAGTACACTGAGATCCCAAAATCATCACCGTAACAATGCCACGTGAAATGCACTCACCACGATTCGGACATTTAGCTTCCTGACAAACAGTAGTCATGCCATCAAGTGGCATTTTTTTAATCAGTTCATTAAAATGATATTTAGGTTTGTGATTACGCAACCACTTTGGAAGCTTAGGAAGCGCTCCTCTGTCTATTTTAAAAGGATTAGGTTTGGTACTAGGCACAGATTTAACATAGTATAACAAATATGTATGTCGCCCGAAGGGCGTATGACATATTCTAATTCTCTTGCATTACCGTAGTCTTTTATGCTATTTTCAAACTCATGGTTAATATCAGCAAAGTTAGTAGAGTATTTTTAACATCAATACTAATAAGTTCAATCTTACTGCCAAGCATGGTGAAAGCCGGTGTGGTGACAGGAGAATTAGTAGAAGTAGATGAAGAACTACGCCAAGAGCTTGATACCAACAGAATTAAACTTGATGAATGTGAAAGTTCTAGATATAGACTTGAAGCTAAAGCTAAAGAATTAGACGATAAAATCGCTGCCCTTGTAAGTAAACTTAAAGAACTTGCAGGCAACAATGACAGTTTACAAACAGAAATTAACAGCCTTAAAGCAGAAAATCAACAATTATTATCAGAGAGAATTAACAATGTTAAAGAAGCAGTAACTGAAACTACAACAGTTACAACTAAGAAGCCTAAAGGTGTCTGCAATGCTCACCCACTTAAAAGTACTTTTGGTACTATCATAGGAACTCCTATCAGTACTGTAGATGGAACACTTAGAGGTGCTTTCTCTAAAGGCGTACAAATGTCTGACCGAGTAAGCGAGGAGCTTGGTGACAGTCTTCCAGCACAATTAGTATCTAAAACAATTGGATTTGCTTTAGGTGCAGTTCCAGGTGCTATCACTGGTCTGATTAAAGGATTCGTAGATGGTATCAAGTATGGTATCTGTGCACCATTCACAGCAAAGAGTATCAGCCTTGAAGGTAACTACGTCAACGACTGGGATTCGTTTAATATTCCTGGTGATCTATAAATTAGCACCATGGTAAATAAACTACGTATAGGTATAGTAGGACTTGGTCTAATAGGTGGCTCTATTGAGAAGCGTTTAATGGGTAAGCATGAATTGCTCACTGTTAGCATAAGTCAAAACAGAGAATATAAATTAGCAGACCTCGCTAACGCTGATATAGTGTTTCTTTGCGGATCACAATCTAACATCATTCGTGAGTTAGAAAACATCGCTAAGATTATCATTCAATCTGGTAAAGAAGGTACTATTGCTGAAGATCAAAGAGCTTTCGCTAAAACGATTATCACTGATGTAGCTAGTACCAAGGTAGCTGTCAGCAATAAAGCTCAGGAACTAGGTTTAAAGAATTTTATTGCTGGTCATCCTATGGCTGGCACCGAGCATCAAGGTTATGAAGCTAGCTTCCCAGAATTGTTTGAGGGTGCTAAATGGATACTAGATGAATCTAGTACTAGAACGGAAAACCTAGAAAAAATTATTCGTGAAGATTTAGGGGCAGAGCTAGTAGTGATGGACGCTGAAACTCACGATAAATCTGTAGCTATGACATCGCATCTACCACTAGTCTTAAGTCTGAGCTTAGCTGATATGGTAAGTAATTTTTCTCCAGCTACTAAAGTTATAGGCCCTGGGTTTAAGTCTATGACCAGGCTTGCACAAGGCAACGCTAATATGGGCAAGGAAATCATCAGCCTCAATCGCAAAAATATTAAAGATGCTTGGAGAATTTATAAGCAAGAAGTGGAAAGTATTCTGAATATTTATGGTGAAGATTTAGAAGAAGAACTAACGAGAATCAAGCAAACAGCAACTTAGTGCCTGGGTGGCTGAGTAGTGAGTGACTGAATAGCCAAATAACTAGGTATATTCACTAACTCAGCCACCCTGTCACCCAGCCCCTCAGTCACCAAGTATGCTATATTTAGTATTTACTTAAGCTTATGTTTATAGATAAGGCCAGGATTAAGATTAGTAGCGGTGGCGGTGGTCGCGGTGCTAATACTTTTCGTCAAGAAAAGTTTGTGGCTTTTGGTGGACCAGATGGTGGTGACGGTGGACGTGGTGGTAGCGTTTGGCTGGAAGCTAGTCATGACCTCAGCACTTTATTAGATTTACAGTTCAAAGCTTTCTTTAAAGCTGATGATGGCAGCAAAGGTTCTAAGACTAATAAAACTGGTAGAAGCGGTGAAGATTTAATTATCAAAGTCCCTGTTGGAACCATAGTAAAAGATCCTGTTAGAGATCTTACTATCGGTGACTTAGTTGAAGAGGGACAGAAACTCTTAGTTGCGCAAGGTGGTCGCGGCGGTAGAGGCAATATGAGATTCAAGTCTAACAAGAATCGTGTTCCAAGTTATTCAGAACCAGGAGAACCTCCTGTAGAGCGAGAATTAGAATTAGAGTTAAAGATGATTGCTGATGTAGGAATTATTGGTTTCCCAAATGCAGGTAAATCTACGCTTATTTCCAGAGTCAGTGCAGCCAAACCTAAGATCGCAGATTATGCATTCACTACTATTGCACCGAATCTCGGTGTAGTACAAAAAGAAACTGGTGATGCATTTGTGATGGCAGATATCCCAGGAATTATAGAAGGTGCAAGTGAAGGTGTTGGTTTAGGTTATGAATTCTTAAAACACATAGAACGCACTCGCCTATTGGTTCACGTAGTAGATGTTTGGGGCTTAATGGGCTCTAACTTAGATCAGTATAAGCTGAAAACTTTTGAAGATCCTCTAACGAATTTCACTCAAGTAAATTATGAACTTTATAACTACAGTCCAGAGTTAGCTCAAAGAAAACAAGTAGTAGTTTTAAACAAGATAGAAGGATTCCCAGATGAAGAACTAACTGAGTTAGTTACTAGATTTGAAAAATATACTGGACTAAAATTAAACAGCTTCTCAGAGATAGAAGATGGTATATTACCAGAATCTAATGCTATTGGATTATTTGCTATTTCTACTTTAAGTGGAGAGGGCTTTGATAGCGAGGGTAAGCGTTATGAGAATGGTTTAAGAATAATGCAAAGATTTATAGAACAAACTCTAGAACTAATTCCTAAAGACATCGGTAGCTCACTTAGTATCGATTATGATCCGGTAGCAACTGATCATGATGACAGTGCTTTCACTATAGAGAAACAAGGTCACGAAGAAGACGGAATCAAGTGGATGGTGCATTGCGGTAAGCTAGAGCGCCATATGCGCTTAGTAGACTTAAGAGATCTGGAATCTCTTAATTACTTCTTCAGAGTAACTAAGGGACTTGGAGTAATCGACGCTCTTAAATCCCGCGGCGCTCAAGAAGGTGACACAATTAATATTGATGGTGTAGATTTTGAGCTTAGTGAAGCGGTTTTAGTTTAGACTTTTTCTTTAATTTCCTAACTAACGGCACCTCTTTCAGCATGCCCCTTTTACTTGGACTCTGAGTAATCTCCCAACGATTTAGATCTGGATCAATAAGCAAGAAACTCCTAAATCCCCATGGATGATCTTTAGGCTTACTTGCTAAAGAAATATTCAACGATTTAGTTTTCTTTTTAAGTTTCTCATAGAATTCATCTACGTTATCCACAGTTACTCCAATGGAAATAGCTTTGCGAGAAGTAATTGCATTAAAATATTTTAGATTTTTAGCTAAAGGTTTGAAGAAAGCTACTCGAAATCCACTTGCTAAGATAAACTCACTAAACTCTTCGTTTTCATAACAAGATTCTGCATCAAAAACCTTGCTAAAAAACTTTGTCATCACTGGAACGTTTTTACTAGCAAGGACTAGATGTGAGACGGCTTTGATCATAGTTTATCCCCATCGCTTCTTTAACTTCTTTCATTACTTTATAAACTGCTTGACGCGCTTCTTCTGTTCCTTGAGCAAGTACTTTCATTACCGCACCAGAATCTTTAGCAAACTCTTCACGTCTAGCACGAATCGGAGCAAGTTTTGCATCTAAAACTTCCATAAGGTATTTCTTCACAACCATATCACCAAGTCCACCACGAGAATAATGATCCTTAAGTTCTTGAACTTTCTTCGCATCGTCACAGAAAGCATCTAAGTAAGTAAAACAAACATTACCTTCTACTTGTCCCGGATCTTCTACCTTCAGGTGATTAGGATCGGTATACATCTGTCGAATCTTCTGCCAAAGCTCATCACTAGTGTCTTTCAGATAGATTGCATTACCAAGAGACTTAGACATTTTAGACTTACCATCTATACCAACTAAGCGAGAGAAATTTTCTGGTACTAAAGCTTTAGCTTCTTTAAAGACCTCACGTTTATATACTTGATTAAATTTACGCGCGATCATATTAGTGTCTTCTATCATCGGGATTTGATCGGCACCAACAGGCACTAGGTCTGCATTGAAAGCAAGTATATCAGCAGCTTGCGCCACTGGATAAATCAAGAAGCCCATAGGGATCTGACCTTCATATCCTTTCTGACGTATCTCCTCTTTCACAGTAGGATTGCGTTCTACTTGATTAAGAGTGAGAAGGTTTAAAAAATACATCGTCAACTCAGAAAACTCAGGAATCTGAGACTGAATAAAAATAGAACTAAGTTTAGGATCTATCCCTACTGCTAAATAATCCAGAGCAACATTCAGAATATTAGAACTAACGACTTCAGGTGTCTCAAAGTTATCAGTGAGCGCCTGCATATCTGCAATAAGAATGTAAGATTTATACTTTTGCTTAGCTTGAGCATCTTTTTCATTTTGAAGTTTTACACGGTTTTGAAGCGAACCGACATAATGCCCTAAATGTAAAGGACCAGTGGGTCTATCGCCAGTGAGAATGATTTGTGGCACTCTAATATAATAACAGAGGGCTGATGCTATAATTAATCTTATGCGCAAACTATCCTTGGTGTTATTTACTGTTCTAATGTTCGCAGGTTGCGGGCAAGTGAGTTCTGTTACCACGACAACCGATGCTCTTAAAACCTTCCTCAGTAAATCCTCTAAACCAGCAGTAATCAAGTTCTATGCTACCTGGTGTGGTAGTTGTAAAGACTATGCGCCAGCATTTAATGAAGTGAAGTTAGCCAAATCTGGTTCGGTAGATTTCTTTGAAGTTGACGTAGATGCTACTCAAACTAAAGCCCTAGTCAGAGAATTAAAGATCTCTAGAATTCCAGAAACAGTCTTCGTAAGTGCTAATAGATCCAATGTCAGCAGAAAACTAGGAGCAATCTCAGCTAAAGACTTAACCAAACTAGTGGAAGAATTAAAAGCTAAATAAGCTTACTATTTATGTTTCTTATGCTTAAAATGTCCGAGCTCGCTTGCAAGTTCCAGTCTATCAGCTTGAGATAAACCAGCTGCTGTCTCTTTAATAGTCTCTGACATAGTTTCAGCAATTTGAGCATAAGCTTGGTGCAACTCTTTAGATTTTTGCTCATAAGCTATAGGATCAAATTTCTCCGCAGTGAGCACTTCAAATACTTCCTCACGCTTAGTTTCTACTTGTTTAAACATTCCATGCTGTTTTTCATGAAGTTTAACAAATTTATCGTTGAAGGGTTTGCAATGCTTAGATTTATGGCAGTGATGATGAGAGTGTTTACCACCCCAACGACCATGATGCGAGCGATTAGACAAGTACCCGAGAATCACTCCTATTAATAAAACATTTATGGCTAAGGAAACTCCGACTAGTATTTTTGTTGATTTATTCATATTAATTCTCCTTCGTCATATAAAAAGTCATTTGCTAAGTCTGTGCCAATAGTTGGCTGGGTGCTTAAATCACTCGCATTATTAAAACCAATCACAAAGCCAAGAATCAATACACAAGCAAGTGTATAAATTGGTCTAGGTATCCTTATCTCTGCAATCAATTCCTGAATTGCAGAATAAAAATCAAACCAAGCATTATTTTGTTTGCGATTTCTTGCAATTTCAAGAATACGGTTTACCAGGTTCGTACTAGCATCTGTAACCTTGCTTGCTGCCAAGAACTCTCTTAATTCTTGATCTTCATTTATGCTTTCTAAATTCATCTTACCGCCTCCACTACACTATTATAAATTCTTGCTTTCTCTTTCAAAGCAACCTTAGCTCTCATTAAGAGTGACTGCAACGCTTTGAGCTTTAATCCCATAATATCAGCAGCTTCTTGATTGCTCAAACCCTGGTAAAAACAGAGATATACAGAGATGCGTTGATTTTCAGATAATTCTAAGAGACATTTATCAACGTATCTTCGCTGATCTTTTTGCTCAATCAATTCTTCCAAATTTGCATCACTAGCTTTCTCAAAGTCATCAGAGATTTGTATAGGTTTTTTCTTCTTGTTGTAATCCTTGCACATATTAATAATCACTGTATAAAACCAAGTAGAGAATTTAGCGCCTTTGTTTCGATTCCATTTGTGAGGTTGATCGAGAAGTTTTAAGAATGCTTCTTGAACTAAATCTTCAGCTTCAGCTTGACCAACCATACGATAGGCCAAAGCATAAAATTTATTAGTGTATTTTTTAACCAATATTACAAACGCCTCTTCGTTGCCACTTTGAAGCTCTAGCATTAGCTCTTCGTCGTTAAGTGCTAATAAATTTATAGACATTGTAAGATTCATTGTAGCTACTTAATAACTAATACGAGCCAATAAGGGAAAACCTTCTATTTACAAGGCTATAATTTGTCCTTAACCTCTTTTATGCTATATTTACATAATGGCTTTATTATCCAAGCGAGCAACTATAGGTTCAAACGTGATAATAGCTCCTACAGCTATTATTGAAGATGACGTTATTATTGGGGATAACAATATTATCTCTGATTACAGTATTATTCGTAATGGAACCCGTATTGGTAATAATAACGTTATTCATTCTCATGCAGTTATAGGCGAAGCTCCTCAAGACAGATCTTATAAAAACGAGATGAGCTACGTAGAAATAGGCAATAACAATGTTATTCGTGAGTTTGTAACTATCCATAAAGCCACTGGTGAAGGTGATTCGACTAAGGTTGGTAATCATAATTACCTAATGGTTAATTCCCATCTAGCTCATAATTCTACTATTGGAAATCATTGTACCTTAGCAAATGGAGCAACGCTTGGTGGTTACGTTCAAGTTCAAAATCATGTAAACCTAGGTGGTGGAGCAGTAATACATCAACATTGTCGTATTGGTAACTTCGTCATGCTGAGTGGTATGTCAGCAACTAATCATGATGCGATACCTTACATGATCTATGTAGGCATACCATCTGGAGCTATTTCCACTAATAGGCATGCCATGATTAAAGCTCAATTTAGCCAAGAGCTTAAGTCTGAAATCATGAAAGCGTTTAAGGTTATTTATGGAGACCGCCTAGCTCTACCTAATATGATAGCTAGACTAGAAAATGAACTCAAACCACTTCCACAGATACAAGAGATCATTGATTTTATAAAAACATCTAAACGTGGAATAATACTTAATAAGTTCAAATTCAATCAGATTGACCCACAATAAAATGTCAGACAACGAAGATAAATATTTCAGCATAGAAAAATATGGCGCAAATGTGCTCAGAGAGCCATGTTCCACTGTTACTAAGTTTGATCGCAAGCTTGAGAAGATCGCAGATAAAATGCTTAAGACCATGTACCACCAAAACGGCGTGGGGCTAGCTGCACCGCAAGTGGGTATCAAGCACAGAATCATAGTTATTGACACGGAATGGGCTTCAGAAAGATATAAAGAAGAACGCGAGGAGAGCGATGCTGAACCTGAATACGAACCTTATATAATGGTCAATCCAATCATAGTTTATAAAGAAGGCGAGATGGATAGTTACGAAGGTTGCCTAAGTTTCCCAGATGTATTCTTTAAGGTGAAACGCGCTAGTAGAATAGTTTTCAAGTTTCAAGATCTCACTGGTAAAGAGCATCGCCTAGAAGCAGCAGAGGATCTCTTTTGTCGTTGCGTACAACATGAAATAGATCATCTTAACGGTAAATTATTTATAGATATAGCCGTAGATAAAGGCATAGCCAGAGAAGAACTTTCTAAGCATGGTTTAGGCGGAGTTAATTCACCACCACCAATGGTGCTAGGCTAAATCTTGTGTTCTAAGTACAATAATATTATATAATTTATTCACAAATCAAATTCAAATGGCTTATAAGCCTAAAAGGACTTCTATAATGACAACAATCGTACAAGCATTGCAACAGAAACGAGATGCTTTAATTAGCTCACCTAATAGAGCTGAACATGATATACAACGAGTTGCTTTTGATCTGCTTTTAAAAGTTGCTCCTGTAATTGATGCAACTATTGAAAGTAGAATTCCTGCTATGAAAGAAGATTTACATGCAGCACATTCACCCAAAACCCGTCGTCTTTCATCTTCTTCTGATTATTCACAAGCATTAGATGGGCTTGCTCATTTTTTAAAAGGAAAAGGAATTACGATCACAGAATCTAAACCAATTGGATTCTGTTTTACAATTACTAGAATTAATGAAGACAATCCTACTATAAAAGCTTTAAATAACCTTGCAGAAATAACTGGTTTAAAAATCCAAGGATTAAAAAATTTATTAGCCAAGTTTTTAAATTATAGGGACTTTTCACTAGAGAAATTTAACCATTTTCTCAAAACTGAAGTCCATTCTAAATTAGCTGTCACTGAAAGTGGAGAGTTAAACATGAACTCTACAAGAATCCGAAGATATTTTCCAGATATAAGTCGAGTTGACCCTATGAAAATTGAGGTTGTAGAAAATGCCCTTGAATTTTTGAATGAACTCATTAAACATTCTAAGGTTTTGACTAAACTTGCTATTGAATCTGCCTTAAATGCACAAACATAGATCACTGGTAAATCCTTGATGGGGTTAATTCACCGCCACCGATGGTGCTTGGATAATAATTATGCTGACAACAACTTTTGGTAATATCGCAAAATTAATCCCTTTTTTAAGAATTACAAATCCTGATGCATGTAATGCATTGGCTACTAGTGTCGTAAAAGTAGGTAAGGACATTGAAGCAAACCTTGCTGAACGAGATGCTATTTTAACCAAGCTCTTCGAAAGAGAGCAAATAAAAGACATAGTTATTCCTTTAGAACGTATGAACCACGAGGTGGATCCTTTAAGTTTGACAGATAGAGAAGCAGCCTGGCAAGACGAATCAGTATTAGTTAAAAGAGCAGCTCAATTATTGAATTTTAATAATGTTCAGCATCAACAAGGTGATCCTGATGTTCATTTTAGTTATGAAGATATTACTGATGAAGGCAAAAAACGATTTTTTATTACTATTAAAAATAGTCTGACTGGGGGACCAAATTATACTCTAACGTATAGGAATAAACCTGGGCATGAAAGTAAACCATTAGTGATTAGTAAAGAATCACCAGCAGGTAAGTTAGTAACATTGATGCGTGATATCGCAAACAAGAAGCTAGCTTGGGGTCAAAATCAACTGATTGTTTAAAATCCTTCTTAACCTCCAGGGGTTTTTTGACCCCCTTGAACAGTTTTCCAGAACATAGTTTTTAACAGCAAAATCACTCAAACCCTTATAACAATTGGATTAGAAACAAAAAGTTCCAGGGGTTTTTTGACCCCTTTCATTTCGGGAACTTTAGATTTATTATTAATGGCACAAGAACGGAGGAATTAATAATGCCGAAAACAGCACAGAGACTAGATTTAGAGAAAGTAGCAATTCTACCAGTAGTGAGATATAAGGGAACAATAATACCCGAACCCTATATACCAATATTAGCTCTCATTGGTGAGGGCTGGAGCAATATAGAGATTGGGGATGAGCTAGGGTTTTCTATTAGAACCATTGAAGGATTTATTCGTAAAATTAGAGATTTAGTTGCTTCTATAACCGACGAGAGATTAACTGAAAGAAGATTAGTAATTTTTGGACGAGATATGCTGGATGGCTATCAAGCATTCTTAAGATTAAGAGAGCAACCGAAGCTCAATACTTGGAATGATATCGAGCTTATCGAAGATTGGGACGATGATAATGAAGATGAAGAAGAAGATTTTCCAGGGCTAGACATAGACGAGCCTCACCGACCACAGGATAATATAGTTGATCTACGACAATTCCGACACGACTACGAGATCACTAGATTTGAGGCAGAAGAAAGAGAATTGATATATGCCAACGGCACACACTATTTAGTCTAGCCCTGTGTTTTGAAAGCTTACAGGCAGGACATTACCCCAGACTCACAACTGTGAGCTTTCAATTATTCTATAATATGATTATGAAAACTGAAAATAGTCCCGGATTGATTTCACATGCAGCTGAAGAAGTAAATCTAACAAGCGAAGTTAATAGAATTAAAACTAACATACAAGCATTGGATGCAGATGAAGAACATAAAAGTAAATTACTAAACTTATTAGCAGCACTGCAAGAATTTGATTTAGGTAAGTTTTTAATTTGTAATAAGGGACTTAATGGTTATTGGACTAGTTATGTAGTTAGGCATCCCGAGTCACAAGTTAAAACAGCAAACTCATTAGAGAAGTGGTTATTAGAAGCATGTCCTGCACTGCTTGCAACCCAGCAACGATTTAAAATTTTCCAACAAATTCTTAGTGACAGTCTAAAAGATGGAATGAAACTAGCTTCTATTCCTTGCGGCTTAATGGATGATGTCCTCCGGCTCGATCTCAATAAATTTACAGACCTAAAATTAATGGGAGTGGATTTAGATCAAGATTCTTTGGTCCAAGCTGAAGCTTTAGCTAAAAACTTAAATGTAGAGAAACATTGTAGTTTCTATAACTATGATGCCTGGCAGCTTCCATGGAATAACGAGCTAGATATCTTAATAACTAATGGCTTGAATATTTATGTTCATAACGATAATATGTTAGAAAAATTATACGAGAGTTTTTATCGTTCTATTAAACCTGGTGGCATGTTACTAGCTAGTTTCGTGACTCCACCACCCATTATGGACATTAATTCACCATGGATGATTTCTAATATGAAAGCTGAAGATTTAATGCAACAAGCTTTAGTATTTAATATTCTAGAAGTACGATGGCAATCATTTAAAACTGAAAGTTTTACAAAGGAACTACTAACTAAAGTTGGCTTCAAAAATATAAATATTATTTATGATGCTAATAAAATTTTCCCGACCCTAGTTGCTAGAAAATAATTACATTTTCTCCGGAGCTGAGATGCCCAGTACAGAGAGCGCGTTATAGAGTGTCTTTTGCGTTGCTGCTACAAGAGACACTCTTGCTTTCATTAATTCTCTATCATCATTAATCACTCTGTTATGCGTATAAAACTGATGGAATAGGGCAGCAATCTGCTTAATATAGTTAGCAATTTTATATGGAGCATTAGCGGCGGCGGCGGCTTTAATCTCTTCCGGGAAATCAGTAAGACCCAAGATTAGAGCTTTAGTAGAACTTAATGATTCAGCTTCAAGCTTCAAGAAAGTTCTACCAAACAAACCATTACTAAGCTTAAACTCATTAAGCCATTGTTCTAATTCAGCTTCACTAATTAGAGGCTTAGTCTCCTTAATATCAGTATTAATCGAAGTTTGATCGATTTGCTTACCTGTTAAGGTTCTGAGAATACTACAACAACGTGCATGTGCATACTGAGCGTAATAAACGGGATTATCCTTATCTTGTTTAGTAGCGAGCTCTAGATCAAATACCATTCTATTATTAGCTTGGCTCTCTACTAAGAAATATCTAAAAGCATCCACCCCAACTTCATCAATCAACTCTCTTACCGTGACAACGTTACCATCACGCTTAGACATCTTCACTTCAATACCACCCTTAGCAAGCGAGACCATTTGAATCAATACCACATCGAGCTTGTCAGCGCGCTCGCCAAGAGCTTCTAAAGCACCTTTAATACCAGGGATTTGTCCATGGTGATCAGCACCCCATAAATTAATAAGTTTATCGTTACCTCTTGCAAGCTTATCCTGATGATAAGCCAAGTCCGCTGCTAAATAAGTATACTTACCATCTGATTTACGCAGAACTCTATTACGCTCGTCACCGAAGTCTTTAGCCTTAAACCATAGTGCATCCTCTTCTTCATAAGCATATCCTGAGGCTAAGAGAGTTTCACAGATCTTATCAACTTTAGTCTTGCCTGTAGAGTCAGGCTGATGTAGATTCTCTCTTTCTGAATACCATTTATCAAACTCTGTCCTAGCTTGCTTTAATATGGCTTTCTGTGCACGTAAGAATATAGTCTCGGCAATTCTGCCATAAACTTCCACAGGAATCTTTTCTAAGTTAATCTCCTTACCAACAATGCCAGTAACTTCATGGGTCTTGGCGTAAGCAATTAACTCAGCAATAAAAGTATTAGGATCAATAAATTCCTTCATAGAATCTAAAGGATAATTATTTTCATTATCATAACTAGCTTCAGCAAGTAATTCTTCTTGGATTAAGATTGCTTGTTTAGCAGAATTAGAGAGCTTTTCTATCTGAGCACCAGCATCGTTGATATAAAACTCAGTACTTACTTTATAACCTGCCCATCTCAACAATTCCGCCAGTGCACTACCTAAAACGGCTTGTCTTCCATGCCCCAAATGCAGGTCACCAGTAGGGTTAGCTGAAACATACTCTAGCAGCACACTTGAATAAGTTTTATCGGGTCTAGCTTCATAAGGAATTCGTCCAAATGCCTTACCTAGATTATGAATTTCAGTGATAGCATCTTCAAGCAAGCTCCAATCAAGGGTTAGGTTAATAAAACCAGGTCCAGCAATATCAACCTTAGAAAATTTCTTTGTATCTAGCTCAGAGACTATAGCTTCAGCAATAGCACGCGGAGGAAGCTTGGCATCTTTAGTAAGTTTCAGAGCAATACTAATAGCTCTATCACCATGCGTTGGATTCTTAGGTAATTCGATAGCAATCGAATCAGGCACTGAACTTAACTCGCCAAGCTTAGCAGAATCAAAATTCTTTACGAGTGATTCTATTACGAGTTGTTCTATCTTCTCATTTAACATGTTTATAATTTATTCCTCAGTTTCTATGATCTCTTCTTTCTTAGTGTTTATTTTAGGCTGAGGCTCTTCCAGTTTCTCTGTCAGTAAATCTATTGCTGCTTGAAAATCTCCAATATCTTTTCCTAAGGAAGCAGTCAATGGTAAGAAATAATCATCCATATAATTCATAGCCAGTTGCTGAGAGAATTTGGATTTAGTAATAAAAAACACTAAGCCAGCACAGAGGGAGCGAATCATGGTACTGATAGGCTCTTCATATTGGCGTTTTTTAGCATAAGCATAGATCTGCGAGAAACCATCATCACGAAGTAGCATATAAGAATAATTTGGCGTAGATGGTTGACTAAGATCAACAGTAAAGATTGGTTTCTCAGTGCTCACCTCTGGAATAATACTCAGTAAATCCAAATCATTGATAAGGAAAACAAAATCACAATCCTTAATACTAGTCTCAAGAATTCCCAAGTAAGAAAAAGCAGATCTAATATCCATAAGTAGATAAGTATTAAGTTTGCGAGAATTGGCAAGTATATGTCCTTTAAGCTTCAGCTTAGACTTCATGGCAAATTTTTTCACTAGATTGAGCACTACCTCTGAAAGTCCGTTCCCAACTACTCTACAAATACCCTGAGCTTGATTTTCTTTAATTGATTTACCGAGATATTGCTCTTCTGCCACGTCCAATCCAAACTGCACTTCATGTTTTATTTCATTGGGTAAACCTGCAAAAATAATCTGATCAAAGAATTGATGATTATTAATTATATGCATAAAGAAAGCTAGGTTAGTTTCTCTTCTCGCCTTGAAGTCAGCAATCTTATTAACATTAATTTTCTCTTCAAGCCTATGCCATTCATTCATAGCTGCCGCATCTTGTCCTTGAGAAGCTGCAAACTTATGGTTAAAATATGACCACTTGAACAATTCCTCATCAACACTGGACTTAACATCTACTAGATCTATAGATAAATAGCGAAATTGTTTAGCCCCCATATGTTTAGTCTCATAGCCTGCAAACTCTGCAAGCAATCTATTGAATCTAATATTTAATTCTTGAGTACTTAAATCATGATTAGAGAAATCAATCTTATTCTGGTCATCTCCTTTAGAAGGAAATAAATAATCTTCGAGCCTGATATAAACATTACGAGCGACACTAATGGAGTCAGAATAGCCAAAACCTAAAAATTCGACAAAACGGTCGAACTCTTCGATATTAGTATTGGAGTAATAGTCCATCTCTTAATAGTTTACTGGATTTGGACCCAGTCCCGGGATCATTGATCTTGCCATATTGGCAGTGTTAGCATGGTCTTTAGGTAGCGGCAGAATTCTCACTGCATTATTATTAGAAAAACTTGCATTAGCTCCAAAGAAACTTGCTCTGCGAGTAATTTCTTCTCCTGTCTGAGGATTCTCATAGCTAATTAAAGCCTCAAAGGCATAACTTTTATTAGCTAGCTCTAAATCCTTAACCTTATCAAGTGGAATCTTAAAATTAGCTCTTGATTCTTGTTTAGCAGCTGAGATATCAGTCTCTCCTAAAACCCTTAAATCCTTTCCTAGACGTAACTTTTCACCATTGACCTCTGTCTCACCTTCTTGATTAGAACCATACAAAACTACCTTCTTAGCTCCTGGCGCAATCACTAGAACATTAATATCACTTCCTAACATTGCCACATCAGGTAAATACATTCTAGGCTCTTGTTCTCTAGCATTAAGCATATATCTAAGAGCATCTAATTCGCTTGCCTTAGCCATTCCTAGGCAAGCCACTAACAGTATTAAGGTTAAGAAGAGGCTTTTCTTCATAATCTATATTCTAGCGTAGATACGGGGTCTAGCTACGATCCATATATTTATTAGATAAAAGTTAAATATGTTAATGGTATAGCTAATATCATTAAGCGCTAATGCTAAAATAGTCAGCCGCATGCCTACAATACAACAGTTAATTCGCAAACGTCGCAAAAGCTCTAAGAAAAAGAGCAAGAGCCCGGCTTTAGAAGGTAATCCACTTAAGCGTGGAGTCTGTACTAAGGTAAGAACGGCCACACCTAAGAAGCCTAATTCGGCGATGCGTAAGATTGCTAGGGTTCGTCTGACTAACGGCGAAGAAGTTACAGCTTATATCGGTGGCGAAGGACACAATTTACAGGAACACTCGGTAGTACTTATCAGAGGCGGCCGTGTAAAAGATTTACCAGGAGTTCGTTACCACATAGTTCGTGGTGCATTAGATACTCAGGGAGTTAACGGACGTAAACAAAGTAGATCTAAGTACGGAACTAAAGTAGAGAAAAAGAAAAAGTAACTATATTAAATAACTAGGAGTTTAAGAGAAATAAGATGCCAAGAAAAGACGGAAGATTTAAAAGAAGAGTAGCTAAGCCAGATGCGAAGTTCAATGACAGACACGTAGGTTCATTCATTAATAGAATGATGGTGGCTGGTAAGAAATCTACTGCAGAAAGATTATTCTACGAAACTGTAGAAATGTTAGAAGGCAAGATTGAGAACAAGGCTGCTGTCGATGTTTTCAGACAAGCAGTGAAGAACGCTATGCCTGTAGTTAAAGTTAAAGCACGTCGTATCGGCGGTGCAACTTACCAAGTACCTGTAGAAGTTGAACCAAGAACAAGTGAAGCACTTGCTCACAGATGGATTATCGGAGCAGCTCGCAAACGCGCTGGTAAGAGCTTCCCTATCAAACTAAGTAACGAATTACTAGACGCTTATAACAGCAAAGGTAAAGCTGTAGAAACTAAAGAAGCTACTCACAAGATGGCAGATGCGAATAAGGCATATGCTCACTTTAAATAAAGTGTATTAGTGACTAAGTGTCTGGGTGACTGAGAGTAAATAACTCAGATATAATTGATTTATGCTCAGCCACTCACCACTCAGCCACTCAGTCACTCTTATAGCCCCCTCAATTCTTTCTGCTGACTTTGCGAACTTAGCTGCTGAGATCAAGAAGGTAGAAGAGGCTGGAGCAGATTGGTTACATGTAGATGTAATGGACGGGGGCTTTGTACCGAATATCACTATAGGAGCACCTGTAGTACAGGCAATCAAACCTATCACTAATCTTTTTATAGATGTGCATCTGATGATCTTTCATCCAGAAAGACATATACCTGACTTTATCAAAGCTGGAGCAGATCTAATTACTTTTCATATGGAAGCATACAGGCTTGATGATAAGGATTCTAAAAAACTTACTCATGAACTGCCTCAAGAGGATCACTGGTGGGGTCAAGAGACTCAAGAAGCTTGGGAAGCTAGAGGTACTAGCTCTAAACACTACAATATCGCAAGCATTAAGAAAACTATTAAACTAATTAAAGATCAAAGCATTAAGGTTGGACTCTCAATTAATCCAGCTACTCCAGCATCCGCTCTGGAAGAGCTTCTTAAAGATATTGATTTGGTTCTACTGATGTCTGTGAATCCAGGATTCGGAGGACAAAAATTCAAACCAGTAGTGCTTGAGAAAATCCAAGAGTTAAAATCTATGGCAAACAAACAAAACTTAACGATTGACATAGAAGTCGATGGTGGAGTCACTCCTGGGGAGATCGCTAATAGTCTTAAAGCCAAAGGAGCAAATGTACTGGTTGCTGGTTCTGCTATTTATAAATCTAGCAATATTCCACAGACTATTCGTGAGTTAAAAAGTTAATGCCCGCCAAACACATACTAAAGATCAAATCCAATCAGGAAATAGCCGACAAGATCTATAAACTTGAACTTGCAGGTAACTATGATCTAGCTGAGTTCTTACCTGGTAAATTTCTACATATTAAATGTAGTGATGGCATGGATCCTCTCTTACGTAGACCAATGAGCATCTGCAATATAGACGATGCAGGTAGTTTAATGACAGTACTCTATCGCGCTGATGGTAAAGGAACTAAAATATTAAGCGAGAAGAGTATAGGAGATAGTTTAGATATACTTGCTCCATTAGGAGTGGAATTTCCTATAGATTCTGTAAAAGCTGGTCAGCAAGCACTCTTAATCGGTGGCGGTATTGGCGTACCTCCACTCTATTATTTAGGACGTAAGCTTAAGAAACGCGGAGTTAAGATCAAATCTATTCTAGGGTTCAATTCTGCTAAAGATGTTTTCTATGAAGATGACTTCAAAACTTTAGGTGAAGTGCAAATCAGCACTATGGATGGAAGCTATGGTCATCATGGTTTAGTAACAGAATTAGTAGATCAGAACTGGGATGTATTGTACTCTTGCGGACCCACAGCAATGCTAAGAGCTATCCAGAAGATCATTCCTGAAAGCAAACAAGCTTATATGTCACTAGAAGAGCGCATGGGCTGCGGACTCGGTGCTTGCCTTGCTTGTGTGTGTAAATCTAATAACCATAATAATACTTCTTATAACAGAGCCTGCACTGAGGGACCGGTGTTTCCTTTACATGCTATAAACTTGTCTTAAAAAGCCTATACCAGTATTACTAATAAGGGCTGGTATAATATAAACCTGGCTATGAACGATACTATAAATACAGATATAGGTAATTTGCACCAACCTGAAACCAATCCTACAGATACTAAAAAAACTGCTGATGAGGCCTGGACTAAGACTAATCAAGCTAAATCCAATGAAGAATCAGTTAATACCGATCCTTCCATTCAATTAGTTGAATTAGAAGCTAAATATCGAGAGCTAGATGACCAATATAAACGCTTGTGGGCAGACCAGCAAAATATCATTAAAAGAAATCAACGTGAAAGACAAGACTTACTTAAATATGCAGCAGCCAACACCATAGAAGCAATTCTTCCAGCACTGGATAATTTTGAGTTCGCTAAGAAGAGTATTAATGGTAACACTAGCCACGAAGAAGTAATCAAAAGCATTGATATGTTACAAGAACAATTACTGATGAGTCTCAAATCAATTGGCATGACAGAGATCGAGACGGACAGTAAATTCAAAGCTGAATTACATGAAGCTATAGCTAAAGTTAAAGATCCAAGTAAAGAAGAAGGTACTATTGTAGACGTCTTAAAGAAAGGTTTCAAGCTCAACGACAAGGTCTTGCGAGTAGCTACTGTAGTAGTAACAACCAAAGAATAGATTAAGCTTGGCACATAATTATAAACTTAAGCTTGAATATAATGGCTCCAAATTCTGTGGCTCTCAAATACAGGATAACGAAAGAACTGTTCAAGGTGAATTAGATAAAATTCTCAATCAATTCATGGGTCCTAAGGGATCATGGCTTGCTAACTCCAATATCATTGAAACCAGCTTCTCTAGCCGCACAGATGCTGGAGTTCATGCCATCGGACAAATAGTTAACTTCAAGATAGATCAATTAATTCCAGATGCTGCAAATAACCCAGATAAAGTTCTCATCGCTCTTAATTCTCTACTACCCGAAGATATGGCATTAGTGAAAATAGAAGAAGTACCCTTAGAGTTTCATGCACGTTTTAATGCTAAGTCTAGAGAGTACCTCTATAAGGTCTTTATACGTAGACATAGACCGGTATTGAGATTAGACA
Organism: uncultured Gammaproteobacteria bacterium; assembly: GCA_964551135.1. Classification (GTDB taxonomy): domain Bacteria; phylum Cyanobacteriota; class Vampirovibrionia; order LMEP-6097; family LMEP-6097; genus CAYPGT01. The sequence goes on along the minus strand of CAZKAT010000001.1, from coordinate 178,371 downwards.
GCCTCATGTGGCAAAAAGAACCACTAGATTTCGAGCGTATGGCAAAGCAAGCCCAGTCCTATATTGGCACTCATGACTTTAATAAATATGCTCAAACAATTGATGAAAATGCAAACGATACTATTTGTACAGTAGTAGAATCTGAATTAATTAAAGAATCAGAGATCTGTTATAAATATCGTATCAAAGCTAATAGATTCTTGCGCCATATGGTCAGACGTCTCGTAGGTGAATTAATACAAGTAGGCAAGGGACTAGATCCTAGCGAAGATACTTGCAAACAATCAGTACCAGCTTCTGGATTAACTTTAATGAAAGTGGAATATTAGTTAGCGCACATACCTCTGGAATGTAATACAGCCCCAGCTTTCTCCACTTCACATTCATTAGGATAAGTAATAAAAACATCTTCCATACCATCAATACAATTAGTACTAAGATGACGGCATTTGATCTTAACTAAGCCACAACTAGGGGTGTTTCCAGCACAGTGTTTGGTTCTAATATAGTTATTAGTATCAGAGACTATTTCATAAGAGCCCGACTCTAGCTTTCTAAAGCTTTTAAGTTTTAATTTAATAGGATTTTTATTTGGCCTACCTGATGGTTCAGGAAGTATTTCTACATTAAAATCAATATAATTTGATAAGCCTGAATTATGCTCTACGATTTTATTTTTCTTGCCTAATATATTACCCTTAGGACTATTTGCTTCCTCAATTAGCTGCGCTTGAATTACATCTACGTTGCTAGGGATTCCCTTAAGTCTTATAGTAGCCTTAGCACCAGCAAACATATAGAAGGTTTGATTCTCTTTAAAATCTAATTCGTAAACCTTACCTACTTCAGCTCTGGCACTAAATATAGAGCTTATAAAAACAATTAATAGAAATAAGTTGGCCCGCAGTCTCACTATCTTATTATTCCCTAAAGACTCAGTATAACAAATTAAGTCGTTTAGCTGACTGATTGAAATTGAATGCCTAGCATAGTGTCTTCAAGGTTTTTCATTTCATCAATGAACTCACCTATAGAGTTAATCTTTTTAAATATTGAAGCATAACGGATATAAGCCATAGGATCTTGGATCTTTAATTCGCTCATCACCATAGAACCTAGTGCAGAACTTGGCACCTCACGGTTATATCTTTGATACATAGTAGACTCAACTTGATCAACAATAGAGTCAATTGTTAAAGCTGTAATTTGTGACTTACTACAAGAACGAACTATGCTTGAAATTAATTTATCTCTAGAGTAAAGCTCTTTAGAACCACTCTTCTTAATAACTATCATGGGATTAAACTCTACGCGTTCATAAGTAGTGAATCTTTGCTGACATTCAATACATTCACGGCGACGTCTAATACTTCTATCATCGTCAGCAGAGCGACTTTCTAATACCTTAAGGTTTTCTGATTTACAAAACGGACAACGCAATTAGAAGCTCCCTAGTTATTAGGACGCTTATTATTAAGTTCTGTTCCGAAATACCGTTAAGAAACCTTAGAAGTTGGTCTAGTAAACCACTCTTGCTCTTTCTGTTCCAACATTATATCTACTTGTTTCTTCAGATCAAAGATTTCACGTTGATGCTTAAGCTCGATTTCTTTCTCTTTCTTCTTCAGTAGAGCTTGGATATCAACAGCTGAACGCTTCTTCATTACTGGATCTGCACTAGTATAGTACTCAAGTTCAGCTTTAACCTTATCAAGCTCATCATTCTTCTCATTATTTAAGTAATGTAATTCTTCTAATTCAACTCCAAGCTCGCCAATGCGTTTCTGCATAGCTTCGAGTATTTCATTACGCTCTTCAACTTCTGATTTATATCTTTCAGCCTCATAATGAATGTTCTCGAGTTGATCATGAGCAATACCATTCTTCTCAAGCTCAACTTGCATCTTCTGAATAACGTTTTCCATATTAGCGATCTTAGCTTGATAATGTTTCTCTCTATGACCAAGTTCATCAATCATTTCGTTATAGTATTTCACAAGCTCCTTAAGATGATGATGCGGAGAAAAATCTCTGAAATTTTTTAGCTGAGGTATAACATTGTGATATTGTTCAGCAACGAAACTTAGTTGTCTAATATCACTTAGTGATAGACCAGCTTTGATCATTTCGTGTAATCTTGCCACTAACTTAGCAACATTAATATCAAAACCTTCATCACTCGGCTCAGGTAATTCAAGAAACTTCTCATATTGAGAAAGGATATAGTCATCTATATCTAGCTCCTTGATTACATCTGTACGACTAACATAATTTATCATCTTATTATTTTCCTTGTACCGGTGTTAAATACTCTACCCGCTCTGCTGGTGCCGCATAATAACCATCGAGGTTATTCAAAAATTCTTGAGTTTGCTGGGTTTGAGTTTGGACTGGAACCTGTGCTGGAGTGGAAGTCTGAACCTCTTCAGTATAAATATCAGTCGTTGTTGCAGGTGTAGCTAATTCTGCTTCTACGCTAGAAGATGAACTTGAAGCTTGTGGCGGAACTTCTGTTGCTTCTTCAGTCTTAGCTCTACGAAAATTTATATGTTTAGTTTTCCTAGTAACATTTGCCACAGCATGACCTAAGTGCTTAGCATCATTGCCAACGCCTTTAATAAGCGTATCTACAATCAATCCCTTGTCACCAAGCTTGTCAATATTCTCTTCTGCAAGTGCCACACGCTGTTTAATAGCACTCAATTCTTCTTGAGTACTAGTATTGTCACCAATACCATTAAGCTCGTCAGCAACAGTAATTACTAACTCATTAAGTTCAGCAATAGTTTTGTTTTGACTTTCTACTTGTTCATTAGCTTGAGCAACTTTATCTTCCATCTTCTTCATCTCAGTCTGGAAGAGTTCTAGAACTCCAACTACATTTTCTAAATCTTTACGATCTGTTTCAATCTCGCGATTATAATACTCAACCATGTTAGAAAGAGTTTTAGCAAACTCATATCTACTCAAAGCTCTACTGCCACCAAAATTTCCATTAGGATCACCAGACATAAATTGATATTCATCTACTACTTTGACAACAGAGTTTTTAGCCCAATGTCCATTCGGTACATCTTTATAACCTTTAGCAGCAGCATTGCTAGCTAAGTTAGAAGCAACCCAGATAAAACCGATCAAAGCAAACTTAAAAGTACGTGAACCCATATCAATACAGTCTAAACTAATTTTACTATTTTGGGCAGAAGAAAGGATGATCAAAAGCTAGGGCCAATGAATTATCTTAAGTTTTTCAAATATTTATTACTTAACTAGTTACAATTGCTTCTATGCGAATCGGTCACGGCTATGATGCTCATAAATTAATCTCAAAGATGGAGTTCATCCGGAACTACCCAGGTAGAAACATTAACTCACTTATTCTTGGTGGTGTGGCTATTACTCACGACAAATTACTTGCAGGTCACTCTGATGCTGATGTGCTGGTGCACGCTATCGTAGATGCCTTGCTCGGAGCTGCTGCGCTTGGTGACATCGGTATGCATTTCCCTGACAACGATCCAGCTAATGCTGGAATATCTAGCTTACTCTTCCTCGAACATGTTAAAGAGTTACTTAAACATCATTCTTATCGCATCTCTAATATAGACTCGACTATCATTGCTCAGAAACCAAGATTGAGATTATATATTGATGCCATGCGTGCCAATATCGCTCAGGCACTGGATCTTGATATCAGTCAAGTCAGTGTCAAAGCTACTACTACTGAAGAACTAGGATTCACTGGCAGAGAAGAAGGTATAGCAGCGGAAGCAGTAGCGCTATTGCTATAATTACCGTCCGATGTACATTGGCACAGATTTATGCAACCCCAAACGTATCGAGAAGGTCTATAAGCGCTTTGGCAATAAATTTCTTAAACGCATTCTTACAGCTAATGAAATTAAAGAACTAGAAACTAGTACTGGTAAGCTTGGACTTATGCAACGCCTTGCAGGTAGATTCGCTGCCAAAGAAGCTTTGGCTAAATTATTTGCTACTGGTATCGGTAAGGAATTAAGCTTCCAAGATCTAGAAATATTTAAAGATCCCACGAATGGTTCTCCTCAAGTCAAGCTCTCTATCAAAGCGCAAAAGCTTGCCATAAGTAAAAATATAAAAGAGATCAAGGTCTCCATAAGCCATGAAGATACTATGGTTATGGCAGTTGCAATAGCAAACTAAGTTTAATTATTGGCAGCAGTATCTGCTTTGGATCCCATAAGCCTTAAGTCAGTAGCAGCTATAACCGGTTTAACAATTAATTCACCAGTAGTCTTATCGTTCCAAGACTCCCAATCTAGCTGTCCAACTATACCTACGAGTGAGCCTTTGCGTACATACTCACCAGCGATCTCCGCTTGCCTGCCCCAAAGTGTAATATCAAACCAATCTGTTTCTTTGTTCTTAGTAGGTCTATTAACCGCTACCGAAAAACTAGCCTTGCTTGTACCAGATTCAAAATATCTTAAGTCCGGATCTTTACCAACTCTGCCGATAATGGTTGCCTGATTCATTTCTTTTCTTGACATAATGCAGTTGATATTAGCATGGCAAGTTTAAGCTAATGAGTAATATACGTTTTTAGATCTTTATTTTTTAAACTTTAGTATGATACTGTCAGAAATCGCTTCTGCTATAATTAACTACCATTATGGCAAGTAAAAAAGGCAAGATATTAGGTATAGACTTAGGTACAACCAACTCCTGTATGGCAATTATGGAGGCTGGGCAACCTACAGTAATCCCTAATTCTGAAGGTGCACGTACTACTCCTTCCGTGGTTTTTTTAGGTAACGATAAATCCGTAGGACAAATTGCTAAACGCCAAAGAGTACTTAAACCTAAGCACACTATTTATAGTGCTAAGCGTCTTATCGGTCACACTTGGGACGAGACGGCAAAAGAAAGAGAAACTTTAGCTTACGATACAGTTCAAGGCAAAAATAACTCTGTAAATATCAAGATTGATGATAAAGAATATTCTCCGCAAGAGATCTCTGCGCAAGTTTTACGTAAATTGAAAGAAGATGCTGAAGCTTACCTCGGACAAAAAATAGAGCAAGCAGTAATCACAGTGCCAGCTTATTTCAATGACAGTCAGAGACAAGCAACTAAGGATGCTGGCAAGATCGCTGGATTAGAAGTACTCAGAATTATCAACGAACCTACAGCAGCCGCTCTAGCTTATGGTTTAGACAAAAAACACGAGTCTACTATTTTAGTATTTGACTTTGGTGGTGGTACTTTCGATGTATCAATTCTAGAACTCGGTGATGGTGTATTTGAAGTGAAAGCTACTGCTGGTGATTCACGTCTAGGTGGTGATGACTTAGATCATCTTCTAGTAGATTACATTGCTAGTGAATTTAAAAAAGAAAACGGCATTGATCTAAGAAACGATCCTCAAGCTCTGCAACGTCTTACAGAAGCCGCTGAGAAAGCTAAAGTAGAATTATCAAATCTTACAGAAACTACTGTTAGCTTACCTTTCATCACTGCTGATCAAAGTGGTCCTAAACACTTAGAGATGAAAATCAATCGTGCTAAGTTTGAAGATCTATGTAAGCCATTATTCGACAAGCTTAAAGGTCCTCTGAATCAAGCAATTAAAGATGCTGGTGTAAATATTTCTGATATTAACGAAGTGATTTTAGTGGGAGGTTCTACCAGAATCCCTGCAGTGAAAAATATCGTTAAAGAGATTACTGGTAAAGAACCCAACCAAAACGTTAACCCTGATGAAGTAGTAGCCGTAGGTGCTGCAATCCAAGGTGGTGTACTTGCTGGTGATGTTAAGGACGTCGTGTTACTAGATGTAACTCCGCTAAGCCTTGGAATCGAAACTCTAGGTGGTGTTATGACAGTGCTTATCGAACGTAACACTACTATCCCTACCAAGAAATCAGAGACTTTCTCTACTGCTGAGGATAACCAAACCCGCGTAGACATTAAGATCTACCAAGGTGAGCGCTCTAGAGCTGCTGAAAATAAATTACTTGGTGATTGTCATTTAGATGATATTGCATCAGCTCCACGTGGCATGCCTAAAATAGAAGTTACTTTTGATATAGACGCTAACGGTATTCTCAATGTATCAGCGAAAGATCAAGCTACAGGTAAAGAACAGAAAATATCTATTACTGCAACTACTAACCTTAGCGATGCTGAAATCGACAAGATGGTTAAAGAAGCTGAAGCTAAAGCTGAAGATGATAAAAAATTCCGTGAGCAGCAAGAAGAAAGAAATAAAGCAGATTCTTTAGTTTATGCTGCTGAAAGATTGATCAGTGAGCACAAGGACAAGCCTTATGCTAATGCGATTAGTAATGAAACTGGCAAGTTACATTCTGAAGCGGAGAAGCTACGTACTCTTATCAAAGACAATGGATCTACAGAAGAGATCAAACAGAAATCTATTGATATTCAAAACGCTATAGCAGAATTGAATAAGGTCCTAACTCAACATGCTGGCGCTAATGCACAGGATTCAGGAGCTGATCATTCTAGTAACAATGGCAATAACAGTGATGATGTTATAGATGCTGATTTCAAAGCGACGTCGGTAGATTAAGAGCCATCATTCTACCCTCTATACTAGCTTTACTATGCCTAGTATAATGGTTTAGTTAATGTCATTAATCTGGGCCATTATTAAAAGCATCCTCTCCAAAATAATTTATTGGGGAATTATTATTGCCCTGATTTTCTTTGCTTGGAACACTTTTAAGAAACAAAGAGAAGGTAGAACTTTTATAGTTAGTTTCAATAGTATTGAAGGACTTTCTAAAGGAGCTCCTGTTTACTCTAAGGGAATTAAGGTCGGTAAAGTAGTAGACATCTTCCCTCTAGGCAATACAAATACTGTTGGTGTCAAAGGTTTAATTACTAATAAGGACTTTCCCACTCCGAAAGGCGCTATTAAAGCCAAAATTATAACTAATATAGAAAGCGGTGGTGGACAAATATTAGAAATAGAAGCAGCAATGGAAACTCTTACTGCAGAATACTTAAATCCAGAAGTAGAGCGTTTATCAACCGATAAAGTAGTAAAAGGACAAAGTCCTTTTACTGTTAAACACACTTATAGATTAATGCGTGATTTCTTCCAACTCACTAAAGATTTTGCCGAAGAAGTGCTGCGTAGTTTGAGTTCACCTAAAAGCCAGGAGTATAGAGATAAAGTATCTAACACTGTCAGCAACACTATTACTAGTCTTGAATATGGCACATTCAAGCAAGATATACAAAACAATATTGAAGACCTTAATAAGGATATAAAGAACTTTGAACGCAGTCCTAATAAAGAAGCTAAGATGCAAAGGGCGCTACAAGACAAAGCTAAAGCTCTGCAAAACACGGTAGGTTCATTTGGAACTTTACAGGGTGTTTATAAAGATAAGGATAAGTAAGTTAGTTTAAAAACCTTGTTCTTGCTTCCATATCACCGACTGAGGCTTTAAGATTGCCTTTATAACTGTGATTAATGCGGAAAAGATTCTCATCATACATCAATTTAAATGCTTCTTTAGCATAAGAAAAATATGCGATATCACCAGCACTATAAGCATAGTTATCTAATGAAGATGTACTAAAAACTTTATTGCCATTATTGTTATAAGTCTCTGCGCTTACTAAAGATCCATATTTAAAATATTTAGTGAAATTTTGCACTAGGCCACTTAAATTTTCTTCTTGAAAAGCAACTAAGTTCAACTCTTGATCAAAGAGGAAACGATGCTTGATTCCAAGAGCAGCATAATTAACAGTCAACTCTTGATCATAGTTATCAAGCTCAGCAGTCCCATAGTTTACTTGGGCATTAGCAGGTAATTTACCACCATAATATGATTTAACCTTGGCAATTAAATCATTACCCAAATTCACTGCACAAGCAGCCAAGCTATCATAAGAGACATCAACACGATCATTTGCATTTTGGTAACTTAGTACCACTAGATCAGTATTTTTCTCTTCCTTAAATTGAATATTAGTCAGTTTATAAATTTCATTTTCGGTTTTCTTAGAAATACCATCAGTAAAAATATTATTGAGAACTAGATCTTTAATCTTTTTAGACTCAGGGATATGCATAAATATAACGGAATCAAGCAAGCCACCACCAGCTCTTGCTATCACTTGAAAGACTACTGAACTAGCATCTGGAGAGACATCATATGTAGGACTAACAGAACTAATTACAGAAGAGTCTACTAAATCAACAACAGCCTTGTCGTATTCTCCTTGCTCATATAATTTAAGATCCATAAGACTGAGTGTCTTATAGCTATCCTCTCCTAGTGAATAACTATTCTCCAAGAAAGCATAATCTGGATTAGATTTAGCTCTAATCCAGCCTTTAGGCAGTTCTACTAAAGCATTAGCCGCACTAATGCTTAATATCAGCAAGCATAGAACTATGATCCCCTGACCCTTACTCATCCCAACAAGACCCTCCCAGACCTATAATACTTGTATCGGTCATATGGAGGATAAACTTGATTAATTATGGTTTAGTTAAAGAGTAAACCTTATCATCCATAGTATAAGCGTCAACCTAAGTCACAACGTCATCCTGAGGAGCCTACGAAGTAGGCGACGTCAGGATGACGATTTATTGATTACTTGTTGAACAATTAGATAGTCTATTCCACCGTTACTGACTTCGCTAAATTGCGTGGCTGATCAACATCCTTACCTAAATCTTCAGCAATATAGTATGCAAGGAACTGTAATGGAACGGTGGCTATGATAGGGCTATAAAGCTGACTGATATTAGGAATGCGGATTACTTCATCAAATACTCCTGACACATCATTATTATCATCACAAGCTATCACTATAGAAGGTGACATACGTGCCCTAGCTTCTTCCGCATTACTTAGGGTCTTCTTATAAACAATTTGTTCTAACTCAGTCTCGCCATTAATAGCAATGCTTAAGACCGGAACGTTCTGATCAAGTATGGCTATAGGACCATGTTTCATCTCACCACTAGGATAACCAGTAGCATGAATATAACTAAGCTCCTTAAGCTTAAGTGCACCTTCTAAGGCTATAGGATAATTCACTCCTCTACTCAGAAACAAGAAGTCTCTGTAATTAGAATATTTCAAGAATTGCTTATGATAAGTATCTGCTCGCTCTATCACTTGATCAATAATTAATGGCAAAGATCTCAATTCACGCTTAGCATGACTCAAATCTGCTCCTAGCTTATCTTCCGCAATCTTAATTGCTAGCAGGTATAATGCTAAAACTTGTGAAGTAAATGCTTTAGTAGAAGCTACAGACACCTCTATCCCGGCAGGAGTTACATAATTATTAGGCTTGCATAAATCATAAATAGCAGAATCAACCTTATTAGTGATAGCCATAACCTTAGCACCCGCTGCCTTAGCATTTTTGATTGCAGCAAGAGTATCAGCAGTCTCACCTGATTGACTAATACCTATCACTAGATCTTTACCAGTCACTAATGCTGGCATAGTACAAAATTCGCTTGCGATAGTAACTTCTACGGGAATCTTAGCCCATAACTCTATTAGAGTCTTACCCAGTAAAGCTGCATGGTAAGCAGAACCGCAAGCAGTGAAGAGTATTCTATCGATAGTTTTAAAATTAATATCCAAATTCTCAAAACCAGTAATAGGCTTAGTCAGATCATGGATACATTGATCTAACATTAGACTAGTTACCGCAGGCTGTTCATTGATCTCCTTAAGTAAAAAATGCTTATAAGGTCCTTTCTCAAGTATCGATGCTGACTGTACAGATTGATGAATTTCTATCTTGGCTTGAGTACCATTAGCATTTTCTATCTTAATATCAGTCGCTGTCACTTCTGCAACTTGCATATCCTGTAGTTTAAGTATCTTGTCAGTATATTGTAAAACCGTACTACTATCACTTGCTATATAGTTCTCGCCATTAGCAACACCAATCACTAATGGTGACTGGTTTTTAGCAACAAGAATCTTACGCTCATTACTAATAAGAATTGCTAGAGCATAACTACCATCAAGCCTAGTGATGGTTTTCCTTAAAGCACTTAAATCATTTTCACTGTTATTTCTATTCTTTGCAAAAAGCTGTGCAATCACTTCCGTATCTGTGTCAGATCTAAACTCCACACCCTCTGCTTCTAATTCTTGTTTAAGACTAAGGTAGTTTTTAATAATGCCGTTATGCACTAGAGCAATACTTAGACTTGAATCTTGATGCGGATGAGCATTGATATCATTAGGCACTCCATGAGTAGCCCAGCGTGTATGCCCGATACCACAAGAACTAGTGTCGATAGCTTTAGCTAATCTTTCATTAACTAAAGAACTAAATTTACTGGATGGATTTTCCCTATCGATATTAGAAGCTATAGCAGTTTGCTTACTTGCAGCTATAATCTTCTCTTCTAAATTACTGATCTTACCCTGAGACTTAACTATCTCAATAGTGCTATCAGAAAGCAAGGCAATACCAGCAGAATCATAACCACGATACTCTAGTGACCTGAGTCCGTGAATTAGTATATCTTTAGCATTTTTATTACCTATGTAAGCAATAATTCCACACACAATAATATTCCCTTTGAAACCTAAGAATTCTCTTAGGGCGACACGTGCGTCCCGCACGGTCGCTATCTTTTTATCAGACCTCTAATCCGAAACCTACGGTTTCGAAAGAGGTCTGGACATAATAATAGCATACCTAGCTAGGATACTTAACTCTTTCATGATTCTGTGAACGCCAAATATTCAAGAAGGAATTAGCAACTTTATCCAGATCAGACCTAGTAAGCCCGGTATTAGAAAGCTCACCTTCATCGATCCTTGCATTAATAATTTTATAAATCATTTCACTAGCCTGTTTCTCATCAGCTATATCCTTAATACTTCTCAATGCAGCTTCAGTACTATCAGCAAGCATAGCAACTCCAGTCTCCTTAGTATTAGGTCTAGGACCAGGATAACGATAGTCTTCAGGATCAACGTTTTTCTTACCATATTTCTCCACTGCAATATAATAAAAGTAATTCGTAATAGTAGTACCTTGATGCATTGGAATAAAATCAGCAATCTCTTGCGGTAAATTATATTTCCTAGCAAGTTTAATACCCTCAGGTATATGACCCAGAATTATTTCAGCTGATTTTTTGGGATCATCAAGAGTGGTATGGGGATTGGGTTTACCGAGAGTATTTTCAATAAAATAATCAGGAGCATAAATCTTGCCCACATCATGATAAAGTAGTCCCACACGAATCAGATCAGTATTAAGTCCTAACACAGCTCCAGCTTCTTCGGATAATCTAGAAACACTCATAGAATGAGCGTAAGTCCCTGGAGCCATTTCTTTAAGCTTCTTCAGTAAAGGTTGATTAGGATTAGCAAGCTCTGCTAGCTTAAATGGGGTCAATAACTTAAGTCCTGATTCAAAGTAAGGTAATGCAGCAAGTGAAATAAATCCCGAAGCGACAGCACTAATAGCATAGAAACAAGCAATAATCAGAACTGTAGTCACCTCAAAATCTTCCACTGCAAGCATCACTGTCAACAGAAAAACGACCACTTGTACTATAGCAATCTGCGTACCTGCATTAGTAAGATCCTCTCGCTGATGCACTTTCCTGACAAGAAATATTGCATACATAGAACCAATAAACTGTGGCAATACTTGCCAAAAATTCATGTCAACTGTTTTAGCCATAAAGAAACTCATTAATAGAATTACAATCGCTGCCATGCTTGGGGAATAAAATATTGTCATCAATATGGAAACTGCTGCAAGTGGCACTAGTGGCAATTTGTTAACACCCCAAATCGCAATTGGTGCAATAATCGCAGATGCTGCAATAGGTATAAGGAACATCATTATTACTTGCTGAATAGAATAATTTCTGAACTTAGTAATAAGATTAAACAATACTATAAGTAAAACTGCACAAGTAATCAGTACAAAATTATTAGAGATTTCATTCTGATCTGTCTCTGCATTCAACATGTCTAAATCACTCAAATAATAGAAACTCTCTAAATCTACAGTCCTACCCTTTGATGCTATCAAAGACCCCTGTTTAAGCTGAATCATCACTGGCGGAACAGCATTCATAGCCTCTTTCTCAATATCCCTTAGTTTCTTCCAATCTATTTCCATATTAGGGAAAGTAGATCTATCTATTAATTTCTCAATCAAACTCAGCTCCACATAGCTTAATCCTGGATATAAGATTTTAATATTTTCATGAATTTTGGCTCTTGAGAGTCCTCTTACATAACCCAAATCTAACAATTTTTTTTGTATTGCAAAAGTTTTCACAAAAAGACTTTCATAATTTACACGTTTAATAGTTTCAAAGAATGGCTTACCTAACGCAGCTTTCTCTTCTTCAATTTTTTTCTTCTTTTCACGTTCTTCAGCTAAGGTTTTAAAAAATAACTTCTTCTCTATCTCTGTTAAAGCATAAATCTCTATTACCTTATTAGGATCATCAATCAATTCAGATAAATTAGTACTTAAAATTACTTGATTAAACTTGGCATCATCAATATTAACTAGATAAAGCTGAGTCTCTAAGCTAACTTTAGGATTAATTGGATCTGGATAGGGCTTACTAAAACTAATTTCATCTCTGACAAAGTGAACTATGAATTTTAGATTATCCATATTAGTTTTCATTGCCGTCTGGTCTACTTCGAGTATATCCTTATCACCAGCGTATCGAAGAGCAGTTAAACGAGCTTTTTCTTTAGCTTCATTAGTTGCAATTCTATCTATTACTTCTACATCTTTATCCAGAATAATTGTTACTGGACTAGGTTCGTTGAGCTTAATACTAGGTTTATACCAAGATCTCACACTTAGTAAAGCAGTTAGTGTAACAACACCAATAATCATAATTAGCGAAAGTAACGAATAGTGAAGGATTTTTGAATTGTTATTCATTTAATTTAAACATAGCAATTGACCTTGCAGCGATATCCATCACTAAGCTATAAGGTCTGTTATGTGCTTGAATATGAGAACTATATAAACCATCATCATTGCCATAACCAGAACCGCAATATTGAATAGCATCACTATTAAAAATTTGCAAATATAAACCAGGCTTAGGCACACCTATAGAACAATGATTGATATTCTTATTACTTAAATTAATCACCACTAAGATCACATCCTTATAATCTCTTGACCAACGTAAATAGCTTATCAGGTCTTGGTTAGCATAATCTACCCATTCAAAGCAAGTATCCTTAAAATCAGTCCCCGAAAGAGCTTCTTCTTCAGCATACATATCATTTAAATCACGGATATAAGATATCAGATCAATCGCATCATTAGTTAAATCAAGCCCTAAAAACTTACATGGGCTGCTAAAAAAGAATTCTTCTAAGAAATTATTAGGTGTTTGAGCTAAGAAAATAATATTATCCAGTAATTCAGCATTAATTATTTTTTTACCTGGATAAGTAAAAAAATAAGCGAAGAATATTTTCAAGGAATTAATATCAAGCTTAGATAAAGTAGGATCTTTAAAATTAAGAATTTGATTCTCTGCAAAACTATACGAAGAACTAAGAGTATCTATTGAATCTTGCTCAACAAATGAATTGAGACTGCTTATAAAACTATTAGAAATACTCATATTGAAACCTAAACCAGCTAAATATGTAGGCTTAGAAATACCTGGCATACCACTATCATCATCAACAATAGTAATCACGCCTTTAGATCTAGAATGAATTGATTCATTCAATACTTTAATAAAATCAATCACATCATCATTTTTATAACTAATAACTTTGCTGGCGTCATTCGCTCTAGTAGTAAATTTCAAACCATCAATATGAAATTCTTCTAGCCAATATATGGCACTAGACAGCAAAATATTAGTACTAGTTTTGCGATTATAGTCGATTCTTTTATCAAAGAATGGTAACTCTAAAACTATTCCAATATTATTAGCATGTAAATAATCTACTAAACATTTGAGGTCTTGAGGATCACCATGAATAGACTTAGCAGCGAAATAATAATAGTCTTTAATAATATTATTAATGGAATCTGTTAAATCTATAATTTCTTCAATTAAAGAGCTGAATGAAACATGAGTGAAACTTCCATCCTGAGCTTGTTTGACTATAGATTTTGCTAAACCCTGATAAGTCTCCAAGGAGGTTTGCTTACTAGAAAAATCAAAATCTAATATTGATATGGGCTTAATGGAAAGCTCATCAGCTTCACGCCTCTTAATCCAATCCTGATCAGACCATGAATATTCACTATAATTAAATATCGAAGCTAATCTTTTTGGTTGTGAAGAATAAACATTCCCACTAGATACAAACTGTAATTGTTTAGCAAAAGGATCATTAATATACTCAATCTTAGTATCATCTAAATGAATAGCAAACTGATAAGCCAGATCTGGTTTGAGATTCACAAGCCATAAAGTCCAGAGACCATCACCCACAGCATTGATATAGCCCTTAGTTGCATTATCCTGCTTAGTTGTAGCTCGTTGCATTGGATTAGCATTGATACGCCAGTTATTAAAATCTCCTACAACACTTACAGCTTTAGCCCGAGGAGCCCAAAGCGTAAATAAAATACCGCGCTCTCTATTAATAATCTTCTCCGTTACACCTAAAAGTTTATGAGCATGATAATGAACTGACTCAGTAAAGGAATAAAAATCATATTCAGAAACTAACTGAACTTGTGATTTCTTGTTTTTGTTATTAATTAAATTAAGCACCTATATAAATGTAATACCAATTCAGGTTTCTGGCAATGGAATCCTTAACCTAGAAAGGACTTTTGACCCCCTTGAGCCACTCGTTATTAAAGTCAGTTTTTCAAAACCTTTGTCTTTACAAACAAATCCAAAAAATTTCAGGTGACTTTTGACCCCTTTCATTTGTGAATAGGATTTATAAAAATTTTCATCATTATGGATTATCGAAAATCTGAAATTCATAGAGCAGAAGTTTACAGAAGCTTAGGTTATGCTTGCGCTGCATTTAGTGGAGCATTTCTTATGAATATTTATCTAATGGAATTCACTTTTAATAAGGCCTTCTTGATCAGACTAGTAGCAGCTTTAGTATTCTTAGCAATTGCTAACTATTTGATTGATGTAAGTTATAATGTTTTATTAGACGAAGAGGAGAGGATTAATGGAAGCATTCATAGAAAATGAAACATTTAAAGCTCTAGTTGTATTAGGCATCTTATTGGCAGTAGGTTTTTATTTAATGTTCTTCTTTGGTCCACGTAAACCTCAAGATATACGAGACAATCAACCTATACTGAAACGGTTTTATTGCTTTCTACATGGATTCTAGCCACTCTCTCTGCTAGTGATCTAATTTCAAGAATAAATTTCTGTCTTTCATCTTTACTAATAGCACCTCTGGCATCTAGTAAATTAAAAGTGTGCGAGCATTTAAGTACATAATCATAAGCAGGGATTGAGAGTCCTGCATCTAAACAAACTTGGGCTTCTTGAAAATAATTCTTATATAGTTCTAGAAGTCTTTCTGCTGTACTAAGTTCAAAATTATACTTACTCTGTTCAAATTCATTACGTTTATAAACATCAGCATATTTAACTACTTCACCCTTATGTTCATGCCAAACCAAATCAAATACTGAATCTACTTCTTGCAGATACATAGCAATGCGCTCTAAACCATAAGTAAGCTCTACTGCTACAGGCTTGATCTCTATACCACCTGCTTGCTGGAAATAAGTGAACTGAGTAATCTCCATACCATTCAACCATACTTCCCAACCACAGCCCCAAGCTCCAAGAGTAGGACTCTCCCAATTATCCTCAACGAAACGAATATCATGCTCCAAAGGTTTAATACCCAAGGCACGTAAACTATCTAAATAAAGATCTTGTGAATTAAGTGGGTTCGGCTGAAGAATCACTTGATACTGGAAATAATGTTGCAAGCGATTAGGATTCTCTCCATATCTTCCATCTGTAGGACGACGACAAGGTTCTATACAAGCCATCTTCCAAGGTTTATTATCGAGCACACGCAAGAAAGTTGCAGGATTCATGGTACTTGCACCTTTCTCAGTATCATAAGGTTGCATAATAATACAGCCTTGATCTGACCAGAATTTATTTAATGTAAAAATGATTTGCTGGAAGCTGAGCATAATTTTATTGTACCTCCATTGTCAAATACGGCTCAATCTTCTTAAATTTCGCATCACCAATACCCTTGACTCTCTTAATATCCTCTACTTTATTAAAACGCCCATTAGCATCACGGTCTCTAATAATTTCCTTAGCAAGTTTTGGACCAATGCCAGGTAAATTATCGTACTCTCGTTCAGTCGCCAAATTGAGATTGATTTTATAAACCTTGATTCTGTCAGATTTAGGTTCTATAGCGTAATGCTCGTATTGGTAATTCTTGCCAAGATACACACCAATACTTGCCCCTACTCCTAAAAGTGTAATTATTAAAGCTAACTTTTTCATACAGGGCTAAGGTGACCTACAGACATCATGTTTTGACATTGCTCTAAATATTTCACTACCTGAGAACCATTCATACCATCACTCATTGGTCTTGCATTATCTTTGATACAGTCTAAAAAATGCTTGCACTCTAATCTGAGTGGTTCATCATTAGAATAAACTGGCTTCTCTACAGTTAGCGAACCATCAGCATTACGACAGTAAATTTCAAGTTTATTGTCTTTAAAAGTATCATTTAGCACAGCTGTTTTCTTACTACCATTAACAGTCAGTAGCGCTTGTTTCTGTGGATCAAGCCAACTATTATGAATATGTGCACCAATACTATTAGGGAAAACTAGATCAATATGCACGACATCCACAACTTCATCAACACTTGCCCAAGCCCTGACACTGAGTATCTCTTCGGGTTCAGATGATATCAAGTAAGACATCACAGACAAATCATGCGGTGCTAAATCCCACATAACATTAGAATCACGTCTTTGATTACGATTAAAATTTCTTCTATCAGAGTTAATATATTTTATTTCTCCAAGCTCACCAGAGCTAATTAAATTCTTGAGTTTGTTTACAGCTGGGTGATAGAGCAGTAAATGTCCCACCATTAATACTAAATCTCTTTCTTCAGCAAGATGATGTAACTCTTCTGCTTCATGAAGATTCTGCGCTAAAGGTTTCTCTACATAAACATTTTTACCAGCTAGCAAAGACTTCTTAGCTAATTTATAATGAGTACTAGAAGGAGTAGCAATTACCAATCCATCTATATCATCTCTACTAATTAAATAATCAAATGAATCAGTAACTTCTACTGATGGGTGGTTTCTTGTTACATAATCCAAACTGCTAGAGTTTTGGTCACAAACCATAGAAAGAACTCCAAGCTCGTAAAAATTACGAACTAAATTCTTGCCCCAATGGCCGCATCCTACTACTGCTATCTTCATAAACCCTCTTAATCATAGCATTAGCGGTATTAAATGATTTTTACTGGCACTTTATTGCTCTTATGCTCGCCAGATCTAATGATAATTAAACTATAATCACCCTTAACATACTGTTTATCAGTACCAAGCGTCATCTTAGTACCCTTGTCATTTTTAACAATACTTTGTATTGGTAATTGAGCTTCAAACTCTGGAGTAGGTGGAGTTGCTTTAAGTGTTACTTGCAAAGCATCTTCATCACTACCAACCTTAGCAACATCTATAACGATAGGATCACCAGCTTTAATACTAATAGCTTCTTTAGCAGGAATAATTTCTGGTTTGAAATATTGATAAGCTTCGATGAAATAATCTTTCTCATCAGAATCATAATTGAGATGCAATCTTCCTACTAACTTGTTCTCAACTTCACTTGCAGTGATCAAACCATCAAATTTAAAATTATTTTGGATATTGGTATATAAATTCTGATCTTTGTTGAAGAGTATGTTCCAGGCATTAGCATTGTTGCCATCATTTCTCCAATAAAATCTTTCACTATTATTATGGAACAACAGCACCCCAATCCCATCTACGTTTCCATTTCTAGGTAAAAAAGTAATTTTAATAGTGTCACCTAAAGGTTTAACAGGTGCAGGTGCTGCTGCTTGTGCCATAGCACCGTTAATAGTACTTCCATTCACCTCTAAGACAGCTGGTGGTGTAGGTACTACAGGTGTTTCGGGTGTGGGTTCTGGCTCAGGTTCACCAGGTTTAATTTCTCTAGCTGTACCGACATACTCACCAGGAGGAAAATCCTTATTCGGCTCTACAATACCCATAATTGCTTTAAGATCAGCACATGAGCTTAGTGACAACTGGAGACTTATAAATAATAATAAAAGCTTTAAGGAAGGGCATTTCATGCTAAATACATTATAGCGAGCTTATTAGTTTTTGACTTGTAGTAATGAAATATTCTGGCAAAATCATTGTTTTCCTTATATGTCTAGGGCTAATATTTGGGGCTGCTTTTTTTATCCACTTAGAAAATAAGGAAACAAAACTTGAACTTAAAGAAATCAAGAAAGAATCCAAAACAATTGATAAACCTCTCTCTATTCTTATACTCGGTGTCGATTCTCTCATACCCGGTAAATTAGAAGGCTGGAATGGTAGATCAGATTTAATAGTAGTTCTGTATGTTAATCCATATACAAAGGTTATATCCGTAATAAGTATTCCACGAGATACTTATATCGAATTAAAGAAACTTAAAACGCATAAAATTAATTCTGCAAACCAAGTTGGTGGTTATAAATTAACTATACGTGCAGTCAAAAAGCTTCTAAATATAGATATAGATCATGTATTAGTTTTCAGTATCAAATCAGTAATTGACTTAATAGATGCCATGGGTGAAATTAAAATTTATGTGCCCCAAAAGATGTCATATCACGATTACAGCGCCAATCTTCACATAGAAATAGAACCTGGCTTACAAGTAATGAACGGTAAAAAATTAATGAATTTTCTTAGATATAGATCTAAATTAGATGGTGATATTGGCAGAATACAAAGGCAACATATTTTCTTTAGAGCTGCTGTTAAGCAGCTTTCTGAGCCAGAAACCGTGTTTAGAATGCCAAATATATTGCTAAAAGCGAACAAAACCTTTATTACTGATATGAGCTTTAAACAGATGTTTGAACTCGGAATCTTGCTAAGATCTCTATTGATTCAGAGCAAAAATAATGATATTAAGACACAGGGACAATGGAGTTTTAAGAGTTACATAGTTCCAGGAGATTTTGGAGAAAAAGGCTATTGGCTACCCAACCAAGAAAAAATAAAAGTAATGGTAGCAGAGATAAAAAATGAGCACAGTAAATAGCAAAAAAAAGAAAAAACTTCATTCAAGAAAGTTGAAAATCTTTAATTTTTGGAAGGGTAATAATCGCGATAGATTTTTACTGTTTGGAATTATTGGTGGCATTTGGCTTTTAATTAAAGCTCTCGAAGAATTTGTTCCTAATCAAATCCTAGTTAAACTACCTTCTGATGTCTCTTTGACACTTTTAGGTTTAGTAATTCTAATAATGGTAATTCACGCTGTGTTCATTTTCTTCGCGCAATCACATCGCAGAAGGAATCCACGTGAATTAAGTGGTACTTATCAACCTTCCATAGATATTTTTATTTCAGCTCATAATGAGCAAAGCGTCATCGGTGCTACTTTAGAATATTTGCTAGAGAATAATACTTATCCTAATCTGAAAATTTATATCATTAACGACAGAAGTACCGACAAAACTCGTGAGATTATAGAAGCCATAGCAGCTACATCTAATGACAAAATTATAGTTATCAATAGACATGAAGATGCTTTTCCCGGTAAAGCTGCTGCATTGAATGATGCTCTGAAAGTATCTAATGGAGAGGTTATATGCGTACTAGATGCTGATGCCCGGATTGGACCAGAGTTCTTAAGTAACATTGTTAGTTACTTAGATGATCCGCTTGTAGCAGCAGTTCAAGCTCAGAAGGTCATCTCTAATCCTGAATTTAATTTCCTAGCAAGACAACAATTGCATGAGTATGCCATGGATACTTACTTGCAAATGGGCAGAGATAGTATCAGAGGCTCAGTTGAATTAAGGGGTAATGGACAATTAATCAAAAGAAGCGCACTTGAAGATGTAGATGGTTGGAATGAAGAAACTCTTACAGATGATTTAGATTTATCTACTTCATTACATATAAATGGTTGGGACATTCGCTTTAGTCCAGAGAATCAAGTCTATGAAGAAGCTGTAACCACTATTAAAGGCTTCATTAAACAAAGACGACGTTGGGCTGAAGGTAGTATGAGAAGATATTTAAATTATTTCTTACAATTAATGGAACCAGGTAATTTAACTTTAAATCAGATTTTTGATAGTTTTGTTTTCCTTGGTGAGTTTAGTATTCCTCTTTGGTTGTCATTGGATATAACTTATGAAGTTATTCGTTATTGCAGTGGCAGAGAAACTTATATCAGCTTCCTTATGTTACTTTCCATTGGTATGTCTTTCATTCTGGGCAATTCTCTTTTTAATGGCCTACGGATTTATAAAGGACAGAAAAATTTAGAAGCTTTATTCAATTCCTTTATTGGGATAATTTATATAACTTGTACTTGGACTTTTATTATTATGATTACTTACCGTAAAATCCTCTTTAGCCGTACCGTAGGTACTTGGACTAGGAGTGTTAAAGGGCATAAAAATATAACAATATAGCGCTTTTTCGCTCTCTAGTTAATGTTATTTGCTATTATTTACAATACGTATATCTATATACGTATTTATGATCGAACCTATAATAAATCCGAGTCCTAATATGGCTCTAAATGGCCCATTTGGGCCAAATATCGGCGTACCTAATAGTGAGCCTACTCCTTCACTGCCGGAGCAATTAAACACGATTAGTTCTGAACAAAGAGTCGAGAATTCTCAAAACTTACATACTCCAAGCAAAAGTGAAGAAGAAACTCCTGCCGAAAAAAACTTGGGATTATACATTCGCAAAAATTACCCAACTTGGTTCAATTGGGCAACGATAATCATGCATTCACTAGGTGCAATGTTGCCATTTGTTTCATTAGTACCTGAGAAATTTAGTGCAAAAATCAAAGAATCTGCAATTAGATTTTCACGTTGGGGAGTACCTTTAGTAAAAATACATACTGCCTTAGAAGCATTCAAAGGTAAAAGATTGTTTGAAGCTGTAGCTAGAGTGATGCCTACTTTATTCTTACCATTTCTTCCATTCTTTAACTTCCAATTAGCATATGGTCTATCATCAGGAGTTAATGTAGTACTAGAACACATGACCAAAAGAACTGGCGATTTACTTGCCGAAGATGGCTTTGCAGTAAATAACAAAAAAGTAATCGAAGGATTTAAATCCATGATGAAAGATGTGATTCAAGGAGTACATATTAGAGAGCGTATGGAATTAACCGTGACATTATTAGGTGCTGCAGGAATGATTTTTGGAGCCATTCCAGCCTTATTATTTGCTCGTAACAGTCTTGATTCTACTTTTGCTAAATTCTTTGGTTCAGTACGTTCAATAGGTGGACTCTTAGGAGATCTGAGTATAATCTTCCTTTCATCTAAAACAGATCCGGCTGAAAGACGTAAAGAAAAACTAGTAGGCTCATTCTATCTCATTCCAAGTATTATGGATTTTATGCAGCGTTGGATGAAGCAAAGCTCCGATGCTAATGAAATTTTCAATCATGCTAAGACAACTTTAAATACCGTTGCTGAAGTACTTTGGTCAAGCATGTCTACAGATAGAAATGCTAAGCAAGAAGAAAAACAAGAGACTAATATTAAATCAACAGTGAATCCTAAAACACCAAAAAACACTAATACAGATTTGTTGCATGCAGCAATTTAATCGCCTCATGCACTTGCTCCCTGTCATCGAAATGAATTGTTCTATCTTTAAGTATCTGATAGTCCTCATGACCCTTACCAGCTACCACCAAAACATCATTAGGACTGGCATTAAGCACCGCTTCTTGAATTGCTTGCCTGCGATCAGCAATAACTTTAACTTTATTTAGATCAGGCATGCCTGTCAATATATCAGCAATAATCTGATCTGGATCTTCACTTCTCGGATTGTCAGAAGTAACATAAACAAAGTCAGCAAGTTCATATGCTATCTTTGCCATTTTTGGACGTTTAGTTATATCTCTATCACCACCACAACCAAATAAGCAAATCAAACACGCTTTACCCTTGGTTAATTCACGCGCACCTTTAAGTACATTCAGTATTCCATCTGGACTATGAGCATAATCTACAATGCAAAAAGGACTATACTCGGTTTTAATCACCTCAAACCTTCCCGTTACAGGAGGAATCTCAGCTAGGGTTTTTTGAATTAATGGAAACTCCATTCCTTCCAAACCAGCTACAGCAATTGCCGCAAGCGAGTTATAAACATTAAATTGTCCATTAAGTTTCATCTTAATAGAACCTAATTCTTGACCATTCTTGACCAAGTCATAGCTTAAACCAGCATTGGTATATTGAATATTCTTAGCCATATAATCTGCATTATTATAAACACCAAAAGTAACTAGCTTCTGATTCGTTGCTGATTTGAATCTAGAATAATATTCATCATCTACATTAAGAATTACCGAACCATTTACTTGCTTAAAAATCCTAGCTTTAGCCTGGAAATAATTATCCATAGTCACGTGATAATCCAAATGATCCTGAGTAAGATTAGTAACTATTGCTGTATGAAATTCTATACCTGCTACCCGCTGTTGTTCAAGCGCATGAGAACTCACTTCCATAGTTAGATACTGATAATTCTTATCCACTAACTCAGCTAATATTTTCTGAACTTCTTTAGATTGAGGAGTAGTATTACCCATATCTTGATATGCCGAATCTGGACTAAGTTTCAAACCCATAGTACCAAGCAATGCAGTCTTATTAGCATTAGCTGTGAGTAAGGCTTGAACTAAATGAGTTACTGTAGTCTTACCATTAGTACCTGTAACACCAATGATTTTTAGCTTAGAAGATGGGTTACCATAGAATTCAGAACTTAATTTAGCTAGCTCTAATCTCGAATCCGGAACTTGTATTAATTTCACAGTTTCAGGAACTGCTACTGGCTTCTCAGCAACGATAAGCTTGGCACCATTCTTGATTGCAGTATCTATATATGCAGAACCATCAAATTTTTCGCCTCTAATTGCAACAAAGATCGAACCAGGAGTTACTTTACGTGAATCGTAATGGACATCAGTATAATCACGGATATTCAGCATAGTTTAAGTATACTAAACTTAATCAGAATAATTACTCTCTAGCATCTGAATAAAGCGCACCAACTCATAGGGATCGGTAGGTTTATGCTTCGGACCTCGCAATACTTGTAACCAATTATACTTCTCCGCAAGATGATATAAAGCCAGAATAGGGATAGACACCTTCTGATCTTCTGTAGATTTAAGCTGTTTCTCTATTAACTTAAAATCAAAACTTAACAAATCTTCATCAGAATTTTCATCCTTAACCACATGCCACTCTAGCCATAGCTTACTCAAATCTGGAGATGAATCTTTATGAAGTTTAGATTTTTTGGGTTTTGGGGTTGATTTAACTTTCATATAATTAATACCTGCGTATATACATAGGATGGAACTCCTTTATTGAACAATATGCATGCTTTAGATTATTTCAGTTGCTTGATAGTTTTTTAGATCCTTGAAGAAGCTTCTTGTCTTGGGACTTAAGCTTTCTTCCAAGCTTCTGAATATCTTCTGCAGCTGGAAGTGTTTCAGGTTGTATCCCACTCTTACCAAGCATCTCACGCATATGCTGATTATTCTTAACATGTTCAGAACTTATCAATGTCTCACCTTCTAATGATTTATTTTTCTTGACATTAAAATTAGTAATCTCATTAGCAAGATCTTTTGCCTTGATAGTGACTGTCGGTAAAAAATCTGCAAGTGATCTCTTCACGGGAACATTAAGCTTCTCTTTCATTGCTTGAGTATCGTGCCCACCAAAAAGCGCTTCATCACCCTTACTACGAATTCTCGCGAATCCTTGTCCATCTACTCCACGTTCAAATACAAGTCCCGAAAGTTCTTTCTCCGATAAAGATAGCTTCTCTCTAGCTTGTAAACGCTCCCATTCTTTAATACGCTGTTCTAAGACTTCTTGCTTGCGCGTTTGCACTGCAAAGTAAGTCATTGCGAAGGCTATTTCTTCCTTATGAGGATCACCATTTTGAGCGATCAGGTAGCAAGCATAACGAGTAAGCATGTAGTCTGATACTGTTCGTTCCGCTCCCTTAGCCAGTTTTATCATTTTGTTGACGTCAACAAAATGATCGAAAAGCTCTTGCTTAGAGGCTTTACAAGCTTGCTTAGCTTTAGCAATAATCTTCTCAAAATTCCTCCATTCATCATAACCAAGTAGGACTTGAAGTTCTCTTGCATACCAGAACTCAACGCCATCTTGCATATGGGCATGATCCTCAAAATCCGCGTGCAGCTTAGTAATTACCTGTGTTTCCATGACAAATCCTCCTTAATTGGATTAATTTTGCTGCTCTATGTTGTTAATTATTATACTTACCTTTGTATGAGGATGTCAATAGGTGGGGATTAAATTTAATTCAGAGTGTTTCTTCTTCTTTCTTCCCCTTCCTAAACAAAACCTCATCTGCACTAATCCCATAAATAACACATAAACCTGCAAGTATGTCATGTCTAACAGTAGCGTTGTCTGATTCAATTCTAGAAAGATTAGTTCTAGAACATTTAATCTTATGAAGAGAAAGATATGCTGAGACTTCTGTTATAGACATGCTTCTCTCTTCTCTAATCTTTCTTAGAAATTTACCCACGCTTCGTCTAATTTGCTTCATATAGAAGCAAGATTCGAATATTTACAATTTTTCTGCGTCAGGATCTTGACATTTAATCAATAAAAATGCTATAAATAAAAGCTTATATAATTTAATTTTCGATTCAAGATAGTGTCGAAATAATAAACATATTTGGAGATAAACATATGAGATTAGTAGTTTTAGTTTTAACATTAATATTTATTAGTAATAACTTTGCAAATGCATCACTAACTAAACAATATATAAAACAAGCTAACACTCCAATAATTACAAGCCACGAGCAAGCCAAAGAATTAACTAGCATGAAAGACAAACTCGCACGCAAAGGTGGTGGCAAAACAGCATCAACAAATATATTAGGAACTTATAGATTAATTGATTCAAGCGAATCCAGTCCAATATTTTTGGATATTATTGATGCCGTAATTAAAAATGATAGTGGGCTAATTGAGTTTGTATTAAGCGATTCCTCTGGTTTCGTTATTGGACATAGCTTAGGTATTCTAATAAAAAATGTCTTATCCTTTCAAAACTTCTTTTTCACTGGATCTCAATATTACACTATAAACCTCGATCCCAAAAAGAATTATAGTGGTCAAGGGGCTGGAATTTATGATATTGTATCTGATTGCTCTGACCAGAGTGGTGATGGATTTATTGAAGTCAATGAGCTATATATATGTCAATTCATAGGCAGCAATCCTCAACTAGCAACTATTACATTAGATAGAATTAGATAGAAATATTAACTAACTTACAGTCTGCACTTGCCCAACAGTTCTAGCCAGCTTATCTATTGCCTTAGACAACATACCAAAGCGTTTCTTATGATATTCACGAATCTGATTAATAGTAAATTCTCTCGGACTAGTAGTCTTCACTTCATAGAAGTTTTTATACCATTGTACTGTTAACTGTAATGCTTCATCTATCTCTAGTACCGGCTTGAACTTAAGTCTCTGAGAGGTTTTGCTTAAGTCAAGCTTAAGATAGCTAGTTTCGTGAGGATGCTCGCCAGCATCTACTGAATACTTACCTCTACCCCAAAGCTTAAGTATCTTAGAAACTACTTCTTCAACACTAATCGCAGCAGTCTCTCTAGGACCAAAGTTCCAAGCTTCAGAGAAAGCTTTAGGATCTTCTTCAAGCTTAGACGCTAAGCTCAAGTAACCTGAAATCGGTTCTAGCACGTGTTGCCAAGGTCTAGTTGCATGTGGATTGCGGATATTTATTTCTTGATTAAGCTTGAGAGCTTTAATAGCATCTGGGATTAACCTATCTTCAGCCCAATCACCACCACCGATGACATTACCAGCTCGCGCTGAAGCTAGAGCAACGTGATGCTTAGTACCATAGTCATTAGGATTAAAGTAAGCATTGCGGTAAGACGCTGTAATCAATTCTGAAGCAGCCTTGCTAGAACTATATGGATCATAACCACCAAGAGGATCTATCTCTCTATAACCGTAAACCCATTCTTTATTCTCATAACATTTATCAGTTGTAACATTTATTACAGTTCTAACTGAATCACAATGACGTACTGCTTCTAGTAGATTCACAGTACCCATAACATTAGTCTCGTAAGTTAAAAGTGGGTTCTTGTAAGACTCTCTTACTAAGGCTTGTGCAGCCAAATGAAAAATTATTTCTGGTTTCTCATCTTGAATAACTTTATTTAGCTTCTCAAAATTTCTAATATCACCAATATAATGTTTGATATCTCTTTCCAAACCTATAGATTTGAATAATGACGGATTAGAATTAGGTTCTAGAGAGTAACCTACAACTTGTGCACCCAGCTCTACTAGCCAAAGACTCAGCCAAGTTCCTTTAAAACCAGTATGCCCTGTGACTAATACTTTCTTACCCTTAAAACTTTTGATTACCATTACATAGACCCTTTTTATTAAACTGTTTTATTTTTAATCATCTCCATTGGATTCTTGGAAATAAACATTGCTTTAGTTTTTTGACGTGAAGTGTTTTTTAACCAAGGTGGATTACCTTCCTTACAAATATCCTCAAGCTTAAGCTTGTCTCTAAGAGTATCCATAGGTTGCCAGAATCCCTCATGCTTAAAGGCACTCAGTTGACCTTGTTTAGCTAGCATCTCAAGAGGTTCTCTTTCCCAAACAGTCTGATCATGTTCTATATAATTAAGTACTTGCGGACTGAGCACAAAAAATCCACCATTAATATAGCCACCATCTCCTTGCGGTTTCTCATGGAAACTATTAATAGTATGACCACTGAGCTCTAATGCTCCAAACCTGCCTGCAGGAGCGACTGCTGTCAGAGTAGCTAACTTAGCTTGTGCTTTATGAAACTTAATTAGTTCAGTAATATTTACATCTGAAACTCCGTCACCATAAGTCATGCAAAAATCTTCATTGCCAACATAGGCAGCTACTTTCTTGAGACGACCACCAGTCATGCTATCTTCACCAGTATCCACTACAGTTACTTTCCATGGCTCGCATTGATGATTGTGAATAATAAGATTGTTATTTGCTAAATCGAATGTTACATCTGATTTATGCATAAAGTAGTTCGCAAAGAACTCTTTAATCATGTAACCTTTGTAACCAGCGCAAATAATAAATTCATTGATACCATGATTAGAATAAATCTTCATGATATGCCAGAGTATCGGCCGGCCGCCTATCTCTACCATTGGCTTAGGCTTAAGCTCTGTCTCTTCTGATATACGGGTACCTAGTCCACCTGCTAGAATTACGGCTTTCATCTTATAGTCATCATCCCCGAGAGCTATAGAAGCTAAGCTAGGTTATCTGTACCGTTGTTAAGTAACAATTAATATAACTGGATTATGGAGATTATTAGACGAGGTATTTTACCTAGACTAGAAGTAGTAGATATTTAAGTTTTAATAAACTTCTCTGTAGTGAAGTATGCGCTAAGTCCGCAAACCAAAACACCAGTGAGAGTAATAATCATATAAATTACACCAAGCTCAGAACCCGAATCAAAATTAAAAGTTACCGGCATTATAGTTTTAAATGAGCTTTGAAATGAGTTCCAGACAAGGTTCTGTAAAACTAATAGAGGCACTATAGCGAGGAACGCTGATGCTAACCCATAAAATATTCCGTGAAATATAAATGGTCCTCTAATATACCAATCATCCACTCCAACTAGTCTCAGAATCTCTATTTCAAGTGAACGACTCTTAATCACTAACTGAATGGTGTTAGATACTATAGTGATAGTACCAATAGCAAGTATCAAGGTGATTAAAACACCAAAAGAAAACAATATAGATCTAATTCTCTCTAATCCATTAAATAGCTCTGGTGCATAGCTGATCTGCTCTATACCAGAGATCTTCTTCACGCTAGCAATGACATCTTCTAAATCCTGTGGTCTTCTAATATTCACATGGAGAGTGTTTGGCAATGGATTACCAGCTATCTCACTAAATTGAAACTGCTTGCTGAATCTTTCCCAAGCGACATCTTTAGTTATAACTTCTACCTTATCTACTGCTTTAATATTACTGATTTGTCTAGCGACTTCATTAGGTGTAACACTATCAAGCAAATAAACTGAGAACTCTAATTGAGTATCTAAGTTTTGAGAGATCTGCTTAATACTTGAATTAAGTTGCAAGACTCCACCAAATAGCGCTAATGCTACAGCTAGAATGCTTACTACCACGAAGTTAGAGACGCCACCAGCCTTAACACTATTAACAGCCTCTAATAAAGTTCTCCAAATTACTCTTAATTCTCTCATCTATTTAAAATACTCTGACCTGAACCAGGCTTCATGAAACCTCTCGGTCCAGTATCAGCTATGATCTTTCCTCTGTCTAGGGTGATAACGCGCTTACCAAATTGATTGACTATCTGTTGATTGTGCGTACTCACTAGCACTGTAGTACCACGCTCAGCGACTCTCTCTAATAATTTAAAAATTTCCAAACTCGTGTTAGGGTCAAGATTACCTGTCGGTTCATCTGCTATCACCAATGGTGGTCCTTGAACTATAGCTCTTGCAATACCCACACGTTGCTGTTCTCCACCTGAAAGTTCACTTGGTAAATTAAAAGCTCTCTCGAGTAAACCTACTAACTTCAAAGCTCCCGAGACACGTTTCTGGATTTCATATTCTTCAGCGCCCAAACCTCTAAGCGCGTAAGCCACATTCTCGAAAGCTGATTTATGAGGTAATAGCTTAAAATCTTGAAATACAATCCCCATTCTGCGTCTTAAATAAGGAATCTTAGAATGTGATAAAGAACTGACATCTATATTACCTATTATTATTTGACCAGAAGTCGGTCTCTCTTCACGATAAAGCAGCTTCATTAATGTAGACTTACCAGCACCACTGGCACCTACTAACATGACCATTTCGCCTGCACCTATTTCTAAGTTAACTCCGTCTAAGGCGCGAATATTTCCATAAATTTTAGTGGTATTTTTGAGTTTTATCACCGGTTTAATTATACAGGCTGTTTAGCCAGTTTATTAATTCTAAACTTATTATTTAGTATTACGAATAGTATTATGGCATTCATTAGACTAATTATCGTAGTGGATATAGCTATACCATTTAATCCATAGTGTTCTACAAAGTAAGAGTTCAAAGCAAACTTCATAACTATGCTAACAATCATCACCACTAAAGGCGATTGGCCGTCACCGAAGCTATAACAAGCACGCGCAAAGCTATCTCTAAGTACATAAGGAATAATCGAGAGACAGAGATAGAAGAATAAATCAGCAACCATGGCAGTAGATCTCTCATCAAAAGCACCACGCTCAAATAAGAGACGAATAATTTCATGAGGCCAAAGCATACCGACAATAATTGCTGGAATACAAAGTAGAATCAACATTCTAATAGCTTTAATCAGTAATCTTTTAATTTCAGTTAAATCATTGTCTTTAACTAGCTGAGTAATCCTTGGGAATAAGGGCACCAAGAAAGCTGTAAGAAGCACTCCTAGGGGCAATTGTATAAGACGATTAGCCAAGGTCAAAGCAGTAAACGAACCCTCTTCAAGTCCCTTACAATAGAAGCCATCAATGAAAACTAAGATCTGAGATAAACCAGTACTGAATAAAGCCGGCACTAAGATGTGATTATATTCTCCGCTAAACACATCTTGTTTCTCTTCTATAACTTCTATTGCTTGTTTTTGTAACTGAGTATGAGGACTAGCATCATGTCCAAGTAATTTCTTTCTTACAAAATCCAATGGTGCTAATTGAAGTACAAACGACACTATACCACCCAGACTCGCTCCTATAGCCAAAGCCAGACCATTCATAGTGTCTCCCATAATTAATACGGTAATAATCATCACCACATTAACCATTGCCGGCGAAAGGCTAGGTTCATAATATTTTTTATAACAGTTCAGTATTCCAAAAATAATCCCAATCGGTCCACAAAGAATTATTAACGGCAATAAAATATCAATATTAGTTAAAGTTAAATTGAAATAAGCTATTTGAGCTGGATCTATAAAGAACTTAAGCAAGAAATTTTTATAAAGGAAAACTATAAATGCTAAACCAGTTAAAACCAAAGTAGTCTTCAGTAAAATATCCTTAATGAAAATCCAAGTATGTTTATTTTCTGGTAACTTCGGTAAAGTAGCTACTAGAGCACTATAGAAAGGTCCACCAATAGTTCCAAAAATAATGAAAAAATTTCCAGTAAACAAATATGCCATATTATAAGCATCAGCCATCATTGAGGTACCAAAATATTTCGCAACTATGAGGTCTCTTAGTAAGCCAAGTATTTTACTGACAACTGTAAGAATTGCAACTAGTGAGGCTATCCTATACACGTACTTTCTTTAATTCATCAGCAAAACTACGATTAGTTTTAGTTTCTGGTTCATCCATCTCTGCGTTATAACCATCTAAACAAGCTAATCCTGGAAGAGTCTTACCTTCTAAAAACTCTAACGATGCACCGCCACCAGTACTAACGTGAGTCAGCTTCTCTTTCTCAATTCCAAATTTCTCTAAGGCTGCAACTGAATCACCACCACCAACTATAGTAGTGCCACCCTTAGCTGTAAGTTTCACTAAAGCATCAGAAATAGCTCTAGTACCTTCTTCTAAAATATCGTATTCAAATACTCCAACAGGTCCATTCCAAACCACTGTCTTAGATTGCTCTATAAGCTTAGTGAATTGCTTAATAGTTTTAGGCCCTATATCCATACCTTGCCATTTAGGATTAATCTCCTTAGAATTACAAACTTGCACTTCAAACTCTTCGTTAGTTTGATATTTATCAAATATATTAATAGGGTTACCGCTAGCATCTTCTGCAGG
The DNA here is from genome assembly GCA_964551135.1 of uncultured Gammaproteobacteria bacterium. Classification (GTDB taxonomy): domain Bacteria; phylum Cyanobacteriota; class Vampirovibrionia; order LMEP-6097; family LMEP-6097; genus CAYPGT01. Next base: position 147,175 of record CAZKAT010000001.1, on the reverse strand, counting down.
TGTAACGCGACTATCTTCAGGAAGAATTAGAGCAGTATTGAATTGATCAGCAAGACTAAGTATCTCTCTAGCTGTGTCCAGATGATTCATTTCACAAATACTCTTACCAATCTGCCCGCCTTGCGCTTTAAGGAAGGTAAACGCCATGCCCCCACCAATTATCAACGTATCCACTTTAGGCACAAGATTTTTTAAAACTGAAATCTTAGAACTAACTTTAGAACCACCAATGATTGCCGTGAAAGGTCTTTCTGGTTCATTGAGTTTATCCCCCAGCATTTTTACTTCTTTCTCCATCAGGAATCCCGCTACTGCAGGACTAAGGTAACTTGCTACACCCGCAGTACTGGCATGAGCTCTATGAGCAGTACCGAAAGCATCATTCACATATAAATCTGCAAGTTTAGCTAACTGTTTAGAGAACTCCATATCATTCTCTTCTTCTCCAGGATAGAATCTAATATTCTCCAATAGAATGATTTGCCCTTTATCTAGGGACTTAACTCTAGCTTCTACATCAGCTCCCACAGCTTGATCAAGTTTAATAACATTAATGCCTATCAACTCAGAAAGTCTCTTAGCAATAGGATCTAAGCGTAATTTATCAACAGTCTTACCATCTGGTCTACCCAAATGACTTACTAGAATAATTTTAGCCTCATTATCTCTAAGGTATTTAATCGTAGGTAATGCGGCAACAATTCTAGAATCGTCAGTTATATTTCCTTGACTATCCTGAGGCACATTAAAATCTACCCTAAGCAAAACTCTCTTACCGCTCAGCTCTGCCTTACTCAGTTCCCTAATTGATTTAACCATAAAAGACTTGCTCCCAAATTGTCCATAACTGTGTTACGCGATAAAATTATAACATCAAAGGATAAACCTTATTTCAAACTCTGCATCCAAGCAACTGTAGTCTGGGAAAGCTTTTGCAGAGCAACAGGGAAGGGTTCTTTCTTAAGATCTTCCTGTTCTTTAGGATCTTTAGGTAGGACTAGTCCTATCTGGCTTTGAACTACAGTTTGTTTAGAGTCGATATAAAGGAATCTAGGAAATGAAACCATTCCCAATTCATTATGAAATTGATTTTCATAATCATATACCCATATTGCCTTAATTTTAGAATGACTATTATATTTTTGTTTGAACTCATCTTGTGTCGCATGAGCACCATCTAATACAAAAACCAATTGAGGTTTAATTGTTGGCTTAAGAGTGTCCAATACAGCTAAGAGAGATTCACAAAAGACACAACCTGGTTTCACTAGAACTAAAAGAGTATTTTTATTATTAACTAAAGAACTAAGATTCTTGGTTTTCAATCTAGTGTCTTTGACTTTAATAGTTGAAATTTGCTTAGCTAAATTATCGCCAATTTTTATTTCAGCTGTTCCTGGCACTTCGGTAGATACACCAGCACTTGGTTTAGCTTCGATTTTATTTGGATCTGGAGCCTCAGCTCTAAGATCATTCTTTTGAAGAGCACAAGCTTGGCATAGCACCATGACTGTAATAACTGACACAAGGCTGATTAATTTCTTCTTCATAGGAGTTAATTGTAATGCATTTGACAATCCTTCTTCAAGTATAATTTAGAGTATGCAGATTAGTGAACAGCAAAAACACTCCTTATATTTCTTAGCTTACCTGTTACTAGGCATACTAATCCTCAATAGTAGTTATCTAAGCTATAAATACTTGAGCTTTTTTTACGGTGGCAATATGCTTGCTAGTTTAGACTGCACAGACGATTGTGATTCAGTGATGATGTCTCCCTACTCGATGTTATTCGGCATACCAGTACCAGTTTATGGATTAGTGTACTTTCTTGCATTAGCAGCCTTCTTTGTTTTGCTGACCGCTTACAAACAAGATCATAAACTAAGTAAAATTGCAGAAATATTTATCAGTAATGATCATTATCGACTCCAACAAAAACTTTTTGAATTTATGCTTATAGTAGGTTGTTTAGCAGCAATAGCTTTCTTATATATTCTTTATGGGGTTCTACATATGTTCTGCAAATTTTGCATGCTTTCACATATATCACTACTCTTGTTTACTCTGAATTATTTTTTCTTATTGAAGAGATTTAGTTTTAAATTAAATTAAAACTACAGAAGATTTTTGATGTTAGATTCTATTCTCTCAATAGTACTCGCTCCTAGAAACTCTTCAATCAGCTTGCCATCCTTATTATAGAACTGAGTATCTGGCACTCCATTTTGCTTAGTACGATATTGTTTAGCCAATTCTTGGCCTCTTTCTGAATCTATATCAATATAAAAGAAATTTACTTCTTTATGATATTTAGCCTGCAGTTCTTGAAACATTGGAAACATTTGTTTACAATAGCCGCACCATTGTGCATAGAAAAGAATTACCGCGGGCTTTTTACCTTCCACGCTACTGCTAATTAATTCATTATTAGACGCTGCTTTACTTGCTTGTTTGGTGACGATGCTATTACAAGCACTCAAGCTAAATAAAGAAATTATTAGAATTATTGTTTTCAACATGATTTTAATTTTAACGCAAAAATATGACATTAGATAACACTCGGTTTTCAGCCTTGAGTATAGTGTTATGGGTATAATTTATAAATAATGCAAGTAACAATAACCGAGAAAGACGAAAACAACATAGTAACTGTAACTTTAGAGACCGAGCCTGGTCGCGCCAAAGAAGCTTACAGTAAAACACTAAGAAGGTTAGGTAATAATTTAAGCATCAAAGGTTTTCGTAAAGGCAAAGCCCCAGTAAAAGTAGTTGAAGGACATTTTGGTCCAGACCAAATCCGTGCTGAAACTATCAGTAATGAATTTTTATCAGAGTTATTAGACGAAGCTTTTAAAACCCAAGAACTAAATGTTGTTCACATACCTAATATTGAAAGAGTTGAGTTTGATGATCCAGAAGCTACAGTCACTATCGAAGCGAAAGTAGAACTGTTTCCTGATGTAACATTGCCAGATTACAAAAAACTCAAACTTACAGTAGAAGTACCCAAAGTCAATATTGATGAGCAATGTAAGAGCACTCTAGATCGTCTCATGCTACAACAATCTACGTATAAAGAATCTGATGCAGCAGTTGAAATGGGTGATGAGATAGTTTTAGATTTTGATGGTCAGTATAAGAAAGATGACGGCAGTTATGAAGCTAAACCTGGAATGAAAGCAGAAGGTTTCCAGACGGTAGTTGAGCCTGGTAGATTTATCGATAACTTCCTTGAACAGACCGTGGGCATGAAAGCTGGTGATTCTAAAGATATACATGTAAAATTCCCAGATGCTTATCACGACATGGATTTAGCTGGCAAAGATGCTAAGTTTGCAGTTAAGATCCAGAAAGTATCTAAACCACAGAAGCCTGAACTAAACGATGAGTTCGCTAAACTATTTAATATTGATACTATTGAAGAGTTACAAAAGCGTATCAGAGAAGAGATTACAGGAATTAGTGAACAAACTCGCAGAGGCATTGTAAGTGAGGCTATCATCACCGAAGTTCATTCAAAATCCATAGTAAAACTATCAGAATCAATGGTAGAGCGCGAGTTAGAGAATGATTTAGCTACCTTGCAATACCGCAATCATTGGAATGATGCTCAAATCAAAGATTACATTCAGAACATGGATCGTGCAGCAGAACTCGCTCAAGCTAGAAACAAACTTGAAAAGAGCATAGTTATCACTTCTATTATCAGAGATGAGAAACTTGCAGTAACGGAAGAAGAAGTTCGTGCAGAGCTTGGCAAGCTTAATCTACCACCTGACTTCGATATGGCTAAGCTTGATATGGGAGCATTGGTTAATAGAATTAATCTTGATCTTCTTACTAAGAAAGCAATTGATCTATTAATAAGCAATGCTGATATTGAGTATAAAGAAGTTGAAGGTCATGTTCACGGCCCTCACTGCGGTCACGACCATCACTAGCCTTGTCCAACTACACTCTTACCAGATGAACCTGAACCCATATCTAGGAGTCCTGCTGGATGAAGGACACGCATATACTCGTTAATATCATCAATGATATTTTGAAGTTGCTTATAACCCTTATCTACCGCAGTAGTAACTTCTAAGTTATTTTCAAATCCTTCTTTTTGTTTTAAAACTTCTTGCTGAGCTTTTTTATAACGAGCTATATCCTGATCTAGCTCAGCTTTTTTAATACTTATTCCTTTCTGCTCTTTTACTTGTTTGGTCAGAGCTATAAGTCTGCGTTTCTGTTTATCATTTAATGCCATAGTGGATTCTCTAAGTAATATTTAAATACTAACATTAGTATTCAGCCCACTCTTAGAGTGTTTTATCCATTAAAACTATAAGTGCTCTGCTATTGCTTGAAGAGTGTTTCCTGATGGACTTTGAGCTGCTCTTGAACCATCTACGAGAGCTGATACGTTCTGAGCTCTTTCAACAGCTGCCTTTCCAGTTGGTGCACCAGTAGAACCAATGATCTGGGAAGCAATACTTGAAACTGGAATATTATTGTTATTAACTGACATTTTACATTTCCTCCATTACGGATATACAAAGCAAAGTATCCAAGGCTTTTGACAGGCTAAATATTAAATAATTTTAATATTCAATCAAGACCTCAAACGATATATACCCAATACTTAGGTATATTTACTTTGCAAGCCAGGTATTGCTACCTGCTCTAATATATAGCTAGCAAACAAGGAGATTTGATAAGAATAAGTATAGATGACGCAGACGCGTGCGACGTCAGGGTGCGTCACTTTTAAGATAACTTAGTAGGCTCGCTATGTCCTTCTTCTTTACTGCTATAGATTTTTGTAAGAAGGAAGGTTACTGTCCCAGCGATTACACAGAATGTACCAATGATTGCTATTGCCATAATATTGATTATACCCTAAGAAATCATAGAGAGCCATTGAAAAGAGCTGCGGAACTAAAGACTAAGCCACAACGCCTTATACTATAATTACATTATGTTCAAAAAAGTCCTTATCGCATTATCTATATTACTTTTAACTCCTAGTTTTAAGCTTCCAGCTCATGCTGATTTACCGCAACCAGTAATTCATCAATCAGATGCTAACGCTAGCTATCCAAGTACACTCGGTGTCAGCGCTGATATTAGAGAACCTATACAAGTCAATCTAGATAAGGATCAGATAACTAATGAACCAGTACAACCTAAGGGAGTAGAGACTTTTGCTGCATCACCATTTAAACTAAATAGCTCTACTGGACAGGTTCCTGTGCAAACTCGACTAAGAATTCGCGTTGAGACACCTCTTGCTGCTGATAGATCTAAGATAGGAGATGATTTCAAAGCAAGAGTTCTAAATGATTTCTATTTATCAGGTGATTTTCGTAAGCTAGTGATACCTAAGGATAGCTGGATTAGAGGTAAAGTTTCATCTCTCAAGAAGCCACGTATGCTTAGCCGCTCTGGTAAGCTTGGTATCAAGCTTGATACCCTGGTAACAGCACAAGGTGATTACGTTCCACTAGATGCAGATTTGATGTTCCAGTCTGGTATAGTGAACGAGCAAGGTTTACTAGATCCACAAACAGACTTTAGTGATAAAGCAATAGCACCAACAGAATCATTACTCAGTTCAGATACTGGTAAGGTGATCTCTGTAGCTACTCTAGGTCTACCGGTAGTAGGAACCTTGCTTGGTGGCAGTGTTAAAGCCCTGTTCTCACACGGTGATGATGCCTCTGTTTACGAAGGACAAGAGCTGCAAATTATGCTGACAACTAATACAGACTTGTCGATTTAATATCTCGTTTTTTAACCAAAACTTAACTTAGATATAGTTCCATAGTCCTAGGACAAGGAGTATTTCTATGGTTACTACGTCAATGGACGATTACATGCAGTCTATGAGGCAGCAAGTCAAAAGACAGAATTCTGCCCAAAATATTGCCGGACAAATTAATTCAACTACACTTAGTAACGCTGCAGAACAAGGTGCTGGTGAAAACAGTGCTGGTCTTGCTGCAAACAATCCAGCACAAAGTGAAGAGTTTGTCAGTGCAAGAGCTCAGCAAGCAGATGCTGCCCAGCAAGTAGTAGCTGCTGAGGTATTCGCTATATTAGAAAATGCCGCTGCTGCTGCACGTGGTGGACCTCCAGGTATGGCTCAGGCAGTACAAGCTGCTGCTAAACAACAAGTACAAGCTTTGGTAAAAAGACATAAAGAACAAGAAGAAGCTAAAGCTACTGAAATAGCAGAAATAAAGTATAAGAAAGAAGTTGATAAGAAAGCAGAAGAGGTCAATCAAAGATTATTTGCCGCTACTGCTGCTTCAACTAAGGATATAAGCGAAGACGTACAGAAAAGTATTGATGATGCTACTAATGTTTACACCACACGTCCTAAAGATCCATCAGTAAACGTTGTAGCTTAGGGGAGAAATAAATGCCAATTCAACCAAATACACCACAAGCAGATCAAAACACTCAAGCAGCAGCTCCAACTAATGCAACAGTGAACAAATCAAATCAGTTTGAATTTACTGCTGCTAAACGTGCTGTTAGTACGGTGTTTGGGCATTTAGAGAATCTTGATGTCTTCGTTCAACAATTAAAAGTTAAATCTGGTGAAGCTCGTGATGGAGATGATTTCATTAAATACGATGATAAAATGGCTGCATTAACTAAAGATGATCACGTAAGTAAAACCAAAGAAATAAAACAAATCAACCAATTATCTCAGCAGAAATTAGAAAAAGCTCTTAATGAGCTTACTCCAGTTAGTTCTAAGTTTGCGTTTAATGTTTTAATGTATAAGTTCCCTGAGATATTTGATAAATATACAGATACAGCTAAACAACAGGGACAGAAAGGTATTGAAGCAGATGCCAAATCCGATTCACGTAAAGCAACTATTATAGCTAGATCTCAAGATCTAGGACCTGTAGCACAAAACCTCATTAAAAGTAAACTTGCAGAAAATGATAAGAAAGCTGAATCTGATCGCATGAGTGCTGATGATAAAAAAGAAATGGAAGAGATGCTTGCTTTCTTCCCTGGTGATGGTCAAAAAGCAGATACAGGAGCATTAGTTCAATATTATAAAAATCATCATGGTGAGTTACCAAAAGATATAAGAAATATATTTGACAAAGAACTACAAAGAACTATAGCTAAAGCTAGTGAAGCCAAAAACAGCTATGAAAATGTTCATAACAATCCAGATTTAAGTCGCATGCCTGATGAATATGTCGGCAAACCAGGTGAGAGAGCTTGGTTGAATAAATTAATGACCGCATCTAAAGGTGTCGGCGAATATTATAACTACACAGTAGACGAGGCAATGTCTACATTCAATCCACAACCTTGGCAGCCACAGTTTGAGATCTCTTATCCACTAGTAACCTTGGTAAGAGGCTTTAGACCTGGATTTGAAGGTGCTAGTGCCAAGTACATGATGACGCCGACTCAAGGCTACGTCAATCAAGCTCTAACTCAAGACATACCATCACCAAGATTTATTATGCTCGAAGGCGCAGACCCAGGGCAGTATGTAAGTTAAGTGTTAAGAACACCCTTCTTAGCAAGTCTATTTCTAAAACTAAATTTCTGATTGACGAAAGTCTCACTGATCATGGCTGCTGCATCAATCTGTCCCATGGTTTCAGAGATCTTATAGCTAATAAAGTTTCTGCGTTTAGAATCAAGACTTAAGTGCAAAGCTGCCCACCAAGCAGAGAGCGCCATAAGCTTAAGATAGAGATAGAAAGGCACGCCTTTAATTTTATTTCTTGGTAATTCAGCAAACATTTGCCTATACTTAGGCTCTATTGCAAACAGAGAATGGGGTTCACGCTTCATCCTGTCAGTGTGCGCAATCCAATAATGTGCCTTAGCGGCTTTGAAGTACCATCGTCTAACGCTCTGAATAGTTAACTGCGATGGACTAACTGGATGGAAAACTATTACTTGCGGTACATAGAGCATTGGTATCTTTAAGCAAGATAGGTATTCAAAAAACTCAAAATCATCATAGAGCCCAAAACCACCTGCAGCACTGGCTCCTAGATCAGTTCTGAAGTCTCCGCAATTCTCAAATATTTCCTTACGGATAATGACATTAGCGCCGCATGGAAATTCTGCAAGCCCAAAATCACTCGCAAAAGGATAGTATTCTTCTTCATCACCATGACTATGTCCAGTGAAAACATCTTGCCTAACTGAATAAGGCGGTTCTAGATTAAGCCAATCAGGAACTTGATTCTGCCAAAGCGGAATAGATCTACCACCATAAACTCCGATCTCTTGATCTTTACAATGACAAGCAATTTTATAAACTTCCTTAAGCCAATCTTCATCGAGATTAACGTCGTCATGAATAAAAGCAAGCAGATCACCAGTAGCTTTAGTAACAGCTAAATTACGACATTGAGTTAAACCAAACCTATCATGAGTAAAATATTTAATAGATAAACCTGTGCTTTCAATAAAGCGATAAGCTATCTCGCTCGTATTATCCATGGAATTGTTATCCACAAGGATAACTTCAATCTCACCTGCTTCACTAGATCTCAAGCGACGATGTTGCGTCGCCAAATCCTCAAGCAACTGCTCAAGTTCGGTCGAACGATTAAAAGTGCATATAATAATGCTGAGTTTCATAGAGTACATTACCAGTTTATGCTAGTTTTATTGAACAGGCAAACCTACTCCATGCAATTATCTGAATTTGATTTTGAATTACCAGAAGAGCTAATCGCTAAGTATCCTTTAGAGAAACGTGATGAATCGCGCATGCTTTATTACAGTCAAGGCAAGCTAGAACATAAACAATTTAAAGATATAGTGGACATTCTTCAACCTGGAGATGTTTTAGTAAGAAATGTAAGCAAGGTTCTTGCAGCACGGCTCTGGGTCTGGGCAGATACGGGTGCCAAAATAGAAATACTACTCACAGAGAAAATTTCAGATCATGAATGGCAAGCAATAGCTGGCAACTCTAAGCGTATTAAAGCTGGCAGAAAATATAAACTTAGTAACGGAATTGAAGTAAGTATTCAACGCCATGATGAAAATATTCTGGTGGATTTTGGTTCTTTGGAGAACTATGAGAAAGCAATCCAGGATTGCGGCTCCATGCCTATACCACCATATATGAAACGTGAAGCAGAAGAGAGTGACAAGCTACGTTATCAAACTACCTATGCTCGCGATACTGGTGACGGTGCTAGTGTAGCAGCACCCACTGCTGGACTACATTTCACGCCAGAGATAGATGAGGCTCTTAAGACTAAGGGTATAGAGATATTAGAACTCACTCTGCATGTAGGCTTGGGGACTTTCATGCCAATTAAAACAGAAAATATAGCAGATCATAAAATGCATGCAGAAATTTATTCTATAAGCGAAGATGTTTGGAATAAAATTCAAACTGCAAAGAAACAAGGTAGAAGAATTATTGCAGTCGGTAGTACTTCAACGCGGGTCTTAGAGTCAGTTGCAGCACAGAGCCTATTCGAAAAGTTCCCAGATGCTAGGCATGCGAGTTCCGAGGACACGGAGTTGACTGAGACGTCAATGAGTAGTCCGAGGAACGAGCATAACAACGCAGATGGGACTTTGCGGATAGGCTCTACTGATATTTATATTTATCCTGGTTTTAAATTTCAAGTTATTAATGGAATGTTGACTAACTTTCATCTACCTAAATCAAGTCTTATGCTTTTAATTAGTGCTTTATTAGGTACTGAAACTGTGCATAAAATTTACCAGGAAGCTATAAATAGTAAATATAGATTCTATAGTTATGGTGATTGTTGTCTATTTTTATGATATGATATTATCTTATTAATAATGGTACTTTCAGAGACAAACTGTCAATATTTTTTAAATTCAGTAATGGATCTAGGTAAGTCTATGACAAGGGCCGTAGAATCACAAGAGCTCAAACATACTCTAACGCATCTAGAACAAGCAAAAGATAGTTTAAAAACGATTAATGACAGACTTTTATTTTTTGAACCAAATAGGAGGCTTGATGCAATTAAACATACAAGAAACGAATTTGATGGTATTTATGAATCCGTAGCAGCCCATCTTGCCTCTGATCTAAACATTTGTGCTGAAACAACACCTCAAACTAGGCCTCCATCCGCAAAACTAGCTATGCAATGTATGACGTGGTTTTTACTAGCATTAGAAGATCTTTTAAAAATAACAATGAAGATACTTCGAATAGGACCTAAAACACTCCAAGGGGATGATTGTGAAAGGTATCAAAAAATTCTCACACTGTTAAAAGATAATATCAATACTGCATGTTTAATAGGAAAAGAAATCATTGAATGTACACACCCAGCAACTAAACAGTTCCTTTTAAATGTAATTAGAGTTTCTTCAAAAGTTAATACATTAAAAGATTATTTGTGTAAAAACTGCACTAGGTGGCCAGAAATAGGTCAGTTTGCAAAGAAATTAGGTCTGCTCGTCAAATAAATTAAGCCTTGCTGTTTGTTTTTGTAATTAAGAAGCTGTACTAAAAAGTTTAGCAATTGCAGTTTGAACTTCATTTAAGCAAACACTAGCTTTCTGTAAAGCTTTTTTGCTTTCTGCTTCTTTGAGTTCTAGTAAGGATTTGAATTCTTTTACTCGTTTAGCTTTTGGAATAAAAGTAGCTGTCTGAATAACTTCGTTAATTGCTTTTAATGAACTATGACAATCTTGATCAAAATATTTTAATAAACTCTTTGGTCTAAGTCCGGGAGTGGTCGCTAGCAATCTTTGAATAATCCATATTCTTTCTTTGCCTTCTGCATAAATAGTATCAGGGTTTAAATCTGGAAAATATTTATTAGCGATAGTAGCAAAGATTGCTAAAGCTTCTTTCGATATTTCTTCTGCATCATCATTACCTAAGACAAAATCAATACTTTCAATAGATCTTTGAACAGTTTCCTTGTATGGCTTCCAAGAACGATTTGTGAGATTGCTGGTATCTTCTACAAAGAAATCTCCTACTTCTCTTTTAACTTTTTCAATTAAATCATTGAAATAGCTGTTAATTCTTGCTCTTGCAGCTTGAATTTTATTATATATAGGTTCTGCTAATAATTGATTACTAATACATCTTTTTATTGTTTGACTATCTGGACAATCCCGTGCTGCTCGTTCTAGTCCAATTAAAGCCCAAAATAGCTCGTTTTTATTTTCTTCATTAGGAGTATCTATAAAATTTTGGACTCGCTTTTCTAATTGATAAAAACCATCACTAGTTAATTGATCTGGAACCCATTGTTTATGATCATAATTAGCTAGAAATATATATAAAGTAGTTCTTTCTTCTGTAGTCATTAATTGATCAAGGTCTAAACTCTTAGCGAGTTCTATTAATCTTCTAGTATCTAAAGATTTAGAAATTCTAGGGTAAATAATGTTACCTAATTCACTTAAGTCTTGAAGTAAGTCTTCATTAGTAGCAATTTTGAATTTTATTTCTGGCATAGCATTGAGCTCAGCGCTGTTTTTTAATAGTTCAGGTTTTTGTGCAATTCTTGCGATAGTTTTTTGAGCTATTGCTGATAAAACATATGCTGTAGCTATTGCTAGATTACGAGTTGGTTTCTTAGAATTACGTAAGTCATGGAATATAGATTTAAAATCACTAAAATCAGGTATTATTTCAGCGCTTATTACAGCATTATTGTTAGCAGCTTTAATTAAATTTCTAAATTTAGCTAAGTTAACAGCATTACTAAAAGTACACATCTTGTCGTGGTAGTGATGCAATGGCAGTTCACTACTAGCTTTGGATTGCTTTTGATAAACCTCATAAATATCAAAATTCATTAAGTTGGAATATAACGATGCCCATATAGCTGTGCCTTTTAATTGTTTCAGTGCTTCGCTTACATCTTCTTGGTTACTGTGTTGCAGTAATTTTTCTAATATGTGACTTACATTCTCCGTATTTTTATCATCAGTTTCATTTAAAATAGAAGCATAGTCAATTTTTGTACTTGGTATTTTTTTTAAGCTTTCATATTTTTCAGGGCTAAGTAGGGTTTGCATTTTTTGGAGTTTTACTTCTAATAATGTCCACAAAAATTTGATCGAATCCTTCATGAAATCTGGTATTGGTTTTCTTGCTATAACTGTTTCGATTGTAGAACTAACTAAAGCTGATAATTTATCAAAATCAGATTTCTTAGATCTCTCATGTAAAATTTTTGAGAAACTTCTAAGTCCATCTCTAGTTAAAGTAAGTTTTTTTCTTTCGTCAGGATCTTTTATATCAGTTGGTTTATTAAAGGTTTGGACTAGTCGATCTATATAATTACAAAACTTTTGATATTGTGCTGATAGTTTAGGTAGAGTTTTAGCTTCAGCAAAATCGGCCCTATCAAAGCCATGAATAGTATGCTCCAGTAGATAAATTTGTTGAGGAAATTTTATTGATGGAAATAAATTATCCATATTAATATCTTATCTTATTTACATGTTATTTTTCTTCTGAGCATTGATATAATAGCTAAGTGAATATGCGTATTTTATTTTTAGGACCAGCGGGCTCAGGTAAGGGCACTCAATCAGCAAAACTTGCTGAAAAATTAGGGATCGAACATCTTAGTACTGGTGATTTAATTCGTGCTGAGATTAAATCTGGTTCTGAGCTTGGCAATAAAGTTAAATCCATAGTAGAAGCAGGTAATTTAGTATCAGATGATATCGTCAACGAAATAGTTAAATCCAAAGTTACAAAGTTAGATGGTTTTATTCTTGATGGTTACCCTAGAACCATAGGGCAAGCAGAATATTTTTCTAAGTTCGCTGATTTTGATTTTATATTTGATTTAGAAGTACCTAGAGAAGCATTGTTTGAGAGACTTACAGGGCGCCGCATGTGCACTAAAGAAAATGATAAGAATTGCAAGGGAGTATTTCATATTAAATTTAATCCACCTAAAGTAGATGGCATTTGCGATTTATGCGGATCACCCCTTTATCAACGTAAAGATGATACAAAAGAAGCTATAGAGAAACGCCTCAATAGTTACGAAGAAGAAACAGGTAAACCATTAAATAAATTCTATGGTTCTAAAATAATTAAAATTGATGCAACAAAAGACCCAGAGAAAGTATTTGAAGAAATAGCTGAATCATTGGCACTTACGATATAGGTGTGCATTTAATAAATTTCAACAGAAATTTTTAATCATAACAATACTTGATTTCCTAGTAAGCGATTTTGCATAATTATTCTTACTATGCAAGTCAGAAGAACCAATCCAGATGCGGTTCGTAGCGATCTTAACAAAAGAAGCTTAGTGCAAGATATTGCACTTATAGTAGAAGCCGGTGAAAAACTAGTACCAACTTTAAAAAATTGCGGTGATCCGATTAAAGAAAAACTATATAAAGTTTTAGCCAACAATATAGATCCTCAAGATAGCAGAGCATCAATATTAGAGAGTTTTATAGCAAACGCTAAAGTAATTCTATATAGTAATAATAATGATTTGAAATCAGCTTTTCATAGTCTCTTTAAACAAATGTGTAGCGAAGCTGGTTTAAACTCAAATACAGCAGAATATCTACTACAGGCTTTAATAAATAAACAATACCTCAAAGTTAATAGCTACATTAGTCAAGCAGCCGGACTAAGACCTCAGATACAATCTACAAGAGATTTAGGACGTAAACTAGCTTTCTAGAACTCAAAATCATCATCAGATGCAGCCTCATCGTCACCAGTTGGACTATCTAAATTATCAATAGTACCAGTATCATCAAAGATTCCAAGTTCTTCAGCTCTACCCATGCTTAGAGTTTTGGTTTGACCTTGGTATGATAGATAAACTCGAGCTTCTGTGAATGCATCTTTAGGCGAATCCATCTTAGTAATCTGCCATGGACCAATGTAAGAACCAATCACCATCTCTTGTGTATTAGCCTTAGCTTTATCCATTGCTTTAGTTCCAAGCTTAATTATCTTAGGACGACTAGTACCTTCTAATACATCAAACACTGCTTCCTGATAATTAATCAGAGCAATAGTATTGTCCTTAGAAGTTAAGACTCCAACAAGCGTTGCACGATAAGCTTTACGTCTATAAGTCTTAGGTTTTTGGGTATTCACGATTTCAGCATCTGCTGCTCGTTTCAAATCAGCTAGAACTGAATCAGGCACAACGAATGGATTGTCTCTGCCAGATTCATTATATATATCATTAACTAAAGTTCTCTCTTCATTTTTACTAATAGATTTCTGACTAGTAATCTCCCAAACCGGTATTAATTCTCGACTGATAGCAATTAAAGATTTTTGTTCTTTCTTAGGTGGCTTACGTTTACGAGCATTAGTGACACCAGGTATCTTACGATTAAATAACGACTTAAATCCAAGCCATCCACCTACTAACAATAAGACAGAAAGTACTATTAAAATATTGCGATTAAGTTTTAATCCCTGCTTCTCTTCAGCCTCATCTAGACTGGCTTCTGTAAGAGTTTCATCATTATAATCAAAGGTCGAATAAGTTCTAAATGGTAATGAAATGCTATCGTCTTCTTCGAGAATACTGTTAACGTCATATTCCTCAATAGTGTTACCTATACCAGTGTCTGTCTCCGTAGATTCTTCATCTGGTTCAGTCTTAGATGGAGAACTAAACATAGAGTCTACATCAAAATCCTCTGACTTCTTAGTTTCCACTGGTGCTTTTTTAGTTGCTTTCTCTGGTTGGGCACCCAAAATAGCATCAAGAGCTTCTTTCTCTTCTTTCTCTTTATGCTTATCTACTACTGGGATTGAAGCAGGAGGTACTTCTGCTGCTGGTTTAGCGATGGCAGGGTTTGGTTTCTCTGGCTCCGCTTCTTTCTGTTTAATTATTGGTATTAAAATATCCTGCTGCTCTTGCTCTTCTGGGCTTAATTCCATGCCATCAAAAGAACCAAAATCGGTAAATAGCATATCGACATACTTACCACCAGTCTCAGGTAACTTAGTTTCTTCTTCAGCTTTAACTGCTTCAGGCTCAATAATCGGTGTTGCTGGCTCTTCTGGAATACTAGCCTCTTCCTTATATAAATCATCAATATCGAGTTCTTCTACATCAGCCTGTTCAGCCGCT
Organism: uncultured Gammaproteobacteria bacterium; assembly: GCA_964551135.1. GTDB lineage: Bacteria > Cyanobacteriota > Vampirovibrionia > LMEP-6097 > LMEP-6097 > CAYPGT01. The sequence continues at coordinate 132,080 of CAZKAT010000001.1, read as the reverse complement.
GTCTCTGGTACATCAGTCTCATCTTCTGTCTCGTAGGAGTTTGCCGGTGGCCAAGATCTGGCTTCTTCTTCGGAGAAATCGAAGAATGACGGCTTATCCTCAGGATTTTTACCTTCGGTCATTCAGCATCATTTAGAGGCATACACCTCACTCACCAGGATCAAATCCCTATACCTAGTGTTTACCGCGTTTGAGGTACTACTCTTATCAATTCCTCAACCGTGGTCTTTCTTTGAAGGACCTTCTCCACTGCTGCCGCATGAAGTGTTGGCATTCCTAACTCAGTCATCGCGAGTTTAAGTTCATCAACACCCACTCCTTTAGAAACAAATGTTTTCATTTCTTCTGTTAGTGGCATTATTTCGAAGATACCTTCCCTACCTGAGTATCCAGTATTATTACAATTTTGACAACCCTTTGCGCGTACTAAAATTCTAGGTTCTGTAATGCTAAGCTGTTGCATCTCTGCTGTAGTTGCTTCATACTCTTCATGACAATGTGAGCAAATTCTACGTAATAAACGCTGTGCTACTACACCAACAAGTGCGCTAGATACAAGATAAGGCTCAACACCCATATCTATTAAACGAGTAATAGTACTTGGAGCGTCGTTAGTGTGCAAAGTACTTAAAACTAAGTGCCCAGTAAGTGCTGCTTTAATAGCAATTTCCGCCGTCTCTCTGTCTCTAATCTCACCGATCATCACGATATCTGGGTCTTGTCTTAAAATACTTCTGAGACCCGCAGAGAATGTCAGACCAGCCTTAGCATTAACCTGAACTTGGTTTACACGAGCTAATTGAAACTCTACTGGATCTTCTACCGTAACAACGTTCTTAGAGGTGTCTATAAGCTTAGCTAGACTAGTATATAAAGTACTAGTTTTACCAGAACCCGTAGGTCCGGTAATAAGTACCATGCCCTGCGACATACCAAGCCAAGATTCAAACTCAGGAATAATACTATCTGGCATACCCAGATCACTAAGTTCAAGGAAAGAATTATCATGCGGTAACAAACGAATTACGCACTTCTCACCATACAAGGTCGGCAAAGTAGAAACACGAAGATCTAATTTAGAACCATCTATCTTCTCAGTTACACGTCCATCCTGAGGAATTCTTGATTCTGCGATATTTAAATCTGCAATAATTTTTATACGCGCTAGGATGATTTTACGATAATCGTTTTGTGAGTCACATTTATACTTACAAATATCATTCAGTACACCGTCAATCCTGAATCTAACTATAAGTTCGTTTTCGTAAGGTTCCCAGTGAATATCAGAAGCTCCTGACTTAGCTGCTTCAAGCAATACTCGACGCACTTCATTACCAATGGAATTTTCGTCACTGGCATTGATTTTCATCTCAGGTATTACTTCTAAAGTCTTAGTAAGATGAGCTCCTAGCTGAGCTGTTTGCTTACCACCATTATTAGCTCCAGCGCTCTTAGGTTTATCTTTGTTCGCTACGAAATCCCAGCTTCTTTGATTGATTTTTATCAGCTTAACTTCACTAGTACCTGCAAGTACTTTGAGTTTAGCTGGAAGTTCACCGTTAGAGTTCTCCGCACAAGCTACAAATAATTGGTTCTGTGAAAATAATAAAGGTAAAGCTTGATCCTTAGGCCAGTCAGGCTTCATAGAATTAATAAGATTCTGATCTAAATATTCTGGATTTAATTCACGCTTAGCGTTAATTAGTAATTGCAAAGCTTCTTTAAGAGAAGCTTTATTACGTTGTAACATTTGGTAAGCTGAGAGTTCTTTAGTTTGTGTACTCATATTTATTTTCTGTTTGGGCCCAAATTAAACGATTAGATAAGAATGAATAAGATCATAAAGATCTTTCACCATATTTATTTGATACCCAGCTACCTTGTCTTTAATACGGTCTGTAACCTGGCAAGAAAGCCCATTTAAGCTATTAATCACCTTAAAAGCGTAGTTGTCAGTTAAATCATCACCAAAATAGATTAAATAATAATCAGGAAACTTATTATTTAGATCTGCGACAGCTAGACCTTTATTTATTTGTTTAGGGAGAAACTCAAAAAAATCTCTGCCCCTCTGTATCCTGAATTTATCAGTATAATTTGCTGCTATAGAATTTAGCTTCTCAAGTAACTGCTCTGGATTAGGGTGATTCAGGTAGTGAACCGTAGTAGAGATCTGCTTCTCTTCAAATTCTATATCCGGATATGCTTCTAGCTCTAGTTTGATTCTAGCTAAATCTTCTGCATATTGAGTATCTTCACTCTCTATCCCCAGCTCCGCTCCATGAGTACCATAGAGCATGATCTTAGAATCTAGACGTCCATTAATCATAGTCTTAAGATTCTTCAAAGCTCTACCTGTAACTATTGCTACTTTAGTAGACTCCTTATGGTTAGCTAACTTATTAATTACCGCAGCATCAGCTTCGGAGATCTTCCCTTCTTTCAAAATATCTTTATTAGCAAGTTCTACAATAGTGCCATCATAATCAAAACAGAAAATTATTTTAGGCTTGTCTTTAACTATTGCTAGAAATTTTTCTTTAGTGAGCTTTTCTTGCATTAGAGGAAATTATAGCTGATGTGTAATTAGAAATGATTTTACTGGCAAGCTTCGCAAGACTCGACGCCTCTCTTTGTTCACTCATCGTTCAAAAGAGAGGCGATCTCGTCTATTGCTCAGCTTGTCCAGATGTAAAAATCATTTCTAATTTGCTACAATCCTCTCATAATGCGCCCAGAACTAACTGACGACGGCTCTACAACATATTGGAACGAGAAATTCCAGGAAGCTTATCATTCTCGTGTCGGTGCTTATACTGAAGCTTTAGAGAAGCATGTGAGAGCTTGCCAGATTCCTGAACTTGCAAGCAAGCAAGATGAAATTAAAATTTTAGATTTGTGTTTTGGATTAGGGTACAACTCTGCTGTAGCTATCCTAGAAGCTAAAAAAATTAATCCTAATGTCATGCTAGAGATAGTTGGGCTGGAGAATGACCTAGAGATCATTCATCAAATATCTAATTTAGATGTACCAGATGAATTGAATTCTATAATGCAAGAATTTGCTTCAATCAAAGATCAAGAACCACAACCAATTATGGGATTACCTTGTTTCAGTTTAGCTAATGAAAACTATTCACTAGATTTAATTATCGCTGATGCTGAAATCTCACTTATATTCTTAGAAAACAATTATTACGATGCTGTGTTCTTTGATCCGTTCAGCCCCAAGGTTTGTCCAGACTTATGGCATCCAGGGTTTATTGCAGATGTAGTCTCTAAGGCAAAGCCAGGAGCTTACTTATCTACTTATAGTTCTGCACGCATTGCTAAAGATGGCTTCAAAGCTGCTGGCTGTGAGATCTTTGAAGGACCTAAATGCGGACGCAGAGATGGTGGGGTACTAGCAAGAAAATCATGATAAAATAGCTCATATCGTGAACTCTATGACCTATTCAGAAGAAAAATTCAAACAAGGTACTAGTTACCTAATGCCTTTCGAGAAAATGCATGGATTAGGGAATGATTTTGTATTGGTTAATGCCAGTCATTTACCTGAAAATTCTAATCAAGACTATGAAATAGCACTTACTAAATCAATCTGTGACAGGCATCGTGGCATAGGCGCTGATGGACTTATCATCATAGATCAACCTAAAAATTCAGAAGATGCTATTCGTTCTTGGAGATACTATAACTCTGATGGATCTATCGCAGAAATGTGCGGCAATGGTATTCGTTGTGCTGCTAAATATATTTATGAGCATGGACTAAGCGGAGAAGAAACTAAATTCAAGATAGAGACTCTTGCTGGAGACATAGGCATAGAAATGCTCGCTGATGAAATGGTACGCGTAGATATGGGCGCGCCAAGATCTATCGAAGAGAAACTTAGTCTTGATCTTAATATCGAAGGAATCTCATTCGCAAAGGCTCATATGCAAGGCTTGCGAAGCGACGAGAACCGGAGTTTATTAAACATAAATGAGGATTCGAGGAGCGAGCGTAACGCAGCAGATGAGCCTTTGCGGATGAGATTTGATTATGATTTCATTTCCATGGGAAACCCTCATGCAGTAAGCTTCTTCACCGATATAGTAACAGTTAAACATCATGGTCCAGCGATAGAAGTTCACAAGAACTTCCCTAAGAAAACTAACGTAGAGTTTGCACAAATCATTAGTCCAACTAAAATAAAACTGATTGTTTGGGAACGCGGTTGCGGATTCACAGAAGCCTGCGGTACTGGTGCTTGCGCTACTGCTGTAGCAGCAGTACTTAGAGGACATGCAAGTAAGGATTCTGATATAGCCATAGATCTACCAGGCGGAACTCTTATCATCCGCTGGGATTCAGTTACTGACACTATCTACATGACTGGACCTGCCAAGATAAGCTTTATTGGTTATTACAATAGTTAAGGATTAACTTTCTTAGCTATCAATTCTTCACCTTGCTCCGCTTCTTGGAATTTTTGTTTTCCTAAAATCACCTCATCAGTAGTCAATGATAAATCAACATACTCAATTGCTTTCTCAGAACCCATTTCAATAATCTTAGGAATAACAGCATCAAGTCGCTTAGCCCTAGTGAGAATTGCTGGATTAAGTCTTCCTATAAAAAACTTCAAATTATTAGTAATAAAAGTTACATTATCTTCTCTGTCCACTTTAATAATGTTAATAATTTCTAGTTCAGGATCTTTTCCTTTTTTAGTTTTTTGATAATTAATTATCTCCAAATCATTCTCAATAATGTCATTAATAGCTTTAATAGTCTTAATCTCATCAGCAGTTAATGCATCATAACTAACTAAATTCACTAAGTCACTATTCTTAGCATTATAGAAATTAGCATATAAGGCATCCAAGGCAGGAGATTGATAAAGCCTAGCTTTAGCTCTAGACTGCAGAAGAACTTTAAGATTACGATCAAGAATTTGACCTCTATAAAAAGCCCAAGGTTGCGCTTCTTGAATATAAATCTTGAAACATCTTCGAGGGAAGATTAGAGCTTTGGTTTTAACTCCTTCAATAAGAGGGAGTTTCATTAGGTAACTAGAAACTCGTCTAGAATTAATCTCCAACAATGATTTATTGTCCAGATCTAATCTTGCAAGAGAGCTCTTAAGTTCTGCTGCCGTGATTCTCTCTAAACCATAGAACTCAACGATATCGGTAAAGTTTGGAATCTTAAGAGTCAATTGCCAAACAACCAAAGCAGATCCAAGGATAAGAAAGATAGCTAATAATATTTTTTTGCCCATGTTATTTAATACAATTTCATTATATGTTATAGCAACGAGATTGTAAAAATTGTCGTGAGCATAGGTATCAATGCAGTAAACCGACAACCGTAATCCGTCATCGCGAGGAGCACGCGCAGCGTGCGACGTGGCGATCCACTCCTAAGCGTGAGTGATTAAGGCTTTAGAGTGGATTGCTTCGTCACTCACTTCGTTCGTTCCTCGCAATGACGACTAACGGGTATCGGTTCGCTTTCGGTTAACAATGAAATGGCTAAGTAACTTTCTATCTTCCACAAATATTCTTAAAACTACAACGAGTACAAGTATCCAGATCTTCAGTCTTGCCAAACTTATGTTCTTGGACGGCAGCATACATTAACTCTATCTCTTCTTTCAAACGATCTAAATCTTCCGAAGCTACATTAATCTTCCTCTTAATAAATTTATTACCATAACCTGGCTGAATAAAATCTATCTCGCCAGATTGCATAGTATAAGGGAATTGCCCAGACTTATGACCTTGATCACAAAGTAACTGATAGAAAACTATCTGTCTATGGTAATCACCGCCAGGATTGAGATCCTGAGCCTTAGAGTTAGGATTACCTGTTTTATAGTCAACAACATTAACTATCTTATTGACTGGATCTGAGATCTCGATCTTATCAAGCTTACCTGTAAGAATAATGCCATTAAGATTAACACCCATAGATGAGAAGTCATACTCTAGTTCAGTCTGAGTAATAAAACGATCTTTATAATGTTCATAATACTCTGTTAGAGCTTTCTTACCAACACCGAGTGAATCATTATATTCCTGCTCGGGTAAATTCTCTTCTTTAAGATGATGTTCAAACCTTTCAAGTAGTAATTCAAGGTTATTAGTTCTTCCACCTTGAGTTTTCATTAATACAAACAAATCAAACAGAGCTTCATGCACCGCGGTACCAAAACATGCATGCTTAGTCTTAGCTGACGGTACTCTTAATAGATTCTGATAGAAAAACTTACGCGGACATTCGAGGTAATTATTCAAATGTGTCACTGAAAGCTTATAACCTTGAAGCAAACTATCAATATATTCAGATTCTTGGGTTATCGCAAAATCATCTCGAGGAGTGAATTTAAGCTTAAGTTTTTCGATTTCACCAGTAGCAATATCAATGTTATTGGTTACTGCTGACGTATAATCCACCAACTCTATACCTTGATGATTAGCTATCTCACTTACAAACAAGGATGGCACTATATCCTGCCCCTTATCATTCTTAACGTGATAAGAAAGATAAAGCTTCTTCTTAGCACGAGTCATAGCCACATAGAATAACCTTCTATCATCTTCATTAGAATCATCCTTAAGTATGGACTGAGTTTCCTGAATTAATTTAGGAGGTAGCTTAATCTTAGATCTGCCAGGTTTATTACCCCAATGCTTATCACGACAAGCATGAATGAAAACATAGTCAAACTCAAGTCCTTTAGACTTATGAGCTGTCATTAACCTTACAGCTTCAGTTTCTATCTTCAAGCCTTGAGCTTTGATCTTAAGCTTGTTTTCCTGCAGTATTTCTATATGTGAAATAAAATCATCTACGGTAAAATTCTTAATAGTATCCTGCTTAAAACCTAATCTCAGAGGACTTTCCATAAAAGATCTGACCTCTTTAAATAAACTATCAAGCCTATTAATTCTTACTACATAATCAGGCTGTTTTAAGATATAATCTATATAACCAAAATCCTTAATAACCTTTTCAAGTAAATTATCAAATTTGTAATTGTAAGATTCTTGTTTTAATTTTAAAATTTTGCTTGCCCAAACTGAGAATTTAGGATGATCCAATAACACTTCAATCAAAGGCTTCTTCACAGCAGCCTGTAACTTAGCCCTATTAAGATCAAAGACCTCTCTTATACCAATCTCTTTAAAATCTTCTGACTCAAGAATAAAATTATAATTTAACAGATTAAAGATTAACGATGAATAAGATTCCGGCTTACTAATTACTCTAAGTAAATCTATTAACTGAGCGATATCCAAATCTTCTAGAATGTTGTCACCAGCTTCGATTAGGGCTCTAATGCCCATTCTTGCAAGTATATCTAACAGAGGCAGAGCTTCTTTATTTTCCCTAAATAACACTGCTATCTCACTAGCTGAGACACCTTGTTCCAATAATCCTTGTATATTTTTGGCAATATGATAAATCTCATCATCAATAGTTGCAGACTTGATTAACTCAACTTTAGATAGATCATAATCACTTGCTTCACCAGCAGAATTAAGTAATTTAGTAATACTAGGGATTAATTTAGATACCCTCGCCTCATTAGCATCAATAGCCGTATGGGCTATGTCTAATATGATTTGTTGACTGCGATAATTTTGACTTAGGACTATAAGTTTGAGATTAGCTTGATAACGCTTGTAGAAATAAATGATATTTTCAACAGATGCCCCTTGAAACCTATAGATAGATTGATCATCATCACCTACAACGAAGATATTGGCGTCTTCTTGAGGCTCCAAACTACCATTATTATTAATTCTTGCTAATGGGTCACTAGTAAGAAACTCTATAATTTGGTTCTGCGCGCCATTAGTGTCCTGATATTCATCTACCAGAATAAACTGATATTGCTCCTGATACCTAGCTAGAAGGTCATTATCATTCTTAAACTGATTAATAACTCTCAGTATCATATCCTCAAAATCATAGAGTTTTTTAGATAGAAGTTTCTCCTGGTAAGATTTATAAACCTTAGCTAATTCCTTTTGCTTAGGAACTTCTTTAAGATTCTTCTCATAGAAATCCTTCACTACATTTTTAAACTCAGTGATGCGCTCAGAGTGGTCTCTATACTCTTGTATCAAAGTTACAAAAACCGATTCTGGATTAGCAACATAAAGTTTCTCTATAAATGAATCACAGTCAGCATCTTTAATAGAACGTGCATGCCTAGTGATAAATTCTTCTATAAGATCTTTATTCTTCTTAAGAAACTGTTCTATATGGGCAGTAGAGTCAAGAAGTTTCTCGGCTGTTATAGATTCGCGTTTCAAGGTTTGAATAAGATTCACCAAATCACTGCGATAGAGATAGGGCTCGCCAAAGGGCTTGATAGGACTGTTAGGATCAAGGCTATCTATAATCTCATTAAAGAGCTGAATCTTCTCGAGCTCAGAAATAGGATTAATAGTGAGAAACTTCTCTGGGTTCTCTTTAATAATATCGTTGCAAAACGAATGAAAAGTATGAATGCGCACATAGTAAGCTTCAGAACCAATGATCTCGATGAGACGATTACGCATCGCAGTTACCGCACTCTCAGTAAAAGTTAAACAAAGAATATTAGCAGGACTAGCTTGTAAGTCAGGATTACGCAGAATATTAGCAATGCGCATTGCTAGTATCTGTGTCTTACCAGTACCAGGACCAGCAAGAACCATTACTGGACCACTAACACTATCTACAGCTTCTTTTTGAGCTGGGTTCAGCTTCCCATATAACTTAATAAAACGAGCTTCAAGCTCAGTAGCAGATACTGTCAAAGTCATAGCTTGCTATAAGTATAGCTAACTCAGCTTCTACAGATATTAAAGATTACTTCTTAGTATCTTCTTTCTTCTTGTCTTTATCAGCAGCACCTGCAGCAGGAGCAGCAGCACCAGCTTCAGGAGTTGCAGCAGCTTCAGCCACTGGAGCAACAGGCTCTATAGTGTGATCAGTACGTTTAGATTGAACTTTGCAGATGATCTCTTGTCCTGGATCCAGAATCTCGATCTCTTCTCTATTGATCTCTAGATCATCAAAAGTAATATGATCTCCATCGTTATCAAGTTTAGAAATATCAACTTCAATAAAGTAAGGAATATGTCTTGGGAAACATCTGATATGAGCTTCTTTGTGAACTGATACGAGATCCGCACCCATCTTAACAGCTTGAGATTCACCTTTGATCTTAATTGCTACCTTCATAGTAACCTTATGACCACGTTTAACTTTGTAGAATTGTATGCTTTGTACTTCGCGACTTACGAAATCTCTTTGTACATCCTTAATAAGAGCTTCATGATCAGTAGAACCTTCTTTAAGATGAATAAGGTGAGAATAATCCTCGAAAGGCACTCTTGAGAATTCCTTAGCAGATAATTGAATATTCATTGGCTCAATTTCTGGACCGTAAAGAGTCGCCGGAATCGTACCTTCTCTTCTAAGAGCACGAGGCGTCTTTTTCTCTCTTGATTTAACTGCTATTTCTACTACCATAGGCATGATATCTTAGCAAAAACCCTAGCTTTAAGCTAATCTCTTCATAAATAATTAAGACACACTCTGACGTCGCACGCGTCCGCGTCATTTTCAAGATAAAATAGCATAGCGGACTACACCTATTATCTTAATAATATCCTCTGTATAACCTAGTACTACCCTATCTGTATTAGTTGCCAGGCTAATTCTACGTGGGATATCGATAGTAAGATGTCCCTTGCCGCCATAAGTAATGCCTATAACAGTGCTCTTAATAGTTTCGCCAGACCCCATGTTAATGACACAACTATTGGTCAGCATAGCGTAGCCTCTGAAACTCCTGAGGCCAAGCTCAATCCTATTAAAGAAACTAAACCTAGTTTCGTAGATAAGCTTGATAAATTTTTAACAGTAACTAAGAAAGAGAAGCCTAGTCTTGATGAAATGCAAAACAGACTTGCCGATATTAAATACAGAGGCAAAATGCTCTTACACCATCCTCTAGAAGCTTCCGTTAAGTCCTATATGAAAGATCTAAAAGACTTTCTTTCTGATGTCAGAGATCATGCTTATAGCTCTGAGAAACGTGATAATTTATTTCAAAAGATCAATGTCGTTGACAGCAAATTAGATAAAATTGGCAACGAACTATTAGAAGGACAAACTAACGAACTGGCTCTGTTAGACTCACTCGGACAATTACAAGGCTTACTTGTAGATGTATATGTGTAATTCTTTTTCAAATAAGCTATAATTAGTAATTATGGCAACTGAAATAACAGATAGTAATTTTGAAGCAGAAGTATTGCAATCAAGCATTCCTGTATTAGTGGATTTCTGGGCACCTTGGTGTGGTCCTTGTAGAGCATTGTCACCTACTATCGAGCAATTAGCTACAGAATATGCTGGCAAAGTTAAAGTAGTGAAACTCAATACTGATGAGAACCCTGAATCAGCGGTGAAGTTTAGAATCAACTCTATTCCTAATCTTATATTTTTTAAAGGCGGCAAGCCAGTTGATCAATTGATCGGTGCTGTTGATAAATCTAAGATTGAAGCAGTGTTTGCCAAATTGAACTAACTATAACTAAGTAAACTAAAACCTGTTCGAAAAGTTCCCAGATGCAAGGCATGCGAGTTCCGAGGACACGGAGTTGACTTAATGGTCAATGAGTAGTCCGAGGAACGAGCATAACACAGCAGATGGGACTTTGCGGACAGGTTTTATTTAGTACCAGTACTTCCAAAACCACCAGCACCACGCTGGTTGTTTTCTTCTGATGGCATTTCTGCTATCTCTATGAAGTCTGCTTGCCAAACAGGTGCGATCACTGCTTGAGCAATACGCTCGTCGTGTTTCACTATAAAATCTTCTGCACCGTGATTAATCATTAGTATTTGAATCTCACCACGATAGTCACTATCAATAGTACCTGGTGTATTAGTTAGTGATATGCCATTCTTAAACGCTAATCCAGATCTAGGTCTAATCTGCACTTCAAAACCTTCAGGTATCACAAACTTAAGCCCAGTAGAAACCTTCGCTCTACCACCATTAGCCTTAAGAACTATTTCTTTCTCTTCTGGAATGAAAGCTCTGAGATCAAATCCTGCCGAACCAGATGAAGCATAGAAGGGAGTTTCTACTCTTGGATCTAATTTAAGAATCTTTAGATCGATCTTGTTTACCTGAGACTTGGTTGCTGTTTGAGTCATATGATTATTATAACTTACTTGGTCTCTTCAATATTCAACGGCAAGAAGATGATAAGCAAATGTCCGAAGAATATATCATAAAAGAGCTGATAGACTGTCATTGACATAAAATTATTAAAAGTAAATTTTTGCATAATAAGCAAATACAATAGCCCAATTAAATGCGCCAAAACTAAGCCTAAGAGCGGCAAAGTACTTCTATTATTAAAAGTCTTTACTCCTAGAGCATCCCAATGATAACGAATATAAAAAGACAGGGCACTGAGCGGCAATAGTCCAATAAGGTAACCAAAACTCGGCTCCCAAATATATTCATAACCACCACCAAAAGCAAAAACTGGTAAACCACAAAGACCAGAGGCAATATAGAGCACAGCTGCAATAAAAGCATAATTATTCTTGCAAGTTAAACTTAAAGCAAAACATACAATATAAAGTAGTGAGTAATTATAAATAGTAAAACCATCTAGAGATGAATCATATTGCAATAATGGTAATTGCACAAACGCTGACAGGCACAGCATACTATAACAAAAAATAATTTTCAGTAGGCTTATCATTTAAGACTATTTCTTGGATAACAAATTATTCGCTTCTTGGACTATATCCTTCACTCCAAGTCCATAATGATCCAATAATTTCATACCATCACCAGACTGTCCAAACTTATCTCTCACACCCATACGCTTGAAACTCACCTTACGATCAACTTCTTCAGCAAGTACTGCTGCTACAGCATCACCTAAGCCAGCAATAATATTATGCTCTTCAAGGGTTATCACTCTGCCAGTCTTAGTTGCTGACTTAATGATAGCTGCTGAGTCTAAAGGTTTAATAGTAGCTATATTAATTACTTCAACGCTCTTACCCTGAGCCTTAAGTTCTTTCGCTGCTTCAAGTGTTCTATACAACATCACTCCACTTGCTATAAGAGTGATATCAGAACCTTCTTGAAGAACTGCAGCCTTACCAATCTGGAATTTATAATTAGTATCAAACACTACCGGCACTTTCGCTCTGCCTAATCTGACGTAGCAAGGACCATCATATTCAGCGATGGCACAGATCGCCTGATAAGCTTCTACTGCATCAGCAGGCACTATCACTGTCATGCCAGGTATAACCCTCATGATCGCTACATCTTCGATAGTCTGGTGACTTGCACCATCTTCACCAACAGTAAGTCCTGCATGTGAAGCACAAACTTTAACATTAAGATGATTATGCGCTACAGAGTTGCGCACAAACTCCCAAGCTCTACCACTTGCAAACATCGCAAAGCTAGAAGCGAAAGGTATCTTGCCTGCACGTGCAAGTCCAGCTGCCGTACCAATCATATTCATCTCAGCGATACCCATATTAAAGAAACGTTCAGGGAAAGCTTTAGCAAAGTGCTTAGTCTGAGTACTTCCAGAAAGATCTGCATCTAAAACTACTATATTAGTGTTTTGTTTACCTAAGTCTAAAAGTGCCTGTCCATAAGCTTCACGAGTAGCAACCATTTCACCGATTCGATATTCTTTAGTCAATTCTATTGCTGCTCCCATATTAGTTCAACTCCGCTAATGCTTTCTCTAAATCTTCTTTACTTGGAGCAACTCCATGCCAAGCAACCTGATCTTCCATAAAACTCACACCCTTACCCTTGACTGTCTGAGCAAGTATTAATATAGGTTTATCTCCAGAACGCAGTCTATAAGCTTGATTCAATGCATCATGAATTTCTTCAATATTATGTCCGTCTATCTCTATTACTTCCCAATTAAAAGCATGGAATTTATCAGCGATAGGATGCAAGGTCATGGTCTTCTCAGTCCAACCATCTAACTGAATACGATTACGATCAACAAAAGCAATAAGATTACTTAATTGGTAATGAGAGGCTGCCATAGCTGCTTCCCAATTAGAACCTTCTTGAAGTTCTCCGTCACTTAAAATTGCAAAAACTTTACGAGGATGTTTATCAAGTCTCGCTGCAAGTGCAATGCCGATAGCATTGCTCAAACCATGTCCCAGTGAACCTGTAGACATCTCTACACCTTTAACACGCATACGATCTATATGTCCCTGAAAAGGAGAGCCGAGCGTTCTAAAACTCATAGTATCTTCTATAGGAAAGAAACCAGCTAATCCCAAAGCAGAGTAAACTGCGGGTGAAGCATGCCCCTTACTTACTACAAGGATATCTCTATTAGGATCTTCTGCATTAACAGGGTTATATTTCAAATGTCCACCAAAATAAAGTACAGAAAGAATATCAGCAATAGACAAGGAACCACCTGGATGACCAGAATTAGCAGCCGCGACCATCTTTAGAGAATTAACCCTTATAGCTTTCGCCTTCTGTTTTAATATATCTAAATTTATAGTTTCTACTTGCATGCTTAAAGACATAGTTATTGTAGCAAACTACTTAAAGATGTGTAAGATTAGTGCCCGTAAGCGACCTCACAGAATTCTTTGAGCCCAGCATAGCTAGTAAGATCAGTCGTAGCAGCAGACTTAGTGCGGAAGCCAGACTGAATAGTCACTAGTTTATTTTTATGAGCAAGGCTCAATCTTGAAGCATACTTTAGTCTATCTTCTCTATTAACTTCTACTAGACCTTGTTCCATACCAATCAAGGAAGTAAGTCCTTTAGCACTAGGTTTATAAAAGAAAAATACATAAGGTTGATTCACGGCAATTGAGGTCTCAAGTGGTGATTTAACAGAAGCCCATTCTCTAAGCTTCAGAGTATCAGAATTGACACCTTTAATAGGATCTAGAACTTTAAACTCTAGATTACGCACATCTAAACCATTATACTTGCCATAACTGATCGACTCTAAAGTTCCCTTAAAAATTATTCCTGCATTATCTGCTAGCTCATCAATATTCAGATTTTTAGTCAGAGCACATTGCGTAGAATGTTTAGCCTTCATTTCACCAGCCAGGACTGATGACATACTAAGAAATAAAACCAAAAATACTATTAACCGCATGGATTAATTTTAGCATTAAAGACTTTTAAATAAATTCTTTCAATCTTCCTGATTGTATTACATGAGACTTGAGTTTGCGTAAGGCTTTGGCTTCAAGCTTCTTAACTTTATCCTTGCTCATATCCAACATAGCAGCTAATTCATCAAAGCTATACATCTTCTGATGCTCATCTTCTAATAAACCATACCGTAAAATTAAAACACTCTGTTCTTCATCAGAGAGATCATTAATAATGTTCTTCAGCTCTTGTCTCAGCAAGCGTGCAGTAACATATTGATCTGGAGAAGAATATCCATCTTCACTCTCAATAAAATCAGCAACTGTAGAACCTTCATCGTTAGAACCAACCTTACTTGACATAGAAATAGTTTTCATATGTAAGTTCTGAATCTCATGCAATCTCTCTTGGTTAATATCCATTACTTGCATTATCTCCTCATCAGTAGGCGCTCTGCCCAATCTATGACTGAGTTCCGTAACGACCTTACGCAAGCGACTTGCATTCTCAATCATATGCACCGGGATACGAATAGTACGAGACTTGTCTGCAATAGATCTACTAATCGCTTGTCTAATCCACCATGTCGCAAAAGTACTAAACTTATAACCCTTACTAGGATCAAATTTATCTGCGGCTCTCATTAAGCCTAAATTACCTTCCTGAATTAAATCTAGAAGATGAATATTTGTGGAAGCATAGCGCTTAGCGATACTGACTACAAGTCTGAGATTAGCTTGAACTAATTGTCTCTTAGCTTTCTCTCCCTCAAAACCACCTTTCTTAATTTCTCTGGTAATTAAAATTTCTTGTTCCGCATTCAGCGTAGAGATCTTACCGATCTCCTTAAGATACATAAAGATACTGTCATCACTGGGACCTTTATCTTTTTTTCTTCTATCTGTTTTCTCTTTAGCTTTAGGTTTAACTTTATCAGGACTCTTAACAGCAGATTCTTCCTCATCTTCGTCTTCATCAACAAGAACATCAGTATCTAAACCTTGTACAAAAACTTCCGTTTCAAGAAGATCTTCAGACGTAGGTTCATCTGCAAACTCATCCTCAAAAGCATCATCAAATTGTTTTGTTTTGGCCATCTATACAAAAAAACGTTTAGGCTCCAAGTTGAGCCTCTAAACTAAGATTATCCCAAAAAAACCTTCGACTTAACAAAAAATAGGGTTATCTTAAATTTCACTTGCGGTCTTGAAAAAATAATCTATCTCTTCCTTAGTATTGTATTGTGAAAGACTAATTCTAATAGCTTTAGAGGCAATTTCATCTGGAATATGGCAGGCACGTAAGACATAGGAAATCTGAATTATAGAAGAACCGTTAGCGCTAGTACAAGCAGAACCAGTAGCCACAGCTATTCCCTTCAAATCAAGCTGCAATAATATTTCTTCACGTTGAAAGCGAGAATGAGTTAATGACAAATTAATATTGCCTAAAACCCGCTTACTGAGATCCTTAGGACCATTGAATATTAAACTAGGATTAGTTTTCAATTTATCAATAAAATATCTATGAAGCTCTTTAGTTTTATCATTATCTTTAAATTCTAAGGCTTTAGCAAAAAGCACTATGCCAATCAAGTTCTCTGTACCGCCTCTAAGTTTAAATTCTTGCGAAGAACCCTTGATTAGTGGGTTAATGGCTAATTGATCCTTGAACTTAATATTGAAATATAAAAATCCTACGCCTTTAGGAGCGTGAACCTTATGTGCTGAGACTGTGATGAAATCTAGATTAGAAGCTTTAACATCAATAGCATGTTTAGCAAAAGTTTGTACACAATCACTATGAAAAATCACATTAGGGAATTGCGCCTTGAGTTTACCTATAGCAACAATATCCTGCAAAGTACCAATCTCATTATTGCCATGCATTATTGAAAGAAGAATTGTTTTATCCTTGTTATTTTCCAAATGAGTTTTTAATTCTGCTAAATCTATAAAGCCTTCACTGTCTACGTTTAACCAAACGATAGGTTTAGTAGTCTCCTTAGCAGGTTCAATGACACTAACATGCTCGGTAGGACTAGTAATGATCAGATCGTAATCAAGAGATTTAAAAACACTATTATTAGCTTCTGTTGCATTAGACGTAAAAATTATCTCTTCGGGTCTAGCATTAATGAAATTTGCTATCTGCTTACGTGCCGTATCCAAAGCCTTGCGTGATTTAGCTCCCAGTGAATGCATACTACTAGGATTAGCATAGAGACTAGTGTTCAGTTCTGACATAAGCTCTATAAGCTCTGGAGCCAGAGCGGTGGTAGCAGCGTTGTCGAAGTAGATAGACATCTATGCTGATTTTAGCATTAGATAGTCATAGTATTTCGCACAGACATCGATATATTTCTTCTTCTCCAAATAGCTTCCTGGATAGAAACTACGTTTAATGCCGTACATGATTAGTTTCTTGATTTGCTTAGGACTAAGATTAAAAGTTTTTGCTGCAAGAATTAATTCTTTAGTAACAGTTGTATTAGAAACTAAAGTATTGTCCGTGCAGATAGCAACGCTGATACCAGAGTCGAGCATCAAAGGAAGCGTATGATTAGCAGCATTGCCTTGAAGCTCTGGTAGAGTCTGTAAATTACTGGTCAAGCACACCTCAAGCGTAATGCGTTTCTCTGCAATATATTGAACTAAATTATTGACATAACGTTTAGCCGTTACTGGATCTTTAGTACTGATTAATGCTGCATCAAACAAGTGAAACCCATGACCAATACGATCAGCATATAAATAAGTAATGGCTTGAAAAATACTCGGTGGTCCATAAGCTTCTCCCGCATGAACAGTTTTATAAAGGAAATGCTTATGCGCAAGGATATAGGCGTCCTGATGATCTATAGCCGGGAAACCCGCTTCTGGACCAGCTAGATCTATAGCGGTAATCGGAAGATCATGTTTATCGCGGGTCAATATTGCAGAGTTAACAGTATCAATAGATCTTTCAGGTTCCCACATACGCATACAACAAATGATATGAGAATAAATAAAGGAGGGATGCTCAACAAAGTTCTCTGGTGACTCTTGCTTCGATACTTTATTCTCCTTATCGATCAGAGCATTAATCTCTCGCTGTGCTTGTTTCAGCCCTTTATCTATAGCAAGAATTACTTCATGGGATTTAATAGTTTCTGTCTTAAGTAGATCAGGTGAGTAACGTGGCTCTACGTAAATCACGCCATCATGAAAACAATCCCAAGCAAACTCATATGCTACACGCTCTAATGCTTCGAGATCTTGCATTACAGCACAAGTATATTGAAATCCTTGTAAATAATCCGGCAGGTCATTATAGCGATCTTTAAAAACTTTTTCTTTAAGCCCTTCTTCCGTATAAGACGGTAACTTAATGTTTCTTACTTGAGCAAGTTCTATTAAAGTCTTAAGTCTTAGCGAGCCATCAAGATGAACATGAAGATCAGCTTTAGGTAAGTCTCGAATAAGTTTTTCTAGGGCTTGGGACACTATATCAATCATATAGCTTTTAGGATTAAAGGTCAGGGGAGATTATGTTAAAATTATTATTTCAGACTAATGATTATGGAATCAGCAATTTCTTATACACAACAGGCTATAGACGCCATTCACAATTCAGTTCCACTGGTCAAACATGATCCTAGTCCTAAACCTTTAATAGATATAGATTTAACTAATAATAGAAAACCAGATTCTGGTAAGAAGTATGAAGTCGCAACTTTATTCCGGCAAGAAATGCAACCCTTAGCAAAATCATTTAATGAAGCTACAAGTCGGGAGATTCCAAGTAAATTTATAACAGCAATAGACAATGTAATTAAGGGTGTGAATTCTTTACAAGAATTGATAACAACTTTAAATAAGGTAACTGGTAAGTTCTTTTTCCGCCTATGTAAGAAACTGTTCGATGGCTCCGATAAACTATCCGAAGATTTTCTGATTAAGCTTGCTCAAAGAATACATGTAATAAGACCAAAGATTAATGATATAGATCCAATTGTAGTTTTAAAAAGTACTCTTCAGTTTGGCGTGTATAATGCAGCACATACAGCTTGGTCATTACTTGCTATAATTCCAACAGTCTTTTTTAACCAAGAGCACAGGCTACCAAACTTTGATGAATACAAGGAGATAGCTCAATCAATAAAGCCTTTAATTAGGATCTTGCGTACAGAACAAGAAGATATTTTTCATAAGTTGTTTGCAATATTGCGAAGAAAGCATATTATCACTGATCCATCTCTTCCATCCAAAAATCCAAGTCTTGATGGAATTGAATATGACAACCCATTCCATCCTGAAGATTTTCAAATAATTAATAACAAACTTGAATTAACGAAAGATACTGTTAAAGCAACTGATGAAAAAGTACAACAAAAATTTATTTATGGTTTGATTAATATTTTCAATCCAAGAACAGGATGTCTGGCTGGTCCATTAATCGATATTATTACTCAATGGTGTATTAAAGCTGCTGAAGCAACTATGTTTAAATATCCTAAGGAAATGCATGCATTTTGCGATCCAATGAATAATCGAGGAAACTTCGCATTAAGAGCTAACATAGTAACTCCTATCAGTTATCGAAATTAATAGTAAACAGTAAGAAGCTGATATCATTAAGCATAGCGGTATGAAAACTTTCTATTGTGACCATTGCAGCCAGCTTATATATTTTGAAAATACTGAATGTCTAAATTGCGGACATATACTTGGCTTTTGTCCAGATACTCAGAAAAATACCGCATTTGAAGCTACCGAAAATGGCTTATGGAAATCTTTAGCACCAAGGTCACTTGGAAAACTTTATAAGAAATGTCTGAATTATAGTAATGAAAATGTTTGCAACTGGATGATCCCAGTAACATCTACAGAAAACTTCTGCCTATCTTGTCGTCTTAATCAAACTATCCCTGATATTCACGTTGGTGACAATCGTAAATATTGGTACAAGCTTGAGCAAGCCAAACGCAGACTGATTTACAGCATACTACGTTTAAAGTTACCGCTTAAAAACAGAAAACAGGATCCTGAAAATGGATTAGTATTTGAGTTTTTAGAAGGACCAGAATTAAGTCAACCAGAGCGTTCTCCAGTTTCCACTGGGCACAACAAAGGTTTAATTACTATTAATGTCGCAGAGGCTAATGACGCTGTCAGAGTTAAGCTCCGCTTAGAAATGAAAGAGATGTATAGAACCTTACTCGGCCATTTTCGCCACGAGATAGGACATTATTATTGGTTCACGCTTGTGCAGAACAGTAAATGGCTTGATACATGTCGTGAAATATTCGGAGATGATCGCCTTGACTATCAAGAAGCATTAAGTAATTACTATGCAACCCAGACTCAGAGACAGTTACATCCTGATTATATCAGTGTATATGCAAGCTCACATCCATGGGAAGATTGGGCTGAAACTTGGGCACATTATATGCACATATACGACACTTTAGAAACCGCTTATTCGTGGAAAATAAATTTTAACCCTAAACTAAGTAAGTATCCCAAAAAAGATCATGATGTTGAAATAAGCACAGATGAATCCTTCAATGAGATGCTAACAAACTGGAGCTGGGCAACAGGAGCACTGAATAGTCTTAATCGTAGTATGGGATTGAATGATCCTTATCCGTTTATTGTTACAGCTAAGGTTAGTGACAAGCTACGCTTTATTCATAAAGTAATTCATGAGTCATAAATTGTATTTTATTTTGAAGGTGCCACAGAAGCATGCGACGTCAGGGTGTGGCAGGCGAAAAATGAATTAGAAATACTGTCATTAATTTTTATGATCTCAAGTTGCATATGATCAAGGAATTCATGCAAACCTGATGCCAAGATGCCTGTACCATCTAAAACTTCAAATTTAGAAATGAGATTAGAAAGTAAAATACAAGCATCATCAGCTCTAGGATTTTTGCTCTCTCGCTTAATAGCTTCTAGTGAATTCATGATTTCTACCAAGCAATAATAAACTGAACGAGGGAATTCTTGGTTAAGTATCAAAAACTCTACTACATTAATATGTTTAATTCTATGCCACTTCTTACGATACATCTCTAATGCACTCGCTGACTTCAATAGAGCACACCACTGGACATCATCGAACTGAGTACCAACTTGCTCTGCAGAAGGTAAAATCATATAGTATTTAACATCTACCATACGTGAAGTCATATCCGCACGTTCTAATAAATAACCAATCCTACTAAAATGCCAAGCTTTACCACGAGACCAAGTACCATCAACAATGCCATTGAATAATTGGCATTGTCTTTTGATTCTATTATAGAAAGGATAAGGATCAATTAAAGCATTAGGATTATTTTTTTCATCCTGCATAAAAAGATATAAAGTATTTATTTCATGCCAAGTCTCTGAACTAATAATTTCACGTACCGACCTAGCATTCTCGCGTGACTGAGTGACACAATTGAGAATAGAATTAGGATTATTGACATCGAAGGTCAGGAAGTGCATGACGTTTTCTTTACTTAAATCACCGTAACGAACCCTGAATAAATCTAAATCACCTGTCGTCTCCAATATAGGCTCCCATTGGGTTTCAGAGTCCGGTAGATCTATATGCAATATATGATTAACATCAATTAAACGTGCCGTATTTTCCGCACGCTCACGGTATCTTTGCATCCAATATATATTACTTGCTGCTCGACTTAACATCTTCTTAGTAGGTCCTTACCCAAGTATCCTTACAACCACCACCCTGAGAAGAATTCACGACTAAGGAACCTTTCTTGAGCGCTACACGTGTCAAGCCTCCTGGCATCACATAGATATCTTCTCCATATAATATATATGGTCTCAAATCTACATGTCTACCTTCAAACTTATTCTTCACAACCGTAGGGACACGAGATAGAGAGACTATTGGCTGCGCCAAATAGTCTCTAGGATTAGCTTGTATCTTCTCAGCAAACTCTTGACGCTCCTTCTTCGTAGAAGCAGGACCAATAAGCATGCCGTAACCACCAGCCTCATTAGCTGACTTAACTACAAGGTTCTCTAAATTATTTAAAACAAATTCTCGTTCTTTATCATTTACACATAGGTATGTTGGCACATTAGGCAAGATAGGTTCCTCGCCCAAATAGTAGCGAATCATCTCCGGAACATATTTGTAAACTACTTTATCATCAGCAATACCAGTACCAGGAGCATTCACTAGAGCAACATTACCAGCAGCATATGCTTGCATAAGACCAGGAACACCAAGCATAGAATCTGCACGAAAAACCTTCGGATCTAAAAACATATCATCTATTCGTCGATAAATTACATCAACCCTCTCAAGTCCATCAGTAGTACTCATGTAAACATGATTATCCTGGACTATCAAATCCCGTCCCTCAACGACTTGTATACCCATTTGTTGAGCGAGGAAGGAATGCTCAAAATATGCTGAGTTATAAATTCCTGGAGTTAAAAGTACTACAGTAGGATTCTCACGCCCTAAAGAACCAGCAAACTCTAAAGTAGCTAACAACTTAGTTGGATAATCATCTACGTGTTTTACTTTCATTGATTCAAAAACTTTAGGGAAAATACGTTTCATGATCCTACGATTCTCAAGAACGTAAGATACACCAGAAGGACATCTTAAATTATCCTCAAGCACGTAGAATTGACCATCTTTATCTCTAACTAAGTCACTGCCAGTGATATGGCACCAAATATTATTCGGTGGAGTTAGACCAATACATTGTTTTAAGAACGATTTACCACTTTCTATAATTTCATTTGGAATAATTTTATCTTGTAATATTTGTTGTTTAGCATAAATATCCTGCAAGAAAAGATTCAGTGCATGAATACGTTGTTTCAAACCACGCTCTACTACCTGCCATTCATTAAAACTAATAATTCTTGGAAGTATATCGAAAGGGAAAATACGTTCTATTCCAGAGCTATCTCCAGATACAGTAAAAGTAATCCCCATGTTATAGAAAGCTAACTCTGCAGCTTTTTGTTTGCTTTGTAATTCACCTTTAGAAAGAGAATGAATTCTATTAATTAATTCACTCACACATTCACGCGGTTCAGCATCAGTAGAAAAAAATTCATCGTAAAAATCTTCTACCTGATAATTGTTAAAACTGGACACCAGAGCTGATTATAGCGTATTTAAGGTATTTACGTCATGCTATAATGAGTTCTATGAAAGCTTTATTGCTACTAGCATTGGTTTTGTCTCTCTTCGTGTACCCATGCCTTGCTGCAAGTGATTACAAAAAACTAACTTATATAAGTGGTTCTCGGCCTAGTCTAGAACTGTTTATTCATAAGGATGACCAAGAACTTAACCTTGCCAAAAAATCCACCATCAGGCTCCAGCTAAAAGTTGCTACTTTATACGATAATGGAAATGAATCTAAAAGTTTTCTACTGGTAATTTATGATGTCAGCAGTGGCATAAGACGTTTCATCAGTACTGAAGCTATAACAATAGACAAAACCAGTACAGGAACACGAGTAATAGAAGTAGACGCAGGACGCTTTACTAACACTAGTAAGTCTATAGAAATAGATCTTCTTGATACTGAAAGAATTGTCATTAATACTTACGGCACTATTTTAACAGCGATTAATACTAGTTCTCAAAGTACTACTGCAGACTCAAGCTTACCGACCACCTGTAATGGTCAAAGCAGTTTCGTTGACTGCATTGATGTGTTTTTTAGACGTGTAGTATTTGAAGCTATACCACAGAAAAAAGTTCAAACTAGAGTTGTAAAAGACACTCTACTAAATACTTATAAAGTAAAAATCCCTTTAACATCTCTGAAAGATCTTGACTCATTGCAGATTGATCCTAGAAGCTCAGCACCAAGTGACGGAAGCCTAGGACAATTTTATGTAGATGATTCAGAAGCTATCTGTGTATATGTTAATGGTGTTTGGGTTAAGCTTGCAGGTCCAGGACTTTGTCAATAAACTTACTCTAAGTAAAGTCTCAATACATATCTCAAAACTGACCTAAGAGTCAAGATTTAGCTAGATTCTCTATGCTATTATTACCGCTCAAAAGTATTATCAATGTTTGAAAAATACAAGAATCTGGCTTTCTATGTTGTGTCTATTACTGTAGCTGCATCTTTGATGTATTGGATTATTCAATACGGAATAATTAATTTGGAAGATCTAAAGGTTTTAGAACCAGTTGTTACAGTAGAAAATCAAGGAAGTCATTTCCAACAATTCTTCGAAGCTTTTCATGCTAATTTAACTAATTCTCTTTCAATTTTTATTCTACAAATTCTCACTATTATTATTACCGCAAGAATCTTTGCATATATCAGCAATAAAATTGGTCAACCAACAGTAGTTGGTGAGATCTTCGCTGGTATATTTTTAGGTCCTTCGATACTTGGTATGTGGTATCCTGAATTCTCAACGTTCTTATTTCCAGTAGAATCACTGGGGAATTTAAAATTCTTAAGTCAAGTAGGACTTATATTATTCATGTTTGTAGTAGGTATGGAGCTTGACCTAAAGGTTTTACGAACAAAAGCTCATGAAGCTGTAGTAGTGAGCCATGTAAGTATAATCGTACCTTTCATGTTAGGAACCGGACTTGCTTACTTTATTTACTTAGATTACGCACCTAAGAATGTTCCTTTCTTACCTTTCTCACTGTTTATGGGAATTGCTATGAGCATTACTGCTTTTCCAGTTTTAGCACGTATTATACAAGAGAGAGAATTAACCCGTACACCTCTTGGAGCTTTGACTATCACTTGTGCAGCTGCAGATGATATCTCCGCTTGGTGTATTTTTGCTGCAGTAGTTGCCATCGTTAAAGCCGGATCTCTGATGAACGCAGGATATACTATTCTACTTGCAATAGCATATGTATTGGTAATGATTAAAGTAGTACGCCCTTTCCTTGCTAGGTTTGGCAAGGTATGCTCGACCAAAGAATCTATTAGTAGAAGCGTAGCATCAGTGTTCTTTATTATGGTATTACTCTCAGCCTATGCTACTGAAATTATAGGTATCCATGCGATATTTGGAGCTTTTTTAGCTGGAGTAGTAATGCCTCCTAATATGAATTTCAGAAAGATCTTCGCTGAGAAAATCGAAGATGTTGCCATACTTTTATTTTTGCCATTATTCTTCGTGTTCACTGGACTGAGAACTCAAATTAGTCTTCTGGAAGATAGTAATAGTTGGCAAATTTGTGGCTTAATCATACTTGTTGCCGTAGGTGGCAAGTTCTTGGGCAGCGCGATTGCAGCTAAGTTCGTTGGTCAAAATTGGAGAAACAGTATTATTATTGGCGCTCTGATGAATACCAGAGGATTAATGGAACTGATTATTCTAAACATTGGTTATGATTTAGGAATACTTTCTCCAGCAATTTTTGCCATGATGGTTATTATGGCTTTAGCTACGACATCTATGGCAGGACCAGTACTAGATCTGGTTGACTGGTTACTTCCTGATAAATCTTTAAAAGATTTCGTTGACATAAATGTGGGTAATGTTGTTCCTAAAAACAAAGTCATGATTTCATTTGCTGATCCAGAGAAAGGCAAAGCCATGTTAGATGTGACTAAAGCAATTTGGGGCACTAATAATACCAGCTACACCGCAATCCATATTCTTCCAAGTGATGAAGTTCACCAATATGACTTTGCAGATGATAGGCATGAAAGATTTCTCCCTCTAAAAGAAGAGGCTCATGATTTAGGAATCAGATTGAATACTATCCTCAAAGTCAGTCAGGGAAAGATAAGCAAGGAAGTAGCAAGACAAGCTGACGAAGGACATTATGATTTCTTGATGGTTGGTATTGGTAATTCAATCTACAAAGATACTCTATTAGGTAAATTACTTAGTACCTCAATACATATCATTAATCCCGAGAAACTCATAGAAACTTTTACTAAAGGAGATGAACTTTTAAATAATGAGATAGTCGGAGACCGTACTAAATATCTAATTGCTGAAAGCAACTGCACCACAGGAATTTTCTTCAACAAAAGATTTAAATCCACACGTAGAATTGTCATTATGACCTTGTCTGTGGGAGATATGTTCTTATTGCCATATGCTAAGAAAATTCTCAGTAATAGTAGTGACTCTAAAGTTACTATCCTAGATGCTTCTAGTTTAATCAGCCAATCACCAGAGTTCGCTAAAGAAGTGGAAGTTTTTAGAGAGATTTCATCGATTAATAGTACTGTTAAGTCAGAGCCTAATCTAAAAGAAGATTCCTTTGCAGACTATGATCTAATGATTATTAGCTACGATTCTTGGAAGAAGTGTATTAGCGACAGCAAGAATGTCTGGCTAGCTTATGCTCCGTCTACTTTAATTATTAGACCTGCGAGAAACCGTATAACGAAGGCTGATTAATTTCTTTGAAAATGTATGTTTAAGATTTCACAAGCAGGTACAGTTGTAATAGGTTTAATTAGACATTTTTACGATGTTGAAGCGAATACTTATTCTCATAATTTCCCACATGATGAAATTGAAGCTATAGATGAAGAAAAAGCAAGAAATTTCTTAAAGGCTATGTCAATTCCAGATGAAGCAACGCAAATAATTGTTGATGAAGCTCGATGTTTAGCTAAAAAGTATTCGGATCATATTTTAACAGTTAATATCAATGAGCCAGACAACAGTATCGCAATAATGACTAATACAATAGATCACGTTAGAAACTTAAAAACAAGATTGCTTGGACATCCAGAAAATTTTGAAATTAATGGTACAAAAGTTACTTTAGTTAATGATTTTGAAATCGACGAAGAAGAATTAGAACATAGAGGTTTAGGAGGCATAGAGTTGACACTAGCAGAAATGGAGTATTCCTCTCTTCAATTTCCTTACGTTAATTCATTATTAGATTGGTTTGATGTACTGGCACAATATGCAGATGAAAATGCTCGAACATCTTAATAGTTGTTTGGATACTTCTCGAAATCATAAATATCACAAATAAAACTTACTTTCTCTTTGATGAAATTAAAATATAATGGTGGGCAGGGCTATCTGGCGTGACGAATGTCACGCCATTAATAAAAACAACCAGCGCCCCGTAGGGATAAGATTTGGAACCAGTCTATTCATCACATATATACAAAGTAAAGAAGGCTCCATATGGAGCCTTCTTTACTTTGTATGATAATGGTGGGCAGGGCTGGGTTCGAACCAGCGAACACTTGCGTGAGCAGATTTACAGTCTGCCTCCTTTAACCTCTCGGACACCTACCCAGGTAGTACTTGTCTTAAGACAAGCAAATTAACAGTTTACAGCGTATCTTATAGAAGATACGGACAATATCCTAACTCATATCCTAAAGTAATTTACAAAAATACCAAATATCTTTAAACAATCAACGTAAATACTGATTACGTAATGAACATATCTTCGTCAGAGTTACCAAGAATAATAATCTCACCAGCTTGCTCAAGAGCTCTCACTGCACCAACGATCTTAGTCTGAACTTCTGATACGTCCTTCATCAACACCGGACCCATCATCTCGATATCATCACGCATGATCTTAGCTGCTTTCTCAGACATGTTTCTAAAGAATATTTCTCTGATCTCTTCGTTAGCACCTTTAAGCGCAAGTCCAAGATCTTTAGAATCCACTTCACGAAGTAAACGCTGAATTGATTTATCATCAAGTCTAACAATATCTTCAAATACGAACATCAGGTTACGAATATCCGTTGCTAGAGCCTGATCTACAGCTTCTAAATCTTCAAGAATTCTTTTCTCTGTATTACGATCCACTCTGTTTAAAATCTCTGCTAGAGCTTCCACGCCGCCTACAGTACTGGACATATCACCCTGAGACATAACACCAGCAAAACGTCTCTCCAAGATCCTTTCAACTACTGACAATATCTCTGGATTAGTTCTATCCATCTTCGCTAATCTAATAGCTACATCAGAACGAATATTCTCTGGGAGGTTTTGTAAAACTTGTGCTGCTTTCTCTATCTTTAAATGTGAAAGTAACAATGTAACAACTTGAACATGCTCATGTTGAATAGTAGTTGCAATCTGCTCAGCATCAATGATTCGCAAGAATTCAAAAGGAACTCTCTGAATAGTGTTAGTCATCTTATCAATGATGTCATTAGCACCATCCTGACCATAAGCTTGTACAAGCATACTCTCTGCCATATCCAAACTACCACTTGCGATACCTTTTTGGATTTGCAGTACATCGTACATTTCATTTAGTAAAATTTCTTGGTCTGCTTCACTAACACTACCCACCATAGAAATCTCTTTTGCAAGAGCAATAACTTCATGGTCATCATCAAAACTTCTTAAGACCGCTGCAGCGGCCTCATTATCCATTAAAACTAAGAGAGCCGCGACTTTCATACGCTTGCTCCAGCTCTTGATTGAACTTTGATTCTTAGCCATAAATAGCTTAGTCCCCAAGGATAATTAAGACTAAATACAGCGTTTGACCTAGATCAGATATACTATTTACTATGAGTTTTCGCCTAATTTTCATAGTCTTATTACTGTTAACACTAAATAGTAATTCTCATATGGCTTCAGCCGAAGAAGCATATGCTCCAGCTGCAGAAAACTCGGACCAAAGAATAGCTACGGTCTTAGAAGTCTCTAAACCAGTACCACATGAGGAAATGGGTTACTCAGAACAAATAGTAAAAATTCATATCAAGGGTGAAAAGGAAGATATTTTCATCACACATCCCATCCCTGACAATAAAGCCTATGCCATTATCGCTAATGTAGGCAAAGAATATATAGTCTCCAATGATGCAGATACCGATCAAATTTCTATCATTGATTATTATAGAGAACCAATTATTATTGCAATGATAATCGGTTTCTTTATATTAGTAATAGCCCTGGGAGGTTTTAAAGGATTCACGGCAATAGTCTCGCTTGCTCTCACTGGGCTTGCAGTATTTTATGTTCTCATACCTGGCATTAAACACGGTGGTGATCCCGTCACACTTGCAGTGTTAGTCTCTGCATTCTCTACAGCAGTGACAGCCTTACTGATCGCAGGCTGGACCAAAAAATCTCTCGCTGCCACTATTGGTACCACTGGTGGCGTAACTGTAGCTGGTTTAATTGGCATGTTTATAATTAAAACAGCTCCACTGAGCGGACTTGCTAGCACTGAAGCACAAATGCTAGTCGCAAATCCAGAGAATAGTGTTTTAAATTTTCAAGGAATGTTAGCTGCAGGAATTATTATTTCCAGCTTAGGAGCTGCTCTGGATGTAGCAGTTTCCATTGCCAGTGCCGCTCAAGAACTTTATGAAACAGATCCCAATCAATCTAAACGTGAACTACTTAGACATTGTATGAATATAGGTAGAGATATTATGGGAACCATGGTTGATACTTTAATACTTGCTTACACTGGTTCATCAATGAGTCTATTACTTTTACTTTATCATGAAGCTGGTTTAAGATTTTTGAATATGGAGATTATTGCTGCAGAACTCACTCTAGCAGTAGTAGGCAGTGTCGGGCTTTTACTTTCAGTGCCTATCACGGCTGTAGTCGCAGTATTGTTATTAAAAGGCTTTAGAAAAAAGCTATAATATAGATAGCAATGGTTGACCTGTTAGATTCATCTGAGAATATTAAATTTATTTACCTTGTTAGGCACGGTGAGACCAGTGCCACAGAGAAAGGTAGAGTCTGCGGACATAGCGATGTCGGACTAACTGAAGAAGGTTTAGATCAAGCTGAATTAATGGCAGCTTGGTTTTACGATATTCCTATCGATTCGATTTTCTCTAGCCCACTATTAAGAGCAGTGCAAACAGCAGATGCTATCGCCAAAGCCGTACAGAGACCGACTTACTACAAACATAGCGGCTTGGTAGAGAAGAAAGAAGGTGATTGGGAAGGTAAGACCTACTGGCAAATCAGAGATGAGAATCTTAAGCTCTGGGAGAAATGGTCTAAAGATCCAATTAACGTTGCTGCACCCAATGGAGAGAGTGTTAAGGACTTTGTAGCTCGCATTGGCAGAGCAATGGATGACATACTCAATAATTATGAAACTGGCAACAGAATAGTGCTAACTACCCACGCTGGAGTTATCAGAGCAGTAATTATACATACATTAAATATCCCTGTGGAGAACTTCTTCAGGATAGATATACCAGTAGCTTCTATTAGCCGTGTAGACTGGTCAGACAGCTATTCTACGCTGAAATTCACTGGTTTAACTCCTGAAGCTTACAGCTTCGCAGTAGCTTAACCCAAGCTTAACCTCAATCTGCTAAAAACGAATATATCTTGCGAAACCTAGTTTTGCAGATTAACCATACGCATGGAAGCAAGAACCAACAATACTGGCTATAAACTAATAGAAGGGCAAGAAAAGCGTGGCCTTCTTGATAGATATATCAATCAATTATCAGATTTTGACGCAGACACCAGTGTAGAAATTTATCAACTTAGTGCTAACTTATTAAACTCAAGTGAGATTAGTGCTAATCAAAGAGATGAGAAGATATTTAGTAATTCAATTACAAGTTTCATGCAAGCTAATTTTAATAGCAAAGAACCAGCTTATACTAACAACCAAGACAATATCAGTAGTCTAAGTGATCTCATTAGTAAGCGTAAAGATGCTAAATCAGATATAGTAAGCTTTGAAGCTAGAGGTTCTAGAGACTGGTCTACGGACAATATTACCGAAACTATAAGATCAACGCTTTAAACTTGTTCTAAAATTGTTCAGAACGAGGCATGCGAGCTTCGAGGACGCGGAGTTGACTAGACGTCAATGAGCAGTCCGAGAAGCGAGCAGATCTTCGAATATTTGCGATGCAATTATTCTCGATGCTACGGGGGACTCGGGTTCTATTAAAAAAGTCAATGTCTACGATCCCCTCGTAAAGTTCTGGGCAATTTGAGGACAAGTTTAATGTTTAAAGTGGCGAGTGCCGGTGAAAACCATCGCAATATCAGCCTCATCACAAGCAGCAATTACTTCTTTATCTCTAATAGAACCCCCTGGTTGAATAATAGCTGAGATGTGGTTTTGGGCGCAGAGGTGAATATTGTCTGGAAAAGGGAAGAAGCCATCAGAAGCGATCACTGCTCCTCTAGTTTCTAGATCAGAGCTAGCAAGTGCATCCATAACAGATTTAACACGATTAGTTTGACCGCAGCCGATACCAATAGTCTTACCATTAAGCACCGCGACTATAGCATTAGATTTAACGTGCTTCACTACTTTCCAAGCAAGCATTAAATCAACCCATTTAGTTTCATCTACTTCCACCTTAGTAACAGTTTGTAATTGTTCTGGATCATGCAAGAAACTGTTTTCTTCTTGAATCAAATAGCCTCCAGAAACAGCTTTGATATCATAAGACTGTTGTTTAACAGGATTAGTTTTAACTTCTAGTAATCTAAGATTAGGCTTAACTTGAAGTATTGCTAAAGCTTCAGCGGTGAAGCTTGGAGCAGCTATCACTTCAAGAAATATTTCCACCATCTCGTTAGCTGCAGCTAAATCTATCTCTTTATTAGCAGCGACTATGCCACCGAAAGCACTTACAGTATCACAGCTAAGCGCATCAGCATAAGCTTGAGCTACACTTGGTGCTATCGCCACACCACAAGGGTTATTATGCTTAATAATAGCGACACAAGGAACTGTTGCATCATACTCAGAGACTATATTCCAAGCTGCTTGCAGGTCTAGTAAATTATTAAAACTAATCTCCTTACCTTGAAGCTGTTTAGCATTAGCTATGCCACCAATACTTTCTTTAGCATCTATGTATAAACCAGCTTGTTGATGTGGGTTCTCTCCATATCTAAGTTTAGATTTAAGTTCTAGATTAATATTGAAATTTGCAGGTAATTCAGCCTTATTAGTTTCAAGTTTAATTGAATTAAGTTCTTCTGCTCTTGCTTTAAGGAACTTAGCGATAAGCCTATCGTAGTCTGAAACTAGTTCAAAGACTTGCATTGCGAGCTTCTCGCGTAAAGCAAGCATCTCTGCTGAATCGTTACTATACTTAGTCGCTGTATTAATAAACTCTTGATATTGACTAGGACTAGAGAGAACAGTAATCGATTGAAAATTCTTAGCAGCTGATCTTAGTAAAGTAGGACCGCCAATATCTATGTTCTCTATTGCATCTTGAAAAACTAGATTCTCTCTAGAAATCACTTCAGCAAAAGGATATAAATTAACCACCACTAGATCTATCTGCTCAATGTCATAATTCTTAAGATCTGCTTGATCACCTGCATTATCACGGCGTGCAAGTATGCCTCCTAAAACCTTCGGGTGCATAGTCTTGACTCTGCCACCAAGCATTTCAGGGAATTGCGTAAGCTCAGCAACTTCCATTACATTGAAGCCCTTCTCTTTAATAAACTTAGCCGTACCACCAGTGCTGATAATCTCGTAATCTTGCTCTTTTAAGAGCTCCAATAAAGGCTCTAAATTAGATTTATCGGATAAAGATATCAGTGCTTTCTTGGTCATAGGCTACAATTTTAGCATGTCACATATCCCGGTATTAGCTCAAGAAATCATATCTCTGCTAGAAATTAAGCCTGGACAAGTTTATATTGATGGTACTTTAGGTGGCGCTGGACATTCTAAATTAATTCTAGAGAAACTCCAAGGACAAGGGAAATTATATTCCTTTGATCAAGATGGAGAGGTAATAGATAGACTGAAAAACGAGGCCAAGGCATACTCCAACTGGACCCTAGTTCATGACAATTTCGCTGAAATATATAACTATTGCCAGCAACATACAATAGAAATTACTGGTGGCATACTCTTGGATCTAGGACTAAGTTCTATACAGTTAGACGATCCTAATCGTGGCTTTAGTTTTCAACATGATAGTAAGCTTGATATGAGACTCAATCCTGATGCAGAGTTAAGCGCAGATGATGTAATCAATTCTTATAACGAAACCGAACTAGCCGATCTCATTTATAAATACGGCGAAGAACGTAAATCTCGTCAGATAGCAGCGACCATCATTAAGAACAGACCAATACATTCAACGCTTAAACTTGGTGAATTAATTAAAACTATTTACGCAAGAGGCTCTAATGGTAAGACCTTCCGCATTCATCCGGCAACTCAAA
This sequence comes from uncultured Gammaproteobacteria bacterium, assembly GCA_964551135.1. Lineage (GTDB taxonomy): Bacteria > Cyanobacteriota > Vampirovibrionia > LMEP-6097 > LMEP-6097 > CAYPGT01. Next base: position 99,755 of record CAZKAT010000001.1, on the reverse strand, counting down.
GTTTCCAAGCCTTAAGAATCTATATCAATAGAGAATTAGAAGTCTTAGAAGAGATTCTCGAATTAGATTTCACTGTACTTAAACCTGGTGCAATAATTGCTATCATCTCATTTCACTCACTAGAAGACCGCATAGTAAAAAACGCCTTCCGCAAATATGCTAAAGAAGGTCAGTTAGAAATACTCACCAAGAAACCCATTATCGCCAGCGAAGAAGAGTGTAAGTTAAACCCAAGATCTAGAAGTGCGAAGTTACGAGTAGCAAGAGTTAGGTTATAATATCGTCATTGCGAGCAATGCCCCAATTAAGCCAAAACAAACTTATACTAATCGGACTAGCAGCTATATTGTTCTTAGCCTGCATTTTACTATCGATATTTAATGTACAGTTTCAAGTAGTAAACGACAAACTAGAAAGTGACATAGATCAGCTTAGCGAAGAGAAGGAAAACCTTCGTGCTAGATATCTTTCAGAAATATCACTCAATGAACTTGATAGAAAAGCCCTAGAGATGGAGATGCAGCAAGCAAGTGCTCTTGGTCATTACAAACTATCTTCTAAACAAAACAATATTAAACGCCAGCAGCTTATGCAGACTAGTACTAAAGAAAAATCTGGGATTCTTATATCAGGATACTAAAACGATTAAATTAAAACCTATTCGAAAAGCTCCCAGATGCAAGGCATGCGAGTTCCGAGGACACGGAGTTGACTTAATGGTCAATGAGTAGTCCTCGGAACTCGCATAACGCAGCAGATGGGACTTTGCGGATAGGTTTTTCTTAGAATGGTACTTCTTCAGAGGATAGGGCGTCTGTCTCAGACCCAGTAGATCTAGCCATATCAGCATATGGATCGGACATCATCTTAGAAGATCCAGAACTAGCATTAGCAAGGTCTTTCAAAGATGCAACTCTATTAGCATCTATTGCTGCAAGTCTTACCATCTTACCGTTACGATCATTGAACTGATCTAATTGCAATCTTCCAGTAACTATAACTCTGGTACCAGCAGTTAATTGCGGCACTTGATCAGCAAAAGTCTCTCCCCACATATTTACTTTCACTGGGTATGATTTCTCTTCTTTCGCTCTGCTGTCATAGCGTAAAACCGTCATCATAAAAGAGATAACAGCATTACCATTAGTTGTGGTTTTTTGTTCAGCGTCTTCCTTAATGGTTCCGCTTAGCGTGATTTGTGATAGTGACATAATTTACTCCTTATAGCTGCTAACCGAGGTCTATGAATTAGCTGTTGCTAATGTGAAAAAACTAAATCTAAGTATTGAGTCTAATAAAGTTAAATTTCTTTTGATCTCTACGATGGTATCTGGTTTAGCTTCAATCTCAAGAGTTACTTGGTAAGTCTCTCTTTTCTTGTTAATTTGATAAGCTAAACGAGTATTATGGCCGCCATGGTTCTTAACGATCTTAGCGTCGCATTTAGTCAAAATCGCTTCAATATCTCTGATAATTTTTTGTGCAGAAGAATCGTCTTTCTTAGAATCCAAAATTAAAAATAGCTCGTATGTTCTCATAGTGAGTGTAATTATATGAAATTTAGCAGCCTAAATGCAAGCACTTTAAGTATATTTACCTCTTTTGTGCTCTTCAAAAACTTAAGAAACGTAGTTCAATATGCTAAAATTGGCGCGTTATGTCAAGAAATAAGCGAGCAGATATAGGGATTTTTGGCGGAAGCGGTCTATACTCATTCCTACCCAATGTTAAGGAAGTGACAGTAGAGACACCTTATGGCTCGCCCTCGGATAATATTTTCATCGGTGAATACGCTGGTAAGACCATCGCTTTCCTGCCGCGTCACGACCGTAATCATAGAATTCCACCTCATAAAATTAACTATAGAGCTAACGTTGCGGCCTTTAAGGAGCTAGGTTGTTCTACTGTCATCTGTCCTTGTGCCGCGGGTTCATTGCAGCCTGATTATCGCCCAGGAGACTTCGCTATCGCTGATCAATGGGTAGATAGAACTCATAGTCGCTTAGATACTTTCTTCGATGGACCAATCGCTACGCATGTCTCTCCAGCAGAGCCTTATACAGAAGAGCTACGCCAGCTTGCGATAGAAGCAGCTCGCGAGAATAATATTCGTGTTCATGAGAAGGGCACTATCGTTGTAATTAATGGTCCAAGATTCTCTTCTAAAGCAGAGTCTGAGTGGTTCCACAAGATGGGCTGGCAAATCATTAACATGACTCAATACCCAGAAGCGCATCTAGTGCGTGAAGCAGGTATGGCTTGTGTAAATATTTCCCTAATCACTGACTACGACAGCGGTGTGCACACTGGTACTGAGCCTGTAAGCCACGCTGAAGTAATGAAAGTATTCGGACAGAATATAGAGAACTTACGTAAACTACTTTTCAGTCTTATAGAAAAAATTCCGGTAGATGAATTCTATGGTGCAAATAAAGTGCTAGAGACTAGTAGGTTTTAACCGTATTTTGCCTTACTTTTGCCAAAAATACGCCTAAATTGGCAAAGCTTTGCCAAAAAGCGGGTATAATTAAGTAATGCTAGAACGCCTATTAAATGTATCCAAGAAAAAGAGTTTTTTTCTTTTTGGACCAAGGCAGGTTGGGAAAAGTACTTTCCTTAAATCACATTTTGCTAAAAATGTTTTAATTTATGATTTACTAAACTACCGTGAGTATATAAAGCTTGTAGAAGATCCATCCATTCTAGAACAAGAATTGAAAGCAAAAGATCCGAGTATCAAATATATCATTATCGATGAAATTCAAAAAATACCTGAACTATTAGATGAAGTACATCGCATATTAGAATCACCGAATCCACCAATTTTTATTCTCAGCGGTTCTTCCGCTCGTAAACTAAAAAGAGACTCTGCAAATATGCTTGGTGGTAGGGCTTTGACTTATAATCTTTTTCCTTTAACCCATATTGAATTAGGCGATGCTTTTGATTTAAATAAAGCTCTTAATATTGGTAGCTTACCTGCGGTCTATCTTGCAGAAGAAGATCCAGAAAAAATTCTAAGATCCTATGTAGAAACCTATTTGGAAGAAGAAATTCAAGCAGAGGCTTTGGTAAGAAATATGGGAAGCTTCTCTAGGTTTCTGCGATTAGCAGCTGATGAGAATGGCAATATACTTAATTTCAGTAATATTGCACGAGATACTGCTACTGAACGTAAACTTGTCAAAGAATATTTTCAGATTCTAGAAGATACTCTAATTGGTTTTTTTCTTTTGCCTTTTGATAAAGCGGGGCGCAAGAAACTTGCAAAACATCCTAAGTTTTACTTCTTTGACACTGGGGTGCAAAGAGCAATCGCCAAGCAAATTTCATTAAAGTTAGAACCCGGTACTTCTCTTTATGGTAAAGCATTTGAGCATTTCATAATTCTTGAATTGATTCGTCTAAATCATTACCTAGATAAAGATTATGAATTTAGTTTCTATCGTACTAATGATAATGCAGAAGTTGACCTTATTATAGAGACTCCATTAAAAGAGACTTTTGCAATTGAAATTAAAAGTGGTACGAATATAGATGGACGTGAATTAAAAGGACTTAAATCCTTCAAAGAACTAATTCCTAAAGCTAAACTTTTATGTGTTAGCTTGGTTGAACGCCGCCGAGTTGTAGGCGATGTCACCATAGTACCTTGGCAAGAAATTTTTGAAATACTAGGATTACTAACTCAATAAGCAGAATTTTATGGTCTCTTAGCAGGAGGTTTATTGGACTGATTAGAGCCTGTGTTAGATGTTGGACTTGGTTTAGATCCGTGTGTTGTGTTAGCTACGTTAGATGTTCGTCCTCCAGTTAGTGCTTGGAATCTAGCATTTTGTTGAGCTTGGTGAGATCCTATTTTTCCGAATGCCATATTATCTCCTTAATACAGAATATTATATCCCGACTTCTAATTTTGAAAATAAATAAACTACTGTCTAGTCACAGTTACATCACCCTCATCAGTATAGAAACAATAAATGCAAGTATATTGCCCTGTTACTCCACTAATATTGTTTTCATTGAGGGTGATTGAATAATCTCCTCTATCGCTTCGTATCGTTACGGGTACGCCTAATAAATTAGCACTCCGAAGGTCTCTTAACACCTGTCCCGGATCACGTCCTGATTCTCGACTGATCCTAATGAAATCAGTTGATTGCAAACTAGATCTGCCTACGCTAGAGCCTGAAGATGTTCTGCTTGTTGAACCAGTATTTTGAGGACTTACTTTTGCTTGCTCCCTTCTATGTAGAGCCTTAAGTCCGCTTATGTGTTGTCGTAAACCTCCTGGTAATCTATGACCTCGATGCTTACGTACTTGCTCCATTTGCTCGTCTGACAAAATCTTGCTAAGGTCTACTTTTGTTTTTAATCTTTGTGGTTTTAAGGCTATATTACTGTCAACATCTGAATTTCTAAAGGTTCTCATTTTCTTTATCTCCTAATTTTTTAAATATTATATTATCAGTCTAAATAATACAAGATGTATTAATAGATTATTTTAAATTAAGCCATAATATCAAATGATACGATAGATCCTCATGTCCATTGTCGCTGTAATTCCTGCTCGCTACGCTAGTACTAGATTAGCCGAGAAGCTACTCTTGGATCTGGGTGGTAAGAGTGTTTTACAAAGAACTTACGAGCAAGCTTCTAAAGCTAAGCTCCTCGCTAAAATAATTATTGCAACTGATGACGAGCGAATATATAAACACGCAGAAAGTTTTGGTGCGGAAGTATATATGACCTCTACTGAACATCAATCAGGTACAGACCGCATTGCTGAACTCACTCTCAAGAATCCAGGCTGGTCTATAGTAGTGAACGTCCAAGGTGACGAACCGTTTATAAATCCTAATGATATAGACTTAGCTCTAGAACCTTTTATCCATGATCCTCTGTTACAAATGACCTCGCTCTATCATGAGATCACTGACCTTGCTGAAATCAATAATCCTAACAATGTGAAACTAGTAACTGATCTAAATGGAAATGCAATGTATTTTTCTAGAGCAGTGATACCGCATGACAGAGACGGACAAGGATTACGCATCATCAAAAAACACATTGGGCTCTATGCCTACCAGCGAGAGACTTTACTGCTATTAGCAGGACTGCCACAAACTACATTGGAAAAAACAGAGAAGCTAGAACAACTTCGCGCGCTAGAAAATGGCATCAAAATTAAAATGCTCAAAGTAGCATCAGCACCTATTGGCATAGATACTGAGCAGGATTATAAAGCTGCGTTAGAGAAACTAAAAACCTTTACTTAAGACACTTAGTCTGCGCTAAGTTCTGTGTGCAAAGATTATTAAACGCTGCAAGTCCAGGGTACTGAGCTTGAGAACCTAATTCTTCTTCTATTCTTAGTAACTGATTATACTTAGCTACACGGTCTGAACGACATGGGGCACCAGTCTTGATTTGACCAGCATTAGTAGCTACAGCTAGATCAGCAATAAAAGTATCTTCAGTTTCACCAGATCTATGAGAGATCACCGATGTGAATTGAGATTTCTTCGCTAGTTCAATAGCATTGAGTGTCTCAGTCAAAGTACCGATTTGATTAACTTTCACCAGGATACTATTAGCAGATTTCTCTTTAATACCTCTAGCTAAACGTGAAGTATTAGTAACAAACAAATCATCACCAACGATTTGTATCTTAGAACCTAATCTAAGGCAAGCTTCGTTCCAGGTCTCCCAATCATCTTCTGAGAAACCATCCTCTATAGAGATGATTGGATACTGGTTAATCCATTTCTCATAGAAATCTATCATCTCAGTTCCAGAAAGTTTACGTCCTTCTTTCGCTAAGTTATATTTCTTAGAAGCTACATCATACAATTCTGTACTTGCTGCATCTATTGCGAGCATCACATCAGAACCAGCCTTAAGACCAGTCTTCTCGATAGCCTTAAGAATCACTTCTATAGCTTCTTCATTAGCTTTCAGGCTTGGTGCAAAACCACCTTCATCACCAATACTAGTAGAATGACCAGCAGACTTAAGTACAGATTTAAGTGAATGATAGATCTCAGTCCCCATGCGTAATGCCTCAGAGAAACTCTTAGCACCTGTTGGCATAACCATAAACTCTTGCAGATCTACCGAATCTAGTGCATGTTTACCACCATTCAGTATGTTCATCATTGGTACTGGTAAAGTTCTTGCGTTAGGACCACCTAAATAGGAGTAAATTGGTAAACCACATGATTCCGCAGCCGCTACAGCATTAGCTAAACTAACACCTAGTATTGCGTTCGCACCAAGCTTGGATTTATTGTCCGTGCCATCGAGACTAATAAGTAAGTTATCAATTTCTGCTTGTTGTGTAGCATCTAAACCTATAATTGCTTCAGCAATAATTTCATTAACATTATTTACTGCCTTGAGAACACCTTTGCCACCATAGCGCGACTTATCTTCGTCTTTAAGCTCACAAGCTTCAAAAGCCCCAGTACTAGCTCCACTAGGAACCGCAGCTCTGCCATAGCCTCCGCCACTAAGGAATAATTCAACTTCTACAGTAGGATTACCTCTACTGTCTAAAATTTCTCTTGCTAAAACACCTTCAATAATACTTGTCATGTAGTAATTATAGCGTAATTCAGCTCTTTGCTGTAGTTCAATAAGCCCAGAAGGACTATAAAAATAAGCTAAATAGGCCACGACGAAGATCCCCCCAAATCCGATAAATAGCATTGTCAGGAATCAAAGCTTGGTAAACCAAGTATGAAGGAAGAGAAATGTCAATCGTAGTCAACACCAATACACAAAGCTTATTTGCTCAAAGAGCATTAAGAACTAATACTATGAACTTGCAAAAGAACATAGAACACTTATCAACTGGCTACAGAATCAACAGAGCCGCTGATGACGCCGCTGGACTGAGTATCGCTAATAAATTAACCACTCAAGTTAATGGTCTTGAGAAAGCAATGCAAAACTCTGCTGATGGTATCTCTCTGATACAAACTGCAGAGGGTGGGCTTGGTATAATCCAAGAAAATTTACAAAGAATACGTGAACTAGTAGTTCAAGGTGTGAACGGTACTAATGGTACTAGTGAGAAAGATGCTATACAAAGGGAGATCAATGAAAGGGTAAAAATTATTGATGATATTTCTAAAGCTACTAAATTCAATGGCGTAGGCTTACTCTATGGTCATAGCGCTGCAAGCTCAGACATCGTTCTACAAACGGGTTACGCTAATGGTGAAACCACAACTATTGCCTTAAGATCAGGGCAAACTACTAACCAAGGTATTGATATAGATGTATCTGAGGTTATAGGTGGTAGCAATGATCAAGGTCATTTAATTGAAGGCATCTCTACTAGTAGTTTTGCACTAGATAGAATACAAATCAGTGGTGCTACTGTTAATTCATATAGCTACGCGACTAACACAACAAACGTCACAGCAGCCGTTGGTGATGTAGACACCATGATAGACAATATCTCGAGAATGAGATCTTACTTAGGTGCTATGCAAAACTCGCTAGAATCTAAGATGGACTACCTTGATACAGCCAAGGAAAACGCAATGGCATCTAGATCTAGAATCCAAGATGTAGACGTTGCTAAAGAAAGTAGTGTCCTAGTCAAGAACCAAATCTTACAGCAAACAGCTTCAGCTATGCTGGCTCAAGCCAATGCTCAACCACAAATAGCATTACAACTAATTAAGTAGATGCATTAAAGTTTTAGTCCGCAGGGAACGGATTAATCAAGGGTGTACTGACGTAACTCCCCATAATGAGACAAAAACAAAAGACCGCCGAAAGGTGGTCTTTTGTTTTTATCGTTCAAGAAACCTATCCAAAACCTTAAAATTCAGCTATCAAGCCGATCTTGGCACAGCCTAGATACCACATATAGATATTACAAGGAGTCTCATTAATGGGAGTTGTAGTCAACACAAACACACAAAGCTTATTTGCCCAAAGGGCCTTAAGAATAAATACGGCAAATTTAAAAAGTAATATAGAAAGGTTATCAACTGGTCTTCGTATTAACAGAGCTGCAGATGATGCTGCTGGACTTAGTATCAGTAATAAACTTACAACCTCAATAAGAGGCTTAGATAAAGCCATGCAGAACGCTGGTGATGGAGTTTCACTCATACAAACTGCAGAAGGTGGTCTTAGTGTAATCCAAGAAAATTTACAGAGAATTAGAGAACTAGTAATCCAAGGTACTAATGGTACTAACGGTACTAATGAACTTGATGCTATTCAAAGAGAGATTAATGAAAGGATCAGAATTATTGATGACATAGGTAAAGCTACCAAGTTTAATAATCAAGGGCTTTTAGTAGGAGCATCTGATAAGGTCTTACAAACAGGTGCGAATAGTAACGAGACCACTACTATCACACTTGGCTCTCAAACTAGCGCAAATACTGGCGTAGACATAGATATAAGCAATGTAAGAGCCGCAGGTACTACAGAATATGGGGAACTTAACGAAGGCACTAGCACAGGATTTGCACTAGATAGGCTTCAGTTAACAGGTGCTAGCGTTAACTCAGTTAACTATGCAACTCACACTACTAACGTAGCAGCTAACGTATCAGATATCGATCAAATGATAGACAATGTTTCGCGCATGAGATCATATCTTGGTGCAATACAAAACTCTTTAGAGTCCAAAATGGACTACTTAGATATAGCAAGAGAAAACGCCGAATCATCCAGATCTAGAATTCAGGATGTAGACGTAGCTAAAGAAAGTAGTATCTTAGTGAAGAACCAGATTTTACAACAGACGGCATCATCGATGCTGGCTCAGGCTAATGCTCAACCGCAGATAGCATTACAGTTATTACCGAAATAAATATAGATCGACTTTAATCAAATCGTCATTCTGAGGGAGGGCAAAAACCTCTTATTCAGCCACGACTAAGCTCTATTCAACCTTTTGCTGTAGTTCAGTAAGTCGACTATCCTCATAAATTTCAACCAAACAGGCCACGACGAAGATCCTAGGATATCCGATACATACAATTGTCAGTAGAGATCTTAAAACCATCTCACACTCAATCTACTACATCAAGGAGAAGAACAATGTCAATCGTAGTCAACACCAACACACAAAGCTTATTTGCTCAACGAGCATTAAGAACTAATACTATGAACTTGCAAAAGAACATAGAGCACTTATCAACTGGCTACAGAATTAACAGAGCTGCTGACGACGCAGCTGGATTGAGTATCGCCAATAAATTAACTACTCAAGTTAACGGTCTTGATAAAGCAATGCAAAACTCTGCTGATGGTATCTCTCTGATACAAACCGCAGAGGGTGGACTTGGTATAGTACAAGAGAACTTACAAAGAATACGTGAACTAGTAGTTCAAGGTACTAACGGTACTAACGGTGAAAGTGAGAAAGCTGCAGTTCAAAGAGAGATCAATGAACGAGTTCAAATTATTGATGATATTGCTAAAGCAACTAAATTTAATAATAATGCACTGTTAAAAAATGGTACTGATAAAACATTGCAAACTGGTTATGCTAATGGTGAAACTACAACTATTGCACTAGCTTCTGGATCTGCAACTGCAACTGGAATTAATATCGATGTTACATACTCTTCAGTTGGAGGTCTAACAGACTTTGGACAATTATCAGAGGGTACTACCACTGGTATGGCACTTAATGAGATCAGTGTAGGTTCTACAACTGTTGCAGCTAAAGATGGTACTACCACTACTGCTACAAGCAACGCTGTTGGTGAAGTAGATACCATGATCGATAATATTTCAAGAATGAGATCATATTTAGGTGCTATGCAAAACTCTCTAGAATCTAAGATGGACTATCTTGACACAGCAAGAGAAAACGCTATGGCGTCTAGATCTAGAATTCAAGATGTAGATGTTGCTAAAGAAAGTAGTGTCTTAGTGAAGAACCAAATACTGCAACAAACTGCATCTGCGATGTTAGCTCAAGCTAATGCTCAACCGCAAATAGCATTGCAGTTAATTAAGTAAAAGCTCTCTCCCTTGGCCACTCATCCCACAACTACTGACGTAATATAGCTGGCGTAATTGAGTGGTCTAATTCTCCCCCCAACCCAAAAAAAAGAGCCTCCAAATGGAGGCTCTTTTTACATTTAATGTTTATTGTAGTTAGTTAACAGCTATAGTACTTACTCCACCAGCAGAGAAGAATACCGCATATACTGCTGTTGCAGGAATACTCGCTGCACTAGCAGATCTACGTCTACCCTTGTCTTTATCTGATTTAGTACGGTTACGTAGAGCTACGGTAGTAAATGTACCATCGCTAAGAACGTAGCCGAAAGTTCCACTGTTCTTAAGGTTAATACCCTTAATGAACGTGAATCCAGCACCATTTTCTCTAACACTAGTAAGTACCGGCTTAGCACCAACTCCTGCTACCGTAGTTAGACCAGTCAACTCTACTGAGCTGCCATCGCCAACTGTAGTTGCAAGTGTTAAAGCACCTTCTTTGTTCAGGTTAACTAGCGCAATGAACTTAGTTGTAGATCCAGTAACCGCAGTTACAGGTTGTCCACCTAAAGTTAATTGAGCAGCTGTAGGAACAAAGTCTGAACCATTAAGTTTACCAGTAGCTTCAACAGTGAATACCACAGCAACTTTACTCTTAGAAGTAACGTTGTCGATACCAATGTCGTTAACCGTAGCAGAACTTAGAACAGGGTCTATGTTAGCGTCTTCTACAGCCAAGCTAACTACTTGAGGTAATGTAGCAGCAATACTGTCAGGTGTTTGTATCACAGTTATCTGTTGGCTAGTAGATGCTCTTACTAGAGCTTTGAACGAACCATCAGCAAGAACTGGAACTACCATAGTGTCTTGAGGACCACTACCTGTAGTAGATACAGACAATACTGAACCAGGCTCTAAAGTATCAGTTTTACCAGATACTTCAACTAACTTGTCAGTACTACCAGTGATAGCAGATAGAGATACTGATAAAGTATCACCAACATCTGAATCTAGCTTAGTATAACCAGAACCATCAAATATGTTAGAAACAGCATTTGATAATGTAGCTGGAGCTGCGAAACTACTAATAACAGTCAGAGTATTAGTGTTAGCACTAGTACTTGAATCATTAAAGTTAGACATAGTAGGTGTTCTCGAACCATCAGCTAAATTGCCGTTGAAGTAAGCTGCAAGCATCTTACCGTTTTCAAAAGCAGCAGTACCGACGTTAGCTAAAGCTGTACCGTTAACTGCATTGTAGTTGAAGGCTTGAGGTGTATTACTACCTATAGTGTATGTAGTGTTAGTAGAAGCAGTACCATCGTCAGCCTCGACCCAAGCAAACAAGCTTTGAGCTGGTGGAGGTGTAGTACCTGAACCAGGATTCATAGTTGTTCCCTTGATTCTAAACTCAGTCGCAGCTTCAAAAGGTCCGACAGTATTACCAGCGTCAGTAACTGTGAAACCAAATTCGTTTGGTCCAAAAGTTGTAACGTTAGCAGTACTTACTGTGTTATCAGATGTCCAGATAGTTGCTGAGTCTCCATTGAAACCAACATTACCTGTAGCTGAACTACCATTGAAACTAGATGCGATGTGAACTCTTCTGTTAGCAGTAGAAATTGTACCAAACGCTGAAGGAACACCGTCTGCGGTAGCACCTACAGGTAAAGCATCAGCAACACCCTCTGCCACGCAGATATCAGGAAGAGTAACTGCAACGTTAGAAGTAGCAATTAATCTAGCCATAGAACCTGGTGTAGAAGAGAATGCAATTGAGTTTGCACCATTACTAACACGTTGAGAAATTACTGTAGAAGAAGAGTTTGCAAAGTAAGAATCCAAACCATCATCACAGTAACCCACAGTTAAGAATGTAGAACATCCGTCTGCTAATTCAACAGTACCTATAGTGTTAAGTACTACGTCATCAGAAACAGAAGCGTCTCTAGTCTCAGTTCCACCAGTATTCACTAAGCTAATAGTAGCTGTGAAATCTGAAACTGAAGCAGGAGCAACTAAAGCATTAGGCTTGAATACAAGTCCAATAGCTCTTCTGAGTGAAGTTACTGTTGGAGTACCTGTAGCACCTAGGGAAATGTCCACAAATGCTTTAGCTAATGCAGTATTACCATTGCTAAGAGGTTGAACTCTTGCAAGAGTTGGAAGTGTAGTGAACGATACAGAACCAGAACCGTTACCAGTGCTGATTACACCAAGGATTTGGCTTGATGCCAAGCTTGCGTTGTATGCGTTTAGATCCCATCCAGTAGGCAGAGTAACTCTGATCACTGTGTTTGAACCAAGAGCGATCATGTCGCTAAAAGTATCAGCACCGTTCTCAGTAATTAACACAGCTCTAGCTTTAGGTTGGAATACTACTCCATTAGGACCTTTAACACCAGTACCAGCTGTACCACCGCAGAATAGAGGAGGAACAGTAGTATCAATAACTAGTCCAGTAGAAGCTAAATCGCTAACAGTATCTACAGAAGTACTAGCACCAGTAATAGAACTTAACGCCACGCTTGCTCTAGATGTGCCAGCAGCTGTTGAGCTCTCAACCATCAAACCAGTCAAGTTACCAGAAACTGGTAATGCTTGAACAGTTGCATTAGTTGTTACTGTACCAGCAGCTAAAACTCTAGCCACTGTTTTACTTGTAGATCCGCTTAAGTTACCACCTGTTGCTACAGCTATAACATCAACACCTTCTGCTTTCGAAGTAGTGTCAAGTGTAAGTGTAATTTCAGGTCTAATAGCAATAGCATCTCTGTAACCATCATATTTATCAGTAATAGGAAGTATTTGTAGAGTATCACCAGCTAATCTAGCAACTAGGATCGCGTTATTACGAGCATTCTTAGTAGTTTGATTACCGTTAGTGATTTTAACAACTGCACCATTGCTGTATAGATCAGCAGATGGGTTACTACCACCAATCTCAAATGATCCAGCAGCAGCAGTTTCATCACCAGCATCTTCGTTACCAGCAATGAAGAACCAAGCATTGGTATTTGTGCTAGAACCAGCTGAGTTAACTAGTCTTACTGTTACTTCACTAGGTGAGTAAATAGCTTGATTAGCTACAACAGAAGCTGTAAACACACTACCATTCTTGAATGTTGCAAATCCTGTACCGTTGTCGGTAGCAGTTTTAACAAGACCGTAAGGATTAGCAGTACCACCGTTGTTGTATCCAATTACTAGAGCACCAGGGAATATTCCATTAGCCCAAGTACCGTTATGAATTAACGTAGGCGCTGAAGCTGAGTTCAGAGCAGATACGTTCTGAGTAGCACCAACAAAACCATGCGCAGCTAATTGCTGAGTAAAGGTAAGTGGAGCTGAATCCTTCATAGTAAGTCTACCTGTTGCTGATGTACCGTTATAGATTACACCAATAGCTAGCTTAGACTCTGCAACTACAGGGCTATTAATAGCTGTATTACCGTTAGAAGGTTGATAAGCTACAGCACCTAAGAAACCACCGTTACCAGCAGTTGTAGAAAGTGACTGAGTGCTACCACCTTTACTAGAAGAAGCTTGTCCTCTAATGCCGTTGAAAGCTCTAGGACCTACAAGAGTTACTGATACTGCATTAACAACCATAGTTGCTGATGAAGCAGTAGTAGTACCTGGCTTGTAAGCATGGAACTTAACTGTCATAAGAGCATTATCAGAGTTAGGGAATGTAGTTGTATTAGTTAGTGCAGTGTTAAGAGTAGCGATACTTGCTGTACCATTCTCATTAACTGGACTAGAGCTCACGAACGCTGATGTAGCGAATGCAGTCTCATAGAACTTGAACGTACTTGATGAAGAATCATTACGCTCAGCTGCTCTTAAAACTAAAGCATCAGTATCTACTTTAAGAGTAGTTGCACCTGATGTAGTAGTAGTAACGTTACCAGGACCTATAACTACAGTAGAACTACCAGAAGCTAGGAGGTTTCCAAGCACACTGTTGTTTTGTGAATCAGGTTCAGCAGTAGTACTAGTTTCATTACCAGTCTTATCACCAACCATTACGAATTCAGTCTTACCAGCTCTAGAACCATAAGTACCGATATTAACAGTACCGCCCTCAGCACCTGAGATAGCAGAAAGTACTGTACCACCAGATAAAGTTTGGAATGTTGCAGTAGCTGTACCAGAAGATGTAGGGCTAGCAGCTGGATCAGCAGCTAAACCGATACCAGCAAGTTTAACTTGCATAGTACCACCCACGCCTGTAGTAGCAGCGCCGTCAGCAGTAACGAAATAAATTACTACAGATCCAGCAGCTATAGTTGTACCAAAAGTACTAGCTGGACCAGTTTTAGTTAGAACTGCAGCGATAATAGCGTTACCATTATCTCCACTTCCAGGATAAGCAGCAGCAGGGTTTTGAACAACCGTAAGGTTCTTCACAGTACCAGCAGCAGCAGATGCTAGACGTCCGTTAACAGTAACTGAAGCAGGTAAATAATTTTCACCAGTTTCTGAAGAAGCTAATTTAACAAATTTAGTACCAGCTGGTGGTGTTACCACTAAAGCTCTTCTAACAGCACTTAAAGCACTAGCACCGTTAGCAGTACTTAGTTGACCGTTTGCTGAAACTGATACAGCAGAGGCACCATTGACACCAAGACCACTAAGGGTTGTGTACAGAATTTCAGTACCCGAAGCCGTGATCCTTATATTTGCAGGGATTACGTCACGGTTTGCACCGTTAGCCGTAGTACCCACGTCTGGCGCAACTACAGGAAGTGTAGTCACTCCATTATCCAAAGTAACCGCGCTTACAGGCACAAAGCTCGTCGAAACGAACGCAAATGCCAGAATCGCTGAAACTAATTTTCTTAGACTCATTTTTTCTCCTTTTTTTACTCGCATATTTTTTGTATGTCTCATAAAAATTTCTATAACGCTTGGGCTAAGTGACTTAGTCCATACGCGTACAGAGTAAATAGTCCCAGATTTTGAAGACCAGGTCAACTGCCTGCCCTGGTTTTGAAAATTAAGAAATAATTTCAATCAGTTATGACGACTATAGCGGCTTAGCTGAAATTCTCTGTCCGTGCGGTCTTGCAAGTTTATAAAAAAAGTTCCGCAGTGTCCATTAAAGAAGATTAATTTTCACTATATAATGAGGAAGCATGTTTGCGTACCTCAAAGGACTAGTTACAGAGAAAAATTTCTCCTCTTCAAGTTTCATTCTTGAAGTGAATAATATTGGCTATGAAATTTTCTCTAATACAAAAACTCTCTCTCAAGTTGAAACTAAAACAGAGAAAACCATATTCACTGTACTTGCCGCAAAGGATGATGGCATAAAGCTTTGGGGCTTTTTAAGTCGTGTTGAAAAAGAACTTTTTGAATTACTGACTACAGTGTCAGGTGTGGGCCCGAAGGCTGCTCTAAGTATACTAAATGTATTAAATGTTGATGATCTTATCTCGGCAGTGTTGCGTGAAAAATCAGAATTAATTTCTCAAGCTCAAGGTGTTGGAGAAAAAACTGCTAAGCGTGTTATCCTTGAATTAAAAAATAAGTTAAGTAAAATAAACACTAGTAAGCAACTCAGCAAGACTAGTTCATTTAATAGTGCTGACGATGTAAGTTCAATCCTCAGTAATTTAGGATTTTCTGCTATCGATATAGATAAAAAATTATCACAAGCAAGAGAAGAAGGGCGCGCGGATGATGTAGAAGGACTGATTAGATATTGTATGGCAAGTTAGTGTCTGGGTGTCTGAGGGGTGAGTGACTGAAATTAAATTCCCGGACACTCATCACCCCGTCACTCAGTCCCTGAACTTCTTAAGTACCGCTACAGTATTATGTCCACCAAAACCTAAAGCCTGCACAATTGCGTAATTGACTTCTTTAGCGCGTGCTTTGTTTGGCACATAATCCAAATCACAAGCAGGATCTGCTTCCTTATAGTTAATAGTTGGAGGAATAATACTATCCTTAATAGCCATAGTCGCTGCTGCAACTCCTACAGGTCCCGCTGCACCGATCAAATGACCAGTCATAGACTTAGTAGAAGAAACAGCAAGCTTATAAGCATGCTCTCCAAAAACTTTTTTAATTGCAAGAGTCTCACGTGCATCATTAAGTGGAGTACTAGTTCCATGTGCATGAATATAATCAATACGCTCACGTTCATTTAGAATGCCGGCTGATGCCAATGCCATCTCTATTGCACGTGCTCCACCTTCTCCAGTCTCTGAAGGTGCAGTAATATGATAAGCATCACAGCTCGCACCAACACCAACTAATTCTGCATATATTTTAGCGCCACGTTTCTTAGCCACAGATAACTCTTCAAGCACAAACACCACACTTCCTTCAGACATAACAAATCCATCACGTCTTGCATCAAAAGGGCAACTAGCTTCTTCTGGAGCAGAAGCTCTACGTGATAGAGCAGTCATATTATAGAAAGAGGAAATCGCAAGTGGATTAAGACAAGCTTCTGTACCACCAGTAACCATAACATCGGCAAGTCCATTCTTAATATACCAAAAGGCATCAAATATACTATCTAAGCCAGAAGCACATGCTGTTGCATCGGATTTGGCTCTACCTTGCAAGCCCCACATAATCCCCACGTGACCAGAAGCAGCGTTAGGCATTAAACGAATAATAGATCTCAAGCCAAGAGCCTTGATCCCCCTATTGTTAAGAGTCATAGTATCTGTACAAGTAGTTTCAATACCGCCAATACCGGTTCCAATAAAAGTAGCCACCTTAGTGCGGTCAGTGCCATATTCAGCTAATTTATCTAAATCAATCCTTGAATCTTCAATAGCAAACTTAGAAGCAATAACTGCAAACTGAGAAACTTTATCCATATCCTTAGTCATACTACGCACCTGTTTAGGGTCTTGGTAGTAACTTGTTACGTCAAAATTCTTAATTTCTCCACCAATCTTTACTGGCATAGTGTAACCTTCGCAACGCTCAGCACTGAGTTCCGTGATACCAGATTTACCAGTCTTCATGCTAGCCCAAAAATCATCTAGACCTATTCCAATAGGAGTCACTGGTCCGATTCCCGTAATAACTACTCTTCTTTCTTGCATGCAATCATATTAGCTGATAAATACCACTCTTCTTGTCAGTGTAAAGATCTTTTTATATATGATAGCGGTGTCACAACCGACGCACCTTGACGTCGCACGCGTCCGCGTCACTTTCAACATAAGATGACTCGCTCTCTAGATCTCTACTAATATATAGTTAATGCCTCGAACTAGCACAGCACTCTATATTTTTATTTTTTTACTAATAGTCTCTATTCCTTTTGTACTTGAAATACAAAAACCCAAAGCAAGCTCAAATGAAATTATTTTCTGGCAATACTGGTCAGGTTCAGAAAAAGAACCAGTGGAAAAACTAATACAAAAATTCAACTCAGAAGATCATGGATTCAAAGTCAAAATGCTCACTGTATCTATGGCACGTAAGAAGATATTAATGTCGATTGCGGGTGAAGTGCCGCCGGACCTGATGCACTTGGATGGAGACATGGTAACAGACTTTGCGTTAAGAAATGCATTGATAGATATAGAATCAATATCGCAAAATTCAGCATTTGATTTTGAACAATTTATTCCTATCTATATAAAGATGCTGAACATCAATGATCATCAATATGCCATGCCCTTAATGCCGAGCTGCGAAGCAATGCATATCAATAAAGGACTATTGGATAAATATGGATTGCAAGTGCCGCAGACACTAGAAGATATAGTAAAAACTTTCGATATTATGAATGGTCGCTCAGACGCAATTGGTTGGTTACCAAGCTGGCCGCCTTGGTCTGGGAAGTTCATTGTCACTATGTTTGGAGGGAATTGGGATATCGCTAATTCTCCTGAGAATATTGCAGCTTGGACTTGGGTGCAGGAAAACTTCGCCAGAAAAATTCCCAAGGATAAACTTGCTGCTTATACAGAAGGATTTAATTCTTATCAAAGTCCTGACAACCCGTTCTACGCTGGGAAGATAGCAATAGAGAACAGTGGTGTCTGGGAATATAATCTGGCAGGAATTTTTGCGCCGAAGATGAAAGTAGTGGTAGCTCCGTTTCCAATGAAAGCTCAAAACTCATCTGCAACACAAGTCGCTGTCGATGCTCTTGCTATCCCGCGCGGAGCCAAGCATCCGGAGCAAGCTCTAGAGTTTATGCAATGGTTGCTCAAGCAAGAGAACTTAGAATATTTAGCCTTATCACAAAAAAAATTCACGCCATTAAAAACCCACTCCGATGAATTTTTCTCTAAGCATGCTAATCCTTATATTAGAGTTTTTATCGATCTAGCTAATAGCCCTAACGCCAGTTACTTCCCGCAAGTCTCTTATGCTAATCGTTACAAACGTGAAATCAAAGAAGCTTACCTACGCGTAGTACGCCTAGAACAAAGTCCTAAAGAGGCTTTAGATGGGTTACGCAACCAATTGAGGAGCTAATTTTTCTTTTAGTGCTTCTTCTACTTTACGAATAGGAGCATAGTCAGAATATCTTCTACTATTCACTACTTCACTATTATTCCGAGCATCTAGATTAAAAGTTATTGGACGTTCAGGAGTATCTTTTGAGTAATGAACCGTAAAGTATTCACCCTGACCTAGACCACTGGTTAATGCAGCAGCCTTAAACACTCTTGTATCCCCTTCAGGACTACCTTCATGTAATGTCATTTCAGGAATCTTAGCTGCTATAGAATCAATTATATCTGCAGCTTGATTATGCACATCAAAACTCTGAACAACTTCCCTTCCAAATTCTGCAAAAGCTTTTCGCTGACCTGGTGGAACAGTATTAACAACTAATCTTCTTCCTATTTCTCTAGCACGTTCCTGCATCTCATATGGAAGACGACTTATATCAGAATCCGCAGTCCCAGCTGGTAGTAACGATTTAAATGATCCATAAAGCTCCGAAGCAACTCTCGTTGCAGGCACTGCTCGCGCTAAAAAACTATCTTTCATGATAACTATTATAACATAATGTCCTGTTTGTTTCGCCAATAATTAGCTAATAAAGAACCACTAATAGAATGCCAAGCTGCTGAGAATATTGCTGGTACAACAGAGAGCGGAGAGAAATACAAGAGAGCGAGTACAGAAGCTAAACCAGAATTTTGCAAACCAACTTCTATAGAGATAGTACGGTATTGAGCGACATTAAGTCCCTTAACTCTAGCAGCAAGCATATAGCCCAAAAACAATCCTAGAGCATTATGTAAGACTACAGCAAGAAACACTATCAGTGAATAATGAATGACATTATCCATGGCTTGTATCTTTCTAATATTTACCGCCACCATAATAAATATAATGAAAGAGACTACGCAAATAGCAATAAGGCTAATCAATGATTCTGTAAAAGGGCTTGAGAGCTGGCGTTGAAGGCTAGGGAATTTTTTAGATACTAACTTTAATAAGAACGCAAGCGCCAGTGGAATTAAAACTATCTGTGCAGTAGAAAGAAATAATTCCCAAGCATCTATCTCTATCCATTCACGCACATAAATCCACATCATTGTGGGAATCATCACTGGCGCAAGTAAAGTAGAAACAAAAGTCATCACAAAGGACAAAGGTAAATCTGCGCGACAAATATAAATCATGACATTAGAGACAGTACCTCCGGGACATGATCCCATAAGAATCAATCCTATAGCCAACTCTGGTGGTAGCATTAATAACTTAGCAACAATATAAGCTCCAAGCGGCATGATGAAATAATGTGCAAAAGTACCTACTAAGAGTGCCTTAGGACGCAATAGCACTGGCTTGAAATTTTCGAACTTCAGCGTAATTCCCATCACAAATATCACAACACCAAGAAGATATTTAATGTATACAATCCAATACTGCGCCCAAATCGGAGCTGACAGTCCAAGAAGAGCAGCAATAATTATACAGATATAAAAATTCTTTTCGATTAAGGAAATGGCTTTTTGCATGATATTTTCTATTTTAAAATCGATCTTTTTATTTCTTTGCGACTTGGATCTTTTTTATATTCAAAACTTAGTTCATATTTATTCTTATCAAGTTTAAATTCTGAGACTAAGTCTCCAAGAACTTTCTTCGCAAAATCCTCAAGCAAAACTCCTTCCCCCGAAGAAATGTTAGAAATACCTCGCACCTTCTTTTTGACTAGAGCAGCTATCTTAATTGCAAGTTCATCTATATAAATAAAATCTCTCAACATCTCAGCAGGCTTATCAGCATTAATCTTAAGCTCTAGCTTATTCTTATTAGCTTGTATTTGTTCTAACAATGATTTACGAAATATTTGATAAACACCACGACACGAGAACTCCTTACCATAAGGATTAGCAATACGCAGAATCAAATGCTTCTTAGTAAGAGCTTGCACAAAATATTCCATCACCAACTTATACAAACCATAATCATTAATAGGCACAGTATCAGACTCAATAGTAAATGCTTCCGTATCTTCTAATAGATCTCCATAAACAGCAGCACTAGAAAAATAAATCAAATAAAGCTTAGGATTCAGCTTAGAAGCACGCTCTAAGAAAAGCTTCTCCTCACTCAAATTATTAGAGTAAGCAGCATGAACTAAAACACTTGTATCACTCAGCATTTCATCACTAATATTTGCCAATTCGCTTTCTATTAAAGTTAGATCCTTAGAAGGAAGACGCTCTGACTTAAGAGTCCTATCAATTATGGTGACTTGATATTTATCTAATAATAAAGCTACTAAATGACTAGCAAGGTAGCCAGTGCCGCCTGTGATAATTAATCGAGGTTTGCTACTTACGCCCACAGCTTAATAGTACAACAGACCAAAAGATTGGCAATAATTACTTTCTACTAAACTGCTTACCAATAACCATAGAAGGTAAAATTCTTCCCTTACTATCTATCCAACGACCATCGGCAAGTACTGATCCAGCATATTTTTGGTTTTTAACCGGAAGAACTTTTCTAATTAATTGATTAGCTGATGATGAAAGTAGAGTTTCCCAGAAAACAAGAAGCTGCTTAGCAATCAAGCCATGACTCTCTGTATATTTAGTACTCAATGGCTTCAACCTAGAACTAATTAAATGCGAGATAGAAGGCGCTAAAGCGATAAGAGGGAGCATCGGTATTTCAGCACTGAGTTTTGTGGCTAACTTAGTAAGTGCTGATTGCAGTAAATCCACTGGAAGTCTATCAGTCAAACCTTTAACAGTATTTAGCTCTAATGATTGATTTGGTTTTATCAAATCATATGCACCCAATGAAACCAAAAATAATCGCCCTAGATTAGAGTCAGCAAGCCGATCTCCCAGGTTATAGAAAATAATTTCTGGCACATGTAAGATTGACCTAATTAACTTACCATCTAATTGAGGATAAGGTATTTTCTCTTTAAGTAGTTTAGTAAAGTTTAAATTAGAAATTTGCTGGAGATTTTTACAAGCTAAAACCAAAGCAAAACTTGATGGCAAATTCAATACTTTTGGAATCAAATTAGCGATTGTTTGTCCAAGTGATGAATAAATAGCATCTATAAAATGTAGCAAACCTTGTCCAAGAATACCATCAAATAAATTCCAAGATATTTGCTTTGAACGAATATACTTTGGCAGTGAAAATATAGTAGTAGTAGAACCTAACGCTGTTGTCAAAGCCAATAGAGGACTAGATTTAAAGAAATGATTTGCAAAGCTACTTAGAAGAGAATGTACGTGATGAATTGCAGACTTACTTAGAGTTCCATTAATAGTTTCAAAATTCATTTTAAAATTTAGCTTATCCTTAAAACTTAGATTCTTAATTAAAGCAATAGTACTCGCTATCAATGCTGTCAAACCAGCAATAGGACTTGAAGACAAATCTTCTCCCAAAACAGAGAAGAAAGAATCAAAGAAATGCAAGGGAGATCTAATAAGCCTGCCACCAAATTTAAAGAAGGAAAACTCAGAGGAGAAGAAAGGGATTTTAATTTTATCGGCAGCTAAAGCAGTACCCAAAGCAGCAAGACTAGTAAAAGCCTTAACTGATAAAGGGAGTTGCTGACTCAGAGCTGCTCCAATACTAGAAAATATAGAATCCCATAAAGAAACACTTGAAGATCTTAAACTACTTGCAAGAGTTTCAAAATCAGTATTTTGATTCAATAGACTAGTAGAGAAATCTCTCGATTGCTCAGCAATATCTATCTCATATTCTGCGATTTCTTCTTTAGTAAAAAGTTCTGTTGGTTTCGGAATAGGAGTCTTCGGCAAAGTAGATTGCCAAGAACCTGTGAAATACAGGTTTAAAAGACCATGTGCATATTGCATTTAAGCCACCTTTAGTTCATCGCTAAATAGCTGTATTACAAAAAGAGCATTCCGACTTTACGGCTGCGGGACAGCGCAGGATTCTCACCTGACTTTCCTCTTAGTGCTTGCAATATTCTAACTTATAATATGTATTTATAAGGATTAAATTATGAGGATTAACTACTTTTAATTCGATATACGCAATGATTATTAAGCTACTAAGCTAAAATAATTTCTATGGTTAGCAGCGTCGCAACATTAGGTCAAATAAACAGTAACTCGAATTTTAACTTATCTCAAACTTATCCTAATCTCACCTTAGAAGCCATAAAAGATTTATGGACAAATGTAGATATCGAAGATGGCAGACATAAGCTTGCCACATCAGTAGAAACCTTCATGTCTTCATATCTTGGTATTACAGGACTAGCATTTGATGTAAATCAGCCTGCTTTAAACAATCTTTTACATGGTACAACTCAACCAATTAACAAAGTTTTTGATAATAATACAAAAGCTGCAATCATACTTGCTGCATGTAGCACAACTAGATCATCAGGAAGATATGAAGGGGAAATAAGTGTTGGAGATTGGCTTCGACAACCACGAAATTTTTTACGTTTGTTAGAAGCATTAGCTGATCCATCAGCAAGAAAACCTCTTCTTCCAGAAAACGAAAAACCTAGTAACGGAGGAAGCAATGGAATAGAAACAGGTCAACGATTGGTACAAAGACCCATAGTAGATGAATTCCTCACCGGTAAAATTGATTTCGCTAGCTTACTAAAAGAAATCGATAATATAACAAATCCTGATAAACATAGATCATTGCAAAGATATGCTTTAACTAAAATCTATCAACGCAATGGACTTGCAGTAGATAAATCTGAATTTAGTAAATCCTTTATAGCAAGAGACACTGTAATGCCTTCTCTTGCTTCTAAAAATTGTAACTTAGATGAGGTTATTACATTATTGCCTAGTAAAAATCAAGAAGTGGATCCTAAAAGCGTTTTAAGAAGTATCCTTGCTAATGCTATCTATATGTCTCCAGTACATTCTTTGATTGATTCAGAATTTGATAATTCCATCAGCCCTAATTTCTTTTATGGGAACTGGCTTAAACTAAAAGAACAATTAGTTGCTGAAGATACAAGACCTGAAGGGATTTCAGTAGCAGAAGGAGTCACGAAAGAAATTGAAGAGGAGCCACAAAGCGAAATTTCTGGAACTACTTTACCAAATAATGACTCTGACAGCAGTCTAACAAACTCTTCTGAAAGTAATGATGTTATAGACAAGCTACATAGTGCTCAATCAACTCATCATGGCAGAGAAGCGTTAATTCAAGCTAAGCATCTTCCTTTAATAAAAGCAGCCTATGAGCAATTCAAAACCGAACACAGTGGAACCAATCCTAATCTCAAAGAATTTACCACAATTATCGTAGGAGTTGTTTATCCAGGTGAAACTGGTAAAACGATATCACCACCTACAATAAGTAAATTTGTACAAGCTCATAGTTCCGAGTTTCCACTAACAGATGGTAGATTACGAAAAGATCAATCTACTAGTATACGAACTCTTTCTAGATCGAGTGGTGGAGCCATTCATTCTAGTAGAGCATTAATCAGAGCTGAGCATTTTCCTTTAATACAATCAGGCTATGGTAAATTCAAAAATGAGCATGGTGGAACCAAGCCTAATCGACAAGAGTTCGCACAAATCGTTACAAACGCTGTCTATCCAGATCCAACTGGTCGCAGAATATCCGAACCTACTATAAAGAATTTTTTAGATAGTCATCAAGAGTTTGAATTGACTAGACATAGAACTGATTGGGGACAGGGAACCCTTAAAAGAGCGTCTCTTGATCAAAGTCATTCTACGGGTATTCATCGAGATCCATCAGCAGAAGTGACTGATGATATTCTTCGTGATATTGGCTATATTGGCAAACATGTAAACATAACATTAGCAAGCTTGCAACGAGCTATATTTCAGAGAAGAGGACATTCTGATTCAGCAGAGGCAGCTCAACGTTTTGCAAATCAACACAGAGATAAAATCTGCATTATAGAGCAAACTTAGGAAAATTATTTCGATCAATAACTTATCTTAATTTATATAAGAATTCTACTTTCTGTTGTTGAGGGTTAAAGAAAGCATATCGGGGATTAAATATTAAGCTAGAACTAATCTTTGATTGGTCAAGCCGAGTAATTAACGAAATATAATTAGTAAATTAGGAATACCAAATGGCCACACCAACAAAAGAAAAACTAAGTTCCGTAACTATCCGCTTCTGCGGCGATAGTGGTGACGGTATGCAATTAACAGGAACTCAGTTCACCACCACTAGCGCCTTAGTTGGTAACGACATCGCAACTTATCCTAGTTTCCCTGCTGAGATCCGTGCACCTATAGGAACACTTGCCGGAGTTTCTGGTTTCCAGATTAGATTTGCTTCTAATGATATTTTTACTGCAGGTGACGAGCTAGATGTACTTGTAGCCATGAACCCTGCTGCACTTAAAACCAATATTAGAGATTTAAAACAAAACGGCATCCTTATTATTAATGAAGATAGTTTTAATCCTGCAAACTTCAAGAAGGCTGGTTACGCAGAAGATGCTGATATCCTTACTCCACTAAAAACCAAATACAGAGTATATGAAGTGCCTATTACTAAGATGACTCTTGAAGCTCTTAAAGATGCTCCAATTCTTGGTAAGGATAAAGAACGCTCTAAGAACATGTTTGCGCTTGGTTTAATGTATTTTGTTTACAATAGATCTCTTGAACCAACTATTAAATGGCTTGAATCTAAATTCGGCAAGAAGCCAGAGATACTCAAAGCTAATATAGATGTACTTCAAGCTGGTTATAATTTTGCAGATACTTGCGAAATGTTCCAAGGTACTTATGAAGTGCCGAGGGCTGATATTAAGCCTGGTAGCTATAGAAACATTGTAGGTAACGAAGCTATCTCTTTAGGTTTTATTGCTGCAAGTAAACTTTCTGAACTGCCATTATTTTTGGGATCATATCCCATCACTCCAGCAACTGACATACTTCAAGAACTAGCTAAGTTCAAGAATTATGGTGTGCGCACTTTCCAAGCCGAAGACGAAATCGCAGGCATAGGATCTGCTGTAGGAGCTGCTTTTGCGGGAAGCTTAGCACTTACTACTACTTCAGGACCAGGTATTGCACTTAAATCAGAGTTCATGAATCTTGCAGTAATGACAGAGCTACCTATAGTGATCGTCAACGTGATGAGAGGTGGACCAAGTACTGGCTTACCTACTAAGACAGAGCAAACAGACTTACTTCAAGTAATGTTTGGCAGAAACGGTGAAAGCCCAATGCCTATCGTAGCAGCAGCTTCTCCTTCAGACTGTTTCGATGCAGCTATCGAAGCTTGCCGTATTGCAGTAGAGCATATGACTCCGGTCTGCCTGCTCAGTGAAACGCAGATAGGAATAGGTTCTGAACCATGGTTATTACCTGAGATCGATAATCTTCCTAAGATCAATGTGAAATACCACACTGATGCAGATATTTACAAACCATACAATCGTAATGAAGATTTAGTTAGACCTTGGGCTATACCTGGTACGCCTGGATGTGAGCACACACTTGGTGGACTTGAGAAAGAGAACATAACCGGTAAGGTCAATCTTAGTGCCGAAGCACACGAAGAGATGACGAGAATTCGCTCTCAAAAAGTTGCAAATATCGCTAAGCATTACCCTCCGACTAAAGTATACGGAGAAGAGCAAGGTGACCTAGTTATATTGGCTTGGGGTAGTAGCTATGGAGCAGTCAGATCTGCAGTAGAAGAATTATTATCACGTGGGCATAAAGTAGCTCAAGTTCATTTGAGACACTTAAATCCGCTTCCTAATGATCTAGAATCTGTACTTAGAAGATATAAGCATGTGATGCTACCGGAATTAAATCTTGGTCAGCTTAATATGATCATTAGATCCAAATATCTAATAGACACTAAACCATTCAATCAAGTGAACACTAAACCATTCAATATCAGCGATCTAGTAAGGGTTGCGGAAGATATCATGAGTGGTAAGAGGTAATAATTATGACAATGACAGCTACAGATCCATCGACACTACAGAAGAAAGACTTCGTTGCAGAAGGCGACGTTAAGTGGTGCCCAGGTTGCGGAGATTATTCTATATTATCCTCTGTACAAACAATACTACCAACCCTAGGTATTCCTAAAGAACAATTCGCATTTATTTCTGGTATAGGTTGTTCAAGCAGATTTCCTTACTATATGGCAACTTACGGATTCCATACTATTCACGGAAGAGCATTAACAGTAGCTTCTGGAGTAAAGATGTCTAACCCAAATCTTTCTGTTTGGGTAGTAACTGGTGACGGTGATGGCTTAAGTATCGGTGGTAACCATACTATGCACGCTATTCGTCGTAACATTGATGTTAAAATTCTACTTTTTAATAACAGAATCTATGGACTAACTAAAGGACAATATTCACCTACTTCAGAACAAGGAAAGATAACTAAAACTTCTGTTATGGGTTCTATCGACAGACCTATCAACCCAGTAAGTTTAGCGATAGCTGCTGGCGCAACTTTCATCGCAAGAACAGCAGCACACAACCCTAAACATTTACAAGCTACTTTACTTGCTGCTGCAGCCCATAAAGGAACTGCCTTCGTAGAAATATTCCAGAACTGTAATATTTTCAATGATGGCGCTTTTGCTAAGTACCTTAATAAGGAAACTAAGGATGTGGAGAACATCTACTTAGAACCTGGTCAGCCATTACTGTTTGATAGAGATACTAAAGGTATTTTACTTGAAACAGGTGGTCATCCTAAATTAAAAATCGCAGAGAACACTGGCGATACTTCTAAGTTTATGATGCATGATCCTACTGTAGATGATGAAACTTTAGCTTATCTAATTGGACACCTAGGAATCGAAGATCCAACTATGCCTACAGCAATGGGTGTCATCAGATCTGTTAGCAAACCTGCTTACGGCGAAATGTTAGTAGCACAAGAGCAAGAAGCTATTAAGAAAAAAGGTAACGGCGATCTTAAATCTCTTATATATTCTGGAGAGATGTGGACTGTTGGTAAAGAGCCTGCTTTGCTAGATAGATAAATCTTCTTAACCTAATTCACACCCGCATTATTTAAAATAGTCTGGGATATAGCTTTCAAATCAGACCTTTGGTCCATAGCAGCTTTCTGAATACGTCTGTAAGCAGTAGTTTCATCAAGTCCAAACTTTTTCATTAATACACCCTTAGCCTTCTCAACTAGCTTGCGGGTTTCAAGTTTATTGTTTAGCTTGTCTATCTCTCCACGTAATTCTTGCATCTCAAGAGATCTTGCTAAAGCTACTTCTATAGCAGGCGCCAGATCTGGTTTACGTAAAGGCTTAGTGAGATAAGCAAAAATACCTGCCTTAGATGCTTCTTCATAAAGCTCTGGCTGACTGTATGCTGTGAGCATAATAATGGGAACTCTGATATTTAATTTCTCTTGAACTTCTTTAGCTGCCTGTATACCGTCCTTATTAGGCATACGAATATCCATAAACACTATATCTGGTCTATGTTCATTAATTGCTTGAACTGCTTCATCCCCATCTTTAGCTTCAGCTACTACCTTATAAGTAGAAGCTTCTTCTAATAACTCCTTAAGATCCATACGAATCAAAGGCTCATCATCTGCAATGACTACTCTAATTAAGTCTAGATCTGTATCGACGAGGTTCATGCAGCCAATTGTATCATAAATGCATTGGTATTTCCAAGCTCACTCTTAAGCCGCGCTTAGCGCTTCCTTCCACATTTTCAACCACAAGTTTACCCTTCAAACTCTCTTCAGTAATGGTTCTTACTATCTCCCAACCAAGACCCTTACTCTGCTTATAATCAAAACCATCTTGAAAACCACCACCATCATCTTCAACAACCATAGTCAAATTATCCTCATCAGAATGTAATTGAATATCAATCTTGGAAAGTTTACCCATAGTATGTTCAAGAGTATTAGAAAGTATTTCATTCAAAACCAATGCTAAATTAGTGGCATCTTCACTAACTATTAAAACCTTCTGCGGGCAATCATAGTTCACCACTATATCTTCAGCACCAAAGGAAGACATTAGACCCTTAAGGATTTTTTGTACTAGGAAACCAAAATCTATAGACTCTATATCATTAGAGCGAGACAGGTGTTCATGTACCATAGAGATACTTTCAGTACGATTAATAGCTTCATCGAAAGCCTCTGTCAGTTCAGGATTACGGCGTTTTTGCATGCGTAATAGAGAAGCAATAGTCTGTAAATTATTTTTCACGCGATGATGAATTTCTTTAAGTAGAGTTTCCTTAATCTTAATCTCAGAATTATCCTTGATTAGTACAACTGACATCTCACCACTCAATCTTACATGTCTTAAAGCTATGGTTCTTTGTCTTAAACTAATCTCCTCAATAGATTCGATAGATAGTCCTTCATCCTTACCCTTATACTTACGCGGGAAACTTGCAAATACATCATCAAGAGTACGACCTTCTAATTGGGAGCCACGTTCCGCAAGCTCAGCTAGAAGGTTTACAGCAAGAGGATTAGCAAAGAAAATAGTATTCGGAGATTTAATAATGATAGCTCCTTCACCAAAAGCAATATGCGGAAAATTGGTAGCATCATGAATTTTTTCTTTTAAAGATTGGATTAGGTTATCAGCCATCAAGTCCCAATGTTGCCCTAAGATATTTCGACTGACATAGATATCACGCTCTACTGCAATCACCGCGACTACATTATTGTCATCAAATGTAATTGGATAAGCAAACTCTTGTATACGTCTATTGTTAATAACCAATCCATATTGACCAACAATTTTAGTATTTAGTTTAAAAGCCTTATCAACAGAAATATCTTTATAACGTTGAAATTTCTCTCCGCGCCCTAATCCTACATTCCTAGCTCCTAAATAAAGTGAATCTTGATTAGGGTGAAAATAATTATGAATAATAATATTATCCTCTTGCTTAATAAACAAACGGATACTGGCTTGTAATAATTCCGAAACGAATTGCAGATTGGTATCAAGAGATTCGACAAGAGTTTGAATTGGTGAGTTAACAGTCATATTGATTCCAATTCATAAATATACCAGCAAGAGGTCTAAAGTGTTAAAATATAGAAAAGAGCTTAGTAAAACAGAATGTGTAAACACTCTTTTGAGGATTTCTAACTATGGATGAATACATTCTAATGGGAAAGGTACAAGAAGAAACCTTAAACTATAGACTTAAAGAGCAAATGTTCGAAAGGCTAAGACAGCATGTTAAAAAACATTCTACTAAACAAAATTTGAAAATACTGTTAGTTGAAGATGATCCAGATGATCATTTGCTTACCACTGATGCACTAGAAAAATCCTTTCAATATTTTGACTTGGATTGGGTACAAGATGGCGCTGAAGCAAGGGATTATTTAAACAATGCTTATCAAGGTGACAAATCAAAACTCCCTGATTTAATTTTGCTTGATTTAAACATGCCTAAAATTGATGGACATCAATTATTGAGAGAAATAAAACATAATGATAAATTCAAAGACATTGTAACAGTAGTTTTAACTTCATCTAAATCACCTAATGATATGGAGCTAGCCTATGAGACTGGTGCTGATTCCTATATTGTTAAAAGCTTACGTTTTAGTGAAATGGTGAAAGACTTAAACTCGCTTGCCAAATTTTGGTTTGGAACAACAGAAAACCCATAAAACTATATTAGATCTTCGCGCAGATTGGCAGTTTAATAGTAAAATTACTACCCACATCAACCTTGCTTTGTACATCTATCGAACCATCATGTTTTTCAATAATCTTTTTAACTGTAGCAAGCCCCATGCCACTACCTTCGTATGCAGATTTAGCATGTAATCTTTCAAACTGCTCAAAAATTTTGTCCTTATATTCCATTTCAAAACCAATACCATTATCCTCTACACTAATCTCATAACTATTGTGATTCAAGATCGCAGAAATATTTATAGTAGGAGCTTGCTCAGGTTTACGATATTTAATAGCATTAGCAAGAAGATTCTCAAAAGCTCTCAGTAAATGAGCTTCATCTGCATCTATACCGAACAATTGTTCTAAATCCTTATCTAAACTTGGAGACAACACACCCTCCTTAGCTAAACTTAGATTTAATGGGCTAATAAGATTAATATTAGCTTTGGACTTTTGAATGCTCATCTCTAAATCTTCCAGTGCGATAGATAGTATTTTTCCTAAATTAACTTCTTTCAATTCTATCTTGTGCCTAGATACTCTAGAGAATGCAAGCAAATCATCTAGTAAATTTTCCATTCTATGAGCCGCACTTTGCATACGATCTACGTAATCTTTTCC
Organism: uncultured Gammaproteobacteria bacterium; assembly: GCA_964551135.1. Classification (GTDB taxonomy): domain Bacteria; phylum Cyanobacteriota; class Vampirovibrionia; order LMEP-6097; family LMEP-6097; genus CAYPGT01. The sequence goes on along the minus strand of CAZKAT010000001.1, from coordinate 69,038 downwards.
TTGCAGAGCAAGGGAATCATAAAAATCCTCCACTAATCTATCGCCAAAAGCGACAATTTTACGCAACGGCTCTCTTAAATCATGTGATGCAACATATGCAAAACTCTCCAGTTCTTTATTGCTAATTTCTAGCCTTGCAGCATGTTTCTCTACTTGTTTCATTAAAGCAAATCTTTCCATGGCATAACTTAAAGTTCTAACGAGATTAACAGGATCAATAGAACCCTTAATAATATAATCTTGAGCACCCATCTTGATAGCATCAGACCAGAGTTGAGCATTGATATTACCAGTACTGACAACTATAGGCATATGCGGCACTTTAGACATAACTTCTCCCAAGGTTTCTAGACCGGTATGTGCTGAGTCACTTAAATTAAGATCTAATATTATTAAATCAAAGTCATCTGTATTTAATTTTTCATAGGCACTTGCTAAGCAATCTACCCAAGTTAATTTCAATCTCAGGTTTTCAAAAATACCACTAGTAGTAGCTTCATTAATAGCCTCTTCTATAATATAAGCATCGGGCTCGTTATCTTCTATCAATAAAACTTTCATATTATTTATCAGTTGGTAGTTTCACAATCTGAAACCAAAACTCTTCAAAAACTGCCAGAGCATGAATAAACTTATCTAATCCAATAGGTTTTCTGATATAGGAATTAGCATAGTTTTTATAACTACTATTTATATCATCTTCATTACCAGAAGTAGTTAGCATAACAACAGGTATGCTCTTGAGATCTATATTAGTTTTTATATCTTTCAAAACCTCTAAGCCATTGACTTTGGGAAGATTAATATCCAAAATTATGATGTCTGGGCGTGTTGCATTTGCATAAGCATTTCTACGATATAAGTAATCGAGAGCTTTTTCACCATCAGTTACATAATGAAAATTGTTGAGTATCTTACCCTCTTCAAAAACCTCTTTAGCAAGCTCAACATCCGCTGGACTATCTTCTACCATTAAAATTTCTATTGGCTGCGTATTCATAATATTAGTACTAGCATCTTAGCATGTCAGATAGCTATATCTTCAAGCGTAAAATAAAAAGTACTACCTTCTCCAAGTTTCGATTCGACCCAAATTTCACCACCATGATGTTCAACTACTTTTTTACAGATAGATAAGCCTATACCTGTACCTTTGTATTCAACAGCTGAATGTAAGCGCTGAAAAATAGCAAAAATCTTGTCAGCATATTTACTATCTATACCTATACCATTATCCTTCACTGAAAATAACCAAGAATCGCCTTGACGCTCAGCATTGATGCTAATTTGAGGGGCTTTGTCCTTGTCCATAAATTTCAGTGCATTCGTTATAAGGTTTTGGAATAGCTGCTTCATCTCACTAACATTCACTTTCATCGTAGGTAAATTTCCGCAACTTATCTTCGCATTTAATTCTGCAATTTGAAATTTAAAGTTATGCAATAATTCAGCAACGAGTTCGTTTAAATCAACAGTCTCTCTAACATGATTTTTACCAACCTTAGAGAATACAAGTATGTCTTCAATTAGTTGTCTCATTCTTGCAGTAGCATCAGTAATAAAATGGTTATATTTTTTGATCTTTGGATCATCAAGATTCAATTTCTCTAGATGTTTATCCAAGAGATTAATAAAATTCTCAACAGTACGCAAAGGCTCCTGTAAATCATGAGACGCAATATATGCAAACTGAGCTAAATCAGCATTAGAACGTTGCAATTCACGAGTATGTTCATCTAATAACTTTTGTAACTCCGCAGGACTTTTCAAATCAAGGAATATAGGAATCGCTTTAGCCAGTTCAATAGCAGTCCAAATCGATATGATCGCAGTAATAAATTTAATCAAAGCTGATAATCGATACCATGGATGCCAAAAAATACTAGCTTCTACTGCATGAATAGTTCCACAACACAATATGAAGGCGCCGAAAAGTACAAATATTTTTTTTGAAAGTATATCCTGATTTTTTTTTGCTGCGTAATAGAAAAGCATTACTGGTATACAAAAATACGCAAGCCAGATTGCTATATCCGATATAATATGAGTCCAGCCTAAAAACAGAGTCCATCCTGTTCCGCAATTCCACCTTGACGGAAAACCTGACGTATCCAAAAGTTTTGTAAAGAAATCAGTTAATTCATTCATCCAATACACAACCTTTAATTTTTAGTTCTACTATTAATTCTATATTGGCATGAAGGAACAATGACAATAAGATAATCTTCATTTCGCTAAGAATCAATCTTAAAAACCTATGATATAGCTTGTAAAAATAGTTAAGCATTTAACTATTTTTACAAGCTTAAGAAATGATAAAATATCTTACGCTCTAGAAAAGTTAAAAGGAGAGTCTGAAATATGCTGAAATCTATTCTAAAAAATTCTAATAGTAAGAGAAGCTATGATGAAGGCCTTCATTTAAAAGAGAAAATGCAAGAGATACTTTTAAAACAATCAAAGCAGCACGATAATCAGAGTATAAAAATACTTTTAGTTGATGACGATGATGACTATCATTTGCTCATATCCGATGCCTTACAAAGATCCTTCAAACATTATCATTTAGACTGGAAACAAAATGGAGCAGAAGCCAGAGACTATTTAAATTACCTTTATAAGCATAATGTAAATCAACTCCCAGATTTGATTTTACTTGATTTGAATATGCCGAAAGTTGATGGTCTAGCATTACTAAAAGAAATCAAATTCGACGAAAGATTTAAATCTATTTTAGTAGTGGTTTTAACTGTTTCTAAATCACCAAGCGATATAGAATTGGCTTATGATTTAGGCGCGGACTCCTATATCATTAAAAGTTCACGTTTTAGCCAAATAGTTAAAAGCATGGACTCTTTAGCCAAATTTTGGTTTGAAACAGCAATAAGGCCAAGAGCACGCAAAGCTAGATTAATGTGTGCGTAGAACTAAATTAATCTTACAAACTTTCTCTTACCAGCTTGCAAGACTTGAGGCTCAGTTACAACCAACTCCTGGAGCGGGTCTGAGAGCTTTTCACCATTGAGTTTTACACCGCCACCTTGCACTAGACGCTTAGCTTCACCCTTAGTCTCACAGAGACCAGCAGCCACTAATATATCAGCAAGCTGTTTACTACCACCGTTAAGCTTATAGTCTGCTATATCATCTGGAATTTCTTTTTGTTTGAATTGTTTAGTAAAGTTCTCAGATGCTATCTTAGCTTCTGCTGCCGAGTAATAAATAGTAACTATCTTCTGTGCTAGCTCGTCTTTAATATGACGCGGGTTCTCACCAGACTCTAATCTAGATTTAATCTGTTGCAACTCTGCAGGAGTAGCTCGTGCAGCAAGAATAAAGTAATCCAGAATTAGTTCATCAGGAATACTCATAGTCTTACCGAAGATGTCTTGAGCAGTGTCATTGAGAGCAATATAATTCTGCGAAGTTTTAGACATCTTCTTAGTGCCATCTAAACCAATTAGAAGGGGCATAGTCATACAGAGTTGTGGTTTTTGCCCGTAAGCCTTCTGCATATCACGTCCAGTCATTAGATTAAATATCTGATCAGTACCACCAAGCTCTATATCAGCCTTAAGTTCAACACTGTCATAGCCTTGCATCAAAGGATAAAATATCTCATGAGTATAAAGTGGCTGACCATCATCTAAACGCTTACCAAAAGCGTCCTTGGCGATTAATTGATTCACTGTAACATTAGAAGCAAGCTTCACCATATCAGCCATAGTGAACTTATTAAACCAATCAGCATTGTTCACTACTTCTACTTTACTTAGATCTAAAACTCTAGCAACCTGCTCCAGATAGGTCTGGGCATACTTTTGCACATCAGTTGCAGTAAGCGGTGGACGCATTTCATTACGCCCAGAAGGATCACCGATTTGCGCCGTATAGCCACCAATAAGAAGTACTGGCAAGTGCCCAGCTTCTTGGAATTGCTTGAGCTTCTGAATACAAACCATATGACCCAAATGCAGATCACTACTAGTAGGATCTATACCAAGCTTAATTCTTAGTTGACGTTTATCCTTTTGGGCTTCTTTAAGCAGTTCCTCTAGAGCCTTAGTCCCACCGGGCTTAAGCTCCATGACACCGCTCATTAACTGTTCTAAGCTCACGTTTTCTCGAGTCCAGCGTATTCCTTATGAATAGTAAGTTGATCCATTGATTTAGGTGTAACCAAATCTATTTTCACTGGCTTAGGCTCTGTTCCAACATCAGTTGGAGTGCCTAAAATTCTACGTATTTCAGATTTAAGAGTTTCATCAGATGATTGTGTTAAGAACTTACTCCAAAGCTCATTAGCTTTGTCCTTCTGCCCTTGATCCCAATAAACCAACCCTAGCACATAATAAGTCTGCAAAAAATTAGGATTCTTCGCTAGAACTCTTTCATAATGCTCTTTTGCTGCATCCAAATTATTAGCTTCCTGCATTAATAAACCGTAATTAAAGTTAGCTAAAACATCATCTGGGTGTTTCTCCGCAGCTTCTTTATAAATATTCACAGCTTCATCTTTAAAGCCTAAAGTTTTAAAATTATTAGCTGCTCCTAGAAGCGCGTTAAGATTTTCTGGTTCAACTTGCAAAACAGATTGATACTCTGCTAAAGCTTCATAGAGATTGTTTTGTGAGTGTAATAAATTAGCAAGCTTAAGTCTCGTCTTTACCGTCTGATCTAATACAGATGCAAGTCTAAGTTGCTCTATTGCCTTACGTTCCTTAGATACATGCACTAAGAAATCAGCATATAGATTTCTTGCTTCAACGTTAGTCGGATCAGCTTTAAGCCAGCTGTTAATGAGTTTCTCTGCTTCAGTATCTTTACCAAGCGCGATTTTAATGAAGCTAAGTTCCTTGTAAACATCTTTAGTTTTTTCAAACTTATCAGACTTAGTTTCTTTCTTGAGTAACTCTTCAAAATTCGCTTCTGCTTTCTGGTAATCTTGGTTAGTCTTGTAAGCCAGTCCTAGATTGTAATAGATATTGTTCTTGATTAGCTTATCGCTTTCATCCAATACTTTACCCTTGTCTGTTGCCAAGTAATCAGAAAGAAGACCGTTATAGTACTTCATTGCAACATTAACATTTCCTCTCTCTTGCTCTAGAACCGCAAGTAAGAACATTACTTCTACATCATTAGGTTTCTGCTCTAGCAGCTTCTCATACTCTGCTTTAGCCTTATCGTATTGCCTAGCTTCATAATACAAATGAGCTAAATTAAATCTACTCTTAGTATCCTTAGGATTCGTTTCTATAGCTTTCTGGTAGCTAGCCGTAGCGTTTCTATCATCTCCAAGTCCTTGATATAAATAAGCTGAAACACTATAGTCTTGTATTTCATTAAACACAGTTATCGCTTCTGGTATCTGTTTGTTATTCCATAAAGCATAAGCCAAAGAACGCTTCCATTTATCATCCGGCTTAAGGCTCAGAGCCTTACGGAAATTAGTGATAGCCGTAGGTAAGTCACCTTCTTCTTTAGCTACATAAGCTATATCTGCATAAATATTTGGCACCTTAGGATCAATACTCTTAGCACCTTCATAACTCTGTCTAGCCTTATCGTATTGTTTCAAAGCCAGCCAACAATCTCCAAGATTCTTACGGAGACTATAAGCATTAGGTTGATACTCTAGGACATAGTTGTACTGCTCGATTGCAGCCAAATAATTATCCGTAGATTGCAAAGAAGCACCTAAATAACTTCTCGCACTTAAATTATCCGGATAAGAAAAAACTATCTTGTTAAAAATCTCTATCGCTTTCTTAAAATCTTTTTGTTCAAAATACAATCTACCAAGATTGGATTTAATAAGAACATTATTAGGCTCGATAGTACTTGCTTTCACTAAATACTTCACAGCATTATTAACATCACCTTGCTCTTGGTAAGCTCTACCCAGGAGTAGATTAATCATAGAATCCCCTGGTTTCAAGGCTTGAGCCTTAGTTAAATATTCAACAGCTAAGACAAGGCTCTTGTCTTTTATATCTCCTGAACTATCAGAATAAAGATGCATTAGACCAAGTTTAGTTAAAGCAGCAAAATCCCTACCCTTAATATCATTGGCAGCCTTATATTTTTTAACAGCTTGAAGGTTATTACCTAGCTTTTCTTCTTTAACAGCTTGTGAATACTCGAGGAAAAATTCTTCATCAGAAGATGCTTCTTTAGCAGCCAAAGAAGGCTGAATTGTAAGGCCTAGTAAGGCTACTATGAATAAGTATTGTGATGTTTTTCCCATGCGATAACGAACAAAGCACCCTGTCCAAATTATACAATAACCTATTTAATGACGCATTAAAGCCATAAAGGTTCTCAGTTCTTTAAGGATCACTTTAAATCTCTATTCCCTGCCAATCAATATCGCAATACCTATTTATGCTATAATTAATATTTACATAATTTCTATTATAAATTATAAGAAGATTATCTAAATGGAAAATATACTAGGCCAAACTAAATACCATGAATTAGTTCAGTGGCAACATGATCGTGACCCTAAGCTTAGTTGGTCCTACGTTAAATTAAAGGGCTCGCAAGCAGCGACAGGTGATGATGGTGTTTGCATAGTCCCCGTAATTAAAGAAGGTCCAGAACCTGTTTTAATTTTACAAAGTCACATCAGACCAGCACGCATGGGTTCTAAAACAGGTGGCATAAGTATCGAAGTCCCCGCCGGACTCACTACTGATAAAGATGCTCTCGGACAAAAAGCTGAGGCTAACGCTAAGCGAGAACTTGCAGAAGAAACTGGTTTAGAAGTAAAAAAACTTCATAAGGTTATGGGAAGTATTCCTGGAGACGTAGGGGCTGAAACCGGCTCCTGTGGCATGTTTGTAGCAGAGTGCAAGAATACGGATAAGATTGGTCCGCAAAAAGAACCTGATATCAGTGAACTAGCTTTATTTAGCGTACCTCTTAAAGACGCTCTCGCTTATTTAATGGACGCTACTAAGAAAGGAGTGGATGTAACCTATACAACTTTTATTGGTGTACTTGCTGCCCTGCAACAATTCAAGATGCCAGTAAAACTAGATGCTGCTATACCCAGACCTAAATTACTCTGGTCCGTAGTTAACGGCAAGCCTAATGAATTACAAAAAGATGGTTTAGAGTTATTGAAGAAGAATAAAGCATTTTTACCAGAAGCTGCAGTGAAAAAAGAGCAAGCTAGTGGTTTAATGAGTAAAGTTTTTGGGTGGGTTAGAGGATTGTTTGGTGGGAAATAATAATGTTAGTTAATTCATACAAAGATGCAGACTTAGTAGTAGTAGAAAAAATGCCAGTTGCTGATTCCACTGACGGGATGGCTTATACAACAATTACTGAGTACTTAGATCAATTATTCCAAACATCTCCCATTAAAACACTTATCATCAAAGCTAATTCTAAGGAAGAAATAAGAGAACAATTAGAAGGCATGTCTAGCCCAGAAAATGATATTCAATCAACTCTAGAAGAAGTAAGTAACGAAGAATCAATAGCAACAGTAGAATTAGAAGACCTTGAGCATACTAGCAGATATGCTCCAGAAACAACCGATCCGGAAATACAAGCAAGGATGACACAGGATCATGATGACTTCTTTAAGAACTTAGGTTATCACCAAATTACTCCACCAAAATCAATGTTATTTCTTATTCCAGATTTGCATGAGACTGGAATAAAGGCTACAGAATCTATCGGATTTATAGTTGATACTCTAAAAAAAAGATTTGCAAATATACCTCGTTTCCTTTCTTTCATTATATTCAAAAATTCTCCGAATTTACCAGCAAGAGAAACTCCTTCAAATTTAGCAAATTATAAAAATTTTGAAACTCTAAGAGATGCAATGTCAAACTTTGATATCTACGATAGTTCTTTAAAATACAACTTAAACATAAATAAGTTACTTGAAGAAGCTCAAAAAATAAAATTACTGGTAACAAGATTAATGTATGAAACCTTAGATCAAAATTCTTGTGAAGCTTATGTAGCTAACTTTGCCAGAGAGTTAGTAGCAGAAGCTAATAGAGGAATAGAACGCACACCTAAAGAGCGACTTCATAAAGATGATAAGCTTGCTATTCGAGGTCAATTGAAAGTAATTGAAGAAGCTGGTTTAAAAATAACCAGAGAGGCTTTGTATATCTTAGTATGCGGTAGAGTAGGCGGAACCACATGGCATGGCTCATTAAATAAACTATTAGGTCAAATAAATGAATAGAATAAAACAAAAATTGCTAAAATAACAGGATGAAATCTTTCCTTTACTACGGACCACACGATATCAGGCTAGAAGAAATTCCCACGCCTGAGTTAAAGGCTGGCGAAGTGCTAGTTAAGGTAGAAGCTGCGCTCACTGGCGGTACCGATACTAAGACTTATCTGCGCGGACATCCGCGTATCATTAAAGAAACTCCATCAGCTTTTGGATATGAATTCTCTGGAACAGTAGCCGAGAGTACTTTAGCGGAATTCCAAGTAGGAGACAGAGTAGTCGCTGCCAACACCGCGCCTTGTCATTCCTGTTACTTCTGCAAGAAACACGAATATGAACTTTGCGAGAACTTAGAATTCTTAAACGGTTCGTTTGCCGAGTATATAAAGATCCCCGCAAATATTGCCAAATATAACTTATATAAATTTCCTGATTCTTTAGACTATAAAAACGCAGCCGCTTTGCAGACCTTAGCAGCAAGCTTACATGGTTTCTATAAGACCGAAATCAATCCTGGTAACAGTGTAATAATTTATGGACTCGGTGCTATTGGACAATGCTTAATCAAACTCTGTAAGAGACTAGTTCCCGATGCCATGGTGATAGCTATTGGTAGATCCCAAACCAAACTAGCACTAGCTAAAGCTAATGGTGCAGATCATGTGATGAATAGTTTGAAGTTTGAGATTCGAGGTTCAAGACAAAGTAATCCTATGTGTCGTGAATTAGTAGCCATAGGTTTACCTTATGGTGCTGATCGTGTTATAGAAGCAGTAGGTAAACCAGAAGCCTGGACAGAAGCCTTATCACTAGTACGTCCTGGAGGCACTGTGAATTTCTTTGGCGGTTGCGCCAAGGGAACGATTATAGAACTAGATACTTATCAAGTACACTACTCTCAAACCAAGTTATTAGGCACATTTCACCATAGCCCTAAATATATTCAAGAAGCCTTATACTTACTTACAAGTAAACAAATCGATATGAGTGATTTAATAAGCCATGAAATGCCACTCTCAGACTTGGAGAAAGCATTAGAGATGATGCTTAGCGGGGAGGCAATGAAAGTATTGATAAGTAATAAGTGCCTGAGTGACGGAGGGACTGAGAATGAGAACAAGACTGCAGACACCCAGCCACTCACCGCTCAGACATTGACCTAGGCATCCAGCCTAAATTTCCCATCACCTGAGGCGATATCCATATTACCTCTAGCTTTCCATTCTACAAGTTTAATAGCAAGCTCATCTCGTTTAGACTTACGTGCTTGAATTTCATTCTCTATAGCTTGAATTTCTTTTTCTATTCTTTCTATATCAGCTTTTTTGATTCTCTCAGTATCAAGCTCCCTAGTTAATTCATCAAGCTGAGACAGTGCTAAATCATCTTGCCAATCAAGTTCTTTAATTTGTTTATGGATTTGCCTGTCTAGTTTTTCTTTATTGTTTGGCAATCCAGAGAGAGTGTCAACCAATTCTTTAGGATCTATCTGACCAATAGCAATCATTAACAGCAGCTCATCCTTCGAACGTTTAAAATCCGGCATGAGTTTCTTACAGTCTTTTATATAATTATCAATATCAAAAAGAATTTTTTTAACAGCGACTTTCTTGATCTTCCTTAACTCAACACTAAAGAGTTTCAGGTGCGCCTGCCAATCTCTAACCGAAAGTCCATTCCAAAACTCTTGCAATTCTTCTGGTATATCAACTCTCTGAGCTTTACCAAAAGACATTACCGCAACCTTAATAGCAGCCTTGGCCATTAGCAGCTCATGTTCAGCTTTAAGTTCTTTTGCTGTTTTTTTAGGCTCTTCTACCATGAATATCTCAACACAAAAAGAAGCTAATTAAAGCTCCTAATAGATATCATACCCTTATTTTACAGACTCTTTAAACAGCAGAGAATAGGCTTGAAGTATCCCACGGAGTACTTGCAGCACCTAAATTAATTGAAGCAATAAATCTAATAGCTTGTTCATGCTTAGTAAGTTTAAGAACATCAGCCTCAGGTTTAGGAGGTGCGATCTTCTCTGTGTTCTTGTTTAAATTACGAATAGCAAATAGCTCTGCTCTTTCAGCAGCAGAAGTAGCGATTGAATTAGCAAGACTACTACGCATTGCTTGCATCTCTTCAGTATTACGAGGATCAACTTTATCTCTGATCGCATGCAATGGCTCATCACCAGCTGTAATCATCTCTGCTGGCGTTTGGCTATCACCTCTAAGTGTCTCCAAGTAACCGTTAACCAGCTCATTGATACTGTCTGAAACTAATCCTTTCTCATTGGTTTGACTTTCTACGAACCTCGCGAAGTCCTTACCCTTAGACCCACCTCTCTCCTGAATTTTCTTCAGTTTAGAATTCAGGTCTTTTTTAGCTTTAGCATCAGGATCAATATCCTCATTAGACTGTATAACTTGCGATGCTAGATTATGATCATCTGCAATATTTAATTTAGTTCCAGCAGCTTTCTGTCCTAGCTGTGCGTTGTTTAAACTCTGAGCTAATCTCTGTCTATTAAGCTGATCTTTCTGAGTTTGATCTGAAACTTGTCCTACAAACTTAGAAACTTGATCTGCTCTAGCTGCACCCGTATCTTCACCACTACGAGTAAAAGAGTCAGCTTGTTTTGCCCTATCTTCTCCTACGCGCTTATGAATCTCTTGAGCATCTAATCTTCGTTGTAAAACTACATTAACGATTTCTTGCTGTTCAGCTTCTGGAGCTTGAGCTGGAGTCTCGGCCTGCACTGCAGGATTAGGCTTAGGTGAGACCTGACGAATAGCAACTTGATCTTGAGATACTCTTGTATCTCTTGCTGGGGTATAAGGGGCATTAAATCCACCTGCTTGTCCACCGATGTCTGACATTATATTAGTTGTAAAAGAAAATGATTATGCTTCAGTTAAAAACCAAGTAGTTTTTACAAGAAAGACTTATCAAAATCATCAAAATCATGAGTGACAGAATTAGTTCTATTAACTCCTAGCATCTCTCTAGAACCCATAATGCTCTCTCTAAGTGCTGCTATATTGTCCTTCGCATCATCAATTCTAGAATCACTAGATAGATCAGAAGAACCATCTTCTCGAGAGCTTGCATTGTTTAAACCCTGATAGCCTTTAACACCACTTAAATAGTGATCGCTACGATGATTGTCTATTTTATTAACCAACTAAGATCCCCTGCTAAAAATTAATTACTAACTTCGAACTAGAGTCAGGATAACAACACAAAATTAAGGTTCAGTAATCTACTGAGAAGATTTGTATATAAAAACAAAGAGACCTCCGCAAGGAGGTCTCTTTGTTTTTGGGAGGGAGGGAGAATTTTAAGTACTAGTAGAACTACTACCCGCTGCACCTTGAATACGTGAAGTAGCTGTTGGACTAGAGCTATCTTGACTAGCTCCTGTACCATTAATACTTGCGATTGCTGGAGTAGTAGATGCTGCACCTACATTAGCAGCTAAGGTTGGTTTGTCCTTAGCATCCTCTGCATGAGGATCTTTATCTTTCGCTTCAGGTGTAACTTGTTTTTGCAATTCTGCAAAAAGTCTATCCTGAATTGTTTTTGGATCTTCACGACTATCAGTAATATTATAAAGTTCTCCACCGATTAAGACCGGTGCTGTTTTAATTACGTCAGAGATTTTTTTATCCTTGCTCTTGTCAGCATCCAAAGTTTCTTCTGGCTTCTTAGCAAGTTCTTCAGTTTTTTGCTTCTCGATTTCCTCAGCTTTTTCTTTCTCTGTCTGTTTACAAGCTTCTTCTTTACGCTCTGAAGCTTCTGCACTACGTAAGTCTTGTATTGCTGAACTATGTCTAGCAGCATTAACGCCAATGTCGCCTTTTAATTTTTCAATCTTATTACCAATCTCGCCTTTTTTCTCTTGGTCCTCTGTATTACTTTCTTCTGCGACCGCGAATGTTAAATCTCTTTGTGATGATCTTAAATCAGATTCTGTTGATGATACTTCTTGTCTTAATGTTGCGCTATCCATTTTTCAATACCCTATTTTCCTTTGCCCAGCCGATAGTTATTCAATAGCATTTGCTGGTTAAGCTTCAGTTAAAGCAAGAAAAAAATCTTCTATACAAGTCAATAAGCTAAAATAACATGAAATGGAAACAACCAAAAAGTACGCAGAAGTTCTCAATAATAATATCCAGGCTATTAGAGCAGTGGTGGCCAGCGTTAGAGGCACTATTGGCCCTAAGGGTATGGATGTAATGATTGTTGATGAATTTGGTAATTTTATTTGTACCAATGATGGCGTAGCCATACTTTCTAATATTAAGATCAGTCATCCAGCTGCAAAACTTGCTGTAGAAGCAGCTAAGTCTCAAGAAACACGAGTCGGTGACGGCACTACTAGTGCAGCAATTCTTTGTGATAGTTTACTAGCATCTACTCTGCTGAGAATCAATTCTGGTGGTCAACCCACAAGAATAGCTTATGGGATAGAGATTGCAACTCAAGCAACAATTCAAGAATTAACTAAGTCTGCAAGGAAAATAAAAGATATTAATGACCCTAAACTTAAAGCTATAACCAAGATCTCTGCAAGAGGTCAAGAAGATATCGCTGAACTTATTATAGAAGCTGCTCGCAGAATCATAAAAAATAATCCGAGTAATCCATTACTGAAAAACAATTATCAATTAGCAGATTCTATTATAGTTTCAACCGGACTAGAATCTATGGTATTAGACGGACTATTCATTAAGAAGAAAACCCATTTCAATTACACACAAAACTTCAAGGACATTAGCGTCATAGTTGTCGAGGGACCACTTGAGCCGGAGCCGATGTCTAGTGAGGCTGTTAGTACTGATGAAGGTGTGAGAAGATACGAACACAATATTCAAGCATTAATGGAAACTGCTAAGAAGATCAGTAAAGCTGGTGTGAAAGCGATCCTTACTTCATCTTCCATACTAGCTGCTGCTGAAGAACTCTTTGTAAGAGAGGGTATCTTCGTATTAAGTCATATTAAACAGTCTGATATAAATCATCTAGTAAATATTAGTGGAGCTAAACTCACTACTAGAACCAAGCTTCTTAATGCAGATTTAGAGCAAATTAAAAATTACAGCGGTTCCCTAAATCAAATAGAAGCTAAGCCTGATCTTGCAGGGTTTACTTTTCAGGGTAAAAAAGCTTATCAAGCTAGTATTTTAATTTCAGCAGAGACCAGTACTATATTAGAAGAGCGCGGAAGAATAGCCACTGATGCAGCCCAGGCTCTCAGTGCGGCATTGAGATCTGGTTATGTAATGGGCGAAGGTATCGCCGAAATGAATATAGCAGCTAATATTGAAAAGCTTAAAGAAAATCATACTAATGATAAGGATGTCTCAGCAGGTATAGAAATAGTAGCCGAAGCACTTAAGTCTATATTCTTGCAAATCACTGAGAACGCTGGATTCTTACCTAATGATATTTATTATAAATTTAGAGCAGCACCTGCTAACACCACTGGCATAAATCTAGAAACCGGCGAAGCACTAGACCTAGAAGCTGCAGGAATACTAGACCCACTAGAAGTGAAAACCTCAGCATTTAAAATAGCCTCTGAGATTGCGATTCAAATACTCAAGATTAATATGGTAGTGCAAGGGAAGTAGAACTAAGCTTTAAGGATCTGTGGCATTCCAGGTGAAGCTGTGGATTTCATATTGAAAGATCTATGTCCACCCCCCACGGTTTGCATCTCAACTTCAATTAGAGCCTTCGGGTCAGGCTTTGTTTCATCATCATCCTTTCCTTCCTTAGGTTGTGGATTAAAGAAATTTAAAATAATTAGATCTAGACCTGGCTTACTACCTTCATTAGATTTTAGCCGATAGCTAAACGTAGCCAATCTGCCATCCTTAGTAAGACTAACAGTAGCAGCTTTAATTCCCCCAGGAGTATCTAAGTTAAATCTATATATTTCTTCTACTCTATCTGGGTCTACTACTTCCTTAAGAATTTTAGGAATCTGAACTTCTTCGGAAACTGCAGCTTCTTGAGGAGCTATAGTTGCTTCTGGAGTTGGAGCTACAAGTAAAATTGGATCTGGTCTGCTACTTGAATTCATCATCTTCTCAATAATTGGAACTACTGTTTTATAAATTGCTCTAATAGTAGGAAAATTAGAGCCGGAAGCTGCATTGCTTTTAGCTAGGTTCGTTGCATTCGGCAAAGCATCTAAACCAAACTCATCTATTTTTACTGCTGCTGACAATGCTTTTATTTCAGGTCTATTAGCCTCACCTGGCCTGTCAGTAATCGTCTCACAAGTATTAGCTTGTGATCCCCCCCTGTCTAAATATGCAGTTAAAGCATTATACTCATCGGATACAAATTCTTGTAATTTTAAAGGAGGGGTACCTGTCATAAATAAGAATCTAACATAAATAACTAAACAAGAACAACGGCATATTATCATAAATCTTAAATATTTCATTAATATTATTTAGTTAAGCACTTGCTAAAATAAGCTATACATATGGCTGGTAAAACACTATTCGATAAAGTTTGGGATGCACATGTAGTAGAGAAGCTACCTGGTGATAACTACCTAATATTCATGGACAGAATTGTGGCGCATGAGATCACTACTCCCCAAGGTGCGATTCAAATAGATGAAGAATTTGGCGGCAGAATTTTTGATACTACTAAAATACTTGCTATTAACGATCACGTTGCACCTGCTAAAGATACAGCGACAGCGATTCAAGCTGACGTACTACGTAAGTGGGCTAAGAAGCACAATATTAGACATTTTGATATTGGCGAGAATGGTATTTGTCATATAGTTGCGCCTGAGCGTGGTTACGTTCAGCCTGGTATGACGCTTTGTTGCGGTGATTCACATACTTGCACTAACGGTGCGTTTGCATGTTTCGCACTAGGCATCGGTACTACAGCCAATGCTGGTGCCATGCTCTCTCAATGCCTACTACTACAGAAACCTAAAGTTATGCGCATTAATGTTACAGGTAAACGCCAGCCTGGAGTTTACGCTAAGGACATTATTCTTGCGATCATCAATAAAGTTAGTTTCAAAGGTGGCACTGGCTATGTGCTTGAATACACTGGTGATGCGATTAAAGATCTAGATATGGAAGAGCGCATGACTATTTGTAATATGGCGATAGAAGCGGGCGCAACTAGCGGCATGATTGCAGCTGATGAAGTTACTTTTGAATATTTACGTGATCGTGAACAACTTAAAGGACAAGACTTTGAAGCACTTAAAGCTAAATGGTCAGCGTTCCAACCAGACGCAGATGCTAAGTACGACATGGAAATTAATTTAGATATCTCTAAACTAGAACCTATGGTTACTTGGGGTATTAACCCTGGTGAAGCAGTCTCTGTGAGCGGTTCTATACCAGCGGATGCTGAAGAGAAAGCTCTAGAATATATGGGACTTAGAGTTGGAGAAAAAGTCTCTGACCTAGTTTTAGATCAAGCCTTTATTGGTAGCTGTACTAATGCACGTATCTCCGATCTACGTATCGCTGCTGAAGTTCTTAAAGGTAAGAAAGTTTCTATACCTACTATCATCACTCCTGGTTCTCAAGAAGTGAAACGTCAAGCTGAACGTGAAGGTCTGCATGATATATTCCAAGATGCTGGTGCGCTTTGGACTCATGCAAGCTGCGGTCCTTGTCTCGGTATGAGCATGGGAGTAGTAGCTCCTGGTAATAGATGTATATCTTCTACTAATCGTAATTTCCCAGGACGCATGGGCACTGGCTCCCGCGCGCACCTCGCAAGTCCTGCTACAGTAGCGGCTTCTGCGATAGCTGGTAAAATAGTGAGTGCTAAAGAACTTTCAAAATTATAATTAGCTAGGTTTACTTATTCAGAACCATACCACTTATGCATGTCATGAAGCAACTTAGCAATTCCATAAGAACCTTTAGTAATATCATTCTGATACTGGATTTCAACAGACTTTGGTTTATAATGTTCTATTTTAATTCGTCCTCCCTTAGGAACCATTAATGCTCCTAGAGCACTACCGAGAAAAATACCAAAGTGCGTGGGTGATGATTCATTTGGTCCAAATTGATGCCCGTTATAAACACCAGTTTCGGTATAAGGGGATTTCTTAGAATCCTTAATCGTAACTTTTATCCATAAAAGACCTTTAGACTGTTTATAGTCTTGCATTGTTTGTAATTTAGAATCTACAGAAGCTCGCAGAGTTGGATTCCCATTGTATTCTGCCAAGCTAAATTCTAAGGGTTGTTTTAGTGTTGCATGCTCTAAAGAGCCAATATCTGCTGTGGCATCAGCACGCCTTACAGAACCTAGAACAGGCTTAGAGGCTGGCATTGCAGGAGCTAATATAGAGAATGTCATAAAACGATTTTATCATATTAGGTAAAATAAGATTATTAAATTCTAACAATGCTAGAATTTTCTACCTTAAGATGTCACAAGAAACTATATCTAAACTAAACCATAGAATCCAAGCCGAGATCCAAATCCCTGGCGATAAGTCTATCTCTCATCGCTCGGTGATTTTTGGATCTATTGCGCAAGGTTTAACAGAAGTGAGTAATTTTCTTACTGGTGAAGATTGTATCTGTACTATGAATGCTTTCAAGGCTATGGGTGTTGAGATAGAGTTTAATGAAACTAAACGCACTTTAAAAATCCAGGGTAAAGGCTTCTCAAGCCTAGTTCAACCAAAACAAGAAATTTATCTAGGTAATTCAGGAACTGGCATGAGATTACTTACAGGACTCTTTGCTGGTTTGCCTTTCAGCACTAAGCTTACTGGAGATGCTTCCTTATCTGGCAGACCCATGGCAAGAGTTATAGACCCACTTAGCGAAATGGGCGCGAAGATAGAGAGTCAAGAAGGCAAGAAAGCTCCGCTACTAATCGAGCCAGTTACTAAACTCAAACCGATAAATTACATTTCCAAAATCGCATCAGCCCAAGTTAAATCTGCAATCTTGCTAGCTGGTCTCAATGCTGAAGGTGTTACTAGTGTAACTGAACCAGAGAAATCTCGTGATCACACAGAACGTATGATGCAAGGTTTCGGTGTGGATTTAACAATAGATTGGCTACAAGTAAGTATCAATGGAAACCAATCTCTAAGCAAGCTCCAAGGACAGAAGGTAGAAGTACCTGGAGATATATCTAGTGCAGCTTTCTTTTTGGTCGCAGGAGCGATTCTAGAAAACGCTGAGCTTAAATTAATTAATGTAGGTATCAATCCAACCCGTACAGGGATACTTGATGTGCTGAAGTGCATGCAAGCTAATTTTGAGATAAACAATGCAAGAGAAGTTAATAGAGAACCGATAGCAGATATCATCATTCGCAGTTCTAGGCTTAAGGCTTGTACTATTGAAGGAGATATTATTCCAAGACTGATAGACGAGATACCAGTAATCTCAATACTTGCTGCTCAAGCTCAAGGTACTACTATTATTAAAGATGCTGCCGAGCTTAAAGTGAAAGAATCTAACCGTATTGCTACTACTATTAATATGCTTAGGAAACTCGGTGTCACAGTAGAAGAAACAGATGACGGCATGATCATAGAAGGTAGAACAGGTAAACCTTTCGAGCCAATTGATGCTAATACTATTATAGACTCTCATGGAGATCATAGATTGGCTATGAGTTCTGCTATAGCAGCCTTACATTCCACTAAGCCTGTAACTATCTTACAAACTGAATTCGTAGCGACTTCTTTTCCTGAGTTTTTTGAAATTCTTGCTAAACTTAAACAACGGACAGTCGTAGCTTAATGGATCCTATAATTAAACCTTTTTTGCAAGACATCGGCGCAGCCTCTTACCAACTAGGCTATGAAATATATATAGTAGGCGGTTATGTGCGTAATAAACTTTACACAGAGTTTTACCATAAAACACCTGAGAGTAAGAGCCTGCCTGAGAAGCTCCCAGATGCTAGGCATGCGAGTTCCGAGAACGCGGAGTTGACTAAAACGTCAATGAGCAGTTCGAGGAACGAGCATAACAACGCAGATGGGACTTCTCAGGTAGGCTCGAAAGATATAGATTTGGTTATTAATACCAATGCCATAGAATTCACTCATTGTCTGCAAAGATACATGGAAGACAATCATCCCCAACATCATACTTTCGATATCATCGAAGAGTTTAATCAATTTGGCACTATTAAAATAGAACATCCTGATTATCCAAGTTACAAGATAGAGCTAGCCAGTACCAGAACAGAAAGCTACCAAGAGCCAGCTGCTTTCCCTAAAGTTACTATCATCGACAATATTCAAGAAGACCTAGAACGTCGTGACTTCACTATTAATGCTCTACTAGAGTCTATTAATCCTTCTAAAGCTAAGTATCCCTTTGGAGAGATAGTTGACCATGTCAATGGTTTAAAAGATCTGCAGCAAGGTCTTATCAGGGTCTTTCATGATGATAGTTTTATTG
This sequence comes from uncultured Gammaproteobacteria bacterium, assembly GCA_964551135.1. GTDB lineage: Bacteria > Cyanobacteriota > Vampirovibrionia > LMEP-6097 > LMEP-6097 > CAYPGT01. The sequence continues at coordinate 50,384 of CAZKAT010000001.1, read as the reverse complement.
ATGACCCTACTCGTATCTACCGTGCTGCTAGATTTATGGCAGAGTATGATTTCAAAATTGAAGAACATACTCTAAAACTTATGCAGCAAGCCGCTGCCCACAAGGATTTTAGTCAATGGCTCAAGAAACGCAAGGCGAGATTCACTATAGAACTAGAGAATATAGAGAAGCTTGGAGCAGAAAAGGCATCTAAAGCTAAAAGTTTACTTTCTAATTTAAATATTCAATTGTAGGTAGTGGACTCCTCAGGATGACACTCCTATTCCCAACTAAAATTACTCTTAAGACTCTCTGTAGATTTCTTAGGATCACTAATAGGGCCTATCATAACGAAGTCAAAGAATCTCTTTTCTTTAGAGCCAGTTTCACTAAGCTCTGACATAGAAACCAAGTTACCTAGATTAATCTTACCAACACCAACGCTACTAAGTATACTCACTGATTTCTTAGGAATCATACCTCGCCCCTTAATCCACTGCTGATCTTTTACATAATCTAAGTAGCCACTGAGATTCAACTCTATCTGCGGTGCTTTGAGTAGAAGCTTCTCAGAACTTACCTTTCCGTGATCATATTTTAAAGAACTAATAATATAGTTAAATAAACCACCCTTGAGTGTAATGAGTGTCTGGAAAATATTATTCAAATCAAAATTATCAAGAGTGTTAACCGCTGTGAGAATCTTTTGCATTAAAACCATCTGAGATAATTTCCCATCTTTAACTATCATATTACATGTACCCACTAAGTTAAAGAACATTGGATCTGGCAATACCCCTTTGGTCGAGCCCTCAAAAGTTCCATCCACTAAACCTTCAGGTACTTCACTTCCAAGGAACCAAATACCTTGTGCCATTTCATGAGCTGGAAGGTTTTGACCTTTCAATTTAAAGCTAGATTCTAAAGTCTGAATATTAAAAGTAGTCTCACCTCTTACCATACCTTGTTTCACATGAGCTTTAAGGTCTTTAATATAAACGTAATCACCAATTGCACTTAAATCAAACTTGATATTCTTATAAGGAATAGTATTCCAGTCACCAGAACTTAGCTTCGCTTGCACTTCTAATGGCTTATCAACGATTGACAATAAATCCACATTGATTCCATCTGCAGTAAGATCTCCGATACCATATTTTTGTGCAACAGCTCTATTGATCTTGAATTCGCAGATGGTCTGGCGATCCTTTATATTACCAAAAGTATCGCAGGTAAACACACCTGAACCAGTCCTTAAGTTTAAAGGTTGCAAAGAAATAATATGAGGCTCGACGATACTGAGATCTTGAGGCAGCTCATCTGGCGGGGTTTTGACACTCACGTAATAAGTCATGGAACCATGAGACCAATCTTCTACTTGGAAAATTGATTTAAGTTTACTAGTTATGGGAGGAGTCACACCTGCTTTACTAGTAAAAATGATCTTAGTATCATTAGAAAGAATCAATTGCGGCGTAACAATAAAATTGCTTGCAAGGCTGATGTCTGCAACCTGCTTCTTCTGATCAAGCCAATTAGAGAAGTGAAAACTTTCTAGTTTATTTAGATCCAAAGCTACTGAAAAAGCCTTCTTCAGCTTATTACCACTAATAGTAAGCTTAGTAGGAACAAATCCTTGAATAGCAATGAGACTAGAAATACCGGTAGGAATAAATTGCTTTAATTCATCGTAAAATAAGTCACTAGCCATACTAAGATTTATAGTTCTATCTACATCTTTACTTTGATAATTTTCTATCTTACAGTTGAGATTATTAAAACGTGATTTACCAAATTTCCCTGAGGCATTAGTTAAATTTATATCCTTACCTAAAAGCATAGTGCCATTGAATTTAGTAATAGGGAACTTAGTATATTTAGAGCCAGAATATTCCAGACCCAAATTATAAAACCGTAAATTACCATAAAGCTCTTTAGTTCTAAATTCAACATCAGCATCTAAAGTGCCCGATAATGGATTGATTTTGAACTTCTCATGACTTGGATCGAATAAATTTATAAATTCAACGAAGTTTAATTGATTAGCCTTAAGCTTAAAGCCAGGCTGCGTAAGATCTTGGTTAATGGAACCATCTAAACTGATTAAAGCATTTTTATTAAGAATAAAACTTAAAGCATCAAATTTAATTCTATTATTACTAACCGCTACAGTACCTTTCACCTTACTTAGATTCAAGCCTTCTTTCACTACGACATCAACTGAATTTACATCTAACTTGCCATCAATAATATAACGATTACTATTAGTAGGATTGGTACTAGGGCTTGGGTTGGATTTGACAGTAATAAAAATGTTTTTTAATTCACCACTGGCAACTTTGATAGAAGAATTATTATTAATTAGATTTATAATTCCCGAATCAACTAAAGTTTGAGCATCTATTTTAGGAGCAGCTATCTCTAAGTCACAAGCACCGATCTTAGATAGATTGAAGCTACCTCTAGCTTCTACGTAATTTCTAGCCTTTTCTTCTCCGTACTTGGGATTGAAGGCATAACCCTGAAAATGATTAATGGTAATCAGATCCTTGTCAATATTTACATCCGCAATGATATTTTTAAAAATCAAAGGATAAGTAGGCAATTTGTAATTTAACCTGGCAATCTTAACCGGACCCTTAACTATAGTTCCTTGTTTAGCATCATGAGTAATATTAAGATCTAAAGTAGCATAACCACTGATAGAAGACTGAGCAATAACCTCTCTATAAGCCTTAAAGAATGGGATACGGGCAGCAATTGGTCCAAGCTTAGCAAGCGGTAAGTCTTTACTAGCAAGATTCATCTTGAAACTATGATCAACTAATTGATAATTCCCAGTAACAGATAGAACAGAATAGTCTATCGGCAATTTAAATTCTTGAACTATGATTTGGTTTTTTGAATAAGTTAACTTAGTCAATATTTCTTGCTCAGGATTGATGATCTTTGGTAAAGCTTGTTGTTGTCTTACTGGATCTATAGTTCCTTGACTAAGCTTCACTTTCGCTATTAATTGAGGTGTTTGAATAGATGAGGAAAGATTTAAGGTGCCATCTATATAATCATTGCCATGTAAAACATTAAAAATCTCAAGCAGGAAGCTAGGGATATATCTTTCTAATTCTGGGAATCTATCAACCAACTCAAACAAATTAAGATCTGTGAAACTCAGATCTAGATTCAATCCTGCATTATTTTTGCGCCAATTAGAAATACTTCCGCGCAAATCAAATACAGCTCCATCAAAGCTCATATTAGCTTTTTGGATTTGTAAATCTTTAGCTAAATTTATGTCAGTATTAAAAACCAATGCACTAATATCAGCTATATCAGTTAAGGTAGCTTGAACGTGTAAATGTTTATCGTCGGGCTTGGCTTTCGTTGAACTTAACTTAGCTATAACAGATAAACTTGATTTACTACCATATTTATCAAATAATGCTCTAATGATTGATTTGGAATTAGTGGTTACTAACCCGGTAATAAAGCCGATCGTAGCACCATCTATATTATTAAACTCTAGATCAATATTAGATTTCTTGTCCAAAAATTGATCTAAAGTATTGGCTCCTACATCACCAGAGATTTTAACATAATTATGAAGTTTATCAGCTAAACCAACTGTCTCCAAATCCAAACTGTAACCTTGATTCTTAGGTTTGAAATTTAATCTGATATTTTCATGAGCAATCTGAGAATTATTAGGTATATCACTAATACTTAAATCAATATCATTTAAATCTATTTCGCCAAATTTAAAATTAAATCTTTTCTTCTTGTCTTTTGCAAGTTTGTCAAAATTCCACTGAAAATCTTGTTCTCTAACAGCATTTAATGAAAGATTGGCAGCTTTAATACTCTTAAAAAGAATTATTGAACGTAATAAATTTCTAGTACTGATTACCAGCTCAATATCCTTGGCATCAAGTATCAAATCATTTTTAATATCATAAACAAACAATTCATCAAAATGCAACTTAGGACTCCGTTCCTTATATAGCGTGAAATCAAAACCTACAAATTTTACAGTTCCATTAATATTACGATTAATTTGTGATTCAATTAAATGTGCCATTGGCACTGAGAGGTCAGCATTCTTAAGCCATAGAAAACCAGAACTTAAAGTTAAAAGAATTACAGCAAATATTAACCAAAATTTCCTATGGTTTTTCTTTTTTGGTTTAATTTTTAAGTCTTGAAGAATATCACTCACCAATGGATTTGGCGCCTGCTTAGGGGATTCTTCTTCATTAGCAAATTCTGACATATTAATTATAGTAAAAGATCTGCAATTATCCTATTACTAAGCATTATAGCCTTATCACTGAGTTTTATTCTTCCTTCTAAAAGTTCTATAAATCCTGACTTAATATGTGAATTTAACTTATCTGTGTTGATACGTTTACTAACTTCATCTATAAGCAACAAGCCAGTATCAAGTCTTAAATTTAACATTATTTTCTCTTCAAGTTTTTCAGCATCCGCTACTACTTGACCATAATCAAAATTTGGCAATTTCATATATTCAACTAGATCTCTAGTATTAGCGTAACGCCTAGAATCAACGTAACCATGAGCACTTAATCCAAAAGCATAATATTCATCAGCATACCAATAAGTTAAATTATGACGAGCTTCATGACCAGGTCTAGCCCAATTGCTAATTTCATATCTTTTTAAACCATGATCCGCTAAAACCTTATGTGTTAAATCATACATCTCAACAATATCATCTTCAGGTGGTAAATCTTTATGAGTGGAATTTTTATAAATAGCCCCATAAGGAGTATTAGCTTCTATACTCAAAGCATAAGCAGAAATATGCGGCGGATTATAACTGATTGCTATATCCAAAGTCTCAGACCATGATTCTAGAGTCTGACCTGGAAGACCATATATAAGATCAAAACTCCAAGATTTCAAACCAGAATCTTTTAAATATTCAAGGGTTCGATATGTATCTTCAATACTATGCCCGCGTCCAAGTTTAGTCAAAAGATCAGCATCAAAAGTCTGCGCACCAATACTAATACGATTAATACCAAGTTCCTGAAACTCAATAAACTTAGCTCTGTCAACCGTACCAGGATTAGCTTCTAGAGTGATCTCAATGTTTTTAGAAAAATCAAAATATTTTTTCAAAGCATTCAAAATCATCTCTAATTCTTCTTTACTATGTACACTAGGAGTGCCACCACCAAAAAATATTGTTTCTATTTTTTGTCCATTAACGTTCCATTGCAAACAACGGGAGTCAATTTCTTGCACTAGCGCTTGTATATAGCCAGGCTTCTTATCATCTTTATTGGCAAAAGAAGCAAAATCACAATAAGGACACTTAGTCTTACAAAATGGCAAATGAATATAAATACTACGTGCACTCATAATGATATGAGAATATTAGAACTATCACCAATATCAAGTTTATAAACCAATTCCCAACTAGCTATATCAAGTACACCAATAGTATTAGTTCCAGCACTAGGAATAAGTAAGAAATATCCTGACTGAGAAATGGTAAATTCTTTAGGTGATTGGATATCAGGACCAAGATCTGTTGTCTTGATTAATTGCATGGATTCAATATTAATCTTAGAGACGTAAGCTGCTGCACTTACAGAACCAACCGTATATAAAGTATTGGGTTCTAGTGCTAAAGAAAGCTTATAAGGAATATAATCTAATTTAATACTAGAAATTAAATTATTAGATATTCCATCCAAAACCAAAATGCGCCCTTCTATTTTAGATGATTTCTGGTCAACAGCTTCGACACCAATAAAAACATGGTTGGCGTTTACCGCTAATGCATGAGGGATAAATCTTTCATTAGTAGCTTGACCAAATTTATTAAGATCTACTTCACTAGAAATACGATAATCAAAGCTATTTACTGTCGTTAGCTTAGAATTAGACTTAGAAATCATATAAAGCTGAGTCGGCTCACTAGAATTACGCGAAACTATAGTTAAACTAGAGCCGCCTGGAGAAACGGTTACAGCTTTAATAAGCTTCTTGGTAGCAAGATCAACTATCAATACCTTAGGATCAACGTTCGTTAATAAATATACTGCTCTCCCATCATCTGACAAAGCAAAATCTTGTAATCCTGTTTTCATATCATAATTACTAATAGATATAAATTCTTCGATGTCATAAGTATCTGGTTCAACCACTCGATCTGTTTCCTGAGCTGGTTTACTGGCATCAAACTCATGCTTGGTTTCATTAAGTTGATAAATTTTACCTTTAGTATAATCTGTGAAATAAATCTTAGATTTAATACGTTTAATATTTGATAGATACGAAAACTTATCACTTAAATCTTCTAACTTAGTTATATTAGTATCACCATTACTAGCATTTTTAGTTAATTCAATCTTACTCAGCATCCCGCTTCTCACCGAATAAGAAAGTATTTTTAAAGGTTTGGAGATTTGCTCTTGTTTTAATCTCTCTTTAAATTTTATTTCTCTATCAGAAGCTAGCTCAACGGTGCGTAACTCAATGGGTAAGCGCCCTGCAGTAATAGCCAAATCTCTAGGCAAAGTAAATCCCTTAGGTATAAGAAATCCTGGTGTAATCTGATCTAATAAAATTTGTGCTTGAATTTTTTCATCATAATAATCAAAACCTTTCACGGTATTGTCCTTAATTGGTACATAAATCCAACCATTAGAGAATAAATAATCGTTTTCTCTAGTCTTGAGAACTAAAGTTATTTCTTCTGCGTCAGAATAACCATTAACAAAAGGTAACCATAATTTATCTTCTACTTGTAACAAACCATCAAGCCTGATCTGAGCCTTAGGATATTCTTTCTTAAAGTAGTCTTCTATAGCCTTCGGCGTATCAGCTAAGACTGGGGTACTTATGAAAATTAATAGTATTAGTAAGCGTAAAAGCATCTTTATACATTGTACAGGACAATGCTAGAATTACCCAAATGGCTAAAACTCAGACTAGCCTGTGCCTAGAAACAGAGATCGCTGGTATTAAAATGAAAAATCCAATTATGCCTGCATCAGGTTGTTTTGGCTTTGGAAGGGATTATGCTAAATTCTATGATCTTAGTGTTTTAGGTGGTATCGCTATTAAGGCTGTTAGCTTAGAACCACGTCAAGGCAATGATACACCGCGAGTAGCTGAAACTCCTGCTGGAATGCTTAATTCCATTGGTTTACAAAATCCTGGATTGGATAAGGTCATAGAGTCTGAACTAAAGTTCCTTGAGCAATATGATACTAAGATTTTTGTAAACGTAGTAGGCAATTCAGTAGAGGATTACTGCAGCGTAGTAGAAAGAATTTCACGCATCAGCAACGTAGCTGCTATCGAATTAAATGTATCTTGCCCTAATGTTAAGAAGGGAATATTTTTTGGTACTAATGAAAACCTATTAGAGGATCTTACTAAAGAGGTTAAGCGAGTATCTGCCAAGCCAGTGTTTGTAAAGCTTTCACCTAATGTCACAGATATAGTCGCGATGGCTAAGGCAGCTGAGCGTGGTGGTGCTGATGGGTTGAGTTTAATTAATACTCTCTTAGGAATGCGCATTGATTTAAAAACGCGTAAACCAATACTGGCACGTAAAAGCGGTGGACTCTCGGGTCCTGCAATAAAACCAGTAGCGATACGCATGATTTATGAAGTGAGTCAGCAAGTGCGATTACCGATTATTGGTATGGGTGGTATTAACGACGTAGATGATGTTCTTGAGTTTCTTTATGCAGGCGCGTCAGTAGTAGCAGTGGGCACAGCAAATTTCATTGATCCTTTGGTTTGCCCTGAAATTATTAATGGACTAGAAGCTAAATTAAAAGAAATGAAAATCAATTCTATAAATGAGCTAGTAGGTGCAGCATGGAAATAAATGAAAGAATCATAGTTGCATTAGACTTCTCTTCTAAAGCAGAAGTAGAAAGATTTCTTGGCAAGTTTGACCTAAATAAGAAAGATTCTCTACGTTTTGTAAAATTAGGCATGGAACTATATTACGCTGAAGGTCTTTCTATGATTGAGTTCCTTAAAGATCAAGGATTACAAGTTTTTCTAGATCTGAAGGTACACGATATTCCTAATACCGCCTATGGAGCAATCAAATCATTGGCTAAGTACGGGGTAGATATAGTAAATGTTCATGCTAGTGGTGGCATTGAGATGATGCAACGAGCTAAGGATGCACTAATAGATGTTAACTCTACTGCTAAATTGATTGCAGTAACTCAACTTACAAGTACTGATCAAAAAACCATGAATGAAGAATTGGGAATTACAGGTAGTATAGAAAATGCTGTTTTAAGATTAGCTACTAATGCTAAAAAAGCTGGACTCGATGGTGTAGTTTGTTCACCCTTGGAGGTACCATTAATTAAGACTAATCTTGGTAAGAATTTTATTACCGTATGTCCTGGTATAAGACTAGCTACTAATAACGCAGATGATCAAAAACGCATTACCACCCCAGAGCAAGCATTCAACAATGGCGCTGATTATATAGTGATGGGCAGGGCCATTACAGGGGCAAATGAGCCAGAAATGACCTTTAGTTTGATGCGTTAATACTTAATATGTTAAGATTACAAACTGTAATACAGACTCAATATAATGGGAATTTTAGCGAATATTGCTAATAAAGTTGGAACTTGGCTTAGAATAATTGAGCCACCCAAACCGGCCATAGCAATAACAAGTCGAAAAACCAATCCAATCAACCCCGATAAATTATTAGACTGGGCAAAATCCAACCCAGATAAAATTGATCAATTAGGTGCGAGAGCTTCTGTACTTAAAGGATTAATTAGCGATCCAATTAAATTTGCACAAGCGAAAACAATACTAACTAAAAAAAATGAGATGAAATCTAGCAAGCAAGAGCAAAGTGTTTTTGATCCCAGTAAAATTTCATCACCTCGCATAAGTTTAATTGCAGATAGTGGAACTACGGCAAGTCAAAGAATAATACAACTACAACTAGATAATGGTATTAAATTTGTGATTGCTCCTGACAACAGCTCTAATAGAGTGAATTTTAAGGCCGTTTATTCAGTAGGATCTAAAGATGATAAAGTCCCTGGAACAGCACATTTACTTGAGCATCTACTAGCTGGAAGGACTCCATATTCAACCTTTGCGAAGGGTGAAGATATGGACATAGTAAAGTTCAATGGAGGCTATAGCAATGCTGCAACTAATGAGAATGCTACTTGGTATGACAACTTCCTTCCTCCAGAATTAATTGAACTAGCTTTTAAAATAGAATCTGAACGCATGCAATCTGCTAATTTAGATGCCGTAAAAAATATACTCCCAATCGAGAAATCAGTAATAGAACAAGAAATTAAAAAATATGAAGATGAAGATACCAGTGTTGCCTCTGATGCTTTAAATGCTTTAATGTTCAAAGGCAGTGGTTATGAGCACAGTGTACTAGGTACAGTAGAATCCTTAAAACACATTAGTCCAGCTGAGTTAAAAAACTTTTACACTCATTATCAAGACCCTAACAATCTAACAATAGTCATATCGGGGAATGTTGGTGATCCTCGACGTCTAGAGCATCTTATACTTAACTATTTTGGAGATATTAAACCCACCGCTACAAACACTAAGAGCCAATCTCATTCCATAGCAGTAAATTTGCCTCGCGAGAATACTATATTTAAAGCTGGTGACAGCAAGACATTAGGATTAGCTTTTGAAATGCCCGGTATTCATGATCCAGATCATGTAATTTTTGATGTGATAGCTTATGCTCTAGCACGAAGCAGCACTGCTATCTTCCCTAAAAAATTAAACGAAGACAAACAATTAGGAGTAAATATCTCCATAATGCCACAATTAAACCATGGACGATCAGCCTTACAAATGCTTTTTGAAACTAGTAAATTTACAGACTTAGGAGAGCTTAAGAAAGAAGTTAAAAGCATACTAGAAAGCATTGGAGAGAAAGGCATTGAAGAGGATGTACTTGCTCAGGTTAAAAGACAATGCATATTAGGGCAATATCAAAAACAAGAAATGCTAGAACTAAAATCAACTGAATTAGCAGCTTTAAGTCCCTTCAAAGCATGGAATCATACTATAGATAGAGTTACACAAATACAAAAAATTACTAATGCTGATATTCAAAGAGTTGTACGTAAATATTTAGCTAAGGACAATGAGTTTACTGTTTATTTAAAACCATCTGATAAAAAAACTGCTCCAGATACTACTACACAAGAGTTTCAGAAACAGCAAGAAAGGGTACTTGATCCAATACGTATGCAAGAATTAACCGATTCTATATGTGGTAAACAAACTCCATGTCCTCCAAGTTTCAATATTACAAAATCTATTAATGGTAATACCACGATAGCTTGCAATGAAAATCATAGATTACCATTAGCTGATTTATTTATCTTCTCGCCACGTCAATCTCTATCTATCAAAGATCGACTGAAAATGACTATCTTAGCTACTATGCTATCACTCTCAGGCACCAAATTTTATCGACATGAAGAATTCAAGAAGCAATTACATGACCTAGGTGGCTCACTCAGTATAATTCATGATGCGGATGGATTTTTCTTGAAATTGCATACCAGTACTTTAGGAGATAATTTAAAAAACTTCTCTGAACTATTCAAAGAACTGCTACTTCATCCTAAACTTGATCTAGAAACCTTTACCAAAGTCAAAGCAGGAATAAAAAATAGTATTAAAGAAGAATACAAAGACGCAAAAGATATTGCAGAAAGAGAAGTTAGCGACGCCATTTATCCAGAAGGACATTTCTTACATAGTGGTAATAGAGAATATCGTTGGCAGCTCTTAGATTCTATCTCTTATGAAGATGTAATTAGATTCTGGGAACAGTTGAAGAATGGTTCTTTTATTATTACTGCTTCTGGTGATATTAATCAAGATCAAATTAAAAGTTACTTTAATACAACTGTAAATCAATGGTCTCAAAGTCACAATAGCAATCGTAGCTTAAACTTAACCACTGCTCATGATGCTGATATACAACAATTAGAAGGCTACGAATTTAAAGGAGAACAAGAACAAGCCCATGTAACACTTGGACAAGACTGTAATATTACTGAACTCGATAAGGATTATCATCCATTAATGCTAGCTAATTTAATTCTAGGTGGTGATCCAATTTCATCTAGATTAGGTAAATTAGTTCGGGAGAATAATGGCTTAGTTTATAATATAGAATCAGATCTTCATAATAGTATTTTCAAAGGGGGTCCTTGGATTATAAATGCATCTTCTAAAAAATCCAATGGGGATAAATTACTATCAACTATCAAAACTGCATTAGCAGGCTTCCCTGACAATATAACTGAGAATGATGTAAATTTAGCTAAGCAAATATTTATTCGTTCTTACTTTATTAATAATTTTAAGACTAACTCAAATAAAGCCAAAACTTTATTAGATTTAGAAATTAAGCAGCATAATATCAATTTTGTTAATAATTTTGCTGCTATCATTAACTCAATAACAAGAGAACAAATCATTAATGTCTTTAAGAAACATATAAATCTAAACCAGCTTATTGAAGTAGTTGTAGACAATAAGATTCGTATCAATGGTCAAGAAGTTAATACTAAATTTGATGCTAAAGAATATAAGGCTAGGCAACAAGGGAATATTAGATAAGTGAGGCTCAGCATTGTCATTCCTATATATAACGAAGAAGCTACTTTACTACAAATATTGGAGAAAGTAGAGGCCGTAGAACTCTATGGTAATTTAACTAAAGAAATTATTCTCATTGATGATAAATCTAAAGATAGAAGTATTGAGATTGTAGAAAAATATATTGCTACTAAATCTGGAACGAAAGATCTTGAACTAAAATTTTATAAGCATGAACATAATTCCGGCAAAGGTGCTGCTCTAAGAACTGGATTTGAGCAAGCAACCGGAGACTTCTTGATTATTCAAGATGCTGATCTAGAATATGATCCAGTTGAATACAATGAATTACTCAAACCATTAGTTGATGGAGTAGCTGATGTGGTTTATGGCTCACGTTTCACAGGCAGCAAAGCCAGACGCAGCATGGGTTTCTGGCATTATTGGGCTAATAAATTTCTTACTTATCTATCCAACTTAGTTAATAATATTTATCTAACTGATATGGAGACCTGCTACAAAGCATTCCGCACAGAAATTATTAAGAGCATAAAATTTAAAGAAAAGCATTTTGGTATAGAACCAGAAATCACAGCTAAAATAGCGAAGAGAAAAAACCTCAGATTGTTTGAAGTACCTATTTCATATTATGGTCGAAGTTATGAGGAAGGTAAGAAGATAAGCTGGAAAGATGGTGTTAAAGCCATATTTTATATATTAAAATATAGATTCTCTGATTAGATAACCATGCATTCTATCTCCATTAATAATCTACTAAAAATTAGTGTCATAGTTTTAGCATTGACCTATTTAATTTGTGGATTAAGCAATAGTATAAGCTTGCCAACAGCTGACTTAGGACGGCATATAAGCAATGGTCATTTTATCGTTGAAGCTATTAAGACTGGTGCTGATTTAAAAACTCAAACCCCATTGTATAAGAATTTTTATTCTTATACCGAGCCAGACTATCCCGTAATTAATCATCATTGGTTAACAGGAGTAGTTCATTATATAACTTATAAAAATCTTGGTTTCATAGGATTGTCTATTCTTAATATCATAGTCATCATCATTGGAATTATATTTTTCTTTCTTACCGCTAGAATACTTGCTGGGACTGAATTAGCTTTATTGTCTCTAATTTTAACCTTGCCTATTTTAGTTTGGCGAGATGAAGTAAGACCTGAATCATTTAGCTATATGCTAATGGGATTTGAATTCTACACTCTTACTCTATTTAGAATGCAAAAACTTGATTTCAAATGGGCTTTAGTATTATTAACATTGTCACAAATTTTATGGATAAATTTCCATATATTTTTTGCTGTAGGCATTTTCATCATCGGAGTCTTTTACTTAGAGTCTACAATCAAGTCAGGAACTCTTATTAAAGAAGATCATACTAGAAGATATTTTTATATAATCTGTGCTGTTTTATTGGCTTCGCTGATTAATCCCTTTGGACTTACTGGCTTACTTGAGCCTCTGCAAATCTTTCACAATTATGCTTATACCTTAGTTGAAAATCAATCTGTTTTCTTTATGCATAAAAGATTTCCAGAGCAGTTTCTTTATTACTATTTTGATGGTTTAGTACTAATTAATCTAATCGCATGGATTATACGTTATCGCAAATCTATATTAAGCCTTAAGGAATTTATTAAATCAGAGTTTGTATTTTTATTTATATCTTTTGTTTTGGTTTTATTAGCATTTAAAACCAATCGAACTATTCCGCTGTTTACACTTTCAACCATCCCAATATTTGCTTATAATTGCTCTAAAATTAGCCAAACAGCAAACTTTCAACGCGAGACTCTGAGCCGGATCTACTATGCTTCACTGATTATTTCTATAATCTTGTTTTTCAATGTGACTCATGTCAAACTAGATAACTATAAAAAGCTTGGACTTGATCCTAAAGTAAATCAGTCTGCCGAATTTTTCAAGGCTTTGAATATTTCTGGTCACATCTTTAATAATTATGACATCGGTGGCTATTTGATTTTTCATCTATTTCCTCATCGCAGAGTTTTTGTCGATAATAGACCCGAAGCTTATAGTGCAAAGTTCTTCGATGAAATATATAAGCCTATGCAGAAGTCAGAGAGTAAATGGCATGAAATAGACTCTCAAGTAAACTTCAATGTAATTTATTTTATGCGTCATGATATGACCGAAGATGCTCAACCATTCTTAATTAGACGTATCTCAGATCCCGATTGGGCTCCAGTCTTCGTAGATAATTGGAATATAATTCTACTCAAACGCAATAAACAAAACAAATCAACCATAGATAAATATGAACTTCCACAGGAGATGTTTAAAGCAGTTAAAACCAGTTAGGTCACATGCTACTATTTCAGTATGGAGACCATGACTAGAAAAGAGTCTATTGCTAATAAACTCCTTGATATAGGAGCTGTATTTTTAAGGCCTAATGATATGTTCACTTGGGCATCTGGAATCAAATCCCCTATATATTGCGATAATCGCCTAACCCTGTCATATCCTGAGGTACGTAATCTTATTAGAGATGCTTTCGTTGAATTAATCAAGAAAGAATACCCTCAAGTTCAAGCTATTGCTGGAGTAGCGACAGCAGGTATTCCGCATGCAAGCTTAATCGCTAACGAACTTAATTTACCAATGATTTATGTTAGAGCTGATGCTAAGAGTCATGGTAGAGAGAATCAAATAGAAGGCAAACTAGCAACAGGAACTAAAGTATTAGTAATAGAAGATTTAATTTCTACTGGTGGCAGTTCGCTTAAGGCTGTGACTACACTACAAGAAGCTTCTCTAAATGTTTTAGGATTGGTAGCAATCTTCACTTATAATTTACAAAAAGCCAAGAATAATTTTAAAGAAGCAAATGTGCCTTATCACACGCTTAGTAACTATGAAACTCTAATTGAAGTCGCACTTAAACGTGGTGATGTACACGCTGAGGATATTAAAATGCTCAAAAAATGGCAATTAAGTATGTGAATGTCCTTCAGCACAAACCCTGGCACCAAGCGCAGTCTCAATGTTTAGATGTAACATTTCTTTAGCACTAAAAATCTTATAGTTAATAGTTTGACCATTAATTTCTGTACTATTTATACTGTTATCTAAGTGAATATGCTTAAAAAACTTTTTAGGTTCTTTACTATCAATAATCAAGACTAAATGACCATCATTATCAATCAAATCTTTTATATAAGTCCTATAACAGTCACTGCAAGGTAAAAGTTTTTCTGCTAAAAATTCCCTCCCTGGTTCTTGCTTGCGATAAAGAAACATTGTTTGCATTGAAGTATTAGTTAGGTGATCTAGTTTTGCTGAAAGTGCTGCTTGTTTCTCTGCACAATTCCTATGTTTAGGTGACTTAAATAATTCATAACTGGAAGGATCTATATTGGCACCACTATGAATTTTTAGTTCTCCATCTTTGAGATAGAAATGAATAGCACTGTAATAAGCATTAGATAAAGGACTAACAGAATCTTGAGTTTTATTTCTTAGAGTTTCTTGAATTAATTGAAGAGCAGCTAAATTTGCTTGATTCAATGGTTGATCATGGTGAATTGCTTGAAATAAAGCTTGAATTGAATCAAGCGTTTCTAGATCTTTTAGCTTCTCACCAGTACTTTTAATATCGCTCTTCATTCGTGTTTTGGCCTAAGCTAGGACTAGATTTATACCCAATAATGACACTAGGCAAACGCAAGATATTATCTAATCGTGTTATACATATCCCCCATCTTAATCTTTAAAACTAGAATATAACGCCATGAATTTGATATATTAATAGATCTGAATTACTGAAAAATTATTATGAGCCTAACCGACATAGCCTTAGAGAAAAAAGATAATAAAGAGACCACGGTATTAATAATAGAAGATGAAGCACAAATAACAAGGCTTATCGAGCTTGAGCTTAAATACGAAGGTTATGAAGTATTAACAGCTACAGATGGAGTAGAAGGTCTAAGAGCTATTCGTGACAATGAGCCTGATTTAGTTTTACTTGATTGTATGTTACCCAATCTCTCTGGGGAAGAGGTTTGTAAGCTGGTTAGAGACGATGCTGACAATGTACCCATCATCATGATTACAGCGAAGGACAGTATCGAAGACAAGGTTAAAGGCTTGGATCGCGGTGCTGATGACTATTTGGTAAAGCCCTTTGCTACAGAAGAATTATTAGCGCGCATCAGGGCTGTACTACGTCGTAAGCCTACCAGCGGAGCTGGCACACTTCAGTATAAAGACTTATGGTTAGATCAGTTTAATAGACTAGCAAGACGTGGCAATGATGCACTTGAACTAAGAAGTAAAGAATTCTCGTTACTTCGTGTTTTTATGATGTATCCAGAGCAATACCTTACTAGAGAATTTTTATTCAATAAAGTTTGGGGCTATGATTTTATTGGTGAGAGTAATGTTATCGAAGTATATATTAGATACTTGAGATCTAAACTTAAGGAAAAACAATTAGGCAAACTAATCCACACTAAACGTGGGGAAGGATACATGCTTAAAATGTTTGATAAATAGAACTACACCTTAGATCTTGAACATACTAATAAAATTAAACCAATAAGCATTCCAACTATGCTCATAAGACTTGCTGCTGGATAACCCAGAATCATCAGGCTATCAGTTCTAAGCATCTCTAAGAAGAATCTTCCTAGAGAGTAGAGTATTAGATAGCAACCTATCATGGTAAGTGGTTGATGATTAACTCTTCGATATATATTAAAGAGCACCACGAATACAAGAAGATTCCAAATAGATTCATAAAGAAATGTTGGATGATGATAAGTACCAGTATGAGAGATATAAAGCTTCCAAGGTAGATCAGTGACTGAACCATAAGCTTCTTCATTAAAGAAATTACCCCAACGTCCAATAGCTTGTGCCAATGGCATTACAGTAATAATGATGCCAAGTTTAGTTAGGTAATCTTTTCTATCTAATAACCAAGTTCCCAACCAAACACCAAACATGCCACCTTGAATACTTTGTCCGCCTAACCAGATCTGCGGAATCTCTAGAAGGTTATGAAGAAAGTAATCATAATTTAGCAACACATACCAAAGCCTCGCTCCAACAATCCCAGAGACTAGTGCAAGGATAGCGAAATTACTTAGTTCATCTTTAGTAATATTACTAGGACGTAAATATTTATCAGCGATCTCTAGCGACACTATAAAAGCTAGAGCATAAAGCAAACCATACCATCTAAGAGCTAAGGGTCCAAGTTCAAACAGTATTGGTCCTGGTGATTGAAATATCATATTAGTTTATTGGCGAACTTGAATTCCTGTCATAGACTCCATCTCCAAGCAATAGTACTTTAAAAGTTTTTAGAATAATCCACAGATCTAAAAATACATTGTGGTGTTTAGCGTACCAACAATCTAACTCCATACGTTTCTCATAAGGGATAGAATTACGTCCATTCACTTGAGTCCAACCAGTAAGTCCTGGTTTAACTTTAAGCTTCCAAAGATCAGCTTCAGAGAAATGTTTCACTTGTACTGGTAATGCTGGTCTCGGACCAACTATACTCATATCACCTAGGAGCACATTGATAAGCTGTGGAGTCTCATCCAGACTAGTTTTGCGCAGCAAACGACCAATACCTGTAATGCGATCATCCTCATGCGATTCCGCAAGCTTATTAGGATCAGCATCCGTGCGCATAGTTCTAAACTTAAAACAATTAAACTCTTTAGCAGCCCTACCAACTCTTGTATGAATATAGAAAACTGGTCCAGCAGAATCCAGCTTAATCATAATGGCAATTGCTAACCAAAAAGGAGCAATGATTAATAAAGCAATTAAAGCTATTACTAAATCCATTAATCGCTTTAAAACCAAATTAACTTGAGAGAGCATTGCTTGATTATAATATGTCTTACGCCCTTCGGGCGGAATACATATTAATTAGAAAAACCAAGTCGATTTATGCTTGCAGCCATTGAATTTTCAGCAATATGTCTTACGTCTCAAGGGGTGATACATATTATATCTTGGGTTTTCTCAGTTATTGAAAAATTGCTTTCAATTTTTGCATAGTCATATTATAGTCATTCTGCTCATAAATCTTCTGTTGCAAGAACGCATCTATGCGTGGTTTAAGTTCTATAGCTTGGTCTATCAGTGGGTTAGTACCTCTCTCATAAGCACCAATATTAATCAAATCTTCGTTCTCAGCATAGACTGCTAGTAAGTTTCGCAATTTACCCACAAGAGCTTGCTGTTCTTCACTAGTAATATCAGTGAACAAACGACTGACACTCGCAAGCACATCTATAGAAGGGAAATGATTTCTGTGAGCAATTTTTCTCGATAAAACTATATGTCCATCTAATACACTTCGCACCGTATCAGCGATAGGCTCATTCATATCATCACCTTCAACAAGGACAGTATAAATTGCAGTAATCGAGCCACGGTCAGATTTACCAGCACGCTCAAGCGTTCGCGGAATCAGCGAGAACACACTTGGAGTATAACCTTTCATCGTAGGAGGCTCTCCTACAGCGAGTCCTACGTCACGTGCTGCCATCGCCATACGCGTCATACTATCTGCCATCAGCATGACCTTCTTACCCTTATCTCTAAAATATTCAGCAATAGTAGTTGCAGTAAGCAGACACTTCATACGCATCATTGGTGGTTTATCACCTGTTGCAATAACGCAGACTGAGCGTTTCATACCTTCTTCACCCAAACTAGCTTCTATAAAATCCTGTACCTCACGACCACGCTCACCTACTAGCGCAATAACGTTAACATCAGCTTCGCAGTAACGCGCAATCATACCCATCATAGTACTCTTACCAACACCAGACCCGGAGAACACTCCAATACGCTGCCCTAACCCAAGCGTCATACAAGAATCTATCGCTCTCACACCACAAGAGAAGATCTCCTTAATCCTCGGTCTACCAAATGAATCTGGAGCTGGCTGCTCTATATCTCTAAACTCATCATAGACAGGCTTAGCTTTATGATCCATTGGTGTACCAAGCGGATCAATAACTCTCCCTAGAAGAGCGTCACAGAGACCGATTTGTAAAGTCTTACCAGTAGGATAAACTTTACAACCTTGACTGACACCCTTACCATCTTCAAGTAAAAGTAACTGTCCCATCTGTCCTTTAAAACCAACTACTTCTGCAAGCTTCTCACCGTTTTCATTCGTGACAATACGACAAAGCTCTCCTACTCGAGAACCTGGAAGCTGCGCTTCTAACAATAAACCTACTACCTTACTGACATAACCATACCATTGCTTAGTCTCTAGATTCTCAAGAGCCCTGTGGCATTTATCAGTAATAGCTTTCAATTCTTCTTTTATTGAATCTTGGCTCACTGTTCACAATATACCCAGGAAATTAATCCACTAATAGTAACGCTTTAACCAAACCTTAACCCCATCTGGCTTTAATAGATCAGAACATGCAAACTAATAATATTAATGAAAAAACACAGGTAGCGAGTAGCAGTTCTAGACCGCAACAAGCAAGCGCTGCTGTTAGTTCTAGTGATATAGCTGCCATAAGAGATAAACTTAAAACTTTAGAAGCTAATATTCCTCTTCAAGAAGCAACTTTAGATCAAGATGAAACCTTACTTGGTAGCTACCAAACTATGGACAAGGCAACCTTGAAACTTGAAAATATTACTCAACAAGATATAGATGATCTAAATAGTATAACTTCTAAGCTTAAAGATGAAGTTGATAAATTTCGTGCTGAAGCCGGTTCTTACCAACTCATGGCAACTGTGTCTGAGTATCAAGACTACGCTGAGAAAAACCAAAGTGCCTACGAAACTGTTTTAACCAATATCGCTCCAGAAGTGAAACAAGAAATGGCGAGTGATGATCAACATAGTGGATTAATCAAAGAACAATTTAAATATCAAGTGAAGACTGGTAAAGAAGCAATGGAGTTCTGGGGTGACGAAAAGAACTTCTGGGATAGTGAGCTCAAAGCAGGACCAGTTCAAACTGATAGCAAAGCTAAACTTGCAGATTTATATGACAAAGTATTTTTATTAGAGAATCAGATTAATAGTCTCTTCGGTGGCAGCTCTAAAGATGAGAAAGATGGACTTAAATCTGAATTATCAAAAGTAAAAGACGAAGTAACAGCAGTACGTTCACGTGCTAGTGCTTAGGTTATTGTTATAAATTTTTAAACTATACTTCTGGGAAATACTCTATATGTCCACCTTCAACGGTAACAATAGCTTTCTTGTGGTCAACAGGAGTGGTAGTACCTTTCTTAGTGCGTTTAGCAGCAGCGAAAATCTTACCTATGTTTACTTTAGTTACTTTATGATCTGGAAAAAATTTGCCGAAAGCTTCTCTCACGTGATGCTTAGTAGCCCAATCTGGCACTTCAAAAGTGTACTTGCTAAGAGTGCTAGCTTGAATGCTAGATTTCTCAGTGATTATAGGTCTTTTAAGTATTTCTTCGATTGCATGTGCCATAATTCTATTCCTTATAAATTATATTAATTTCCTATGCAGCTAATGCAAGGTCTCCAAACCTAGTCTCTATCTCTGCTAGAGCTTTAGTACTAGCAATGATCTGATTAGCTTTAAGTAGATCTTTAACATTAAGTTCGTTAGTGCTGATAACTTTAGCTCTCACTAAATTACGACTAGCTCTCTTAAGTAAATCCAACTGAGGATTGTTAGTCTCTGCAATTAATAGAACGTTTTGACCAGTGAAGCCAGCTTCAGTAACGATGCTCGCAATCTCTTTAGTCTTAGGTTCTACTAATGATAAATCTTCTATAGCTGAAAGCTTACCTTGCTGACTAGCAAGTGCGATCGCTGAGAATAAAGCGCGAATAGATTCTTTCTTATTCATCCCTTTAGTCCAATTAACATTATTACGTGGTCCAAATATTACACCACCACCACGCCAGAGAGGTGATCTGATAGTACCTGCACGTGCTCTACCTGTACCTTTTTGTTTCCATGGTTTAGCTCCACCACCGCGTACTTCTGATCTAGTTTTACTATGTGCTGTGCCGCTACGAGCATTAGACTCTTGGCGAACTTTAGCTAAGTAAAGTAGATGCTCGTTAGGTACAAGGCCAAAAAGTGCGTCATTGAGAGACTGCTCTTTTGTTGATTTTTTGCCTTTTTTGTCGAATAATGTGATGTTTGCCATGTTTTTGGGGCTCCAGTAGACCCAATATCCTAGCATAGTGCCAAAATAATTCGTATGGCCTTAATATTTATTGCTTTTTTAACCAAATAAGGATGATATATTAATATTTACTTCACAATGATAACTGCAGTGCCACCTGAATTAGTTCAACAACCATTGAGTTTTTTTGCAAAAAAAGCTGGACCTCGTAAACATCACCTTATCGAAAAATCTCAAGAATTAGATGGAAGTTTCACAGGTCAAGGAGAAATTGGTAGAGAACTTGCAGGAATCGGCAAAGTCAAGAATTTCCAAAATTACTCTAAGTTCCTTGAAAGAAATAATAATTCGCTAGCAGCAGTTCAACTAATCCAAGAAGACTTAGGAAACACTATTTCTCGATTAACTGATTTTATTGATGCAATAGTTTACAAATCAGATAGATTCTCTACTGAAGAAGGTTACTCGTTTGCAAAGGGGCTCGATGAGAATAATAAAACTTGGTATGAATTAAAAGGTCCTGATCTAGAACTTTATAAATATTGGAAACAAGCAAAATTCGATCAAAAACTTGGAATCGAACCTGGTCAATGGACGAACAACTCACTAGTTCACACCATTGATCTAAGAGATCCTTCGGTTGCTCCTAAAGCTTCTTATTTCCAAGAAATAAAATACCAAATAGGCAATAGGGGTACTGAGCGTTGTACCAAACTTGTACAATTGAAAGAATCAGATGTTTGGAGCAAGCCTAGTTTAGACGTGGTGGAGAAAGATCCTGGTCGTAAGTTTTCTTACAGATTCTTTCTTGGGGATGGGGACTTTTATAAGGCGTAACTATATATCAAGTTACATACAGAGATTTAATCAGTCCTTAACTTATTCAAGTTATTTATAGTATATGCAATAGGCTGGAGTTTCCTAACAATGGAGATATCTAATTAATGTACAGTAGTAGCAGAGTTGATATAGTTACAGTTCGTGGATTTAATTCTATTAGAGCTTTTCCGCTCAGCCAAACTCAGGGTCAGACTAATACTCAAGATAGCCAAACCAATCATACCAGCGAAACCGCTCAAGCCAGAGACGACTTACAACGCTTACGAGATTACATTCAATCACAGGGTGCAAGCATAACTGACGATACAAGTTCAACTCAAAATACGAGCTCAACTCAAAACACAAGTTCAACCCAAAATACAAGCTCAACTGACAATACAAGTTCAACTCAAAATACAGGCTCAACCCAAAATAGCTCTTCATTTTTAGATATGGAATCACCTAGCACAGGGCAAACAGTTACACATTCTACAAACATAAACCCAGCTACAGAGAAACAGAATAGTCAATCAAAGATAGACTCATACGCTCAGCAAGATAAAGATCTAAAAGAAGATAAGCAAGAATCAAAAAAAACAAAACAAGAAAACCGCGCTGAAAGAAAAGAAAATCGCGCTGCAAAGAAAGAAGATCGTGCCGAAAGAAAAGAAAATCACACTACAAGAAAAGAAGATCGTGCCGAAAGAAAAGCCGAAAGAAAAGAAAATCGCGGTGCAAAAAAAGAAACTAAACAACACCTAGTTGAAATTACCAAAGAGCGAAAACAAATTGCTGATGCTAAGAAGTTCTGGTCTAATGAAAATGAGTTCTGGACTCAGTTAGATGATGCAGGACCTTCTAGCAAGAATCAGGATGAAATTAATGATTTAAGCTCACAGTTAACCGATTTAGAGAAGCAAATGGACCAGGTTTTACCTAAAGAAACTAGCAAAGAGAACAGATCACAAATCAAAGATTTCAGACAGCAGATAGCCGACATTAAATCCCAGATTACAAAATTGCACACAGGATTTTAGGCAAACAAATCACTCTTGAACTTATTCAATGCTTCCACTCCAGAAGGCATCCTTTTGAACAAATATGTTATTATTCTTATCTATAAGTGAACTATTCGGAATTCAAACTAGCAGCGGTGTAATTCATAATCTTACTCCAAAAGTAGACTCAGCGACACTCGGCCAAGCTTTAGCTACTGTTGTTAATGAAAATTGGAAACCTAAATCAAATGAGAGTGCTGCTCGTGAACTTGCAGTCGCATTAGCCGATCTTAGTTCAGGTCATAAATTACTAGCTGAGAATAAAGTTTTCAGTAAAAACTTTCAAAAAACAGGATTGCATAGCCTAGCAGACGGACGAGTTCAAGTTGATAATACTCGAGGATTGAGCACTCTTGTCGAAGGACTCTTGTTTACAATCAGTCAGAATATGGAATCACTTAGAAATGAACTATCAAGTTTCCTGAATGCTTTCATTCAAACCATACTACCTAATAATTTAGACAGAGAATCAGTCTTGCAACAAACTTCTGAATACTTGGACAAAGTTTTTAATGCTTATAAAGATATTTGGGAACGTATTCAATCCAATATTGATGGTGAACTTAACAGTAGAGCAATAGACCACACAGAAAACCAAGAAAAGCTAGCTATTGGATTGGCTTTAGCTGATGTTTTTGCTACGAAGGATCCTACACCTGGAAGCAATGTTGCAATTGTCGAAAATCCTCTCGTTCCACCACACCTACCAGCAATTATATATATTCGACCACGAGAAGTAAATGGGATAATAGATGTATGGAGCCCAGTTCTTCATGCTCACACATTTTCAGAACAGAAGAACATCGGAAAATTTATAGAAGGTATCTTAACTAAAGCTGCTTAATTATTTACGCAAACAGCTCATTCTTGAACTTGTTCAATGCTTCGTTAAGCTCTTTAGTAATACTGTCATCTAGTGCTGTACCAGCATCTAGAGTGGCTTTGAGCTTAGCGTGGTTAGACGCGAAGTACTTAAACCATTCTTCCTTAAACTTCTGGATCTTAGAGTTCTCTACATTATCAAGTAAACCTAAATCTGCAGCATAAATGATACTGACCATCTGCCCTACAGTAAGCGGTGAGTATTGAGGTTGTTTAAGAACTTCTACTTGCTTTTGTCCGCGACGGATTTGTTGTTGAGTAGCTTCATCCAGGTCAGATGCGAATTGTACGAAAGCTTCTAACTCACGGAACTGCGCCAAACCCAATCTGAGTGGACCAGCTACCTTCTTCATACATTTAGTTTGAGCTGCACCACCTACACGTGATACTGAAAGACCCACGTTGATCGCAGGACGCACACCAGCGTTAAACAAGTTAGTCTCTAAGAAGATCTGTCCATCAGTGATAGAGATTACGTTAGTAGGAATATAAGCAGAAACGTCACCTGCTTGAGTTTCAATGATAGGCAGCGCAGTAATAGAACCAGCACCCATCTCATCGTTCACCTTGCAAGCACGCTCTAATAAACGAGAATGTAAATAGAACACATCTCCAGGATATGCTTCACGTCCAGGAGGACGCTTAAGTAAAAGTGACATCGCTCTATATGCCCAAGCGTGTTTAGTAAGATCGTCATAGATACAAAGTACATGCTTACCTTTCTCCATGAAGTACTCAGCAACAGCTACTCCAGCGAATGGAGCTAAAAATTGTTGAGCTGCAGTATCAGTTGAACCTGCATGAACTACTACAGAATATTCCATAGCACCTTCATCTTCAAGTCTCTTAACGATTTGAGCTACAGTACTGTTCTTCTGTCCTACTGAAACATAGACACAGATTGGTCTATCAGCTTCTGGAACGTTTCTCTGATTAAGAATAGTGTCGATAGCGATAGCTGTCTTACCAGTCTGTCTATCACCAATGATAAGCTCGCGCTGACCACGTCCGATAGGAATCATGGCGTCGATCGCAGTGATACCAGTCTGAAGCGGCTCATGGACTGACTTACGTTTAATAATCCCTGGCGCAACTTTCTCAAGTGGCATATATTTATCTGCTTTAATAGTAGGCTTAGCATCAAGCGGCTCACCCTTAGGATTAACTACTCTGCCTAGAATCTCCTCACTGACACCAATAGAAGCAATACGTCCAGTAGACTTAACTGCTGTACCTTCTTGAATGCCAAGACCTTTACTAAGTAAAACTACTCCAACGTTATCTTCCTCAAGGTTGATAACCATACCCTGAGTTTTCTCTGCATCATCAAACTCTACAAGTTCACCGTTAATAGCTAAACTTAAACCATAAATACGAGCGATACCATCACCTACGCTAAGTACCGAACCCTCTTCGCTTATTTGCGTAGAGTCCTTATATTGAGCTATTTGCTCCTTAAGAATCCTAGTAATCTCATCTGGTCTAATTGCTGTCATAACGCTTAGATTCTAGCAGAGTTTTTAGATAGGATAAGGAGATTTTCATAAAACAAAACGGAAAGACCGCTTACGCTACCAAAAGCTAGATAATAGCTATCAAGACCAGACACACAGATCTTTCTATTTATACTCGACGAAGTGGCTGGTTTGGTCTAGACAAACGTTTAAGCAATTGATCTCTATCTTGCTCCATATCATTACGAATCGCAGCAATCTTATACTGAAGTTCTTCATATTTCTTATAAGAAGGCAAAGTACCAAAAGTTGCAAACATAGAATTAAAAATCGTACCAACATGCTCTACCAAACTTCCCCCCTGAGCTTTCTCTGCTTTCTCTAATTTCATAAAACTCTCATGTTCAGGTCTCTTACTTGTTCTAGCAAAAGCTGGCTCCTCAGGATATTTTTCTTGAGCTTTCCTTATTCTACTTTTTATTCTACTTTCAAGCTTATATAAATTCATTGCACTGGGACCAGTTGGTTGATGAATAAAATCTAGGATTAGATTTACATAGCTTTCTGCTAACTGTCTAAATTGTAAAAGCAAACCTTGTGCAGTAGCATCGCCACTGTTCTTAGGACTCAATTCTAGATTGTTTAATCTTACTTGATAACTTTCAAAAAGTTCCGCTCTTTCTTTACGAAGCTTGAGATCTGCTTCATTAAGCTTAGGCCTCATAGATACTCTAGGAGCGAAAGATGATAATGTCATATTAATATTTATTTTAGCTTTTGGAATCTTGCTTTGTCAATTTAGCTATACTAGATTAAATCTTCTAACTTTTTACCTTTCTGATAGACTCTATTTCTATATGAATAGATCTCTGTTTTTAGTCATCCTTTTAGCTATAACTTTCAATACTGCTTTTGCTAAAAGTGCCAGCCGTATTAAAGTCGAGAAGATTTTTAAGCAAAAGTGTATGGATTGTCACTCTGATCAGACTGTCTATCCTTGGTATGCAAGTTTACCAATAATACATGATCTGATTCAAGCAGATGTAACTAAGGGACGTAGCTACTTAGATCTACAGAAAGAACTATTCTCAGTGAAGAATGATAAGGATATCCCGAAGCATGTACTTGTAGAGCTAGAGAGCGTCATTACTGCAGGCTCTATGCCGCTAATCCAATACCGTGCTATTCATTGGGATAGAACTATTACTAAAGATGAGAAGCTACTGATTTTAGATTGGCTTGATGAACTTAAAGGTTTAGTAATAGAACCTATCCCTTCTAAAGAGTCTCTCATGCTGGATCAGGGTAAGGTTTTACTCGGTGCAAAATTATTTCATGATAAACGTTTATCAGCTGATAACTCTATCTCTTGTGCTAGTTGCCATGACCTTGCCAAAGGTGGTACCGATCAAATGCGCTTCTCTACTGGGATTAACGGTGCGAAAGGTCATATTAACGCACCTACAGTTTACAATTCGATTTATAATATCAAACAATTCTGGGATGGACGTGCTGATACTCTAGAAGCACAAGCCAGCGGTCCAGTACATAATCCTGCAGAGATGGGATCTAGTTGGGAAGAGGTTCTTAGCAAAATACAAGATGATAAAGAATTACTAGAAATGTTTAAAACATCATTTGGCGTGAAATCATCTAAGGAGATTACTGGGGACATGATAGCCAATGCTATTTCAGAACATGAGAGATCACTGATCACTCCAGGTTCACGTTTCGATCAATTCCTGAATGGCAATCGTGATGCTATCAACGCCGAAGAGAGACAAGGGTTTGAGTTGTTTAAGAAGTATAACTGTACTAATTGTCACTTAGGTCCTGCCGTAGGTGGTACTAGCTTCGAAAAGATGGGACTTGCGAAAGATTACTTCGCTGATAGAACTGCTGGACTTAACGGACTTAAGAAGATGGCAGCATCAAAGGAAGATAACGGACGTTATAATGCTAATCATCTAGAGGACTATCGCTATAAATTTAAAGTGCCGACTCTGCGCAATATTGAACTAACTTATCCATATTTCCATGATGGTAATGTTGCAACTCTAGATGAGGCTGTGCGTATTATGGCAGAGTACCAAGTTGGTAAAAAACCTACAGCAAGAGAGATAGAACTAATAGTTAAGTTCTTAAAGACTTTGACCGGTGAAGGGCTTAAAAATCCACTAACTGTGCCTAAGTAAACGACGATTGTTATACAGCTTTAGTAAAAAGAGGATCAGCATCTCTATGCAAAGCATAATCTATTCTGTCCACAGTGTTTTTATCTCTGAATAACTCTCCTCGTGTGCCCTTGATCCAAGCTTTCGCTGCAGATGAACCATCAATACACTGACCATGTTCCATTAGTACAGTGCCTCGTTGTACCGCATTATAGCTATCTCCTTTAGTGAGAGCTATAGTTCCAACTTGAGAATTAGTCATCCAGCCACCTGGATTAGCTTCTATTTTTGTCATTACTGTAGACAATGGAACAACAGCAATGCCATTATCTGCTGTCTGTGAATATTTAGCCCAGGTTTCATTATCAGGCGTAGCCATTAATCTAACTTGTTTTTGAGCATTTCTTTTTAAATAAATATCTATTCCTGGGTCTTCAAGATCATGATACTTACCGCTGATACAATCCGTAAACTTATAGCCATCTGCTGTCACTAAATCAAGCTTGCCATAATCATTGATGATGTCTTTTTTAAGTGTAGGATCTATCACCGCAAGCTGCATTAGTGCATCTGTAAACGCAGTAACTACTTTCATCATCTCAACTAAACCAAGCATTAGTTCTTTTCTTACCTCAGAATCAAATCCTAATCCGCCAATAATTTTTTCAACAGCAGCTTCTGTCCAAAACTGTCCTAAGCCAGGTACTTCTTTAGCTTCCATTGCTGGCACACCCAACCCAGCTAATTTCTCACCAACTTTTCTAAAATTTTCTTGGTGCGTATACAAACTGTTCATTGCAATAGCTATATTGGCTGAAGCACTATCAGCATTCTGGGTTAAATGAGCTTGCTCAAATTCCCTTACTCTATTAATAAAGAACTCTAAATTATGCGTACTTTTCATATCGAGTATTATATGACACCCAAACTAGAAACAACAGTGTTTTACATATTATTTTGAAACAAGACAAAAACATGCCAGGCGCGGAATGTCTCTAAGGTCCTATTATTTTTGATAATGGTGGGCTTGAAGCCCTTTTTGGAAATTTTGTAAAAATTTCCAAAAAAAGAACAATAAAAGATGATCTCTTGGATTTTTGCTTTGCAAAAATCCGACTCTACTCTCTTCAACTCTCATATAAAAATATAGGGATACCCATAATGGGTATCCCTATATTTTTGATAATGGTGGGCTTGAAGAGAGTTGAACTCTTACACCTTACGGTACATGATCCTAAGTCATGCGCGTCTGCCAATTCCGCCACAAGCCCGTGCGTTCCTTAATATAAGGCAGCTTTAGTAAATTTATCATATTAGCCCTCTTAGAAATCAAAGATTTCGTTAAAACAGGCCTTTAGCATTAAAATGAAGGAGATTTCCACTAATAATGACTAATTTAGAAGAACAATTAAGAGTAATA
Organism: uncultured Gammaproteobacteria bacterium; assembly: GCA_964551135.1. Taxonomy (GTDB): domain Bacteria; phylum Cyanobacteriota; class Vampirovibrionia; order LMEP-6097; family LMEP-6097; genus CAYPGT01. Next base: position 21,788 of record CAZKAT010000001.1, on the reverse strand, counting down.
GATTCTGAACTAGATGGTGCTATTAGCCAGCACAAGGTTAAGCTTATTGCTGTTACTAAATATGCAAGTGATGAAGAAGTACTTGAAGCTTATAACTTAGGATTAAGAGATTTCGGTGAGAGCTATATTATTCCAGCTCTGCAACGTAGAGAACGTTTAAAGCATCATTTCAACGAAGCAATCACCTGGCACTTACTTGGACCAATACAAAAAAACAAGATCAATAAAGCCGTAGGCAATTTCGATCTAATCCAGTCTGTGGGTAGCTTAGACATAGCAACACTAATCAATCAAAGAGCTGCAAGTTTAGCTATTCAGCAAAATATCTTGTTGCAAATAAATATGACCGGAGATAAAAGTGGACTGAAACCTGAAGAGCTAGAACTAGCTCTAGCACAATTAGTCAAACTCGGCAATATTAAAATTCGCGGACTTATGACTATGGGCCCGCATAAAAGTTCTGAGATTTCCGAAACTATTTTCACTCGGATGCGTCAACTTAGAGGGATGCTAGGACTATTCCTTCCTAACGAACCACTTGAACTTTCAATGGGGATGACTAATGATTATAAGTTAGCTGTTCAAAATGGTTCAACTATGATTAGATTAGGAAGGGGATTGTTTGCATCTGGGATAAGGGAGTAAGTTAAAGTCAATGACAAAAAAGTTTAAGGTAGATGATTTATGGATGGGACCAGAAGAGAAGACCTTCAACGAAGGCTTTGGTGATTTATTCAAAGTAAAAGATGAATATAAAATCCCTCCGCCAACAGCCGCAATTCGCGGAAAGTTGGATAGAATGTTAGAAGAGGATGTCACGACAGTAACAGGAACAGGAAAAAAATTTACAGAAGCAAAAGGATTTAATGAAGCTATGGATACAGTATTCGGATCGTGGATGAGAGGGAAGAAAGAGCAGGAGCAACCAATGATGATAGAAGAATCTATTATGCCAGCAGCGCCAATGTCGATGAATAGACCAAGTGCATTACAAGTAGTACAAAGCGGAGCACAAGGTTTGAATATAGTAGTGGTTGAACCAAGATCATTCGAAGATAGTCTTGATATAGTCAATCATCTTAAAGCTCGCAAATCAGTAATCGTAAATCTTCAATATTTAGATCGCGAGATTTCTCAGAGAGTTATAGACTTCGTAAGTGGTGCAACTCTTGCACTAGATGGCAGCCAAGAAAGAGTTGGTCATGGAGTATTTATTTTCGCTTCAATTAATTGCCAAGTAGAAACAGAAAGCGAAGGCATTAGAGCGTATAAAGATTTATTCTCTAAGACCTTTGGTTAATTCTAGTATCAAAATTTAAAACATAGATTTATTCGTCATCCTGAGGGAGGGCAAAGTCCGACCGTAAGGATCCACTAAACAAAGTAATAATAGTGGATCCTTACGTCGTCGCCTACGGCTCCTCCTCAGGATGACGTTGAGAATTACCTTCTCTGCTTAGAGTATCTTCCACCAGCTTCTTTACGCACTAAACCCTTCATTTCTAAGATAGTTAGTTCTGTGAAGAGTTTTCCCTGATTGATTTGTAGTTTATTGATTAAATGATCTAGAGTCACTGGTTCTTCAGTAATAGCATGAAGAATTGGATTATCGACTAGGACATTTGGAACTAAGTCTTGCATCTTACCGCTAAACCCTAATAGTTCAACTAAACCATCATAAGAATATATCGGCTGCGCTTTAGCCTCTGCAAGTAACTTATTAGAACCTTTGAAATTCTCCTTACTGAGATCTGCCGGTATAGCATAAAGCTTACGACCCAGATTAAGCGCATGCTCTGCAGTGATCAAGGCACCGCTGCCGAAGGGAGCTTCTATAACCACAGTAGCTCGAGACAAAGCAGCAATCAATCTATTACGATGGGCGTAAGTCCAAGCTCGCGCACTGCAGTCTGGTGCAAATTCGCTAATAATGAGACTCTGAGTATCGACTTGCATGCGCTTAAATAAGTCTCGTTGCAGACCAGCATAGTTAAACTCTAATAAACCAGAACCTAAGACACCGATAGTCGGCATAGCATGCTCTAAAGCTGCTCCATGGGCAGCTGAATCTATACCTGCAGCAAGTCCACTTACTATACATGCATCAGATCCTTTCAATGACTGCACTAGAGCACGAGTAGCATTCTCACCATAGCTAGAAGAATTCCGTGTACCTACTATGGCGATATTACGTTCCAAATGTAACTGACTAATATCACCATAATAATAAAGAATGGTCGGAGGAGTTTTAAGATGCCGTAATATCTCAGGATAGTCTTCAGCAAGTATATTAGTAATGCCTATGCCTCGCTCTGTAAATTCTTGAATCTTGTGCTCACTCTTAGCGAGATCTATATTAAAAACTTCCTGATGAACTTCAATGTATTTTTCTAAACCACCATAAATTGAGATCGCCTTCATCACCTCAGCATCACCAAGGTCTACCTTTCGAGATCCAATCCCAGGCGCTAGCTCAGAGTGCATTTGATAGTGCGCTGATTTAATAGCATGGATACTTATACTTGTATGAGACATAGTTTAAACATTATAACTAACCACTTTATTAGCTAAGGTGTATTGTATAATTTCCTCTGATCAGATAAGAATTAATGTTGGGTATTAGGGACAATATAAAAACTGTCGTTCACGAGCTATGTGAATTGCGTACTTGTGCCGCAGCAGAACATGATTTAAATACTTCTCAAGTGCTTGATCTTACAGGTTATGATGATGGCGAAATTAATGCATTAAAAAGAAGACTTGATTATTCAGTTGCCGAACTTACAGATGTATTAACTAGTGAAGTCACTGCTAGTTTAGAAAACAAGGGTTCTTTTTATATTCCTCCTTCTCTAGACACCATTATTGGCAAAGTATTTGCTAACAATCATATAAGCACTAATCAAGATGAAAACCGCATATTGATAGGAAATATGCTCGATCGTATTTTCAGACTACCTATCGACCAAAAGCTAAATAATTTACATCACCCTAAATCACCAACTTATAGAAATACAGCTGATATAGATCCTGAACTAAGTACATTAGTGAAAGGTTTAATCGTGGCTCCATTATTTGATGCTTTAAATGAAGAAACTAATAAACAAGATATCGAAGATCGATGGGGAAGAATGGAATTCCAGCCTGAAAGAGATTCAAAGAATAAAACTAAAGAAGTAGCAAATCTAGAAAATGACCCCGTTGATGAATATTGCAAGACTATCAATTCTATGCCGGATATCTCCATACCTTATCTATTTGATCAGTTAAAAAGTACTGATAATAAAACGACTCGAACCAATAGCATGCATATGCTTTCTGATATGAACTTAGCTTATAACGCTGAACAAGAACGAATTCTAGTAGATATTGTTCTCAAGGAAGCTTCTAAAATGTTACAACCGCCAAAAAAATCTAAAAGTGAAAAACTCTTCCATGCAACAGCAACCTTAGCTGAATTGGAGCAACTTAGTTATAATCCCAAATTAGAAGAATTATTAAAACAAGTACTGTTGATTAATAAACTTGATCCTGATATCCATTTCAATATTTTCAAAATACTTTCTAAGATACAATATGGAGACATATTATTAGAGCGTGATACTAAAACACTATTATTAAAACAAGCCACTAATGAAAAAGACTATAGTGATAGAAATTTCTATGCAGTTATGACCTTAGCTAATAATACTAAAGCAATCTCTGAGCAAGATCTAGCTTATCTATTAGATGCACAAGGACAAGCAGATACTGATACATTAATCACCGCTCTTCTAATTAAAATAGGACAAGCAAGGGAAGACTTAAGACCAATAATATTAAAGAGTGCTTGGACTAAAATTTATTCCACGAAGGATGAAGCACATAAGCTTTTTAACTGCTTAGATATTATTAAAGAACTTTCTCAAGATAGAAATGAAATCGATACATTTATTAAAAGTAAGCCCTTGGAGCAACATACAGCTCCCGTATTAATGTTAGTTTTAGGTCTATATGAAGGTTTAACACTAAAATATAAGCTTTCTAGAGATCCTGCTATTGTTGAATTACTTGAACCTCTAAAGAATTTGGTAGATGGGCAAGGGTTATTTGACAATGAGTTGGTAATGAAATGGTATCACTTAGCTAATCATTATAAGAGTTTGATAAAGTGTTTACAATCTGAAGATATAGATCAAGGATTACAAGAATATGCTTGTCATGCTTTAGCAACATTTATGCATAACCCTGAATTAATAGATGAGCTTAAAACATTAGCCATTAAGTCGGATAATGATGAATTAAAAACCGATATAATTAATTTAATATGTTTCGCTGCCACTGATCTAAATCATTGCTTGGAATATGAAGCTAATGATCCCGAGGCTGAGCCTGGTCTTGGAACTTATACTGCTATAAGACTAATACAAGGTAATCCCAATAAAGCAATTCGAACTCATGCCCTAGATGCAATATTAGAGATAGCCACTAAAAATAGATCTCCTACAATTGATGAACATCTTGATAGTTTAGTTTATTTTCTTGGAGCTGAAGCTTATGAACAAGTCATTCAAACTAGCAGTGAAACTCCAAAAAGCACCAAAGCACAACTTGCCGAGCTTATTATGCTCAATTCAAGATATCTAAGGTCAAGGCAATATCCTGTGGTTGCTTAAACTACTGCTAAAATCAATATGTGTCTATCTCTCCTTCTATACGAGCTCTCTATAGAGTTATCGGTAATATTATCGGCAAGCAGGTATTCGATCGTATCAGCAATGATGATCATTTAGCCCCAAGCCCAGAGCTACGTAAACAATTAGCTCGTAAACTTATTGACAGTATAACTAAACTTAGACGAGAACTTTCATCCACAAGAAATTTTAGTGAAATAGAAAAAACTCTACTAGAGCTCAATCCTGGTGAAGATCCTGAATCTAAACTTATAGCTACTAAATTATTGTCGTGGATACTTGAAGCATATTTACTGCTAAATCAATCTAGCACTGCTTGCGCTGAGATCACCAAACCCGATGCTCTATTACCAGATAGAATGTTTGCAAGTAAAACTCTTAATGAATTAAGAGAGCATTTCTCTAATGATGAAGATCTAGCCAAGGTATTTGCTGATAACTTCTGCGCGAACCTGGTTCTGACAGCGCATCCTACGGCAGGTATACAGCCAGACTATGTAAATCATATTAAGCACATGGTAGAAACTGTGCAAGAGATAGCTTATAGAGTTGATCCTGAGGAATGGGAAACGCTTAGCAAGGATGGTCCTGAGCAAAACCTCGAGTTAGTAGTAGCAGATCTAATCGAAGATATATCACTCTCTATCAGTCACATGGTGAGAGCCAAACCTTATAATTCAACGAGGTTGCATCCTACAGATGAAAGCGCTAATTTCCTAAATAATATTGCTGAAGCCTGGGAAATTATTCCTGGTAAAATTCAAGCCCTAGAGAAAGAACTAAAAAAATATCTTGGAAAGCAATTTAGACTCGATAAACATGCTTTCAGATTACATAGCTGGGTAGCTAGAGATATAGATGGTAACCCGACTGTCAGTGCCGAGCAACATTTAAGATCAGTCTTGCAAGAGCGCTTGCACTTCCTAACCAAGTACAGGTTAGAGCTAGAGAAGCTTTGGCAGAATCTTAGTGATGATTTTACCAGTGATTCTAATCTACCAACTAAGACATTTTTTAGAGATGATAAGTTTAAAGCTTACTATGATTCGCTAATGCAGGATTACGGTGACATAATTGAGAAACCTAACGAAGCTTATAGAGTAGTTATCGAATACGGCATCATCATTAAACTTGAAGCTGTAACTAATAAATTATTACAGTTAGAAAGCTTGAATCCTGCTGAAATAAAAATACTACAAGAATTTAATGTAGCTAAGGATATAATCGAACCGCTTGAACTCATTCGTACCAATAAAGTTCCTTACACAGATTGGACTAAGGTAGTGGGCACTATCGCTAATACTAAGGAGATAGACTTATTGATTCGTAAGGCGCAAGTCTTCTCAGACTACGGCTCTCATGGACACACACGCCAAGGTAATAAGATTCTAGCTAAGCTCACCAGGTATCTAACAGCATTATGGGACAAACAAATAAGCAATAAAACTAATTACTTGGTTGGTAAATTACTTATAGCTAACTCTGACCAAACTGCTAAAACTGATTATGAAACTCTACGCTCTAAAATTATCATCCAATATATTGCTGACCCTAAAAAAACTCAGGACAATTTATTACAAACTTTTGATTTACTAGCCTTGAGTGAGTTAGGAGCAATTCGCAGACAGATTATCAGTATGAATGAGAGCTTTGAAGACATGCTCAACGTACTAGTACTCGCTAAAGTTATCAATGCATTCCAACCTGCAATCAACGGTTCATTACCAAGCTCACGTCTAGAAATAGTGCCGCTTACCGAGCAGATTAGTGATCTGCGTAATTCTTACAGAATAAGCATAGACGCTCTTAGCAACACTGCTTGGCATCAATATCTTATCGCTGAAGGTGGACGTTTTATTAAAATGCGTGGTCCTTCAGATAGCGGCAAGCAGAATGGTTTCGTGGCATCACAATGGGAGATGTTTAGATCTAAACAATTAGATACCATAGTAGTTAAGATCTTCAATGCATACTTATTAGATCGTTTGCATAATAATCCACTACAGCTCAATACTTGGCGCAATATCGCTCAGGGAATAGATGTTAGTTCCATAAGTGAGGGCATGAACAAGCAACTAAACGAGCTTGAGGTCATAGCCCTTGCGTTAAGAGATTTTGATAAGTTCTTTAACACCGAAATAGAGACTGAGATCTCAACACAGCTACTTCAAGGACGTAATTTCTTCGATAAAAATCTATGGCTGCAAGCTTATCAAACTAATGGTCTGAAAGAAGTGGTGTTAGTTAATTTCGATGGCTGGGGCGAACCAGTAGAACGCGGCGGCGGACTAGAGTTTAAAGATACTGTCAAATGCACTCAACCACTTGGTTCCATCCCATACTATGAACGTACTTTACAAGGTGGTGGCGCGCAGCAGCTTGCATCTAATCCACGTACTCGTCATGCTATCCAGGATTTTATCGGTGGTATCACTGAGATAGGTTTAAGAAACGCTAATTTTAATATCGAGCAAGCTAAGACACCAGATTTAGCAAAACTTTATAAACAAACTTATATCTTGGATCCTAATTTCACACTAATGATGAATAAGCTAGTGAACATAGTTAGATCTGCACTGCGCTTCGAAGTCTTGGGACTAGACCTAGATGACGACAATAAGGTTAGCAATGAAACTGTGCTCAGATTATATTTCAGGCATGTAATTAAGTCTCCTTTAGTATTTTTAGATCTCTTCAATATCGCTTCTAGACCGACTTCTAGATCCGGCGCTCAGCTTAAGGAATTCCTTGATAACCCAAGCTATGCTAATGATCTTGGTAAACTAGCTAGCGATTTAGAGTTAGATCATATAGTTAAAATACTTGGGGATATTCGTGCCATCCCTTACGCTGCTATGTTTAGTTTAGTGGGTGGTAATCACGTGAGTTTTTATGGTTTTGATAAGGTGCTAGCTGCAACAGAGAAGTTTAGTGCTAACAATGCTGAACCTCGTAGCTTAGTGGAGTGGATTTCTTACTATTGTAATTCTCCAGAAGACAGTCAAGAAGCCAGATTAATGAGACATATTATGAATTCACTGGAGCGCGGCATCATGACTGCCGATCAAGATTGTTACCGCAAGGCTCACGAGATCATAGAAAATGCTACTTGTGATAACTATGATTCTAAAAACGACGAGCTAATTACTAAGTTCTTGAACGCTCAACAACAGACCATTAATTTCATAGCTGCTGTTAAACACTATAAAGTAGAGAATCCTAAACAAGTTAGATTCGATGAATTACTTCAAAATGATACTGACGCACGAGATTTATTAACAGCACGTCGCAATGACGCTGCAGTACCTCGTATCGGTATTGCTATAGCAATGAGTAAAATACTCGCTGATGCCAGAACTAGAGGTCTAAACCCTTTGGATTCTCAAAATATTCCTATAAATTTATTAGATTTATTACGTAAGGCTTTTGCTGCAGGAGCTTCTACCTTCGGTAATGGTTGCATAGACTAAAACTTTTTAGATGCTAAGCCAAGCCCAAAAACACCAATAGCCATGGTTGTAAAAATTGGATGAGCTTTGACGAAAGTCGAGAACTTAAAACATAAATCTTGCACTTGATCTTGACTTGCTCTTGATTTAATAGCGTTTTTAAGACCTCTGAGTTGATTTTCGCGATCTAATTCTTCTTCAAATATCGGATTATATACCATTGTTATACCTTTTTACTGTTCCTAATCTCACCCTTGAGACCAGCCTCATTTACCTTTTATTCCCCTTTTTGAAGCTTTCTTAACTTAGATTAAGAAGCTTTGATTATAAAAAGATTTAGGTTATAACAATTTGATATATTTACACACTAGACCTCTTTCAAAACCGCAGGTTTTGATTAGAGGTCTATGAAAAAAGATAGCGACCGTGCGGAACGCACGTGTCGCCCTAAGAAAATTCTTAGATTTTAAAGGAGATCTCATTGGTAATTCACTTAGGTATTCTGAATCTTACACCAGATTCGTTTTCGGATGGCGACCCAAGTATTTTAGAACCAGAATTAGCCCTGGCACGCGCGCAAGAACTTGTAGGTCAAGGTGTGAATTTTATCGACCTTGGTGCAGAATCCACTCGTCTTGGAGCAAGTCCAGTCTCAACTGAGGAAGAGTTAGCACGATTAACGCCATTGCTAGAATTGCTCAAAACTCAACCCCTAACAGCAAAATTCTCCTTAGATACTAGAAATTCACAAGTAGTACGTATGGTTTTTAAGAAATATGGTCAGCATTTTAGCTTTATCAATGATGTAATGGGCTTGCAAAATACCAATATGCTTGGCATTATTGCAGAATTCGTCAAACCCAATGTGAGACTAATCTCTATGCATAGTAAGGGAGGAGTGCCGCCCCGCCAAACTAGCTCAGAGATTCCAGATGATTTTTATAAGCATGGTTTACTGGAAGATATGAAAATGTTTTGGGATAGAACTATTAATCAAATGAGGCGTTTCGATATCGACTCATCGCGTTTAATTCTTGATCCAGGATTAGGCTTTGGAAAGAATTTGAAACATTCTTTAGAAATTATTGATCTTATCCCTAAACTCAAGCAAGAGTTTGGGCTACCTGTGCTCATTGGAGCTAGCCGTAAAAGCTTCCTTAAATTATGGAAGAATCAAGCTGATGCTTCCACTCAGGAATTAGATACATGGACCAAGGAATATAATGCACTTGCAGTTAAGGCTGGAGCTGAGTTGCTCAGAGTACATTATGATCTGTTATAATGTAAAATTATGGATTCCGATAAATTAAGGACGGAGATTAGTTTTAAACTTTCTGAACTGCCAGATTACGAAGTTAAAGAAGTAGCAGATTTTGTAGCTTTTCTAATTAATAAGAAAGAAAAAGAGTCTCAACAGAAAGCAGATAACCTAGATTATTCATGGGTTGGCTCCTTAAGTCATATTAATATTTCAGCCTTGGAATTACAAGAAGAGGGCAAGAAACTGTGGGAGAAGGTAGATTAATTGAAATCTTATCTCATTGATTCAAATGTTTTTTTAGAAGCTCTCTTAAAACAGCAAAACTCTTCGATTGCTTATACTTTTCTTAAACAAATAAAACCAAATCAAATATTCATAAGTAAGTTTTCATTATATTCAATAGCCTTAATATTAAACAATAGAAATTTATCTGATCAGTTTATATTGTTTGCTAGAAATTATGCCGCAAATATCAATATGGTAGAGTTGGATATTAATGAACTAGCAAAAATTAGCGAGAATGTTATGAAAAAAACTGGTCTTGATTTTGATGATTCTTATCAATACTTATGTGTTAAAAAATATAAATTAGAACTAGTTAGTTTTGATAAAGATTTTGATAAAACTGATATTAAAAGAATAGATCCGAGTATAACAGTATGACCATTACTCTAGAAAACACTAAACAAGAACTCAGTAGCCTTGAACAAGAGGCTATTAAAGCTTTCGCCGAGCTGAATAATTCTAAAGAACTTAATGATATTCGTGTAAAATATCTTGGCGATAAAAGCACTATCGTTAATATGCGCCGGCAAATGAAGGATATTCCTAATGAGGATAAGCCTGAGTTTGGTAAATTAATTAATCAAGTATTGAGTGCTATAAATAACGCCTTAGAACAAGCCACTAAACGTATCGAAGCTGCTGAACTAAACACTAAGTTAGAAGCAGAACGCATAGATCCAACGCTACCAGGATTAGGAACTAAGCTTGGACATGTGCATCCGCTTACTCAAGTTACTAATGAGATAGTCAGGATATTTGAGACTATGGGATTCTCATTAGTAGATGGTCCTGAAATAGAAAGCACTTATTATAATTTTACAGCGCTGAATACTCCTGAAGACCATCCAGCACGTGATGAACAGGATACTTTCTACACCAAACTCTCTCCAGATATGCTTTTACGCTCACACACATCTTCTATACAAATACGCGCCATGGAGAAACTTAAACCACCATTCCGCATTATTGGTCATGGACGCGTTTATCGTAATGAAGAAGTTAACGCACGCAAGATGCCTTTCTTCCATCAGTTAGAAGTAATGATGATAGAAGAAAATGTAAACTTCGGACATATGAAATGGGTATTGAATGAATTTCTGAAGCAATTCTTCGGTGAAGAAATGCGTACTAGATTTCGCCCTGATTTCTTCCCTTTCACTGAGCCTTCGGCTGAGTTAGATGCTGAGTGCGTATTCTGTAAAGGTGCTGGTTGTACTACTTGTGGCGGACGCGGTTGGCTAGAGTTAATGGGCTGCGGTATGGTAGATCCTAATGTACTATCTATGGCAGGCATAGATCCAGAGAAATACTCAGGATTCGCTGCTGGACTAGGTTTAGATAGGTTCACTATGCTTAAATACAAGATCAACGATATCAGATTTATGTTTAACGGGGACCAGAGATTTTTGAATCAGTTTTAAACTAACTCAACTACTTTGGAACTTGATTTGGTAGGTTGATGTAAAGCTATACGCTGTGCATATCTTTTTTGAAAACATCTCTCTGCACCTTTATCTTCTCTATCAGAATGGTCAAAAGCTTCACAAATTCGACTAGTACCTCCATTAGCTATTAATCCTGCTTCAATTTTTGGATGAAAAGAAGCTTTGATATCAGTAACTGGTACTTTTATAATACTTTTTTCTGCTAATAATAAAGCAGCTTCTCTAATTGCTGGGTCGTTCCAATATTGATCAGTATGGGCTATCAAAAATAAAAAACCAAGGGTGTTGCCACCTGCTTCCATTTCTTTAAGTTGAGAAAGAATTGTAGAATTCTCTAATAAAGATCTTTTAGGTGTGAGTTCTGAAAGATGCCGAACTCGATTACCAAAAAGTAACTGCTTTATACTCATAGATAATATTATATCTTATCTTAAAACTAAAATCCATCCGATTACTGACTATATAATAATAAAAGAGATAGTATCAATAATTTTTTCAATCAAAACAAATTAAATGCCAAATAAAGCCATACCTGCAAATAAAATCCAAGAACTCAAAATTGCTGATGTTGAAATATATCCTGGCGAGAAGAAGCGCATCAACCTTAAGGTAGCTAAACTTTATGACCTTACGCAAATGGAAATACCGGTACAAGTTATACGCGGTAAGGAAGAAGGTCCTATATTATTCGTTTCTGCAGCGGTACACGGTGACGAGATTAATGGTGTAGAAATTATTGCTAAATTACTTAAACATAGATCTCTCAGTAAAATTCGCGGTACCTTAATTGCAGTGCCTATTGTAAATATCTTTGGCTTCAATGCTAAGTCTCGTTACTTACCTGATAGACGCGATCTAAATCGTTGTTTCCCAGGCACTCAGAAAGGTTCACTAGCAGCACAGATCGCAAATACTTTCATGGAAGAGATAGTTAATAAATGTACGCATGGTATAGATCTACATTCAGCTGCAACGCATCGGGACAATCTACCACAGATTAGGGTTGCTCTCTCTGATCATCCAGATCTCAAACGCATGGCATATAGCTTCGGTGCTCCAGTAATAATAGACTCTAAAGCAGCAGAAGGTACCTTAAGAGCCGCAGTGAAAGGGAAACTAGCCTATATGGTGTTTGAAGGTGGTAGACCATTGAGGTTTGAACCACATGTTACCAAAGCCGGTCTAGATGGGATTCTTAACGTTATGGCTGAACTTGGCATGTTGCCGAAAGAAGTTAAACCTAAAAACAAAAAATCTAAAAGTGCTTTAGCTAACTCTACTTATTGGTTAAGAGCACCTGAGAGCGGTATCTTACACACCAAGAAAAAACTCGGACAAGCAGTTAAAGCTAATGAGGTCCTAGGTTACCTTACAGATGCCTTTGGTGAACAACACCAAAATATTACTGCTACTAAACCAGGGATAGTTATCGGTGAATCGATATTACCTCTCTATAACCAAGGTGATGCAATGTATCATATAGCTTGCTTCGATACTGCCGAAAAATCATCATCCTTTATTATTGATGAAGATTATTATACTAGCGGGGTCTAAGCATGACCCAATATCCATCAATCCAAGATATAAAGCAGCTTCTAGAAACTATTCGTGTAGAAGCTTCTCCTGATATAGCTTATATCTATGATATAGATGAGCATATTAATAGGTTATTGATAAGCATTAGAGAATTAGATTTCTCATTACCACAAGGAATCAATAATCAAGAGGATTTCATATTATTACTGCGCAACCAAGTTAAGAATAAAACACAATATTTTTTTAAGGCATTAGTAAATTTCTTAGGCTCGAAGCTTGAGGCTCGAAGTTTGAAGCTTATTAGCATTAGACCTCCAGCCTCCAGCCTCCAGCCTCTAGCTCTTTTCAAGCTTCGTATTGTTTATAACCAAGATGGCAGCTTTGAAATAGGCATAGAGCCTTACACTCGGGATCTAAAGAAAACATGGCAAGTAAAAATTCTCGACCCTAAAGAATTTCATATAGAAACAACTAATCCTATCTGGAAACATAAATTTCTTCCTCGCCCAGACACCCAGTCACTCAGTCACTCAGCCACTAAGTACAACGAAATCATCTGGACCAATGAACACGGACATATTTGCGAAGGCAGTTTTACTAATGTGTTTTTCTTTAATGCTCAGGGACAGCTTTGTACGCCAAGCCTAGATTGCAATATACTGCCAGGCATTATGCGCAATAAAATTATGGAAAATTTCGAAGTAGTAGAAGGAAATTATTACCCTCAAGACTTAGAGAATGGGTTCTTTTTAGTAAATTCGATGTTTGTGAAAGACATAAAGGCATCCACTTTATCTTGATTTTCATCAAGGGGAGAAGTTATAATACTAAATTATGATCGATTCAACCCAATCAAGTCCTTTAATTAGCAGTTCTGAGACTTTGTCTAAAGCCTGGACAACTTTAAGAACAAGACTTTCTGACTTCCCTGCTCATGAGGAAATTACAAACTTGAACAAGGCCGTTACAGATATGGACCAACAAGTTAAATTTGCAGAAAGGAAAAGAAATGAAGCAGTAAAAAATTTACAAGCCCTGCCAGACGAACTTCTAAAGGTGCAGCCTAATAGGCTCGATCACAAGCTTATAGGATCTACTTTATTTAACGATGGAGAGCTTAGCGCTTGGGAACAAGCAATACAAACCTGTCGTAGATTTATAGGGAGCATTCTGGAACAGCTTAACCCCTCTCCAGCAACAACGTAATTAGTAGCAGTAAATATTAAATTTTATTATTTTACACAAAAATCATAGTAAAATAATAATCTATGGCTGATATTTCTGAACTTACAAAGCTTTGGTTAGATATTAAACCCGCTATTAATAAAGAATATAAAGTCAACGAAAATGGACCAAATGCAGGGACATTAGCGGATTCTTTTGAGAGTAGATTAGAAGCTGCTGAAAATAGGCGAGCTAGAATAATTAAAACTCTAACTCCACTAACAAAATTAACTGAAGGTGAGTTAGAGATGATTGCTCAAGGAGAGATGCCTACTGGCGATGAATGTACTATTCAAAATATAGGACTCGCACTTGAGAGAAAGGATACAGGCTATAAATTATGGAGGGGGATTTTTAAGCCATTAATAGATGAACTTAAACCACTTTTATCGACAAGATATTAAATTTTCATTTCACACAACTACTATAAAATAATCATGAAAACAGGAAAAATAAATAATGGTAACCAAGCGGAAATATAAACCCTTTCCTTGGATCGAGAGCGTCAGCGGCCTCTGCTATAACGCAAAGAAAATTTGCAACTAGAATCCTAGGTGAAGTTATCGCCCACGCAGAAAATTTTAAATCTCAAGTTCTTCAAGTTCCAAATACTCCAGAAAAATATCCTTGGCACGATAATCTTGATAACGAGCCAGAATATAGACTTAGACGTGAACTAGAACAAACTAAAAGAAAGGAACCAGCCGTAATGCAAGCAGGAATGAACTTAGTAATAATGATTTTAAAATCAGTTAAAGCCAGCTTGGAAAATAATTTCAATGGTGTAACGCGAGATTTTGGTATTGATCTAAGAGCCCTTAACTCTTCATCTTTTCGGCTTTAGCGATAACTTCTTCTATGCTAAAAGCTTGGTGGCAGGAATAATTTATCATACTCTTGACAATATTATCTGAATTTGCTATATTAATTTGTTATGATTAATTTTAAACCTATAAATACTAATAATTTAGCTGCAGACGGTGTAATACTAAACGAGCCTGCACAAGGTAATACCATAACATCAGTACAAATTGGACAACCAACCTTAGATCCTATAACTAGAGATACTATGTTTTCAACTAAAGAAGGTTTTGACCATTTATTTACTAAAGCAATTAAAGAAGAATATAAAATCCTCAGTGCACATAGTAATAATAATAGACTTGATGTGGATTGGCAAGCTTGTCGTATTATTATTAGAGCCTATGCTGCTCATGTAAACGCTGATTTAACTTGGATCAAAGATAAACTTCAAGAATCAGAGCAACCTATTAGACACTGGACACAGGGAGATTTTATTAAAGCAGCTTTAATAAAAGGTTATAAGCATAATCTCCATTGTGATCAAGAGTTTTTTAATGAATTAATTAAAAGTGGAAATGATACTTTTGTCTGTGATCAACAGAAACAGTTTTTGAATGAATCAATTGAAAGTGGAAATGATTTTGCCTGTGATAAAGATTTAAATAAAGAAATGATACTTTCTATTTTTGACACTGATACAGCTAATAAATTTCTAAGAATGGCAGCAATGCATCCAGATTCTATATTAGGACAATTAATGAAAGCAGTTGCTTAACCCTTCATCTTCTCAGCTTTAGCAATAACTTCTTCTATACCAGCTACCATGTAGAAAGCTTGCTCAGGGAGAGCATCGTACTTACCAGCAAGGATTTCTTTAAAGCTTCTGATAGTGTCATCTAGCTTAACGTACTTACCAGGTGAACCAGTGAATACCTCTGCTACGTGGAAAGGTTGTGACAAGAACTTCTGTATTTTACGTGCACGATAAACTACTGCCTTATCGTCATCAGAAAGCTCATCCATACCAAGAATCGCAATGATATCTTGTAACTCTTTATAACGTTGAAGAATGTTTTGTACACCACGCGCTACGTCATAGTGCTCTTGACCTACGATAGCAGCCTTAAGTGCTGTAGAAGTAGAATCTAGCGGATCCACTGCAGGATAAATTCCTAATTCAGCGATTTGACGAGAGAGAACCGTAGTCGCATCTAAGTGCGAGAAGGTAGTCGCTGGAGCCGGGTCAGTAAGATCGTCTGCAGGTACATAGATCGCTTGTACTGAAGTTATAGAACCCTTAGTAGTAGAAGTGATACGCTCTTGCAGCTGTCCCATCTCGTTAGCTAGAGTTGGTTGATATCCTACTGCTGATGGCATACGTCCAAGTAACGCAGATACTTCAGAACCAGCTTGAGTGAAACGGAAAATATTATCAACGAAAAGTAGAGTGTCCTTATTCTCTTCGTCACGGAAGTATTCAGCCATAGTTAGTCCAGTAAGACCAACACGCATACGCGCTCCAGGAGGCTCATTCATCTGTCCGTATACTAGAGCTACCTTATCGATTACTCCAGACTCTTTCATCTCTTGCCAAAGGTCATTACCCTCACGAGTACGCTCACCTACACCAGAGAAAACAGAAATACCATCGTGTGCTTTAGCGATGTTATTAATCAATTCCATAATCAGAACTGTCTTACCTACACCTGCACCACCGAATAAACCAATCTTTCCACCCTTAACGTAAGGAGTAAGAAGGTCAATAACTTTAATTCCAGTCTCGAATACTTCAATATTAGTATTCTGTTCAGAAAGCACTGGAGGCTCACGGTGAATAGGACTAAATTTCTTAGCTGCAATAGGACCAGCTTCATCTACTGGCTCACCTAGTACATTAAGAATTCTGCCTAAGGTCGCAGCACCTACTGGGACAGTGATTGGTGCACCAGTATCTTCTACAGCTAAACCACGACTAAGTCCTTCAGTAGAACTCATCGCAATCGAACGCACACGATTATCACCTAAAATTAATTGCACTTCAGCAACTAGATTCACTTCTTGTCCTGCTGAGTTTTTACCTTGAATTTTTAGAGCATTATAAATACTCGGTAACGAACCTGATGGGAACTCTACATCTATAACAGGCCCTATGACCTGAACTACTTTACCTAATGCCGTTTTTGCTGCTGTTGCCATAACAGTAGAATTTTAACACCAAAAATCAGCTCTAAATCTTGGGATTTCTTGAAGAAAATACTGGACAATACACCCCATGTTAATATTATCTTGGCAACTAACTGCTTTCAATGACGGTAACAGTTAATCATCTATTCAATTGGTTTATCAGTGTTAATCATTTCAGGATTCTTGTTCAACTCATCCATAAATCGCTTAATCTTAAATATAGTAAGAATGAATCCACAAGCTGCTGATATCAAAATACAAAGAACGAAATAATCGCCCTCATATTTAGATTCCAAATACTGACCGATAAAGTAGCCGATAGCTACAGTAGCGGGGATTACATAGGCGATATCAAAAAGTTGCCACAAAGTTAATCCACTAAATCTTTTAAAAATGGAATCTTATCAGCATGTTCGCCGATATATGCTGCAAAAAGAATCATAAACAATATAGTAAAAGGAAACATATAAGCTATCAATTCTGGATTCATTTCTTTGCTACTCCTTTCACCCAATCTATTCTGAAACTAAAATAGATCGATAATCCTAACATAATTATACCAAGACCTAAAAATACTAAACATAATTTGAGATTTACTGAAGAGATATCTTCATTAAAAACAATATTTTTAGCATATACACCAATATAGGAACAGAAAGAAAACCCTGCTGCCAGAGTCATCGTAGATAAAGTTTTATAATAGTTCTCTTTCAGTAAGTGTTTGAACTTAATTGTCATATTTCCTCCCTTAGTAATTTACGTCAACTTAACTTAGGTCTTACGGATTACACCTTTCACAATGCCCTGTATCTTCAAACTCTCTTTACGTGGATCTATATAGATAGGCTCCATAGTTGGATTCTCGGGTTGTAATCTGATACGCTGATCTTCTTTATAGAAGCGTTTTAGAGTAGCAGCCTCATCATTAACAAGTGCTACTACTATCTCACCGTTATGAGCAGTATCACGCGGCTCTATTAAAACTAAGTCTCCATCAGAGATTAGAGCATCTACCATACTTTCACCTTTAACACGAAGAGCATAACAACCTTCAGAGAAATAGGTATCTAATTCAAGGTATTCATCAGCTCTGTCCATGACTGTTAGTGGAACACCTGCTGCAATCTTTCCTAGAATAGGAATCTGCGTACGTTCGCGACTAACATTGAACTCAGATCCTTTTTCCATAGATCTAGGATCAAAATTGCCATTAAATTCATCTGACTTCTGTACTCGCGGAAACTTTGTTCTGCAATGCGTTAGCACTTCAGGATCCATAACTCGCACAGAACGTGCCGAACCAGTGTTCCAGATGACAGCTTGCTTCTTACGCAATGCCGTCATGTGGTACTGGAGGGTGCCCTTGGTGATGCCCATTTCTGCGGCGATCTCATCCAAGGTGGGGGGATAATTATATTGATGCGTAAGTTTATAAATAACTTCTGCTGTTTCTTCCTGTTTAGGAGATAATTTGGTAGCCATACTTATATAATAGCATACATGAGTATGGGGAGCAATAGCCCTTAAATTAAATCTGCTTAATAAATCGCGAAACTAAAAAGCAAGCCAATGCCTAGTAAAAAATTGACTCTGTGTAGCATTTCGCTTTGCTTATGAAGCACAGGAAACTGTGCGGAATCTGCTTCGTAAGACTCTTGTATAGCTGGTGACAGCCTGAAAGCAATATGTAGACTAGTTGCTGCTATCGCCACTACTAATATAGTACTAATAAGCATATTAGTGTTAAGCATCTTTATCACTTCCTCTCCTACAGTAGTTTCTATAAAAAAATTAAACTTATGGATATAAGCTACATCAATCAACTTTGCCACCAAAATCACTATAGATGAGACTTTGATCCAACTATCAAACTTACTAAAAATCTCCACCATCACTGAGCCCGCTTCTTCGCGACTAAGATTATGGAATAGACTAGGAGCAGCAAGTGCGCCGAGGGTAATGGTTCCACCAGTAATAACAATCAAGCCTAATAACTGAGCTAAATTAACTATTTCTTGTAATGTGAAATTAAACATAGAACTAACATTTTATATGAAAATTTTTGATTTAGACGAGGTTTTGATGAAGAATTTATAAATAGTGCTGGGTGACAAAGTGTCCGAGTGTATGAGGCAGATTATTCAGCCACCCAGTCACTCTGACACTCAGTCACTCTGACACTCAGTCACTCAGTCACTCAGTCACTCTGACACTCAGTCACTCAGTCACTATAGTATGATTAACTCATGCTAATTCTTGCAATAGATTCAAGCAATCAAGCACAATCACTAGCAGTATTTGACGATATTGAGCAACGCTTTATTATAGAAGCTCAGCAGCAAAGTAAATCCTCACAGCTCATCTCACTATTAGTTGAATCCTTTCAGAAAGCAGGTCTTAGACCCCAAAATATAGGGCTAGTCGCTTGCTCAGTGGGACCTGGCTCGTTCACAGGGATTCGCAGTAGCATTACTCTAATTAAAACTTTAGCTGCAGAGTTAGATCTAAAAATTTATGCAGTGAACAACTTTGATCTAATACGCTTTGAAAATCAGCTCAGTGATAGCGATCCACTAGCCATCGCTGCTGGCAAGAATGATTACTTTATATCCCTTGATACTGACTATAACAATCTTGCAACTAATTACTTCTCACTAGAAAGCTATGGACATAAGGTCTATGAACTACAAGAGCCAAATATTGCTAAATTAATTATCAAGAAGTTCAATACTGAGGGCAAAGCATTGATTAACTATAAGAATTTACAAGCATATTATTTGCGAGAGCCGAGTATTAATATTCAAGCCAAGGCTATATAATGAATTCATGGAGCCGGATCTCTATCACCAAGCTCAAAGCAAATTTCAACACAATGATTTTGAAGCAGCATTGCAACTATGCAAGAACGCTCACAATAAAGAACTAAAGCACCTTGAAGCTGATTGTTTAGTGGAACTGAAGCAAGCTAAACAAGCAATCGATATTTATGAAGAATTACAACTTTACTCACAGGCTGGGTTTGCAGCGGTACTAGCTCAAGATCTTCCGCGCGCGCAAGCGCTCTATCTGCAAGCTATATCTTCACCCGCTACTAAATGGGGTGAGTTTCTCATTCAATTCTTAAATGAAGCAAGTAATAGAGAGTATATGTTTCCACATGACATAGCGACCCCAGGCTATCTAACTTTTAGACTGTATTTTGAGTCGACTTATGGTTATTTCCTCAACTATAGTCTTTATGACTATATGCTGCGCTTCCTTGATTACAAAGATCAATTGATCAATGCCTATCCAGAAATTATTAAAGACATCGGTTCAGCACACCTTGCACGCCAAGAATATAACCAGGCTTTGGAGTATTTAACTGAAGCAGAACATATATATTTCGAAGATGCTGGTATTCATTTCAAATCTGCCATGGCTCATTTAGCTCTAAATCACAAGGATAAAGCTCGTAATTCCCTTTTAATAGTCAAGAAAATGTTGCCAGGAAGTGCATTAATAGAGAGATTACTAAAAGACATTTAAACCTTGGCCGTATTCACCTAAACCAAATGGTGTAGAAGCAGCAAACAATTAGTCTGTATAGACTAACTAGCTTTTTGGCCCAGAGCGGGAATACTTATTGAAGGAGAGCCAGTAAAGTAAACTTCACTGCCAAAATAATATGGATATTAAAAGAACAGATTCAAATTCAGCAGATTCTTTAGAGCAATTAAAATTGCTAAAAGCAAATTGTTTCTCTTCAGAAGCAAGCTCAGATACTGATACAGACTTAGAAAGCAAAGCCGTAGACTCAGCTGATAGTGATGCATTCTCATCATTAAAATTAAAAGTTGCTCAAGCAAAACAAGCAGGTAGAGCAGATTATATTTCTGAACTTAAAAAATCAATTGCATCAGGAGAGTACAACATTAGCTCAAGTGATCTAGCAGACGCACTTATAGCTGATGGTGCTGGAGAGTATTTATTTTCTTAGGAATTAATTTATGGAATACTTAGCAGATATCCTTGAAAAAGAAGCTGGTGTTTACAGCAACTACTTAGATCTTGCTATTAAAAAGAAACAAGCTTTAATAGAAAATGATGTTGATATTCTAGAAGCTATTACTGATGAAGAGAAATCTCTCTCTACTAAAGTACTTGCACTTGAAGCAGCACGAGTAGAATATTTAAGAGAGCAAGGTTATCCAAGCAATATTAATCTCAACGACTTACTTCCTAAATTACCTAAAGAACATAGAGAAGAAGTTAGAACCAAGTCAGAGAACCTAAAAGAGATTCTTACTAAGTGCAAAAAATTTAGTGATAGCAATATGACTCTATTAAAGCAGTCATCTAATTATATAAATCATATGATCAAAATTTTCTCAAGCAATCTTAACGGAGGGCAGCCTGCAACTTACGGAAAGGGAGCGCAGAAATTTAAAACAGGGAAAATTGCAGACATGCAAGGGTAGGTAGAGAGAGATGACGGCAGTATTTTTAGTTTTAGTTGCGTGTTGTGTATTCGGTGGATTCATGCTGGAAGGCGGACCGATACATGCGATCTATTCAGTTTGGCAAGAGTACATCATTATTTTCGGTGGTGGTTCTTGTATATTCTTAGCGATGATGCCACAAAAAGTTTTAAAACATATACTTGCTCAGCTTCCTGGTCCATTTAAAGGCGGCGGTTACAACAAAGATGTGTTTATGGAAGTTTTGAAGCTTATGTATGAGAGCTTCATCAACTTGAAAAGAAGCGGACTACTAAGCTTAGAGAAAGATGTATCTAATCCAACAGAGAGTAACATTTTCACTAAGTATCCTACCTTCCTTTCAAACCATCATGCATTAGATTTTTACTGTGATTCACTGAAGCTTGTTATTAACTACAACTCCAAACCTGAAGATGTAGAACAAGCGATGAACGTGGAACTTGATG